>CBDHHF010000026.1:0-290939 GCA_965263205.1 Rhodothermales bacterium
TCAATTCGAGCTTGATACTCTGAGGTGACCGCATCACAAGCCGGCGTGGGAGTGTTTTAACATGTGCCGTCCGGAGGCTCCGGTAACGTTCTTTAGCGTCTGTAAATAGCGATACGTCGTACTTGAAAATATGCAACGCGCCACCTTCAAGGTCGGGCACCAGTAGATAGCCTTCTTCTACATACGACGGAATCAGGCCAACCTCACCGATGAACAAATGTGATTCAACAAACTCAAAGATTGTGCGCCCCTCCTCTATGGCGTCGAGGATGTGCGGTAGACTCCAACTCACAAGTTCTTTCACAACAACGAGTTGATCGCCGTCGAGGGATGGGTATTCATACCGGAGTGTCTGCGTATTCAGGTCCACTTCTTCAAGCCGACGCGGCAATCCTTGCTCTACGATGTCCATACCAGAGACTATTTGCTGGAGGCTTTCGTAGAGCTTAACCAGCGAACTCAAGTAGGGGTATACAATGTTTTTTGAAAACGCCTGCCTTGCCTGCTGTAATCCATCAAGAACTTTGTACTGCGCGCTTTCAAAATCGTGTACAGCGGATAGAAAATGATTGAGACGTAGCTCTGCCATTGTTGTCACCCTGTTGTTTACACATACTACATCGTATACAGATCACCCGAAAGTGTCAAGGTAATTTGGCGCATTCATCCATCAACGGCACAAAAGTGTACCAAATAACGGGCACATGCATTAAAGCTGGTATCGCCCTATTTAGCAACTGCTTAACGCACATGCCCGCTACGGGCAGGCTATGAAGATCTTTAATGGTCAGCGAAGTTTGAAGCTGATCGGGATGGTCATGCGCACACTGACGGGCACACCCCGTTGCTTCCCCGGCTTAAAGCGGACTTTACCAAGGGCGCGCAGCACTTCTTCATCACAGCCAGCACCGAGGCTGCGAACCACTACCGGGTTTACCAAATCCCCTTCTTTGTTGACAACAAACTGTACAATCACGCGCCCTTCTACGCCGGCTTTTTTTGCCATTTCCGGGTAGCGAATCTCTTTCATAATGGCCTCAAGTCCACCGATGATTTCTGGCATTTCTTCAGCAAGCGTAAGAAATCCTGACTCCTCGTATTCAGGCTCCTCCACGGCTGGCGGCGGGCCGGCTACCATCTCCGTCATATCGAGATCAAGGGCAGATGCATCAAACGTAAGTTCTTCGTCTAACACGACGTCGTCAGCAACAACAGTTGGTACACTTGGTGACGGCGGAATGACCTTCTTCTCGAGTACGGTTGGCGTACAAGCATTACGGGCATGTAGGCCACTGCTGCCTGGAATTGCTCTTCCTGTTCATTGCCAGCTATATCAGACCTCGCCAGTACGATGAGCAGGAGTAAGGTGAGTACGATGCCAACCTGCATGCGGAGTTGGTACAAGCCCTCGCGGTCGGCGTGTCTTTTCATGTGTGATTCCATGGTTGTCCTGTGTTTATGCACGCTGCTGTGCACGTGAAAAAAACAAGGACATGCAGCAAGACCGTATTTGCCAATCCGGCTGCATCCAACGTACCCGGGTAAGATGCGTCCTTTATTACAAGACAGTTGAAGAACGCTGGAGTTGCTCGTAGGGGCTCAATAACCAACACGGCTATGACTTGCTCGTGTACAACGTTTTATATCACAAGTTTAATTGCCGTTTACGTGTTTATCGGGACGGTACTATAAACATTCACCGCTTGTGCGGGGACAGGCCGACGAAGTCGGACAGGGGTGTGTCGCTACGTTTCCGAGTAGCAACACGCTTTGTATTAAGCATGCTGGATACCGGATCAAGTCCGGCATGACGTGGCAGAGCGTGCGGATCAACCAAAGGCAACAATTGCTGCATGCCGGCCCAATTTGTGCGCTTCGTCTCTATTGCGATGTTAATCCCCTGCTATTTGCCGAAGAATGCGCACATCTTCTCGTCCAGCTCTTGCTGTACGGTCACAAAGCCCCGTATATAGATGTTCATCCACCAGATCGTAGGCGTCTATTTTTCTTGCATACACTGTATAAGTCCGCCCCAGGCTGAACAGGATACCACAGTCTCCACCGCCAAGTCCCGTTCGAATTTTGATGGTAGCCGACGAAACGCCTTTCCAGTGTTGGTCAACTGAAAAAGTATATTCAGCATAATCAGTGGGTGTGTAATAGGAGCTATTAGCCAGCCGTTCATAATTGCCCAGCCGACCGTCAATCACCCTGCCACAAACACCACATCACTTTTTGCAAACGCATGCTGCACGATCTGTTCAACAGACATATCGGAATCCCATGCAACACATGAGCAGCGAGAAACTGAATCATCCACACCGAGCGGCGTAGTCAGCAATGTCACGAGAAAGAATAATCCTGGCAGTACAGTCATGATCATGCGATGTATTGTCAATCAAGCGCTGCAATAGCAATATTGCGATAAAAAATCACCATGTCTCGATTTGCGTGAAGCTGGATGCCAATCGGTCCTTCTTCGATGGCTGTATCAGAGTCGTAACTCATCACCTTATGCCCGTTTAACCAAACGGAATAGTTGGTACCCATGGCGACAATCGTCATGGCATTCCAGTCTTTGGGCTTGAGCACTTCCTTCACGCCTTCAGCTTCAACAGGATAGCCTTTCCCTGGTATGTAGGGCGAAGCGGTCATGTCGCGCTTCAGGGACCCTGATTCGCCAATCTGAATCTGGTCGTGTTCGTTACGCATGAAGATGCCTGAGTCGATGATGCCTTCTCCCATCTTGAACTCGAATTGCATGATAAATTTGCGATACGACTGCTCGGTCCAAAGCACAGAGCCGGCTTGCTCAGGATCACTCGTTGCCTGCAGTACGCCATCCTGCACGCTCCACCAAATGTTATTCTCAGGTACAACCCAGCCCGAGAAATCTTTTCCATTGAACGCGCTTGGAAGCACGGTGGATTGCGCCCGCAGCGTTGCCGGCAATAACAACAGGAGGCTGCATGCTAATAGGAAGCGGGAATCGTCATATGCTGAATTACCAGGTTTTGGAGGATTGTTCGCGTGCTACAGTTTTTTAAGTCGAAAATTTCTGTACTCAATTTTGTGGGGTTCGCCGGTGTGTACCTGAACGCCAAGTAAGCCTTCATCCGCCGGTTTTCGATGTCATCGTCGATAACTACGGCCATCACGCGGCTGTTCACAATATGCGTTAACAGGTTACCTCGAGCAATGATGTGGTACTGATTCCATCCCTCGCTATTTATGAACGCCTCTAGTGAATCTCGATTGCCGAGGGATCCAATTACGTTCACCACGCCGGCGCTATCGATGTGCACCATCTCACCGCGCCAAGCCAAAAAACGCCGCCCTCGTTCCTCATACGCCTGTCCTGTGTAGCGGCGGCGGGGCAATCGCTTGTCATGGTCTGGGCCGTCGATATCCGCCTGATAGCCGGCAAGCGACCACGGTGCATCGGTCAGTTGTATGCTTCGGTAATTGATGCCACTATTCCCTTCATCCGTGACGCGGTATTCAACCTTCAATTCAAAATCATCAACCGTTCCACCACGCCAGATAATGAAGCTATTCCGCGTCAAAATGGTCTCCGGGGTTACTTCTCCAACCAGACTGCCAAACTCCACACGCCAGTATGTAGCATCACCATCCCAACAGTCCAACGTTTCACCATCAAAAATAGCAACGAAGCCGTCATCATCCATCTCCTGTGCATGACTCAAACAGGTAATGCTCGTGAGCGCAAGTGCTAAACCAATTGATCTGAGCTTCATAGTGGGTGCGAATACTACGTCCGGAGATTAAGCCATCGGTACATAATACGAGCGGTCCGGCTTGCGTACAAACCGGACCGCTTCTCGTTACTATTTGCCTGACAGCTTTATGCAGATGCTGTACGCGGACGTACGGTCGCACCATCACCACCAGCACCATCGCCGTGTGACGGTACAGGCGTGGGTGCCACAGCACCTTGCATATACTCTTCCAACGTAAAGTCATCCACACGAATCGCCTCAGCGCGTGCAGCTTCAGCACGTGCAAGCAATTCGATCTCCTCGTCATTGATCAACCCTTGCGTATGCGCAATCTTCGCCATTTGCTCAGGGCTACCTTTTTCGATTTTACCAGCACGGACAGCTTTCGAAATCACACGCGCAACTTTATCACCCTGGTACACCAGGCGGAAAGCCTGCTCAAGCTGACCAATAGGCTCGTTGACATTATCTGGCGCGTAGATACCCTGCGTAAGGCGTTGGCGCTGCTCGCCAGGCGTTTGCATGGCGCGCGCTACAGCATGCCCTACTTTATCTGATGGTCCGTTTGAAAGAGGATTCAGGCGAGACCACAGCGCCACAGGGCCTTTGAACAGCAAGCCAATCACAGGCACGTCAAAGTTCTTGTAGATTCCGTTGAATGCTTTCTGCATTTCGCTAAAGGCATACTGCATCGACCATTTCAGGTAAGGTAGATCTTCTTTCGGCCGACCCTCAGCTTCAAAGCGCCGCAACGTGGCAGCTACCAAATACATCCATGAGAAAATGTCGGCATACCGACCCGTTAGCTTCTCTTTTCGCTTGAGATTGCCGCCAAGGCCAATCAGCGCAACATCTGCCAGGAAAGCAAACGATGCAGACGCCCAGGCGAGTTTGCGCCAGTAGCCGGCAGCGGGTCCCGATACAGGAGAACCTGCCAACCGACCGCGACTCAGCGAAAGCAAAAGGGCGCGGAAGCTGTTGCGAATCGTGTGGCCAACATGGCTTGTGAACGCACCATCAAACCGCTTAAGGTCGCGGTTCATCAACCCCTGGATTTCATCGTAGATATACGGATGACACCGGATAGCGCCTTGCCCAAAGATCATGAGTGTACGCGTCAGGATATTTGCACCCTCTACCGTGATGCCAATCGGCGTATTCATGTACGCAGTTGCCACCAGGTTTTTGGGTCCCCATGAGATGGCGTTACCCCCAAGGATATCCATGCCATGATTGATAACTTTGCGCTGCAACTCGGTGAAGTTGTACTTGGCGATGGCCGTTACAACGGCCGGTGCAACACCCTGCTGCAACGCCCCACACGTATACTTGCGTGCGGCCTCCATCATGTAGTTGTAGCCACCAATTTCTGCAAGGGGTTCTTCGATCCCTTCGAACAACCCGATAGGCAATCCAAACTGCTTGCGTACCTTGGCATGAGCAGAAGCTACACGGAAGACCAGCTTGCTACCACCAGCTGCAGAAGCAGGCAGCGATATACCGCGGCCGGCTGCCAGCGACTCCATCAACATCCGCCATCCCTGGCCAGCACCTTCTGCCCCACCGATAATCGCATCGATAGGCACAACAACATCGTAGCCTTCGGTAGGACAGTTGTAGAACGGCACACCCAGTGGGTTATGCCGCTTGCCAAGCTCTACCCCATCAAGATTGGTAGGAATCAAGGCACATGTGATACCCGGCGATGTCCCTTTACCCAACAGGTTATCCGGGTCGCGCAGTTTAAATGCCAGACCAAGTACCGTTGAAATCGCTGCAAGCGTGATATAGCGTTTCCGCCAATTCAGACGTACGTAGAGCGCACCGTCATCCCCTTTAAACACAACACCGCTGGAGCTAATTGCGCCGGCATCTGAACCCGCATTGGGTTCTGTAAGGGCAAACGCAGGGATGTCTTCACCACGAGCAAGCCGAGGCAAATAGTGATCACGCTGCTCCTGGGTTCCGTAGTGGATCAACAACTCTGCCGGCCCCAGCGAGTTAGGCACCATCACGGTTGTTGCCAGCGGACCACACCGTGATGAGAGTTTTTGCACCACAGCAGAGTTTGCCAGAGGAGAAAACTCGAGGCCGCCATATTTCTTCGGAATAATCATCCCGAAAAAGCGTTCGCGTTTCATGATTTCCCAGGCAGCAGCAGGCAAACCTTTTTGCTGGAAGACTTCCCAGTCGTGCGTAGCGTTACACAACGCTTCAACGGGTCCGTCCAGAAACGCCTGCTCCTCTTCGGTAAGTGAAGGATAAGGCTCGTTCACAATACGCTTGCCATTGGGCTTGCCAGAAAACAGCTCCCCTTCTACCCAAACATTGCCGGCTTCAATAGCCGTCTGTTCTGTTTGAGAAATGGTTGGCAGGAATTTGAGTGCATTTAACAGATTTAGCACCGGTCCGGTAAACAGCGCACGGCGCAAAAAGGGTAGATTCAACACCAGGGCAAGGACGCCAAAGGTGGCCCATAGCCAGGTTGGTGCCGCAAATCCATATAGCGCTGCAATACCGGCAATGGTCCACAACCAAAGCGGCGCACCCGTATACCCCAGCACCACGAGGACGGCGAGCACGCTCAGTACCACCGTCCAGGCCGGCAGGCTGGCGAAGAATTCAAAGTAGGGTAAGTTCATTGGATTTCGGGTTTAGTGTGTTTGTGTCATGCCAGGTCTGCTCATGTATCAGCAGACTAAAGCATCATATTTTCGAAAACAGCTGCTGCACCCATGCCACCTCCGATACACATCGTACAGATGCCATATCGCACACCACGGCGCTTCATCTCGTGTAGCAGCGTTGCTGTAAGTTTTGCCCCGGTACATCCGAGGGGGTGCCCAAGGGCAATGGCACCACCGTTTACATTTACAATGTCTTCAGACAGACCTGTCTCCTTGACGACAGCCAATGCCTGCGAGGCAAACGCCTCGTTGAGTTCCACCAGACCAATATCTGCTACCGTTAAGCCTGTTTGCTTCAGGACCTTTTTGATGGCGTTGATCGGTCCAATACCCATTAATTCGGGTGCAACCCCGGCCACCGCGTACCCGGCGATCCGTGCCATGGGGTCTACCCCCAGCGATTTGAGCGCACTTTCGCTGACAACGACGCTGGCAGCGGCGCCATCCGACATCTGCGAAGCATTGCCGGCCGTTACGGTACCGCCCATGCGGAAAACAGGGCGAAGCCTGGCGAGCGCTTCGATGCTTGTGTCAGCGCGCGGGCCTTCGTCGGTATCAAAGTCGATGATCTGGCTGTTAACCTTCCCGTTGCTGTAGGCGCTGTGGTCAATCGACATTTTCACGATCTCGTCGACAAAACGGCCGGCTTTGATGGCTTCAACCGCACGCTGATGCGACTGGAACGCAAAACGATCCTGATCTTCACGCGAGATCTCGTACTTGGTAGCAACGTTTTCTGCGGTACTCCCCATGCCGATGTACACATCAGGGTCTTCCAGGACCACATCTGGATCTGGTGAGAAGTAAAACCCTGTCATCGGCACCTGGCTCATGGATTCGGATCCGCCGGCGACAACAATATCTGAATGGCCGGCCATGATCGACTGGGATGCCATCACGATGGTTTGTAATCCCGACGAACAAAAGCGGTTAATGGTAGCACCGGGTACCTCATCGGGTAAGCCGGCGCGCTGCGCGATAACGCGCCCCATGTTCATCCCCTGCGGCCCTTCCGGCATCGCACATCCAATCAGGACGTCGTCTACCTGCTCATCCTGTAAACCCTCAACGCGGTTGATGGCCTCACGCACCACTACACCACCCATGTCTTCTGGTCGCGTATGCACCAGGGTACCGCGTTTGGCTTTACCCACCGCCGTCCGCACACTGCTGACGATATATGCTCCGTTTCTTGCTTCCATAAATCTATTTATTGCGATCTATCTCTATAATAGTTTTCTAACGGCCTGTCCCTTGCGGGGCATCGCCTGATGTTCGGGCAGTCTGTCCCCCAGGGTGTGTCCGAAAATTTAGTTCTGCTTTGTTAGATCCTTCGCATTCGCTCAGGATACGGCTTCGCTCCGCTAATTTGGGGTTTTGCAGACAAAGCCTAGTTTCTGAGCGGTTTGTTTTTCGTCAGAATGTGCATGATCCGTTCCTGTGTTTTGGGTTCACCGCAAAGACGCAGGAATACTTCGCGCTCCAGTTCTACAAGGTAATCTTCGTGTACCTCTTGTGGCCCACTGAGGTCGCCCCCCGTCATGACATGCGCCAGTTGGACGGCCAGAAAACGATCGTATTCGCTGATAAAGCCGCCATTTTCGTATTGACGCACAGCTACTTCGAGTGCAGCTCTACCGGGTTTACCCAACACCTGCACATGCGTATTCACGGGCGGTGGTAGGTAACCAGACTCAGACAGGGCGTAAACCGTGTCTTTTGCCACAAAGAACCGCCGGGCATCATTCATCACCACGGTTGCACGCGGTGAGAGGTATCCCATTTCTTTTGCCATCAGCCCGCTCGCCGAAAACCGTTGCCATGGCGACCTGCTGGAAATAAACCTGCAAGTGATCCTGTACCTGGTTCGGAAATCCAGCTGCGGCGCGCTGTGAAGCCAGAACCGACAGGAATGTTGTACCCGTACCTGCGGGTATCAAGCCAACGCCAAGTTCGACCAATCCCATATAGGTTTCTGATGCAGCAACAGGCTGATAGGAAGCCATACAAACCTCACAGCCTCCACCCAACACGCGCTGATGCGGCGCTACTACCACAGGGACCTGTGCATAACGAATCCGTTGTACTGCGCGCTGGAAGTTGGCAATGGTTTCGTCAATTAAATGGAATTTGCCTTCCTGCGCAGCTGTCGCCATTTCACCCAGATTGGCGCCAACCGAAAAGTTCTTGCCTTCGTTTGCTACGACGATACCGCGGATGTTAGGATCGTTCTCTGCCTTTTCAATCACATCGATAAAGCCCTGCATGACCTGGGTGCCCAGGGAATTGGCTTTCGACCTGAACTCATACAGCGCAACGCCATCTCCCATGTCAAGTAGTGCAGCTTCGTCATTACGCCAGAGCTCCGCCTGTTTGTCGGTTTTGATAAGGGTAAGCCCCCGTTCATCTGCCGGCAACTGTGCTGTTGCGTATCCGGATTGTCCGGGCAAATAGACCTGCTGGTCGGTGCCGGCACTTTTGTAAAACCCTGTAGCACCACTCGCTTCCATTGCGTCAACCCATGCCGGCAGTGCCTGACCGGCAGTGCGCATGTCATCGAGTACCTGCTGGAAGCCGAGGGCATCCCACATACCAAACGGCCCAAGCTCCCAGCCAAAGCCCCATTGCATGGCGCGATCGATGTCTGCAGGATCATCTGCAATCTCTGGAATCCTGCGGGCACTGTAGCCCAGCAAGTCATGCATGGACTTTCTAAAGAAAGCACCAGCGCGGCCCTGGTCGGCGTAAAGTGCCTGTAGGCGTGCAGGGAGTGCGCCTGCTTTTTTGATTGCTTTGAGATCTCCCAAATCCATCTCAGCAGCCGGCGTGTATTCACCAGAAGCAGGATCAATGGAAAGGATATCGCGACCAACTTTCTTGTAGAATCCGGCACGCGTTTTCGATCCAAGTGCTCCGTTTTCGACGAGTTGTTTCAGCAGTGTTGGCGGCACAAAAATGGCGCGGCTCTCGTCGTCAGGAATTGCGTCATACAGATTGGTTGCAACATGGAGCATGGTATCTAACCCCACCACATCTGCCGTACGGAACGTCCCCGACTTCGGACGCCCAGTCAGCGGCCCCGTCAACGTATCAACTTCTTCAATGGAGTACCCGCCTTCGACAAATGCCTGCATGGCGTGCATCATGCCATAAATACCAATACGGTTTCCGATGAAGTTCGGGGTATCTTTGGCTACAACAATCCCTTTACCCAGGTGGACGCGTCCAAAATGCGCAACGCGTGATATAATTTCACTGTCGGTATCAGGCGTAGGGATAATTTCGAGCAGGCGAAGGTACCGCGGTGGATTAAAAAAGTGGGTACCGAGGAATCGCTTTCTGAAACTGAGCGGAAGCCCTTCAGCGATCAGGTGAATGGGCAGGCCGCTGGTATTTGTAGAGACGATGGTATCCTCACCCACTGCTTCTGCAATCCGCGCCGTTACCTGGCGTTTGATATCCATTCGCTCAACAACGGCTTCGATCACCCATTCAGCATCTGCTACCCAATCAAAGTTTTCGTCGAAATTGCCCAATTGCACGCGCTGTGCAACCTTGGGGGTAAACAGCGGTGCCGGCTTGAGTTTTGTAGCTTGCTTGAAAAGCTTCTCCACTATTGCATTTTTCTTGCCTTCTTCAGGGGCAATATCGAGCAGCCGCACGTGTAGTCCGGCGTTGGCAAGGTGCATGGCAATCTGTGCGCCCATTGTACCGGCACCCAGTACCGTCACGTTGCTAAAGGCCTTGTATGCACGCGCATTAGACCAATCTATCGCTCCCACTTCAAGGGTATTCACTTCCATGTGTCAATCAGTAGTTAAATGTTGCTGCCAATCGGTATCAGGCCGGCAGCCTCTATATTAAAGTTGTCTTTTGTTTTACGCAGATAATTTCGGGCTTCCGTTATTTCGGTTTTTCGATGTTTACCTTTTGCAAGTCAATCGGCAGTCGGCACTCAACCAGCCAGCACTTTCCGGTTGGCTTGCGAATCCGTGTAAAGTGCCTGAATGGCGTCTGCAAATCGCTCGTGTACGAGTTTGCGTTTTACGCTCAACTTAGGCGTCATCAATCCGTTTTCGATGGTTAAATGATTCGTCATCAACCGAAACGACTTGATCGTATTCCAGTGATCCATGCCTTCGTTGGCAAGCATCACAAGTTCTTCGTATCGCTTCAACACCTTGGGATGCTGTACGAGCCTGTCCATTGGAATATCGCTGTTCAACCCGCGCGTGCTGGCAAAAATACGCAAGGTATCCTGTTCTACAAACAGTAGCGCAGCGCAGTACTTCTGCCCAAGCCCTACAACAACGGCCTGTTCGATAAGCGGATGGCTCCGCAGCCTGTTTTCGAGTGGCTGCGGCATCACATACTTACCCGTCGATAGTTTAAAGAGGTCTTTTTTACGGTCTGTTATGCGCAGGAACCCATCTTCGGACAATTCACCGATGTCGCCCGTATGAAACCATCCATCGATGTCAATTGCTTCAGCGGTTCGCTCTTCGTTACGGTAGTAGCCCTGCATCACGTGGTGGCCACGCGTCAGGATTTCGCCATCGTCTGCAATTTTTACTTCTACCCCTGGAAGCGGCTCACCAACGGTACCTGCCCGGTTTCGGGTCGGTCGGTTAAACGTAATTACCGGACTCGTTTCTGTAAGTCCATATCCTTGCAAAATGGTTACGCCGGCAGCGCCAAACAGGTTGGTCAGCTTTCCCTCTAATGCAGCCCCACCCGTGATGATAAACTTAATCCGCCCACCCAACGCAGCGCGCCATTTTCTAAAGACTAACGAGTTGGCTACTTGAAGCTGCATGCGTTTGCCCGTAGCCAATCGCTTGCTCACTTCGTATTCTTCAGCCAAATCGAGCGACCAGTTTACAAGCCGCTTCTGCACACCGGAAAGCGTTGCTATTTTTTCTAAAATCCGGCCGTATACTTTCTCTAAAACGCGCGGTACAGTGGCAAACATCGTTGGTCGCACGCGCTTCAGATCTTCGCCCAGGAAATCCGGCGTTGTGAAATAAATGGTCAATGCATAGCCAAGAACGCCATACCACAGGGTGCGCGCAAAAATATGCGACATAGGTAGGAAAGACAGGACTGTATCGCCTTTTTCGCCTCCTTTAACGGTACCCAGTTCTGCATAAGCGGTTAACGCATTGGTCGCTATATTTTGGTGCGTTAGCAACACGCCTTTCGGTTCGCCTGTTGTGCCGCTGGTATAAACAATTGAGGCTATGTCATCAGGTTGAATGGCTGCGACCATTTCCTGAATTCGATTTGGCGTAGCAACCATTTGTTTGGCACCACGCAGTCGCACGGTAGCCATCGAAAGCCACTGAACGCCCTCTGGCAGCGGTGTCAGCTTCTGATCTTCCTCTGGTTCAGCAACAATGACCGTTCGGATTTCAGGCGCTTCTGCCAGTAACTCGTCAATGTCATGTAGCCGGGTCAAGCTCGACACAAACAAAGCCCGAGCACCACTGTGCCGCAGAATAAACTCGTTGGCACCGGGCGACTGGTTCAGGTAGATGGGTACATCGACCAGGCCGGCAATCAAGCTCCCCATGTCAGCCAGGCAAAAATTGGTATCGCTTTCCATGTACAGCGCTACCCGATCACCCGGCTTGAGGCCAAGGTCTAGTAACCCCAAAGCAAGTTGCTCTGCCTGGTCTTTGAACGCTTCCAGCGAAAGGGTTTCCCACGCTTCTCCCTGCCGACGGTTGAACATGCGCCGGTTGTTGTATTGCTTGATACCATCGTACAACAACTGAGGCAGCGTTTTGCCCAGGACAGGCGTGCCTGATCCTTTGGCGTAGCGCGTTTGGGTCTGCACCAGTGCAATGTCCGTGGTGTGCATCTCCTGTACGTCCTGTTCCATAGATACCATTGGTCTACTTGGTAGAACTTGTGTGAAACAAACAGTGTGAAACAAACAGTCTCAAACTATGCGGTTGCCTCGCCGGGATTGGAAGCGCTACCAGGGCGCACCGTTTATCCTCGGCAAAAGCATTTACATTCAACTCGGTTCAGGCAGCACTAAACTGTGGCTTGGCAACACTGCGAACAATGTTGTCGAGCATGTTTTCGATAAAGTCTTGTGGGTTGATACGGGCCTCGAGGCGCCGGGCAAGCAGAATAGATACTGCACCATGCAGGGAGGCCCACATCACATTGGTTGCAGCATGGGTATCATCTACGTCGACTACATCTTGCTTCACACCTTCATCCAGTGTGATTTTCATTAATGCAAGATTTCTTCTGGCGCGTCGGAAACTCTCTTTGGGGAAGCGGGTGGTCAACTCGGGATGCAGCATGAACATAATTTCGTAGTATTCTGGAAAATCCAGACCGAACCGTATGTAGCCGTCACAAAGGGCACGCAGCCGCTCCAATACATTGTGGGAATACTGTTGCGCTATTTTGCGCTGACGCTCAAAGAGCAGGGTCATCCCCTCTTCAATCAACGCATGAAACAAGGCATCCTTGTTTTTAAAGTGCAAATAAATGCTTGTAGCGCTATAATTCATTTCTCTGGCTATGCTACGCATAGACAGACTGGCAAACCCCTTGGAAACAAGGAGACGGCGGGTCGTATCCAGAATGAGCCGCTTTAAATCTTGCTGTTCTTTTGGTGATTCGCTCATCTTTTCAACTGGTTAACACTGTTAAGTAACTAAATATTTTCCGGTGTTACAAGCATTTCTGAATTTTTTTTGTCTGGTGATACCCCGTAGGTAAGCGATGCGGCAAAAAAGTACCCTGGCAATGCAATTTATGCATCAAAAGGCGCCACCTGGTACTTCAACAATAAACAGGCCAGATTAACATAAAAAAGCCGGCCCACCTTATCGGCAGCCGGCTTTGTAACATTTCAGATGGATCAAACGATGGGCTTAGCGGCTCCGTAAAGATACATTTCCTACGCCGGCGCGCATAAAGAGGTCCGGGCCTCCCCCATTCACTTCGCCTTCAAAAGACTTTGTCATCCACTTGCCCTGTATTTTCAGCGGGTAGTCGCTCGAGGCGGATCCCATACTTGCAATGGCTTCTACAAATACGCCAGCTTTTCTTGAAAGATATACGGTTACATTACCCGCGCCTGTCTCGAGTTTCGAGTCATCTTCAGGCTGACTCGTGATGCTTGCTGTGATATTGCCAGCACCCGTATTTGCACGAACATATCCTGTTACATCTTCCAGATCGATGTTGCCGGCGCCTGTATTCACTTCTACGTGCTCTGTTGCACCCACTATGTTGATGTTGCCAGCTCCAGAAGTAATATCGACGATACCATCCACTGCGCCTATGGAAATATTGCCGGCTCCTGTGAGTCCATTAATCTCGCCTTCAAGATCACCCAGATCAATGTTGCCTGCGCCCGTCTCAAAGTCTACGTTGTAGTCTTCCGGCACCGTGATCTTCATTGTGATTTTCAACCTGTTCTTCTTGCCCCACTTGCCCCAGCCACCACGTTTTTCCGCATATCGGGATTCGATGGTCACATCGTCGCGGCGCTGATCAAACGAGTACGAATGGAATTCGTTAAAGATTTTGCGCGCCTCTGACTCGCTGCTTACGCGTACCGTCCGGACCATCTCAATGTTGACTACGTCGTCATCACCAACCATGACTTCGATGTTGCCATAGTCCATTTCGATGTACAACGTCCCACCGTCACGAACCTTAAAAGACTCTTTGACAATGTCTTCGACATCATAGCCATTAAAGGCCTGCGCCGGCATGCTGGCAACAAATCCCAGCATCAACAGGAGTGGAAAAATACGGTAAAGACGCATAATTATAGCAGTTTTCCTTAATACTAAGCTAATAGCTCGGCTTTACGGGACATAACAAAGCAGTGTTTCACTTTGAGCAACATTCTTTTCTCGATACGGTCTTTTGGGGGCATTATACCGACTTTTGTGGGGGTTTGCACTTTCTTAAGCGCTAAAATTATGCGTAGCTTAAGAGAGATTCGCCCCCTATATCCCCCACCCCAAACGCCATGCGCATCTTCCTAGGTCTTCTCGCTCTCCTTTTTGCCGCGTCTTCGTGGTTTTTCTTCCCTGAGGCGCATCATCCAGCCAGGCATACCGCAGCAACGAATCTACTTCAATCCACGAATCTACTGCAATCCAACAGCAAGATGCAGGAGGCTGCTCGCCATTTCCTTGATCTGACTACCGATCCAGCACAACGTGAGAATTTACATTGGCCTTTTACGGGTGAAGAACGGACCAACTGGAATTTTGTACCGATTCCCGGTCAACGCAAAGGCTTGCGTATTGAGGAAATGTCTACACCTCAGCGAGCGGCACTTCATGCGTTGCTTCAAAGTGCATTGAGCGCGAAGGGGTATATGAAAACAATCGGCGTCACCCAGCTGGAGCAGATTCTCGGCACAATAGAAAACCGGCCGGCCTATCGCGATCCGGAATTGTATTACCTCACCATTTTTGGCACGCCAACCGCAGACTCGTTGTGGGGATGGCGGTTCGAAGGCCACCACTTGTCGCTGAATTTCTCTTCGATTGCCGGCAAAGTCGAGGTGGTACCCGCATTTTGGGGTGCCAATCCGGCTGAAGTTCGGAAAGGTCCGTTTGCCGGCTTCCGGCTGCTGGCAGAGGAAACGGATGTTGCCCGGGAACTCATGCGCAGCTTCACAGCAGCACAAAAGGCACGCGTGATCATTGCCAGCAATGCGCCGCGAGACATTATCACAGGCAACAGCCGGGAGGCCATACTCGACGCGTTTGAAGGGCTTCCGTATCGTGAAATGACGCCAACCCAGCAACAGTTGGTACGGGTACTTATCGCAGTATATATGGATAACTTGGAGCCCGATGTGGCGGTATACCAGCGGCAACAAATCGAAACAGCGGGTTTCGACTCCATTCACTTTGCATGGGCCGGCAGTGAATCCCCCGGCGAGGCACATTACTACAGGCTACACGGCACAACGCTGCTCATCGAATATGACAATACACAAAACGGAGCAAATCATATTCACGCTGTGTGGCGCGATCTTCAAAACGATTTTGGTAGTGATCTTTTGCGCCAGCACTACGATGCCCACGGCGCAACGCATTCTCATTAATACGCAAACAATCCCTCTATCTTACGCAAGAGACATGGCCTCTAGGAACGCACGCATTTTCTCGAGTCGTGGTACCAGCTTGCGTAGGTGTTCGCCTTTAAGGTTGAGCGCAACAGTACTTGGATGATCAGCCAACCGATTTATCGTCTCCACTTCCGGATCTTCATCGATGAACTGCGCAAACTGGTGTGCCAGGAACGTCACGCGTACTTCTTTTTTGTACGATTCTGCTGCTTCGGGATCAGGATAGAACAAACAAGCTTCTTTTACCGCCTCCGGCATCTTCCACTGCTCAGCGACCTTGAAACCCACAATCTGGTGGAATTCCTCCATAAGAGACAGGCCGGCTTCAATCGACAATTCCATGCTCAACTCCTGCTTGAGGTCTTGCAGCGCCTGCAAAATCACAGGCTTGCCAACCGTGTGCAGTAGTCCACAAAGGTAAAGGCTCTCAGAGGATTCATTGAGAAGGTGACCAATATCCTGCGCAAATGCACCTGATGTGAGCGTATGGCGCCAGATATCCTTGATTACCTGTTCATAGCCTTTTGCCTTAAAAACTTTGCCCTGCATGGTAATCGAAAGCGCAATTTTACCAAGCGTCTTTGCACCAATACGGGAAATCGCCTGCCGCAACGTCTCGATCTGACGTGCGCCGGCAAAAATAGGAGAGTTACTCACACGCAGTACATAGCCGGCAAGCGCCTGATCTTTATGAATCAGCCGCGCCAATGTATTGGCATCTGCCTGCGGGTGGTTAATTAAGGCAATTACCTTCCCAACAACATCCGGCAGTACGGGAATTTTTAATCGTTCATCTTCGATATAGGCTTTGAGTGCAAATCTGAAGGGGATCATGTTCGGATCCTTCTTTGCACCTGCGAGCGTGGTATACATACTGAAGCTTCCTCAAAAGAGATGAAATCATGCCCGGCAATAACAAGACGGTTTGCTACCCCAGACCATAACCAGAGCATACTCCTTTTCCATTTCATTGGTATCGGCAAATCGCTGAAAAACTGAAGTGATTTTTTGCTTCCTATTATCAACGTGTTAAATTTATTTACAATCTACCACCCCACTTAACCCACCTACGCGCTGTTTTCACCTCGACCGAACGAACATTTAGCGTCCTGGCACGCCGGCTCCAGGTTTTTGTAAACAGCCCTTAACCACCCACCCTACGTCACCCACCTAGAGGTACCTATCATGAAAGTGCAATTTTTCCTGCTTACTATTTTTCTCGGCATCATCTTATCGGTTCACCTGGCCATGAATGGACAAGTAGGCGCCATCATGAAAAACCCGCGGGTTGCCAATGCTATTTTTTGGTGTATCGGTGCATTGACAGCACTGGGTATTGGTATTTCAGGATACAGCGCGGGCGCGTTACAGCCACTCCAAGATGTTAACAAATGGCTCCTGCTGGCCGGTGCCATGGGTGCCTGCCTTGTGTTTGCTATTGCGTGGATTCTTCAGCCAGGGCGTATGGATGCCGGTTCCTTTTTTGTCACGCTTCTCGCCGGCCAGGTCATCACAGGCATGGTGCTTTCACATTTCGGTATGCTCGGCCAGCCGGTGGTTTCTATTTCCATGATCAAAGTCCTTGGCGTCCTGCTGATGTTGGGCGGCGCTGCCATGGTTACCTTCCTCGATTAAGTCACTCAATCCCCCACGTGGCATTATGAAAACTGTAACACTTGGCAACACGGATGTTGCTGTAAGCACACTGTGCATTGGCACCGATCTGATCGGAAGTAAAATTGATCAGGCTACTTCGTTTACGCTCTTCGATTTTTTTCACGAACGCGGTGGGTCGTTTATCGACACCGCCAACTTTTATGCGAGTTGGTATCCCGGCTGCGTCGGTGGAGAGAGTGAAACGACCATCGGCAAATGGATGCAGGAACGCGGTAACCGGCAACATATACAGATCTCATCCAAACTAGCTTTTGACTACCCGGGATGTGACGGTGGCCTGACGGCCGCAGAAATTGAAAGGGAATGTGAGAAAAGCCTAAAACGACTGCAAACAGACTATATTGACGTCTACTACGCACACCGGGACGATTTTGACACGCCTGTTGAAGAGACCATGGAAGCTTTTGATCGTCTCATCAAAGCCGGCAAGGTCCGCGCTATCGGCGCCAGCAACCTCTGGCTCTGGCGCATTGCGGAAGCAAATATGGTGAGTCAGCTAAACAGTTGGGCGCCATATTCGGTGGTCGAACAACGATATACCTACCTGCGTCCACGGCACGGTGCCGACTTTGGGCCGCAGATCTGCATCAGCGACGACATGAAGCGGTACGCCGCCCATCACAATACCACGCTGATCGGCTACTCGATTCTGCTACAAGGCGCCTATACGCGTGATGACAAACCCATGCCAGCCCAGTTTGCCGGCCCTGAAGCGGATGATCGCCTCGCGATGCTCGCCGCAGTTGCCAAAGAAACAGACAGTACGATGAACCAGGTCATCATCGCCTGGATGCGGCAAAGCAGCCCCTTTGTACTGCCGATCATTGCAGGCAGCACCACGGCGCAGCTCGATGAAAACATCGCAGCCCTCGGCCTCACACTCTCCGATGAACAGATGGAGCGGCTGAACACAGCCGGCGATCCCGACATCAAAAAGGCCTGGCTCAGGTAAGCCTCACTCCGTACGTCCCCACCCCAACGATCTGTTGTATCCATAACAACAGCCTGCCATGGAGGATTCTATGTCTATCTCCCACCGTTCTCTGTCGTTTTTTGCCTTCGGCATACTTTTATGCTGCTTTTTGTCTGTCACCCCGAGTTTCGGACAAGCAACCGAAGTCATTTTTTCACCCGTCAAAATAGACGGCCCAGTGCATGATCCAACCAATAACAGTTACTGGTATGGCCCCTTTTCTGAAACGGCGTCTGTGCTTGATGTGGACAATGACGGCGACTACGACATCGCTGCCGGCAAACATTGGTACGAGGCACCGCTTTGGATCAAACACCGTAACTACCGCCCGGGCGCTGACCGAAACGGTCCGGAAACGGAAAGCAACAGCGAGTTTGCACTCGATGTGAACGGTGACGGATGGGAAGATATTGTAAGCTCAGGCTGGATGTTTATGAAAGGGGCATACTGGTATGAAAATCCGAAACGCCCGATAGCTGATGGTGAACAGTGGAAGTCATACAAAATCCACCAGGCTTTCAACATGGAAGGCGTTATTCACGATGATATCGATGGCGATGGCGATGAAGACATTCTTGTGAATCACTGGTCGCTCGTTGATGGTCAGGGCATGACCTGGCTCGAGCATATTGATGAAGCCCCATGGTTTGTTGAACACGTCATCGGCCGCAAAGGTGATACCCACGGCAATGGCCTGGGTGATATCAACATGGATGGTCGGATGGATATTATCACTGGCCAGGGCTGGTACGAGCAGCCTGAAGACGCCACTGCTGACTCCTGGCCGTTCCATGCGGATTGGAGTTTCAAATCTGCTGATCCGTCACATGCAAGCGCAACGGCTCATCCGGATCTGGTCTATGATGTTAATGAAGATGGGCTCAATGACGTCATCATCGGCTCTGCCCACGCCTATGGCCTTGCCTGGTACGAGCAACACGTTGATGCTGCGGGTAACCGAAGTTTCGAGCGGCACTGGATTGAAACGGACTACAGCGTCTTTCACACGCTTGCGCTAGGTGATTTGAACGGCGACGGCAAAGACGACCTGATCGCCGGCAAACGACTGTTTGCCCACTATGGAGGCGACGTTGGGGTGGGCGACCCGTCATTCGTGTTTTGGTACGACATAAAGGGCGGTGCATTTGAACGTCATATCCTTTCCTACAACCACGTCCCCTATTATCCCGATGAAGGAAGTATCAGTCCACCGCCCAACAATGTTGTGGGTGTAGGAATGAAAATCAACGTAAAGGATATGGATAGAGACGGCCGAAACGACGTGATCCTGGCTGGAAAAACGGGGCTGTATGTCTTTTACAATCAAGGCGCACCTCCTAAGCCAGATTTCAGAATTGCAACTTCAGGAAGAAATCATATCAAAAATCTGGCACCGTATTACACGTACCCCTCCTGGCGGTATTGGCCGGCATACAGATCCCTGTTCAACGGACATGATTTTTCCGGTTGGAAGGTACCGGAAGGTGGTGAAGGGCACTGGGTAGCCAAAGACTACATGATCGATTACGATGCCCAGACCGAATCGGGCAGAGGTAGCGACAAAAATCTGTGGACCACCGCATCTTTTGGAGACTTTGCCCTTCACGTCGACTGGCGATTTAAAGAAGCGTCTGGCCTGCACGACATGCCGTTTATTCTTCCTGATGGCACCTACAAAACAGACGAAAACGGGGAGGTCATCAAAACCCCTACCCCCAACTCGGACTCGGGTATTCTTTTGCGCGGCTCTTCTAACCAGGTCAACTTGTGGAACTGGAACGTTGGGTCGGGCGAATTGTGGTCGGTTCGTACCAATCCAGCCTCCACACCTGAACAGCGCGCGGCTGCCGTGCCCAGCAAAAGGATGGACAATCCAATCGGTGAATGGAATTCGATGGATATTATAGCGATTGGCGACCGTGTGTCGGTGATGTTGAATGGAGAATGGATCATCGAAGACGCCCAGATCCCCGGCTTGCCGGCAGAGGGCCCGATCGGACTACAACACCATGGCGGGATCGATCCCCAAACCGGTGACTACAATCCTACCTCAAGCCTGATCCAGTTTAGGAATCTGTGGGTCCGCCCCATCGACGGTCCGTTGCTCGCGCTGGAAGATCCTGCAGATGAAGACGAGGGCTGGGAGACGCTTTTTAATGGCGAGGACCTTACAGGCTGGCTCACCGGACCAAACAACAAGTTCGTTGTGGAAGATGGTGAGTTAACCGTCAAACGGGACAATCCGGATGGCCAGGAACACAACCTGGATTATCTCTGGACAGAAGACCGATACGGAGACTTCATCCTGGACCTTGAATTCAAGGTGGTTGATGGGACGAACAGCGGGGTGTTCTTCCGGACCGATGATGTGATGGATCCCGTATGGACCGGGCTTGAAGTGCAGGTTACCAGCTCACACGGCCGGCGAGAGCTATCGCGAACAGGCACTGCCGGCGCCATCTATGATTTACTGGCTCCCAAGAAAAACGCTGTAAATCCGTCGGGTGAATGGAATACCTACCGCCTCAAGTGTGAAGGCAGTATCATACAGGTTTGGCTGAATGGTGAACACGTCGTCCACATGGACATCGCGCACTGGCGCGAAGCCCACATGAACCCCGACGGATCACGCAACAAGTTCCCTACCCCTGGCACCGCTTTTTCCCGCGAAGGCCACATTGGCCTGCAAGACCATGGCAAGCCCGTTTGGTATCGGAATATTCGGGTGAAAAAGCTTTAGAGGAGTGAGGAGTGAGATATAAGAATTGGGGATATGCAACAGCCATTGACGGCGCATAGCTTACCAAGCCCTGCCGCACCCCCAACTCCTAACTCTTTACTCCTCACTCCTATCTCAAAACCGCGCCAACATCTTTACAAAGCCTTTGTCGAATCGCTTTACTACTGTGTTGAATTCGTGCGTGTCGCCGTCGATATCGTAGGCACCGCCGATTTCGAAATGGAATCGATTGGAGGCGTCGAAACTCATGCTGAAGACCAATCGGTTGTTGAACGGGGCGACGTAAATGTATTGCTGCGTCCATCCTTTTGTGATTTGCCGGCTCGACGCAACGTTGATCTGGTCGCGGTTGAGCGACATGTATCTGATCGCTGTATAAAACGGAAATTTGAACGGCTGTACGTTTACGCCGGCATCAAATATCCAACGCGATTCGCTGTGGTCCAATGCATGCGGGAGTACAGAAATTGAAAAATCATCGCCATCTTGACGATCGGTATACCATTCGCGCGAGAATCGAGCAAAAGGCCTGAGCCGCCCCAAACGGCCATACCAAAAACCGCCGGCTTTCCGTGTTTTCTGCGCCGCCCAATAGGATCCTTCAAACGGATTCCCTCTAGCGCTGCGCGTCAATTGATCGTGATCCTCATAATAGAATACACCAAACGTACCTAACCGCGAGCGGATATCGAAAGAGGCATTGACAAAACCCGCAATACGCTTCTGATTGTATTGAAACGCTGCTTCGTCACGTGCTGTAATTCGGTCGCGTCGTTCTGGCTGCACCCCAAAAGAGATGTCCAGGTGATAGAATTGCAATCCTGTTGTTCGGTATCTACCAGAAAAGAAGAGCGGAAAAGACTCAGTGGTTGTCTGTAAACGCCAACTACCCGGTACGCGAGGATCATCATCGTTGCCTACCTGATTCACAAAGTTGTTCAGGTAGTTCATGATCGTAACATCTAACGCAACCTCTCCCCAACGTTGCTGACTGACCTTGTATGCAAGTGTTAAGTCGAGATCTTGTTTGTATTCGGACAGCGTATGGTTAATAGAGAAGCGGTGCTGCTCGAGGGTGTGTTCGTATCCAATTTCAATGAGCGCCCGCGTCCCTCTTGCGTGCTGCTGTGGGTAGAAATTGATCAAGAAGTCCGACTGTGCACCAAGCTCAGCGCGTGTGTGAAGCTGGGAGAACATGGCCAGACTACCTTTAGAGTAGCTTCCAAAACGCATGCGATACCCTTGCGGCTGCTGATACCAAGCATATGCTGCATTAAACTGGTGACCATGCATCCAGTTATCCAATTCATATTCCCGTTTCACCAACGGCGTATATACGCGCGCAAATCCACGATCATAGAATTGCTCGCTGTAGGCGTGGGTCTCGTCCAGCAATTGCAAGCGGGCTTGCACAGACCAATCGTAGGTCGAGGCGTGAGCTGCCGGTTGGCCGGCAAAATGCTGGGCCCAGGCGCACATGACACCAGTTAACAGCGTGAAACACAAGGTAATAACATACAATCCCAACCTTCGGATTACGGGTACTGTTTTTCGCGTACATACCATCGGATTGGATGAGGATGGTGCAACAGATCAGCTGTATAGATTGCGTACACCTGTACTATTTCACGACAGGCGAAGCGCAAAATCACGCATTTTCAAGAGATATTGAGGCTTAATTGCAGGGATCATGCCAACAAAAGCCTTTTTCGACCGGGCGTACGATCCGTTTAGATGCTGAATGAAGAAAAGCCACCATCGATAGGAATTACGGTACCCGTCACAAACCGCGAAGCATCTGAAAGCAGATAAATCACCGTGCCGATGAGTTCTTCCGGCTCGCCATAGCGTCCCATCGGTGTGTGTGCAAGGACTTTCTTGGCACGTGGCGTGTATTCTCCTGTTGCCTGGTCGATATGCAGAAAACGAAGTTGCTCGGTAAAGAAGAAGCCGGGGGCAAGCGCATTCACGCGTACGCCGGCATGTGAGAAGTGCACCGATAACCATTGCGTAAAATTGGCAACGGCGGCTTTGGCTGCAGAATACGCCGACACCTTGGTCAACGGTGTCAGCGCACTCATAGACGAGATGTTAATAATTGAACCTGACTGCCGCGAAGCCATACCGCGAGAAAACACCTTGGTTGGCAAGAACGTGCCCAGGAAATTGAGGCTAAACACAAACTGAAAACCTTCAAACTCCAGGTCAAAGAAACTGGTCAACGCGCTGTTCTCAGCATCTCCCTGTTCGAAAAACTCGTTGGTTGTCGTGCCTCGCGGATCATTGCCCCCGGCGCCGTTGATCAGGTAATCGGGTGCTCCCCACATGGCAAGCACCTGTTCATACACCTGCTGCAATTCTGCCTCTTTCAACACATTACAGGGAAACGCGTGAGCAACACCGCCGGCGTCCTTGATATCGTTGGCAGTAGCTGCTGCTGCATCTGCGTTTAGATCCAACACCGCGACGTTTACCCCAACCTGTCCCAGCGCACGCGCAAGCGCCCCACAAAGCGCACCACCAGCCCCTGTGATGACAGCAACACCACCAGCAATATCAAACTGTTCCAAAATTGGGTTGGGCATGGATGATTCACTTTAAAACGTTTGTAAAAGCCCATTGGCTCGCTGTTGCCTCCAATGGTTCAGACAAATAACCTTTAACTCACAACCTTCAACCTGCAACAAAAAGAGTTTGCATTACCCTTTAGGAATAAACTGGCGCAAGTAAGTGTGGCTCTGTATGAGCGCGCGCTTTCTGTTTTCCAACGACCCTTCATACGCCCGGTCTTCAACTTCCACACACACAGCACCATCAAACCCCGTATCGGTCAACACGGAGAAGAATTGTCCCCAATTGACCTCGCCCATACCGGGAAGCTTTGGCGTGTGATAATCGTTCGGATAGGCCATTGTACCTACTTCATTTAAGCGATCGCGATCAACGCGGGCATCTTTGGCGTGGATGTGATACAGCTTGTGGGCAAAATCGCGCATGGGTTTCAGATAGTCCATGTGCTGCCAAATCATGTGGGAAGGGTCGTAGTTAAGGCCAAAATGATCAGACGCAAACGTTTCATACATGCGCCGCCAGATTGCCGGCGTATGCGCCAGGTTTTTACCGCCAGGCCACTCATCTTTCGTGAATGACATCGGACAGTTTTCGATACCAATTTTGATGTCCCGCTTTTCAGCATATTTGATCAATGGCCGCCAAACCTTTTTGAAGCGGGGCCAGTTATCGTCCACATTTTTGGTCCAGTCACGCCCGATAAACGTGTTGACGTTTTTCAACCCGAGCGTTTGTGCTGCCTGAATCACTTTTTTGATGTGATCCTGGTACACCTTAGCTTCTTTTTCGTCTGGCGCGAGTGGATTCGGGTAATAGCCAAGCGCACTAATGGAAACGCCTGTTTCTTCTACCAGTGCATGCACTTCAGCGGCCTCCTTTTTACCAAAGCCATCTACGTTGATGTGGGTAATACCCGCATACCGCCGGCTGGCTTTTCCCTTGGGCCAACACATCACCTCTACACAATCGAACCCTACTTCTGCTGCGTAGGTCAATACTTCTTTCAAGGAAAGTTCTGGCAGAATCGCACTTACAAAGCCTAATTTCATGACGGTCTGATGATGGTTGCGGGTTGACAGTTACAGGTTGACAGTTACAGGTTGTTGGTTTTTTACGTTAGACGGCTGGTTAGACAGCTACCCAGCGTTCTTCGCGGTGGCTCAGGAGAATGGCATCGCACAGCTCAATTTCGCGGTGGCCCTCAGCAAAGGTTGGGTAGAGTGCATCGCTAGCCGGGATGTTCTGGGCAATGGCGGTGTAGAACGCACGGAAACACTGCTTGAAGGCGTCGGGAAACCCTTCGTTGTGGCCGCCGGGATAGTTCGCAAAAGGCCACGCAAAATCAGACATCAATGCGGGATCACGACCAAGAATTTCGTTGGGTTTGTCGCGATGCCCCAGCCAAAGTTCGTTGGGACGCTCACTGTTCCAGGCCAACGCCCCTTTGGATCCGCTGATTTCATATTGCAGGAATTTTTGCGGCCGGCTGTCACCTGCGACACCCACATGACCGCCCGCTGCCCGCCGCTAAAGCGAAGCAACACGGTGCCGGCGTCATCGGTTGTAATATCGATTTCTTCGACCTCGGTGTGCGACTGCCCTTTTCCAGTGAATGTAGCCACCTCCCCTACCGGGCGCTTCCGCACAGGATGCACCGTTTTAAGATCCGCAAACACCGCCTCGACGTGTAGCCCGGTTATTGAGGTCACCAGGTCTAACCAATGGGTACCGATATCAGAAACAGCCCGCAATTCTCCGCCATGTTCAGCAAGCACGCGCCAGTTATAGTCGGTATCATACAAGAGCCAGTCTTGTACATAACTGCCCTTAATGGCAAGGATGTCGCCCAATTCGCCATTTTGAATACGGGCCCGTGCTTCGAGATTGAGGGGGAAGAAGCGTTGGTTATAACACACACCAGCAGCCAGGCCCGAAGCTTCAGCCAATTGTACCAGCTCTGCCGACTCCTGGGCAGTCATTGCCAGCGGCTTCTCACACATCACGTGTTTACCGGCAGCGAGGGCGCGCTTAGCCATGTCGTAGTGTAAGACATTGGGTACTGCTAAATGCACGGCATCTACGCGATCATCAGCAAGCACCTCATCAAAAGAAGCGTATGCTTTTTCGAGTCCCAACTGATGGCGAGCGGATTCAGACTTTGCCGGCGTACTACCCATCACACCATGAACGCGAACACCAAGTCGTATCAACGCCTCCGCGTGTACTGGACCGATGAATCCTGTACCTACAACAGCGGCGCCTATTTCGTGAATCTCCATACCATTTTCCAGATGATGATAACAGCCTGTGCGCTGGAAATTAGACGGCGGCAAACGTTAATTCAAGAGGCCGCTGGTTTTTATGTGACCCGCTTTATAAGAATCGCGCCTTTACCCGCGACCAGAGTACATCGTGATCAAACGCGAGGGGTAACGCATCGATTTCTTCAGCAGTTGCCCATTTGTATACCGAAACTTCGTCGCCGGCAATTGCTTCGGTGCGCGCTATGCTGGCAAAAAAGGCGATGTCAAACACGTGATCCCGCGGATCTCGTTGGGGATGTGAGCGAACATCAATGAGTTGTAATGTAGATCGGTCGAGCGTCACGCCGGCTTCTTCGTAGAGCTCGCGCACCGCAGCATCCTCAATTTCCTCTTTGCCTACCTCAAGAAAACCACCTGGAAACGCATAACTTCCTTTGAAAGGGGCAATATCGCGCTTTACCAAAAGTAGTGCGTTACGACTCAGATCGAGTAGCACCACGGTTGCCGCTACGCTGGGATGTGGGAATTCGTACGCATAATACTGTTTGCCCGTTTTTGCTTCTACCATAAACAAATTGGCAGGTGGTGCATCGTGTGCTGCCGGCAAGAGCTTGCCCGTGCTACCAAATTCTCTTTCGACACGCCGCTGCTTATCTGATTCCATTACGCCAACATCTTCTGGTTGTTAATAGGATGAGGATCCGCTATTTTTCGTGTACCGGGATTTCGCTCTTGTCCCGGCCTTTGAGCTGGAATAAACAAAAATGTTGTGATTTAGCATAGACCCACGTTGTTAATCTAGCTCGCTCAACATAGAGGAAAATCACATGGCTTTTTGTTGTACCATGATCCTCCCCCATCCATCATTCTGTCCGGTTAGCAAACTAGCACTGCCACTTTCTGGCAGTAATAGGCTGCCTTTAATGCAGCGCGTATGCAGCTAACATCCAACATAGCTTCTTCCCCACCTACCGCTATCGAGCATAAACCGGTACAGTCATCGGTATGCCTGGTGATCTGCTACTTCGGCAAAACGCCGGCGTGGATACGTTTTTTCTTCAAGACATGTGCGCACAATCCAGCCCTCAATTTCCTGATTTTCACGGATTGCATCCGGGCCGAAGATGCGCCGGCCAATGTTGAAGTCATTCCCTGCACGCTCGATGATATCCGAGGGCAGGCAAGCAAAACCCTCCACCTTGAAGCAGCGCTCGACAGACCCTACAAACTATGTGATTTTAAAGCTGCGTATGGTGCCATCTTCTCGTCGTATTTATCCCCTTACACGTTTTGGGGCATGACAGATCTCGACGTGATATTTGGCAACATCAGCACCTTTATTTCAGATGACATGCTGCAATCCTATGACGTCATCAACGCGCATAGCGATTACCTGGTAGGTCACTTTTCGCTCTACAGAAACGAAGCACCTTTCGATCGGCTTTTCACGACGAGCCCCGATTTTGAAAAAGTGTTTTCGTCACCCCAGATATATTCCTTTGCTGAATGCAATTTTGCATGGACAGCGTTTTCACGCAAACAAACGCACCGCGCAAAAGAAGCATCAGACATTGAAAGCATGACCCATCTGGTCAACAGACTGGCTGCTGCTGATCAGCTTAAAAAATGCTTTCTGCCCCTGGTTAGAGAAAAGCCAGAATTGCATAAGCAAAATTGGCTACTCTGCTGGCAAAACGGCAAACTTTTAGACGTAAATCTGGATATGGAAATTATGTATTTCCACTTTCATTTATTCAAGAAGTCGCCTCAATTCAGGATACCTGATTGGCCATCGATTCCCGATACGTTTTACATCAACAAGCATGGTTTTTTCACCTAAAACCACGTTTTCCCCACACCCGATACATCACCCACACAATTAGTACCTGTGCTATGTTACGTTCCACCTTATTGTGCGCCAGCCTCTGTTTGCTGATCCTCACAGTTTCTTCGTGTACCGCCACCAAAGACCTTACTGATAGCAGCGATGACATGATAGAGGCCGGCAAGGATATGATCGACGCGGGCCAGGACGCGATTGCTGCCGGCAAAGAAATGCTCCAAAAGATCTTTGATGCCGATGCAGCTGCAATCGACCTGGATGACCCTTTCTGGACATTCCAGGACAAGGAGAAAGTCCGCAAAAAATGGTTCAAAGGACAACGGGACTATTACAACAGAAATTACGATGCACAGTACCGGCTCCGCGCGTTCTACAGCATCAAAGATGATTCTTCAAAGCGGATTCTCCCCCAGCAATGGACATCGCTGGGGCCTGACGACATCAGCGGCCGGTTGATCTCTGCCCAATTGCACCCAACCGATGAAAACCAACTGTGGGTGGGTTCTGCCAGCGGCGGGCTCTGGAAAACCGATAATGGTGGGGACTACTGGTACAACGTGACGGATGCATTGCCTTCCATGGCCATCGGTGCCATTGCGCTCGATCCAATAGATCACGAAGAAATGGTCATCGGCACATCATCTGCCGTAGGTGTGGTTGGAGGCCTCGGCTTAACCAGTTCAGCCGCACTCGGCGCCGGCGTGTTTCACACGGATGATGGCGGCAAAACCTGGCATGAAGTGATTGGACCCGATGGATTTAGACCCAAAGATCCGCAAGGGCGGCTTGTCAACAGCAACGAGATTGTTTGGCACAAGAACCACCCTGACTCTGTCTTCCTGGCAAGCAACCACAGCCTATGGATGTATGTCCTCAGCCAAGAGGCCTGGAAGGGGGTATTTACGGATACCACAACGTTGCGACACAAAGACAACTACGTATCTATTCTCATCAACGAAAAACAACCAGGACGCATCACGGTTGCCGGCTATAAAGGTGGGATATTACAATCGAATGACGGCGGGCAAACGTGGGAAGAGAAAAATGAAGGACTGCCGCCATTTGGTGACAGATTCCATCTCAAAATGCTTACCCAATCCAAGGGCAATCCTGATATCATTTATGCTGACATCGTTACCAAGAAGCACCGATCTGTTATCTACAAAACCACAGATGGTGCCCAATCGTGGAAGCGCGTGAGTATGACGCCACAGTTTGTACAGGAATTGGCGGTCTCCCCGCATGACCCCAACCTTATACTGGCCGGCGGCGTACAGCTCTTCCGATCTACCCGCGGGGGTGTCCCTACCTATAAAGGGGGCGTTGTTGTCCGAGACTCTGCCGTAACATCCTGGCGAAATGTTACCAAAGCGCAAGGCTGTTTCGATATCGTGCATGTTGATCAGCACGGGGTGTATTATTCAGATAGCAACCCAGAACTGATCTACGCCCTCACAGATGGCGGTATTTACCGTTCTCTGGATCGGGGCAGGTGCTGGCGGGCCATAAACACGGGGCTCAATACCATGCAAATTTATGCTATGGCATCTTCACCGCATGACTCCGTCTCCATCTCTATCGGCGCGCAGGATCAGGGCACGTTGCTCACAAATTCTTATGGAAAGATTTGGACAAAGCGCGTGACGGGTGATGGAGGCGCAACGCTGTTTGATCATGCCCAACCCAACATCATGTATGCTACCGCAGCATACGGCAACCACTGGAAACTCGTTCGTGGACGTGACCCCAAACCAATCAGGGCCGGCATCGACGACGGTATACGCGGCAATCGAAGCACGTCTTTGTGGATCGCCCCGCTCAGCATGACACCGGATTCTTCCCAGGTCCTGTTCACAGCACGACTTGATTCGATTTATCGCTCTGGAAACGGCGGTGAAATGTGGACACCGGTAGCAAATATCGATACCGTTAACGTCATCACAACAGACATCTTGAACCCATCTATTGTCTACGCCTATTCCAAGGCAGATGGCCGCGTGCATCGCTCACTGGACCGTGGGCTTACCTGGGAACGCCCAGCGCCATGTGACGAAAAAACCGTTTGCACGCCCGGTAACGACGTGTTTGACCTGGCAGCCGACCCGGATACATCAGGTATTGTGTACGCGGTCCGCACTTCGAACAAAGATCAAATCTGGCGATCGCGTGACTTTGCACAAACCTGGGAGAACATTACATCAGAGACCTTTAACGACCTCGCGATTTCCGTTCAGGACATATTGGTGGTGCCCAGTCGCATAGCGCATCAAAAGCAGATTTATGTGGGAACGGATATTGGTGTTTTTCTGAAACAGTCGGCTATTTCAGATTGGATGTACATGGGCGGTAAATTCCCCGCGGCCATTGTGACGCAGTTGAATCATAGCGCAGTAGATCATACCCTGCGCGTGTCTACCTTTGGCCGTGGCGTCTGGAAGATGCGGATTCCCACAAGTATCACCCCCATGGTCCTCGCCGGCGACGACGAAGAAGGAAAAAGAGCAAATGAGTAGCTGTTGGCATGGATAACATCAAAAAAGCAACGGTCACTACGTTACGCGATGCAGCTGCTGTATTGCCATCTTTTGTGCAGTATCACCTGCATACGGGATTCGACCACATGTTTCTTTTTTTTGATGATCCACATGTCATCATACCAGCCTGGGTCACAACCCATCCCCAAATCTCTGCCTTCGCACGTGATGAAGCGTTGGAGGATGCCTGGTCAACGACCTCTTGCTTTACGATGCCACAAATTTCGCGCAGCATCGATTCAGAGGCCATGTCGCGACAAATCCTGAATGCTGAACTCGCATTACGCGAGGCGTTTCACAAAGGCATCGATTGGCTGCTTCATCTTGATGTGGATGAACTGTTTTATGTTGAAGATGCTTCAGTTGACGCACATTTCAAGCATATGACGAACCAGGGATATGATTGCGTTGCATATGCCAACATGGAAGGCATCCCAGAACAACAAGCCATCCATAATTTCTTCTGCGAAGTATCGCTGTTCAAAGTAAATCCAGAGCACAAAACAAACGCCGCCCTTATCTCAAAAAACCAACCGTTCCTCGCCGAGATAACAGAAATTCCACAGGCATTTTTCCACTATTATTCCAGCTATAAATCTGCTGTACGGGTGACTCCCAATACTCTTCCCCGGGGGGTACACAATTTCTCAATCCCACACGATGGCAAACGGATAAAACGCAACGAAGGGCCCTATATTTTGCATTACCCGTGCTGTGGCATTGATCATTTTGTCCGCAAATACAAAACCCTGGGTGCCTTTGGAGACCGCTGGTTTGGCCAGGGAGGGCAGACACACATCAATCTTCCGTCGCACTTAAACGGACGCGATGTGGTTGGCACAAATGATGAGGAGACGATCGCAGCATACTACGCTGACCATTTTGTTTGTGATGCGCCCCAAACTGCCGATGCGTTGATTGCCCGAGGACTTTGCCGGCGGATTACTGCGCCGGCCTCATTGCTAAAGGATATCCACCTTACCTAGGCCGTTTATGGATACCCTGCAGCAAACACTACTCGACCACTTGTTTGACGACGCGACCTACTACGTACGCGCCCTGGAGCGGCAACAGCAGCAGTTTGTGCTTCAGCGCATGAGCCGGCAAGCCTATCAGTCCTCATCGTTTCTCAACGAACGCTTGCACGCTGATGACGACCTGTTTTACCTCCTCCCCATGCAGGAAACGTTGGCTTATGCTGAATCGCAGCCCATTGGCTCGCAACCGCTGCATTTTATTTTCCACTTTGCGTTATGCGGCTCCACGTTACTCAGCCGCTGCCTGGACCACCCAGGACACACCATGGTGTACAAAGAACCTGAATTGCTTCACCAGCTCAGTTGTTACATGCGATGGCCGGCGGATGAACCATTGCCTACGGAGGCGTTACTCGAGTTTGCCCTTGCGTGCCTGCAACGCACCACATCGCCCGGAGAAATACCCATCGTCAAACCCACAGACTCCTGCTCTAACCTCGTTCCTACCTGCTTATCCGTCCATGAAAATGCACGCGGTGTGGTGCTCTACAGTACGCTGGAGCGGTTCTTGACGGCCACGTTACGCACGCCCCGGCGCCGGCGCTTCATCAAGGGGATGTATAGCCGCGCAGTGGATGACTTCAAAGCTGTTGGGATCTCCGCCGATCCAGGCCGTGCTTCGCTTGCAGATGCAGAAGTGAGCGCTTTTGTGTGGCTCAGTCTCATGTTCCGATACCGTGCGTGGCTTAACGAAGCAAACGGTAGCCTGTTGGCACTCCCCATGCACTTATGGATCGAGCGGCCAGTAGACGTGCTCAAACGCCTCGCTACCTTCATGTCGCTGAAATTACCGGAAACCCTTATTGAGCAGACAATACTATCAGGCGCATTTACCCGAAACGCAAAAATGACATCGCGCGCATTTGATCAGCAGTCGTACGCCCAGCAAGAAGAAGCCAGACAAGAAGCGCTGCATTCAGAAATAACTGCTGGCAAATCGTGGGCAGCAACGTTTACCCAGTCACACCCAATAGCAGATACACTCCCCTATCCACTAACGCTTGAACAGGGCCTATAAACACTTTTTCAGGTTGCACTTCCCTCCCCAGCGAGCATGCCGGAGGCCCAAAACAAACCTGCAACTTGCAATCCCGTCAAATCCAACTCACAGGTGCTGTATCGAGCATCCAGATCACAGCTACGTACTTCACGCCCGACACCACTTCGTTTGCTTTGTGCAGGTAATCCGAAGGGAAAATGACTGCTTTTCCTGCAACGGGATCAACGGTATAGTCGGATGAAGGGAAATAAGTACCCCCGCCTTCGAAGTCGTCATTCAGGTAACAGACAACAGTGTAATACCGATCGTTGTAAGCCTGCCCGTTATCACGATGTACGGCAAAAAAATCGCCCGGCACGTACTTCACCAACTGGATATCTGTGTGGCGCAGGATATCGTGATTCCAACGCTTGTAAATCAGCGGTCGCACAACAGAACGAATCCTGGCATTGATCAATTCTGCCGCGGGCGAAGTCTTTGGAAGGGCTGCTGTTGTAGCAGAACGTACTTCTTTCGCATGTTCATTTTTGTACTTGCGTCCGTTAACTTTGGCGGGCTTCCAATTGCTGTTTGCCTCGATTTCGGCTAACACATCGCCGGCTTCTGCTTTATCCAGCAGAGACAATGTCAGGATACCAGGCTGGGGTTCTTGGATTTGCATAACTACTGAATTTGCATAACTATGCTGTCGCCAGCATGTCCATGGTGGTTTGCTCAAATCTCCGGTCTATTCCGCGTTGCAAACAGACACGGTTAGGCAAGTAACGGGAGATTTATGCAGAAAGCCTAAATTCCCCCGTTACTCGATGTCTCTTCAAGGTATGATGCAGCCCGGATTAAGAGGTTGGCGCGGGTGGTGGCATGGCATCATCAATGTCGTCATGCGTAGGCGCTGGCGGTGGCATGGCGTCGTCGTGTGTAGGTGCCGGCGGTGGTGTATCGTCGTGCGTCGGTGCCGGCGGTGGCGTATCGTCGTGTGTAGGTGCCGGCGGTGGCGTTTCTTCCGAACCCTTCCCATTCGACATACTGCCATTTGCATGGCCGTTGCTCCCGTTCCTGGAGCGATCGAGCGTAAGGGTCAGCGCTCCCAATACATCGTGTGGCATATCGATGTCGTGATCGCGAAAAAGTCTGGACATGTTCGCAAGAAACTCGAGTTTCAGGCGTGGTTGATTACGCAGATAACTTTGCAGTTCTGCAACGCGTGCTGTTCGTTGTAAGTCAGTCATATCTGGGTGGTTTGTGGGTTATTAAGCAGAGCTATTTTTTACGTTGGTATACGAATGATAAATTCGGCGCCCTCTCCCGGGTTGCCAGCCACTGTGAGCACACCATTGTGGCCTTGGGTAATAATATCAAAACTGAGTGACAACCCCAGCCCTGTATTGCCTGTACCCGGCGGTTTAGTGGTAAAAAACGGATCAAAGATCTTGGCCTTTACTGCATCATCAAGTCCCGGCCCGTTGTCCTTGATGCGAATTTCGAGTTCTTTTGCGGTCCTACGCCCCGAAATACACACCGTAGGGACATAACGTTCATCGCGCTGGCTGGCAGTTTCTTTTAGCACATAAAACGCATTATCAAGGATATTAATAATTACTCGCTTGAAATCCTGCGCATTTAGCTTGATCTCGCCCAACTCAGCATCATAATTTCTTTCAATCGTGAGGTTTACGCCTTCCAATTGTTCCGTTGCCCCCATATGCGCAAGATCGATGGCCTGGTTCAGAACACGTTCCATCGAAACGGTTGCCTGTGCACCGCTTGATGTGCGCGAGTGCTCCATCATGCTTTTTACGATGGAATCTGCACGCAAGCCATGTTCACTAATGCGCTCGGTATTGAGAGACAGGGTAGTCAACATGTGCTCGACTTCTTCGCGCGATGCTTCGCTCAGTTGATCTTCCTCTTCCGCAAGTAATTCTTTCAGGTCTTCCATGAGATTTTGGGAGATCCGGGCAAAGTTAACAACAAAATTGAGCGGGTTTTTTATTTCATGTGCGATGCCGGCAGTGAGTTGCCCAAGCGATGCCATTTTCTCCGCCTGGATCAACTGGTTCTGGGCCACCTTCAGTTGCTTCATGGAATCCTGCAATGCATCGTATGCCTCTTTGAGCTCCTCTGCTTTCTGAAGCTCAACCTCCTTTTGCTCGTTTTCAGCCTTCAACGCGCGGGCATCCGACTCCGCTGCTTGAAACTTCAGTTCTGCCGCTTCTGCACGCAGTTCTGCTTCACGCATTTGCGCCGCTTCACGCTCTTTTTTAAGCAGCCGCGCACGCTGATATCGGTCAACAAGTACCACGCCCACAGTAAACAAAGCCATGTAAATACCAAATGCCCAATACCGAAGCCACCAGGGGGATGCGATGTTGATATCGAATTGTTGAATATCTTCAGACCACACACCGTACGCGTTCGCTGAACGTACCATAAACGTGTAGTTACCCGGATTGAGGCTGGTGTAGGTTATTTTCCGCTCCATCGTGGGTGCCCGCCAGTCATCGTCGTATGAAGCAAGCATAACCTGGTACTGATTTTTGTCGGGCCGGCTAAAATGCAAGCCCACAAATTCGATGGATAGTTCGTTCTGGTAGTGTTTGAGTTCAACAGACGCAGTACTAGAGATGTGACGTTCAAGTGGCGTATTTACTGCCGGCTCCAGTACTTCGTCAAACAAACGCAATCCTGTTAGAACCGTTCTTGGTGGATACGGATTGCCTTTGATGGTGCGGGGAAGGAAATAGTTTAAGCCATTCAGGCCACCAAAATAGATGGTACCGGCTTTGTCGATATGTGCCACCCGAGCATTAAACGCGCGCCCCTGTAACCCAAGTTCGATGTCGTATTGCTCAAATTCATCTGTTGCAGGCGTGTACTTGCTGACGCCGGCGATGGTACTCATCCATACCTGGTTATTGGCGTCTACAACCAATCCCCTGATCGTACTTGTTGCAATATCGCTGTTTCGCTCGGTGTAATGGAAAAACTGCTCGTTTTCAGGATCAAATTTCACCAGCCCGTTTTCCGTCGCCAGCCACAACATGCCGTCACCTGTTTCTCCAATCCCTTCGATATGCAAGCTCGCCAGACTATTCGGCTGCTCCGCATTAAACCGGAATTGTTTGAAGGTGCCTTTGTCTCTAAAAAACCTGCACAACCCACCCCCGGAGGTACCTACCCAGAGGCGCCCTTGACTGTCTTCAAAGATCGAAGATACCCATCCATAACTCAACGCGTAAGGATCTCCTGGTATGTGTTCATAGCGTTGCATGTCGCCTGTAGCAGTGTCAAACTGTACCAGACCAGCACCACCTGCCGCAAGCCATAACACACCACGCTGGGAAGGAGCTTCATAGATCACCCGCACGCGATTCGCCAAATCGGGCCTTCTCCCCTTCAAATAATGTGTAAAGGTCCCAGTAGCCTCATCAAGCTTGTTCAATCCATCGCGTGTACCAGCCCAAAGCGTGCCGGCTTGATCGATATAAATCGCCTCTACAAAATTGTTACTCAGACTGTTAGGATTCTTCGCATCATGCGTATAGCGCGATACTACACCACTGTTCATATCGACACGATTCACCCCACCCACTTCGGTACCAACCCAAAGAATGCGATGTTGGCGTGCATCTGCATGGATGGCATAAATGGCATTGTCCGAAATGCTTGAAACGCGTGTGGGATCATGCTTTATCAGTTGGAAAGAACCCGCCTCCAGATCTACATAATTGACGCCATTCTCTGTACCAATCCACAAAATGCCGGTATGGTCTTCCCAAAGCGCTCGCACTTTATTGTTGCTCAGGCTCTCCCCTATGGCAGGATGGTTTACATATGCCTCAAAGTCATCATTCGATGCATCAAACAGGTTGAGTCCGCCATTGTACGTTCCAACCCAGAGCTTACCACGCGAGTCGGCAAATTGGGTGCGAACATCGGAATTTGAAAGGCTGCCTTGTTTTCCTGGCTCATGCAGATACTTGTGAAATCCGTCTAACTGAGGGTCGAAGCGATTTAAACCGCTCAAGGTTGACACCCACAACGTACCGCTCGCGTCTTCCGAGATTTGCATCACAAGATTATGGGACAGGCTGTAGGTATCCGAAGGATCTGCCTGGTAATGCTTAAAAGAGTCTGTGCGCTCATCATACTTGTTCAAGCCCCCTCTACGGGTGCCCACCCACAGGATGCCATTGCTATCCACAAAAACATACCGGATAAAATCGTCGCTTAAGCTGCCGGCATCTTCAACCGCGCTTGTGTAGTGCTTTATCGCGCGCGTCTCTTTGTCGTATTTGATGAGCCCTATGTTGGTCCCAAGCCAAAGGAAGCCATTTCGGTCTTCGGCAAAGTTATAGACGGTAATCAGATCTGCCAATTGCGGGTCATCGGGGTCCAGAACGGACTCAAACGAATCCGTTTCATAGTTGTATTTATTCAGTCCCCCACCATCGCTGGTACAAACCCACATGGTGCCGTCGCTGTCTTCGTTGATGTACGTGATCCAATCGCTATCGATGCTGGACGGATTACCAACTTCGCTGCGATAAAGCCTCATTTCATAGCCATCATAGCGATTCAGCCCACTTTGCGTCCCAAACCACATAAACCCGCGCGCATCCTGAAAAATAGCGTACACGTTGTTATGCGCCAGGCCATGGTCCGACGTAATATGTTTAAAATTGAGGTCCTGTTGCTGTGCTTGTACCGCTGAGACACAAACGACAGAACAACCCAGGACGATCAAAAGCCCAATGAAGCAGGATTTTGTCAAATCTTGTACAGAATAATCTTGCGCGAGGGTTATCTTAGCGACGCGTTACAATTTATTAAACATCGTTTTATTTTACGATAGTTGCCACCGATTCATAAAGTACGGCGTGCAACGTATCGCTAAAGGTAGTTAACTCGTATACCCTTCATACCTATTACAACATTTTTTTACAAACTGGCTCGTGTCTGAAACAACCCTCCACAAAACAGACGGCAACGGCGGTGGCCATGGCTTTGGTACGCTGCCTGTTTTTCTTGCCGGCATCAGTACCATCCTTGGCGCCATCATGTTTTTGCGCTTCGGCTACGCGGTGGGGAATGTCGGACTACTCGGTTCGCTAGGCATCATCTTCATCGGCCATCTTGTTACGATCCCAACGGCCTTGGCCATTGCGGAAATTGCGACCAATCGCAAGGTAGAGGGTGGCGGCGAATATTTCATTATTTCGCGCTCTTTTGGTACAACCATTGGTAGCGTCATTGGTGTATCGCTCTACCTTTCCCAGGCAATTTCAGTGGCTTTCTACATGATTGCCTTTGCGGAAGCCTTTAGCCCTTTTGCAGATCAGATTGCAGCCCGCGTAGGCTTCTACGATCCCCGGTTGATTTCGCTGCCGGCAACACTTATGCTGCTGGGCCTTGTACTTACAAAAGGAGCTGCGCTGGGTGTTAAAGCCCTTTATGTGGTTGTGGCTACACTGATCATGTCGCTCGTCTCCTTCTTCATTGGCTCGACGGAGTACGAAGTGACCATGACGCTCACACAAACCGTGAGCAATCCGGATCGCTTTATGGATGTCTTTGCGATCTGTTTTCCGGCGTTTACAGGTATGACGGCCGGCGTTGGCCTCTCGGGCGACCTGGCGAATCCGCGCAAATCAATTCCTGCCGGCACCTTGCTGGCAACCTTTGTGGGCATGTTTGCCTACGTATTTATTGTGTTCAAACTGGCCGCTTCTGCTCCCATAGATATGCTGGCAGAAGACCAGTTGATCATGGAGAAAATCGCCATTTGGGGGCCGATGATTCTGATCGGTCTTGCTGCGGCTACCATCAGTTCTGCCCTTGGGTCAGTACTCGTAGCACCACGCACCATCCAGGCACTGGGCGCTGATAACAGCCTGCCATTACCCGGTATCAACAAATGGCTGGAAACGGGTGTTGGTGCGGTTAACGAACCGCGTAACGCCACGCTGATGACGGGCGCCCTGGCTATCGTGATTGTGCTTGCCGGCAACGTCGACTTTGTAGCACGCCTCATCTCCATGTTCTTCATGGTAACCTACGGCTCTCTTTGCGCAATCAGTTTCCTGGAGCACTTTGCTGCACGCCCCGACTACCGCCCGAGCTTCCGTTCGCGGTGGTATGTCAGCCTGTTCGGCGCCATTATGTGTACGTTGATGATGTTTTTGATGGACCCGCTCTATGCCATCATGGCCATCCTGCTGATGTCGGGACTGTACATCCTCGTTGCCCGTAAATCGCAAGGCAAAACAGGGCTTGCAGCCATGTTTGAGGGTGTGATGACCCAGGCGAATCGGTACATGAGCGTACGCCTGCAAGAGCGCCGCCGGCGTATCTCTGCTTCCGAATGGCGGCCAAGCGTGATCATGATCAACGACCGTACGTTTGACCGCAGGTCACCGCTGCAGTTTTTGCGGTGGATCTGCCATCGCTACGGATTTGGCACGTACCTGCACTTTATCAAGGGGCCGCTCAACAACAAAACTTTTGCCCAAAGCGAGCAGATAAAAGAACGATTGGTTAAACAAGCACGGCAGCAAAAAAGTCCGGTCTACATGGATACAGTAGTGAGCCCATCCATGACCTCCGCTCTTGCTCAGAGCTTGCAGATCCCTGGTGTATCAGGTCTCAGCAATAACTCCATTTTGTTTGAGTTCTCGATTCACGATGATGACCACATTCTGGAAGAAGTGGCGGATAGTTGCCTGTTCTCGGCCAATACCAGAATGACGCGCCTCGTCCTTCGCCACAGCGACTTCTATTTTGGCGAGCGGAAAAGCATCCATATCTGGCTCACCTGGAATGACCGCGAAAATGCTTACTTGATGATCCTGTTCAGCTACATCCTGCTCGGCCATCCCGATTGGGCAGATGCGGAGATCAAGGTATTTGCGGCTATGCCGATGAACCAGCTTGCTGAGCGCCGGCGTGAATTCCAGCAGTTCATGTCGGACGGACGCATTCCGGTGTCAGAAAAGAACATCCGCTTCCTCCCCATCGACGACGTAGAAGCGTACCGGGAACGTGTTTCACGCCTGTCTGCTGATGCAGACCTGCTTGTGGTTGGCTTCGACCTGAAGGGACTTGCTGAACGTAAAGGCGAAACGTTTAAAAGCCATGCGACAAACAAAGATGTCCTCTTCGTGAATGCCAATAGCGAACTCTCGATGGACTAGAGGCAACCCATCCTGGGTTTGCGGTTGAAAGTTGCAGGTTGAAAGTTTGTTGGGGGATAGCCTCTTTAGGGCGTGTAGACCATCAGCTTACAAAATGCATAAGGTGCTCTTTTCCCTGCTAATTGTCTACATGCCCTAATCTATCTGACACGGCCGGCTTTACATTCTTAACATCTCATTACGTACACTTAACCTACAGCGAGCAACAAATCCTTGAGGCAAATGGTCATTCTATGTAAGGCCTTACGTTTTTTGCCACCTCAGATGCCAGGGATAAGGTACGCCGCGCGTGCTACGCCACGCCGGGGGTGTCCTGTACGAGTTCCTGTACGCTAACCACCAAATATTCTGTCGCCGTAATGATGCGTTTCTTTCCGCTCTGCCTGGTGCTCTTTCTGTTTCTCGGGGCAACCGAGGTATTTGCCACCGACGATCCGCCTGAAGCCCGCCCTTCTTTGACCGCGCAGCGCACAACCGAAGCGATTAATCTCGATGGATTTCTCGATGAGGAAAGCTGGAACACAGCGTCCCTCGCTGATGGATTTTTACAGTACGAACCCCAGGAAGGTGCCCCGGCATCGCAACAAACCGAGGTACGCATTCTCTATTCGAACAACGCCGTGTACATCGGAGCCTACATGTACGACGAGGATCCCGAGAAAATCCTAAAGACCCTGGGCCGGCGCGATGACCTTAATCAAGCAGACTGGTTTTTAGTTGCCATCGACTCCTACTATGACCGCAAGACTGCCTATACGTTTGGCGTAAACGCAGCCGGCATACAGGTTGATGGCGTCAACTCAGATGCGAGCAGTTTCCGCTTTGGTCCGCTGGTGTTTGATACATCCTGGGATGCTGTATGGGCCTCAGCAGCACGCATCCACGAAGACGGCTGGAGCGTTGAAATGCGAATCCCCTATTCCATGCTGCGCTTCCCTGAATTGCAAGAACAAACGTGGGGGATCAACTTCCGACGCGTGATTCCGCGCAATAGCGAAACCAGCGAGTGGTCACTGATCCGGCGTGAAGATTACGCCGGCGGCTCGGTAGCCAATTATGGAACCCTCGATGGCTTGCGAAACATCAAACCCCGCCGCAACATCCAGTTTATCCCCTATACCGTGTCAGGCATGCGGTTTGAAGAAGGTGATCCTGGTCAATCCGTAAATACCCGCGACCTTGACGTTGGTGCAGACATCAAATTGGGGATTACCTCAAACATCACCCTGGATGCCACCATCAACCCCGATTTTGGCCAGGTAGAAGCTGATCCAGCAGTGCTTAACCTTACGGTATTCGAAAACATCTTCCAGGAGCGCCGGCCATTTTTTGTCGAAGGCTTTCAGATCTTCGACTACCGCTTTGGTTTTCGCGATGCTTTACTCTACACCCGCCGTATTGGCGCCCAGGCGCCCGTCATTGGCGCAACCAAACTATCGGGCCGGACCGATAGCGGGTTTTCATTTGGCTTTCTCGGCGCCCTCACAGGCACAAGTTTCGACCCGACGCGCCTCTATAGCGTAGGCCGTGTCATTCAACAATTGGGTGACTATTCCAGGGTAGGCGGTATCCTTACTGCTTTCGATAAGGGGGTTGCCGACGAGGATGCGCTGCGTAGCTACACAGGTGGCATCGATTGGGACCTGCGCTTCAAAAACAACCGCTACCGCCTCGATGGTCATTTCAGTTTCTCCAACCGCTTCACCCCCAACGACAAAGCAGCTACGCAGGAAACAGGGATTGCAACGTCCCTTGGCTACGATAAAACGCGTGGTATCTGGACTTGGGGGTTTGGGACGGAAATTATGAGCGATACGTTCAATCCACGCGATATGGGCCTGCTTCGGCGTAACGACCAGTTCCGTTTAAGTGCATACATCAACAACGTTGTTAATGGTGGCAAATCTTTTGGCCCATTTGAGCGCGGCTCGCTCCGCCTGTTCAATTGGAACGATTGGTCGTACGACCGATCACTCTACACGGGCTCCGGCTTTTTCTTCTTCAGCAGTTGGTTGACAAAAGGTTTTCGGGAGTTTGATATGCAAATCATCAACAGAGACCCGTTTGGCGGATACAACCAGTTTGATACGCGGGGCCTGTACCCACGCGCCAATCCTTATTCGCTGGATATCGAGCTAGCCACGCTATCAGATTCGCGGCGCGCGTGGCAGGTTGGGCCTGCGGTAGAGGCCGGCTTTGCCAATGGAGAAGGCGCTGAATATGGAATGGGTATGGAGGCTGTTTGGAATGTGGGTTCTCGCCTCAATCTGCAAGCAGAACTTGGCTTTGGTATCGAGCACAACAGGCTTGCGTGGGCATCGAACGAGTCGTTCCGGGCTACGGACGCGGGCTGGACGATTGGAAATGAAAACAGAACCGCTCCCGATGAGCTAGCACTTACCGAATTCACTGCTTTTGATGATCAGGGGCAGTTGGCACCCATCCTCGCGCTTGCGGAGCCGTTTGCTGCCGGCACGAACGACTTCTACGTTCCAGTTTATGGGCGGCGTAACAACCGCTCTGTGGATTTCTCCGTCCGCAGCAACATTACGTTCAGCAAAGACCTATCGCTCCAGATTTTCAGCCAGTTGTTCGTTGCCAGAGGCAAATACGACGACTTTGAAATCCTGCAAAACCCGGACGACATGACGCCGTTTGCTGCGTATCCGAAGCAGCACGACTTTTCGCTCAACAGCTTCTTGCTGAACACCGTCCTGCGTTGGGAATTTCGCCCGGGCTCAGCACTCTTCCTCGTCTGGTCCCAATCGCGCACAAACGACGTAGTCCTTGATCCTTTCAACCCCGACAACATCAACCTCTACAACAAGGACACGTTGAGCCAGATCAACGATGTGTTCAGCCTCTTCCCTACCAATGCCTTTTTGATCAAAATGAACTATCTGATTGGCAGTTAATTTTGAATGCCGATTGTAGAATGCCGATTGTAGAATGCCGATTGTCGAGTGATTTAGGGTTCAGGTGTTTATTGTTGGTTGAGATAATTATTTATCACACATCACTCACCCAGAAGTACTCGCGCTGAATGGCTCGCATCGCCGGGTATTCCAGCCCTTCGTCATCGTACCTTAGTTGTAGTAATTTTAGCTGATGCTTGAGTGAATCGGTTAGTGCAGTGTATTCAGGCCGGCCATACTGCCACTGCCACCATAAAGCGATTGATAGCCAAAATCTGCACCAGGGACGACATCAACTAACCTGTTGGGACCTCGGCTATCCGGGTCGTTGTCGATAGCTATTAAGCGTCCACTAGAGGAAAGGGTAAGATCAAACGGATTCCAAAAACCTGTGGCATAAATCTCAACCTGACTGCCATCGAGCCGGCAGCGGATGATATTCCCGCCATCGCCATAGCCTTCCACAAACGAGCCGTCACTGCCTATCAATTTCCAGGCATGCTACCCGTATTTCCCCTGGAAAGGTAAATCCATCCATCCTCCGATATTGTGATGCCCAACAGGGCCGCGTGATCATACACCTGCGCCGGCTGCTCTAGCCACACAATGCGCTCACGCCTGTCATTTACCCCGTCCGCATCTTCATCATGCAGCCGCCATACCGATTTGGCGGTGACTACATACAAACTCCCCTCAGGCCCAAACTGCAGATTCATCCCATCCTCAAACCCCTCTGCAAAAACGGTTACCTCATCCATCTGGTCATCGAGGTCTGTGTCTTTCAGCAGCTTTATTCGATCCGTGGTAGGCCCTTCGTACGAATCCTCGGGAGAGTGCGTATGCGACTCCAGCACATACAGATGATTTGAATCGTCTACCGCGATGCCTATCGGCGTCATGATCGCCGGACTCTCTGCCACCAGGCTTAATTCGAGATGATCATCGAGCACTTGCACACCACCGGGTTGGACCACAGACTCCTTGGCATTGCAGCCCAGGCCACTCACAACCAATAGTGTGGCAGATAAGAATATCTGAAAGCGTCGGGGGAATACTTCCATGGATAAAGCGTGGGTATTTAATCGATGCTTTTGCCGTCCAATGCACGTTCTACGGCCAGGTTAGCTCTTGTAGTGCCAGCTTCCCAAAACCTGCAGATCACGTCTGCAATCGGTCAATACATTCTCCTGTGCATACCGACCAACGTGTCTTTAACAAGATACAGCGCAAAACCCGAAAACCCGAAATTACGCTATCCGCCTAAAACACGTACCCCACATTCAAATTCGTGGTAAACGGCCCCTCCAACGTTTGCCCCATGAACGTCAACTCAATCGGGCCGATGGGTGTGATTGCGCCGGCTGTGAGTCCGTAGCCGGCCTTGAATTCGTCGGGGCGGATGCGCCAGCGCCACGTGTTGCCTACGCGTGCAGCGTTCCAGTCGACTTTGGCATAGATGTTTTTGGAGACTTCGTACTGAAGGCCCAGCGATACCGCCTGGGCATTGCGGCCGGCCAGCTCGTGCAGCGCGTAGCCCAACACGGGGAATTGCCGGCGGTACAGGTTACGGAATTGCGTAGCACCGCCGAGATAAAACCGATGATGGAGTGGCAGGTCTTTGCCTCGTGCACGGCCAAGCACAACCTGTGAGGCCAGCGTCCACCGGGCATGCAGGGGCCGGCGCGCTTCCCAGTTCAGCACGTACCGACCAAACGCAGGAAACCCAAATTGCTCCGGCACGCCTTCAGCCTCCAACGATAATAAATACCCGGTACGTGGAAACGCAGGACGATCGAACGTTTCCAGGTTAAAGCGGGCTACGCCGGTAAGTAAAACCGTGTTGTTCATCAACGAATCTACACGTCCCACATCCTGCCCGTAGTTGTAAAATTCGGTGCGCACGCCAAGCGTACCGCGGCTGTTGTTGACGAAGGTAGAGGTAAACAACGCTTCGGCTTCTACATTGCGCACCTTCAAAGAAGCATTCCGCCGGCCAACTTCGAAAATATTCAACGGCTCCCGTGTGGCACGACCGATCAAGCGTAGCGCGACACGCGGCCGCGTTCGAAGCGGGATGGCGTACGCAATCAGGCCTTGCAACGTCTCACCAAATCGAATATCAGACCGCAGCGTAGTACCAAACCCTATCCGACCACTGAGCAAGGCGCTGAAAAGCAGCGACGCTTTATTGTCCGTCTGATATCGTAATCCAACCCGAAGCCGTTGCTCCGAGCGCTCCGAAGCCTCGATATACAAAAACGTGCCCCGTCCGTCTTCAGAAGGTAAAAGCCGGTATGTTAATTCGCCCAACGAGGTGGCATAATACGCCCTGCTGATCGCGCGCTCCAACTCGTCGTACTGGATACGAATCGGAGGAGAAAAGCCCAGGCTGCCTTCAAACTGGCGTACATACGCCTGTGAGAGGCCATCGATGCGGATATCCTGGACCAGCAGCGTATCGATACTCAAAGGCGCCAACGGCTCGGGGCGCACGGCGTCGCGGTTCACAGCGCCCGCCAGTGCCCGCAATTGAGGCAAAACAGCACGTGCAGCTTCTTCTCCCCTGCTGATTACCTCCAACGCATCTTCAAAACTGATCACTGAATAGCCTTCTAGATCAGGCTGGATCAGAATATCCGCCATACTGCGCTGTTGATCGTTCGAAATCTGCTTCCCAAAACTCGATACCTGGTTCATCACCCCGACCAGCGACCGCAGGCTGTCTGCCGGCTCCAGACTCGCGCCCACATCTACCCCGATCACAAACGAAGCCCCCATTTCAAAGGCATCTTGCACGGGCAAATTTCGCGAAGCATCCCCATCAACATACGATCGGCCATCAATCTTTAGCGGGGTGAATACGCTCGGATAAGCCATACTTGCCCGGATGGCACGGGGCAGGTATCCACGTTCAAAACGCACGGCTTCCCCCGTCTCAAGGTCGGTAGCTACACTGGCAAACGGAATGGGTAAATCCTCAAACCTGTATTGATCGTGTACAGATTGGGTAAGCCGCGCGAGCAGCATCATGACGCCGTGTCCAGTGATGAGCCCGCTTGGCAACTGCACCCGGCCGTTTTCAAAAGGCAGCGAGAGGAGGAACTGCTCCGTTTCTTTACGTTGCTCAAAAGACACAAATGCACGTCCCGGCCGATCGTCGAATATGCCGGCCCAGTCCTGCTCAAGCACCAGGTTTTCGAGTTGTTCGGGGGTGTACCCGATGGCATAGAGACCACCAACGATGGCCCCCATACTGGTGCCGGCAACGAGATCTACCGGTATATTCGCCTCCTCCAGGACCTTCAGCACGCCGATGTGCGCAAATCCCTTGGCCCCACCACCACTCAGCGCCAGCCCAATACGGTATGGATTGCTGTTCTCCAGAATTTCCGGTTGCGCATGCGCATGCGACGGGCTAAACAGCGATCCGGCACAAACCACAAGCAAACAGACAACAAGCCGTACAAACGTGTTTTTGGGAGACTTCAACTGCATGTCGACTGAACTGCCCATCAATGTAAGGTAAACGACTCGCCATGCTCGGGGACAACCACGTCGCGATACCCTTCATCGTTTAGCCGCTCTTTGAACGCATCCTGCCGTTCGGGGGCGCCGTGGACCAGGAAAATCTTACGGAGCCGGTCTTTATTGAGTGCCTGCACAACATTTAACAGACCCGGCTCATCGGCGTGTGCGGAGTACTGGTTCATCACCACGACATCAGCGCGCAGGGGATGACGCTCACCAAAGATGCGAACTTCAGGGCGCTTTTCGATCAGCCGCTTGCCCAACGTGTGATCTGCACAGTACCCAACCATAAGCACCGTATTGCGTGGATCTTCGATGTTGTTGCGCAGGTGGTGCAGGATGCGGCCGGCTTCGCACATACCAGAGGCGGAGATAATCACCATCGGCAGGCTGCTGCCGTTCAGTGCTTTCGATTTCTCAACCTTGCGCACGTAGTTCAGCTTCTCGAAGCCAAACGGGTTATCGTCGGTGCGCATGTACTCCAACAACTCCCGGTCAAAACATTCAGGATGGGACAGGAAGACGCCGGTGGCATTTACCGCAAGCGGACTGTCAACGTACACCGGAATCTGCGGCAGTTCGCCTTCATTCCAAAGTTGATCGAGCGAATACACAATTTCCTGCGTCCGCCCTACCGAAAACGCCGGAATAATTACTTTGCCGCCTCGCGCCGCCGTTTTTTGGATCAAGTCGGCCAGCGCCTGCTTCGTTTCGTCGGGCGGCAGGTGCTCTTTGCCGCCATAGGTAGATTCACAGATGAGGTAATCACAATCGTCCATCACCTGCGGATCACGCAAAATGGGCCGATTAGGTGAACCGACGTCGCCCGTGAAGCCCAAGCGCGTGGTTTTTCCATTTTCCTGGATGTTCAGCACCATGGTGGCAGAACCCAGGATATGGCCGGCATCGCGATACACAACGTCCACCCCTTCTACCGGACTAAACGACTGGCCATACGACACACCAACAAACAACGAGAGAATGCCCTCAACATCGTCTTCGTCGTAAAGGGGTTCAACTGCCGGCTTGCCTTTCCGTTTACGGATTTTGTTGACAAACCGAATGTCTTTTTGCTGAATGTGGGCGCTATCGTACAGCAGGAGGGTTGCCAGATCATACGTGGCATGGGTTGCATACACCCTACCCCGAAAGCCTTCGCGGTATAATTTGGGCAAGAGGCCGGCGTGGTCGATGTGGGCGTGGGATAAGAGGACGACGTCCAACGCGGCCGGATCAAACCCAAAACGCTCGTTGCGCTCACGCGATTCACTCCGCCGGCCCTGAAATAAACCACAGTCCATCAACATGGTCTTGCCGCTATCCAGCGTTAGCAAGTGCTTCGACCCGGTAACCGTCCGAGCCGCCCCCCAAAACGTCAACTTCATCTTTTAACTCCTGATTAAATACGTACTACGTAACCGCCAAGGCGCTACTGGCAGAAGATAAGCAATTGCCATCCGCATTGGAAACCGGGTTTGGATTGTTGATTTTCGAATGCCGATTTTCGAATGCCGAATGCCGATTTTCTATTTCAGAAGCTGCCAGGCGTCCGTCATCACAAACTCGATTGGGAATCCACCGGCATGGCACAAGGCATCCCATGATAAATCATGGCCGCCCCTCTCAAAAGGGTAAGGGGGAAGAGGCATGGATTAAGGGGTGCGGCTCACGGGAGGGGACACGTGACGTAAAAATTGTTGAAAACCTTACATCCAAACAAATCGAAAATCGACATTCGAAAATCGGCATTCGGCATTCAACCCCCTACTTCTGCCAACACCTTTCAGCGCAACGACCCTTACGTACTATATCCTGATAACGGAAATATACAGTTCAAATACCCGATCCAGATAAACAAACGCGTACGTTTGCATAGCAGCGCGTAGCCCGCTCAAACCAGGCTTCTGTTTATCATTCAGGACCCACTTCTGAAAAATTAATTATCTCACCCGATACCCTGCATAAGGACCGTTTCGGAATGACATCCAAGTAGGCGCACGTGATCCGCTTATCTAAGCAACAGCTTTGATGCAAAAGCGGGGCATACGCCTGCGTCCGCTATTTCCAGTAACGCTACTACAATTTACAATTGCCGGTGTATCGCGCTTCGTCGCCGATCCCCTTTCAGATTTCTCATAAAAATGCCGAAACTCTCAGCATGAAGCTATCAAAGAATTCCCCCAGCCTTCTCTTTTTGCTAGGTCTCTTCTGCATGTTTACAGGCACCGTTTCTGAAACCCAAGCACAGCGCCTGCAACTGGGAGATGGGGTTCGCATTACGTTTTACAATATCGAAGACAACATTTCCGGCGACTATTATGTGATGCAAGACTGGACGATCCAGTTGCCCTATGTCGGCCTTATCCCTGTGCGCGATCGCGGATTTGATGCATTGCGTACGTCCATCATGGATTCCTACGCAACCATCTACAAAGACCCCGAACTGACGGTTCAGCCATTGTTCAGGGTAAATGTCCTTGGTGAAGTGAATGCGCCGGGCATCTACTTTGTCACCGGCTTTGAACAACTTACGGACTTGTTGGCCCAGGCCGGCGGTGAAACAGACGAGGCAGACCTCGACAACATTTACCTCGTGCGCGATGGCGAACAAATCGACATCGACGCCAAGAAAATTCTCAAGCAAGGCCAAATCCTGCAGGACTTCGGTCTCGAGTCTGGCGACCAGGTTTATGTGTCGCGGGTGGGCCTTGTAAGCTTCAGGAATGCATCGCTCCTTATTTCAGGACTTGGCGTAGCAGCTACAATTGCGGCCATTTTCCTGACACGTAACTAAGCCTCCGTTTCCCCCTTGTAACTTCCTTTGGTGGTATGGCAACAACTATAATCGAAAACGGGAATCATTTTAATCCGTTTAATCAAAACGGAAATGGTAAGAGCCAGGCGGAGTTTTCAATTTCAGATTTACTCCAAATTCTGAACCGCCAGCGACTCGTGATCCTGCTCACGGCGTTTGTATTCATCATACTCGCCGGCGTATTGTCTTATATGATGCCGCCCGTGTACGAGTCAAAGACCGTACTTAAAAAAGAGGTTGCCGCAAAAAACCAGGCACCCGATGAGTTTTCGCGCATGATCGCAACGCAAGGCGCATCCGGCGAAATCGAAACAGAATCGGAGCTCCTCAAGTCGCGGGCTGTACTCGAAAAAGTAGTACAAGACCTCAACCTGTACTTCATTCTGGAATCCATTGAAGTCCCCGAAGTTGTTTCCTACGACTTCAACGTACCGCTGGCTGATTACAAAAATGAGTTGGCCCAATATCCCCAGTCCGGCGCTCCACGGATCGAAGTAGAGCAATTTTTTGCGCTTCCAGGGTTTCGGGAGATGGCCGGCAATGCCTACACCATCGCTGTCAATGCCCAGGGCAACCTGCAACTCAGTGAGACAGAGACCGGCAAAATTCTGGATACCCAACCCGCCGACTCCGCCGCTGTCTTCGAACTACCGCTACTCAGATTTAGCGTCGATTGGCCGACACCACGTGCCGGCAGCACGCTTACATTCAGTATCAATAACCTCGAAGAAACGCTAATTGCCCATCGCAAGCAGATCGACATCTCTACGCCGATCAACACGACTCTGCTTGTAGCAACGGTGCAGAACAATTCGCCGTATTTGACGCAGAAAATTGCGAATACGCTTGCCAGTAAATTCCAGGAAACACGACTTGAGCACAAGCGCGAAACGATCCGCTACTCGTCAAGCTTTGTTGATGCGCAGCTCGAAGAAATCAAAGACAACCTCAAAAACGCGGAAGAAGCGCTCAGCGATTTTCGGGGCGAAAACCAGCTTACTGACGTCGACGCCTCTACGCGCGATGCCCTGGAGTTTTTGAGTACACTCGAAGCAGAAAAAATCAGAACCGACCTGGAGCTTTCAGAAAACCGCTCGAAGCTCGAGAATTTACGCGCCCAACTGAGCAACAGCAGCTTCTTTGACCAGACGTATCTTACGCCCGGCACCGAATCGAATAGCAGCTATACGCCCTTCTCAACGCTCTTGCAGCAACTTTCTGATGCTGAGCTCGAACGCCTCGAATTGCTGCAGAAACGGACGGAGAATCACCCGGACGTGGTTGCGGTAAACGATCGTATCGACCAGATTACGCGCCGGCTGGCAAAGTTCAATCAGAACACCATCAAGTCGTACGAGATCATCATCAGTTCACTCGAAAAGAAACAAGCTGATCTATCGGGGCAAATCAACAATTATAGCCAGAAAGCACGGACGCTTGCGTCTTCCGAGGCTGATCTGATGGAATTGATGCGCGAACGGAATTTGTACGAGAAGATGTATACGCTCCTCTCTGACCGCCGCGAGGAAATGCGTATCGCAGAATTATCGCGTTTGCAGGACATCATCGTGGTTGAAGCTGCGGTGATTCCGTTAGAGCCTATTCTCCCGAAAAAGAAAATCAACGTGATCATCGGCGCAATACTTGGCCTGATGGCCGGCTTGACACTGGGCCTGTTGCGCGAATTCAACGGCAAAACCATCACAACCCTGAAAGAAATCGAAGATGGGTTGATGATTCCTATTCTCGCGATCATGCCAACATATCCAGCCGAGATTCGGGAGAAGATCAAAAAGAATTACAGTATTGTGAACCACCTGGAGCTATTGACAGATACGCAGTTTGGCTTCAAGGAATCGTACCGCATGCTGCGGACCAAGCTATCGTTTATACTCTCAACCAAACGCAGCCCGATCAAGAACAACCTCTTGTTCACCAGTTGTGAAGAGAATACGGGTAAAACGACGGTGGTGACAAACTTCTCGCTGCTGCTCGCTCTAGCCGGCAAACGCATCCTGGTAATCGACTGTGATCTAAAGAACCCAACCGTTGGGCGCTTTTTCAACATCCCGTTTAATGCGCCTGGTCTGATCGACTTCCTAACACACGATTACATTACAACACCAGACGTTTATACGCCGCTGGACGACCCTTCTTTTCAGGACATGAGCCTCTTCAACCCAACCATCCGGATGGATGATCGGGAGATGGAGACAAGCTACAAGCGCTATTCGCTCGATGTCATTCCGGCCGGCGGCTCCATCGACCACTCAAGCGAGCTCCTCGACTCGGACAAATTCAAAGACTACCTCCTGGAGATTTCGAGCGCATACGACTACATCCTGATCGATACGCCGCCCGTAACGCGTACTGTAGATGCTTTGACCCTCGGCAACTTTGTCAAAAACGCGGTGCTGGTAGTCAAACCCAACTACACGCGCAAAGACAACCTCAAGCGCGCCATTCAGGACTTCAGGCAGTTCAATGTGCATTTATTGGGCAGTGTGATCAATGCATGCGACATTAAGCGCTTCGCTGACGATTACGGATACGGCTATGGATACGGTTACTCCTATCAGTATGAGCCGCAGTATCCAGAGCTACCGGAGGCTACAACAGTAGAGTCCTAAAGCGCCTAATGTCACCAGTTGAACATGCCTACAGGCTGCTTATTCTTCCGCTTTTTTCGCACTATTTAAGCCAAAACTTAGTCCAGAGGCGACAGGCGCATGCGCCATAACAACCATTAGACAAACCGCATATCGCAGTATACTTCGGTATCCCATTCGGAGACCCACTTGTCTTAGTCCCGAATATTAATTTCGAAGGTATTATGCGGTTAACAGAAGTAAGTAGCGTCCCAGAAGAATCGGCGCTGGATCCCCTCGCAAGCTTTATCAAAGGTATGGAGGCGGATGCAGAAGCCAGGGATAGCTACAGTGTGGTGAAGCGTTGCTTTGATTTCACAGTTGCCTTCGTACTGTTGGTCTTGAGTTTCCCTCTCTTGCTCGTACTTGCGCTTTGCGTGAAGCTCAGCTCCAAAGGACCCGTTTTCTTTGTCCAGGAACGCGTTGGAAAAGGCGGCAAGCCGTTCAAATTCTACAAGTTCAGATCGATGAAGCACAACAACGACACATCGATCCATGAAGCCTACATGCAAAAACTGATCAAAGGCGAAGTAGAAGCCAACGACGCAGAAGACAAGCCACAGTTCAAAATTGAAAACGACCCTCGCATTACTGAATTTGGGCATTTCATCAGAAAGACCAGCCTGGATGAGCTTCCACAGCTTATCAACGTGCTCAATGGCACGATGAGCCTCGTTGGTCCACGTCCGCCCATTCCTTATGAAGTTCAGGCATACAAAAGCTGGCATCTCCAGCGCCTGAGCGTCAAGCCCGGGGTAACAGGCCTCTGGCAGGTAAGTGGACGCAGTTCTATCGCTTTTGATGAAATGGTACAGCTGGATCTGGAGTACATCGAGAAAAAGAATCTCCTGCTCGACCTCAAGATTCTGTTCCAAACGATACCTGCTGCGCTCAATACAAGCACAGCAGCGTAACCAACGTTCTTTCCGCTCTTGACGTTGATTTATACTGTGAATAGCCGGAGGTGCGGTACGATATAAACGCGCGCTGTTATTATTGATTTATGTTGCGCTTTCCGGCGCACAGCATTTTCGCCGGATGTCCCATCTTTTGTCACGAATATCATTTAACAAGACCCACATCTTAACCGAAACGGATAAAAGATCTGTGTCATCTACTGGCTTCGACTCACACAAGGGCTCTATCCAATAAATAATAATTAGCATCCACTCGTGGAAGCGAAGCATCTGAGGTAAGCATGTTAAAAATTGGTGTTATTGGTTGCGGTTACTGGGGACCAAACCTCATCCGCAACTTTAACAATACTAGTGGTTGCGAAATGACGATCTGTTGCGATATGCAAGATGATCGTCTTGATAGAATCAAGTCGCTATTCCCCCACGTCGAAACTACAAAAAACCACGAAGACCTCCTGAATTCAGACCTTGACGCGGTAGCCATCGCTACGCCGGTCTGGACGCATTACCCACTTGCCAAGAGCTTTCTCGAAGCCGGCAAACACGTATTTGTGGAGAAACCGCTTACGCCCTCTTCTGAAGAATGCCAGGAATTGATTGAATTGGCTGCTTCAAAGAACCTGGTGTTGATGGTGGGACACACCTTCGAATACACCGCAGCGGTAAATAAAATCAAAGAGATTGTTAAAAGCGGTGAGCTCGGCGACATTCTCTATGTGAACTCAACGCGCGTGAATCTGGGGCTTTTCCAGCAGGATATTAATGTAATCTGGGACCTGGCGCCGCACGATATTTCGATCATCACCTATGTGCTCGAACAAGAGCCTACATCGGTGAACGCGCAGGGCATGAGCCACTTCAAAGAAGGCATCGAAGACGTCGCCATGACGACGATGACCTTTGATTCGGGCACTATTGCTTTCATTCGCAATAGCTGGATCGACCCGAATAAAGTACGGTCCATGATTTTCGTCGGCTCAAAGAAAATGCTTGTCTATGACGATACGAGCCCGAACGAAAAAATTAAAATTTACGACAAGGGTGTAGAGAAGCCGGCCTACTACGATAACTTCGCCGAATTCCAGTTCTCCTATCGCTACGGGGACATCTACATCCCGCGCATTCAGGAGCGGGAAGCACTCAGCACCGAGTGTGGCCACTTCGTCGAGTGCATCGAAAAACAGCAAACGCCGCGCAGTGATGGCCACAGCGGCTTGCGCGTAATCCGCATCATCGAGGCGGCTGTCGATTCGCTCAAAGCCAATGGCACAGCGGTCCCGGTGAAGCCGGCGATGGAAGCCGTTGAGCAGACCAACTAAACCCTCCCGATCAACATGGACTACGCTCGTATTGCTGATGACGTACAGCTGGGTGAAGGCGCCAAAGTGTATGCCTTCGTAAACCTGTATGGCTGTACCATCGGTGCACATACAAAAATCGGCACGTTTGTCGAAATCCAGAAAGGCGCCTCCATAGGCGACCATTGCAAAATTTCCAGCCACTCTTTTGTCTGCGAAGGCGTCACTATCGAGGACCGCGTGTTTATCGGTCACGGTGTGATGTTTATCAACGACCTCTACCCGCGTGCTACCAACGAAGATGGTTCACTGCAAACGGAGGAAGACTGGGAGTGTGTGGATACCGTCATCGAAGAAGGTGTCTCTATCGGCTCAAACGCGACCATTTTGGGTGGCATTCGGATCGGTAAAAACGCCATAGTAGGCGCAGGCGCCGTTGTGACAAAAGACGTCCCTCCTGCTACCATCGTGGCAGGCAACCCAGCCCGCATCATACGCAAGATTAGCCAATCAGAATCCAATGGAAGTACCATTCTTAGATCTCAAAGCGCAGTATAATTCTATAAAAGACGAAGTACACGAGTCCATGCAGCAGGTGCTTGATCGCACAGCATTTGCCGGCGGACCGTTTGTTGAGCAATTTGAAGAGTCGTTTGCCACGTATTGCCAGACAAAATACGCTGTGGGTGTCAGTAACGGTACGGCAGCTATCTGGCTGGCATTGGCCGGACTCGGCATCGGTCGGGGTGACGAAGTCATCACAACAGCGAATACGTTTATTGCAACCGCAGAAGCCATCTCTTTCGCTGGTGCAACACCTGTACTCGTCGATATCAACGAGACAACGCACAACATGGATCCGGAAGCGGTCGAAGCAGCCATTACGCCGCAGACCAAAGCCATTATCCCTGTGCACTTGTTTGGGCAGATGGCCGATCTCGACCCAATCATGAAAATCGCCCGCAAGCACAATCTATACGTTGTAGAAGATGCTTCCCAGTCGCACGGCGCCACGTACAACGGACGCCGGGCCGGCTCCATTGGTGATGTAGGGTGCTTTAGCTTTTATCCTGGTAAAAACCTGGGCGCATACGGCGAGGCTGGTGGTGTTGTAACGAACGACGCTGAGCTCGCGGCAAAAATCAAAATGATTCGCGACCACGGCCAGTCGAAAAAGTACATCCACAAAATCATCGGCTGGAACGGCCGCATGGACGGCATCCAGGGCGCAGTACTTTCTGTAAAACTGAAGTACATCGACCAGTGGAACGAATTGCGCCGGCAGCACGCGCGGGAATACAGCAACATGCTGGCTAGCGTACCTGGCATTGTAACGCCGACTGTTGCGTCCTATGGCACACACGTATTCCACATTTACGCCATCCGGATGGCTGAGCGCGACGAAGTGATGCGCCAGTTGCGCGAGAACGGTGTTGCATGTGGTATCCACTACCCAGTGCCCGTACACATGCAGGAAGCGTATGCTGAGTTGAACTACAAAGCAGGCGATTTCCCTGTCGCAGAAAAATGTGCATCAGAGTACATTTCGCTGCCGATGTTTCCAGAATTAACGCCTTCTCAGATCTTGCACGTCACCGAAACCCTGAAGCAGATTGCCGGCGCGCAGCATGCTGACGAGGTTGGCGGCGACGGCCATGCATCGAGCTATACAAAAACCTCGATTGTATCCTGATCTAAATGCTGCTGGTACCGCAATAGCAGCAGCAGGCAACAAATTATGCAGGATGTGGAGCCCTTTCCGCATCCTGCATCTTGTATATATACCTCCGCAGTACACCCTCCGGACTGAACCTGATTGCACACATTTCTTGTGTAAAAGTGTAGCACCATAACCCAAGTTGTAACTGGAAGGTACGATGTCAAATCAGGACAATGGAATCAGACAGAAAACAGTAGACGCGCTTGCGAAAGGCGTCTACACCGAAGCAAGCAAGTACGGCATGCAAAAACCGGATATACTCCGTTTTGTAAATACCTTGCTTGAGCTATCGATGGAGCAGGAGCCGGCAACCGAATCACACCTCCCTGCTACGGCTGAACTCGAACCAGGAAGCATGCGGGACGCAGAGCTCTCCATCAAAGCATGTTGTGCCGAGGAAGACCGCGCGTTGATCAAACGGTGGATGGACGATACCGAAGGACAGCACTTCCTGCGGCGCCGGCTCACGGCGCAAACCATCTCGCTCGACCAGTTACTTGATGAAAAACGCCATATTCTGGGCCTCATTATGCATCAGGAAACCCGCCCAATAGGCTGCGTTGCGTTTCTCGACTACGACCAGGAACAGCAAAAAGCCGAATTGCGCAAACTAATTGGCGAACCAGACATGCGCGGCCGCGGCTTTGGCAAACGCGCTACACGTTTGTGGATTAACTATGGACTGCAAGCGCTGGGACTACAAAAAATCTATCTAAATACGCTGAGCAACAATATCAGAAACATCCGAATTAACGAGGAACTGGGCTTCTCCGTAGAGGGCATACTGCGAAACGAGGTGTTTATCGAAGGTCAGTATCAGGACATCATCAGGATGGGACTCTGTGCAAATGCCTAGCGTAAATGCTCAGGGTAAATGCCGGGTGTAAGCGCAAATGCCAGTCTACATTTCTGTATCGTGATTTCTGTGTTGTTACAGTCATGACTTTTATTGAGATACCGCATACGAAATAATCGCGCGGTACGGTCATAGACCAGCCCAATGATTGATTGCACGAGGGCTAAACAAACAGACCGTGACGCTGATCGAAAGATACCTGCCTATGCTACGCTATCTATGTTACGCGTTTTAGTGCGTTACAGCATAGCAGAAAGTCAGCATCAGCGCTTTAACTTTGCCCCAATCAGTCGAATGTAGTAAAAAATAGCAGCCGGCTTAAATTCCAGCAGATTTAGCGGCTGCGCCCTGCGAAGTGCTCCAGTAAGATCGTGCGAATCAAAGACTTTTTTTATCTCGCCAAACCGCTAATCCCTCGCAGCATGCAAATTGCCATGCGACGCTGGCTCATGCGGCATCAGCGAATTAAACATGCACACCATTGGCCTATCGATCCGGCCTCAGCAAAGCCGCCCGAAGATTGGCAGGGATGGCCCGAAGGTAAACAGTTTGCTGTTGTGTTAACTCACGATGTCGAACTGGCCGGCGGCCACGATAAATGCGAGGCCCTCATGCGCCTCGAGCAATCGCACGGTTTTGTCTCGTCCTTTAATTTTGTACCCGAACGATACTCGGTCTCTCCTGCCCTGCGGGGCATGCTCAAATCGGAAGGATTTGAAGTAGGGGTACATGGCCTCAACCATGATGGCAAACTGTACAAATCCAGGCAAGAGTTTGCGCGGCGTGCGGTAAAAATAAACCAGTACATCAAAGCGTGGGACGTGGTTGGCTTTCGCTCGCCGGCCATGCATCACAACCTTGACTGGATTCGAGACCTCGACATCCTCTACGATGCATCCACGTTCGACACTGACCCTTTTGAGCCGCAGCCGGATGCTGCCGGCACCATTTTTCCGTTTTGGGTTGAAGAAAAAAGGGGAAGACCAGGATACGTCGAGTTACCCTATACGCTGCCGCAAGACTTTACGCTCTTTGTCATTATGGAAGAGCAGCACCCGGATATCTGGAAAGAAAAGGTGGCCTGGATTGCAGAGCACGGTGGGATGGTCTTGCTAAACGTCCATCCAGATTACGTGCATTTCGGCAAAGGCCGGCCCGGCCCCGAAACTTTTTCTGCATCGATTTATAGCGAGTTTCTTGCACACATCAACGCTACATATGCCGGAAAATTCTGGCATGCGCTTCCGCGCGAAGTGGCCACCTTTTGGCGCGACAGCATTGGCGCACCGGTTGCGAACAAACAAACAGTAACTGCCGGTGAGTAAAAAGCCGGGCCTGGCCCGTCAACAACATTACGCATTTCGACCCATTGCCCTCTTCGTTGAGGATTATAACCTCTTTATCAATCCAATGAATACCGTCAAATTAATCAGCTTTTCCCGGCTTTTTCGCTCAGTTTAGGCTAGCGCCTAATAAGGGTTTAACTTAAATCCAATTGCGCCTTTTCCATGCGCCAAAAGTGCTAGTAAACGGAGCGGATTTGCATCAAATTTCGTGCTTAACCCCAGGTATGGCTACATCTACTCGAAGTCAACTCCTGTTATCAGATCCACGCTTCAACTTTTAAAGCCTGTCACTCACCCGAACAGGTATTTGCAGGGGTAATGTTCGACATCAATCTGGCCGATACTACCGAAGATCGCTCGTAGGGGAAAAGAAAAATGCTACTGTTGAGGAGTATTGGAAATGCAATCTGCGTCTCTAGACATTGCTGAGTTGCGCGTAGCTGTTGCGGCTACGTTTACGGCAGAGCCGGTAGAAAAGACCCTGTCGTTCTGGTTGGACGCCTTCAATCGCGCGCATACCATCCAGTTTGCGCCGTACAACCAGGTGTTTCAGCAATTACTGGATCCGAACAGCCTGTTCGCTCAGAACAAGGCAGCTAAAAAAGTTGATGCGCTCAATGTCATCTACCTGCGGCTGGAAGACTGGCTGCAGGCCGCGCCGGCTGATGCCCCAAGCGAGGAAGCCTCCCAGATGCTGCTCCAAAACGCAGAGGACCTCGTTAACGCCATCAAGGTAGCTTGCCTGCGCGGAGATGCCCAACACCTGCTCATCTTCTCACCTTTTTCAGCGCAAAGCCTCGCAACACCTGACCGCGCTGCCATTCTTGCTAAAACAGAAGCGCGCATTGTTTCGCAGTTGCATGGCACAAAACACATCGACTGCCTGAAGCAGCAAGACGTACTCGACTGGTATCCTCTGGCTGCCTACGACGACCCGCATACAGCAAAAGCAGGGCATGTGCCCTACTCGGAAGCTTGTTACGCCGCTCTGGCTTCTGCAACGTTTCGTCGCTACGAAGCCGGCAACCGGGCGCCAGCAAAGGTCATTGTACTGGATTGCGACAATACGCTTTGGGACGGTGTCTGTGGCGAGCTTGGCCCAACAGGCGTCAAGGTATCCGAGCCGTTTCGCGACCTCCAGACGTTTATGCAACAGCAACAAGCCGAAGGTATGCTGTTGTGCCTCGCCAGTAAAAACATCGATGCAGATGTTGACGCCGTATTTGCCCAGCACCCCGACATGGTGCTCAAAAAAGAAGATATCGTCGCAAAGCGGGTAAACTGGACGGCAAAATCTGAGAACATTAAGGCGCTGGCAACCGAGCTCAACCTCGGACTCGATAGTTTTATTTTTATTGACGACAACCCGGTCGAATGCGCCGAAGTCCGTGCGAACTGCCCGACAGTCGCGACATTTCAGTTGCCGGCAGACCCAGCCGATATTCCTGCGTTTCTTCGGCACATCTGGCTGTTCGATAAGCTCGGTGTAACGGAAGAAGACAAAAAGCGCGCAGAGCGGTACCGTCAGAACGCACAACGCGAAGAAGCACGGCACTCCGCTACGTCGCTACAGGATTTTCTGCAAAGCCTGAACTTATCGATCAATGTTGCAAAGCCGGCGAAGGAAAACTACCCGCGCATCGCACAGCTCACACAGCGTACCAACCAGTTTAACGCAACCACCATTCGCAGAAGCGAAGCCGACCTCGAAACCTTACTCACCTCGGGCAGCCTCGAAGCTGCCATGGTGCAGGTGAGCGATCGCTACGGCGACTACGGGTTGGTTGGCGTGCTGCTTTACAATTTTTCAGCGTACGCACTCCAGGTAGATTCCCTGTTATTGAGCTGCCGCGCCCTTGGACGGGGTGTTGAACAATCCATGGCGCGCTATCTCGCGGAGCAAGCACGCGACCGGCAACTTGACCGAATTGACATTGCGTATTCGCAAACGGACCGCAATCAACCGGTTTACAATTTCCTTGAAACAGTAGCCAACGCGGAGAAAGCCGAGTTGGATAAAGGCACGGTCTACCAGTACAAAACCAGCGATTTGCTAAAAATTGTACCGTTGGAAGCTGCTACACCTTCGGTTGCAAAAACAAAAAAAGCTTCGACGCCCAAGTCGGCTACAAATGGCACTGTACAGGGATCTGCAACATCTTCAGCGCTATCCTGGGAAACCATAGCGACAACCCTGAACGCAGCAGAACGCATCCACGCTCGGGTACTGGAGCGGACCATCCCCCGCCCTGCCCTGCAGACGCCTTTTATCGAACCCCAAACAGCACAAGAAAAACAAGCTGCAAAAATTTGGCAGGACGTGCTGGGCATAAATGGCATAGGATTGGATGATGGATTTAAGGAGCTTGGCGGCACATCGCTACAACTCGTTCAAATCTACGGGGGATTGCAGGCACACTTTGATGTTGACCTGCCCTTTACCACCCTCTTCGGGCTGCCAACAATCCGGGCATTTATCGAATACATGGGCGCTTCGCCGGATACGTCCGACAAAGCCAACGCAATTCAAGAACGGGCTGCCAGACAAAAAGCGGCCATGGAGAAAAGAAGGCGACTGCAATTAAATCTGAGATAATTGATTAAAGTAATTAAACCAGCATGGATGGAATAGCGATTATTGGTATGTCCGGGCGATTCCCCGGCTCCAACGATGTAAAAGGATTTTGGAAAAACCTGGTGGAAGGGGTCAACTCCATTGTGCCCATTCCCGAAGAGGATATGGAATTGTCGGCATCTGACCGCGAGTTCCTGACCGATAACCCAAATTTTGTACAGAAAGGCGCTGTTGTTAAAGACGCTGATAAGTTTGATGCCGCATTTTTTGGGATCTATCCCAAGGAAGCCCAGGCCATGGATCCGCAGCATCGCCTGTTTTTAGAGTGCAGTTGGGAGGCTATCGAAGATGCCGGCTACATCCCTTCTACGTATCCTGGCTCGATTGGTGTTTATGCCGGCAGCTACATGAATACGTACACGCTGTGTAGCCTGGAAACCAATCCAGCCTTCATTGCGAGCCTTGCCAATTCTTTCCACGGCGGCGTGCTGCAGAACGAACTTGGCAACGACAAAGACTACATGTCCACGCGTGTATCGTTCAAGCTCAACCTGCGTGGTCCGAGTCTGACGGTACAAACCGCTTGTTCGACGTCACTTGTTGCGGTTGCACAGGCGTGCATGAGCCTGTCCAACTACCAGTGCGACATGGCATTGGCCGGCGGTTCTACGCTCAAACTTCCTCAGAACAGAGGGTACCTGTACGAAACAGATGGCATGGTTTCGCCTGATGGCAACATCCGCACGTTCGACGCCAAAGCCCAGGGTACCGTGTTCGGCAATGGAGTCGCTGTTGTTTTACTAAAACGACTCGAAGATGCGATTGCAGATGGCGACAGCGTCTATGCCGTCATCAAAGGCTGGGGTGTAAACAACGACGGCGCATCGAAAGTAGGATATACAGCGCCTAGTGTCGAAGGCCAAACGGAGGCCATTGCCCTGGCACAGGCCGTTGCCGACATCGATCCACGCACCATTTCTTACGTGGAAGCGCACGGTACCGGTACGCCCAAGGGCGACCCAATTGAAATTGATGCGCTTACCCAGGCGTTCCGTCTTAAAACCGATGAAAAGCAGTTTTGCCGCATTGGCTCGTTGAAGCCAAACATCGGACATCTGGACGTCGCAGCGGGCGTAGCCGGCCTGATGAAAACCTCACTAGCCCTGCAAAACAAAGTCATTCCTCCAAGCCTGAATTTTGAGACGCCCAATCCTAACATCGATTTTGAACAAACGCCGTTTGTTGTCAACAACAAATTGACGCCCTGGGAAACCGAACACCTCCCCCGTCGGGCCGGCGTAAGTTCTTTTGGCGTAGGTGGCACCAATGCGCATGTTGTAGTCGAAGAAGCACCCGAAGTGAAGGCTGATCCGACCAAACGGCCATACCATTTGATCACGCTCTCCGCGCGCAGTAGTTCGGCCGCCGACAGCATGCTCGACAGGCTACAAGCGCATCTTACGGACAATCCTGATGCAAGCCTGGCTGACATTGCCTACACGTTGCAGATGGGCCGGCAAACCTTCAACCACTCACGTGCCTTTGTTGCCAGCGATGCCGCCGACGCGCTGGCTATCCTGGATGCGCGCGATCCTAAACAGATTTTCAGCCGGCAGCAAGTGCGGCGCAATCGGGAAGTTGTTTTTATGTTTCCCGGTCAGGGCGCACAGCACATCCGGATGGGCGGCGACCTGTACGAACACGAGCCTGTATATCGCGCTGCCATGGATGCGTGTGCGAAAATTTTGAAACCACTGCTCGGATTCGAAATTCGCGACGTGCTTTACCCGGCAACAGACCAGGAAGAAGAAGCACGCAAAAAAATCAATCAGACCATGGTGGCCCAGCCTGGCATTTTTGCCACAAGCTACGCGCTGGCCAAGCTGTGGATGCACCGAGGACTGACACCCAAAGCCATGCTGGGCCACAGCGTTGGTGAATTTGTCGCGGCCTGTCTGGCGGGCGTTTATTCGCTGGAAGACGGCCTCAAGCTTGTCACGTTGCGTGGCAAACTGATGCAGGACATGCCGGGCGGATCGATGATGGCAGTACGCGCGCCGGCAGCCGACCTGGAAGTGCACCTGACATCAGAAATCGACGTGGCTGCAATCAACAGTCCGGCCATGTGCGTGCTCTCAGGGCCAACGGAAGCCATTGAGGCGTTGCAAACAAAACTTGAGAACGCAGACATCATTTGCCGGCCCTTGCATACCTCGCACGCGTTTCACTCCGCGATGATGGAAGATGCCGTGCCTCCTTTTGCAGAGGCCCTTGCATCCATTCCACTGCATGCACCGCAGATCCCAATTATGTCGACGGTCCACGCGCGCTGGTTAACCGAAGAAGACACCCAAGATCCAACGTACTGGGCGCGCCATCTCAGAGAAACAGTTCGTTTTTCGGATGCAGTTTCAGAGATCGTTCAGGAATCTAACGATGTATTCCTTGAAGTTGGCCCGGGGCAAACGCTGAGCACCCTTGCACGGCAACATCCGGATACAGGCGACAAGCAAGACTTCTTTTCCAGCTTGCCGCACGTACAGCAAACCATTGCTGCCAGCAAATACGCCACGGAAATCATGGGCAAACTCTGGCAGGCCGGCGTTACGGTGAATTGGACAGCCAATTACACCGACGAGTCGCGGCGCAGGGTTCATCTCCCAACCTATCCGTTTGAGCGAAAAAGATTTTGGTTTGATGAAGATCAGGAAGCAGTTGCTGCTATGGCCAATGGACATGCCACGAATGGGCATGCTACCAACGGGCACGGTGGGAATGGCACGCTTCCAGCACACGTCGCAGAGACGGGTTATCAAAATGGGCAAGGTTCAGCCCAGGTTGCAACCATGCCACACATGGCCCTCAGCACAGAACAGCGCCAACTTATTGAACAACAATTGCACGTAATGGCGCTCCAGCTACAGGCGTGGCGGAATTTATTGAATGATTGAACACGTTTCGCTGACTACAGCTACAGATTATTAATTATCGTTACCTACTCTCATGAGCACTCCAGAAAAACAAAGCCTTGTCCAGTCGAAGCTTAAGTCGGTGTTACTCGATTTATCAGGATTCGACCTCGATGAACTTGACCAGTCTGCAACCTTCCTCGAATTAGGATTCGATTCGCTCTTCCTGATCCAGTTCAGCCAGGCCCTGAAGACCAACTTCAAGGTCAAAATTTCTTTTCGCCAGCTGATTGAGAAAATCCCAACGCCGGAAGCCCTGGTTGGATTTCTCGCAGAAAAGGCACCAGACAGCGTCCTGCCGGCAGCAGCACCTGCAACTCCAGCAGCTCCAGCTACGCCTGCACCAGCCGCGCCTGTTCAGGAAGCGCCTGCAGCACCTGCACCAGCGCCCGCTCCTGCTGCACCTGCACCAGTCCCGGCACCTGCATTCAACATGCCGATGCCGATGGCACCAATGAGCCTGCCTGCCGGCGCGAACAACGACGCACTACAGCAGGTGATGGCACACCAGCTCAACGTCATGTCGATGCAACTCGCCATGATGACCGGGGCAGCACCAGCTGCAATGCCCGTGGCCGCTCCAGCCGCTGCAGCACTGCCCGCAGCAGCGCCGGCAACGACGGTTGAAGCGCCAGCAGCCAAAGCAAACAAAACGATGGTCGACGAGCCGGCTTCTGCCGCCAAAGAAGACCAGGCAACAAAAGAGCGCAAGCGTTTTGGCCCCTACAAACCAGTCAAACGCGCTGATGACGGTGGCCTTACACCAAAGCAGCAGGCGCATCTAGATGCACTCATCGAGCGCTTTACCAAGCAGACCAAAGAATCCAAGCGCCGCGCGCAGCAGTTCCGCCCGCATTTTGCAGATCCGCGTGGCATCGCCGGCTTCCGCAAAATCTGGAAAGAAATTGTCTACCAGATCACAACGGTAAAGTCCAAAGGCTCCAAGCTCTGGGATATCGATGGGAACGAGTACATCGACCTCGCCATGGGCTTCGGACTGAACCTGTTTGGCCAATCGCCCGACTTCGTCACGGAAGAACTCGAGAAACAGCTCAAACTGGGTGTTGAAATTGGGCCGCAGTCACCACTTGCCGGTGAAGTAGCGCAGTTGCTTTGCGACATCGTAGGGCAAGAGCGCGCCACGTTCTGTAACACGGGTTCAGAAGCGGTAATGGCTGCCTTGCGCCTTGCCCGCCTTTACAGCGGCCGCGAGCGCTTTGTGTTCTTCGGTGGTGCGTACCACGGCAACTTCGAGCAGGTGCTTGTTCGCGCCAATGTAATTGGCAGCAAACGCCGCATGTCGCCGGCAGCACCGGGCGTTCCTGAGATGTACGCCCACAACGCGCTGGTACTCGATTACGGCGATCCAGCCGGCCTCGACATCATCCGCCAGCACGCTGATGAAATTGCAGCCGTGCTCATCGAGCCCGTTCAAAGTTCAAAACCAGACTTACAGCCACGTGAATTCTTGCATGACCTGTACGCACTGACCCGCGAGCATGATATCGCGTTCATTATGGACGAGGTAATCAGTGGATTCCGTGCAGCACCGGGCGGTGCACAAGAGTGGTTCGGTGTCAATGCCGACATGGCTACCTACGGCAAGGTACTCGGTGGCGGCATGCCCATCGGTGCACTCGCTGGGAAATCCAAGTACATGGATGGCCTCGACAGTGGCATGTGGCAGTACGGAGATGATTCTGTACCAGAAGCCGACATGACCTTCTTCGCCGGCACATTTGTTCGCCACCCGCTGGCCATGGCAGCAGCGAAAGCCGTCCTGACGCGCGTCCAGGAAGCTGGCCCTGAACTTCAGCAAGAACTTACCGCACGCACCGTAGAGCTCGTGGCAGACCTCAACAACTTCTTTGAGGAACGCCAGGTGCCTGTTCGCCTGCTCCAATACACGTCGTTGTTCAGGTTCTCGTATGCTTCCGACATGGAGTATATCGACATGGTGTACTACCACCTGCTCGAAAAAGGAATTTTCACACGCGGTTTCTTCGACAACCTGTTCCTCTCTACCGAGCACACCGACGAGGACATCGAGAAAATCAAAAACGCGTTTAAAGAGACCATTATTGAGCTCCAGGAAGGTGGCTTCTTGCCCGAGCCTGGTGCACTACAGGGTGATGCTTTACCCCAGGAAGAACTGACTGCTAACGCAGCAGGAGGGCCGGATTTTTTAGTGGAAACGCCTCGCATTGATGAGGACCATGCGGGGCGTGAATTACCACTAACAGAATCTCAGACGGAGATTTGGCTGGCCTCACAGCTGGGAAGCGAAGCATCCAGCTCGTTCAATGAACCTTTCTACATGACGCTGAAAGGTGATCTGGATATGGACAAACTGCACGAAGCCATTCAAACGGCTGTGCAGCGACACGAAGCCCTGCACATCCGCTTCGACGCAGATGGCACCAAGCAGATCTTCGAAGATCCCAAGCCCCTGGAGCTTCCATTTACAGACATCTCAGCGATGTCGGCCGAGGAGCAAGAAGCAGCGGTTGACGCATTGTTCAAACGCTATGCTTCTACGCCCTTCGACCTGACCAACGGGCCACTGGTACGCATCGAACTAATGCGCCGCGCAGCAGACCATCACGTGTTGATGTTCTCGGGCCACCACATTATTTGTGATGGGTGGTCATGGTCTGTTATCCTTGGTGAAATCGGCGAAATCTACTCAGGTCTTGTCACAGGCGATGCCGTAGAACTACCTGAACCCGGGAAGTTCAGCGAGTATGTACGCGCAGAGCTGGCCGAACAAGCCGGCGAAGACGTACAGGAAGCCTATGCTTTCTGGGTAGACCAGTTTGCAGACCTTCCGCCGGTATTAAACCTGCCAACGGATCGCCCGCGGCCCGCATTCAAATCGTTCAAAGGCGCTACGGTACGCTATCAGTTTGACAACCGTGCTTATGTAGCTGCTAAAGAAGTAGCGCAATCGCAGAACGTGAGCCTCTTTACGCTGGTATTGTCTACGTTCAACCTGCTGCTCGGTCGCCTGGCCGGCCAGGACGACATTGTCGTTGCCATTCCAACGGCAGGGCAATTGCAGTTCGGCGAGAATGCACTTGTAGGACACTGTGTGAACCTGCTCCCGCTGCGTACGCGCATGGACCGCTCCCAGGCAGCTACAGACTTCCTGAAGCAGACAACCACAGCGGTGCTGGATGCTTACGACTACCAGGAATGTACACTCGGCGGCATCATCCGTCAGTTGCGTATTCCGCGCGATCCAAGCCGCATGCCCTTGGTTGAGGTAAACTTCAACCTAGACCGCGATGGCGCCGGCGTTGCCTTCCATGGCCTCGAAATCGCCGTAGCACAGTCGCCAAAAGAAGCAGTCAACTTCGACCTGTTCTTCAACTTGAACGAGATGGAAGATGGCTTCTTCCTCGACCTGGACTACAACGCAGCGTTGTTTGACGACGAAACGGTACGCCGCTGGGTCGGCTATTTTGAAGCCCTGCTCATGGGCATTGCCGCAGACGCATCCACGCCAATCGGTACCCTCCCACTGAGCATTGCTGAAACGGGCGAAAACCTGCTGACTTCGTTTGCTGAAAAGATCGTTGAATATCCCAAAGAAGCAACGCTGATCGAACTCTTCGAACAGCAAGCGTTGCAATCGCCCGATGCTGTTGCCGTTGAATTTGAAGAGACGTCATTGACGTACAAAGAGTTGGACGAGTATGCCAACCGCTTCGGTCAGTATCTCCAGACAATGGGCGTAGGCCCGGAAGTCCTGGTGGGTGTACAGATGGAGCGTTCAGCAGGCATGTTGGTCACGCTGCTCGGTGTATTGAAAGCAGGCGGCGCTTACATCCCGATGGATCCGGCGTATCCAACATCTCGCCTGCTCTACATGATTGAAGATGCGGAGTTGAAGCTGCTGCTCACAGAAGAAGCACTGCTGGCAAGCATCGACAAAACGTTGCTGCCGGAAGGATTGGAGGTTGTGTGCCTGGATACCGAGTGGAACAAGATTTCACGACGATCCAAGAAAAAGCCTGAAGCCAATACAACAGCAGACAACCTGGCTTACGTGATTTACACATCAGGCTCCACAGGCAACCCGAAAGGGGTGGAGATCTCGCACGGCGCCCTGGTCAACTTCTTGTGCGCCATGCAAGAAGAGCCAGGATTCAGCGATACGGACACGCTGCTGAGCGTAACGACTTTATCTTTTGATATTGCTGGCTTGGAGCTTTACCTGCCCATTATCTCGGGTGGTAAGGTTGTTGTCGTGTCCCGCGAAACGTCAGTAGACGGGATAAAACTGGCTGAAGCCCTCGAATCGGCAGATACAACGGTCATGCAGGCAACCCCTGCTACGTGGCGTATGCTGCTGGAGGCCGGCTGGCGCGGCAAATCCAATCTAACCGTATTGTGCGGCGGCGAAGCCATGCCGCCAACCCTTGTCCGTGATCTCGAAGGGAAGTGCGCAGCGCTCTGGAATATGTACGGACCAACGGAAACAACCATCTGGTCGTCTGTGCACGAAATGGCACACGACGCAGCGTTGATTTCCATTGGGAAGCCGATTGCAAATACGCAATTTTACATTCTGGATGATCAACTGCAGCCCGTACCCGACGGCGCAATCGGACAACTGTATATCGGTGGTGATGGCCTGGCTCGCGGTTACTTGAAGCGGGCGGAGCTTACAGCAGAGCGGTTTATCGAAAACCCGTTCGGCGAAGCAGGCAGCCGCATCTATAACACGGGCGACCTCGCCAGAATTCTGCCCAATGGCACGTTTGAATGCCTTGGACGCAACGATTCCCAGGTGAAAGTACGCGGCTACCGCATCGAACTTGGCGAAATTGAAGCGGCCCTGGTCAAACACGACGCCATTACGGAAGCTGCGGTTATCGCACGACGTGACGAGTTTGAGGAAACGAACCTGGTTGGGTATTACGTCCCGACCAAGGCTGGCGACCTCAGCGTGAGCGACCTTAAAGCGTTTCTGCGCGACTCGTTGCCAGAGTACATGGTGCCGGCATTTTTTGTCGAAATGGATGCCTTGCCACGTACACCAAACCGCAAAGTAGACCGCAACGCGCTACCTGACCCGGAAGGCCAGCGGCCCTCACTGGAAGATTCCTACGAGGCGCCAAGAACGCCAACCGAACAGACCATCGCAGATGTGTGGGCAGAAGTATTGCAGCTTGAGAAAGTGGGCATACAGGACAACTTCTTTGACCTGGGTGGCCACTCCCTGCAAGCAACGCGTGTTATCGCCAGATTACGCGAACCATTGCAATATGATGTGCCCTTAAGGCTGTTTTTTGAAAATCCTACCATCGCCGACCTTGCGCTGGCCATCACGGAGTTACAGGCCAGCCAGGAAACCGACGATGATATTCTTCAAATGATCGAAGAGTTGGAGGATTTGACAGAAGAAGAAGTTGCTGCGCTGTTGAAAAATGGTGACTAAGACTTCTACGCTGTAGTTCCCCCTCATTCGTTGTAAAATTTATCGATGAGCAAACTTGAAAATGCTATTCGAAATCTGACGCCTGAACAGCGCGCACTGCTGGAGCTTCGCTTAAAGAAGAAGCGCCAGCAGAGCGCGTCTGTGGCGCCAGGTATTGTTCAACGAGCAGACACAACGACGTATCCCCTTTCAGCCGGCCAGCGACGCCTGCTGTCACTGGAACAGCTTACGCCAGGCACTTCGCGCTTCAACATCACAGAAGCCTATCGCCTGATGGGCCCACTGGATATTGCAGCCCTGGAAAAATCCATTCGGTATACCCTCGAACGGCACGACGTACTCCGTTCAGCCTTTACCCTTGAAAAAGGCACCTGGCTACAAACCATTACCGATATTCCGGCAGCACCATTACCGACGAAAAGCCTGTCGCATTTGCCGGCCACACAGCGGCTGAGCGCAGCAATTATGCTGGTTCGAAAAGATCTGAATACGGCATTCGATCTTGCACTTGGTCAACCCGTCCGCACGCGGCTAATCCAACTGGCACCCAACGATCACCTGTTTTTTATAACAATGCACCACCTCGTCGGTGATGCGTGGTCGTTTGATCTCTTGCTTAAAGAAATAGCAACCCAATACGAGGGGCTTATTGAGCAAGCAAAACCTGAACTTCCCAAACTTCCCGTCCAGTATGCCGACTTTGCGGCCTGGCAAAAGGAATGGCTGCAGCAAGACGCAGCGAAAAAACAAATTGCCTACTGGCAGCAGGAATTTACCGCCGGCGTTGCGCCCGTCAGGCTGCCTATCGACCATGAACTGAGCGCCGCCCAATCGACCACTGGTGCCAGCAAGCGGATTATCCTGTCGGAAACACTGCTGGAAATGCTGATGCAGGTCAGCGTCGAGAAAAAGCTTACGCCTTTCACGCTCTTCCTTTCTGCCTACAAATGTCTCCTGTATCGGTATTCCAGTCAAAAAGAGCTCGCGGTGTGTGTTCCTGTAGCTGGAAGAAACCGGATCGAGACCGAGTCGCTCATCGGCTATTTCAACAATTTGCTTGTCCTTCGTACAGCCCTGAATGACCAGACAAGTTTCCAGGAAATATCAGACCATATCACCAGTAAATCAGCTGAAGCAGGTGATCATCAGGATATTCCTTTTGAAATGATTGCAGCCATGCCTTCGCTGCGTCGCACGCCGCTAACACGGTCATTTTTCACGTTCCAAAACTCACTTTCCCAATCCCTCACACTCCCTGGCCTGGAAATCGACGCCATTGAGCTTGAAAACTCAAGCGCAGATTTTGATCTCGCGATGTACGTGGAGCAGAAGGGGCAGGATATTGTGATTACAGCGGAATACAAGTCGCAACTGTTTGAAGAGCAGACCATTGCAGACTTACTCGCAAATTACGTTGCCGTATTACGAGGTATTGCAGAGAATCCCGACCTGAATCTGGGCAGCCTGCCGGCCTTTGAGATGCCACTACAGGCAACCATGCAGGCATCCATGCAGACAACCATGCAGGAAGAACGGGCTGACCAGGTGATCGATATCGATCCGCCGGCCATGGCCTCTCCTGCTTCTGATCACGCTACACCTGTCGACACCCCAACTGCGGAACAGGACAGTCAGCAAAATGGCCAATGGGACGATCTGAATGGCGACACACTAACAGGTGATACACCGTTTGATCAAGCTGATGATCACGCCGGCTCGGACCAGTCAGCATCCCAGGATACGCTGGCAGACAACGAGGACATGCAGCTGCCCGTCGATGAAGATGAGCATCCTTCCCAATCCATTACGCTTACGGTAAATGGTGCGGAATCAGGGGGAGACATGTTGCCTCCCAAAGCGCACCCCGAATTACCCAAACCGCTGGTTGCGCCACCCGATGACATCGAGCAAATCCTGACACGTATTTGGGAACGCGCGCTCGGCATCACCAACATCGGGATATATGACAACTTTTTTGATCTCGGTGGCCACTCGTTGATGGCCGTTGACATTTTCAACGAAATCCAGAAGTACATCAGCGATTGTGAGCTGCCGCTTGCTGCGCTGCTGGAAGCGCCTACCATTAAACAACTGGCAGACCGGATACGTGATGGCGAAGAAGAGGACTGGTCGCCCGTTGTGGTTGTGCAGCAAGGCAGGAATACCATTCCCCTCTTCTGTCTACACGGCGCCGGCGGCAACGTCCTGTTGTACCGCGATCTGGCAATCCAGCTAGGTCCAAGCCAAACCGTTTACGGCCTGCAGTCCCAGGGTATGGACGGCTTACGTCCTATTTTGGGGCGCATTGAGGATATGGCCGCGCTGTATGTCAAGGCGATCCGGAAAACCTATCCAGAGGGCCCCTACATGCTGCTGGGCTACTGCATGGGTGGCTCATTAGCCCTCGAGATTGCACAGCAACTCCGGGCGCAAGGCCAGGACGTGGCGATGCTTGCCATGCTGGAAACATACAACTGGGCGAAAGCACCCAAAGAGACGTTCTGGTCCAAAGTGCGCTACTACATCGAGAAACTCGAATTCCACGTGCGCAATTACTTCCTGCTTTCCAAGGCTGAGCGTAAAATTTTCAGATCAGAAAAGGCAGCAGAGTTACAGCGGCGCAAGAAAGTGTGGCGCGGCAAGGTAGCCGTCAAAATGAGTCCAAACAAACTCATTCCCAAAGATGAAGTTGGCTTCAACCCACGTGCACTTGCAGAGGTATGGCGAGCTAACGATGAAGCGGTGATGATTTACGAACCACAGGAGTATGCCGGCCGGCTAATGAACTTCATTCCGATGAAGGAATACAGCTTCCACCGCCACGAAGGACTGGGGTGGGAGAATATCGCCCATGAACTGGAAACACACGTGTTGTCTGTGTATCCTGCCGGCATGCTGGTGCAACCCTTCGTAAAAGAACTTGCCCAGGCACTACGTGCAGAAATCTACACCATCGCCAAAACATACCAGGAAGATCCCGAGCCCCAGCTCTCAAGGAATTAGGTTTTTGGGATTTTAGGGATTTCGGGTTCTAGATAGCGCATTTACCTACTCCGAACGCTTCACTCCCTCATAAACATCCCGAGTCTGCTTCCCAATATCCAACCACGAATACTTCGAAGAGCTTAGCGCTTTTGCGTACTGCCCCATTTCACACAGTTTTGCAGGATCCTGCACAGCAACGTTGATTTTATCAGCCAACGCCTGCGCGGTGTTTTCTTCGAGAATGTAGCCACTCCGCCCGTTTTCGATGGTTTCTGAAAAGTCACCCACGTTGGTTGCAAGCGAGGGCCGGCCATAGGAATACGCCAGATGCACTATCCCGCTGTGGTAGATATGCTTGTACGGCAGCATCACCATGTCTGCGGCGACAAAGTACCGGGCGATGTCTTCGTGCGGAATAAAACGGGCGTGAAAGATCACACGCTCACCCAGACCTGCCTTCTCTATCAGTGCGCGCGAGGAGCGCTCCAGGGCGTCTGTATGGGGCGCGCCGGCAATCACGAGGCGCAGGTCAGGATCATTGGCCGCGGCGATTACAAAGGCGTCCAGGAGCAAATCCAGTCCCTTATACGCTCGGATGTACCCAAAAAAGAGCAACACTTTGTGGTGCGGCTCCAATCCCAACGCTTCGCGTGCCGCCGGCTTCTCAATAAGTTTAGCCGGCAGATAGTGATCGAAGTTGCCATGGGGAATTACGTGGACTTTTTCTTCAGGCATCGGAAAAGCCTCAAGTAATGCCTTTTTCACGTAATTGGAGTGGACAACGATTGCATGCGCTGAACGATACACTAGCGCTTTTAACCACCGATCGATTTTCGCTGCTTCGTGTGGGACAATGTTATGCGCCGTATAGACAATGCGAATGCCCATCATGCGCAGAAACGCAATGTAGAAGCTCTCTACCCGCTCCCGGCGGAAAAACTGAAAATGGAGCACCTGACCATTACGTTTACCGCGCGCAGCAAACCGATAGAGGCGCCAAAGATAGCCAACGTATTGAAACAGCTTGCCAACTTTGCTTCCCCCCTGCTTGGGTGGTGCCCAACGAATGAGTGGGTATGCAATGTCGAACGGCTTCTCGCGGTTCTCCACCGTAACCAATCCAACATCTGCACCCGCATCGTGCAAGCCGGCGCAGAGGCATAGCGAGTAATCGTTTCCCACAAGCGAATCGACAACGAGTGCCTCCGGTTGCATGGTAGTATCTTGTTTTTGATTCATACCCTTCACGTAGAGTGCTTTGCCCACTGGCTGCTTTGCCCACTGGCTGCTTTGCTAGGTTGCGTTTGATGAATTCCCACGGCGTTTACCCACCATATTGAGTCCGTAGCGAATCGCTGATTTGACTTCGGGGATAAACAGCCAGCACAGTGCAACGTATACAAGTAGCGCTGCACCACGCATCAAATAGGTGTCTGGCGCCCAGGTCATGTAGGCCACAATGAGCGTTACGATAAAGAGGGTCGATTTTGTAAATCCGAGTACCTGCGGCTTCAGGCCGGCACGTACCAGGAAGAAATAGTTGAGGGCCTGTGCAACGATATTCATTCCGATCAGGGAGTAAATTGCACCAACATATCCGTAGCGCGGGATAAGGATCAGGCAACCAATAATGTTGACGGCGCTAGAAACGAGGTTAATTTTAACAGGCACCGTCGTATGGCCGGCGGCTACAATGGTGTAGCCCATCATTCGGGCAATGGAGTTCAGGTTAAAGTTGATCATCATCAGTGCAAGGGCAAACGAAGCTTCCAAATATGTCTCGTTTGCCAGCAACAACATGACTTCATCCCTGAAGAGAAAAATCCCCAACGCGACAAAAGACAAACAGGTAGAACCCAGCACGAGTCCCCTGTTCATAAATTTTTGCGCTTCTCCTTTCCGATTTTCGTTAATGAGCTCTGAAATACTGGGAAAGAAAACAACAATCAACGACGTAAAAAGCCGGCCAAATCCATCGGGTATTTTTCCCGACATGTCGTAATACGCAACCGACTCCAGCGTCAGCAAGCCTCCCACCAGCAGGACATTTACCCTGTTGTAGATGTACGTTAAAATATCATTTGCGTACAATGGTAAGCCAAAACTAAAGATGGCACGGAAGGCCTCTTTATCGACATTAAACGTAAATAACTTACCCACCGGCGCATTAAACAGGAGCACAAGAAGAGATAACCCGTAGGTGATTATCTCTACCCAAATCATGTTCGCGACAGTGAGCTGATCGATAAAGAAAAAGAACAGAATACTGCCCAATCGAACGAGAGCAGAGAAAATATTGATGTACGCGTATTTGTTGAATTGCTGCAGTCCCTGTAACATATTCAGCAGTAACTCGCGCACACTTCCCAAACTAAAAATGATGGGAATGTAGATAATAAACGGGGTTACGCCTTCATCCGTCCACCGCGGCAAAAAGAGATGCCCGACTGCATAAACCACCACACTGATCATCGCAATTTGACTAAGCCGGGCCATAAAAATGCCCGACACAACCTTGCGATTAATCGTCTCAAAGCTACCCGAAAGGTTCTTAACCAGTGTCAGATTTAAACCTAAACCGCTGAGTATCTGAAAACCGTGACTGATCACGACGATATAGGCGTGTGTGCCAAAGTCTGTGGGAGACATGGCCGACATCACCTTGATACTCATGAAGTGGACTATGATGGTTACCAGAGTCCCTATAGAGGAAAAAGCTGAGCCTTTGAGAAATTTATTTATAAACTTGTTATCCATCTAGCGAGCTTTCGCCTCAATTCGCCGCATCTACAACCATAGCCGGGTCTTTCTTTAGCATAAAGAGGTGCTTTAACCGGTCTTTTTGTTCACTGCGCAGGTATGACACAAACTCATCAGGTACCTGTCGTTTTAATCGCATCATGGCCGCCTGAGAATAGCCGGCCAACTCGTACATATTTGCAATCAATCCTTTCACACTCCGCACTCGCAGCAATTTCACCAGCTCAAACAACGGGTGATAACCAATAACATAAAGCTTCTTCCCACCCCGGAATGCAGCCTGATAAATGTTGCCTTTAGCCGTCCCTGTACATCTGTAATGATGACATGTAATATCCGTAAACGACTGTACCTGCCACCCATGCTGCCGCACCATAATTTCTGCTACCGCATCAATACCACCTAGTTGAAGCGGGATATACCCACCAAAGGCTTCGTAGCAACTCCTGCGAAACAGCTGAAACGGACCGCCTACGCTATTGCGGGCGCAATGTACTTTGACAAACTTACCGTCACAAAAATCGAATCGCGTCCCCCCTGCCAGGCCGAGCTTAGGATTTTGCGCAAACCGTTCTAAAACACGCTCGTAGTAGTCCGGCGGCAGTTCAATGTCGGCATCGAGATTACCTATAAAATCGTAGTCTATATCGCCGATCGCATCATAGCCGGCACGGAACGCGTGCACTTTGTTACCAAAATGACGCGTTTCGCTGTCTCTCCTGACAAGGTGGACAAATTCGTATTGCTCAGCGTAACGCTGCACGATGGCATCTGTCTCGTCGGTCGACCCATCACTTACCACGACCCACTTTACAGGTGGAATGGTCTGTTTTACTACAGATGCGAGTGTTTTTTCTATAAACGCTGCTTCATTCTTCGCCGGCGTTACGAGCGCATATCCTTTAGTATTCATCATCTGGCCGAGGGCACGGATGCTCCCATCAATTACTTATAAATTACGGCTCAATTATGCTGTCGAAATGACTTCCGCGCTGTGGGTTGAGTATCGGCCATTGTGCTGCGATCTATTGTGCTGCGATTTATTGTGCTGCGATCAGCAGTGGAAAGATACAACGCGTAATTGCCTGGTATTACTATATTTCAGACGCCGTTTCCCTATTCAATCATTACGTCCGGTCAGGCGTCTGGAATTAATTATTTCGTGCCTTTAGATAGGCAATTTCAAAGGAAATGCCATACGCCTCATCGCATTACCACTGGTAACTTTTGGCTTATGTGCCCTCCACACGTCATTTAAAAACTGAAGCATCACACAATCTATTGATAACCGTGAAAGTAAATTCGCGGAACCCGTCCGACAACTCCCTCGTTCATCGTGAAATTTCACATCAATGCGTGTATTTTAGTACATACGCTATTACTCATTCATCACCAAACATTAGTTATCATTTCAACCTGCATTTTATCCTGCATTAGTTTCAATTAAAAACGAATGCATTGTTATTTAGCTAAATTCGCCCAAAACACAAGCACAAAGCCGGACAACACGCACCACCAACCTGCACCCGGAAACAGTAAAAAATCATTTAACTTTTTTCCAATTCATAACAATAATCCGTATTATTTAAGCAAATAATTATTCAATTCTAATGTCAACTACTCAGTAGCCGATAACTAGCGCCAAGGATCATTTTAATCTTTAATTGATTTGATGCCTTCCAAATAGTTATTCTAACTAGGTCACATTTAACAGAAACAATACACTATATGAAAGACGATATTAAAATGTCGTTTGTCTCTCAGGAGGCTATGGACAAAGATCTGTCAGGGAGCGGACGCCGTGGACGCGTCAATCCCATGCTCGACAAAGTAATTGCCAAAGTTGAGAAAATTAATGGCAAACCACTTCAATTAGAAGTTACGCCACAGCAACGTACTGGAATCCTCGGCAAGCTTAAGAAAATGGGTCTCCTTGCAACCCGCAAAGAACCCAATCGCAAGTATGCAGCGAAATTTAAAATTGTCGATCGTGACGCCAATAACAAGCCATCAAAAATCAGAATGTATATCTTCAAAAACGAAGGCTGATTTCTGCTTGTTAGCACCTATTGAAAAGGCATCGTGTAGTGCACGATGCCTTTTCTAGTTTTACTCGTTCTTTTTTTTCGCAATCAAAGCCAGGGCACCTATCAGGGGCGCGTCACCATCAAATACAGAAGGGACTATGGACGGGGCATGTGGCAGGTGTTTATCGACAATCGTACAAATCCGATCGTAAACAAATTGCTGGTGCTGCACGATGCTGCCACTCAATACAATCCGCTCCGGATCGATAACAGTAGCGATCGCCAGTGTGGCAAGGCCTAGATAATCTGCTGCTTGCGTAACAATACGTTGCGCTTCAGCATCACCACTTTCGGCCGCATTGAATACATCAGCTGCGGAGTGCTCTTCGCCGGCATTTGTTGCTGCCCGCCAGCGTTGTGCAATCCCTACGCCAGCCGACGTCAACTCCAGACACCCATTAGGCTCCCAGTTTCCTGCAAGATGGGCTGGATCTGGCACAAAGAAACCCATCTCCCCCGCCGCGTGATTGAAGCCCCGTAACAAGTGGCCCTGTACTACAATACCTGCAGCAACACCTGTACTAATGGTCAGATAAACAACAGAGCTGCATCCTTTGCCCTGACCAAACCAGTACTCCCCCAACGCTGCAGCGTTTACATCATTGTCGACTGCAGCCGGCACACCTAAGGCCTGGGTTAGCGCCTCTTCAATATGAAATCCATCCCAGCCGGGAAGATTCGTGACCAACAGTGCTTTGCCAGCACGGGCATCGGTAATGCCAGGAATGGTGCATCCGATCCCGGCCAACGCTTCATGCCCATGACCGAGCTCTTCCAGGCACATACCAATGCCTGACTTTACAACGTCGAGGAATGCCTGTGGCCCCCCTGCTACGGGTGTGCGAGAAGTCCGGTGCACAAGAAACGTCTCGGGTGCTTCTTGCGACGCAAGGGCAATACGTACATTGGTGCCGCCAAGATCGACGCCGGCAATTAGTTTATGCATAGTCTGAAAGCAATTACATAAATCCCGTTGGCTTTATGTAATTGCTGTTGAAAGTTACAGGTTGAAGGTTTCTAGCCTTTAAAAGGGCTTAAACGTAGCAGGGTAACCATCAAGGCTTGAGCTCGGCAATGCCGTCGTGGTGGTTGTAGTGCAGTTTGGTGGCGGCCATTTCATCAATAATGGTATGTGCATCACGATGCAACTGCACAATCGTTGCCGGCACCATCGCGGTCACAGGCCCTTCCAGCGTTGCTCTGATTGCTTCTGCTTTGCCGACTCCACTTGCCATCAGTAATAATTTGCGGGATTCCATAATTGTCCCTACACCCATAGTCAGCGCATATTTCGGTACCTGTTCAGCTGTATCGAAAAAACGGGCGTTGCTGTTCACCGTCTCAGTTGTCAAGGTTTTAATACGCGTTCTTGAGCCAAGTGATGATCCGGGTTCGTTAAACGCAAGGTGACCGTTAGCACCAATACCAAGGATTTGCACATCGAGGCCGCCGGCTTTTTCAATCTGCTCTTCATACCAGGCACAGTGCACGTCAACATCCTCACTCATGCCGTCCGGAATGTGCACGGCATCTGCGTTTACATTGACATGAGAAAAGAGATGCCGCCACATGAAGTAGGAATAACTCTGAATATGATCGGCCTGTAAGCCAACGTATTCATCGAGATTGAAGGTGGTAATTTGTGAAAAATCGAGGCCATCATTTTTGTGATACTGCACAAGCCGCTGATAAAGTCCTACCGGGGTGCTGCCCGTGGCAAAGCCCACTACAGCGTTTGGCTTGGCGCGGATGATATCAGCAATCTTGAGTGCAGCTTTTTCGCTTAGCGCTTCATAATCTGCAACAATGTCTACAAGCATGTTCTTTCCAGAAAACAGGTGGGTAAATCGGAAGTACCGACAAAAGAAAGAAATCTGCTTGCCTCGATCAAGTCGGATTTGCAGAACGACGCATGATTCGCGGAAAATCTTTCCACGGCCGGCAGAATCTACCCCACCCACTTCTCACAATGCCTGGACAATAAAAAACGGAGACCTTTCTGCAAGGCCTCCGTTTTTCCTGGAGTGATCAGTCCAATCTATTAAAATGTACACAATCAGATACGCTGATCCTGCACGTATGATATTCAAGCTGTCTTCAGCAAAGCATATGCCATAATCACGTAAAATTTGGCCGTTTAGCGGGTTTTTAAGAATCTCCTTCAATTCATAAACAATGATGCAGGATCGTCGCCATAATCTTGTCAAAAAAAAACAGCCTGTACATAGTTTTGCCACGTCTGCTTTTGCTGCCATTTTAGCGTAACACCTGTGTTAAAAACGCCTATCTTGGAATCGTAGCAAAATGAAACCATTATCAGGCTGAGACTCTATTTCTCACGTTTAACGCTAGAATTTATGCAGCCCGTTGTTCAAATTTCCCTCGACCTGGTTGATGTCGATGAAGCCTTGCAGACCGCTGCAATGGCCCTTGAAGCCGGCGTCGACATGCTCGAGGTAGGCACTCCACTCATCATTGCCCATGGGATGGATGCCGTCAAAGCATTGCGCAGTGCCTACCCCAGCGTGCCCATTGTTGCCGATCTCAAAACCATGGACGGTGGCTGGCTGGAAGCAGAACTGATGGCCAAAGCGGGTGCAACCCATCTCGTGGTTATGGGCGTTGCCCACGAAGAAACCATTGAACTTGTTGTGAAAGCGGGCCAGGACTTCGGCGTCAAAATCATGGGCGACAACATGGCTATGGACGACCCAGTGCATGGCGCGCAGCTACTCGAAGATCTCGGTTGCGACTATGTGATACACCACATCGGTTTTGACTACAGAAATCTACGCCGCTCGCGCGGCCTGCATGCCCCTTCGCCACTCGACAAACTGAAGGAAATTGTAGATGCAGTAGGCATTCCTGTACAAGCCGTTGGCGGCCTGACCCTCGAACAAGCGATCAATACGCCGAAGTATGGCGCTCCCATGGTTGTTGTTGGTGCACCGCTCGCCATAGAGCCCGATGCATTTAAATCAGCCGGCGGTGATGTCGCGAAAGTACTCAAAGAAATCTGTGACCGCGTCCACGCCTTTGGCGACGTTCCCATTACGCCGCGCATAGCTTATTGACACGGAAGTACCCAAAAACGAATACACGAATCCCCCATCCTATGTCTTCGATGAATGCCCTTGTCAACTACGCGGCTGCTTCGGGCAGCGTGGAACTGCGTACTGTAGATGTACCAACGTATGCCTCCAACGAAGTCTTGCTCGAGGTAAAAGCTGTTGGCGTTTGCGGCAGTGACTTGCACCAGTGGCACGGCACACACAGTTGGCCGGTAAACTACCCTTGTACACTCGGACACGAGTTTGGCGGCAAAATTGTTGCCGTGGGTAGCGATGTCCAAAACTACAAGTCAGGCGACCGGGTGGTAAGCGAAACAGCTGCCGTCATTGATACCTACTCCCCGATGACGCGACAGGGTCTGTACAACCTTGATCCTTCGCGCCTTGGCTTTGGGTATGGTGTAGATGGCGCGATGGCCAAATACGTTGCCGTCCCCGAGCGGTGTTTGCATACGGTCCCCGAGGCACTGGACATGAACCTTGCCGCCCTCACTGAGCCGTGCTGCGTGGCCTACAACGCCGTTTGTGTCAACAGCCAGATTAAACCCGGTGATACCGTACTCGTTATTGGACCGGGACCCATTGGTTTGCTGTGTGGCAAAATGGCAAAACTGGCGGGTGCTGGCACTGTGATTATGGCCGGCCTCCCAAACGATACCTACCGCCTTGAAATTGCCCGCCAAATGGGTGCTGATATTACATGCACAGCACAGGTTGTAGAGACGATTAAAGACTCCTGTGACCCACTCGGTGCCGACCTCGTCATCGATGCAGCCGGCGTTTCGCAGACCCTCCAACTTGCGATGGCTGCTGTACGGCCAGCCGGTCAGATCACCAAAGTTGGTTGGGGGCCACAACCGCTAAACTTCAACCTCGACCCACTTGTACAGAAAGCTGTCACGCTACAAGGTACCTTTTCACACAACTGGCCCACCTGGGAGCGCATCATTCGCATGTTGACCTCAGGACAGCTCGATATCAGCCCCATAGTGAGTACTGTAGCCGGACTGGATGAATGGCAGCCATGCTTTGAAGGCATGCTTGCAGGCACATACGTGAAGGCTGTGCTGAATCCTTAGAGGGGAATGGAATGCCGAATGCCGATTGAAACCTAGATTTAAGCAACTGAGACACCCTATGCCCCTTGCAGTTTTTCCCAAGTGTTATCTGAAGCAGCTCTGTAAAACGGGCGAAATGACGGTAGATCAGTGGTTGGATCTGGCGGCTGATCTTGATGTGGATGGCTACGAATTTTATTGGGGGTTTACGCCGGCAAAGCAACCCAAAGAACTGGCGCGAATCCGCCGGCGTGCGGAAGATCAGGGTAGGTCCATTCCCATGATGTGCTACTCACCGGATTACACGCATCCAGATGCAAAAGTACGTAGCGCTGAAATCGAAAAACAAAAGGTTGCCATCGAAGCAACCGCGCTGCTTGGTGGCTCCTACTGCCGCGTGCTCTCTGGCCAGCGCCGGCCAGGGGTCTCGATTGAAACGGGTGTCAAATGGGTGGCAGACTGCATCCACGAGTTATTACCTGTTGCCGTTGCGCATAATGTTACCCTGATTCTGGAAAACCACTACAAAGATGATTTCTGGCAATACCCTGAATTTGCGCAGAAAATGGATGTTTTTCTGAAACTGCTCGAAAACATCGGTCAACACCCAAACTTTGGTGTCAATTTCGACCCCTCGAATGCCATTGTTGCCGGCGATAACCCACTCACCTTGCTCAAAGCCGTTCTCCCCTTTGTGGTGACGATGCATGCCAGCGATCGTTTTCTCGAAGGTGGTACATTGAAAGACTTGCAAGACACCGACAAGTATCCGCAGGAAGGCTACGCGTCAATCCTTAAGCATGGTATCGTGGGCAATGGGATGAACGACTACGACGCCTTGTTTGGCACCCTCAGCGCCCATGGATTTGCCGGCTGGATTTCTATTGAAGATGGAACTGATCCAGCTGTAGGCTTCAAACACCTCGACGCTTCCGCTACTTTCTTGCGGCAGAAAATGCAGCAGTACAACCTGCGGTAAATCCCAAATACAAACACTGCAGGCTTAGCACAAGTGGCTCTAAATGACGGGATTACGCGGATTTCTGCGCATGTAGTACAGATCGGATGCCCATTATCGTCAGACAAGGCAGTAGAATTAGTGTAATTTATTGATTTATAACGCGCGCTGTCCTGTTTTATATTTTTTCGTCGCTTACACGATTACAGGGCAACCACCAAAAGACAAAACTTACTCCACTCTACTCATTGCAACCAATCAAAATTGCCCATATGCAGTAAAAAACATGTAGAACCAGGCCGCCCGATCCCATGCCAGAAAAGACTATCGTTACCCTGACGGACCAACCTGAAAAATGGGCCAAAAATAAACACAGTAATAATAAAAATATTAACTTTATTATTACCAATAGCATCAACAAGGATACACTAAGCAGTGCAATCAGTAATACCGATCTGCTTATCGTTTCCCAACAAAACAACACACCAAACACGCTGGATATCCAGTCACTTTCTGCTTTTGTAGGTGCGCCGTACGCGTTATTCATCCCCCCAGACAAAGCCGATGAATTTGTCGAACGCGACCTCGCGCGGGTAACCTCGAGTCTGTTCAGCAATCCCGTCCAGACCACTGAAGATTTCGACTTCCAAAGAGCCGCTACCATCCAGGCTGCCACGCATCTGAACGGCTTCTTGCTTGGCCCTTTTCATATTTTGATCAACGGACTACTTATTGGAGATTTTGCCGGCCGAAAATGTCAATCGCTGTTGGCTTACTTACTGTATCACAACAACCGGCCAAACTTTCGGGAAACGTTGATGGAGAAATTCTGGCCCGATGTATCCGCTGAATCTGCCCGCAATAGCCTTAACGTAGCTATCCACAGCATACGTCAGCTTTTCAGAAAGCAATATCCACAAAAAGAGCTATTATTGTACAAAAACGACCGATATTTCATCAATCCGGAAATAAAGGTCTGTCTCGATCACGAGGAATTCCTATATCGATTGAAGAAAGGCAAACACGCTGAACGTGACCACGGTATCCAACACGCAGTGCGCGATTTTGAAGAAGCGGCACGCCTCTACCGGGGCGATTTTCTCGAAGAGAATTTATACGATGAGTGGTCTGCGCACGAACGTATGATTTTGCGCGAAGGATACTGTTATGTCCTTGATCGATTGAGTGCACATTACAGTGCAGCCGGCAAATACAAAATTGCTCAGCACTACTGCCGAAAGCTACTCGATAAAGACAATTGCCGCGAGGACATCCACCGACGCATGATGCATTGTCTCTATCGCACCGGCTACCGTGACCTTGCTGTTAAACAGTACCATAAATGCGAAGCCGCGCTACTCAAAACCCTTGACATGTTACCCGGACAAGCTACCCGAGACCTGCTTGAAGAAATAAAGCGTGGATGACATGGATACCCTACCGTACTAAAAGCACGTCATAACGCAAGTTACCCCACATGCCCTTCACTTATGGTGACGGGCTTTTTTGCATTATAAAATACATTCACAAAAACATCACTTGACAAAAAACCACAGCAATACTTATCAATCATATAAATAAATATAAAATATTACATTTTAATTCATTTTATTCAAATTTTAAGTTCAAATTAAGTAGGCATTTATTCCAATTTAATTACTACCCAGTATATACTATCAAAGCGCAGCATAAAGCAATTATCAATCACTGCGCCAGATACAATAACACATAGTCATACTGAGAGGATAAAAATGCCTACTGAAAATCTAATCAAAGAAGAAATTCTTCCTTACTTCGGATTCCGCGGCCACGTGCATCTCTTCGAGGGTCCATCTACCGATGATTATCCGGCAGCAGCGCCGGCTGAAATCATCCAGACAGATCAGTCTTTCCATCTCCGCTTCCACTGGCGGACCAGTGGTAACCTGAACTACATCATGTGCGGTAAATGGAAATGCCGGATTTACCTCGAGAAAATGGGTGGCGAGGAGTTCACGCTGAATCCTGCCTACGCACTCAGCGAAGAGGACTTCGTTGCCAAACCTAACTTCTACGACTGCCGCATCGATGTGCCGGCCAACCAGGTCAAACCCGGTGTGTATCGCATCGTGGCCACGCTGACACTGGAAGGAGAAACAGGTGTCCCGGCACCGGTTGCGGCATTCGCAGACATGGGACTTGTACAGTTTTACTCTGACGGCCCCGCTAGCTAGACAGGCTGATGTATCAGACGCGCTGAGTGGAGGCAGGGCCACGGATCGTTCCTGGCCCACCTCCTCTCTGCTCGCACTATAACGCGCTCCCCAATCCTGCGTGCTGCATAGCACGCCAAATGCCACGTTCCATGCGTTCATCACAAAAAAAAACAACCCGACGCACCAAAGATCAGATTCTACAAGAATTAGAGATCACACAACGCCTGCTGATTGAGAAAGAGGAGGAACTGGTCATATGCCAGGAAGAGCTCGCGCGTCATTTGCAGCAACAGGCTGGCCAGCAAAAGAATCAGCCAGCCCTTTTGCTACAAGAGGAACTGGTTGCCCTACAGAAAGCACACGATGAAGCCCAGGCGATTTTGGAGCAGCAAGCTCAAACCATCAGCACCCAGGCAGAACAGCTTGCCCTAAAGGATACAACGATAGGCGAACTGGAAAAACAGGAGGAGTTGGTTGCGCTACAAAAAGCGCACGATGAAGCCCAGGCGATTATAGAGCAGCAAGCGCAAACCATCAGCACCCAGGCAGAACAGCTTACGCTAAAGGATGCAACGATAGGTGAACTGGAAAAACAGGACGAACTGGTTGCACTGCAAAAAGCGCATGCCGAAGCAAATACCGTTCTGGAACAGCAAGCCACAACCATAAGCGCCCAGACAGAACAGCTTGCAAAAAAGGACACAAAAATCGCCAAGTTGGAAAAACGGCTGGAAAAGCTGAAGAAGAAAAGCCGGCCGGCGGATCCCCCCCCGGTCAGCACCGCAGAAGCAAAAACTCAAATTCCTAAACCGCCGCAACCCCAACCAGCATCCGTGCCAACCACGCAAGAATCACCGGCAGCACATAATCCGGTTGCAGCGTCTATTTCAGTACCTCCAGAAACGTTACCAACTAAACAGAAACAACCATTCACCGTGCCCATTCAGATCGCCCCCATCACCCAACTGGTAAAGCAACACGAACCGTTTGAAACGGCAATCAACATAGATCTGGCCGCCATGGCTGCTCACCCCGCAAAGGCACTGCGATGCCATACCCGCCTGTTTGCCAAGCGATTAACCGATGGCTGGTCTCAACAAATTGGCGAAACCGAAACGAATCACCAAACCGGACAGGTTGTAGTTACCCAAATAGCAGGCATAGGCCTGCCTGAAGGATTTTATCAATTACAAGCTGTTGCAGCTTTTACAACGGACACAGGCGCCCCCTTACCTATCGCATCAATCCACGAAGGCGAGTTACTCCACGTAGTTGCCTAAACAGGCGCACTGCAGAAGCTTACGACAAAACCTTAAACCTGTAACGTTAAACCTTCATGCGAGCCCCATGAATCCAACAGGATTTATGGGGCTTCGTCTAGTTCTGGCAAGTGAATGCATGCCCCAGTTCATCGGGGAAGTATTCGCCTGAATGCCGGATATGCGCTTCAGAGGCATCGCGCACGTTCATCTCGCCGGTGCGCCAATTGAGACGGCGCTCGTATCCCTCACACTGCGGACATAAAAACACAATCCAGTCGCCATCACGGTACGATTCACAATGATGTGCTTCGGCCGGCGTATCGTCAAATTGCTCCATGTTTCCAGAAGGGTAGTGACTGATTTTGCTTGGTACCAATATAGTCAATAATCATGCGTTTTTTCGTGTTCTGGTGATTCCGTGCATTCGACATATGGTAAAACGCCTTGTAAGACGCACCTTGATTATCAATCAGCGAAAACCCGAAAACCCGAAAACCCGAAAGTACAAAAACACACACGTCATGGGGTATTGCCCCCCTCAAATAAATTAACAGACGTATATCGAGGCACAACCCCAACTACCAATTAGCTACCAAGATGTGGTCATTCCTTTGTGCCGTGCTTGCGGATGAGCGGGATTTTGAGTAATAATTACGCGTGGACTACACATCCCCTTAACGCAGCAGGATGGACATGAAGAAAAATCTACCTAATATCATTAGCTCCAACACCTACGATGTTTGTATTGTCGGTTCAGGAGCAGGCGGCGGCATGGTCGCAAAAGTTCTGGCAGAAAGCGGTGTAAAGGTCGCTGTTTTGGAAGCCGGCCCGATGTGGTACTCGGAAACACACGGTGACATGTTCAAATGGAACTACGATTCCCCGCGCCGCGGTGCATCGATTCCCGAGCGGCACTTTGGCGAATTTGATGCCTGCCTGGGTGGATGGGAGCTGGAAGGTGAACCCTACACCCATGAAGCCGGCACGCAATGGCAATGGTTCCGAGGCCGCATGCTCGGTGGACGCACGCATCACTGGGGACGTATTTCGTTGCGCTTTGGCCCCGACGACTTTAAGGGGCGTAGTAAAGACGGCGCCGGCGATGACTGGCCCATCAGCTACGATGATATTTCCCCGTATTACGACAAGGTGGAAGAGCTGATCGGTATGTTTGGTACCGAAGAGGGCATTTACAACGAACCCGGCGGAAAGTACCTCCCGCCACCAAAACCACGTTGTTACGAACTCCTTGTAAAAAAAGCGGGGCGTAAACTCGACATTCCCGTCATTCCGTCGCGGCTTTCTATTATAACCAAACCACATAACGGCCGGCCGGCTTGCCACTATTGCGGACAGTGTAATCGTGGTTGTGCAACCAATTCTAACTTCTCCTCCCCTTCGGTACTGCTACGTCCCGCGCTTTCTTCGGGCAACCTGGACATCATTCCCCATGCCATGGTGCGCGAAGTACTGACGAACGGTGAAGGCGTTGCAACAGGCGTATCGTATGTCGATACCCAAACGCTCGAGGAATTCCAGGTTAACGCAAAAGTAGTTGTCCTGGCAGCAAGCGCTTGTTCTTCAGCACGGATTATGCTCAACTCCAAATCGCCGCAACACCCAAATGGCGTAGGGAATTCGAGCGACGTTGTTGGTCGGTATTTGAATGATACCGTAGGGACCAGCGTGGCCGGCATCGTCCCCATCCTCATGGGCGGTAAACCCCGCAACGAGGATGGTGTCGGCGGCATGCACGTGTACATCCCGTGGTGGCTCGACAACAAAAAACTGGACTTCCGGCGCGGATACCACCTCGAGGTATGGGGCGGTCGGGGCATGCCGGGCTACGGGTTTGGTGGAGGTATCCACCGGTACAACGGCGTGGATTACGCCATGGGCACCAAACGCCAAAAAGGCGGCGGTGGCTACGGCAAGTCGCTGAAAGACGATTACCGGAATTTCTATGGTGCAACGGTCGGCTTTTCAGGACGCGGCGAAATGATAGCGCGGTACGACAACCGGTGCTACATCGACGACGACACCGTAGATAAGTATGGCATCCCTGTGCTGAAATTCGATGTCAACTTCAGTGATGAAGAGCACAACATGTGCAAGCACATCCACGAAACTGCGCGCGAACTAATCCACACCATGGGCGGTACGCCGGTCACCCCGATGCCAACCAAAGAATCTGGCTACGGCATTCAAACACCGGGATCCATTATCCACGAAGTGGGCACAACCCGCATGGGACACGATGCCCGAACCTCGGTACTTAACGCCCATTGCCAATCGCATGACGTCAAAAACCTGTTTGTTGCAGATGCAGGGCCATTTACCTCGCAGGCACACAAAAACACAACACTGACCATTATGGCGCTGGCCTGGCGGACGGCCGATTACATCCTCGACCAGAGTAAAAAAGGCGCGTTCCAAGGCTAACACTACCATGCCCTGAAAAGGGACAAACGAAATTGCGACCATGAACAGAAGAGAAACACTCAAAATGATGGCTGCGGCACCTGTTGCCGCCGGCTTCTCGTGGACTCAGCACGAACTCGAAGTCACCCGCGAAAACATGCAAAAAGCGGGTATCAATGCAAAAGCAGCTGACTTCGAACCTGAATTCTTTACCGAACACGAGCTGAATACGGTTAACGTACTGGTAGATCTGATTATTCCAGCCGATGACCGCTCAGGCAGTGCGACCGACGCCGGGGTGCCGGCGTTTATGGACTTTATGATGATGGACCGGCCAACTATGCAGTTGCCCATGCGCGGCGGCCTCGCGTGGGTCGATGCGCAGAGCCGGAAGATGTTCACCAAACCATTTGCCGAGTGCACTGAAGCCCAGCAAAAAGAACTGCTCGACTTGATTGCATACCCTGATATTGCGCCACCGGAGCTCAGTCAGGGCGTCAAGTTTTTCAATAGCTTCCGCGACCTTACGGCCTCTGGCTTTTGGTCGAGCAAGGTAGGCGTTGACGACCTCCAGTATATCGGCAACACAGCCGTGATGGAATGGACAGGCTGCCCGCCCGAAATATGTGCAGAGCTTGGCGTCGATCCTGACGACTAATCTGCGTTTATGACGTCCCAACTGCACCCCATGCTTCACCCCTACCTGTACCAATTCACTTTTCTTATGCAGCACCAGGTTTTGAAATCAGGCCTCGCTTTTTTGTGTTTACTCGTTGTCCTGCCGCTTATAGCAACAGGTCAGCCACAATCTCTTTTTAACGGGGAAGATCTAACGGGCTGGAATGTTCACGGCACGGAGAAGTGGTATGTCGAAGATGGGCTACTTGTCTGCGAAAGTGGTCCGGATAAAGGCTATGGCTACCTGGCTACAGAACAGACGTTCAAAAACTTTGATCTGTCGGTAGATTTCAAGCAGGATGCAAATGGCAACAGCGGCATTTTCTTCAGGTCATCGCTTGATGGTACGATCATCACGGGATGGCAGGCTGAAGTGGCGCCCCCGGATAACGACACGGGTGGGGTCTATGAATCGTACGGCCGCGGTTGGCTCATCAAACCAGACAAGGCACTCGACAAAGCACTCAAGATGGGCGAATGGAATACCATGCGGGTACGCGTGGTCGAAGATCACGTGCAAACCTGGCTAAATGGCGTTCCTATGGTCGATTTCAGGGATGAAAAAATTGGAATGGCAGAGGGCTCGATTGCGCTTCAAATCCATGACGGTGGTGGTATCAAAGTACGCTGGCGTAATCTGGTGATCGAAGAGGTTGCACCAGACAACAATACCGGGACCTACCTGTACCGTACGGAATTGCTACGCGCCACACCCGGCCGGCTGCTCGACCTAATCGACGCCCTGAAGGACCAGCGGGCGTATTACGAAGCGGTAGGAATGCCGGCGCCATTTCTCATGCGCCACAGCCAGGGAGATCACTGGGATTTGATGCTCCTCCATCCCGTCGAAAGCTACGCATCGTACTATGCACCAGCACATATGGCAACCCGTACGCTAGCTCGAAAACAACATGGCATGGATACGGCTGCATTTACCGAGATGATAGCCTGGAAAGAAGACACGTTTGTTCATGGCCCGCCCCTCGACATCGTAGCAGAACGGTTTGAAGGCATGGGCCTTTTCCATATCGAAATTTTTACAGCATTGCCTGATAAACGCCAGGAGCTACACACCCAGCGTGAAATGGAGAACGTGTACCTGGAGGCCATCGACCGCCAGCAGAACCTGATCTTCACCAAAGATACAGGGGCTTCGTGGGATATGTATACGCTGGGATTTTATCGCGACATCAAGCACTTCGCAGAAAGCGCTGACATTCCAATTGAAACAGAGGATGCGGCTGCGAAAAAAGCCGGCTTTCAGTCTGTGTATACCATTGGCAGCTACATGAGGAGCCTCATTGCAAGACACCACGACACGCTCGCAACAGCTGTTCGTTGATCAGGCCCTTCAAGACATCCTGACAACCCATGCAGCTGCACACGCAGATCTGCCGGCTGAAGCAATGCCGCCGGCTGACCGTGCGGACCCGCTTTCAGCGCCAGTACCATCGTTCTTCTACCGCCTGACACAACGTGTCGAACACATGTTGCGGCCCCGGGTAACGATCGGCGGCCGGTCGTATTCTGCCTATAACCTGTTTGGCGTAGCCGGCATGGTGCTGGCAGCCGCCATTGCACTCAGCCTGACCTATGTACGCGGCCTCTCCCTTCCTCTAATGGTCAGCCTGCTTCTGGTGGCACTTGGTCTTTCTGTCATCCATATTGTTTTCACCGTTCTACGCACGGGTAAAGACAGCCTGGTTTTTCTCAGGTATTTTTTGAGCATCATGGCGGTAAGTGCGCTGGTTCTACGCATAATAGAACAACCGATCCTGCCATATCTTGAAAATCTGATGCTCGGCATTGGAGCCATGCAAGGTATTGGCCGCATTGGTTGCCTAAGGGTTGGATGCTGCTACGGAAAGCCGGCTCGCTATGGCATCAGGTACACGTTACTTCATGCCCGAGCCGGTTTTCCCGCCCCACTCGTAGGTGTGCGCCTGATTCCTGTCCAGCTTGTAGAATCTGCCTGGGTCCTATGCAGCAGTGGCATCGGTATCTGTCTCGCCCTGCTCCACCCTGTCACAGGCTATGGCCTGGCCTCCTACCTGGTCCTTTTTTCATCTGGAAGATTCTGTCTTGAGTTTTTACGAGGTGATACGGCGCGTCCGTACATGGCTTCGTTTTCTGAGGCCCAGTGGATTTCGCTGCTGATCGTTTTCGCAACACTTATCGGGGAGCTTTTTGGTTTTTTGCCGTTGGTTAGCTGGCACATGGCACTAGGTGGCGTATTAGCCTCTTTGGCGCTGTTCGTTCGAGGATATTATCGGCATACAGGGCCGGCTCAACTCCGCTCGCCTTTGCACTTGGGTGCGCTTGCCCAGGCCCTACAACGCTTACAAAAAGGCCGGACTGATAACTTGACCGGGCCGCATGCTGTCCATATACGAAAGACACCATCCGGGCTTCAAATCTCTGATGGTATTTACACGGATGATGACACGCACATCCACCACTATACAATTTCAAACGATGCAAAAGCCCTACCTGTAGCTGATGCTGTTGCGGTCTCCAATCTGCTACGTAGTTGGCACGATGGGAAAGAAAAGGCTAAATTAATCCATCAAAACAGCAACACGTTTCATATACTAAGCTATCGATCTATCAAATCCTGAGGCATCTCACACCCGCGGTCACTGTCCCGTGCTACTGTCCCGAACTGCCAAGAGATTTGCCCACATAGTCCTATCAACGTAAAAAAACATGAGTCAAGATCTCGAAAAATGTCGCTCTGTGCTCAAGCGACGTTGCAACGAATTGATGGCCCACGCCAACGTGGTTGCCACCGGCGTCGGCTACAAAGTATCCAACGGAGAGACAACCGACCAACTCAGCATTATTTGCTCAGTGATCAAAAAAAAGAGCAGTGCCGAACTGGGACCGGGCGATATGGTACCGCAGTCCGTTGATGGTGTACCAACCGATGTCATCGAAACGGGCAAAATCAACGCACTGGCGGTAGACCCAAAAAACAAATTCCGTCCTGCTCCCGGTGGTGTAAGCCTCGGCCACGTCGATATCACAGCCGGCACACTTGGCTGCTATGTCAAGCGCAACGGTGAAACAGTGATCCTGTCCAACAACCACGTGATTGCCAATAGCAACGATGCAAACATCGGCGACCCTATTCTGCAACCGGGCCCTGTTGATGGCGGGCGTTTCCCGCAAGAGCAATTTGCTACGCTACTCGACTTTATCCCCATCAATTTCCCAGGCGGCGGTGGGGGCGGAGGCACAGGCGGTGGTGGTGATGGCGGCGGCGGTTGTGGTGGTGGTTCTTGCATTGGCGGCTCAGCTTCCGTAATCAATGCTGTATCGCGCGTGTTTGGTAGCAAGAATCGCGTACAAACTGTTTCAATTCAGATGGAAAACAACCTGGTGGATGCCGCCATCGCGCGCCCGCTGAGCCAGGCTGATGTGGATAACAAGATCCTCGAAATTGGCCTGATTGAAGGTTCTGCATCTGGCACCCTTGGTATGCCAATCAAGAAATATGGGCGCACCACGGAATTCACGTCGGCATCCATTCAGCAAATTGATGTAACGGTAGAGGTATCGTACGGCGCCGGCCTCATTGCACAGTTCTCTGATCAGTTGTTGGCCGGCCCGATGAGCCAGGGCGGCGACAGCGGCTCAGCAGTGCTGAGCGATAGCAACCAGCTTGTCGGCTTGCTGTTTGCCGGCAGCTCATCTTCTACCATTATCAACCGGATAGAAAACGTCTTTTCGGCCCTCAACATCACGCTGTAACTGGTCCGGCAGACAATTTAGCAGCCGCGTAACGCGCTATGACGCTACGTTGTCATCAAGCCAATTAATTTATAGTTGCTTCTAGTAATACACGGTTCAGGAAAACCGTCGGTCGTTGCTCGTCCGGCGGTTTTTCACGTGTTTCACCCCATAGCTGCATCCCGACGCCCGTGAAAGCCAAGTCTACCTTCTCGCTCAAAGACCAGTTATTCAACCCAGAAAAAGTCGCGTACCTTGCCGGCCTCGTAGAAACTGCCTACCCGGCGTTTAAGTCGGCCCCTTTTCAAAAAGCCGTCGTTGACGCCTTTCCAGCGCTTGAACTCAAAGCACGTATCGCGCACATCACCACCTGCCTGCGCGATTTTTTGCCGGATGACTATGAAACAGCGCTCGACATCATTTTGCGGGCCCTTCCTCCTGAACTCGATCCGACGAAAACGGACGACGACTTTGGCGATTTCATTTTTTCACCACACAGCTTGTTTGTGGCTACCTACGGCTGTTCTGCTGAATATCTGCAGACTTCTTTGTCTGCACTTCGAGAAATGACCAAGCGGTTTTCGGTGGAATATGCCATTCGCTTTTTCATCAACGCGTTCCCCGAAGAAACAATGGCATTTCTACTAGATGGTGCCACACACGAGAACTACCACGTGCGCCGGCTCAGTAGCGAAGGGACGCGCCCCAAACTACCCTGGGCCCAGGGATTGACCATCGCGTTCACCGCACCGATGCCCATCCTCGAATTGCTGTACGCAGACCCCACACGGTACGTGACCCGCTCGGTTGCCAACCATCTGAACGACATCAGCAAACTGGATCCGGAGCTAGTGATTGCGACGCTCAAAAAATGGGGCGCCAGCAAAAAGCAGGATCCCAAAGAGATGGCGTATATCACCAAACATGCGCTTCGCACACTCATCAAGCAGGGTCATCCAGAAGCGCTCGACTTGATTGGCTTTGGCGGCAAGCCCGATATCACCGTGACAACCTTTGCCACTTCTACCCCTGTGGTGAATGTGGGTGAGGCCTTCCTGTTTGATCTGGCTTTTGCGTCGAACAAAAAGCAAAACCTGGTTATCGATTACCAGATGACGTTTGCGAGTGACGGTAAAAAGGCCGGCCAGAAGGTGTTTAAAATCAAAACATTAGAACTTTCGAAGGGCGAAGTGGTCAATCTATCAAAGAAACACCCTATGCGCCTGATGACAACGCGCCGGCTTTATGCAGGAACGCATACCATAACCCTTCAGGTAAATGGGGAAAACCACGGATCCCTTTCGTTCGAGTTGGTCGCATAAATGCGTATATGGGTCACCCTGCTAATTGGATTGCTGACAACCTCTTGCAATGCACAGCCGCTGATGCCCCCCCAGGAAACCGACGGTTCGTACCAGTTGGTCACTATGACCTACAACATCCGCCACGGTGAAGGCGCCGACGGCATGGTCAACCTGCAGCGTATCGCAAATGTTATCCGCGCTGCAGATCCCGATCTGGTTGCCATTCAGGAAGTAGACCGGTTTGTTGAACGAACCAACCGTACAGATCAAGCAACAACGCTTGCGGCCTTAACCGGTATGGAAATGCGGTTTGGATTTGCTGATGTGTATCAAGGAGGCGATTTTGGCAACCTGATTCTGTCTAAATTTCCTATCGACACGCTGCTGCTCCATCCTCTTCCCGGCCCGCCTGGCGAAACACGGGTATTGATGGAAGCCAAAATTCAGGTGCCGTTCGAAGAAACGTCCATCCCCGTGACGTTCATGTCCACGCACCTTGAAACGATTACCGAGCCACGACGGGCTGCGGCACACATGATTGCTGAACTTGTCCCTGCTAACCCACAAGAATTGTATGCCCTTGGTGGTGATTTGAATGCTACCCCTAACGCCGTCACGCTAGACACATTGGCACGCAAATTTGTGATTCCAACCCTGAAGGGCCATGTGCATACACATCCGGCCAACAATCCAGTCCGACAAATAGATCACATCCTGTACGCCGGCCCAGCTGCCTGGACCGTAACTGATGTCTTTACATTGAACGCACCCATCAGCTCAGACCATCTGCCGCTGGTAACGGTGTTCACCTATACCCCTGAGGCCCCTTAAAAAGCGCTTGAATCAGCCGGCACCCGCAGGCTATCGGTGCCCTGATTAAGCCCCATGCGTTTGCGACGAAATGGCTTTCGTCCCATCGTAGAGTCAAACGGCGGACCACCAAACCGCGGCGGACCATTTCCACTCCGTTTCATAAACCCTCTGCGACGCTTTCGGTCTGCTTCAACACGCTGCCGAAGTGCTTCTTTCTGCTCCTCGTTGAGAATTTGAGAGAGCGCAGCCCGCATGTCTGTAAACACAGCCTGGTGCTCTGAGGCAACCGAACGCCGAATTTCCATATGCCGGCGTTGTGTCTCGCGAAGTACCTTCCTGATCTCCTCTTGTTGGGCGTCATCCGTTGGCGTAATCATCCCTTCAAGGAAACGTGACATACCGTCGTCTTCACGCAACGCCTGAATTTCAGCCACGCGACTGGAGAAAATGGCTCCGGTGCCCAGTGAGCCGATGATAATGCCGACCAACAGGGTCCCGATAATAATAGCTATTGATTTAGTTTTGGCGTTCATGGTATAGCCTCGGCCTGCGTCGCAAAGTAATCGAGATCGTAAACAGCCATCGTAGAAACAGAGGGTATGGCAAGAATAGATTCCGTTGCTGTAGAATCAACGGTGTATCCATTCGACAGATTGATATTGTACACGGCCAGGCATAGCGCCAGGAAAAATCCAGCGATAGCAACCGGACGAAAAATTCTGGCCAACGTCCCGGCAAGTTCTTCGTCCCAGGAAAGCGCCGTTGATGGGGCTGGCGCAAGTTTCTTCATCAGCCGGTCGGTAAAGAACGGATCCAGCGCATCAGCCGCATCTGCTGCAGTGACATCTTGAAGCAACGTTTGTGTCGACGCCAATTGCGCCAGCTCCGTTTTCAAGGACGCGGATTGCTCGATCGCCGCATCCAACTGCGCAGCTTCTTCCACCGGCAATTCGCCGGCAAGATAACGCAGGAGCGTGTCTGTGGTATATCGATGATTTTTGTTCATAATCGTTTGCGCGTTAACGCATCAGGGGAGCCAGCACATCTTTTAATTTCTTTTGTGCCCGGCTCAGCCGAGACAATACAGTACCATAAGGCAAATCCAGCATTTGCGCTGTCTCTTCAGTAGAGTACCCTTCTATCATACGCAATACAACAACCGCACGATGTTTATCGGGCAGGGTTGCTATGGCCTGATGTACCAGCCGGCTGCGCTCTTGCTCTTCCACGCTGCCAGATTCAGCCGCTGGCTCATTAACTACGTATCCAGGATCATCCCGACTCAACAATCTACCAAAAAATCGCTTGCGCCGACGCAAGATATCCAGTGACTTGTTGATTGCGATCTTCTTGATATACGTAGCAAAGCTTGCATCACCCCGAAATTTGTTCAGCGTCTGATAACACCGAATAAAGGCTTCCTGTACTACATCATCCACCTCACTGGAGCGTCCCAACATCGATACAACCGTCAAAGTAACGCTATCCTGGTACTGATCCACCAACGCCCGAAACGCTTTGCGGTCGCCTTCACGTGCTCGTTCAACCAGTGCCATATCCTCTGCTGACCGCGTTGCCCGTGCAGTATCCGCCGAAGGCGCGAGGCGTTCGGATCCTTGCCGTTTGACAGGCACTGCTTGACCCTGTGGAGACGAGGCAGACAATAGAGAATAGGTTTCGTATGGAAGCAAAAGGGTACCCATGCTGCAAGCAGTTATCTTGCAGCATGGGACTCAAGGTACTTATCGGGAGGATTTAAAGCGACGATTAGCACCCCGGCCGGCCTTGTCTCCCGTACGCTGCTTTGCAGCAGAGAACGCCAGGGCACGGTGAATGGTGATCATTTCCTGTTGATCTGCAGTCAGAATTTCTCGCATTGCTGCTTCAGACTCCTGCTTGAATGCTGCCAACTGCTCGCGCGCGGCTTCCCAGTCGCCAGACTCCCGCAGTGATTCCAGGAGCTCAGCGCCGGCTTCTTTCTGCTGAGCGCGTAGCGTTGCAATCTGCTCAATCTGCGCGTCGGTGAGATTCAGTGCGTCCTTTCTGGCAGCTTCAGATGCTTCACGCGCTTCTGCTCCAAAGCGCCCTGTCTGATTTGACCGATTGCCTTTGCCGCGATCAGCAGCACCACCGCGCAAGCCACGCCCTTTGCGTTCCCCCATTGCTTCCTGACGCGCATCGCGCGCTGCCTGCATAGCCTCAAGTTGCTCATCTGTGAGGATATTCGAAAGCTCAGCCTCAGCTTCTTCGCGGATCGTCGTCAGTGCTGCCTTGAACGCCTCTTCATCCAGTTCACCATTTTTACGCTGCGTCCGCAGGGCATCTACTTTTTCGCGCTGTGCTTCACGCAAGGCTTTCATGGCCTCTTTTTGCTCATCTGTCAGGTCTTCGATGACACCAAGCCCAGTGGCTCCCTGGCCGATTCTTCGACCTTTTAAACCTCGCTGACGCTGCCCTTCACCGCTGGTACCCATCGCTTCTTTACGCGCTTCGCGGGCTTCTTCAATTTTGGCGAATAACGCAGCTTTTTGGTCTTCTGTCATCGTCTGCTGAAGTTCAGCAGCAACATACCACAACGTGCCTGGCTCATTTTCGCCATGCTTGGCAACCACGTCGTTTATTTTTTCAGCCTGGCTGCCTGTCAGGTCGAGGTTATCAGCCAATGTATTGATCCCGCTGGCAACAGCCGGCGCTTCATTTTCCATAAGCGCATTGCTTGAATCGCATGCGGTGAACAAGAACAGCATCATGCACAGGCCGGCAAGCGACCAGGTACGTACATTGGGTCTAAGAATATGCGTTGTCATAAGTCTATTTATGCTTCGTAATTAAATTCTATCGATTTGTGCTACAGCTTCACGGTTTGCGCCACGATGCTGACACGCTATTTTGATGCATCTTTCAATTTTATAGACGAGGCATGGTACAATACATTCCATTTAATACTATTTTCTCTCGGATCACCCCACAAACATGGTTTTCCGTCATTTGTCGGACAGTTTCACCATCCAGCTATTGCGAGACTGAGTTATGAAACGCAGATCTTTCCTCAAATTATCAACGGCGTCATTAGCAGCTAGCATCTTACCTGTTTCGTCTGATGCAGTAGCAACCGCAAGTCATGCCTTCGCAAACCGCAAATTCATGATGAGCCTCAATCCGGGGGCTATAGGCGTAAAGGCAACGCTGGATGAATTAATCAGTTATGCTGCTGACTTCCGCTTTGAAGCACTGTCACCTCCGGTTTCTGAAGTGGCTAATCTCTCCGAAGCACAACGGGACGCGGTCCTAGAAAGGATGCAGCAGCACAACCTGCGTTGGGGCTCGGCCGGCCTACCGGTAGAGTTTCGCAAAGACCACGCAACATATAAAGCGGGGCTGGATGCCCTGCCGGAAACGGCTGCACAACTTCAGAAAGCCGGTGTTGCCCGTGTCAATACCTGGATCATGCCCCGGCATGACACGCTGACGTATCGAGAAAACTTTGTGCTTCACGCCAGGCGCTTACGCCAAATTGGAAAAATCCTTGGCGATCATGGCATGCGATTTGGATTGGAATATGTTGGTCCTTATACCTTGCGGGCAAAATGGCGCTATACGTTTGTGCATTCCTTGAAAGAATTGCGTGAGTTGTTAGCAGCCATCCATTTGCCCAACGTCGGTGTGGTTCTCGACAGTTTTCACTGGTTTACGGCCCATGAATCCACAGCAGATCTGCTATCGCTGGGTAATAAAGACATTGTCGCCTGCGACCTGAATGATGCCCCAGAAGGACGCGACATCGATGAGCAAATCGATGGGCAGCGGATGCTACCCGTAGCGACAGGCGTGATCGATGCCAAAGCGTTTCTGCAAGCATTGGTTACCATCGGCTATGACGGTCCGGTACGCGCCGAGCCATTCAACAAAGCGCTCAACGAACTCCCCAATGAAGCCGCTGTTGCTGAAACCAGTACAGCCATGCACCAGGCTTTTAACCTCCTATAACACCTGCAGTCTATGACGCAACCTGCGTGCATCCCGTTGTTTCTGACCAGGTTCTATCCTGCACGGTTCGCCGTTGTAGTACTTAGCGCATGCATCACAGCCAGCTGCGGGCCGGCAACAGAGGGCCTGCCACCATCTCCCCCCATCATCCCTGAATTTGAAGCCCAGGTAATCGATGACGAGATCAATATTGGCTACGGACTCGCCATAGGGAACGTTGACACCGACGGCAAACCGGATATACTACTCGCTGATAAAAAACAGTTCGTTTGGTATCAAAACGGTACATGGGAGCGCCACGTGCTCATCGAAAACCTGACGTCGCGCGACAATGTAGCAATTGCTGCGCGCGACATAGACGGAGACGATCTTGTTGAAATTGCCGTTGGGGCCATGTGGAATCCTGGCGAAACGTCTGATAAGCGCGAATCAGGAGGTGTGTACTACCTCATTCGCCCGCCTGAGCCATCCATGCAATGGGAGCCGGTCCAACTACAGCATGACCCAACAATACATCGCATGCAATGGATAAAGGCCGGTGACGCAGGGTACCACCTCGTGGTCTTGCCGCTGCATGGCATCAACAACATCAATGGTGAAGGAGACGGCGTACGCATTCAGTTGTACACAAAACCAGAAGACCCACGCGGTCGATGGGCTACCCGTGTGCTCGACAAAAGTATGCACATGACACATAATTTTGATGTCGTGGAATCAGAGGAAAGCACGTCCCTTTATTTCGCCGGCAAAGAAGGCATTCGGCAATCGCTCTTTGATGGCCGCTGGTCAAGTGACGCAAGGGCTATCGAAGGCCTGACAACCAGTGCGGGAGAAGTCAGGGTTGGGGCACTGGTAGACAAGCCGCTTATTGCCACAATTGAACCCATGCACGGGACACATCTGGTTGCCTACCTCGGTAAAGGAGAGCGTCAACGGGTTGTGCTCGACACTACGTTTGTGCAAGGCCACGCCCTCGCGGTTGCCGACATCCTCGGCCTGGGCCGCGACCAAATCGTAGCCGGCTGGCGTAATCCTGATGCAAATGGCGAGGTGGGCATCCGACTCTACATCCCCGATGATTCGGGAAGTTCGTGGTCCATTTTTGTTATCGATGAAAACACCATGGCTTGTGAGGACCTCAAAGTGGCAGACTTGAATGCTGATGGTAAACTGGATATTATCGCCTCAGGTCGCAGCACCAACAACCTCAAGGTCTATTGGAATAAATCTTCCTGAAGTTATGCACGCCTATCGATTCCCTATAGTGACTTGTCTGGTGCTGTTGCTTGCCGGCAGTGCCTGTAATTCAAAAATTGCGAGCGAAGAGCCCGAAACGGAAGAAGCACCCGTGGTTTCGGGCATGGTCGCAGATATCGTATCCGTTAGTACAAGCGGCGAGCCGGGCAATTATCAGTTTGCTGTAGGCATCGAAAGTCCAGACATCGACTGTTCGCAATATGCCAACTGGTGGGAAGTGGTTACCACCGATGGTGATTTACTTTACCGCCGCATCCTGGGGCACAGCCATCCCACTGAACAACCCTTTGTGCGTTCAGGAGGGCCGGTTGAGATTTCTGAGGCTGACGAAGTCATTGTTCGCGCGCACATGCATCCTGCCGGCTACGGCGGCATTGTTTATCGGGGCTCCGTGGCCGGCGGCTTCGAAGCCACTACGCTGGCTGAAGATTTTGCAACAGCACTCAGCGAGCAGGACCCGCTACCGAGCGGATGTACGGGATAACTTAAGACACTGTATACTACGTGAAGATTGCCATTCTTTATACTGGCGGGACCATTGGTTGCGTCGGTACACCTCTGAAGCCGCTCAAAACACCGGAGTTTGAGGCTGCTTTTGCGTCCATTGTCTACCCCATCGTAAAGTCGGAGTATCCGCATTGCACCCTGTCGTTCTTACCATTTGAAAAGGTACTCGACAGCACAAATTTGCAGCCAACGGACTGGTGTGAAATGGCGCTGCACATTCTGCCGTACTACGCGCAGTACGATGGTTTTGTGGTGCTTCATGGCACCGACACCATGGCTTTCACGGCATCAGCCCTGTCGTTCCTCTTCACTGGCCTGCAAGCCGACGGCTTCCCCGACGCCGTACTCAGCAAGCCCATTGTATTCACAGGCTCACAAGTTCCGCTGTTTCATGAAAGCGAATCTGAGGGATTCAGTCTCCTGTTCAACACAGATGCCCTGCAAAACGTCTGCGGTGCAATCGCTGCGGCACAGCTTGGCATTCCCGAAGTGAGCCTTTACTTCAATGATACGCTGTTCAGAGGCAACCGCACGGTGAAAACCAATGCTGATGCCTTCCACGCGTTTTCATCGCCGAACTATCCGAATCTTGGCGAATATGGGATCGAGTTTTTGCTGGAAAACGATCACATGCTACACTTGCCTACAACACAGGATATTTCGCTGGACGCCCCACAAGCGCAGCGCCGGCTCCGGGCACAACTCGAATACCTGCTCGCGCACGTTACCGAGTCGACGATTATTCCGTTCAAAGCCTTTCCCGCGTACTACACGCCGCAACAAAATGTACTCGGCGACTTGCTCAAAACCGCCATTGATCACGTGGATGTACAGGGTATCATCCTAGAATCGTATGGTGACGGTAACTTCCCATCGGGCGCACCCGACACTCCTGAAGCCGGCGCCATCTACCAGATTTTAAAACGTGCACACGAGCAGGGCATGGTGTTGATCGATTGCACCCAGGTCCTCGATGGTGTCGTTGATGCCAATGTTTATGCAGCGGGATCCTGGCTCGCCGAAGTTGGCGTTGCCGGCGCATACGACATGACCCCCATTGCAGCTCTGACAAAGCTGATCTACCTCAATGCCCTGCGCAATTACAACGGATTTAACTGGGACCAGCGCACCCTCACCCGGCTCATGCAGACCAACATCACGGGTGAAATCATGGACGTCAACCGGCTGGATACGCGTGGAAAGGGATACCTTGGCGTCGGTGAATCGATACAAACCCTCAACGGTAACGCGCGCTTCCTGAACGATGCCATTGCTGGCCCAGTGTTAAAAAACACCTCTGGAAACGTTGTATGGCAGGCATTGCAAGAGCCGGAAGAAGCCATCATGCCAGGCCGGCTTTACATGCAGGGAGATGGCGATCTCGTTTTTTACGACAATTCTAACACACCGCTCTGGTCTTCACAGACCGCCAGCCCCTCACAGGCTACGTCTATGCTCATGTTGGAGAATAGCGGACCGGGACAGATCAAGTTGTTTATCTACAATTACGCAAAAGGGGAAACGAGTCGCATCTTATTCGAAGGTGCGGTATAATTATGAGCCAAGAAATCACTCTTGAAAGATTGTATTCTTGGCTGTTGAACGTTGCAAGTTACAGGTTGAAAGTGGTGGTCATACCCGAAACCACTCCTTTTGCTCATACGCTGTAGCGCCTCTAAAATCATTTGTTTGCACGTTGGACGTGCGGGCAATTAGCCGAATTGAATCGTGACGAAAGAACAGGAATTAGCTTATCTCGCTACCTATAGGGATGGTCTCTTAAACGACGTGTTACCCTTCTGGACAACGCATGCGGTTGACCGCGAGCATGGCGGATTTATGGTTGCCGTTAATCAGGATGGCTCTGTATTGGATACCGATAAAGGAATGTGGCAGCAAGCCCGCTTTACCTGGCTGCTTTCCACATTGTACTATACGGTAGATGAAAAGCCAGAATGGTTAGCACTTGCAAAGCGCGGCCTTGATTTTATGGATGAACACGGATTCGATGAAGACGGCCGCATGTTCTTTCAGGTCACGCGCGAGGGCGCACCACTGAGGAAACGACGCTACGTGTTTACCGAGGCCTTTGGCGCCATGGCCTATGCTGCTTATGCAAAAGCATCGGGCGACGCAGAAGCAGCCGCTAAAGCCGGCGAATTGCTACGCATGGTCATCCGCTACAACAGCACCCCGGGCCTCATTCCCCCCAAAGGTGTTCCCTCAACCCGTCCCACCCAGGGTATAGGCGCGCCCATGATTGCCATCAACCTGGGACAGGTACTCCGCGAAACAATCGATGACCCCATCAGCACAGACTTGATCGACCAATCGATCGAGGCCATCGAGCGCTATTTCATGAAACCAGACTTGCGCGTGGTGATGGAAACTGTTGGGCCAAATGGTGAGATTATCGATCATTTTGACGGCCGCACCCTCAATCCGGGTCATGCCATCGAAGCAGCGTGGTTTATCCTCCACGAAGCAAAACTACGCGATAACGATGCACACTTGATTCAGCTAGGTACCCAAATATTGGATTGGATGTGGGAACGCGGTTGGGACAAAGAATACGGCGGTATCCTGTACTTCCGCGATCTCAACAACTTACCTGTGCAGGAATACTGGCAGGATATGAAGTTCTGGTGGCCACACAACGAAACCATTATCGCCACGCTACTTGCCTATCACATGACAGACGACAACAAGTATGCAGACTGGCACAAGGCTGTCCATGATTGGGCGTACAAACATTTCCCTGACCCCGAACATGGGGAATGGTTTGGCTACCTCCACCGCGACGGCAGGATTTCCGTACCACTAAAGGGTAATCTTTGGAAAGGTCCCTTTCATTTGCCTCGTATGCAGTGGTATTGCTGGCAATTGTTGGCGTCGAGACAAAACGAGTCATAATTCATAACCCGTTAGTGCGCTGTCGCGTATATTGTTTATACACATCCGCTTCCAGCATACGTTCTGCCAGTAGATTCCTCAAAATCGCTCTGTATTGTGGAATACACACAACATTACATCGAAATCCCGCGCACGTTTCATTCTGATGCGGCGGAGGCTATGTTTGATCGTTGCCTGGGATGCGACGCATTTTTATTGGAAGATGGGCAGCAATACGTCATTGAAAAAGCGTATCGCCGGTACCCCGGCTATGGCACGCAGGATACCGTTTTCGAATATGCGATGTGCTTCGATTGCTTTATCAAGCTGCAAGAAGCGATGTCGGAAGAGTCGTTGAATCGCGTCCGCTCCTACTTCGACCGGCATGTGGACCTGTTTGAGCGCCGCAAACATCTGCTAGCCAAAAACGAAGTTAAGGTAGAAGATTGGCTGGATCGCTGCCTCGTTAAAGGGACACCGATTGCCGATATGCAAGAGTATCAGATTTTTGGCCACTGCGACGGCAAAGACTTGCTCTTCACCCTGTTTCCGTACGCTATTGGTAGCGAGGCTATCGATGAAATAAGCCTGCTGCTTTCCAATAAAACGTTGGGCGAGATAGATGGGTTTATGGATGATCACTTTGGGCTGCCGCCCGAACTACGCAAGCTCCTACTCGAAAACAAAATGTTTCTTATCTAGCCCCCCTCAGCCCAATTCGATCACGCGCGCGTTGCGTGACGTCTCACCTGTGTTGTTGTCTTTGACGATTACCTCCAGCTCATACCTGCCGGCCGGCACAGCCGACATATCAATCTCCCCATATTCCACACTGGTTCGCGAATCCCCTTCCCGCTGAAAGGTGATGGATAACAATGGATCTTTTGAACGACGCTTAAACACACCGCGACGCCGGCCCGACTCTGGCGGCTGCAATACATAGGTGATTTCGAAAGCCGTACGATCTTCTGCCGAAAACGTAAGATTGTAAATCTCGAAATACACAAAGAATGGATCTTCAGGGCGGTACCCCCGACCGGGGTTGGTTCGCAGATAGAGCCCTTGTTTTGTATACCGACCGGGGCGCTCCGCGGGTACCACTTCAAACGCAGGGATCAAATCGCTAACCAGGAGCGGCTGGGCATTGACAGTAGCCGGCTTGTAGTCAGGTACTTTGTATGCAAACTGGTACGAGCCAACCCAGGGCGCATCTGCAATGCTTGTGTGCAAATTGACGTGATAGGAGTCTGGCACCGCACTAAATCGGATGTAATCTACGGCTACAGCATCCTGTGCGCGGTTTGCATCAACGGTTAACGTTTCAAACGATGAAAACACTTCGTTCCATGACCAATCGTGTACCGTGAGACCAACTTCAATGCCTATTTTCTCACGTTCAGGCATCGACTCGGAAATGCTGCCCACGGGTACAGAAAAATAGATTTCAACATCTGTTGTATCGCGCGCGCCCTCAAATGCTGCAATGAAATACGGCAGGGGTAAGTGCCGCACTGGCTCGGTCCATTTATGCCGGTCAGAAGACAACCCTTCGCTCACGCTCTCAAGACTTTCGTCGAATAACTCGTTACCAAACGATATGAAATCGAGTTCAGTTTGCCGGCCACGCCCGAAACTCGAACCCGTTTCGTTTACCCGTGCTACCGATGCAAGCCGCGCATAAATCCCACCCCAAATCTCGCGTGCTTCCAATACTTCAAGCACCAGTGGCAACGTTGGCACCAGTTCCGCAAGCTGCCCGTGCCCCTCAAAATGAAAATCGAGATCGGGTTCGTAATACCGCCACGATTCCAGAAACGAAGTCCCCTCGCCTACAGAGGCAGCGGTGGTAGCCGGCTCACCGTGACGGAGGAAAATGAGCCCTTTATCCCCAAACTCGCCATTAAGCCAATACGCAAACGGGAAATCGCTATCCGCCATGCGATCAGCGCGTGCATTGTTGCCCACGCGATACGCCTCGCGCGCCTCGTAAAAGGCGTAGTTTTTTTCGGCGGCCAACAAACGACGATAGTGTTCAACAAGCCTGCGGTTTACGTCTTGCGCGCGTAGTGGATTTCTTCGTGCAAGGATTTGCCGAAAAAATGTCTTAAACGCATCCGGGGTATCCAGCGTAAAAAAGGTTTGACCTTCGCTGTCGGTTAAAATGTATTTAAAGTCCTCAAAAACCAGCAAAGCACTGGTTTTATCGTCGATGATGTCAATGGCCTGATTTACAAACGATGCCGCTATCTTTGGTTGATCCAGCGCAAAATATACACGTGCCCGTGCCAGCAACACACGCTCCAGGGGAATGTACTGCGCGTCTTTGAGCAAAGATGCCAGGATGTCGTCAGCATCGTTAAAAGCGCCTGACAACCGCAGTCTTTCTGCATCCAGATAATCCGCATATTCTGACGGATTCGCTTCTATCCAGGCCGGCACCTCCTCTGGCGATGCGTTGAGAAAATGATGGTAAAGGCGAAACAGTGCCACGTGCACGTGCGCAGCTTCAGGCGCCAGTTCAAGCTGGGTGTGATACCGTTCAATAGCTTGCGGAAAGTGTCCTTCGTACCGCTCCAACAGGCCATAGTGGAAATGTACATCCGTGTACGCTGAATCCCGTTCGAGCAAGGTCTCAAAATCTTTTCGGCTCCGCTTCCAGTCGCGCCGGCGTAACACAAGCGAGCGCCGGACGCCGTATTCACGGTAGGCAATCGCCCGCTCACGCAGCAACGCAAGATCGTCGGGCGTTTCGTCCATCCGGTTATTCATCTTCCGCAACAAAGCCTCCCAGGACCGGGCCTCAAACCCAAAATCAGCCGGCTTCAAGTTCTTGGCTTTGTACTCAAAAGGCAGCACCTCTTGTGCGGCGACAGGCGATGGTGTTACTCCCAAACCCACCCCCAAAAGAAAAACGCAAACGACCAGCCAGGCAGCAGACCTGTACAGTGAAGAAGTGAGAGCGCGTAGCATTGCGTAAACCGAAGTCAAAGTGATCCTGGGGCATGGTCACGCATGGCCGCTTTGCGTAACTCGGGTTATTTACTTACGTTACGGCAAATCCCCCATTGTGTTCGTCTAAAGGCCAAATTTATGACCGATAAACGCGAGAAACTTCTTCGATTTATTGGACAATCCGACATCGAAGTTGAAGAATTCCCCTGGGGCCCGCACGACTGGATGAGCCGGCCGGGCCTTACAGAAGCAGAACACCTCCTTCTTGTTCGTGTGCACATGCCTCCCGGTAAAGCACATCAATTCCACCGCCACCCCGAGTTGGAAGAAATCATCTACGTTATTTCGGGCAAAGCGGAGCAGTGGGTTGAGCAAGACTCCCGCATTTTAGGTCCGGGCGAAATGGCACACATTCCTAAAGACGTGGTTCATGGGACCTACAACCCGTTTGATGAACCGCTCGTTTTCCTCGCCATTCTGGCGCCGGCATCGTTTGAAGGTCCGGCACTTGTCGATGTGTTTGAAGAAGCGCCGTGGGCTACGTTAAAAAAACCCATGTACTTCGATTAACCCCTACCCTGCCCATCCCATGATGAATCGACGAGAGCTACTAAAACGGGCCGGCTTGCTTGCAGGCGGCTTGCCGCTATTGTATCCAGCGGGTGCGCCATTAGGTTTAAGAACGGCTACAGCGGATGTGGTCATCGCAGGAGCCGGTGTTGGTGGTTGTGCAGCCGCCCTGGCAGCAGCCCGTGCCGGACTAAAGGTTATTCTGACAGAAGAAACGGACTGGATTGGCGGGCAGCTCACCCAGCAAGCTGTGCCACCCGACGAACACCCGTGGATCGAACGGTTTGGTGCACCTGAAAGCTATCGGGCATTCAGAACAGGGGTACGCGACTATTACCGTCGCTGGTATCCGTTAAAAGCTGCGTATCAACGGGCTGTAGATTTCAATCCAGGTGCGTGTACTGTCTCGTACATGTGCCACGAACCGCATGTGGCAAAAGCCGTGCTGGAAAGTATGCTTGCACCGTATGTAAGCGACGGACGGCTCCAAATCATGTTGAATACAGTGGCAACAGCAGCGCAGGTAGCCGGCGATCGCGTACAGACACTCGAAGTACACCATCAACCAAGCGACACACGGTACGAACTGCGAGCCCCCTACTTTATCGATGGCACCGAGTTGGGCGACCTGTTGCCAATGACAGGTACCGACTACGTCACCGGCGCAGAGTCGCAAGCCGACACCGGTGAGCTCCATGCGGCCGCCGAAGCACAGCCCCATAACATGCAGGCGATGACCTGGTGTTTTGCCATCGACTACGTTGAAGGCGAAGATCACACCATCGACAAGCCGGCCAACTATGCCATGTGGCGTGACTATATACCCGAGATGGAGCCGGCCTGGCCAGGCAAACTCCTCAGCCTGACGTACGCTAATCCAATCACCCTTGCCCCACGCACACTCGACTTCGACCCGAGGCCCGGCGCTGTTACCGAACGGTTCAACCTCTGGTCCTACCGCCGGCTTATCGACCCCACACAATTTGAAGCAGGCGCAATCCAGGGTGACATCAGTCTTATCAACTGGCCGCAAAACGACTACCTGTTTGGCAACATCATCGAGGTGTCCGAAGCAGAGGCGGCGCAGCACAACCAGGGCGCCATGGATGTGAGCTTCGCCCTCCTGTATTGGCTACAAACGGAAGCACCACGCCCTGATGGCAACGCCGGCTGGCCGGGCTTGCGGTTACGGAAAGATGTAGTTGGCACGACACACGGACTCGCCAAGCGGCCTTACATCCGAGAGGCTCGCCGTATTCGCGCTGATTTTACGGTTACCGAGCAGCACGTTGGCCTTGAGGCACGCATGCTGGAAACGGGATTATCAAAAGAAGAGGTAACAGCAGCCTCTTTTGACGACTCCGTTGGCATTGGGAGTTACCGGATCGACTTACATCCCTCAACCGGCGGCGACAACTACATCGACGTAAGTTCGCTGCCGTTTGAAATCCCGCTGGGTGCGCTTATTCCGCAGCGGATGGAAAACCTGCTGCCGGCCTGCAAAAACCTTGGCGTAACGCACATCACCAATGGCTGTTACCGGCTACATCCCGTTGAATGGAATATCGGAGAGGCTGCTGGCACCACGGTAGCACACTGCGTGCAAACCGGTCATCCGCCGCGGCACGTGCGCAATTCGCCGGCACTTTTTGCTGATCTTGCCCGCAAAATGGACCGAATGGGTATCGAACGTAAATGGCCCACCCCTTTGCGTACACCCAGATAACCCTAAAAACTGCGCATATCACGCATAAGCATTACTACAAGAGAATCAGGAATGATTTCTGAAGAACCTCTACGAGGCAACGAATTAGATACGTCTGGAAATAACATTTTTAATCAGTGATTGATGACCATAATTTCAATCCAGACGTCGGCCGCCGTAGCACAGGATTTCTACAACAACTGACCGGCTACGGGCCCTTATTACCCTCTAATGAATTAACTCCAGAACGCTGTTGGGAATTACAGCCATGGGACTCCGCTCACGAATCCTACTGCCTCACCCGCTGAATGAAATAGAGCATCATGCGATTGGGTACGGACTCCGCAAATTTTGCGCGCGGGTCGAGGAAGGCTATTTTGAGGAAGAAGGCTGGGACTTCTGGATCGAGAATGGTAGCGCGATTCGCATTAAGTTCACCGGTCCGATGCGGCGCATGTACATCAGTTTTTACCCCAACGAGGTTGCCATCGACCCCGTTGAAGCAGCAACCGTCAAAAAGCATTTCGGATGGGCGCCGCGGTATGCATTTAATGTAGGCGCATACGAAGATGCCCCCGCTGATCACCTCTTGCTGGGTGGGCTGATCTTGAACCTGGCTGAACAATTCAATGGCCTGGTCGACTACTGTGGATACCTCACACCGGGACACATGTCAGACAGCAAAAAGCAGCTCCTCGCAAAAATCAAATCACTCAAAGGGAAAGTCTGCCTGGTGAACGACGTCTATCAACACCACGTCTCGGACACAAAATTCCTGCATTCCTGGCTGCAGCACCCTAACTTCATGATGATCTAACACGCGCGCCCTGTTCATCGCGTGGAAAAGGCGATACTTTACAGCTCATCGCCTCAACTATTCACTTTTGATCCATGAAGCTCTCATTTCGTTGGTACGGGCCGGAAGACCCGGTTTCCCTGGCGTACATCCGGCAAATTCCGCACATGGCAGGCATCGTCTCTGCACTCCATGATTTACAACCCGGTGCCGTGTGGCCCCTCGACCGCTTGCTTGCGCATAAAGCCGCTATTGAAGACGCCGGCCTGTCGTTTGCTGTTGTAGAAAGTATCCCGGTCCACGAAGACATCAAGCTAGGGCGTCCTACGCGGGACCAACTCATCGAAAACTACTGCGAAAGCGTAGCGAATATGGGCGCGGCTGGCATTCCCGTGCTGTGTTATAACTTCATGGCCGTGTTCGACTGGTTTCGGACGGACCTGGCCATGGTCAATCCAGACGCCTCGACAGCGCTGAGCTTCAGCCAACGTGAACTGGAAAAGATCGATCTCTCACAGGGCACGGGATTTCTACCGGGTTGGGGTACCGCGTTTACAGCAGAAGCACTGCAAAGCCTTATGGCTGCATATGCGGATGTAGATGAAGAACGTTTGTGGGACAACCTGGGCTACTTCCTCGAACGCGTTGTGCCTGTTGCTGCCGCTGCAGGCGTAAACATGGCGATTCATCCAGACGATCCCCCCTGGTCTGTTTTTGGTTTACCTCGCATCATAACCTCGGGCAACGCGCTGGAGCGATTGACGGATTTGGTGGATGATCCTTCCAACGGCGTCACCTTGTGCTCGGGCTCGCTAGGGGCTTCACCCGAAAATGACGTCCCGGAGATCATCCGTTCGCTCGGTAAAAAAGGACGTATTCATTTCTCGCATTGCAGAAATGTAAAGGTAACTGGACCGCGCACCTTTCATGAGAGCCCACATCCAGCCGGCCTCGGTAGCGTTGACATGCGCGAGGTAATGCAGGCCTACGCTGATATAAATTTCACGGGTCCCCTTCGTCCTGACCATGGTCGTATGATTTGGGGAGAAACGGGCAAGGCCGGCTATGGCCTATACGACCGTGCACTAGGGGCGATGTATCTGCAAGGAATCTGGGAAGGGTTGCAAGCCGGTTGAACAGTCCTTTACAGACTACCTCAAGCAAAACAGGATGACCCGTCCTTCACAACCAATGCAATCCTCAACACCGACTCGCCTAACTTGATTCGGTCTCTATATCACAAGTAACATCATCGGTTCAAAAGGGACACTGTGCCCGTTTTTTCCCGCTACGTCATTCTGGACTTGATCCGGTATCCAGAGAACGATTGGGCAAATTAGCCCTTTTAAAGATGTCTGGATGCTGGATCAAGTCCAGAATGACGGTTTGCGTAGTTGTGATATAGAGACAGAACTTGATTGGGCATCCACCGGGATAGTGGTAACCTACCTAAACTAAAAGCCCGCTCAGCAATAAAACTGAAACGTCAGGGTATCGCTACGATACACAGTAAACAGCTAGACTAACGCCAGTCAATAAATCACATCTGTATATGTATAAAGAGATCCATACTGTAGAAGAATTCCGGGCACATGTAGCTGAACATAAATGCCTGGATTGTGTCGTTTGTCAGGATCTGGACTTGCGTTCGGAAACGGAGACATTGCTGCAATATGATGCAACAGGAGGCGCGTTTCTAGGCTGCAGTTTTGAAGACAATGCGCTGACGCACATCATAAAAACGGGCGGACTGGTATTCCCCAAGCTTCCCAATCTGCCTTACCGCCCCTACCGTGCTTCGCTGTATTCGATTCGCGAGTTGATGGCCGGCTACAAGCCCGGCGACCAGGAGAGCTACAACTCCATGGCGGTCGACTCTACGATCTATCATCATTTTGAGCGGTTCAAAAAAGCGGACGAGCCGCTGCCTTTGCTTGAGGCACTGTCCCAGCGGCTGCACGACCTGGCCATCGACGATGCGCTTTACGATTTGCTGCAACAGCATCCCAAAGTGGTGGCAATTATGGGCGGCCATCGGATGAAGCGGACCGAACCCGCCTACCGCGACGTGGCGCTCATTGCACGCGGCTTAACACAGGCCGGCTACTTCGTTGCTACCGGCGGCGGCCCGGGTGCCATGGAAGCCGGTAACCTCGGGGCCTGGATGGCGAAGCACACGATCGCTGAGCTCGACGACGCCATCTCAATCCTTTCGGGCGAAACGGACTTCCACAAAATCCAATACCTGGATCTCGGATTTGAAGTGGTCGAAAAGTACAGCGACGGCGAAGACAGCCTTGCGATCCCAACCTGGTTTTATGGGCACGAACCTACCAACCAGTTTGCGTCGCACATCGCCAAGTACTTTGCTAATAGCATTCGGGAAGACGTATTGCTCGCCATAGCAACATCCGGTGTCATCTTCTCCCCGGGTAGCGCCGGCACGATACAGGAAGTCTTCATGGATGCTGCCCAAAATCACTACGGGAGTTTCAAAGTAGTCAGTCCCATGGTGTTTTTCGGTGAGCAATTTTGGACGAAGGAGAACCCCGTCTATCCCCTGCTGCGTCAGTTGGCCCACTCGCGACAGTACGGAGAAATGCTGAGTATTAGCGATTCGCCAGAGGAAATCGTAGCATTTATCAAAACACACGCCCCTGTACTGTACAACCAGGGATAACGCGCTGCTTCGTAACCCATGCGTAGTGATTGTACTACCTGTTTTATGCAGGATTTGGCGTTGTTATGAAATAACTTTTTTTGGCCGGCGCAGAACCATTTGAAAGATTCTGATGTAGGAGAGTTATCTGGCTAGACAGGTGAAGCGCAGCACTTCAATTCGCATTAAGCCATTCATTCTTAGCGCTTCTACTGGAAAAGATAACATTTGCAAATCCGTTACCTTCTTGCCTGGAGGGTTTACTATGCCAATTGAATGGGTCGGTGAAAGTCTTTCATCTGCATATACATCTGGGGATACACGACCTGTAGACCCCTCAGATCGCAGTCAAGCGAATCGGGATCGAAAAAAGAGAGGACAGGAGCAGCAGGGATCGTTTAGAAATCCGTATCGCCAATCAATGACGCGCACACCTCAGCGCATCGAGAAAGCTGTGTTTGCTAAAGAGATTATGCAAACGCGCGTGCAAACGGTGAAGCAAGGCGATCCCCTCTCCACCATACTTGCACTCATTGCAACCCATGGCATCAATCACATTCCCGTCCTGGGTCAGGCGAACAAGTTGGTTGGCCTCGTCTCCTACCGCAGCATACTCGAGGCAATTTCAGAAAAACGCACTGTAGACATGGTCACCGTGCCGGAAGTAATGACTACAAAATTCCTCACGGCCACAGGCAATACAACCCTGCACGAGCTCTCGCGCGTTATGGTTGTAGAAAATGTGGAGTGCGTACCAATCGTGGACAATGCACAAAAGCTCATCGGCCTCATCACAACCGCCGAAATGATGCAGTGCATTGTAAATCACTCCAAACTGAACGTTTGGATTTAACCGAGCCGTTTGTGTAGTTCTCGGGCGTTATGGCCTAGAGAAAAGCAGAGACAATCAGCATCATAATCAACCCAATGACACCCACGATCGTAGTCACCACGGTCCAGGAGCGAATCGTTTCTTTCTCTGTCATACCAAAGTAGCGGTTTACCAGCCAGAATCCTGAGTCGTTTACGTGGGAGACCACGCTGGCACCAGAAGCGATCGCAATGGTTACGGCTGCAATCATCGGGGCCGTGAAGTCACCCATTTCGATCACGGGCGCGATCAAGCCGGCAGCTGTTACCATCGAAACCGTTGCAGATCCCTGTGAAAGACGGACCACAAACGCAATCAGAAAAGCCAGCAGCACAAGCGGCAAACTGGAAGCAGCCATGGCATTTGCCAACGCCTCCCCTACCCCGGTAGCAATGAGTACCTTTCCAAAGACACCGCCGGCACCTGTTACGAGGATAATCAAGCCCACAGGCTCCATCGAGCGTGTGGCAATCTGCTGGATTTCATCGCGTGTGTAGCCGCGTAGTGTGCCTAAGCCATAAAACGCAACCAACGTAGCAATAATCAGCGCAGTAAAGGGGTGTCCGATGAAGCTAAGCCACTCGCGAATAATGGAAGTTTCGGGGAGTTGCACAGTGGCGATTGTATTTGCCAGGATCAGTGCAAGCGGCGTGATAATGATGGTCATAACCAGCCCAAAAGACGGCAATTCTTTCTCATTTGTAGCGTCCGGCAGGCTCTTCTCCATGTACTCTGGTACATCCAGCACAATTTTTTTGGCAATGTACTTCCCAAACATGACACCGCCAATGGCCGTAGCCGGCGCGCCGGCCAGCACGCCAAAAAAGATCACCCAACCCAGATCAGCATTGAGGATACTCGCAACAGCTACGGGTCCCGGAGTTGGTGGAATAAACGCGTGCGCCACAGCCATGCCCGCAATGAGTGGCACCCCGTAGTACAACAACGAGGTTTTGGTTCGCCGAGAAAGGCTGTAAACCAGCGGAATGAACAGAATAAGGGCGACATCAAAAAACACAGGCGTGGAAACAATCAAGCCAGTAATACCCAGGCCCCACTGGGCCTTTTTCTCGCCAAACTTCTTGAGCATGGTTTGTGCAACACGCTCAGCACCGCCCGATACCTGCAACAACTCACCAAACATCGCCCCAATACCAACAACGATAGCGATATACCCCAACGTACTCCCCATCCCGTCTTGAATGGTTGTGGTAATCTCAGAGATGGGGATGCCGCCCACAATTGCGACAAAAATACTCGACAACAACAGCGCCACAAACGCCTGCAATCGGACAACAATAACAAGAATGAGCAACACGGCCACGCCGGCAACAGCCAGCGCTATGAGGGCAAAAGTAGACATACTGGTGGTCGATGGATGATTAAATACCTGCTGGTGGGAGAGAAGAATACCGTCTACAATCAGACAAATCAACCCTTAAATCTACAACCCCCTGCATGCCTCCTTTCCTGCCTATAAAAAAGGAACATGTTCTGGGCACGCTATTTTCAGCGTATCGTGTTATGGTGGAACGATGATTTGATGATATATGCACGTCCAAACACACCATTTTTTCCTGATTTTCGATCGTATGAACAACCGTTAAGCTGATGAGTCAACTCCCGTCCGTTGTAGAGCGTTTTATGCGCTATGTGCAGATTGATACGCAGTCAAACCCGGCCTCTGCTACAGTCCCGTCTACAGAAAAACAAAAAGATCTGGGCAGGCTGCTGGTTACTGAATTGAAAGCACTCGGTATCCCCGATGCTACAATGAACGCGGAGGGGTATGTCTTTGGCACTTTGCCGGCGGTAGGTACAAACAACGCAGCAGGACCTACATTGGGATTATTGGCCCATATGGATACATCACCGGATGAGTCGGGCAAAGATGTCAAACCAGTCATCCACAAAAACTACGATGGCGGAATCATCACATTGCCAGGCGATCCATCGGTTGTCCTCAATCCCGAAACACAGCCGGCGCTGCTCGAGCACATCGGCCACGACATCATAACCAGCGATGGGACCACACTTCTGGGCAGCGACGACAAGGCCGGCGTCGCGATTCTGATGCAGCTTGCTGAAGACCTGATCAACGACACAGAAACGATACGCCCCCGGATCCGACTTTGCTTTACTATTGATGAAGAAATTGGCCGCGGCGTGGATCACCTGCGGCTGGACGAACTGGATGTCGATGTAGCCTACACAATCGATGGAAGCGGTGTAGGAAATTTCTTTGCAGAGACGTTCAACGCCGTGATGGCAACGATTACCGTGAAAGGTGTGATGGTACACCCGGGCTATGCAAAAGGCGTGATGGTCAATGCGCTGCGTATTATCTGTGAACTTATCGCAGCCTTGCCCGCTGATCAGGCACCTGAATCGACTGAGGAAAGAGAAGGTTACATTCACCCGCATCACATTGATGCCGGCGATGCAGGCGCAGTGGCAGCTACCTTCATTTTGCGCGACTTCACGTCCGAAGGCATGACCAGTAAAAGAGAATTTCTCTCAGCACTTGTAGCCATGTATCAGGCAAAATACCCGAAAGCCTCGATTGCGCTTAAGATGGTTGAACAGTATAAAAACATGCGTGCTTACATAGAGAACACCGATCCACGTGTTGTCTCGTTGGCGCATGTTGCAGCCAGACAAATGGGTCTTCCTTTGGAAGAACACGTAGTACGCGGCGGCACAGATGGCGCGCGCCTGTCAGAACTTGGCATTCCGACGCCCAACATTTTCAACGGCGGACACGATTATCACAGCAAATTTGAGTGGAATACTGTGCAAAACCTGGAGACCTCACTTGTCTACCTCAAACACCTCGTGACCGTGTGGGGGAACGAAGCAGACAGCACCGAGCCAGCGATGGTAAATGATACGATGGTAAATGATACGACGTTAGATGAAACAAGGTTGAACGAAACAACGGAGCAACACCACTGAGCGATCGCGCTGCGAACCATGCACTTCTGAATTATGCATTTCTATCGACCATCAAAGAAAAAAAACGGGCTTAGCTGGGGATCTCTTTTCCGGTCGGGGTGTTTTTTTTCTGCACTAATTTTATATATCGTGGCATTATTTTCCTTAATTTACTACTTCAAGTAGACGCGATATCCGGCCACTCAACTATTTTTATTTGAGGCATGAGCACGCAGCGCATGCAGGTAGGGTGCACGATTTACCTTTTTTGACCGACTGCGATTCCCCCGAAAACATGCTAATCTACGGCTATCCCTCTGGACGTCAAGCGCGTGAACAGCAACGCCAACGAAGACGTAGACGCCGAATCAACGAATTCAAGGCTTTTCTGGCCGCAGTTGGACTCGTATTAACAACTGCACTCATGTATGGCGGTGCGTTTGCCCTCCTGTTTCTTGTGGCAAAGTGGCTCACCTAACACCAGCCATCCGGCTGTTCCAACCAAACTATTCGCGATAGATGCAGGGTACGCGCAAACCTTTGAGTAAAAAAGCCAGCCGCCGGTTTCTCTTTGGCGTGATTGTGGTGACAGTATTTCTTGCTTATCTGGCGGCGTTAGGCATTCAAAGCGCGACAGAAAACGAGGCGTTGCAGGAAGAGATTATTGAAATGCGCAGGCAATTCGATCCAAACTTTAAAGAGCCTGAAAGCGCCGAGCCTAAAAGTACCGAGGCTGAAGCCTCCAACCCTGCGCCTGCCGCTTCTCCTGATTCTACCGTTTCAAACTAAGCTTTCATCAGACCCGGATTGCTAACCCGGTTAGTGCATGCGATCTGCTGTTCTCATTTGTTCTCTTGCTATTCTCGTCCTGCTTGTTAATTCGGGCGATTGGTTGTCAGATCAGCTTGTCTTGCGAAGCAATGACACCTTTCTCAAGAACAGCCTGAATATACTGGTTGGCCGCGAGTTGGCAGACAAGAAAATCCCGGGGCTTGCCATTACGGTCATTGACGATCAGAACGTCTTGTTTGAAGAAGGCTTCGGACTCGCTGATCCAGCGTTCAATGCCCCCGCAACACCCTACACCGTATTTCAGGCCGGCGCCGTTGCACAATTGTTTACCACCATTGCCATCCTCCAACGCGTCGAACATGAGAAGCTCGATCTGGATGCCCCCATTTCCTCGTACTTGCCTTCTTTTGCGCCGCGCAATCCCTATGGTCTTGATCTGACACTCCGGCAAATCCTCTCACATCAATCGGGTCTTGTTACAGAACCTCCCGTAGGACACTATTACGATGATTCACGCCCAAGCCTGGCGGAAATTGTACGTAGCATCAATGAAACGACGATCGTTTTCCCACCGGAAACGTTTACTAAATACTCGAACGCCGGCTTTGCCGTAGCCGGCCAGGTACTGGAAGCTTCGCTTGAGAAACCCTTTGAGCAGCACATGCGCGCCATCCTGGATCGCATGCATCTCAAGCGTACAAGTTTCACAGATCGTCTTGATCTCAAAAGCAAACTCGCTGTTGGCCATGTTGCCACACTGGATGATCGCATCGTCCCAACCCAGGCGATGGAAGTAGCCAACGGGCCGGCCAACAACCTGTATACGACGGTGAACGACCTTGGCGCCTTCATGAAAGTCCTGTTTGCTGATGGTTTGAGCCCGAACGGCAGTATCCTGGATGCGGATGCTTTTGAACAAATGTGGACGATCCAGCTATCTACTGCACGGAAGCAAATTCCATTTGGCCTCGGCTTTGCCGTCTCGATTTTTGAAGATGAACGCCGGGCCTCTATTACCAGCAATACGCACGGGTTTACCACACGCATCGACTTGCTCCCGGACGAAGACCTGGGTGTCGCTATTGTAGCGAATCTCGAACATAGCGAAGCTGCGCTCGAAAAATTATCTGGCTATGCACTAAAACTTGCGCTGGCACAAAAGCGGGAGCAAGCAACACCAGCTTTTCCGAATTCCCGGCAACCTGACTCTTCAATGGTAACCCAGTCGGTTGGCTATTACATCAATGGAGACCCACTGTATATTTCTAAGTCGGACCACAATCTGTTCTTGTACCAAAACTTCAACAGGCTCCGCCTCCGGCAGCAGGGAGATTCACTCATCGTAGATGACCGAAATGCTTACGGCCCTATTCTCCTAACGGATGGGTTAACGCTGCAATACAACAACACGTTATACTCCAAGCGTAATACCGCCGTACCACGTGCTACGCCGCCGCGTTATGCGGCATTCACAGGCGACTACGGTGCCCCAAATCGCCCCGTAACTATTGTAGAGCAGGGCAATACACTGTACGCACTTGATGGTTGGAATGCCGCCTACACCCTCACGCCTGATACAGAGGATACATTCCTCTTCCCTGTCGATGGAATGTATGGCGGCGAATCGATCACGTTCGAGCGGGATGAAACCGGCGTGGTTACCACTGCCAAATTTGCCAACATGCCGTTGGCGCGATTGAGTACAAGCACATACACTGGCCTGATGCGTACTATTCCGCTGACCAATCCGATTGCAGGCATCAACGCTCCAGGTGAAGAGCCACCAGCATCAATGGCCACCGCTTACGGCAACAAAGCCAGTGAAATGGTTGATTTAACCCTCGTGGACCCGCTGTTCAACCTGGATATTCGATACGCGACACGGGAAAACCTGCTGGGTACGCAGATCTACAGCGAGGGACGTGCCTTGCTGCAACGGCCCGTGGCAGAGGCCGTTTTCAGTATTCAGCAGCAAATTCGCCGGCTTGGTTATGAGTTGGTTGTGTATGACACCTACCAGCCCTGGTACATCTCGCATGCCGTCTGGCAAAGCGTCCCGGATAACATGAAGTACTTTTTCAACGACCCCCAACAGAGTATCTGTCAGAATAACGGGACAGCCCTCAGCGTTGGGCTTTTTGAACTTAGTTCTGGCACAGCATTGCCGATGCCCACGGATTACGATGAGATGACGGCTCACAGCTACGCAGACTCCCCCCTACCCGACGAATCGCTGCGTTGGAATCGCGACTTTTTGCGCCGGCTCATGGAATCTGAAGGCTTTACTGTAGCGGCTGATAAGTGGTGGCACTTCACACATAGCTCATGCCCGCAATATCCCGTCATGAATACACCATTTGCTGAAGTTGAATCCATCAACCCGGAGAACCTTCAACGCATCTTCACAGTAGACAGGTAGATAAATAGGCGATCAGTGGCGACGGACAACCTGCCATTCTTAGCACGAGCGTGTATTGACTCTTGGCCTGGTTTATTAACTCCGGACTTCAAACTTGCCGATCAGTTCGCTATAGGCAAAAGTTAATACACCATAGACACCTCCTCACGTTTTCCGTCATCCCATATTCTTATGCGTTATTGTCTTCTCTTCACCTTGCTCACTATAACCTGGTGCGCCTCTGTACGTGTTTCTGCACAGTTCATCTCATCTCCCGATAATTTCCCTGAACTGGGGGTCGATACATACTACACCCTGCGCCCTAACGTACCTGTCCGATCTGTTGCTACCTACAACTTGCACCAACAAAACTTTGTGTGGGGAGCAATTTCGGATAGTGCCAGTGTATCAACTGGCGCGCTCGTTGCTGCAGGTCTGGGCGGAGCTATTCTTGGCACACTCGCTGGTGCAGCAGCAGGCGCCGCTTTGGCAAACGATCAATCGATTCCTGGCACAGCTTTCGGAGCGGTAACCGGTGCGGTTGCTTTGAACACGATAGTTATCCCCCTTAGTGTTTCACTCAGGAATAAAAACATGAATCGATTTGGTAGAATGGCAGCCTGGTCGGCTTTAGCTGGAGCTGGTATTATGGGGCTAACCCTTCAATCGGGTGATATTGAAGGCATTGTTCTCATCCCAATAATCCAACTGGCAATTTCGGTATCTATTGCCAATAAGCAGTAAAGAAAAAGCACCAGCTACCCAAAACGTTACTCCATATAAAAAGCCCGCTGACTTTCGAGCCAGCGGGCTTTTTTAAGTATAGCCAATTGGTCAACCTTATGGTGCGACTGACTCCACTTTGCTTCCATCACCACCGGATGGCAGATCGCTTCCAAGCGCCGCCTGCAGTTCTGCAAGCTCTTTCTTGGATCCAACCACGATATCGCGGAATCTGCGCTGGCCGGTACCTGCAGGAATGAGGTGACCTACGATCACGTTTTCCTTCAGGCCATACAGCGGATCCACTTTCGCGCGGATGGCAGCTTCGGTAAGTACCTTGGTCGTTTCCTGGAAGGACGCGGCAGATACAAACGAATCTGTTGATAGCGACGCCTGGGTGATACCGAGCAGGATAGGCTCAGCAACAGCCGGCTGTGTTTCACGAACCGTGACCTGCTTGAGGTCTTTACGCTTCATGTCAGAGTTAATTTCGCGGAGTTTACGACGATCCACAATTTCACCCACTTTGAGAATCGAATCTCCTGCGTTGGTCACAACAAAGCGATCATACAGGTAGTCGTTAAGCTCTTCGAGGATGAAGCGGTCAACTTTACTACGCTCCAGCAGGTTCGTATCGCCAGGATCGGTGATGCTCACTTTCTGCATCATCTGGCGAACGATAACTTCAATGTGTTTGTCATTGATGGTTACACCCTGGAGGCGGTAAACTTCCTGTACCTCGTTTACGAGATACTCCTGAACCGATTTGGGTCCGAGGATACCCAGGATATCCTGTGGTGAAATCTGACCATCTGAAAGCGGCTCGCCGGCGCGGACAAAGTCGTTTTCGTGAACAATCAGGTACTTGGAAAGCGAAACCAGGTACGTTTTTGAAATTTCGCCGTCGCGGCTCGTCACAATTACTTCCTGTGAACCACGCTTACGACCGCCAAAAGAAACTACCCCGTCGATCTCACTAACAACAGCAGGATCAGAAGGACGGCGCGCTTCAAACAGCTCTGTTACACGCGGCAGACCACCCGTAATATCGCGGGTTTTTGCAGACTGACGTGGCATTTTCGCCAGGATCTCACCTGCCTGTACCTTGTCACCAGCATCTACCTGCAGGCGAGCACGGATCGGAAGTGGATATTCGCGAACGTCGCCGTCTTTGGTCGTAACGAGAATAGCCGGCGTAAGCGTACGCTCTCTACTCTCTGTAATAACTTTCTCTTTATAACCGGTCTGTTCGTCAGACTCTTCGCGGTACGTTGTACCTTCCACAATGTCCTGGAAAGAAACTGTACCACCAACCTCAGAGAGACGCACACTGTTGTAAGGGTCCCAGCTCGCAAGCACTTCGCCTTTCTCGAGCTGCTGCCCATTGGTTACAAGTAGTTCAGCACCGTAAGGAATGATGTAGGAAATCAGCTGACGGCCTTTCTCCTCCGGATCCATAATCCGCACACCACCCTGACGCGCAAGTACAACCTCTTTGGTCTCCTCTCCAGTATCGAGGGTCACCGTACGCAGGTTTTCAAATTCAACGATACCGCCAAATTTGGTCTGCAACGTGCTCTCAGCAGAGATACGCGATGCCGTACCACCGATGTGGAAGGTACGGAGGGTAAGCTGTGTACCCGGCTCACCGATAGACTGTGCGGCAACAACGCCCACAGCTTCACCGGTTTCAACCAGGCGGTTCATCGCGAGGTTACGGCCGTAACACAGTGCACACACACCGCGGCGTGACTCACAGGTAAGCACCGAACGAATCTCAACTTCCTCGATGGAAGTCTCTGCGATTTTACGGGCTTTCGCCTCATCGATCAGTTCGTTGGCTGCAACGATGATTTCGTTGGTCAACGGATCTTCAACATCGTGCACCGAAACGCGACCAAGGATACGGTCTGCCAGCGGTTCTACAATGTCCTCGTTATCTTTGAGGGCCGTAATCCGAATACCACGAAGCGTACCACAGTCATTCTGCGTAACCGTTACGTCCTGCGCAACATCCACGAGACGACGTGTGAGGTAACCGGCGTCAGCAGTTTTAAGAGCGGTATCAGCCAGGCCTTTACGAGCACCGTGCGTCGAGATAAAGTACTCGAGTACCGACAGGCCTTCTTTAAAGTTTGAGATAATCGGGTTTTCGATGATCTCGCCAGCTGAACCAACAAGGCTCTTCTGCGGCTTGGCCATCAGACCACGCATCCCACCCAGCTGACGAATCTGCTCTTTCGAACCACGAGCACCAGAGTCAGCCATCATATAGATCGCGTTGAAGCCCTGCTTGTCCTCTTTCAGTGCGTCAAAGAGCACCTCTGAGATCATGCCGTTGGTACGGGTCCAGATATCGATAACTTTGTTGTAGCGTTCGTTCTCCGTAATGTGTCCCATTTCGTAGAACTCAAGCGCCTGCTCAACTTCGCTGGAGGCGTCGTCGATGAGGTTCTCTTTCTCCTGCGGTACAACAATGTCAGCGAGTGAGAACGTCAAGCCGGCTGTAGTTGCTTGTTCGAACCCACGGTTCTTGATGTTGTCAAGAAACTTGGTGGTTTCAGCAAAGCCGGTTGCGGCAAGAATGCGGGTGATGATACCGCGGAGGTTTTTCTTGGTAAGCACCTCGTTGATATACCCTGCAGCTTCGGGTACAACCTCGTTGAAGAGTACACGACCCACCGTGGTCTCCAACGCTTCACCATCACGCATCAGCGTGATTTTGGCGTGGAGGTCTACAATTTTCTGGTCATACGCCTGGCGCACTTCCTGTGAGGAGATAAAGCGTTTGCCTTCACCCCTCATCCCGTTGCGCGCCTTCGTCATGTAATACAGCCCCAGAACCATGTCCTGCGTTGGTACCGTCACCGGACCACCGTGTGCAGGACTGAGGATGTTATGGCTGGCAAGCATGAGAATCATAGCTTCCAGACATGCATCGTGGCTCAGCGGAACGTGCACAGCCATCTGGTCACCGTCGAAGTCAGCATTAAAGGCTGTACATACGAGTGGGTGCAAACGAATGGCCTTGCCTTCAATCAGTACAGGCTGGAAGGCCTGAATACCAAGACGGTGCAGCGTTGGTGCACGGTTGAGCATCACGGGCCGGCCATCGATGACCTTCTCGAGAATGTCCCAAACGTCCGATGTTCTGCGGTCTACAACTTTCTTGGCGCTCTTAACCGTCTTGACAATACCACGCTCAATCAGCTTGCGGATGACAAACGGCTTGAACAGCTCAACAGCCATTTCTTTTGGCAGACCACACTGGTGCAAACCCAACTCGGGACCCACAACAATTACGGAACGGCCAGAGTAATCAACACGCTTACCAAGGAGATTCTGACGGAAACGGCCCTGCTTTCCTTTCAGCATGTCGGAAAGCGACTTGAGGGCGCGATTGGAATCGGACCGTACAGCGTTTGCTTTACGGCTGTTGTCAAACAGTGAATCCACTGCTTCCTGGAGCATGCGTTTTTCATTACGCAGAATCACTTCAGGTGCCTTGATATCAATAAGGCGCTTGAGGCGGTTGTTGCGGATGATAACGCGGCGATACAGGTCGTTGAGGTCACTCGTAGCAAAACGGCCACCTTCGAGCGGTACAAGCGGGCGCAATTCAGGTGGAATCACCGGAATCACGCGCATCACCATCCACTCAGGACGGTTTTCCATACGCTTATTGGCATCGCGGAACGACTCAACGACGCTCAGACGCTTGAGCGCTTCAGCTTTACGCTGCTGGCTCGACTCTGTGCGGACCTGGAAACGCAGTTCCTGGGCCAATTCATCGAGTTCAGCGCGGCTCAACATCATTTCGACCGCTTCACCACCAATTTTGGCAATGAATTTTTCCGGGTCTTCATCATCCAGCCGGTTGTTATCTTCCCGGATCTGGTAGAGGATGTTGAAATACTCGTCTTCAGACAGTAACTGCTTTGGCTCGACACCCAGTTTTTCTGCAGCACCCGGCTGAATTACAATATAATTTTCATAGTAGATGACCTTCTCGAGGTCTTTCGACTTGAGTCCAAGAAGGTGACCAATTTTGTTTGGTAGCGTTTTGAAGTACCAAATATGAACAACAGGCACACTCAATGTAATGTGTCCCATACGCTCACGACGAACCGCCTTCTGGGTTACTTCTACCCCACAGCGATCACAAATAATGCCTTTGTAGCGAATACGCTTGTATTTGCCGCAATGACATTCCCAATCTTTTACTGGACCAAAGATCTTTTCACAGAAGAGACCGTCCTTCTCTGGCTTAAACGAGCGATAGTTAATCGTCTCAGGCTTAAGCACCTCACCATAAGACCGTTCAAGGATGGTCTCTGGAGAAGAAAGGCTTACGGTGATCTGTGTAAAGTTCTTTCTTATTTTCTGCGTTTTTCCGTACGGCATATCAAATTCCGAATGTCGAATGTCAGGTGTCGATTCCTAGTGCGCCGAATGATCGCTGCTGCGCGGGCGAACCCACGCAGCAGGTGTCAATCGACATTCATTAATCCAGTTTGATTTCTAGTCCCAGGCCCTGGAGCTCACGAACAAGAACGTTAAAGCTTTCCGGGGTGCCGGCTTCCGGCATGTTCTCCCCTTTTACGATAGACTCGTATGCTTTAGAACGCCCCTGTACGTCGTCAGACTTGTAGGTAAGCATCTCCTGCAGCGTGCTAGCAGCACCGTATGCGTAGAGTGCCCAAACCTCCATCTCACCCAGACGCTGACCGCCAAACTGTGCTTTACCACCAAGCGGCTGCTGGGTGATGAGGCTGTATGGCCCGATGCTACGTGCGTGCATCTTGTCTTGTACAAGGTGGCTGAGTTTCAGCATGTAGATTTGACCTACGGTTGTGCGCTGGTCAAAAGACTCGCCTGTGCGACCGTCGTACAGTTGTGCACGACCGTCTGTTGGCAACCCTGCATTTTCGAGCTCCTGCATGATGTCTTCCATCTTTGCACCGTCGAAAATTGGGGTGGCGTACTTTTTACCGAGCTTGGAGCCGGCCCATCCGAGAAGGGTCTCGAAAATCTGACCCAGGTTCATACGCGATGGTACACCCAGCGGATTGAGCACGATGTCAACAGGCTGTCCATCAGCGAGGAACGGCATATCCTCTTCCGGTACAATCTTGGCGATAACACCTTTGTTACCGTGGCGACCGGCCATTTTGTCTCCAACCTGGATTTTGCGCTTCTTGGCTACGTACACTTTTGCAAGCTGTACGATACCTGGTGGCAGCTCATCCCCCATCTGCACCTGGTGCCGGCGACGCTTGGCATCTCCCTGCACGCGGTTGTAGATGGTCTGGTAGTTCCGAATGAGTTTCTGCACTTTCCGGTTACCTTCCGCGTCATCGAGGTAGGTATGCCGGACCCGCATGGTGTGCGGCGGTACATCAACAAACGGCTCTTTGGAGTACTTGGCGCCTTCGGAGATAATCACACGGCCATCGCGATCTTCGATACCCGGACATTTCTTGCCGTCGACCATTGTGAAGAACTTGGTGTAGAACTTCTCGTTCAGGTCGTTGATCTGGTATTCGAGGTTTGTATCGATTTCCGTAATGCGCTGCTGCTCTACTTTCTTGGAAGCAGGATCCAGCTTACGCCGGCTGAAGAGCTTCGTATCGATGACGATGCCTTTCATGCCTGGAGGCGCTTTAAGCGATGCATCTTTCACATCACCGGCTTTATCACCGAAGATTGCACGAAGCAGTTTTTCTTCTGGCGTCGGATCGGTTTCACCTTTCGGGGTAATTTTACCCACGATGATGTCGCCGGCCTTAACCTCAGCACCAATACGGATAATACCGCGTTCGTCGAGGTCTTTGGTCGCTTCTTCAGATACGTTCGGGATCTCACGGGTGAGTTCTTCTTCCCCGCGTTTTGTATCCCGTACCTGCAGCTCAAACTCTTCGATGTGTACAGAGGTGTACACGTCGTCTGCTACGAGGCGCTCCGACAGTACGATGGCGTCCTCAAAGTTGTACCCGCGCCATGGCATGAAGGCCACGAGCACGTTTTTACCAAGAGCGAGCTCACCATTGTCCGTTGAGAATCCGTCGGTTAATACGGTGCCTTTCTTGACCCGCATGCCCGGCTGAACAATCGGCTTCTGGTTGATGCACGTATCCTGGTTGGTACGGCGGAATTTGGTCAGCATGTAGGTTTTGACCGGATCCTCAAACGCGACATCTGCATCGTTCTCGTCGAGGTCGTAGCGGACAACAACGCGTGTTGCATCAGCAAACTCAACAATACCAGGCCCTTCAGCCACGATGTTTGCGCGTGAGTCTTTTGCCACGCGGCCTTCCAGACCGGTACCCACAATTGGAGAATCGGCACGCAACAGCGGCACAGCCTGGCGCTGCATGTTCGATCCCATGAGTGCGCGGTTGGCGTCATCGTGCTCGAGGAACGGAATCAGGCTCGCTGCAGGCGATACAATCTGATTCGGCGCAACGTCCATGTACTCGATATTCTCCGGCGGGATGATTGGGAAATCACCACGGTGCCGGCACTTCACATAGTCGTTCAGGTAGTTGCCCTTTTCGTCAATCGGCGCGTTTGCCTGCGCGATAATGGACTCATCTTCCTCTTCTGCAGTCAGGAAGCGAATCTCATTGGTCACTTTGCCATTCTTGACAACGCGGTACGGCGTTTCAATAAAGCCAAACTCGTTGATCTGCGCATGTACACACAGCGAAGAAATCAGACCGATGTTTGGCCCCTCAGGCGTTTCAATTGGGCAGAGGCGACCGTAGTGCGTGTAGTGTACGTCGCGTACCTCAAAGCCGGCGCGCTCACGCGTCAGACCACCAGGCCCAAGGGCCGACATACGCCGCTTGTGCGTCAATTCTGCAAGCGGGTTGGTCTGATCCATGAACTGGCTCAGCTGGTTCGTACCGAAGAAGCTGTTGATCACGCTCGATACCGTACGGGCGTTCACCAGGTCCTGCGGTGTAAAGTTTTCTGCATCGCGCAGGTTCATACGCTCTTTGATCGTACGCGCCATACGCGCCAGACCGAGCGAGAACTGTGCGGCCAACTGCTCACCAACCGTGCGAACGCGGCGGTTGCTGAGGTGGTCAATGTCATCAACCGAGCTTTTGCCATTTTTCAGGCTGATCAGCTCGCGGATGATGGCCAGGATGTCGTTGCGTGTAAGCGTCATCGTATCAGGCGCTTCATCCAGCCGGAGCCGGCGGTTTACCCGATAACGCCCTACCTCACCCAAATCATAGCGTTTTTCGCTAAAGAACAAACGCTCAAGGACACCGCGTGCCGTCTCCAGGTCAGGTGACTCAGCGCCACGCAACTGCAGATAGAGGTGCGCAAGTGCTTCCTCTTCCGTTTTCGTTGGGTCCTTCTTGATTGTGTTGAGGAGTGTACTCTTGTCGATCGCGTCTTCGCCCTGATCTTCCCGAAGCAGGAAAATTTTGTCGATCTCTGCTTCTTTGAGTACGTCGTAATCTTCCTCTACAACCGGATGGTCTTTCGGGAAGAGTACCTTTTTCTCGGTTTTTGTGTCGATCACCTCACCGGTGTCCTCATCGATCACTTCGTTGACGAGGTTGACAACAACACTGGCCGCAAGCTTGCGATCAACACATGCTTTAAACGACTTTTTGGTAGTAATCTCAGCGGTGTCAGCAAGATCAAACGTAGCAACAAGATCAGCGTCTGTTGAATACCCCAGTGCACGCAGCAGCGCGGTTACGGGGAGTTTTTTCTTACGATCGATGTAGGCCCACATTACGTCATGGACGTCCGTGGAGAATTCAATCCAGGACCCACGGAACGGAATCACACGGGCAGAATACAGCTGTGTGCCGTTGGGGTGAACACTCTGACTGAAGAAAACGCCGGGGCTACGGTGCAGCTGAGACACAACAACACGCTCAGCACCATTGATGACAAAAGTACCTCGTTCGGTCATCGCCGGCAGATTGCCCAGGTATACTTCCTGCTCAATCGCTTCATTTGCTTCATCCTCGTCTTCATCTTGCTTGCGAGAAAGGCGAAGCTTCGCTTTGAGTGGAATAGAAAAAGTTAAACCCTGCGCAATACACTCAGAAACAGAGTGCTTGGGCGCATCAAGCGTATAATGCTGGAACTCCAGCATGTAGCGCTCGCGACTGTCCTGAATAGGGAAGTGTTCCTGGAACACAGTTTGCAAACCTAAATCTTCCCGGTCTTCCGGGGGATTTTCAGCTTGCACAAAATCTTCCCACGACTTAAGTTGTACGTTCAAGAAGTCAGGATATTCACGAACTGTTGGAATACGGGCGAAAGAAACACGCAATTCTTCCCCGCTCTTCCGAATGTTATCGTTGGGCATAAGCTGATCTTTTTGCGTAATAGTTGACGCGGTTACAAAGAGGTACTCTTATATTCATGCGTCTTAAAGACTTAGCGCATAGAGGTGCAACGTATGGTCAACGCCATGCTCCCCGTCTTGTTTCGCTACATTAAGGCACATCATCGGTGTAGCGCTTCCAATTATTTTGCATTAGAAGCGCCGAAAGCCGACACCTCCTGAGAGGGCCGGCTTTGGCCACGTAAAGCAAATGCTATGTTGGTCTAGTATACTGCTTTACCAATGGTATGAACTTACTTGAGTTCTACGTTTCCGCCAGCTTCTTCGATCTTAGCTTTAATCTGCTCAGCTTCGTCTTTGCTGGCACCTTCTTTGATCGTGTTAGGTGCGCCATCAACGAGTTCTTTTGCTTCTTTGAGGCCAAGGCCTGTGATAGCGCGAACTTCTTTGATCACAGCGATTTTCTTTGGACCAGCGCTGGTCAGTACAACGTCGAATTCTGTTTTCTCTTCGGCGCCGCCACCTTCGCCACCGCCACCGGCAGCAGGACCTGCAACTGCAACTGCAGCTGCGGCTGGCTTGATACCGTACTCTTCTTCGAGTACTGTTGCCAGGTCGCTGGCTTCTTTGATCGTAAGGTTTACTAGCTGTTCTGCGAGTTCTTTAACGTCTGCCATTTGTTCTCTCTGTTCCTGCAGCTATCAGTGCCCGGGCGAACCCAAACTCGGCTGCATATTAAGGTGATTAGTAGTGTCTGCGTAGTTCCTGTGCGGACAGGCCTCTCTGCTATCCTTCTTCTCTTTCCGCAATTGTCTTGATTGCACCCACCAGGTTGCTGCCTTGCGCCTGAAGCGCGCCAACAACGTTGGTCATTGGTGACATCAGCAAGCCAAGGATATCGCCGATGATTTCGTCTTTCGACTTCAGCGACGCCAGGGTTTCAAGTGCGTCGGAGCCATAGAAGGCACCATCAATGAACGCCCCTTTAAGTGCAGGAAGCCCATCACCTGGTCCTTTGGCAAAATCTTTCATTACCCGCGCCGGTGCAGCGGGCTCGTTGCTGAACGCAACGGCTGTTGGGCCGGCGAGGTGGTCGTACAACTCCTCGTAGCCGCCCACCTTGTCCATCGCAATCTTGAGCAGCGTGTTTTTAACAACACGAAATTCTACTTCTGACTTGCGAAAATTGGCGCGCAATGCGTTGGAATTCTCTACAGAAAGTCCGGAAGCATTTGTCAGGTAAACCACTGAAGCTTCTTCAAGCTTGCTCGTGACATCTTCCAGGATGGCTGTTTTTTGTTGTTTTGTCAGTGCCATATCAGTTCAAATATCTGCTGTGGAGACAGGCTACGCTGTCCAAATTACTAGCGAATTACGTTGAGAAGCTCCTGCTTGTCCAAAGGAATACCAGGGCCCATCGTCGTTGACATGGTCACTGATTTTACATAGGTACCTTTGGCTGCAGAGGGACGAAGTCGTATAACTTCTTTCAGGAATGCCTCAGCATTTTCCTTGATTTGCTCCGCACTGAACGACACTTTACCAACTGCAGTGTGCAGGATTCCCGTTTTATCAACGCGGAAATCAATTTTACCTGCTTTCACCTGCTTTACTGCTTCGCTGATGTCCATTGTTACCGTACCACTTTTGGGGTTCGGCATCAGGCCGCGGGGTCCGAGCACGCGGCCCAGTTTACCCACAGCGCCCATTACATCGGGCGTGGCAATCAATACATCAAATTCGAACCAGCCTTCTTTCTGAATTTTCTCGACATAATCATCAAGACCTACGTGGTCAGCGCCGGCTTCTGTAGCTTCGGCCTGTTTCCCTGGGCTGGCCAGTACGAGTACACGTACTTCTTTACCGGTGCCATGTGGGAGTGAAACTGTACCACGAACCATCTGATCTGCGTGACGGGGATCTACACCCAGGCGCACGTCAATGTCGACAGATTCGTCAAATTTTGCTGTTGCTATTTGCTTGATAAGCTCCGAGGCGTTCTCAAGTGTAAAAGAAGTACCTGCTTCTTCAATCACTTTTTGCGCCTGCGCATAGCGTTTTCCTCGCTTAGCCATATGCTTTTTGTTTTTGCGGTTCAACCGCCCTCAGGACAGTCTCCTGAAAGCTCCCGCTGAGACAATTTAAAATGGTGACAATCCAAAAACTGGTATTCAAACGTGCCAGATACTGGCATCAAGTCATGCTTAGGCAGCCGGCGCGCCGGCTACCTTGATTCCCATAGATCGGGCAGTACCTGCAATCATCCGGGCTGCGTTCTCGACATCGTGGGCGTTCAAATCCTCCATTTTCTGGGATGCAATATCTTTGCACTGCTCCCAGGTAACGGTACCAACTTTCTGGCGAAGTGGGTCAGCTGCGCCACTTTCAATTTTGGCTGCTTTCTTAAGCAGGATAGCCGCCGGCGGACTCTTTACAATAAACGTAAAGGACTTGTCGGCATAAACCGTAATCACGACTGGCAAAACAAGGCCCATGCGATCCTGCGTGGCTGCGTTAAACGCCTTGCAGAATTCCATGATGTTTACGCCTTTCTGACCCAGTGCCGGACCAATTGGAGGTGCAGGACTCGCCTGTCCCGCTTTGATTTGCAGCTTTATAAAGCCGTCTATTTTTTTAGCCATAATCGAAATCGCGGTGCAAACGCCCGAAGGAATTCCTTCAAAGCTCCCGCCTTTTTCTTGCTAAATAATTTAGCGTACTTGTGTAAATGTGGCCGCGTAATATGCTTACCGACCCTGGAGGTTCCAGCAAACCATTCCCTACCCGGGAATTCCCGCCGGATTCTTTTACTCTTCGTGTTCGACCTGCAAATAGTCGAGCTCGAGTGGCGTTTTACGCCCAAAGATGGACACCATCACCTTTACCTTCATTTTGTCCGGATAAACCTCCTCGACAAAACCAGTAAAGTTATTGAATGGACCATCGACAACCTTGATTGCATCGCCCACCTTGAACGGGATTTCCGGCTGCTCACCCATTTCACGGGCTTCGTCAACTTTACCAAGAATCCGATTCATTTCGTCTGGACGAAGCGGCGTTGGCTGATCCCCTGTTGTCAGGAAACCAACCACGGACGGCACGTTTGCAATAACGTGCTGGAGTTCATTGTCTAGAATTGCCTGAATAAGAATGTACCCGGGGAAGAAGGTTTTTTCGCGTGTGCGTTTCTTGCCCTGCCGCATTTCAAATACGGTCTCGGTGGGAATCATGATTTCAGAAAGCTTACCTGTAAGCCCAATCCGCTCAATCTCTTTCTCCAGGTAGGCTTTTACTTTTTTCTCGTGCCCGGAAAAAGTCCGAAGCACATACCACTTGGGTATTTTATTTTTCAGAGTGGCCATTGCTCACCCCCCAGCTGATCACTGAATTTTTGAATCGATAGTGATGTACTATGCACGCCCGTAAATAAACTCAAGAATGACGCTGATCAAACGATCGGCGCCAAAAATAAACAGGGATATGATGATGGTAGCGATAACGGTAATGGACGTGAAAGCGATCAGTTCTGACTGCTTGGGCCAGCTGACCTTCTGCATTTCTTTCAAAACCTCTTTCAGGTACCCTGTAATCTTACTCATAGCTCAATGCACTTGTTGTGGTCCATGCTGAACGGTATCAGCGAGACCGGAAATTTGCACGGGCGGCAGGACTCGAACCTGCAGCCTGCGGTTTTGGAGACCGCTGCTCTGCCAATTGAGCTACGCCCGTGTATCGCAGCCAACGCCCATCAAGTATGAGCGCCGGCTACGTAAATCATTTACTCAATGATTTTGGAAACAACACCAGCACCAACGGTGCGGCCGCCTTCACGGATTGCAAAGCGCAACCCTTCTTCCATCGCCACTGGCTGGATCAGCGTTACCTTGAACTGGGTGTTATCACCAGGCATTACCATCTCTACGCCTGCTGGCAGTTCGATGTCGCCCGTCACGTCCGTCGTACGGAAGTAGAACTGTGGACGATAGCCTTTGAAGAATGGCGTATGACGGCCACCTTCTTCTTTACTCAATACGTACACTTCGCTCTCGAACGTTGTGTGCGGTGTTACGCTGCCCGGCTTGATTACTACCATGCCGCGCTCTACTGCTTCTTTATCCACACCACGAAGCAGCAGACCTACGTTGTCGCCCGCTTCGCCGCGGTCGAGAATCTTGCGAAACATCTCAACGCCTGTAATCGTCGTCGTGATTTTCTCTGGCTTGATACCCACGATGTCCATCGTGTCGCCCGAGTTTACCACACCGCGCTCGATACGGCCGGTTACTACCGTACCACGACCCGTGATCGAGAACACGTCCTCGATTGGCATCAGGAATGGCTTCTCTGTGTCGCGCTCTGGCGTGGGCACGTATTCGTCTACCGCCGCCATCAGCTCCATGATTTTCTCTTCCCACTGCGCTTCGCCATTGAGTGCGCCAAGTGCGCTACCCTGGATCACTGGCACGTCGTCGCCAGGAAACTCGTACGTAGAAAGCAGTTCACGCACTTCAAGCTCAACCAGCTCGAGCAGCTCTTCGTCATCAACAAGGTCAACCTTGTTCATGAACACAACCAGGTACGGTACACCTACCTGACGCGCAAGCAGGATGTGCTCACGCGTCTGCGGCATTGGACCGTCGGTGGCTGCTACAACCAGAATTGCGCCGTCCATCTGCGCTGCACCCGTTACCATGTTCTTTACATAGTCCGCGTGACCTGGACAGTCTACGTGGGCATAGTGACGATTGCTCGTCTCATATTCCACGTGCGCTGTAGCAATCGTGATACCACGCTCGCGCTCTTCTGGTGCGTTGTCGATTGAATCAAAGGAGCGCACTTCAGCACCCCCGGCTTTGGCCAGGACCGTCGTGATCGCCGCCGTCAGCGTCGTCTTTCCGTGGTCTACGTGGCCGATCGTCCCCACGTTCACGTGAGGCTTTGTACGTTGAAACGTCTCTTTCGCCATTTTCTCTTATTGAATAAGCGCTAGGTTAATCCAGGTGTGCAACGACTGCAGCACACATTGTTAATACACAACAAAAAGCGTATTCCGAAGAGCCCCGGAACACGCTGACTGCGTGAGCCGCCTATCGGATTTGAACCGATGACCCCTTCCTTACCATGGAAGTGCTCTACCACTGAGCTAAGGCGGCGATACGAATGCCGAATATCAAGGGTCGAGGCTCGAACAGAAAAAGCATTCGGCGCTCGGCGCTTAACACCCGGCATTCGATAGAGCGGAAGACGAGATTCGAACTCGCGACCCTCAGCTTGGAAGGCTGATGCTCTACCAACTGAGCTACTTCCGCATCGGTGCGTCTTACACCGATTACCAAATCTCAACTATACAATCGACATTCGGCAATCGACATTCGACAATCATTGTGGGCAGGGAAGGATTCGAACCTCCGTACTCGTGAGAGAACAGATTTACAGTCTGTCGCCTTTAACCGCTCGGCCACCTGCCCAAAAAAGCCATCCTTATATCCTGAAATCCTGCAACAGTGCCTTGCAAAGTGAGAAATTCAGGTGAAGAGCTGGCAGAGGGACTCGAACCCCCGACCTGCTCATTACAAGTGAGCTGCTCTACCAACTGAGCTATGCCAGCTTATATACTCTTCCTATTCGGATGGCAAGTATACTAGGAGCCATTTCTCCAATCAAGTCCGCTTATACCACACGATTTTAATTTTGTGCCGGCATTTTCAATCTTTCCTGAAATCGTTGTTTTTGACACAGAAAAAGCCGTTTCAGAGCCATTAATCCGTACCGCCTGCGCCTGCTTCACGCGCTTTTTGCTGCAACCAATATTTACGCCCCAACCAGATCAAACCGCCGGCAACCATCAGCGCCAGTACAAACACGCCCCACACCCGGATGTATTCCCCAATCACTTGCCAATTCTCGCCTACAGCGTAGCCGCCATAGATAATCACACCTGTCCAGACCCAGGCGCTAATGGTGGAAAGTATCGTCGTCTGGGTTGCACTTTTCTTTGCCATCCCAACGCTTAGCGAGATCACCGACCGGGCACCACTGAGAAACCGATTGGCGACCACAACCCAGCCCCCCCACTTCTCAACCCAAACCCTGGCCTTCTCCAGCTGCTTTTTAGGCAACCACGTAAATCGATTTGGATCATAGACCGCATTGCCCATGCGCCGGCCCAGCGCATACATACTCATAAAGCCCAGGGCTCCGCCAAGCGTAGACAGAAACCAGACCAGGAAGAAGTTTAACGTACCTATCCCGGCCAGATACCCCCCAAAGACCACCACCATGTCGCCAGGAATAGGGGGCACTACGTTTTCGCCGTATGCAATCACAAAGATCACAACATACGCCCATATAGCCGGCAATGCGGCTACCCAATTAAAAATGTCTCCAAAAAATTCTGCCATGAAAACGGTCCAGCCGTAAAAGGAGAAAGAAGTGCTATGGATAGCTACTGATTATTGGACTCAATTTGCTTGATGCGATACGCTTGTGTTTATGCCGGCAAAAGCAAACAAACAGCATGCGCAGCAACCCCTTCACCGGTGCCCACAAAACCCATCTGCTCCGTTGTCGTTGCCTTAACGGATACCTCGTCTACATACAGCCCCAGAATGCCTGCAATACAGCGCCGCATCTCGTCGATGTGCGGACGCAATTTGGGACGCTGCATGGCTACCGTGGCGTCAACATTGGAAATCTTAAAGCCTTCGCGCGCAACAAGTATGGCCACCTCACGAAGCAGCACCTTGCTGTCCGCACCTTCCCATCGCGGATCTGTATCCGGAAAATGTTTGCCGATATCCCCAAGCGCAGCTGCACCAAGCAACGCATCAGAAATGGCGTGCAGCAAAACATCTGCATCTGAGTGCCCGAGCAGGCCTTTTTCGAAGGGAATTTCTATCCCGCCCAAAATCAGCGGCCGGCCTTCGACCAGTCTGTGAACATCATAGCCGTATCCAATGCGCATGGCTTGCAGGGGTTATGCTTGGTTTCTGAAATACGCTACCTGACGCGGACATCGGTACGATTGTTGAAAAAGCTACCGATCCTGTTGCCACGCCGGCCATATTATACAGGCCAAATCCCAATCTGCCTTCGTTGTAATTTTAATATTCAACGAACTCCCGTTAACGATCTGCACAGGGAAGCCTGCTCGCTGAACCAAATCGACATCATCGGTGGCCTCAATGCCATGTTCCAACGCGTGTGTATGCGCCTGAAGAAACCAATCCCGCCGGCACCCTTGCGGTGTTTGCATACGAAATAACCCTTTACGCGGCCGGGTCTCGCCAAACATACCCTCTTCTCCTGATCGCAGTGTATCAGCCACAGGAATGGCCAGTGCCGCTGCACCTTTCTCAGCCAATCCGGCGATGACGTCTGAAACCAAGGCAGGGGCAACAAAAGGACGCACACCATCGTGGACCATCACATACTCGCACCTTTCAGGCACAGCGAGTAATCCCTGATGTACAGAAGCCTGCCGCGATGCACCGCCAGCGACAACGTGGATCACTTTTGACAGGCCGGCGGCATGTAAGGCATCGTGTACTGTCTTCTCCTCACCGGCCGGCACAACCACAACGATAGCGTCTACTTCTGGATGAAACTGGAAAACCTCTAAAGAGCGAATCAATAGAGGTTTTCCGTCCAGTAGTCTGAATTGTTTGCGTTGCCCGCCCAGTCGCGTTCCTTTGCCCGCTGCGGGCACAATCACTGCAACTTGCCGATTTTGCATGAATGCTGCTCTTTAAAGATCAAACGATCATCATGGCATCGCCAAACGAGAACATACGATACTTTTCGGCAATTGCGGTTTCATACGCTTCAAAAATGAACTCACGGTCGGCAAACGCAGCAACAAGCATCATGAGCGTACTACGCGGCATGTGGAAGTTGGTAATCAAGCGTTCCGTAATCCGGAATTCGTAAGGCGGGTAGATGAACTTGTCTGTCCACCCGGAGTCTGCCTTGAGCGTGTTCGACGCTGAAATGCTCGACTCTAGCGAACGCACAACGGTGGTGCCTACGGCCGTCACTTTGTGGTCAGGTGAAAGCAAGGCAGCGTTCACGGTATCTGCCGTTTCCGGATCGATCAGGTAGTATTCTGAATCCATGCGATGCTTGGTCAGGTCTTCGACCTCAACCGGGCGGAACGTACCCAGGCCCACATGCAACGTGGTGGACACAAGCTTAACCCCTTTGCTCCTGAGCTTTTCGATCAACTCTGGCGTAAAGTGCAAGCCGGCTGTCGGCGCAGCTACCGCACCACGGTGCTGTGCAAACATGGTTTGATAACGCTCCCGATCCTCTGCTTCTACCTTACGTTTGATATACGGTGGAATAGGCGTCTGCCCAATCTCATCGATTTTTTGATAGAGTTCGTCGTTGTTTCCATCAAAAACAAACCGAATGGTACGTCCACGCGAAGTGGTATTGTCGATAACTTCGGCAATAAGTCCGTTCTCGAAATACAGTTTGTTGCCAATCCTGATTTTTCGAGCCGGATCCACAATCACGTCCCATAAACGGCTTTCCGGATTCAGTTCACGCAGCAAAAACACTTCGATTTTTGCGCCTGTTTTCTCCTTGTTGCCATACAGACGGGCAGGAAACACCTTGGTGTTGTTCACCACAAGCACATCACCTTCGTTGAAGTATTCGTGGATGTCACTGAATACCCGGTGTGTGATGGACTTTTCTTCCCTGTTGAGGATCATTAATCGCGCGCTGTCTCGTGGCTCAGCTGGATATTTGGCGATTAACTCCTTGGGAAACTCGTAGATAAATTTTGATAACTTCATATTAAAATCCTAGGTACTGTACGGCAAGCTGTGATAGTCAAAGACAGTCATAGGATGTAATTTGGCCTCTCTAACACGCTTTTCGATCAAGTCTGTTCGCTTCGCGGCTTTCTGTCGGTGGTGGGGGTGAAACTCACTTTCGGGCACGCCGGGCAATTCCATACGAACGGATAACCATTGCTGGTTACGTCCGTTTTGCATTATTGCCGAAAAAATGGTTCTGTATAACAGTGAAATCCATTTTTTTGTGCCTGCATTTGATGCAAAATAAAGCTTTAGCTTATATTTCGAAATCTTGCAAATATAAGCTCATTTTGCCTCTGCTCCAAACGTTTATTGTTTCACGTGCCTCTTAAGGTAAAAAAAACGTTACCTTTTGGTTAACCATGGATGGCTCCAAAAGTGCGTGCCATTCCCTGATACCCACTCATCATCACCTGCCTTTTTCGTTTAGCTCTTCAGACCTGTATGTGTCATCCTGTGCGCCCCCTCTGTATACTCTTTCTGTGTACTGTTCTGTTTTTGCCGGCCGGCTGTGACTCTGGCCTCGTTCCCCCTGAAGCACCCGATCGTGGCTTCATCAGCGGATCGGTTAGTTATACGGGCCCCTGGCCAGCCGACTCCTCGCTCTTCGACCTCCGCTTTGTTGCCATGCGCATCGTACCCCAGTCTGCTGACGATATCATCAGCGAATTTGGTCAACAGCGAGTTGTGCTAAGCCAGGGCCTCGAGCGCCCCGCTGAGCAAGACAGTTTTTTTGTCTCACTCGTCACAACGGGCCCCTATGTATACAGTGGTGTGGCCATCCAACAGAGTAGCAACGCGTTCGACTGGTTGCCTGTTGGATTGTACCAGGAAGATGCCGGCATTTTTCAGGTGCTCCCTAACGATACCACCTTCATACACATAAACGTCGATTTCAATAACATCCCGCCCTTCCCACCGGTGACGAACTGACCCGCATCCTATCACCCATCGCTTACCTGCATTCCATCCAGTCATCCCCCATGCAAATGAAGAAGTTTTGCTCCAAGGTTTTATTCCAGGCGTTTCTGTTTAGCCTACTGCTAGTAGGTTCGTCTTTTGGACAGGGCGCTATCCTCAAAGGCCTTGTCACAGACGATGGAGGGCTCCCGCTCCCTGGCGTCAATGTTTTGCTCACAGAACTCGGCACAGGTGCGGCAACCGATCTAGAAGGTACCTATCGCATAGAAGCCGTGCCGGCCGGGACCTATACGCTTGTCATCTCTGCCATTGGATACCGCAGGTATACACGCGAGATCACGCTTACCGATGGCGAAGTCCGATCAGAAGATGTAGCCCTGAATGAAGTTGTCCTCGAGTCAACTGGCGTAACGGTTACCGCTTCACGGCGCGAGCAGCGCTCTGCTACCGCGCCCGTGAGCCTGGCCATCATGACACCTCGCGAACTGGAATCGCGCAATGTGTATGCGATCGATGAAGCACTTCGCCATATTCCTGGCGTCCAGGTCAAAGGCAACCAGGTAAGTATCCGTGGCTCAACAGGGTATTCGTACAATGTCGGGAGCCGCGTCCAGTTTTTGCTTGATGGCCTGCCCCTGCTTACCCCGGACAGCGACGGCATCCCCTTTGAAGCGCTGCCTTTTGATCAAATCGAGCGGATCGAAGTACTGAAAGGTCCGGGTTCAGCCCTGTATGGTAGCGGTGCACTCGGTGGCGTTATCAATGTCATTACCAAGGATTTCCCTGATACACCGGAGACGTCCCTCCGCACGTTTGCCGGCGGCTATGAACCCGTAAAATTTGAATCGTGGCGGGTAGAGTGGGACGAAGCGGAGGACGTGCGTCCATTCTTTGGAGGATCATTCACGCATTCGCAAAAGGTAAACGAAAAGCTGGGATTCTGGACGAACGTACACTTCCGCAGAGATCCGGGTTACACGCGACTGAGTGAACGCACCAGCCTGATGGGTTTTACCAAGCTGGGCTGGCGCCCCAAAAGCACAACGCGTTTTGAGGTGCTTGCCAGTTGGCTTTATCGGAAAAAGGACGACTTCATTTTCTGGAACGGCGTGTGGGATGCTCTGAATCCTGGTATTTTGCCCAATGGCAATCCTGCAGCCAGCGACAATGTATCGAGCCAAATTGGCCTATTGCCTACGTTTACGCGCGTAATCAACCCCAAATTGTACTACAGCATCAAAGGCCGGCTCTTTGGCATCCACCTGCGCCCACTCGATGATGATACCGGCAAACCTCGTGCCGTGGAAACGGACGGCACACGCGGGCTTCGGTACGGCGCTGAATTCCAGCTTAACTGGACACCAAGAACCAACTACTTCCTTACGGCCGGCTTCTCGGTCGACTCAAACTGGGCGCAATCCAGCTTTTTCGGCGATGAGTTGGATGGTAACGCATCCTCCTTCCTTCAGCCAGAAGGTGCTGCCTTTGCCCAGTGGGAGCAACCTTTACTGGGCAATCTCAATCTCGTAGCCGGCGCACGGTTCGATGTGTACGCGATTAGCTCGGAAGAAACCATTACACGGTTTAGCCCTAAGCTAAACCTCTACTACATCGTCAACGACAACCTTACATTGCGTACTGCCTATGGCCAGGGATTCCGCGTACCGAGTATCGCAGAGCGCTTTGCCAACGACGAAGCATTTGGTATCACCAGTAATCCCAACATTCGGCCCGAGGAGAGCACAAGTTTAGAAGTAGGCTTGCGGACACTTGCACGCATCAACAGCACAAACGAACTGCAATTCGACCTGGCCTTGTTTTACAACGAGTACGCCAACCTGATCGAGTCTGGTGTCAACACAGAACTAGGGGCGCTCTGGTTCAGAAACCTGCCTGATGCGGAAATCAGAGGCATCGAAACGGGTATCGATGGCGCGTTCTTTGCCGGCAAGCTACAGACACGCCTGGGGTATAGCTACCTCGACTCTGAAACAACGCGCATCAATCCGGAAACTGGCGTAGAAGAAACCCTGCCCCTCGAATTCAGAGCCAACCATCAAATTACCTTCGCCATCGACATTCAGCCATGGAGAGGGTTACAAGTTGGTGCTGACATGCGGTACATCAGCGAACCCGAGCGCTTCAACGAAGATTTTGGGTTTATCGTAACGAGCGCTGAAATCCTCACCGAAGCACGCGTGCTCGATGTGCGCCTTGGCTGGCAGTGGTCGAATTTCCGGGCAGGCCTTATCCTGCGTAACGCGCTTGAATACTACTACCTGGAACGGCCAGCCCGACTCGCTCCTCCGCGCCATTTGATTCTCCAGCTTCAGGCAAAACTATAGCAACCGTCACATTCCTTGCTTTGGGATGAATAATTTTTATATTGTAGTGGTTACTACAAATTAAAATTATGCCTCGATCTAGGAAATTTGCACGAAGTGAGCAACTGGAACGCGCAATGGTGTTGTTCTGGAAAAAAGGCTATGCTGACACGTCTTTGGTTGACCTTGAAAAAGCACTACAAGTCAAAGCCCCCAGTATCTACAGCACATTCGGAAGCAAACATACTCTTTTTCTGGAAGCCATCCGCCACTACATCCAACATGTTGTTGTAAAACGCTTGCAAGATCATATTACAACTGCAATTGACCCCATTGCCGGCATAAAGGCCTTCTTTACTTCCACATTAGTGGCTGCCCACGACAAGAAAACAGGAAGCCCCGGTTGCCTGCTGACCAACTCGGCAACAGAATTTGGAGCAGACACTCCCGATATTGCCGCCCTCGTAACAGCCGGCCTTCAACAAACAGAGACGGTCTTTAAACAGGCATTAACCGCTGTACATGGTGACATTCAGGATGTCGACCGTTTAGCAGCTGCCTTACTGATGGAATTTCAGGGACTTATGGTACTGACGCGACTGAACTACAATCAATCAACAATCGAAGCAGCAATAGACGCGGTTATTCAAAAGCTGCGATAGTTTTTTTACATTATTTTATAGTAAACACTACAAAAACATGAAAAGCTCACCTCTCTCTCCAAGGACATTTATCTTAACCACACTCATAACAAGCCTTTGGATACACATCTCAGAAACGCTGCGGTACTTCATTTTTGTAATGCCGGCCATGCGAGCCTACTGGTCACCTGTAGATACCGTTGCCCAAATGGATGTGCCTATTTTTCTGATATGGGGTGCATGGGATACACTCCTGACGGGTGTTGTTGTATTCCTGTATTGGCTCTATGCACAGCAATTTGGCGACAGTCCAAAATCCGTATTTATGGCAGCAACGGTTGGCTGGCTCTTTTTCTTCGTCCTTTTCTGGGTCGGCGCATGGAATATGGGACTTACCGGAAATAATGTACTCCCGGCCGCGCTCTCACTAAGCTGGGTTGAGATGGTTATTGCCTGTTTCATTGCCAAAGTCCTGTTTGCACAACGATGGATACAGGCCTCACCTGCAGTAACCTCGCAAGTTTAACACACACTTTACACTTTCGACCGCCTGAGCTGGCACATAAAAACAAGGGCAGCATATACACGCAATCGACGATCCGTTTTTTACTGGCGCTTCGATTCGCTGTACTCCGTGTATTCTTCCCCTGCAACATGCAAACCGTCAAGACCTCATCGAGAAGCACTTACCTGATATGGATGGCTTCGCTCTTTTTTCTGGTCCTCGGTTGCGAAGAAGACCCCAAACCCTTTCTCGGTGCTGATGAGCCCTACACGGTATATGGCTTTTTGAATCCCAAAGCAGACCGCCAGGTCATCAGGGTCATTCCGCTCGCCGGCAGCATTCCAACCATTGGTGTGGGCGCTGATGAGGCCACTGTCCGTACAACACACCTCGGCACGGGAGAACAACGGGTTTGGAAAGACTCTGTAGTCACCTTTAGCGACGAAAGCACGGGCATTGTTTTCTTCTCAGATTTCACCCCTGAGCACGAGGCATCGTATGCACTTGAGGTCATTCGGGCCGACGGTGCCTCTTCGCGTGTTGAGGTTACCGTACCGCGCGATATTAGCATTCGGCGGCTGTCCGAACCGGATGACCTAGCGCCAAGCTTTTTCCTTGATGGTGAGCTCCCTAACCTCGTCCAGGCCGGCGTCAAATATGAGACCTATGCCTTGCAACCGCAGGTGCCAATAGCGATTAACCCGGTCCTATTCCCTGTCAACGTGTCCTACCTGGATGAAGGTGATCAATTCCCTGAAGGCTGGGAGTACGTGATCAACTACGCCAGGGATTATGTAGACATACAAGAGGCTTTTGAGAATAGCTGTTTTTCCAAGCGGTTCATCTCTGTGCTGAATATCCGCTTTGAGTTTTTTGTCGGCAACGATGAATGGGTCCCTCCCGGCGGCGTATTCGATCCAGAATTATTGATTAATCCGAACCTTTTCAGCAACGTCGATAATGGGTTTGGCTACTTTGGGGCCGGCTATCCCGTCTCGTTCGATGTATTCCCGCCATCCTCTGTCGTCCAACGCGCCGGCTTTACCTTCACCCCGCCCTGCCGGCCCTTCGACCGCTTACCCGCTGATCATCCAGACTGCCAGCCGTTCCCCGGGTGTATTGACAGCGTAATGGGCAACTAAATAAAAAAGAATCCATAAGGATTCTTTTTTTGGTTAAATGTTGAAGGTTTTTGGCCTTACGGTGGCGCACCTACTTCTTCTTTTTCCGGGTCGTCCGCTTCTTCCCTTTTGACTTGGCTTTGGCAGCCAACAGCTCAAGCGCCTGGTCCATCGTCAATGCGTCTGGCTCTACGCCTTTCGGGAGGGATGCATTGGTTTTCTGGTGCTTGACGTACGGGCCGTAGCGGCCTTCCATCACATCGATTGGGTCACCTGTTTCAGGATGATTGCCCAGCGTGCGAAGGGCCGCGCTTTTCTTATCTTTTTTGCTGATCAACTCGAGCGCGCGCGGCAGCTCTACGGTCAACACATCGTCCTCGGCAGTGAGCGACGCAAAGGTGCGACCATGCTGCACATAAGGACCGTAGCGACCAATGTTGGCAGCAATATCATTTCCAGTTTCAGGGTGGCTCCCCAGTACACGTGGCAGCGCCAGCAGGCTGACAGCTTTGTCGAGATCAACTTCTGACGGCTGCGTCCCTTTAGGAATCGAGATGCGCTTAGGCTTGCCTTCTTGCTCATCATCCCCCAACTGGATATAGGGGCCATAGGGGCCTTTGCGCACAAAGACTGGCATAGAAGCCTCGGGATGGATACCGAGCACTTTGTCTTCCTCGTTGCCTTCTTTGATAATAGTAGCGAGGTCCTCTTCCAACAGGTCAGCCGGCGCCGTTTCGGGCGGCAGCGAAGCTGTCAAACGTTCGCCGTCTTGCTCCAGCTCTACGTACGGGCCATAGCGGCCGACGCGAACCAGGTAATCGCCCCATTTTGGCGAAGTGACTGTAGAGACGCTACGCGCGTCAATTTTATCGAGCCCCCCTTCTACGCGTGCTTCAAGACCGTCTTTGCCCTGATAAAACTGGTCAAGATAGGGTTTGGCTTTTACCTCACCGGCTGCGATGTCATCGAGCACCTGCTCCATGCCGGCGGTAAAGCCCACATCAACCAGTTGCTCAAACTCCTGCTCCAGCAGGTGCGTGGTTGCAAACGCGGTGAAGGTTGGAATGAGTTGGTTGCTCTTACGACGCACGTAACCGCGATGGATAATTGTGTCGATAATCGTCGCGTAGGTACTGGGCCGGCCGATGCCCTGCTTTTCGAGCATCTTGATCAGGCTTGCTTCGGTGTAACGCGCCGGCGGCTTCGTTTCGTGGCCAACAGCTTCGACTTCTTTGCAATCCGGTTGGTCGCCTTCTTTAATCCGCGGCAGGGGCTGGTCGCGGTCTTCGAGTGCAGCTTCGGGGTCGTCGCTGCCCTCCACATAGGCGCGGAAGAAACCAGGAAATTCGATGGTCCGACCGTTGGCTTTGAACTGCGCTACGTCATCCCCTTCGCCGGCATCAATCAGCACCGTCGACAGGCGGAGGCGAGCGTCCTTCATCTGCGATGCAACGGTACGCTTCCAGATCAAATCGTAGAGCGCACCTTCAATACCGGTGAGACCGAGCTCATCTTTGGTCTGCATTTTATTTCCAGCCGGCCGAATGGCTTCGTGCGCCTCCTGCGCGTTGCGTACGCTGCTGGAGAAATTGCGCACCTTGTCGTTGATGTACTCGGTACCGTACTTCCGCTCAATGGCGTTGCGGCTTGCATCAATGGCTTCTTTGGAAAGCTGGGTAGAGTCTGTACGCATGTAGGTGATGTACCCTTGCTCGTACAGCTTCTGCGCAACCCGCATGGCTTCGCGGGCGGAGAGTTTTAGTTTTCGGCTGGCCTCCTGCTGGAGGGTCGAGGTGATAAACGGCGGCGCGGGCTTACGCGACACCATCCGTTCTTCGACGCTGGTAACCGTCCAGGTGTCTTGCGGCAACCGATCTGCCAGGGCACGCGCTTCAGCCTCGTTGAGCACCAGCACGTCTTTGCCCTCTTTGAGCTTGGCGTTGAGCTTGCCGGTCTCGTCGTCGAAGTCTTTCCCTGTGGCAATCCGAATGCCCCGGTATTTGGAGAGCACGGCGTCAAACTGACGTGCGTCTTGTTCGAGGCGGGCTTTGATGTCCCAGTAGGACGCCGGCACAAATGCCATGCGCTCTTTTTCCCGGAGAACAATCAAACGCACCGCAACACTTTGCACGCGGCCGGCAGAGAGCTTCGGCTTAATTTTCTTCCAGAGCAGCGGCGAAATGGAATACCCTACCAGGCGATCGAGAATACGACGCGTTTCCTGAGCGTCAATCAGGTTAGTATTGATTTCCCGCGTGTTGTCGAGCGCTTCGAGAATGGCATCTTTGGTAATCTCATGGAATACCATCCGGCGCACCGGGATCTTCGGATTCAACACCTGCACAAGATGCCAGCCAATGGATTCACCTTCGCGGTCTTCGTCAGTCGCGATGTAGAGTTCGTCAGCTTCTTTTAGCGCAGATTTAAGCTCTTTGACAATTTTCTTTTTGTCTGGTGGAATGACGTAAAGCGGTTCGAAATCGTCTTCCACATTTACACCCAGCCGCGCCCATGACTTTTTCTTGAGCGTTTCGGGAATCTGGGCAGCCGAAGCCGGCAGATCTCTTACGTGTCCCATGCTGGCTTCTACACGGAATTCATCCCCGGACAGAAATCTACTGATAGTACGAGCTTTGGTAGGAGATTCTACAACGACCAGACGCTTCATATATATGCTTCAGATACAGGATAGAATGGAAAACAGGGCGTGTACGCAGGGTGTAACCGGTAGGAACAGTAGCGGATGCTCCATCGTTACGAGCGGGTTGTCACGCCTTAGGTAAGACAACGTTCCGCGCTATTGGGATTTCATGTTGGCATCCAGGCCGGCAACGGGTCGCGATCAAAAGACCTGTCACGCAGCACCTTTACCCTGCTGTAAAACTGGCATCATTTCGGCTACGGAAATCCTTCTATCGCCAGTCATTTCAGGTAGTACCCTGAGCTAAACAGTTGTGCCGAAACATACCGTTTCTTCAAACATAGCCTGTAGGAAAAGTGCTATGTTGAACGCATATCTGAGCGTTCGTTTGCTGGTCGGGTGAGCAATCAAGCCCTGTAAATGACGTTACAGTTTCTTATTCTGGACGCATACGTATGCCCAGAACAGTGGCAAATCGTGTGACGCTTCCGCTGTTTGTCCTTTTTCCTCTATCACTTTCTCACGCGCAGCCGATCTGGTTGCAAAATTTGTAGTTGTACCACACCCATGCCTTTGCTCACACTTGAAAAGCCAAAAGTCTTCCGCGATGTAAAGGAAGCACCCATGCTTTTGTTGTTGCTTGTATTGTTGTCTGACATCACGTTCAACTGGCTCTACATCAACTTCTTTAAGGATGCGTTTTCCATCCCGGAAGTCTATACTAACGGCGTGGTCGACTCGCTTTTTGTGTTGAGCATCATCAAGATCTCTTTTGTGGTGTTGGGTGTGGTGTTCTGGATTGGCAGATTCCGGGGCCGGCACCTGGGACTGGGCTGGGACAAGCTGAAAGCCGGCCTCATTGCGACGTTTTTCCTCTGGGCGATATTGCAAGCGGTGCAGGTAGCCTACGGCATGATTGTGTCTACGGAAGTCGGCTACCACGCTGCGTGGCAGCAGGACGGCGCTTTAAAAATTGTTGGTGCTTTTGTGCTCTATGCCATCGGTAAAGCGTTCTTCGATGAGCTGACCTACCGCGGCCTGTTGCTGCCCCAATTACACCTCAAATGCCAGCGATACCTTAACCTAGATGCCCGCATTATTCTGGCACTTGCTGTTGTTGTCTCACAGTCGATCTATCTGATCATACAACTCCCCCTTATCAGCCTTTTCATGTCAACCGGCCTGAGTTCGGTGATGACATTGACGTCGTTGTTCTTTCTGAGCATTCTCAATGCGCTGATCTATTTGCGCACCAAAAATCTCTACATCACTATTGGCATGCATGCCATTTGGTTTCAACCTTTTTTCATTGCTTCTCCAACAGTCCCGCATACCTTTATTCTGGTATTGCTGGCCATCGGCTTCATCCTCATTTGGCCCATGCTTCCAAATGCGGCCTCGATGGAATCCACATGGCCGTTGGAAGAACGAAGAACAGCTGGGTGACTGACCGGTGTGAAGCCGTTTTGCCGGCTTGTTCGGCTGCACACCCTTTTGGGAATCTAGCGTGAACTTCAGCATTGCGGTAGAAATCCATGTTCTACCTTAACACAGTTTACATTAATTTAAGGGCCGTTTTATGGATCCCTCTGTCCACGGCATCGTTTAGATGGCCGAAATCAAGGTTTATTCGGCGATAAAGCCCGTCACTGACGACGGCACTGCGTCCCCATAAGGAGGTTACTGCTCCACGCTTTTCGTCTAATACTGGCAGGTTCGCATTGCCTGCATTCTTCGTACAGACATCAGATGCCATGCTACTGCATCGGTCTGTCCGGTATAGCTTAACTGACTGCGAAACAAAAAATCTACTGAACTAAAGGATCTGATAATGAGTGCTATTGCAACAAAAAACGTGTATGTGTTTGGGAATGGGGTGGCTGACGGTGACAAGTCGATGAAGGCTCACCTGGGTGGAAAAGGCGCCAACCTGGCGGAGATGAGCTCCATTGGCATGCCAGTCCCCGCAGGGTTTACGATCAGCACGGATTGCTGTAAGTATTACAACGAAAACAGCCACGCCTGGCCTGAGACGCTGGAAGACGAAGTAACTGCCGGTGTAAAGCACATCGAAGAAGCGATGAGCGCCGGCTTCGGCAATGCGCAGAACCCGCTGCTCTTGTCTGTTCGTAGTGGTGCTGCTGTATCCATGCCGGGCATGATGGACACGGTGCTCAACCTTGGTCTGAATGACGAAGTGGTTGAAGGCCTCGCTGCCCACACCAACAATCCACGTTTTGCATACGATTCTTATCGTCGTTTCATCGACATGTTTGGCAACGTGGTTATGGGCGTTCCCCACCACGACTTTGAGCATGCGCTGGAATCCTTGAAACAGGAGAAAGGTGTAGAAGATGATGTGGACCTCACCGCAGACGACCTTAAAGAACTCGTAGAGCGCTACAAAGCGATCTACAAAAAGCATATCGGCAACCTCTTTCCCGAGAGCCCAACCGAGCAGCTGACGCTGGCTATCAACGCTGTATTCAACTCATGGGACAGCGAGCGCGCTATCAAATACCGCAACATCAACAAAATCAAAGGCCTCATCGGCACCGCAGTCAACGTGCAGGCCATGGTATTTGGTAACATGGGAGAAGGATGTGGTACAGGCGTACTGTTCACCCGTAACCCTTCTACCGGTGAAAACAAATTGTACGGTGAGTACCTCGTTAACGCCCAGGGCGAAGACGTTGTAGCAGGTATCCGTACGCCACAGGAGCTCGATAAAATGGCAGAAGAACTGCCAGACGCGTACAAAGAGTTGGTAGCAACAACCGAGCGCCTTGAGCAGCACTATAAAAACGTGCAGGACATTGAGTTCACCGTACAGCACGGCAAGCTCTACATCCTCCAGACACGTAACGGTAAGCGTACAGGCGCCGCTGCAATCAAGTTTGCAGTAGACATGGTTGAAGAAGGTTTGGTAGATACAAAAACTGCTGTAAGCGAGTTGGTTGAGCCAGGTCATCTGGACCAGTTGCTTCACCCTCGTTTTGAAAACGAAGCCAACTACGCCGATCGCGTAATTGCCAAAGGCCTGCCTGCTTCACCAGGCGCTGCCGTTGGTGCGGTTGTATTCTCAGCACACGAAGCGGAAGAAGCCAAAGCAGCCGGCAAACACGTGATCCTCGTGCGTATCGAAACCAGCCCTGAAGACATCGGCGGCATGGACGCAGCGCAGGGTATCCTGACCTCTCGCGGTGGTATGACCTCGCACGCAGCCGTAGTTGCCCGTGGCTGGGGCAAGCCTTGTGTTGCAGGTTGTGGCGAAGTGGTTATCGACTACGCCAACAAGCAGTTCAAAGTAGGTGACACCACCGTTAAAGAAGGCGACTGGGTTTCTATCAACGGTAGCTCAGGCGAAGTAATCCTTGGCAAAGAAGCCCTGGTACCGCCACAGATGAGCGGCGACTTTGCAACCTTCATGGGTTGGGTCGATGAGTACCGCGAAATGGGTGTACGCACCAACGCAGATGCACCAGCTGACGCGCGCAAAGCCGTTGAGTTTGGCGCTGAAGGCATCGGCCTTTGCCGTACAGAGCACATGTTCTTCGAGGGTGACCGCATCCTGAGCATGCGTAAAATGATTATGGCCAAAACGGAAGAAGCACGCCGCGCGGCACTGAATGAACTGCTTCCGTTCCAGAAAGAAGACTTCAGCGGTCTCTTTGAAGCCATGGACGGCAAGCCGGTTACGATCCGCCTGCTGGATCCACCCCTTCATGAGTTCCTGCCACACGACGCAGCCGGCCAGAAAGAAATGGCTAGACGCGCTCGGCATTTCAGTAGATGATGTAAAAGCACAGGTTGAAGCCCTGCACGAGTTCAACCCAATGCTTGGCCACCGCGGCTGCCGCCTCGGTATCACCTATCCGGAGATCACCGAAATGCAGGCACGCGCCATCCTGGAAGCCGCAGTAGAAACGCGCGCCAAAGGCATCGACGTACATCCCGAAATCATGGTACCGCTGATTGGTACCGTGGAAGAGTTTGTCAACCAGAAAGCTGTCATTCTCGAAACCGCTGCTAAAGTGTTTGCAGAGAAAGGTACCGAAGTTGACTACCTCATCGGCACGATGATCGAGATTCCTCGCGCTGCCCTGACCGCAGCAGACATCGCCGCTGAAGCTGAGTTCTTCTCGTTTGGCACCAACGACCTTACGCAGATGACCTTTGGTTACAGCCGTGACGACGCCGGCCGCTTCCTGCCTGGCTACGTAGAAACGAAGATCTTGCCCGACGATCCATTCCAGTCTATCGACACCTCAGGTGTGGGCAAACTGGTACAGATGGCAACGGACGGCGGTCGCGCTTCAAATGGCAGCCTCAAAGTGGGTATTTGCGGTGAGCACGGTGGTGATCCTGCTTCGGTGCACTTCTGCTTTGAAACAGGCCTGAACTACGTGTCCTGTTCGCCCTTCCGTGTACCAATTGCACGGCTCGCAGCAGCACAGGCTAGCATTGCCGCCAAGTCGTAAGGCAACGCGCTAGAAATCAAAAGGGGGATCGGCTTAGCCAATCCCCCTTTTTTAGTTTCTGCAGTTTCTCTTCAGATGCTTTTCGACATAGAGCGATGTAGCATGCAACCAATCGTCCAGTTTCCGCACATACCGATGCAAAACGGAGTACTGGTTGATGGGATGGCTACCGTATAAGGCCAAAAACCTTCAACCTGTGAACTCTTCAACCTGTGACCTGCAACTTTCAACAGCAAACACAGCAATCCAACAGGCTTGATGTGTTTGTACTTAAAAACAGCTCCTACGTTTATTCTGCAGCGGTCTGCAGATCAAAGAATCCTTCTGCTTCTTTATAGTAGCCTATCAATTGCATTTCCAGTCCAACCATTTCCTGTATCAGATTATTGATCCGGCGCAAATTGAACGCTGCATTTCCCTTTGAATTAAAATCGGGTGCGTAGAATATCTCAGAGATTTTTGAAAAGGATTTATAAGTATCTTCCTGTTGATTATAAATCTTGGAAAGCATGAGTAGTTCGTCATAGTCAAAGCGCACGATCAGGGGATGCGATTTAGCGATATCCCAGGCATCACTGGCAGGTCTTCTGGCCATGATGGTCCTCCTGGTAAATACTTCGCTGAAAAGAATTGATTTATTACCGATAAAACGCTCAACAAATTTTATGTCATTGGAAAGGCTATCTAACCTTCGAACTATTTCTATATGATAAGGCGTCCAGTCCTCTATCAGCCTTTTATTATCCTCAACCTCTAATGTTATTTTCGATAATAACTTTACGGCTTCCCTTTTACTTTTCTGCTCTTCAATTCTCTCACTCAGGAAAATGCCAAGAACAACACTAAACACGATCAACACCAACTGTATCAAATTTTTAACTATGGGCTTCTCCATCTTTGATGATCCACTCATTCTCTGCGCTATCTAGTTGAATCTGCATGCCATTGTGACCTTCCTCGAATACCCAGTCCCGACTGGGCGCTCGTATGGAAAAATCAACTCAAAATAGGCAATGCGCCCCTACCCTGCATCTGGATAGGGCAATTCTTTTGCTACCCATGTAGGGTTTCATCACGCTCATATCCGATATGCGCCTGCCATTATTGATCGTCAAAGCACTACATTTCCTAACGCGCCACTCCTCCGCTACCGCCGGCTCTTCTCTCGCCTTGCCGGCTCCATCGCTTTATCATCTTCATACGCATCTATCCCATCGAGCAACGCGCCCGTCTCCCGCTTAATCTCATCCGCCTCGATCGATTCAAACCGATCTTCCAAATCATTCAATCGTTCCATCAGCGGCTGCGTGGCTTCGCTGATCCACTTCTGAATCATCCCTTCAAGCTCGCTTGTCGTCATGCTGTTGCCCGTAGCCTGTGGTGAACGGGTTTTCAGGTAGTTAATCATCATTCCGACAACCGACATAAACGTGCCGGCACAGATAGCAACGACGATGATGACAAATATTTCTTCTGGCATGGTCCTGTACTTTTCCTGACTATATGCGTCTTACGTTCCCCAAAGCAGGTTTAGTCATCCCCGGGCTCCGGGCTGCTCAATTGTTTGAGGGGCGCTTTCTCGGGTAAGCTTTTGCGACTGATTTCAAGCTGCTCTTCCAGTTCAGTGATCCGATCCACAAGCGGGACATTCGCTTCCATAACCGCCTCGCTGATCAGGTTCTTGAGTTCGCTGACACCAAGCGACTTGTCACTGCTGCCCTCGACAAATCCCTGGCTGGCGTTGTTCATCCTCTTCCATTTTGCAAAATCCAGGCTCATTTTCACAATCAGCGCGATGAAGCCGAATACAATGAGCGGTATAAAAATTTCTTCTTGCATAGTACGGGCGGGTTAATTCACATACAGCATAATAAGGGCTGGCACGGTTAATAGGTAGGGGATTAAGGATTCCATTCCGATAGCCGGCATGCATCCCACTACGGAGTTAGCAAGGATGAGTTACGGCTGAATTGACACCGTTCCTCCCCCTTTTTACGGATTGAACAGTAAAATCGAATTATTTTGCTTAAACAATTTATATTCAATAAGATAGGGCACTTGCGGCATACGCTTAATCTCCGTAGTTTTCAGGCTATTCCAGGCTGATGTTGGTAAATGTAACTGTTCGGCAGCCCCGACCGTTTATCTGCCGTATTACCACGATACAGCTAACCCGATTATTTATTATTGCTCTATTAATAGCCCCTTAGGCGAATCTTTATGTTTAGTGTTTGCAAGCGAGGTCTTCAATCGCTCCCCCTTCTTCTACTGGTAACAGCAAGCATGTGGATGTTGTCTCCTTCTTCAGCATCTGCGCAGGGCATCCGGGGATTGGAAAACACCCAGTTTGGCATAGGCCTCAATACCGTGCTTAGCGTGAACAATGGATTTGGCCTTGGTTTTCGAGGACGCGTTTCATCTCGCGTGAATCAGGACTTCTCGCTCGCCATCGGCATGGGCTTCACGGGCTTTGTGCTCCGCGGCCGCGATGAAGCATCGTTTATTTTTGACCCCCAGCTGTCCGGCATCATTAGTCTGCCGCAGGGCGGTGCAGAAGTGTATCTACTGGCGGGTATTGGTGCATTTGTACCATTAACACAGGCCAGCAGCAACGAAAGCGGCCCCTCGATCCATTTCGGTATTGGACGCGTGCAGCTTCTTACCGACTCCGCTTTCTTCTACGAAATCAACCCTGCCGTGGTGATCGGGCAGACAAAGGTAGAGTTTGTCCTCCCCTTCCGCGTAGGGATTATTTTCTTACAGCAGTAAAGGTTTTGGGGAGTCGGGATTTCGTGTCCTGCTGGGGCAGTGGCAGATGCACTAAACCCACCTCTGATCCTAACACACTCGACATTCGGCAATCGACATTCGGCAATCGACATTCGGCATTCCTATTGAACGCGCCGCAAGATCGCCTGCAGCCGTTCATGGTCGTCCTGGAACAGCCGGCTTAGCACGCGACCTGCCTGGACCAGCAACTGATATCCATCCCCTTCTTGTACGGCATAAATCTGCTGAAGCGTGGCTACCAGTAAATCATCAACAGGAACGCCGGTATCTGAATGTACGAGGGTACGGAAGTAGTCGAAAGGCATCCCCAATGCGCCAATTTCTTCAGGAGAGCACGCGCTGACAAATCCGTGGATTGGCGCCGGCGTGGGCGGCAACGTTTGGCGTAGCCGACCTTCAGCATCGCTGTATGCTACGATCACCGCGGTAAATGAAGTACGTAACAACGCAATCACCTGGGGCATCTCGCGCACCAATTCATCCGTCGTTTTACCCAATGCGGTGGTGCGCCGATTGGGCATCACACTCCCCTGCTCTACCAGGCTCACAATCCCGTAGATGGTTGATCCATCAGCCGGCACAACTTTCACCCATGCGCCAAAAACAGGCGGCGTAACCTCTGCCGGCACCTGGGCTTTCAACATCCGTGTGTTGGATTCCAGCACTTCTCCTATTGCTTCTTGCATTCGCTTGCTCGTTTCTCCTTGTGCCTACAATTGCGGCAAATCTTTGGATCGTTTTTTTGAAGAGACTTCGATTACCTCTCCCTGCGCCATCATTTCGCGCTCAATCATTTGGTAAAACATCATACGCTCGGGGCCTCGTACAATGGCGTGTTCGTGCGCTTCAGAAAGAATCATCGGGTAGCCGTTTCCTTTGTGGCACTCGTCCAGCACCGCTGCGTGCACAAGGTCGATCATCTCTGGCTGCTCAATCATCCAGCGAGGGAATTCAACGCGGGCAATTTCCGATTCGCCGCTGTGCCCTTCCACGTGCACATAGAAGTAACAAATAACCTGCGCCGGCGGGTATTCTTTCAATACTACCGACTGCGACTGAAATATAGCAGAACGTTCGCCAGGTGCCAACACGCGTTGAAACAGCATCCGGTCGGTAATGCCTTCTAATTCAGCATCCGTCCAGGGTAGCGGCGCTGCCGAGTCCAGCATATGTCCCGAAAGGTAGTTTATAAACTCGGTTCCTCGAGGCATACTGATGTATGAGCACAACGGTATCATCTGCGTTTTAAATGCAGCCAATGCGGCAAAATAACGTTCCAGCAGTTGCGCTTCGAGCCGGGGCCGGCGTAATCGCTTGATCATCCAGCGAATCAGGGTACCATCAGCTATGGCAAGGATGGGTCTGCCTGTTACGCGTCCAGCCTCTGAGGTTTCTAAAAGGGTCCGCAGTTCCAACTCATCGCGTAGCGCTGATACAACCTCGGGGCCGGCCACTTCGATTTCGGGGCCAGCAACCGACGACAAATCCTGTCCCCGAAAATACAGATAAGGCACCGCATCCATTACCGGCTTTTCGGAGGTACCGTATTGAAAGGCAATTTTGCTCAGGTTGAGCAAATAGCACAGCGGTTCGATGTTGCGATCGGGGTAAATCTGGGAGCCATCTGATGCAACAACCGTGAGCATCTCTGGCCGAGCGCCCACTCCTTGGTGTAATACCGGTGTTTCGAGCGGGACCGCAACCAGCTTTGCAGGCCGGCCGGCTTCCATTTCGACCGGTTCAAATGCCGAAGAATCGTACCCGTAAAAAACTTCGAGCGCCCTCTCCAGTATTACAGCTTTACGTTTCCTTTCCTGCGACTGATACTGACCAAAACCCGAAAATTGTTTGTGTAATGCGTCGAAGTTTAGCATGGGGGTGAAGACAAACTGAATGGCAGGCATCTACATCAATATAGAAAGTCCGGACCCAACAACCGAGACAGGAAGCGCTGTAAGCAGGCCCGGTATCGCCTATGCACATGCCTTGTGCAACGAATTAAACTTTTATGCGCCCACTCACAGTCAGAACGAAACCATAGAAGCCATTCACTTTGGAGGTAATCCCCTCCATATTCGGGAAGAAGGGATACGGACTGTCGTTGGCACATTGTTCAGCTCCTTTGATGCATTGCGCGTCAATGAGTTCTCGATTGATTTGATGCCCCCCCATCTGGATCTGGACACATTGCAAGGCCTGGCTGCATTGGGATTTGACACGGTCAATATCAACGCCGGCTCCTTTTTCGAAGACGACCTGCAAAAACTCGGCTATGCCTTCACACCGGAAGCCCTCATCAAAGGCATCAAAAATTGCCGGCAGGTAGGCATGCGCACCGTTTCGATGACCTTCGACATTGCCATACCCGAACAACCCATTGAGTACTGGGCGGCATGCCTGGAAAAAGCGCGAAGCTTTGACGTTAATCATATCAGCTTGCGTGGGATGCCCATCTACAACTCAGAAAACGCTACGCCACAAATGGCCGCGTGCTTCTCCTATCCTGATACCGACGAACCTGCGTTGCGTCGCTACGCGTTCGCGCAACGCTATATGCAAGACGCCGGCTTCAACCACTACGTGCTCTCCGCTTTTGCCGCACCCGGCCACGAAAGCACGATGCGCGAGGTTCAGCTCTACCATGGCAACGTACTCGGCATAGGCCCCCGTGCCCACTCATTCTGGTGGATTTCGGGCTCGCGTTCTCAGGCGAACCGATGGGCAAATGTAGACAATATTGCATATTACAGCGCGTTATTGAATCAGAAGGAGCTTCCCATAGAAAGCCGGAGCCGGTTAGATTTGGATACGCTGGCCAATGAGTACATCTTTCTAAGGCTGCAACATACCGAAGGACTGGACCTGCTGCGCCTCGAATCGGCCTATGGGATCGATTTATTGACGGATCACATTGAAGAGCTTGCCTGGCTCGAATCCGCAGGAATTATTGAACCGATTCGTAACAATCGCGTCCGATTGTCTGCTGAAGGAAAAGCCAGAAGCCAGGAAGCTTTTACGCGCCTGATGTTTTAGGTAACTTCTGCCATAACCGCATAACGCCCATGTTTCATCTGACACCTATGCGCCCACTTAACTACTTGTTTGTTGCCATGCTTTTGCTTGTGGCAGGCTGTACTTCCGATGATAGCGGTCAAGTAATTGAAGCACCCGAAATCGAATTCCGGGCAGATGGCTTGCTCGAAGTTGTACGTCCTGATGGCTCCATACTTACCACGCTCGTTATCGAAATTGCAGAAGGCGACTCGGCCAGGGCTCGCGGCTTGATGCAGCGCACCTCCCTGCCGGCACGCGGCGGCATGCTCTTCCTCGACAATGAAGAGAAAATCCAGACCTTCTGGATGAAAAACACCCCGCTGCCGCTCGATCTTATTTTTGTTGATGCAGATTCTCAAATTGTGAGCATCGCCAAACGCGCACGTCCTTTTACGGAGCAAACTATTTCATCCACAGGCCCAGCGCTGTATGTGCTGGAAGTGAACGGAGGGTTTGCTGATAGGTATGGCATTGATGAATCCATGCGCATCCGCTGGCGTTTGAAGGACAGCTGATTGCAAACACACTTGTGTTTGCTGTTGAAGGTTGCTGGTTGAAAATTTAAGGTTTTTTGTGGTTTCCTTTGGTTATGTAGGTCGTTTGTAGGGCCTTAACGTTGATACTGCTTTATCCCCGATATGTATACATTGAAGTCTGTTTCTCTTTTCTTGCTTGCCGGCCTGATTTGCTTGGGCTGTGAAACTAAACCTGCTACGTCATCCAGTTCAGAGGCGGAAACAGAGGTTCATATTCCTTTCAGGAAAGATGGTACCCTTGATCTGTTGCGGGGTGAAGAAAACTACCTTAGTCTGGATATCGAAATTGCAGACAACGACTCTAGCATAACACGGGGCCTGATGCAGCGTAACAGCTTGCCAGATCTTTCAGGCATGTTGTTTTTGATGCCCGAGGAGCGGATTCAGAGCTTCTGGATGTCGAACACCACCATTTCGTTGGATATCATTTTTATCAACAGTGCCATGGAGGTGGTCCATATTGCGAAATACACCACCCCGCTGTCACCAGACAGTGTGCCCTCGGAGTATCCTGCTGCATTTGTATTAGAAGTGATTGCCGGCTTTGCTGACACCCACGGGATTTTGGAAGGCGACACGATTGCCTGGCGAAGGGGGTAGGCGTGCCGGATTTATTTCATCAGTCACATAAGCAAGCTTATGTTCGTGTCGAGTGCCGAATGCCGATTGGGTTTTAGCAAACAGCCTTCTCATACCGTCATTCCCAGCTTGACCGGGGATCCACAGGTATTACACAGAGCATTTTCTTAGGCTCGATGGTGTCAATCATTCGGGTGGATGCCCTGACTTGGAATGCCGAATGCCGATTGACGAGTGCCGATTGATTTTTTAGGGAAAGGCCTCAGCGTCTTTCCTAGCTTGACTGGGAATCCACAGGTATTACACAGAGCTTTCTTAGGCTCGAAGGTGTCAATCATTCGGGTGGATGCCCTGACTTGGAATGCCGAATGCCGATTGTCGAGTGCCGATTGATTTTTAGGGAAAGGCCTCAGCGTCATTCCCAGCTTGACTGGGAGTCCACAGGTATTACACAGAGCATTTTCTTAGGCTCGATGGTGTCAATCATTCGGGTGGATGCCCAATCGAGTTGGGAATGACGTATAACAGTAAACGAAAGCACGGAATCCCGAAAACAGAGCCTCCGAAAGCACGAATGGCTACAGCCCAAACGACTCGCCGCAGGCGCAATTGCGGATGGCCTGGGGGTTCATGAAATGAAATCCTTTCCCCTCCAATCCATCAGAGAAATCGAGCTCTGAGCCCATCAGATAGGCATAACTCCGCTTATCGAGAACGACCCGCACGTCGCCGATTTGCTGCACATCATCTTGCTCCATTTGTGTGGTATCCCATCCCAAATCGTACGTCAGCCCAGAACAGCCACCCGGCACTACGGCAATACGTAGCATGGTTTCATTGAGATCAACTGCCTCTTTAGAAGCTGATTCCATAATTTTACTGAGCGCGCGATCGGTAATCTGCAATTCCATTGTTTACCGGAGCCTTGTTATGGGTATAGAAAACGGAGTCATACTTTCTGTGGGATGTACCTTCGCTATGTTACACAGTTCCTGACACCCCTGTTCATCCCCCTGCCAGTGGATCGTGATCTTTTCGTTAATCTTATTATAGACTAAATCCAAATAAGGGAACGAAACGTATTTCGGCGGGTTGTTGACAAAAGTTTACACCACCAGTTTGTAAACAGTTGTTTACACTGCAAAATTGAGCTATGTGAAGGCATCCGTGCCGCCACAGCTTTCCACCCGGAACGCCAACAACTGGAACGCAAAAAAGCCATGAGCCAGAGCGATACCGACTTCTTGCATGAAGTAGCTGACAGTGAATACAAGTACGGATTTGTAACCGATATAGAAGCGGATACGGCTCCCAAGGGATTAAACGAAGATATTGTACGATTAATCTCTTCTAAAAAGGGAGAACCGCAGTGGATGCTTGACTGGCGTCTGCGCGCTTTTCGCCATTGGGAAACGCTGAAAGAAAAGGACAAGTATCCCCAGTGGGCGCATCTGGAATACCCGGAAGTAGACTTCCAGGATATCAGCTACTACTCTGCCCCGAACAACAAACCAAAATACAGCAGCCTCGACGAAGTTGAGCCTGAGTTGCTCGAAACATTCGAAAAGCTGGGCATTTCGCTTGAAGAGCAGAAGCGTTTGACAGGCGTGGCTGTTGACGTTGTGGTAGATAGCGTGTCTGTTGCCACCACGTTTAAAGCGCAACTTGCAGAGCTCGGTATCATTTTCTGCTCTTTCGGTGAAGCCATCGAAAACCATCCCGAACTGGTCAAAAAGTACATCGGCTCTGTTGTGCCGCACACCGATAATTTCTATGCAGCGTTGAACTCTGCGGTCTTTTCAGATGGCTCGTTCTGCTACATTCCGAAAGGTGTCCGCTGCCCCATGGAGCTGTCAACGTACTTCCGCATCAACGAAGCCGGCACAGGTCAGTTTGAGCGCACCTTGATCATTGCTGATGAAGACAGCTATGTGAGCTACCTTGAAGGCTGCACAGCCCCGATGCGCGATGAAAACCAGATGCACGCTGCAGTGGTCGAGATTGTCGCCCACAAAGGTGCTGAAGTAAAATACTCCACCATTCAGAACTGGTACCCGGGCAACGAAGAAGGCGTTGGCGGGATCTACAACTTTGTAACCAAGCGCGGCATTTGCCAGGGCGATCACGCCAAGATTTCCTGGACCCAGCTTGAAACGGGTAGCTCGATTACCTGGAAATACCCGAGCGTTATCCTGAAAGGTGACCATTCAGTTGGCGAGTTCTATTCTGTAGCCTTCACCAAAGGCAAGCAGCAGGCAGACACCGGCACAAAAATGATCCACCTCGGCAAAAACACGTCGAGCACAATTATCTCAAAAGGGATCTCTGCCGGCCGCAGCCAGAACAGCTACCGTGGCCTGGTGAAAGTGAATCCGAAAGCGGAGAACGCCAGAAACTTCTCGCAGTGCGACTCTATGCTGCTCGGCGACAAGTGTGGTGCGCACACCTTCCCCTACCTCGAAATTGAAAATCAATCTGCACAGGTTGAGCACGAAGCAACCACGTCGAAAGTTGGCGAAGACCAGATTTTCTACTGCAACCAGCGTGGCATCGGCGAAGAAGAAGCCATCAAGCTGATTGTAAATGGCTTCTGTAAAGACATCCTGGCCAAGCTGCCTATGGAATTTGCAGTAGAGGCCCAGAAGCTACTCGCCATCGAATTAGAAGGCAGCGTAGGCTAGCTATAGCAGGGCGTCCTGCACCCAACACCCCGAAACTGGCAGATTGCTGCGAAGAATGACACGGCATTTATCCAAGCTGCATCTTTCCAAACTGCATCTGCATCTTACCAAAGAAGTGAACCCCTAACATCATGCTAGAGATCAAAAATCTCCGCGTTTCGATAGAAGACGAGAACAAAGAAATTCTTAAAGGCCTGAACCTCACGGTCAATGCCGGCGAAGTGCACGCCATCATGGGCCCAAATGGCTCCGGTAAAAGTACCCTGGCCTCTGTCCTGGCTGGTCGCGATGGCTATGAAGTGACTGAAGGCTCTGTGACTTTCCAGGATGATGATTTGCTAGAACTGGAAGCTGACGAACGCGCCCTCGAAGGACTCTTCCTCGCATTTCAGTACCCTGTTGAACTGCCCGGCGTCAGCATGTCCAACTTCCTCAAGCAGGCCATCAACGCACAGCGCGAACACCGTGGCGAAGAGCCCATCACGGCGATGGAATTCCTGAAACTGCTCAAGGAAAAGGCAGAAATGGTACATCTCGACCCTAACCTGAAAAAGCGTTCAGTCAACGAAGGCTTCTCGGGCGGCGAGAAAAAACGTAATGAAATTTTTCAGATGGCGATCCTCGAACCGAAGCTTGCCATCATGGACGAAACCGACTCAGGTCTCGATATTGATGCCCTGCGTATCGTTTCAGACGGCGTAAACCAGCTCCGCTCTGATGACCGCGCATTTGTAGTTATCACGCACTACCAGCGCCTTCTCGAATACATCGTGCCCGATTTTGTGCACGTACTCGTTGACGGCCGAATCGTTAAATCGGGTGGCAAAGAGCTTGCCCTTGAGCTCGAAGAAAAAGGCTACGACTGGATCAAGGAAGAAGTCGTTGCTTAATCGCTTGAACAACCCTAATCCCCAAATTGAATCCATGAGTGTGATATCAGAACAAAAACTTCGCATGGAAGACCGGTTTCAGGCCATGTTCGAGCAGCATAACGGACACGCGTTGAATGGTAGCAATGCTACCCTTTCAAACATCCGCCAGCAAGCCATAGAGGACTTCGCCAACGTGGGCCTTCCCCACCGTAAAACGGAAGCGTGGAAGTACACACCGATTGAAAAGGCCATCAATAAAGCGGTACAGATTCAGCTCCAGCCGGCGAAAAGTGAGTTGGGCGTTGCAGATCTCGCCCCGTATCAGATTCCAGCGCTCGACGTGTACCGCGTGGTTTTTGTAAATGGCCACATACAGCCAGCACTCGGTGACATCGCCGGCCTGCCTGAAACGGTTACACTAACGGACCTTTATTCAGCGTCCACTCAGCATGCATCGCTGCTTAACAAGCATTTTGCCCAGCATGCAGATTCAGCGTCAGAAGCATTTGTCGCGCTTAACACGGCGTTTGCCAGAGATGGCCTGTTTCTTCACGTACCCGAGCGCGCTGTAGTCGACAAACCGATCCACGTGATTCATTTGTTCGACGCCCCCAATGACCAGATGCTGCAGCCGCGCATGCTGTTTGTAGCAGAAGCCGGCAGCCAGGTAAAAGTGATCGAGAGCTACGCTTCGCTCGATTCTGCCGGCAGCACCTTTGTAAACGGCGTTACGGAATGGGTAGTTGAAACGCGTGCCCACGTCGATCACTACCAGTTGCAGGAATTTGGTACAGCGAGCACCGTTGTGTCAAACATCCACGCGCGTCAAGACAGTAACAGTTTCTTCAGCACACACACCACGTCACTCAGCGGCAAAATAATCAGAAACAACTTGACCATTGTGCCTGATGCTGAAGACTGTGAAAGCCACTTGTTTGGCTTTGTGCTGGGTAAAAACGACATGCATGTAGACAACCACACGCTGGTTGATCACCGCAAACCCAATTGCTTCAGCAACGAACTCTACAAAAACATCCTTGATGATACCTCAACGGGTGTGTTCAACGGGAAGGTTTTTGTACGCCCAGATGCGCAGAAAATCAATGCGTATCAGTCCAACAAAAGCATTACGCTCACGAAGAAGGCTAAAATGTATTCGAAGCCTGAACTTGAGATTTATGCAGATGACGTGCGCTGTAGTCATGGCGCCACCACCGGGCAGTTAGATGCTGATGCATTGTTTTATCTCAAAGCACGTGGTATTAGCGAAACCCAGGCGCGTTCACTCTTGCTCATGGCATTTGCCCGTGATGTAATTGACAACATCAAAATTGAGCCGCTGCGCGCGTTTGTTGACGAGAAAATTGCTGCGCGTCTGTAGGACTGCTCGAGTGTCGAGCCGGCTACTCCTTCCGATGCAACACTAAAGCTGTAACCAATCAACCTGCTATGGCTGGTACTACCTTACATAGTACTCCTGCTGCTACTGACCATGCGGTCAAAGCGTTCGATATAGATAGGGTTCGGGCAGACTTTCCGGCATTGCACCAGGACGTGCATGGCCGGCCGCTCGTCTACCTGGACAATGGCGCAACTGCACAGAAGCCGCAGGTAGTTATCGACCGCATCCAGGCGTATTACGCCAACGAAAACAGCAACATCCACCGTGGTGTGCATTTTCTGAGCCAGCAAGCTACCGATGCATACGAGCAGGCGCGGGCTAAAATGCAGTGTTTCATCAATGCAGCACACGCCCACGAAGTACTCTACACGCGGGGGACGACGGAAGCAATCAACCTGATTGCTTCAACGTACGGCAGAAAGCACGTACAGGCCGGCGACGAGATTCTGATCTCGACCATGGAGCACCACTCCAACATTGTCCCCTGGCAGATGCTGTGCGAGGAGCAGGGTGCTACCCTGAAGGTAATCCCGATCAACGCGCGTGGCGAAATCGAATACGCGGCGTACCTCGACATGCTGACTGACCGCACCAAAATTGTAGCTGTGTGTCATGTCTCGAATACGCTGGGCACCATCAATCCGATTGCAAAGATGGCTGCTGCTGCGCACGCCAACGGCAGCGTAATTGTAGTAGATGGCGCCCAGGCTGCGCCCCATATGGCGATTGACGTCCAGGCGCTGGATGCCGATTTCTATGCGTTATCGAGCCACAAAATGTTTGGCCCTACGGGTGTTGGCATTTTGTATGGCAAAGAGGCGTTGCTCGACGCGATGCCCCCATACCAGGGCGGTGGTGACATGATCGACAATGTGTCATTCGAAAAGACAACGTACAACGCCCTCCCCCATAAGTTTGAAGCCGGCACCCCCAACATTGTAGGCGGTATCGCGCTGGGTACAGCGGTAGACTATGTCCAGCAGATTGGCTTTGACGCGCTGCATGCTTATGAGACATCATTGCTGACCTATGCTACTGAAGCCTTGTTGTCCATTGATGATTTGCGCATCATCGGAACTGCCGAAGAAAAAGCCGGCGTGCTATCCTTCCTCATTGGCGATATTCATCCCTACGATACCGGCACCATTCTCGACCAATTGGGCATTGCTGTCCGCACGGGACATCATTGTACACAACCCTTAATGGACCATCTAGAGATCCCGGGTACAGCGCGGGCTTCCCTGGCGCTGTATAACAATGAAGCAGATATCGACCAACTCGTTGCCGGCTTGCATCGTGTAAAAAAGATGCTAGGCTAACCATGTCGGAGGTAACTATGGCAGATATTGCAGTAAAGGAAAACGAAATCATCGAAGAGTTTGGCTTCTTCGACGACTGGATGGGACGCTATGAGCACCTGATCGACATCGGCAGGGCCCTGCCCCCACTCGACCCATCGTTCGAAACAGACGAGTACAAAATTAAAGGCTGTCAGTCGCAGGTCTGGCTTCATGCCCGGCACGACGATAAGCAGGTATTTTTTGATGCAAACAGCGATGCAGCCATTACCAAAGGCCTTGTTGCACTGCTGGTACGCGTACTCTCCGGTCAGCCGGCGAGAGCAATTGTCAATGCCGACCTCGCATTTCTTGATCAACTAGAAATGAAAGAGCATCTGTCTCCTACCCGTAAAAACGGACTCGATGCCATGATCAAGCAAATGAAAATGTATGCCATGGCGTTTGCCAAACTCGATGCTGGCAGCAAAACGCAAGAGACCTCTGCTTAACAGCAGAAGCAATACGCATAAATCACGCGCTCGAAAAACTAAACGACTATGGAAACGCCCGTAGAAAACGATCTGGAGCAACGCATCATCGGTGCGCTCAAGCAGGTATTTGACCCGGAACTTCCGGTCAATATTTACGATCTGGGACTGATTTATGACATCAACATTTATCCGGACCAGACGGTGCACATCAGTATGACGCTTACCGCTCCCGGCTGTCCCGTTGCTGACACATTACCGCGGGAAGTTGAAGAATCGGTGCGTGATGTAGAAGGCGTGACCGATGCCCGCGTCGAATTGACCTTTGATCCCCCCTACACCATGGACATGATGACCGAAGAAGCCAAGTTTGAGCTCGGCTTCCTCTAGGTAACCGCACCATGTATACGCATACCATCGCCATAGCAAAATGCCTGATGACGGAAGGCCGGATCGCTGACGTTGATCAGATGATCAGTCCGCTCGTTGCTGCAGTTTCAGGAGACAAGAAGCGTACGTCTGAAGCGCTCTTCCTGAAGTGTTTGCTTGCGCAGGCCCGTTTATTTGGCGGCGCATCGCCGGCGGCGGTATTGGAATTGTTTGCTGACGAAGCAGATCTGCAAACTACGGACACCACCAAAGCCTTTGAATCTGCCATTGCTTCACTTTCGATTGGCATGGCGCTCGTGATGCCCGACGAAGCGACGCAGGATTTGCCGCGTGCACTACATCTCTTCAGAAACGCTGAAGACGTCCTGCTAGAGATCAATCGAAGCGATTACCTGCACTGGGCTTATTTGGGTGAAGCAACTGCCCTTCTGTTTCTGGGTGAACAGACAGAAGCGGAGGCGCGCATTGACCGGGCAGCCGCCTGTTTAGAAGCTGTTACAGATACCATTGCTACAAAGTGGCTGCAGTGCCTGAACGATCGCTCTCCCGACAGCTTGCCGGCAATTCATGCATGCCTTGCCTCCCTGGAAAGCATGCACGCAGCACACCGTCCAGTACCCGATGATCAACACGTATTCATTAGTGGTGTGATGCAGGACCTCATGCTCGATTGCCGGCTAGCGGCAGAGGGCACGGCTCCAATCTTAATTCAAGGTGAGCCGGGTGCCGGCAAAGAAACAACAGCCCGCCTGATCCACGCACTACAGGCCAAGCCTGGTGATGTATTTCTCCACATCGACTGCGCAAGTCCTGCCGATTCATGGGAAGCGGTAGATGCGTGTTTGTGTGCCCCGCAACCGGATCCTGCGGTAAATACAACGCTGTTTCTTAACCACATCGAGCGCCTGTCATTGCAGCAGCAGAAAACGCTGATCAACTACTTCCGGTGCATGGATGAACGCACATCTGACGGCACCAGTACCGTACGTATCATCAGTGCTTCTTCTACGAAGCTCGAAAGTCTTGTACAGTCTGGAGATTTTGACGCAGCGCTTTTCCTGAGGCTCAAAATTTGCATGATAGAAATTCCTCCGCTTCGTATGCGAAAGCAGGATATCCCTGTGCTGGCACTGCACTTTAGCAAAACACTTAAGCCGGCTGGTGTGTCGCGCGTGGCGATTACGGAAAAAGCATTAACGGCTTTGCTGACCTACGACTGGCCCGGCAACATCCGCCAGTTAAAAAACGAGATCGAACGGATTCTCGTTCACATAAGCATCGACCCCTTGCCCACGATTGATGTACGTAGTCTTTCCAAAGCCATCAAACATAAAAAGAACCAGCGCTGGCTTACAAAGGACATGGGCAACGAAGCGGAATATCCGCTCGAAGAAATATTACACGATACCGAGCGAACCATTATCGAGCGCGTGCTCGAGAAATACCAGGGACAGGTTTCGTCTGCTGCCCGTGCGCTTGGTCTGACCCGACAGGGACTCTACAAAAAACTGAAACGATTAGGCATCAATCTGACCAAATAGCATCATGTTAGACGCGCTTTCTCCACAAGAAGAAGGCATGCCAAACGAAAGCATGCCCATCGACCGCAGCATCCGCCTGACCCATGCGGCCCTGATGACGCATGACTTGCAAAAAGCCATCGGGTTCTATACCGATGTGTTGGGCCTGAGCTTACGTGTAGAAGAAGAAGATCCTATTCGGCTGGGTCATCAGCGCGCCATGCTTGTGGATGGCAGCGGACATGATGTGATCGAGCTGATCGAATACGCTGAATTGCAGCACGTTTCAATTCCTGGTCACGGTGCAATCAACCATGTAGGCTTCGCGCTTGCATCGCGAAACTGGCACTCACTGCGATCACGTCTCGATACCATGGGATATCCCTATCAGGAAATCGACGGCCGACTCTTCCTGCGCGATGCTGACGAAGTGGTGTTAGAAATTGAAGTCGGCCACTAATGGCAAACCAATCATTGGTTTGCGGTTGAAAGTTGCAAGTTACAGGTTGAAAGTTTGGGGCCTCATACCCTTAAAGCTTCCTTAACGTAACGAACGAACAGCCCCTCTCAAATCATCATGTAATGGCATTTGCAACATTGAATCAAAAAAACCTTCAACTTTCAACCTGTAACTTGTAACCAAACAAGCTACCAGCCGCCTGAGGCACCGCCGCCGCCGAACGATCCGCCACCGCCGCTAAAGCTACTGCCCTCGATACCCCACTGGAATAGCCGCTGCCGAGGCACTAGACGACGCACCGCCTACATTGAAGCTCCATCCGCCAATGGTAACGGGTACGGCTTTAGCCCGTCTCTTTTGCCTTTTCTATAGCCTCACGCACTTCCTGGAATTGCGGTGATGTTTTAACGGCGCTGCAATAGTCCACATATGAAGCAAGACTTTCGTATTGCTTATGTGCGTAACCGGCGCAAACCTGAGCAGTACGTGGTGCTGGCTTCAACAGATCTTGAGCTTGATGCGCCTACGATCGTCCACTACTACAACCTTCGCTTTCAGATCGAACTCATATTCCGAGATGCGAAGCAGCATACCGCCATTGCAACCAGAGATACCCAATCCAAACCAACACAGCAATCACCACACCACCCCAAGGTGGTATCAAGACTGTACCTCCAGCCAATAAGAAGGGTGTTAAGAACAGCGCCAAAAACCAGCGCATACATCCCGGTGCGAATGATGTCATAAACATCATCATAAAAGCCGGAAAACCGACAAACATAATCCCAAAGATGAGACGAACAAAAATTGGCGCATCTTCGAGATCATTACCTGAAGAAGCTGCCGGCTCATAGCTTCCCTCAATCGTCCCAATGATTGCGCGTATGCCATTTAGCGTCCCCCCATCAAAATCGCTATTTCGGAAAGCCGGTGTTATTTCGTAGTCGATAATACGTTTCGCCAACGCATCAGGCAGGTCACCTTCCAAACCATATCCGACCTCAATACGCATTTTCCTGTCATTGTAGGCGATCAACAACAACACACCGTTATTACGGTCAGCACGCCCCAATCCCCAATTCCTGGCAACTTCGAGGCTATACGATTCCAGATTTGCGCCATCAAGTGTAGGAATGGTAAGTACAGCAATTTGATTGGTGGTAGAATCCTCGTGCAAGGCAAGCAATGTCGTAAGCTCACGCTCGGTATCGGGACGCAATATTTCGGCAAGGTCTACAACACGGCCTGTGAGAGGCGGAATTGTAGGCTGGGCATAGGCTGACGCTGCAGGTAATGCATTACCCAAAATGAGCAAAACAAGCACTACCTTAACAGCCGGCCAGTGGGTCGCCAGGCGGTTAGTCATCATCCGAAAAGCGTACTTCATTGGATAGTTCGTCAGAATCATCGGGCTGGATCTCTACACCGCGCCGCTCGAGCAGCTCGCCGCAAATTTCGATCGCATCAATCAACCCTTTAGCGATTCGTTGCTCTTTGATCCCATTACGAATTTTGAGTACAACTTCGGTCCAGTCTTCAGCAGAGACACGGCGGTTAATGCCCTCATCTCCCAAGACTTCGATCCGGTGTTCTAGCAGAGAAATGAAAAGTAAAATGCCAGTGCGATCGCGTGTATTAAAGACCTCTTCTTCCACAAAGGCCCGCATGGCACGGTGATGTACGGTACGAGCCAGCAATTCCGGGCCGGCGAGCAGGCGCTTGATAGGTCCAATGTACCCACCTAATAACGCACCAACTGTCCCGGCAGCCAATACCAGCGTGGCAATACCCAATCCAGAATACAACCAGCCAAAGCCCCATCCATCATAAAATCGGTACGTGATGCCAACCAACAGAATAGCGGTAATTGCTAGAATAGAAGCACCACGCCAGAGGGTCACATCGTACCGATCGCTACGCTCCACAATGTAGGGTACAATCTCCCCGGAAGTACGCTCCTCCGCCCCACTCACAGCGTTCTTAATCTGGTCTAATTCAGCCTTGGTAAATAAATCCTTCATTGCTATAGGATAAAAGGGGTTTTACATAACCAGAACATCCAATAGTAGGCATTTAGAACGAACACAACAGCCCATTTCCCCCAAAACCACTCAAATTCACAAATAAACTATGGTTACAGGTTACAGGTTACAGGTTACAGGTGTTAGTCTTATGAGCAAAACGTGATCCCAAGAAACTTGTAACCTGCAACTTGTAACCAAAAAAGGAACCCCTGCCGGCGTTGACGGCAGGGGTTCCTTTTTTTCTTGCACTTCAGGAGGATACTGCTACTTAATCCGCTCAAGCGTTGCTTCGCGTTCGATTTTCACGGAGACGCCGCGGTTGGTTTTGTATGCGTTGGTCTTGTTTAGTGTCAGGGGCTGCGCTTGAGTTACAAACCCTTCGATCGCCAGCTGATTTTTGCCATACACATGGTTCTGCGTGCCGTATGTTTTACCGCGTGGTGCCTGGTACACGGAATGATTACCGTAGTCGTCATAATCGTAGTAATCGTCATTGTACGAGCCACCGTAGTACGGATCATAATTATCATCGTAGTGATGGTAGCTGATCGCGTCATAACCGTAGTCTAGCAGTTGCTGGTCGTCGGGCAGTACAGAGATTGGCGCGTGGCCGTTGTAACCGTAGGGATCGAACAGCTTGCTGTAGCGGCGAGAATCAACGCGCTTGCGTTTGAAATTCAGCCGGCCAACATCCATACCGTGTGAACGATCGTAGTAATCCTGTACGTAGCCGTCGTACGACTGTGTAGCAATCATTTCAAAGCCGGCATACGGATCACCTACGATAAACACATCGCGGTCGTACACAACCTCACCACTCCGGTAGATGGTTGCCTGGATATGCTCGAGATCCCGCGGGAAGCGGCGCACTTTACCCAGGTAATAGCCATCTTCAAACACCTCGATTTCGTCAATGTAGATGTCTACAACTGCTTTCCTGTGGTCAGCATAGCGAACTTCGTGGTGATAGTTGGTGCGGATGTCCACTTTGGCTCTGTGGTACTTTCCACGCCATCCAGTCTCTACATAAACCACCTGGCAATACCGGTACGATGGACGCCATGCCCGGCGATAGCGATTCTGCCATGGCCACACCACGTTCACCTGGATATTAGGTCTGTGATGGTACACCGGATTCACATAGACACGGTTACTCTTGTATCGCCAATGGTTGTTTTTGTATACGTTGTGTTTGCGCGTGTCTCGCCAGCCATAGTTTCTTGATGGCAATACGCGGGTAGCATCACGCCGTGTTGAAACCCGGCTATTGTCTACACGGACTGTGCCCCGGCCAGCATTACTCCGATTATTGCCAGCTGAACCGCGTCCTAAAGACTCACGGCGGACGTCCGTTGTGGCACGATTTCGCGTATCGCTGCTTCTGCCAGAAGAGGCTGAGCGGCTACCGCTGCTGGAGCGACCGCTGCTAGAACGACCTGCGTTCTGCTGCTGACTGCTCGTACCACTGCCGCTGCGCGTCCGCGTTGAACTGGAACTCCGGCTGCTTTCGCTTGAACGTGAACGCGTGGCCTGCTCCTGCGAGCTGTTGCCTGAACGGGTACGTGTAGCACTCGAACTACGGCTACCACTGCTGGAGCGCGACCGTGAGGCCTGCTGTTCGTTGCTGTTTCCGGAGCGGGACCGCGTAGCGCTACTGCTACGGCTGCTATTGGAAGCACGCGAACGAGAAGCCTGCTGATCACTGGAATTGCCAGAACGACTGCGCGTTGCACTGGAGCTACGGCTGCCACTGCTGGCTGACGAGCGATTCGCCTGCTGACGCGTACCGCTATTTGAGCGCGTACGGGTACTGCTGTTCCCCGAGCTCCGTGTAGCCTGACTTGATCGCTGCCGGCTCGATGTTGAGCCAGCACTCTTACCAGCATCACTGCGGCTCGCCTGCGAACGCGTTGATTGTGTAGAGCGCGTTGCCTGTGTTGAACGCGTTGATTGTGTTGAACGTTGGCGGCTCGACGAGCTGCGTGCGTTACTTTTTGTAGTAGATTTTTTTGCAGTAGATTTTTTTGCAGTTGCAGGTTTACGCTTTTCTGCGCTTTCTGATTTCTGCGTGCGTCCATTGGTGCTGCCGCGCGACTGCGCGTTTGCTGTGGACGTTTGAACCAGCAGCCCAAATATTAAGAGCAGGGCCGGCATGGCTCTAAGGGTCGTGTGTAACATGGTAGTCATTTCATTTTCCTCATACTATTCATGAGTCAGCTTAATTCTCAGCCGCGCATGCTTTCCCTATTTGCTATACAACGACGTGCCAAGTCTACAAAACGTCCTAATTTGCTCATTCAGGGCTTTTTCGCCTATTTTCGTGTATTCGAAGTAACCTATATAGATGACTATCCATGTCCAGTAATGGATACAACACGCAGGGCATAACCTGCTGCTTTACGCAACCCTGCGGGTCATTCAAGGGTATACGGTTATATAAGAATTGCCTCAATGATTAATGCCGGGCGTTTACCCCAAAGTCGCGGCTTTACGTGGTGCAATTTTGGGCAATTGCCTTAACGATATCAGAATTTAACACCCGCTTCCATGCGTTTTCTATCTACGCTTATTGCAACAACACTGGGCGCACTTGTTGCCTTCGGCATCATGTTTTTCCTGGGTTTCATGTTTCTGTTCGCTGTAGCAGCTAGCTCCGACCAGGCGCCACGCGTACGCACAGGCTCTGTCCTCACCATTCCGTTATCGGGTAGCTTGCCAGAAATTACGTCTGACGATCCGTTTGCTACATCGTTTGGTGGCGCACCAGCCTACGATCTTTCTCAGTTCAAAAATGCTCTCGCAAAAGCTGCCGTCGATCAGCGCATTGACGGTGTTTGGCTCCAGATGCGAGGGATGTCGGGTAGTTGGGCAGCTTTACAAGAGATGCACGCGGCGCTCGAAGCATTTAAAGACTCGAGCGACAAGTTTATCGTGGCATCCAGCGAGGATCACGCCGTTAGCGAAAAAGCTTATTTCCTTGCTACAACAGCAGACGAGATTTATGCTTCTGCCCAGGCACCTTTTGAGTTCAATGGCTTTTTCCTTGCAGCGGAGTTTTATAAAAATGCGTTTGATAAGCTAGATATCCAGGCGCAACCCATTCGCGCCGGTAAATACAAAAGCGCCATCGAACCCTTTATCCGGACTAATCTTTCAGATGAAAACCGTGAACAGCTCGGCGCCCTGCTTGACGATACGTACGATGTATTCCTGAACGCAATTTCCAAAAGCAGAAGCCTGCAGGAAGAAGCCGTATTGGAAACGATGGAGGCAGACGCAATCATGCAGGCTACCGATGCCTACCGCGCCGGCCTCATTGATGACCTGATGTTCTACGACGAAGTAGAAGCCGCCATCAAAACCAAACTGGAACTGGAAGAGGACGATGACTTGCGAACCGTGAGTATGAAGTCGTACGTCCGGGTTCCTGATAAAGAAGCAGGTCTTGAAGGGGGAGGCGACGACGATATTGCTGTCGTGTATGCCGTAGGCACAATCATGCCGGGCAAGAGCGGGTACAGCACTAATCCGCTGATGGGAGGTGACATCCTTGGCTCAGCGACATTTAATGAAGCAATGCGTACGGCAGTGGATAGCGACAAGGTAAAAGCCATTGTTGTCCGTATCGATTCGCCGGGGGGCTCTGCTGCTGCATCGGATGCGATGTACCGCGAAATTGCACGCGCTGCAGAAACCAAACCCGTCATCATCTCCATGGGCTCTTATGCAGCATCTGGTGGCTACTGGATGGCCATGGGTGGCGATATGATCGTGGCAGACCCGCTCACCATTACGGGCTCTATCGGCGTTTTCGGCATGTCGCTCGACTTGAGCAGCATGTATGAAAACAAGCTTGGCATCACGTTCGATGTTGTCCGTACGGGGCCATACGCCGACATGTACTCCGGCACCCGTCCGCTCACCCCTACAGAACTGCACCTGCTCGAGCAATCGGTTGATGAAACGTATGCATCCTTCCTCGAACTCGTAGCCGAGAACAGAGGCATGGACGTAGAAGATGTTGACGCACTCGCACAAGGCCGTGTGTGGACAGGCGTTGATGCAAAAAACAACGGTCTCGTAGATATGCTGGGCGACCTGGATACGGCCATCGCCGTAGCTGCCGAGCAGGCAGCGTTAGAGTCGGGTGCCTACGATATCCGCCGGCTGCCTCGCCCCAAAACGATGCTTGAGCAGTTCAACGAAGCCCTCGCCGTTCGGTCACAGCAAGTATGGATGAACCTCACCGCTTCGCCTGTAGAGCAATTCCTCGCGCAGGAAACAGAAAACATGCGCCAGATCCTGGAAATGAACGGACACGTCCAGGCGCTGTTGCCCACGCGCATCACCATCGAGTGAGTTGAAGGTTTAAGGTTGCAAGTTAAAGGTTGTTTTTGTCAGAAGACCTTTAACTTGCAACGTTTAACCTTAAACCAAAATGTCACCCGACATTTGCTCTGGGATGGGTTGACCGAGTATGGAAAGGATGGTTGGGGCGATGTCGCCTAGTTTTCCGTCTTTTACCGGGCCGTCAAATCCTTCTTTGATTACGATATGTGGCACGAGCGCGGTTGTGTGCGCTGTGTGGGGTGAGCCGTCGTCGTTTCTCAGCTTGTCGGCGTTGCCGTGATCCGCAATGATATTGACAGAATAGCCATTTGCGAGCGCAGCCTCGACCACCAGTTTCGAACACGTGTCCACCGTTTCTATCGCCTTTACGGCTGCTTCGAACACACCGGTGTGCCCCACCATGTCGGGATTGGCAAAATTGAGTACAGCAAAATTGTAGTCGTTCTCCGCCAACGCGTTTGCCACTTTTTGAGCCAGCGCAGGCGCACTCATTTCCGGTTGTAAATCGTACGTAGCAACTTTGGGAGATGGCTCAAGGATACGATCTTCACCCTCGAATGGCGTTTCGCGGCCACCACTAAAGAAAAACGTCACGTGTGGATACTTCTCCGTCTCTGCAGCCCGCAGCTGGGTCCCGCCGAGATCAGCAATAGCCTCACCAAGCGTTTGTTTTAGATTTACTTTGGGAAAAGCAATTTCTACATCCAAATCAGCAGCATAGGGGGTTAAGGTCACGTAGAAGAGATCGTCAAGCTGTGCTCTTTCGAATCCATCGAAGCCGGCATCGGTGAAGGCATACGATAACTGCCGGCCACGATCTGCCCGGAAGTTGAAGAAAATAATGGCATCACCAGATTCAATAAGCGCTCCCGTTTTAGAGCGCGCTGCGCCGGCTGCATGGTTGATGCGGCGAGGCATCACAAACTCATCGGTCACTTCTTCAGCATAACTGGCTTTAATGGCAGCAATTGGATCATCAAATACGAGATCAGCTGTTGTGGCCGTAAGCAAATCATACGCTAGCCGCGTGCGCTCCCAGCGTTTGTCACGGTCCATGGCATAATACCGGCCACAAATAGACGCGATATGGCCGATCCCAATCTCAGCCGCCTGTTGCTGGAATTCCTGCAGGTAGGTAAGCCCACCCTGCGGATCCGTATCGCGACCGTCTGTAAAGGCGTGGACACAGACCTGTCCGGCCTCAAGTCCCTGCGCTTTAGCAAGACGTAACAGGCCATAAATATGCGTCAGGGAAGCGTGGACTCCCCCATCAGAGAAACATCCTAGCAGGTGCAGTTTACTGCCATTCTCTTTGGCATGCTGTGCAGCCTGCACAAGCGCCTCTACCTCAAAAAATTCCCCTTCTGCAATCGATTTGTCGATTCGCGTAATATCCTGGTACACAACACGGCCGGCACCCAGGTTCATGTGACCTACTTCCGAGTTGCCCATCTGGCCAGCTGGCAACCCTACGGCAAGACCAGAAGCCTCTAGCGTCGCATGGGGATAAGACTGAAAGAGGCTATCGAGAAACGGTTGATGTGCATGATCGATCGCACTGACTGCTTTGTCTTCTGCAATGCCATAACCATCTAAAATGAGCAATAAGTGCTTTTTACTGGAATCCATAGGTAGTTTTAATTGATTCTGAAGTCCGGGACTTTCCGCGTGGTCTTTCCCGTCTTTGTTTCAAACACATTCATCGAGCCCGAGCGCGGACATGCTATTTGCTCCACGCCGTGGCGGTCTGTCTTGTATGCAGGTTCGTCGAAATAGAAATTACTTGTCTTGCAATAATATTTGCCGCGCTTCGCATCCAAACCGTCCATAGGCGCCGGCAGTTTCTGCAGCCGCTCGAAATACACACAAGCTTCCGTAACGGGACAGGCATCACATTTTGGCGCGCGCGCTATACACGTATAACGGCCATGTAAAATGATAAGGTGGTGCGCCTCTGACCAGTCTTCCTTTGGCATCACTTTTTTCAACTGGCGCTCAACCTTCAAGGGCGTATCTGCATCTTTTGCAATACCAATCCGATTCGCAACGCGAAACACGTGCGTGTCTACTGGTAAGGCATCGACATCAAACGCAACCGAGGCGACAACCTGTGCCGTTTTACGTCCAACACCGGGTAGCTTGACGAGCTCTTTCAGCGTAGACGGAATTTCACCCTCAAAATCTTCCATCACCATGCGCCCCAGTCCGGCAAGGTGCTTCGCTTTGTTATTGGGATAAGAGATCGATTTGATATAGGGGTAGATTTCCTCAGGTTCAGCTGCAGCAAGCGCAGCTGCTGTTGGAAACGCCTCAAAAAGCGCCGGCGTCACCTTGTTGACGCGCTCATCAGTACATTGTGCAGATAATACAACCGCAATAATGAGTTCGTATTCTGATCTGTAGTTTAACTCGGTTTCTGGCCGGGGGATGGCTTTGCGCAACGCAGCCAGGGTATATGCGGCCCGTTCACTTCTGGTCAATGCTTCTGCCTGTTTAAGTCTCGTGCTTTTGCCTCAACTGACAACAACCGTGCAAACATCCACTCTTCTCGGATTGTTGACATGCTTTGTCATCTAAATGAAGTAGATTTTGTAATCTGCGCTGAGAAGTTAATAAATCCTGTTGAAACCTAATTCGAATTTGGTTCTTAGAATTTCAACCTTTCGCAAAACTCACAGTACCTCTATGCTGATCCAAGTCCGACGCATCCTTCTTTCGGTTTGTTGGTTGCTCATGTTCTGGGGGGCCGGACTCTGGAATGCCGGACATACAGCACAAGCACAACCATCCATTACGCTCTCTGACGGCGCTTACATTTCGTTGATTACCGTCTACCCTGGCAACCAGGCGCACAATCTATTTGGCCACAGTGCCCTGCGCGTACGCGATGCGTACCATGGCTTTGATTTGCTGTACAACTATGGCACCTTTCAGTTCGACTATCAATTCTTACCCAAATTCATTTACGGTAAGCTGGATTATATGCTATGGGCAAGCGATATCCGGCGGGAACTGCCTCGGTACAGAGAAGATGGTCGGACCATCACCGAGCAGGTCATAGCGCTGGATCAGGACCAAAAGCAGGCCGTCTTTGAGTTTTTACAGATCAACGCGCTAAAAGAAAACAGGGTGTATCAATACGACTTCCTGTTTGACAACTGTTCGACCCGCATCCGAGATTTGTTTGAGCACATTCTGGGTGACGCGCTCACCTTTCAAGAAGCAGCCGGCGAGCGACAAAGCTTCAGGCATTTGTTGGACCCTTATATTCAGTCGCGCTCGTTACTGGATGCCGGCATAGACCTTGCCCTTGCGGTCCCTACCGATCGGATAGCCACAAGTCGAGAAGAGATGTTTCTCCCCATCAACATGATGGAAGCGTTTGACCATGCCACAACAGTCATCGACGGCGAAACGGTGCCGTTTGTGAGCAAGACGGTTGATATATTCAGGAAAGAAGCAGCGCCGGCAAGCAGCAGGCCCATCGGCGTATATGTCATCACCTGGCTGATTTTCATCATGGCGCTTTGGGTATCCAACGGTAAATCTTCAACAGCCGTCTGGGCGCGTAAATGGTTCGACCGAATGCTGTACGGGTTCACCGGATTTGCCGGCTTGCTGGCGCTATTCCTCTGGCTCATTGCGATCCATCAGGTGACCAACTACAATTGGAATCTGCTGTGGGCCTGGCCAACGCATTTATTGGCCTTATGGGCTTTTGCCAAATCGCCAGCATGGCTAAAACCCTACATGCGCGTTACTGCGGTTGTCATGTTCATCACCATCCTGGGCTGGTTCTTCTGGCCCCAGGAAATGCACAAAGCCTACATCCCGGTATTGATGGCAATCGCGGTACGGAGCGTGTGGTGGGGCTGGAAGAAGACGGAGGATACGATGGAGACTGCGGCGACGGTGTAGAAGAGGATGGAATGCCGAGTGTCGAATGATTGGCGGCTGCATCAATCATGTTATCCTGCGCCTTGCGGAGGGGCTGGGGCTGAGGGATTGTTGAATGTAGATTTTTGAATGTGGATTTTTGATCTGCTTAATCCATCATCCTGCGGCTCGCGGAGGATCTCTTCACGGGGGGACCTGCGCAAAACACTGAGCTATCCCTTCCTCAACGCAATCCCGAAAACCCGAGATAACGAATACACGTCTTAACTATTCGTTGTCGAGCTTGAACTCGAAGAAGAGCGTATACCAGGACTTCACAGGCAAGCCACCAACGCGACCCGGCTCAAAACGCGCACCACGTATCACGCGCATCACTTCAGCATCCAAATCATGGCGCAGTCCTTTGAGGATTTGCGGGTTGATCATGCGTCCGGTTTCGTCTACAATCATCCGCACGGAAACGCGGCCTTCGATGCCGGCTTCCACAGCTTTTGGTGGATAACGGAGGCGTGACTGCAGCACTTCCCGTCCGCCCACAAGTACCGGTGCATCTTCGGTATAATTGTAGATGCCGTTGTCGTCAACCATGCCTTCAGGCAACTGGTTTTCCTCTTTTGCCAGGGCGCTAAGCGTTTCGTTGATTTCTTTTACCTTCTGGGAGGCATACACGTCATCAGGCTTGGCGATGAGGGCCGAGGTAAAGCTATCGAGTGCGCCAGCGTAGTCTTCTTTCTCAAGCAGCACTTCGCCACGGGTTTTATGGCTCAGATAATCTTCCTCTTTCTTCTGAATCTGATCGATCAGCGTATCAACTTCGAAGATGGCGTTGCGCGCGATCTGGCTGGTCTCGTTGAACTTAAGTGCTTCCTGGAAAGCCTCTTTGGCTTCTTCGAGCCGGCCGGCGTCTTTAAGCCGGAAACCCGAACTCATGTAATCCTTATAGCTGGATTCGCGCTGCGCCTGTGCGATACGCCTGTCAATCAATTCGATCCTTGACAGGGCATAATCATCGTCAGGCTTATAGATCAATGCTTCTTCAAATCTACCTTTGGCTTGCACGAGACTGTTGTTATCAAGCGCAGAATCACCCGCCATTTTAAACTGAAGATACTGGCGCTGGGCACGTTCTTGCTCGGCATTCGCCTCGGCTAGCGTGGGTGCCGGCGGTTGCGCTACGCGAACCGGCGCTACCATGCGCTGTGTCGCCTCACGAAGCCTTGCATTGGCAAGCGAATCATCAGGACGCACATCAATCACTTTCAGGTACTCTTCACGCGCTTGACGATACAGCAGGCGGGCTTCAACCGAGTCACCGACCATGTTCAGCGCATCCGCAGCATTCATCACGGAGTCACCACGTGAAATGAACGCCAACGATTCCCGGGCATCTAGCTCAAGGCGAACCGGTTCGTTGAGATACGCATCTACGTCTTGAATGCGCTGGCGTAGTTCCCGCTTGTCGCCATCACCAATCGTCAAGGCGAGGCTATAGTTTTCTTTTGCCCGTACAAAGAGTGACCGGGCGTTGTCCCAGTTGTCTGCGGCAAACTCCGTTTCCCCTAGCGTATACAACGAATCGCCTTTCAGGACGGCCATTGCATATCCTGTTGTGCTTACGTCAAAATTGTTTGGCTCAACATTTTGCCAGCGTGTGTACATCAAATATGCCAACATGAACGTCGAGCCTACGAGTAGGCCCAAAATGGCACGCCGTATACCGTTTCCTGAACTTGCCGTTCTCCGCGGAGCGCTGTACTTGCGCTCATGCTCCCATTTTTCCTCTTTCACTGCTGGCGCAGCCCGGTCGTACACCGCAGGACTGCTTTCCTGGGCTGGCGTCGAGGGCACGGCAACGGGTGTAAACCCTGAGAACGTAGACTCAAACTGATTTCCGGCGCCGGTATCAAAAATACCGTGTCGATCAGCGAGCGGATCTTCAATAAACTCAGCTGCTATTCCCCCACTGTCGCCCGAACTCTCGCTATCGAGTTGCAGCTGCTCCATCTGTATCGGCTGGCGCGCCACGGGCATGGCGAGAGGATCATCCGCCATGTCGGCAGCAAAATGTACAGGTTCCTCTGGAATAGGATCAGGAGGTGGTGTATTTACCCGAGGTGCGGCAACATGCGAGCGCGGGTGAAACGCATCCTGGGCCGGCTCTTCAGGCGGCGGCACGTGTGCCCCCGGCAGGTCAAAGCCATCCACAAGCATCGCACGAAACGCTTCAATCGACTGGGGGCCGGCGCGTGATGTTCATATCGAGCGCCGCTTTGAGCGCGTTGCGCGTCCCGATCGAAAGATCAAACGATTGATCGATTTGTGCCGGGACCAGGTCTTCACGAAGCCGCGAAGGGACATCGGGAAGTCGCTGACCTGACAGCATCGTATAAAGTGTGGCACCACAGCCATACACATCTGACCACGGGCCATGTTTGCCACGGGGCGTGTATTGTTCGGGTGGTGAAAAGCCCGGCTGCTGGAAAGAAACGAGGTTTTGCGTTTTCTGCGCGAGCAACAGATGCGTCGTTTTGAACGACAGGAGCATGGGCCGGCCCGACTTGGTCAGGTAGATTTTCTCTGGAGAAATGGCACCATGCACAAGCCCCTGGGTGTGTCCAGCACGGACACCATCCATGAGCGGCATTAATATCGTAACGGCTGTACGCGGAGACACTTTGCCGCCCTGTTGTTCGAGGACGTAAGCAAGCGATGCGCCAGCATGGTAGTCGAGGATTCTGTAAACCGTACCGTTTTCGCGGAAGAATTCGCGTTCTTTCACCACGTTAGGATGATCAATACGGGCACACAATGCGGCTTCCTTGGCAATTTTCTCAAGGCCGTATTGATACATTTCGTCCGCTTCCGGCGCAGTAGGCATCAATCCGACGCCTTTAGCGTCCCGTTTTGCGATGCCGGCCGGCAGATATTCACGGACAATGACCTGCTCTTCGTTCTCCAGGTCCCAGGCCAGATAGGTCGCTTCGAAAGGACCCAGGTCTCCCAGGACATTTCTAATAGCAAACCGCTCTTTTAGCACTGTGAGACGTGGCAGCTCCATTGCTCTTCGTGAACTCCGTTAACCTGTGGTGTATTAGCGATAAACCGCGTTTTCGAGATCGATAGGGTATTTGGGAAGAATCGCTAAGGATACAAATTGCTTATCGAACAATTTGTTCTCAGAAAAGACAGCACGATACAAAAAAAGCTACTGAAATCCTGTACAAAAAACCCAATAAAAATGAAAAAACCTTGAAGCGCGGTGGGGTTCCTATAGTTGTATTGTATTGAATGGGGGCTTCAAACGTTGTGAACAAACAAGTGCACGGTGTACATAACCAGGTACGTTACGCCATTTTGTCTCCAAAGATTTTCGGGCTCCTCCGGGCTGCTTACCCCCTGCGCTCCGCTACGGGGTCGCCGCCGCCCTCCCTGACTCCGTCCTGAACTCGGGCACAACGGAAACCAAGGTCGTTGTACCGGTCGCCAGGGGTGTTGACGATGCGGCACGCTGCACGCACGTAACGCGCGTCGTCGAGCCAGCTACCACCACGCCTAACCCGGTCGGGGCCCTCTTCTGGCCCCGTTGGATCGAACGCGGCCTCACTGCCAAGATCCTCTAACCACCAATCTGCGCACCATTCCCACACATTTCCCAACATATCATATAACCCCCACGGATTAGCCTTCTTTTGGGCTACCGGGTGCGTTCCCGCTTTACTGTGATCATATTGTTTCTCTGACCAACCTGAAGAATCGGATCCATTGTCCAGGTCAAAATCCACACCGCTGTTCCCCCCGTACCACGCGATATCATCAAGCACTGGTGCATTGTTTGCTCCTTTGAGGTCAAGGTCGCCGGCATAAGTAGCCGCCACGGTACCAGCCCGGCAAGCGTACTCCCATTGCGCTTCCGTAGGAAGCACCAAACCGAGCCCGGGTATTTCGCCATTCAAGGTGTTGATAAATGCACTGCTATCCTCCCAGCTCACATTCTCCACTGGGCGATCCGGGCTCTTGAATCTGCTCGGATTATTCCCCATTACGGCTTCCCACAAGCGCTGCGTAACCGGCGTGTCGAACAGCCAGAAACCACGCGTAAGTGTAACCTGGTGTTGCGTTTCTCGACCATACCGTCCTGCCTCACTTTCCGGAGATCCCATCATGAACTGCCCCGGTGGAATCCATCGCATACGCTGCTCAACCTCACGGAAACGGAACACAACCCATATTCCGTATTCATCCTGCCCCCAACCAGAGGCCCAATCAGGTGGACATCCTGTGACCAAGGGGTGGCTTATTTTTTCTTCAAGTATCATCGCGTTGCGAAAAAGGCTGTTCCGGTGAGTTTTCTCTCGATGGATACTCACACACCGGAAGCCGATTGCTGTTTGCCGCACAAAGCGGACAGGATAAAGACCGGTTCAGGAAAGAAGCATCCACTCCATGCATGAGCTCGGGCACAACGGAAACCAAGGTTGTTGTTCCGGTTGCCAGGGGTGTTGTTGTTGCGGTACGCTGCACGCACGTTACGCGCGTTGTTGTTCCAGCTACCACCACGCCTAACCCGGTTGGTGCCCATACGGTCCATACCCTTTTTGTTAAACCTCTTCTGTAAAACAAAAGTTTTGCGCGTGAACGCCCTGCCTGAAGGATACTGCATCAGCATGCGCCGTGACAGAAAAGGCTGCCGCGTAGCCGAGCTGCAACTTAGACGCGTCAATCCAGCCTTGCTGAAAGGCATTTTCCCATTTTTTCCAGGCTTTTTTATACCGCTTTTTTCTGCGCCGGCTCAAATGAATGGCGCCGGGCAAAACCCGGAAACCGCAAAAGGGCAAGCCGTATCGGCTACGCTGTATACGCGGGTAATTTTTGATCTCCAGGGCGAGGTTTTGAAAGAGAAAGCCGCTTGCCTTATCGAGCGTATCTCTGGCCGCTTGCTTATCCTTACACCACCATACGACGTCGTCCATGTAGCGCACAAATCCTGAAACTTTGCACGTTTCCAGCAAGAACCTGTCTAGGCCCGTCAGATAGTAGTTTGCAAAGTTTTGAGACGTTAATGCCCCGATAGGCAGTCCACAACCGGGTTGAACATGATAACTATCGATGATTCGGTTGCAAAGGCGAAGCATGCCCCGATTCTTCAGCTTCCTTGCCAGCAGCATTTTGAGAATTTCATGGTCGATACTGTCAAAATAGCGCGAAATGTCTATTTGCACGTACCAGGGAAAACGCTGTAGATGATGCTGCGCCCGCTTGACTGCGCGCACAGCGCCTTTGTTTTTCCTGCACGCATAACTATCGAAAATTGCAGCGCGCTCCAGTATGGGGCCGATGTGATATATAAGCGCATGATGCAGCACACGCTCGCGAAATGACGGTGCACTAATTTCCCGCGGCTTCGGATCATAAACCCGAAAAGTATTGAACGCTCCCAGATCTAACGTCTCATGTAAGATATCGTGGGAAAGCCTGTGTAGCTCCTGCTCCAGATTCGCCTCAAACTGCTTTACTTCCAGGCGATCACGTTTACCGCGCGCTGCACGCCAGAACGCATAGTTTAGCGTGTTGTAATCGGCCACTTCTGCCAGGCTGACGGCGCTCCTTTTCATGTTGGCACACCATCCCTTACGGGCACACCATCCGTTACTGGCTGCAATTTCTCTTGTTCTGCCTCTATCAGCTTCAGAAACGGATCTCCGTACTTTTCCACCCTCGTAGATCCGATGCCCTTGATTTTACCAAGCTGGGCTTTGCTTTTCACCTGCTGCCTCACCATCTCAGCCAGTTGTTCGTTGGTAAACAGCGCATACGCCGGCACGCCCTCCTTTTCTGCCATGTCTTTGCGCAATGCTCTCAACACCGCGTACATCTTAAAATCCTGCTCACTCAAAACTTCTTTATAATCAATCTTACCCTTTCGAACAGGCGCCTTTTCGCTCATTTCCGTCCAGGTGACACAAAAAGTCCACGCGCTATCCAGCCCGGCATCTACAAAGCGTTTCTCCACAGAAACAATGCGATGGCCGCTCAGAAAGCTATTCAGTTCATGTTCAAGGCTTGGGTCGCCGTGAATGGGGATGGTAAAAATGCGAATTTTCATGGCTTCCTCCCTCGGCGGCTTGCTCCCCTGCGCTCCGCTACGGGGCCGCCGCCTTCCCGACTCCGTCCTGAACTCGGGCACAACGGAAACCAAGGTGGATGTACCGGTTGCCAGGGGTGTAGGCGCTCGCGGTACGCTGCACGCACGTCAGTACGCGCGTCGTTGAACCAGCTACCACCACGCCTAACCCGGTCGGTGCCCTCTTCTGGCCCAGTCGGATCGACAACCATGTTGTCGCCTAGATCTTCCGTCCACCTATCTGCGCACCATTCCCATACATTACCCAGCATGTCGTACAGACCCCACGGATTCGGCTGCTTTGCGGCTACCGGGTGCGTTCCTGCTCTACTGTGATCGTATTGTTTCTGTCGACCAATCTGAAGAGTCGTATCCATCTTCTAGTTCAAAATCTACACCGCTATTTCCCCCGTACCACGCGATATCATCAAGCACTGGTGCATTGTTTGCTCCTTTCAAATCAAGTTCGCCGGCATAAGTGGCCTCTTGTGTGCCCGCCCGGCAAGCGTATTCCCATTGTGCTTCGGTTGGCAGCACCAAACCAAGTCCAGGCATTTCGCCATTCAACCTCTCGATAAACGCAGTTGCTGTCATCCCAGTTCACCTGCTCCACCGGGCGATGCGGACTTTTGAATCTGCTCGGATTATTCCCCATTACGGCTTCCCACAAGCGCTGCGTAACCGGCGTGTCGAACAACCAGAAACCACGCGTAAGTGTAACCTGGTGTTGCGTTTCTCGACCATACCGTCCTGCCTCACTTTCCGGAGATCCCATCATGAACTGGCCCGGCGGAATCCAGCGCATACGCTGCTCAACTTCACGAATACGAAACGAGGACCAGAGTCCGAATCGATCCCGCCCCACAGCATCAGCCCAATCGGGTTTCGTCATAGAGGAAAGCGTCAGCATGCCCTGGTCAGATTGCAATTGGATGCGCCGGCCCTGCGGCACGGCAAGCGAAATAGGCTGTTCGGGTTGGATCGTGTATTTGGTGCCGTGTTATTTCAAAGCGGGCCGGTTCGCCGGCTGCGGGAGCTTCGATCGGCTCCGCATCCGCTCCGCCGTCTCCGCCCGCAGGCTTCCTGTAGCTCATGCTTTCCTGAACTCGGGCACAACGGAAACCAAGGAGGCTGCTCCGGTAGCCAGGGGTGTTGAAGTGGCTGCGGTACGCTGCACGCACGAAACGCGCGCCGTTGATCCAGCTACCACCACGCCCAACCCGGTTGGTGCCCTCTTCTGGCCCAGTCGGATCGACAACCATGTTGTCGCCTAGATCTTGCGCCCACCAATCTGCGCACCATTCATCGACGTTGCCCAACATGTCGTACAGTCCCCACGGATTGGCCTTCTTTTGGGCTACCGGGTGCGTTTGGCTATCGCTGTTGGGACCATACCAAGCAATATCGTTTAGCACGTTCAACTCCTTCTCATATTCCAAATCACCGGCCCAAGTGGCCCATGTGGTTCCTGCACGGCAGGCGTACTCCCATTGCGCTTCAGTGGGAAGTTGACTAAATTCGAGGCCCGGCATTTCGGCTATTCAACTTTTCTATAAATGCATTGGCATCCTCCCAGCTCACCTGCTCCACGGGCCTGTCAGCGCCTTTAAAGTTACTCGGATTTTCGCCCATCACGGCTTGCCAGAGTGCCTGGGTAACTGGCGTATCAAAAAGCCAATATCCCCGTGTCAGGACAACCTCGTGCTGCCTGCTCATCGCTCCCATCTGCCGATTTCCGTTTCAGGTGAGCCCATAGTAAACTGGCCCGGCTCGATGTAGCGCAATCGCTGCTTTACATTTCCATATTCTAACGTAGCAGCGACACCATACTCGTCCTGCTCAAACGAGGCTGCCCAGGCGGGGCGGGTCATGTGCTCTCTGAATTGCCGGCCTGTTGCGGCATCTATCGCAACAGTAACGAGGTACCCTTCGGATGCACTCATTTCTTCTCCAACGGCATGCAGAAACGGCCTTGTCGAGCGTAGTAAAGCTACAGGAGATGCTGTATTTAATGCTGTTGTGGGAAGCTGTTGCGCTAGTTCCTTGATCGTAAACGTATCACCCGTCTGGTAAATGGACCAGACGCGTTCGGGGCCGGCGTCGCCGTCTCGCCGCGGGTCGTAGCCGGCGGCGGTTTCAACCATGATGTCAGTCTTGTAAACCAGCGCATCTGTCTGCTGCAATTCTTGGCTCAATTCAGGCGTATTTCTCCATAACCCTGCGTTGAAATGTGCGTCCGCGTCTTGAAGCGTTTGAACCAGGCATACATCGCCGCTACATAACTCGGATCTACCTGGGCTTCCGAGCTACGCAACGTTTGCGCGATCTTGCGCAGGTCTTCAATTGCAGCACGCCTTTCATCCTCCGGAAACTGCTTCAGATCCTCTGCAGGCAGATTGAGCAGCTCTTCATACCAGATTTCTTTGGGGAGTGATTTATGCCATTGCTGAATGGCTTCATAGATTTTCCACCTGAGCGCGTCATCTTCTTGACCAAATCGCTCGCGCAACTCCTGCAGGGCATCCGGAGATATGGTGAGCGCTACGGATGATCCACTGGCGATATCGGGGTGCGACCAGACATCCGATTCTGTGCCTGCATCCGCCTCGCCCGGAGGCAACAGCCTTCGAATGGTACGCAGCAGGCCCGGTTCTACCCGGCTGGCATAAGAAACCAGGCTCAACAGGCGTTCCGCACGTTTGGTAAGCTCGTCTCCGCTCCTGCTGTTCTCCGCAGTTGCTGATCGCTCCCAGTGCGCCATTTTGCAGGCAACACGTAATGGAACCGGCCACCGGCTTACCGGGGCGGGGACCATAGCCACCAACCTTCCGCCGGCTGCTTCCATGTTCTGCGCCAGATGGTACCACGCACGCATGAGGGGTTTGTATCCTGTCAGACCGCCGCAATCTCCCAACACGAGTGTCGTTTCCGAGATGGTGATTTTCTTGCTGCGTCGTCGCCCCTTCCCCATGGGCATCGGATTGATCAACCCGTCGAAAACCCGGAACTCGTGCACGTTGTTTTTGCCCAGCCAGTGTTTAAGCCGGCGAATCACTTTGTCCTGGTCCTGCCAGAAAGGCGTTAATCGACGGCTACGGTCAACGATTACGTTGAGCCGGCGTGGCCAGCGTTTCCGATTCCGGAACGGAAGCGTGCGGGGCATACGGCCGCGACACATATCACGAACCAGTACATCCACGTCCAGATTTCGACTCTGGGCGTCCTGAACGAGCAGCCGCGCGACCCGACGTTGCAAACGCGGCCAGGTAGCCAGCACCGGAGTTTCAGGCGTGAGCATTTCTCCAACAGGCGTGCGCTCCGTGAGCTCTGACATGGTGTAGGCTATCACTGGTTGCGGCGGCGGCTCTCGCTCATCTTCCTCTCTAGACGGCTCGAATGCCTCAGCAAAGAAAAACGGCAGCGGCGCCCAGTCTAAACGCGACACCTGTGGTTCGAATGGTTCTGGCTCCTTCTCCACCTCAGTACGTTCCTCGCTCATGTGCTGCTCTTCAGCACTTTTCCCTTTAGGGCGTGCAACAACGTAATAGCCGGCGAGGTCGGCCAGTAAATCTTCTCGTTCGCCGGTTGCCAGCATTCGAACCAGGTCTGCGCGTCCACAAAGCGGCATCAGGCCTCCGGGTGTTTCTTGAGCATGAATTGCTGGATACGCTCGAGCAAGTCAAGCTGCGTGTCTTTGGTTTTCGCCTGCTCGGTCACCGCCCGTACCAGATCCAGATACTCAGCCAGACCGGGCGCAGCCAGATCCATACGCCGCCAATACTCGCGATCTTTGCGAACCTGTCTGGCGGCTTCGTCGAGCACGTTTTTATCCACGTCTGGAAAGTGTTTTTCACCGCGACGCACCAGGAATTGCTCCAACGCTTCGCCTTCCTCCAGTTTCAGATGCAACACGAGACAGCGGCGTAAAAAGGCATCCGGCAGGGCCCGCTCTTCGTTGGTCGTGATTACAACAAGCAGGGGTTTGTCGCTTCTTTCGACGGCCTCATTAATGCCGGCTGGTTGAAAACGGCCGCTGCCAAAAGCTTCGAGTAAGCCATTGGGAAGGTCGACATCAGCTTTGTCTATCTCATCAATGAGCAACACACACCCATTCTGCGGCTCGCCGCCATCCTGTTGCAACGGCGGTTCTACCCCAACCATTTCTGCCTGTTTTAGCGCCGAGTTCCAGTCAAATGCCCACCAGATTGGACCCGGGTGAATAAAATTCTTTTCAGCGAGTAAGGCACGTACCTCTTTTTCGTCTTCCTTTTTCAGTACGGCGGCGATTTGTGCTTCACCCAAACGGGTGACGGCATCCAACCGGTAGAGCAGATCAACAGCTTCGCTTCGGGCATCGATTGTGCAGGGAATGAGACCCCACCCCAGCGCCTTTGCCGCGGCCCGCGCCAGCTGCGTTTTCCCCGTCCCGGGCTCTCCACGTACCAACAAAGGCCGTCGAGCCGCAATGGCTGCGTTGACCGCGTCGATGGAATCCTGGTCGAAGACGTGCACCTGCTCAGGCGCATTGCCAACAACAGGCAGGTCGATGGTTGCGCCATTTTCGATGTTAAGGTAGATCATTTTTTAGCCTCCTCTTTCCTGGCTGCCAGTATCGCTCTCAATGGCCTGGCCAGCCTGCGTTCGTCCGGTAGTAGATTCGGATCGTCTTGCAAAACGACAAATGTAATCTGGGGGTAAACGCTCCTAAGCGTGTCAATTTGCTCCATTTGTTCGCCAATAACCTGCTGATCAAGAATTAAATAGTGACGGTGTGAATCTTCCCCCCCAAGCTCCTCTGCGATCCATGCCAGTGCATCGTTTATGAGCTGGCGCGAGACGATGATATTTTTGCTTCTATCTTCTGAATCTACATATTTCTCGATCAGGAATTGATCAAAGGCAGCCACCATACCCTGTTTAGGATCGCTGAACCCCATTTCAGGTGGCTCGTCGAGCAAGGAGCGACCCACGGGCCAGCTGCTACCGTCTAACGGCTCGCGATACAGGGCAGGACGCTTGCCCACCGCCGCCATAACAATCTCTGCAACCGTTTTGGTTTTTACTGGAAGCTGCACAAAGGTGCTATTCATCAGCTCAGCATGCACAGAATCAACAGTATCCTGATCGTAGAGTATTGGTAACATAACATTGAGTACCTGCTGCAAATTGCCCAGGCTATGTTCATCGTCGGCAGCAATAGCCTTGAATACTTTAAACGCGATTTTCTCAAAAACACCAATCTCCGTTTGCCAGAGCCGGTCGACAATTTTTTCAACGCGCTGGGTCGGATCGGCGACGTTCAATTCCGCCCCAAAGGCTGCGGCGAGATTCTCAGCAGAAGCAAGCAAGTCGATGACCTCAGCCAGGGCACTACCGTCGTTAGAGATTTTCCCCATCTGGCTATTCTGCCACTGCTGCAAAGCCCCTTCAACATCTTCTACAAGCTTGACCCATATAGCATCACGTTCTCCAGGTCTTTGATCCCTTAACGGGCGTGTAGGATTGTTGACTGACATGAACCTTGCGAGTTCAGACTGCTTAAAACGGCATGTTGACACGATCACTGGCAAAATTACAACGCCGCGATCCTTGCTAGCATCCAGAAGTGCAGGCAATTCATATCGATAGATATAATCGGAAGCAAGGAAGCCAGGACTAACCAATAAGATAGCCACACAACAGTCATTCAAAGCAGCTAAAATCTCTTCATGCCACTCCTGGCCGGCCTGTATCCGCGTGTCATCCCAGACATCAATATCTTCCGTCCGAATAACAGGCTTTAGATGCGTCTGTAATTCACCTAAATACCTTTTGTCGTTATGACTGTAACTAATGAATACTTTTTTCGCCATGAGCGTAGCGGATATAATAGAACAGATTTCTCTTCCCTCTGGAAGGTATGATTTTAAAATACCTTAGGTTTCTAGACAAAAATCAGTCACAATAACAAGAAGGGGAATTCAGAGCATGCCAGTCGTTTTATTTCTTGTGTGGGGGCAACACGCGTTCTTTCAATTCAAGTCGCCAAGAATATTGTACAGAGGTAGCATGGATAGGCTCGCATATGAATTACAGAATTCATCCCTACTATTAAACCTTTATTAACGATATCTAAGCTAAATAAATAGCCAAAACAGTATGCTCATGCAATCAGATGATTTATCCAATCATACAAATTGATGACATGAAATTTTTTCTCCTACAAGACAATAATTTCCTTTATGCAAGTAGTCTACTTCCGAGCCATTATCACTGACTTGTGTAAGCCATTACAAAGTAGTCGTATCCATTACGCTTCCTTACCCTAAGCTACCGGATATTATCCCCTCTTTAACCAACTCTTCGCCGCATTCGGGGCTGTCTATATATAGCTTTTAATAGACAGATTACCCTTGATACTGACGAAGATCCAACCTGACTTGTCATCGCCGTAGTTTTTTCCTTTAATCATTCTCATCACTACAACGCTATAACTAGAACACGCAGTATAAATGGACATATTTATTTCGCACGCTAGCGAAGACAAGGATGATTTTGTGAGGCCGCTCGCTAATGAACTTAGAAGGAGAGGGGTTCAGGTGTGGTATGATGAGTATTCATTGACGATAGGTGATCGACTCCGCCATTCGATAGTAAAAGGATTACAAACATCGAGATTTGGTGTCGTCATTTTTAGCAAGCATTTCTTCAGGAAGAAGTGGCCACAGCTAGAACTAGACGGCTTAGTCACACTGGAAGAGGATCGAAGAAAAGTAATATTACCAGTATGGCACGGCGTATCCTTTGACGAAGTGGCAGCATTCTCGCCAATATTAGCAGATAGAATTGCAATTAGCTCAGAACTTGGTATCCAAACCGTTGCAGATAAAATAGAACAAGTATTACGAAATGAAGAGTCCCACAATCATGATTTAAATCAGTCTTCCTCAGTTACCCCAAAAGATCATGCCCCAACGTCTACAAATCGGAAGGCAGTACTGCTCTGGGGACTGGTTATAGCCTCAATGGTCACAGGATTGTTATTCCTGCAAAGTTTTAACAAAAGAGGCCCAAAAGAATCTGATTTAAGCTGGTCTTTGATTTCAGACGGGGAAATAATGGGCCGAGTAACGCAGTATGGTGGAGGTGGTAAAAACTTCAGCGGTATTGCATACCGTTATGATGAAGTGGAATTCCAGGTTACCAATACGAGCAAAAAAGACTTACAGTTGAGCGCTTTGGCTTTTTGGGCTACTGCGAATGACAGTGTGATTGCCAGTGGAAATACTCGTATAGAAAGAGAAATTTCGAAGATCCAGCCAGGTCAATCAGAGTTATTCCTGGAATCTATTCCTATTCACAGAGTAGATGAACACCCAGAATTCAATCGCTTTCTACTTGACTACAGATTAGAAGCGGGTGACTCCCACATAGCTGATTTTGGCGCAATTGCGTTATACTTGTTGTATGTAAATGAAGTGGGCAAGCGGGACTCTATTCAATTAAGTAATCGTCTCTTGAATAATATAGAGATTCCTCTAGAATTTTGATGTATGCATGAGTATCTACCAACCAGCACACTTGATGCAATCATGTTTGCAAATGTTGGTTAGAAAGTGCCGTGTTTTCCAGCACCCAATCGAGCACCCACAAAATTTCTGTGACACCTAACCCCCCCCCCCTAAAAACACCAAAAGCCCGCCTTTTCAGGCGAGCTTGGTACCGCGTACGGGATTTGAACCCGTGTTACCGGCGTGAAAGGCCAGCGTCCTAGACCCCTAGACGAACGCGGCATTGTAGGGTGATCGAGGGGATTTGAACCCCCGACCTCCAGGGCCACAACCTGGCGCTCTAACCAACTGAGCTACGACCACCATGTACAAGCCCTGTTACAAGGCCGTTCCCAACTGAGTTGCAGAATATAGGAAAAACAGAATAGCGTTCAAATGAACTTTCTATGCATGATTTCCAGCTTCTGCGGTCAAATAACAGTAGAGAACTCACACTTGCTTCGGTGTCATAAAAACACCGTAACGAGTGCCTCTCTTTTTTCAGAGGAGACGTAAACTACCATTGTACTATTCGGTTCCAAATTCCTGTACAAGTTTCGCCTCCCCTTTACCCGGCGTGCTCAGACAATTAACACGCCTTTAGTACATTCACCATCTCAATGGCTGCAATTGCGGCTTCCGCCCCTTTGTTGCCGGCTTTGGTCCCCGCGCGTTCAATAGCTTGCTCAATGGTCTCCGTGGTGATGACGCCAAACATGACCGGCACACCCGTATCCAGTGAAGCAGCCATAATCCCTGAAGCAGCCTGGCCGGCTACAAAATCATAGTGCGTAGTCGCGCCACGAATCACGGCACCCAGGCAAATCACAGCGTCATATTTTCCGCTTTCTGCCATTTTTTTCACTACAAGCGGTGCCTCAAACGCGCCCGGGCACCAGGCAACCGTTACGGCATCCATGTTCGCGCCATGCCGCTTGAGTGCATCGAGCGCACCCTCCAACAGCTTCTGGGTGATAAACTCGTTGAAGCGGCTTACTACAATTGCAAACCGGGCATCACCGGGTTGCAGGTTGCCGTCGATATATTCTGCCATGCCTGTATCTTGAATTGATTAACGTTTCTATATATTAGCGCCGGCACATCCTCAAAGAATCAGGCAGCGCGGCGACGCTGAAAGGCGCGGTATTGCTGATCGGTAAACCCGATCGTACCAAAATTCTTGTCATCTTTTGACCGCATCCCGTGGAAATCTGACCCACCGGTGGTCAAAAGCGATAATCGATGAGCAACATCGATATAGAAGGTGCGCAGCATTTCGTCGTGCGAAGGATGCACCACTTCTACCCCATCAAGGCCCAGCGCTTGTAAGCGCTCCAGATCCCGATCGCTCACCCAATGGCCGGGATGCGCAAGCACAGCAATACCGCCGGCCGCATGCAACACATCGATTGCCTCTTTAGCATCGGGTAATGCCTTAGGCACGTCCGCCGGCCCGCCATTGCGCAGATACTTCAAAAAGGCCTGCTCCGATGTATCAACATACCGCTTGGATACCAGGAGTTGCGCAACGTGCGGCCGACCTATTGCCGGCCCTTCAGCCACAGCACGCACCTCCTCAAAATCTAAGGCCACCCCGAGGTCATTCAACTTGCGTACCATCTCCCGAGCGCGGGCGGTACGTGCTTCCTGATAATGTACGAGGAACGCGTTTAATTCCGGGTTATTGATATCGAAATCATAACCCAGCAAGTGAAGCTCACGTCCCAGAAACCGGATACTCAGCTCGACACCGGGCATAATGGTCAGGCCGGCTTGTTCAGCCGCTGCCATGGCCGGCGCAATACCATCGATGGTATCGTGATCCGTGATTGCCAGTAACTCCAGCCCACGTGCCGCCGCTTTCTCCACCAACGCCTCCGGCGACAACACGCCATCAGAGCACGTTGTGTGGGTATGCATATCGACAACAACTTCCGCCATAAGGTATCCTCGCTCATTAAATTTTCGGCTGCATAAAACTATCTTAGCCCTATTTAGTTTTGCACTTATTATTCTACTGCGCGTAACACGAGGGTATGCTCATGCGTATTTTTTTCGATGTTTACACGCACCACTGTATAACCCTCCGTGTAACCTCCCTTTAAAATGGACCACATGTGGAGCCCATGGCGCTCCGTACATATAGAAAAAAATGCCAGGTCCAAGACAACGTCGCCTGACCCAGCGTCTGTCTTCACCCGGCTTCATACGCAACATAACGACGAAGAGAACCTCATACTATGGCGCGGCGCTGAGGTATTTGTCATTATGAATCTGTATCCATACAACAATGGACACTTGATGGTAGTACCTTACCGTGAAGTAGCGGCATACGAGCAGTTGTCAACCTCAGCAATGATGGAAATGGCGCTGGTTGTAAAACTGTGTATTCAAGCCCTGAAATATGCCTTTGCCCCCGATGCATTCAACGTTGGAATGAATTTGGGTAAAGCTGCTGGTGCAGGCATTCCACGCCATTTGCATATGCATATTGTCCCCAGATGGCACGGAGACACGAACTTTATGCCTACGCTTGCTGAAACAAAGGTAATCCCAGAAGCACTCAGAGACTCCTACAAAAAAATAAAAACGGCGTGGGAGCGCCTTGATTTATCCGAACTCGACGTGCTTAGCAAAAATCAGGACGGAAGAATTTCTTAATTTGAAAGGCTACACCTTATCTTTGCTATTTGCAGACCCGCGTATACACTGTATTGTAACCAACCCGTACTGCTAACGCCACCTGGCAGCAATAAAATGTCTGAACCGCGCATCGTTTCGAATCAAGATGAGATGCCTGCTTTGCCCAAGCGCAATGACAGGGCGGTTCGTGATATCAAGCTGAGCTTCCAAAATATTCTCTGGCCGCTCATGCTCAGTCTGGTTGTACTCACGCTGGTAGGCTACTTTACGTTTGAGCCGGCTGTCTTCAAAGAAACCCTTAACGGTCTAAATATCTGGTTCTTAAGTGCAGCCATCGTCACTATCGTATTGCGCGTGGTGTTTGGTGCCTGGCGGTTTAGCTTCATTTCCAGAGGCCAGTTAGGATTTGTCAAAGGATTGCGGGGGCAGCTCGCGTGGGACTTTTTCTCCAACGTCACACCAGCAGCCCTCGGCGGCGGTCCTTTTGCCGCCATCTATGTGGCTAAAGATTCAAAAATGCAGCTTGGTGAAACGACTGCACTGGTCCTGTTTACCATTCTACTGGACCAGCTCTGGTCTGCCCTCATGATCCCGTTCATTTTAATATCTGCGGCATACATCGCGGTTATTCCGCCGGAGCTGGGTTCACTGGGTAGCGTTGCCGTCGTCGGCTATTTCCTTATTATGTTGAGCTGGGTTTGTGTATTTGGCTATGCAACCCTGTTCCGGCCCGAACTTGTGGAGCGGTTCAGCGACCGCATTTTCAGCATTGGGATTCTGAAACGCTTTCGCAAACGTGTTGCGTCTGAGATGACCAAAATGAGTGAAAGCGCCGCCATGCTGCGCTCGCAGCCGCCGTCGTTTTTCTCCACCGCGTTTCTGCTCACAGCCGCCACATGGATTCCCCGCTATTTGCTCCCCGTCTTTATTGTTCTGAGCGTATTTGAAGACCTCGAGGCATTCCTGTTCTTCTTGCGGGGCATCACCATGACGGTCAGTTCGTTCATCGTCCCAACACCAGGAGGCGCCGGCGGCATCGAAGGACTCTACGTGCTATTCCTGGGGCCACTCATGCCTAAAGCGCTTGTTGCGCCCACCTTGTTTATGTGGCGATTCTTCGGGTATTACATCTTTGTGACGCTTGGCGCATTCCTGTTTTATTCAGGTAAAAAACGCGGCGAAGACAAAAGCGAGGCGCCAGTAGCCGATGCTGATGCAATCGCGCTGCCTTCTACCGAACCAGAACCTGAGTTTCGCTGATAGCGAAGAATAATATCCCAAGGACACGTGTTACTCTCCCCCCCTGCCGTAGCGCGCAGCAATGCTGCTGCTTATGATTTTCGCGCACTGAGCAATGCAACCGTATTCGGCACCGCGAGTGATCGGTATGCCGGCTGGATTGGCCAGATCTATCCTGAATCGTATACGGAGGAAGTGTCCTCACGCAACCGCAAACTAGGTGGACAAACCTACCAGGAGCGTACACTACCAATCAGCTCCGTTGCCGACTATTTTCAGCATTTTGAAGTCCTGGAAATCGACTTCACGTACTACCGGCCGTTGCGTGACCCGGATTTGAGCCCATCGAGCAATGCTTTTGTACTGGAGCAGTACGCTGCTGCTGCACCGGAACATGCACAGTTCCTACTCAAGGCACCACAGCAATATTTTACGCGTATCCTGCGACGTTCGCGCGACGGTGAAACGGTGTACCTTGAAAACGAGGATTTCCTGAACGCCAACGCGTACATCAAACAATTTCTTGAACCGGCACAGGAAACGCTGGGTAACCGGCTCAAAGGGATTATTTTTGAACAATCGTACCAGCGGGTGGCTGATAGCCCTTCGGATGTGCAGAACATTGCGGAGCTCGATAGCTTCTTCAAAGATCTCCCCAACAACGTGCAAGGGCATCTCGAAATCAGATCACCTCATTTACTAACGCCGGCCTACTTTGCCTGGTTGGAAAGTGCCGGCCTGGGCTTTGTGTTCAGTCACTGGACATGGCTCCCGGCCTTACGCGACCAGTGGCAACGATGCAATCAGCGATTTTCTGCTGAAGATCGATCGGTCATTGTGCGTCTACTTACGCCTTTGCGCCTTTCTTACGCAAAAGCGTACGCCCAGGCTCATCCATTCGACAAACCTGTTGACGCGATTGTCAACAGCCAGGGCGGCAACAACATGATTCTTGATACCACAGCGCTTGCGTTCCAGGCCTACCGTCAGGAAGCCCAACTGCATATTATTGCCAATAACAGGGCCTGGGGTAATTCACCAGCACTAGCACAGGCCATTGCGTATCGGATTATTGATCACGCGGAGAAGCAGGGATAGCAGCTACCGAGCGGTTGTCAAAACGGGCTGACTCTCGGTCGTAGTGCTTGAAATATGCTTCCTGGAACGGTGCAGTCAACTGGATTGCAGCATACGCAGCAAGTCCTTTCAGCACGCTTTCCATTTCTAGATACGAGAGCTGCGCCAAATCGGCTGGCGTACTGACACCCTGCAGGGGCCGGCCCACTTGCAACAACGCACCCGATACGGGGACAATTTCCAGTACCTCACCTTCCCATATCTTTGCATCGCTGGATACTTCGACAAGCTTTAACCGCCCCATCACCTCAAAATAGGCTACGCCGTCCCAGGCATCAGCACCAATGCCATAGTCCTCAATAGTCAACTCCAGCCGATAATCTGCAGCTTCAGCCTCCTCAACCGGCTCAAAACGCATCAAGGATGCGCTGCGAAGGTGCGTCGCGTCTACGATACCTGCAGACATATCAAAATCAATGAGCACGCTGTCGATCAAAACGTGGACTTCGCTGGCAGGCTTGGGCGGGTTGACGCTTACGTCAGATTTGTGAACCACTAGAGGGGGTATTTCAGGACTCCCACGTTCTTCTCTCGTGGCAATTGGGAGATCTTGCCCTACCCGATCAAAGATAGTCATATCGAAATCGGCAAACGGTGCTGTCGGCATATCTGCTGCAACTGCAACACGTTTGTTCTCAAGAGAATGTTGAGCAAGGTTGTGCGATTGAGCACAACTGCTACACAACAGCAAGAGCAGCAAGCTGCCTGTGAGTACGCTGGAGTTCATGATTCTGCCTATAATATCCACGGATACGCTAAAAGCGGCAATTTTCGGTCCACGACGCGAATTATTAGCATACAGCCTAAAATGCGATGTTGCAACCCGCAGGTTGTCTTAGCCTGCATACAATAGCCGACCAGAATCTGGAGCAATGACAGGTTGAAGATTACAGGTTCTTGGCCTTTTACTCACATCGTTTAGGGCGTGTAGACAATTAGTAATAGCGTTCAGCTATCTGGCTCCAAGGTGCAAGCGGAGTTGTGGCTGGAGTTTTCTTGCCCAGTGGGTATACATTAAAGGTGCTGGATGTAAGCCATCAGCCGCCCAGGCATGGGGGTCAGCTTTGTTTTCACGCGTCAGCACAGTTACATCAGCATACATGCAGCCACGACGATAGGCAATGCTACAATTGATCTTGTTGTAGGCGTCGATTTCATCAGCAATGTCTTTCGAAGAACGCGTTGCATCTTGCTGTGCAAAAGGCGTGACGCCCCAGTCTGGTATCGAGAGGACTAATACGCGTTCGGGTTGATCGCCGGCGCAGGCAATAGCACGCGTCAGCAACACATCAAATTCTTCTTGATACTGCTCTATGGCCAGGCCCTGGTACTGATTGTTAACACCGATGAGCAATGAGACCAGATCGTAGGTAGGTCGCGCTGCATCCTTATCCAGCGCGTGCAGCAAATCGCGAGTGGTCCAGCCCGTCTCGGCTATAATTTCTGGTGGATTAAATGGGATTCCGTCTGAGGCCAGTAGATCTACGAGTTGGGCCGGCCATCCTTCTTCTCGGGTGACACCTTCGCCAATTGTATACGAGTCGCCAAGCGCCAGAAAATTATTGTGCATATGAGATAAACAAAAAAAGCCTATTGCATCTTGCCGGTCAACTTACGGGTCAACCAGGACAAGGTGCAATAGGCCTGATAAAACGTGGGTCCGTCTTATTCTCCCAGGGCACAATAAGGCGTGTGTTGCATCATCAACCTTGTGCCGTTTATCAGTTTGTCACAGCTTGTAATCTGTGAACAAGATTCGCGTCGAAGCGAATTCTTTTTGCTACCCGTGAAAGGGTAGTCTCAAATTTTGGTCGTGCCCAACGGATCTGGTCTTTGGTCTGGAGGGACCCATCCTTGATTCGTCCATTGAAGCGTACGGTGTGGGGAGCAAATTCATGCGATGTACGGAACGGCTGCTGCATGAGTTTGACTGAGTTTGTTTTTAGTTACGTCTGGATTAATGACAAGGACCATGCCCAACTTGTATTTCACTGCATAAATAAAACACATTTTTGTGACACCGAAGGGAAAGATGCCCTTTTTAGCGACAAAAAGGCTATTTAAGCAATTGATTACAAGAACTTCATAAAATCAGCCGGCCATTCTCCCCTACAGTTGCGTCAGTGAAAACAAGCAGTTTTAGTAATCAAAACGATCCTAAATCGTAATCTCTCAAGGCTGATCTCAGCTTGAGACTTCCAGCGCAAAGGTGGTTGCTATCCCTTGAGAGATCCTTCGCAGGGCTCAGCATGACGGGATTCAAGCAGATCAGCAATCCCAATTCAACAATCCACAATCAGCAATCAAAAAGAAAAGGGACACACCGTAGTGCATCCCTTTTCGATTTACTTAGTCGTGAAACTAAACCTATTTCTCCCAGGGTTTTTCCTCGAAGTATTTGTCGGTCAATTTCTTCACGAGACCTGAGAGCAGCAGTAGCGCAATCACGTTCGGAATGGTTACGAGCGACAGGGCTACATCTCCTAAGTCCCAGATCGTAGTAACAGCAATGATAGCGCCCAGGAAGTGCATCAGTACGTATACCATTTTGTATGGTAGAATTGCTTTTGCACCCCAGATGTAGTTTGCACACCGATCGCCGTAGTAGCTCCAGGAAATGGCTGTTGACAGGGCAAACATCAATACACAAATCAGTACGATGTACCTGCCAAGCCAACCAAGTCCCAACGGCTCCAGGCCTTTCTCGAAACCGAGCGAGGTTAACGGCGAGCTACTTCGTGCTGCTTGTGTATAGAGCACCGTATACTCTTGCCCGTTTGCGCCCTCAGCCCTTGCCTGCGAAGGATAGATGGTACCTGCAAACGGCTGCGTCTGCTCTGCGTCTGTAAACACCTGGCCTACGGGAATGTCGAAGTATGCCAATTGAGGCAGTGTGGCATCGCTCTCGTCTCCGCCATCAAACCGCAACGCTTCGGGGGATGTGGTTGATTCATACCCATTGTTCACATTGCCAACCACGTAGGAGATATTCCCATCACCTAAATCGAGCGTGGTATCAAATTTATCTTTCCAAACGCCGGTACTTACAACCACGATACCTGTCAGCGTACAAATGATGATCGTATCGATGAATGGCTCGAGTAGGGCTACAACCCCTTCGGAGACTGGTTCGTCGGTTTTGGCTGCCGAGTGGGCAATCGGTGCAGAACCCTGGCCGGCTTCGTTCGAGAACAAGCCACGTTGCACACCACGTTGCATCGTCATAATGAAAACGCCAACGCCCGTACCCGCGACACCAGACGTTGGATTGAACGCTTCAGAGAAGATGGTACCCAGCGCGCTAAGTGCAGCGCCCATATCAGATCCGATGATCAGCAATGCACCAATCACGTAGATGGCTGCCATCACCGGGGCTAGAATACTGGTAACGCGACCAATACGCTTGATACCGCCAATAATTACGACCCCAACCAGAGCGGCTGTGATGATCCCTGTAATCCAGGTCTCGATACCAAAGTTAGCATACATCTGTGTAGCTACCGTGTTTGCCTGGATCGCATTACCTGTCATAAATGAGGTAATAATAAGCATGAAGGCGAAGAACACAGCCACGGGCTTCCATTTTTTACCAAGGCCGTGTTCGATGTAATACATTGGCCCACCAGCAACAGAGCCGGCGCGGTTTCCGGAACCGAGGTCTTGCCGGAAATGCTGGGCAAGTGTCACCTCGCTGTATTTAGTTGCCATACCGAGTAATGCCGTGACCCACATCCAGAACAGCGCACCCGGCCCCCCCCAGTGAATGGCGATGGCTACACCGGCGATATTACCAATCCCTACCGTTGCAGAGAGCGCCGTAGTTAGCGCCTGGAAATGGGAAACGTCGCCGGGCTTGTCGTCATCGTCATATTTTCCTCTGGTCACCGCTATACCATGTGCCAGCCGGCGAAACTGTATAAAACCTAGCCTCAACGTCAACCAAACACCTGTGCCCAACAGTAAGAAGACGAGCGGGTAGGCCAGGATGCCGTTCATAAAACTTATAAAATGCTCAAGGATCTCCATATAGCTACTTGCAAGATTGTGGGAATTACAGAAACACCAATTGAAACACTACAAGATGCGAGCAACGGAATATCCTGCGCCTGCGCTCGATGAGGTGCGTTTAAAGATGACCTTCGGGGCCGCCTAACAATTGGATAAGCTTAAAGAGGGTTGCGGTGGTTTAAGCTTTCGACCCGAAATATAGGGGATAGAATCTAAAACTGCAGAATGTTGGGAAATGAAGCGCAGGAGAAAACCGCCGACCTGTTAAATCAGCCGGCCCTGTTGGAAAAGGACAACAGCCTGAGGCGCTATAATGCGCTGTGCAATTTGCCTAAAATGAGATGGTTGCTATCGATGGGTTAGAGAGCCTGGGCCTGGACTTCAACGATCTGTTGATTCATCAACGCCAGCGTACGGGCAGGATACTTTTTGACCAAGCGATAATCGTGGGTTGCCATGAGAACGGTCATGCCCTGTCGGTTCAGACTTAAGAGCAGTTTGTGGATTTCATCCGCCACGCGAGGGTCAAGGTTACCCGTGGGCTCGTCTGCCAGAAGGATCCAGGGTTCGTTTACAATGGACCGTGCAACGGATACACGCTGCTGTTCACCACCCGATATTTCATGCGGGAAGCGCCGGCTTTTGTGCGAAAGCCCAACGCGTGCAAGCACCTGCATGGCGCGATTTTTCACAACGTTGCCTTTTTTACCTGTGACGTGTAAGGCAAATGCAACGTTTTCAAAAACGGTCCGGTCTGGCAGTAACTGAAAATCCTGGTACACAACACCCAGCGAGCGTCGCAGATACGGAATGTCTTTGGGGCGAATCATATCGGACCGATAGTCACCAATCCGGCAGATGCCGCGATCGGGGATCAGGTCCATGTACAACATGCGCAACAATGTACTCTTGCCACTCCCTGTTTGCCCGATCAGGTATACCATTTCACCCTGATCAATTCGCAAGGACAAGTTCTCAAGCACCGTTCGATTTGTGCCGTTTGGCAATGGGTAGGAGATGGAAACGTCTTTTAATTCAATCAATGTGCTATATCAGATTTGTCAGACCAGGTACACAGTTCATGTACTACTGGTACGCATTCATTATGGGTGCATGTATTCGATTAATAAAAACTAAGTTTCAATGATGCACCACTTTTTTGCAGCCACCAGGTGTGGTCGCGCTGCTATTTTATGTCATATATCCGTCGAAAAATCAAGCCGGCCGGCGTACGACCCAGTGTATGCGCTCAGATTCTTCGCTGGCAACATCCGATGAAAAACCATCAAAGGCATGGACAATTTCCAACCCTGAGCGCTTTACCAGCGTTTTGATTTGCTGCATCGTATACGCCCGTTGTACGTGTTTTTCAAAGAATGTGCGGCCACGCGTTTTGATCTCGAAGGTTGTTGTGTGCAGCCTGGAGTCTCGATCATAATGGCTGCCCCGAACATACGAAAATCCATCCATTTCCCCCTCATCTCTGAAAAATTCTTCGTTATTGATGGAATTTGCAGGGGTACTCTGGTCAAAAAAGAAGATTCCGCCGGGTTTGAGTGCTTTGTACGTACAGGCCAATAGCGAAGCTATTTTCTCTTCTTCAATGAGATAGTTTAGCCCATCATACAGCAAAATGATGACGTCGTGCGGGTTTTCGACGGTGTAGTTGCTAAAATCTTCTACACCAAATGTTATGCGCGCCCCTACTTCTTTCACCTTCTCGCGCGCCACGTCAATCATTTCAGCACAGATATCGGTCGCGGTGTACTCGTAATCGGCGAGCGGTTGCAAGTGCATGGCAAAGGTACCGGTACCACACCCCAGCTCGCGTACAGAAACCGGATTCGGATGGAGATGCCACAGCAAACCATCTGTAAACTCTGCCCACATACTGTAATCTACGTGCGACATGATGAAGTCATATCCGTTCGCAATTACGCTGTACGGGACAGCGTCTTCCAGATTATCTACATCGAGCGTTTCCATCGTTTCAAGGGGTAAATATGTGGAGTGGACCAATGTACTGAAGACTATCAGAATTCATGCCAGCAATCGTGGCAGCATTAGAAAAATATTGCATCCAACTTAGTCTGGCACACGGACGGCATTGCGCTGGCGTACAATATCGAGTGCCAGGTAAATGGCGCTCCGCATGCTTGCCGGAGATGCTTTCCCCTGGCCGGCAATATTGAAAGCGGTTCCGTGATCAGGCGAAGTTCTTACAATAGGTAAACCTGCGGTGTAATTTACGCCATGTCCAAATGCGATGGTTTTGAACGGGATCAATCCTTGATCGTGGTACATCGCCAGGATTGCGTCGTAATTTCGGAATCCACCGACAGCAAAAAAGCCATCAGCAGGAAAAGGTCCAAACACAAGGTGCCCCTGCTCGCAGCTGGTTTCGATAGCCGGCATAATGGTATCCTGCTCTTCCCGCCCCAGTAACCCTCCATCGCCAGCATGCGGGTTCAACCCCAGGATGGCAATACGCGGGCGATCAACCGCAAAATCATTGATGAGGCTGTTCGAAAGGATATTGACCCGTTCCAGAATCGCGTCTTTAGTGATCTTTTTGGGTACATCCCAGATGGGCACATGCTCCGTAACCAGGCCGACACGCAATTCCTCGGAAACCATCATCATGGTATGAGACTTCGATTTTGTGCGGCGTGCGATAAAACCGGAGTGCCCTTTATTTTGATAGCCGGCCATAGAAATGGCTTCTTTGGAAATCGGGGCGGTAACCATGGCATCCACCCGCTTTTCCATGCACAGGTCCACGGCCTCTTCGACGGCTTTCATCGACAATGCACCAGCCGCCTCGGTGATTTCACCAAACGTAACATCAGGTGACGTACCGTTGGCGATGTCAAGCACCGTAACTACCTGCTCGTCCGGTGCTGTATCTGCAAGTTCTTGCACAACGCGAAGATTCAGGTCGCGCAATTGCAGCTTCTCCATATGGCTATGGAGCACTTTTGCATCACCGATAATAACAGGATCCACATATTTCAGCAGCCGGCTGTCCTGTAAGCTTTTCAGCGTCACTTCTGGCCCGATGCCATTGGGATCCCCGAGCGATATCGCTATACGAGGTTTCGTTTTCATAAGAACAATGTATATATAAAGCCTGGTTAGGCGTTATTTCTTTTTACGCGGGCTGGCATATTCTCGTAGAAACGCTACGAGAAGCCGCACACCAAACCCCGTCCCTCCCACGGGACGATACGGTTTGGGTTCATGTAAAAAAGCCGGTCCGGCAATATCTACATGAATCCAGGGATAGTCTACAAAATGTTCAAGGAATTTGCCCGCTGTAATCGAGCTGGCCTCTCTTCCGCCTACATTTTTGATGTCAGCAACGCTGCTTTTTAGTTGCTCAGCATAGGCAGCAAACATAGGTAACCGGTGCACAAGGTCACCACTTTCGCGGCCGGCGGCTTCAATTGCGTCGATTCGTGCGGCATCCCCTTCGATTTCATTGGTCATCACCGCAGCCGCCGTGCGCCCGAGCGCAACAACGGCCCCACCTGTTAGTGTGGCCAGATCAAACACAAGTTCAGGTTTGTAGGTTTGGGCGTACGAAAGTGCATCAGCCAGTAGCATACGACCTTCAGCATCTGTGTTGAGCACTTCAACCGTTTTACCGGAATGCATGTGGATCACATCGCCCGGTACGTACGCTTTTACACCCGGTCGGTTGTCTGTTGCGGGCACCATACCAATAACGTGTAATGGCAACGCGAGCCGTGCAATGGCCTCCATCGCCCCGATAACAGCCGCCGCACCACCCATATCCGACTTCATGTAATCCATGGAGCCTTTGGTCGACTTGAGCGATAACCCGCCCGTATCGTACACAACGCCTTTGCCAACCAGAATAATCGGTTTCTCGTTGACGGGGTTTTCAGGCTGCCAGGTTAAGATGCTGAAGGTGGGTGGCTCCACGCTTCCCAGGTTTACCGCAAGGATTCCCCCCATTTTTTCTTCTTCGATCAGCGCCTTATCCCAAACATCCGCTTCATAGCCATGCTTTTTGGCAGACTTCTCGATCGCCTTACCGAGCAGGGTTGCGGTCTGATCATTGGGGGAGGTGTTCACCAGGTCACGAGCGGTATTAACAGACTCGGCGATAATACGTCCACGTTCAGCGCCGGCGCGGCTGGATTTCTCGCTGTCCTGTGCATGCAGAACCAATCGTTGGGCGCCCGGATGCTGGTGCTTCTCCTCGGTTTTGTATGTATTAAATTGGTACGAACCGAGTACAAAGCCCTCAACCAGCGCCTGCGTGGCGGGGTCGGCGTCCATGTCACCAGCCGGCAGCATACAGGCCACAGTCTCTACGTTGAGCTTACGAGCCAGTTGTGCACCAGCAGCGGCTGCGCATCGTAACGTTTCTGGCGATACTTTTTCCCAGGTACCTAATCCCAATAGCACAATGCGTTTTGCACGCGAGGTATCGGGGTATAAAACAACTTCTTGCGTCGCCTTCCCTCCAAAGTCAGCTGATGCACGTTGGACAACATCACCAAAAGCATCCGCTAATCGCTTGCGCTCAGCCTCGATATGCGTTTCGCTTACCGGGATGAGGAGCAATTCGACATCCAGATCAGCAATTGGAATCGTAGTTACGGATACTTTCATAAGCCACGTTGTTCATCGTCAATGGCTGCTGCATGCCGGCAGCAACTTCTGGTATGCTGTATGGTGTTTGTTGCGGCGAAAGCTTATTGAGGCAGATCTACAACACGTTTAAAAACGCCTAGCGACGCAGAAAATCTTCCGGGGTTAAAGTATCTTCTTGTTCAGCACCATCTGTATCAATGTTGATGAACTCGGGCGCAGCCGCAATGACTTCTTCAATCGTTCGTTCGAGCGGTTTTCGGAGAAAAGCACCCGAGGCATTTCGGTGTCCCCCACCACCAAATGACTGTGCCCAGCCGTTTACATGGGTGTCTGCTGATGATCTGAAACTCACTTTGGTACCTTTAGCCGTTTCAAGAAACAGCAGGCCGGCTTTTACACTACCGATTGAAAGTACGTAATTCACAAAACCGTCCGTTTCATCGGAATCAGCCTGGAGCTCACGCAGCATACGCTGTGAAATCACCATATACCCAACCTGCCCATCGTATTTGAGCGTTATTGTGGCAAGCGCCCTCGAAAGCAAACGTAGGCTGGCAAGCGAGCGCGTGTCGTAGATGGCTGTGTGAATAGGTGTTGGCTGCAGGCCCCCACGCTCTAGGATATCGGCAACCTTACGGTGTAGTGCCGGCGTAACAGCACTGAACTTGAACGAACCGGTGTCGGTAACGATGGCGGCGTACAGCGCGGAAGCGATGGCTTCATCAATCAGGTCAAGATGCGCAGCGGCTTCGATCAATTCGAAGACGAGTTCTCCTGTTGACGATGCTTTGTCGTTTACATACGACGCATCAAACCACGTTTCGGGGTTGGTATGGTGGTCGATCAAATAACGGGTGCCGGCGGCATCTCTTACCAGTGAGCCCACTTCACCCAATCGATTCTGCGCATTGGCGTCCATCACAACCACGGCATCAGCTTCGCTAAATCGCTGCCGTTGATCGAGCGAGCCGTCGAATACTTCGATTCGCCCAACCTGCGGCAACCACCCCATGTTGTCGGGAATAGGATCACTGTTGATCATGTGAACTTCTTTTCCCAACTTGTCCAGCAATAACCCCATCGCGAGTTGTGATCCGATGGCGTCTCCATCCGGTCTGACGTGGGTAACCAGACAGTAGCGCTGGTTTGACAAAAAGCTCGATAAAAATGAATCCGACATTCGGTTAGGCTGCTTAATTTTTAGCCCCTTCCTAACGCCGGCATCCCCCAAATGTTCGTTAAATCGCTGATCTCATGTTTATTAAGAAGCTTCAAGACTGCCCCGCCATCATAGCGGGGGATGCGACCATTTTGAAAGAAATTCTGCATCCGGATAAAACGGACCTCGCAATCCGCTACAGTCTCGCGCACGCCGTGGTCCCGGTTGGACAAACATCCCTCAGGCATAAGCTTGCCACTTCGGAAGTTTACTACATACTCTCGGGAAACGGCATGATGCACATCGACGAACATTCCCGTCCTGTATCTGCAAACGACACCGTTTACATACCACCGGGTGGTGTACAATGGATCGAGAACAGCGGGCGTGAACCGCTGGTATTTCTTTGTATGGTTGATCCTCCATGGCGCGCTGAAGATGAAGAAGTTTTGCCCTAGTATTTCGACAAGAAAAAAACGCAGCACGTCTTGGACATGCTGCGTTAATATCTACGCATGAAGGAATGCGGGTGGGGACTTACATAGATTGTTTGATTTTCTTGCCGATGTTTTTCAGCGAGTCCCCCATCTTATCCACAACCGACTCGTCCTTCTCGACAGTTTCAGGCGCTTCATCAAATTGGCTGAGGAGTTTATCGAGCTTGGCGTTTACACCCACCATTTCATCTTCTACCAGCTTTTTCAGCATGCTAACCCGTGATTCTTCCTCATGGGTTGCGAGTTTACGTGCTTTTTCGACTTCAGTATTTTTCCGCCGGCTTTCAAAGAAAGCACTCGTTTGTGTTTTCCACACAAAAAAGAGATAAAGAAAACTGAGTACCCCGATTACCATCAACATGGATAGGCCGATGGGAATGTCAATCGTGGTAAACAACAAGTTTAAAGGAACCGGGGTCGTAAACACTGTCCAGTTGATGGCCGCAATAAGCACGACCAATAACAGGATCGACAAGAAAATTAAGGTTCTGGCTTTCATGGTTTGTGTTAAACGTTCTACAGAATGAAACGCTATCACCTTCGAGACGTGAAGCCCGCTGGCGATAGGCATTGCAACCAGGCGTTTCATAGCAGGGCAAGAACGCTAACATAGTACGCAGGTGCTGAACCAAGCTCAAGCGCTTAAAGCAATTTTTTTGCTGATTCTAGGGGAGAATGGGTTGAAGGTTTAAAGTGGTTGGTTGTGAGGAATTGTATCCGGGCACTACATGAGTAGCAAAAAACTAGTCTGGATGATACCACCTACCTCTCAACACGTCATCCTGCGCCACGCGAAGAATCGCTATCCAAATGCCTCTGTGCTTCCTCCTCGTCATTCCGAGCACCGCGAAGAATCTCTATCCAAATGCCGCTGTGCTTCATCCACGTCATTCTGAGCACCGCGAAGAATCGCTATCCAAATGCCGCTGCGCTTCATCCTCGTCATTCCGAGCACCGCGAAGAATCGCTATCCAAATGCCTCTGTGCTTCCTCCTCGTCATTCCGAGCACCGCGAAGAATCTGGGAGGGCAACGAGCAATGTCTAAACTCAGGTTACCCAACAAACGATCTAGTTTTAGGATATGCCCCAAAATACGAACAAGAGGCCAGGGTATTCCCAGCCTCTTGTTCGTTGCACATCTTGTCAGCCTACTGCCCAATACACTTCCTTACCTTGCTGAATAGCGAGATCGCATATAAACACTGCACCAGCTATGTCTCCCTGTAGTCTCTTAAAAAACAACAAGGTATCAAGCCCTCTTGCACGAGCGTTTTCTTTTTCAATTAAAGAGATGGCTGTATCAGTTTCATTTTCAAATAATCTTGTTGCCAACTCATAATACTTAAACAAGGCACGCTTCAATTCATCCGGCTTTCTCTTCTCAAGGTGCGCTTCAAAAACACGACCTTCAGGTTTCAATAGTCGTCTTTCCTCAGAACTAAGCTTGTTGAATAATAATTCCCCCAAAGAATTCGAGCCCGCGACCGCACTAGTAGTTTCACTTAATGCAAAGCCATAAACTTGCATCCCACTCAAATCTATTTGTGCCGTGGGACTTCCTGGATCCAAATAAACATGAAGCATAGTACTCATAGTGTTACCCATTTACGACTTCACAGTCAATGCTAAAAGGTAGGCTCCAAGGTGCATTATCAACCCAAGAATCAGGTATTTCGATATTAAAATCCCGCCAACCGATCAAGCTCAGATCAGAAATTAGATTACCGAATAGAATATATTTGTTAAAGGGTAATTCTCTGACAGTTAGGTGAACGATAGCTACCCCGAGGTCATCTGCTAACGAACGAAGCGAATTTGCAGAATTCAGTTGCATATTGGAGCCTGAATATTGCGACACAACGTAGTAAAGTGGCGGTCCAAGTACATTAGTGTCTTCGGGATGTATGTAGTAAACCTCGTTTAACTCCCTTATATGCGCTGACGACTGATCAGTCTTAAATGGCGTAGCCAATTCGGAAAATTTAGCTTCCATTATGGCATTAATCCAACTTATGCCATTGTACTCATTTGTTGTGTAGCCGTCTAATTGTGATCCCGCCACGTCAGTCCCCTGACGAGCATCCATGCCCATTACATCGCGAATTAATCGCTCGTAAGCCTTACTCATTGCATTCGACTCATTCTTCACACCACACCCTTCAAAAACAGACTCTAGGTGTGCTTTACTCACAACATCACCAATATCCTCCTCATCCCCGTCATAGTCGCCGCCGGCACCGCCTGTGCCACCACCGCCGGTGACAAAGTCATCATCCAGGATATCACCATCTTCGCTCCAGCAATCGAGATAAACGTCGGTATTCCAGGTGAAGTCATTGTCGCCTACGCTCACGCCGTAGGTGATAATGTCTAGCACAATACAATACACCGTTTCAGCGCGTTTGCCGGCTGCTGCTACCGTATGCGTCTCATACCTGAAGCCAAGATCTACAGCGTCCTCCGCTGGCCGGTACAGGCGCGCGTGTTTAGGACGGTATCTGACGCTGTAACGGGCTACCATAATCGAAGCTGTAAAATCTTCTTCCAGGTACTGACGCACCAAACCTGCTACATCTGCAAGCACAGCGTCATCACCGGCGACAAACTCTACAATTTCGCCACGACCTACCGCCCCGTTACTGTCCATAGAAATAATAAGCGTCCGTATAATCGCACGCGTGCTGTCGAAGCTTACGCGCGCGTCATCACCCAATGTCGCATAAACGGCGCTTTTGCCCGACGCAGAAACGACAACTGCTGCTGTACTCCAATCAGGAAAAAAGCGATTGAGCAGTGCAACCGGATCTGGATCATCTCCTGATTTTGCAGGTGCGGCGGGTTCGGCAATAGTAGCCTGATGCCAGGTCTGTGCCCGGGTGATGAGCGTTTTGTCTCCCGGGGCATCCGTAAGGGTGTCGCAGCCGCTTCCAATGCCAAAGGCTAGCAGCACACTACATACAAGTGCCAGGTGTTTTCCTACGATGTGATTCATGTCTTCTACCTTGTTGCGTGATACATTAGTTTCCGCACTAGGTAGGACTCTCAAGACATGAAGGCAAGCGGATATAAACCTTTAAAATTCAAAAGTTTACAGATACAAAAACTTCATTAAAAGGTTACAATTTGCTTTGTGTAAACACAGCAATTCCTAACGGTTTAGCACACGGTATCCAGATCATTCCTCGTCTCGATCTCCCATTTCAAAAGGCAATAGATCGTTTCGTGAATACTCGAAAATCAGGGCAGTCTCAACGTGGGCAATGTCGTCGCGACTCGAAATATCTTTCATGACCAACATGCGCAGGTGGTCGCTATCTTTCACGACGATATGCAGCATAAAATCGTTTGCGCCGGCTACGTGATATACTTCACGGACTTCCGGCAGTGAAAGCATATGCCGGGTAAATGATGCAACCACCGAGGCGCCATGTTTGCTCAATTTCACGGCAACCATCGCCTGCAGGGTGCTGCCCAGTTTCTTCAAATCTACGGCTGCGTGATACCCCAAAAAGATGCCGGCTTCCTCGAGCCGGCGTACCCGCTCGAAGCAGGTGGATGGCGCAAGCCCAACCTGCGCCGCCAACTCCTTGTTTGACATCCGAGCATTCTTCTGTAACAACTCGATTATTTGCTCATCTGTTCGGTCCAATGGTCGTTTCACAGGTACCCCCCGAATTGTTTTCGGCTACGTTGACAAACCTAAAATTCTATCGTATAAATATATCGCCTTTCTATATTCTTTAATATAGACGCATAGCAGAATTTTATTCGAAAACACGCCTGGAATCACAGACTTGATTCGAAAGAATATCCTCCGATACTGATTTTAGGAACGCGTGTAGCTTAAGACAACAGAACCAAACCCTTTTGTACATCATGATGGATACACAAGTCGCAGCTGCTGAAAAAGCATCGCAGCCGTCAGGCTTTTTGCCGTTAAATGGTACTGACTACATCGAATTCTATGTTGGCAATGCCAAGCAGTCAGCGCATTACTATCAGCATGCATTTGGGTTTGAACTGATAGCCTATCGCGGTCCTGAGACTGGCCACAGAGAAGCGGCCAGCTACTTGCTGCAACAAGGGAAGATTCGGTTTGTGCTTACCACAGCACTGGCCCCTTCTTCCTTTATTGCAGAACACGTCAACCATCATGGCGATGGCGTGCGCGATATCGCGTTCTGGGTAGATGATGCAGCAGCATCGTACAACGAGGCCATCAGCCGTGGCGCGATGAGTGTCAGGGAGCCAGAAATCCTCAAAGATGAGCACGGCCAGGTTGTAACTGCTGCCATCGCTACCTACGGCGACACCATTCATTCCTTTGTAGAGCGCAAAGATTACACGGGTATTTTTATGCCTGGCTTTGTGCCCAAACAGAATCCCATCTGGCGTCCTTCTCCAACGGGCCTCAAATACGTTGATCACTGTGTGGGCAACGTTGCCCTCGGCGAAATGGATCAATTTGTCGATTTTTACGCCAACGTATTGGGCTTCACCAACATCCTTTCCTTCGACGACAACGATATCTCTACGGAATACACGGCGTTGATGTCAAAAGTAATGGCAAATGGGAACGAGCGGATTAAATTCCCAATCAACGAGCCGGCTGCCGGCTTGAAGAAAAGCCAGGTCGACGAATACCTCGAATTTTACCGTGGCCCTGGCGTGCAGCATATCGCGATGGCTACCGACGATATCCTTACAACCGTTTCTACGCTGAAAAGCCGGGGCATTGAGTTTATCCACGTGCCTACAACTTATTACCAGGAGTTAGAAGCACGTGTAGGCAAAATTGATGAGCCGATAGACAAACTCGCTGAACTCGGTATTCTGGTAGATCGCGACGATGAAGGCTACCTCCTGCAGCTCTTCACCAAACCGGTAGAAGATCGTCCAACCGTGTTCTACGAAATTATCCAGCGCAAAGGCGCGCGTTCATTTGGTAAAGGCAACTTCAAAGCATTGTTTGAAGCCATCGAGCGCGAGCAAGCGTTGCGTGGCAACTTGTAAAGGCAAATCAATTGGATTGATTTGCTGTTGAAGGTTGCAAGTTGAAGGTTTAAAGTATTGGACGCTGGTTTTGATTTCTAGCAGACTAGCTTTTTGAACTGGGCAATGTCTACGTTGCCGCCACAGAGTACAACAGCTGCTGGCCCCTGGGTCGGTGGCTGTTTTTGGTAGGATGCTATACCAACGCCGGCTGCACCTTCTACCACGAGTCCCTGCTCCTCAAACGCCCACCGCATGCCAGATTGAATTTCCGCTTCGGAAACGCGTACCCATCGATCCACCAGGTCGCGGCATAACGGAAATGTAATAGCGCCGGCTTCCACGCCGCCTGCTGTCCCATCAGAAAGCGTTGGCTTCACGGTGCCGGCTACAATTCCGCCGGCCTCGATACATTCATGCATCACGGGAGAATTGACTGGTAAACAGCCCACAACCTCAATCGCTGGCTGCGTGGCTTTCAAATAGGCAGCAATACCACCTATCAATCCTCCACCACCAACGGGTACATATACACTTGCAAGAGCGGGTAACTGGTCCAGCAGTTCGATGCCGATGGTCCCCTGCCCCGCTACCACATCCCAATCATTGTATGGCGACACAAATGGTTGCCCTGATGTTACAGCCAGGTCCCTTGCATACGTCTCTGAAGCAGCAGAATCCTGGCCATGAAACACCAGCTCCACATTGTAACGCTCAAGTAACGCCACCTTCTTGGGTGCAGCCGTTTCTGGTAATACGATTTTGCCCGGCGCGTTTAAAAGATCGAGGCCAAAAGCTACAGCGAGGCCATGGTTGCCTGTTGACGCCGTAATCACGCCCTTCGACCGTGCTTCTGGAGACAACGACAATAACTTATTGATCGCGCCGCGCAATTTGAATGAACGCGTTTTTTGCAAACATTCCAGCTTCAGGTACAAGGGCTCGTCAACACCACGCGCAGGCTCCAAGTGGGTCTTGCGGATGTGAGGGCGTATACGCTGCTCCGCTGCGGCAATTCTTTCCTTCAAATGGGCTAATTCTTCCGACACGGTCTACATACCAGGGGATCAATGAATAGATTATCCGGAAGATAGGATTTTCCGGGAAAGAATAAGTGACTCCAACCTGTTTACCTTCTCCTATTCAGCGAAGCATTGCGCCGGCCTGTTCGACGGCGTCAGCAATGAAGGCATTCACATGCGTTTGTTGTGTAGCAGCAGGTCCAAAATTATCGAGTGTGAGTACAGCGCCAACCCAGTCTTCGGCATGCCAGTGTCCCGCTTTCAGGGCTGGCATTGCGTGATCCAAAGGATAAGGCCAGGGTGTGACGTACACGTACGGCATTGCGTAGTGCGCATCACCGGGCATAAATCCGACACCGATGCTGCGGCCCTCTTCAGGATCTTTATCAGGATCCCATACCCACAAGCTTGCGATGTCAAAATGATGGGGCCAGCAACGCACCGCGCCAGCCTTATGCGTTGCCGCAAATGCCTCCAGGGTTGGCGTGGCATTTGTGTACCATGAAGCCAATAACGCCAAAGCCTCCCGATCCGAAGCATCGAACACCGCCCCCTCGCCAACTGGATGTGTCGGCAACGTGTGATCTGGCCTTACCAACGCCAATTCGTTCGAAACAGCGGTCACTTTTGCCACCCAATCATATCCTTCCTCAAGTGTATGCCCTGTGAGCGCAAAAACGTGTCGAATCACGTTGGCCTCATTAAGCAATACCAACGAAAGATCTGCCAATCTGAGTCCGACGCGAAATCCCCCATGCTCCCTTGCAGCCTGACTCACGAGCATGTACCCCGATGGATCTGCATAACCAGATAAGCTTACATGGCGCCAATCGGGTTCGGGCGTGATGAAGCTATACCCTATGGAAGCAGCGATCTGCGCTGCCCAATGCAACTGCAATCGCGCGTTAGTTATTCGTTCAGGGGCGCTGGGGTGTAGCGGAATCCAGGAGGCCATCGGCTTGTACTTTTTTGCGGCGTTACTTGCTGATGGGTATGCAGCCGGCAACATGTGTTACGTGGCCTCGGATCCCTCGGCAAATTTTCAGGTTAGACCGTATCAAATTAACCCTCGGTTCAACCCTGCCCTGGCAAGGTTGGCTTCAGTACCTGCAAATATATGAGAAGACCCACGGAACTGCTCGTCCCCTTTCTCCTGACCCTGGGCCCTGTTTGGCTGCTCCTCTTTGCCAAGTCGGATCTTGTCGGGTTCAAGCTCGCCGGCTTCATCGGCGCCATTGCCTTCAGTGCCGGCTTGATTCTTATGCTGTCGATGGTGTATACCCTCAAACGCAAAATCGAGACGCTGGAATCAGAAATCGAATCGCTTACGCATCAGTCTGAGATCGAATAAGCATCACTTCTGCCCCTCCAGATATGTCGCTGCTTTTCCTCTGCCCAACCAAAGACCCGGCGCCCTGGCTTGCCGGCATTCACGCGGTTGATCCCGCCATTGATGTCCAGGTCTGGCCTGATGTCCCGCGTCCCGAAGCTGTACGGTTCGCGCTCCTCTGGCAGCACCCGCACGATGTACTTGCAACCTTGCCAAACCTCAAGGCCCTTGCTTCCCTTGGCGCCGGCATCGACCACATTCTCAACGACCCTACCCTCCCGCAACACCTTCCTGTTGCCCGCATTGTGGATCCAAACCTTGTGGCTTCCATGACGCAGTACGTAGCAACCGCTGCTTTGCGCTTTTTTCGGGAATTTGAGACATATGGCAAACAGCAACGTGCGACCATCTGGCATCCGCAGCCACCGCGAGACATTGACGACTATCCTGTAGGGATCATGGGCATGGGTGTCCTGGGAAGCGATGCAGCGGCAAAACTAGCAACGCTGGGGTTCACCGTTTATGGCTGGAGCCGGCGCCGCAGCGAACACACTGCGTTGACCGGAGCATTTGCCGGGAAAGATGAACTGCCGGCCTTCCTCGCAACGTCGCGCATTCTCGTTTGCCTGTTGCCTTTGACGGATGCAACACGAGGCATCCTAAACGATACGTTGTTCACCCAATTACAACCCGATGCCTATATCATCAACGTAGCTCGAGGCGCGCATTTAGTGGATGAGGACTTGCTTACCGCGCTCAACGCCGGCACCTTGCAAGGCGTTTGCCTGGACGTATTCAATGAAGAGCCGCTTCCTGCACAACACCCCTTCTGGCAACACCCAAACATCACAATAACGCCGCACATCGCGAGCATCACCAATCCGAAAACTGCTGCGGTGCAGGTTGTAGAGAATTACCACCGGGCCCGTAAAGGCGAAGCCCTGCTCCATGCTGTTGATCTTAAGCGGCAGTATTAGCCGGGATTTCCAAGGTACGTCTCGCAGCAGGCTTTAAGCGAAGGCTGGCATAAGTCTTCCAGAGATCCTTCGCAAGGCTCAGGATGACACGGGTGAGGAATCGCGCCATTCTCCCCCCCCAAACAATCAGCATTCAACAATCAGCATTCAACAATCAGCAATCTCTCAGGCCTTCACGCCGCCCTTTGTCCCTGAGCCATGCATAGCAAGCAAGTTTACGTCGTAGGAACGGACGCGCTTGCTTTTTTTCTGGTTCTGCGACCGGGCAATTTCGATGAGTCGATGGGTTAACTCGTCGAACGGTATACCAGATGGTTGCCAGAGGTAGAATGAAAACGAGCCGGGAATGGTATTGATTTCATTAAAATATACTTGACCGGTAGCGTCATCAATCATAAAATCAATTCTCGCAAGCCCGGCACACTCAAACAGCTGAAAAATACGGACGGCCAGATCACGAATTTCTTTTGTTTGCTCTTCAGAGATCGGCGCTGGAATCATACGATCCAACGAAGCCATACCACTCGAGCCGCCTTGCGTTGTACCTTTTGCGCCGGCAACTTTTGCCCCATCCCCGCGACTCCCCCGCATATATTTCTCCTGGTATGTCAGCAGTTCCTCGCCGGTAAGCGGCTGCTCGAGCACGCTTGCGACGGCCTCTTCAGGATCACCCAGAACGGAGCAATTGATCTCGCGCAGGTTCTGAACTGCCCGTTCTATGATAACCTTTTCGTCGAAGCGCAGCGCCTCTTCGATCGCAGCATCCAACTGTTCGCGATTTGAGGCTTTCGAGATTCCAATCGAGGAGCCAAGCCGCGCCGGCTTTACTACTACTGGATAGCCGAGCTTCGCCTCACATCTATCCAGCCAGGTTTCTTCGTTGTTCGCCCATGCGCCATCGCGTACGGTAAGAAAATCTACAACGGGTATATCCTGATCGCGGCATACCATTTTGGACAAGACTTTGTCCATACCCAGCGCAGAGCCAAGCACACTACTGCCGGTATATGCAACATCATACATTTCACAAATACCCTGCATTGCTCCGTTCTCGCCCTCCCCGCCATGTAATGCAAGAAACAGCACATCCAGATTAATCCGCTGTAACTGTTGGCCAAACCAGCCTTTGGGCACATTCGCCACAAGTTCGACATTGCCGCTTTCACCAGCCTGCAGATGTACTTGCTGCGCAATTAGCAGCAGTGTATCGAGGTCTTTGTATACATCAATATTGAACAAATTGGGACCGGTATAGGAGTTACCGTCTTTCGCCAGGTATACAGGAATTGGCCGATAACGCGTGGTGTCTAGCGCAGCGGCTACTTGCATCGCTGTGATGATTGATACTTCATGTTCGGGCGATACGCCTCCGAAGACTATACCAATGTTCAGCATGATTACTCTACGATTTGCTATGGTTATGCTTGACCCAAGTCTATTGGGCCGGATTCTGCGTAGCTATGTTGCCTGTTGCTACATCTGATCGAAGTGTCCCTTGTTATACACCGCCCATGCTTTCCCCACCATTTCATCACCAACAAAGGGTGTGTTGCTGCTTTTGGAACGAATCTGATGCTCTTCAAACGTCCATGTTGTTGACGCATCAAAAATCGTCAGGTTTGCTTTTTCCCCCACGGCAATACGTGGCATCGGGATATTGAGAATGCGCCGTGGTTCAACAGTCCATTTCTTGACGGCTTCCTGCAAAGAAATTACACCCGGCGCCACCAATTCTCTGCAGGTAAGTCCCCATGCCGTCTCAAGACCGAGGATGCCAAACGGCGCAGCAATGTACTCTACTTCTTTTTCAAAAGAAGCATGGGGCGCATGGTCCGTGCATAATGCATCAATCGTACCATCTTTCAATCCTTCTTTCACCGCAATGACGGAAGCTTCATCAGCTAACGGAGGATGCATTTTTGTATTGGTGGAGAAATGCATACGCTCGACGGCTTCGTCGGTAAGTGTAAAATGATGGGTACAAACTTCCGCTGTGATCGGAATTCCTTTGGCTTTGGCTTCGCGGACCAGTTGCACGGCGCCGGCCGTGGAGATATGCGCCACATGCACATGCCCCCCGGTATATTGCGCAAGGAGAATGTCGCGTGCAATCATCACTTCTTCCGAAAGCGAGGGAATCCCGGTCATGCCCAATCGCATCGATACGTCGCCTTCAAACATATGGCCGCCCGGGTTGAGCGTTCGTTCTTCCATATGGTTGATAATGGGCAACCCGAGCATGGAGCTGTACTCCAACGCACGGCGCATCAGGCCGGCATCTTGCACCGGCGATCCATCATCGCTAAATGCCACCGCCCCGCCTTCTGCCAGATCAGCCATTTCCGTTAACTCCTTGCCGGCGCGATCTTTCGACACGCAGGCAATCGGATACACATCAACCATTGTGTCTGCCGCGCGGTCGATAATAAACTCAACCACATCCCGCGTATGAATTGCTGGATTCGTATTCGGCATACAAGCCACCGCAGTGAACCCGCCAAAAGCAGCCGCAGAGCAACCAGTTTGAATGGTCTCTTTGTACTCGTAACCAGGTTCGCGCAAATGGACGTGCATATCCATCCATCCAGGAGAAAGCATCCGACCCGTACAATCAAACACCTCTACGCCTGCTTCGCCGGCTTCTATTTCCTCGTCGATTTGCTGGATTTCTCCGTCACGAATAAGCACATCAGCACGGCGTGTGGACCCGTTCTCAGGATCCATAATTGTGCCCCCTTTGAGCAGTAAATTTGGTGTTTTAGGCATGAACTGTACGATTGGAGTTTACAATAAAAGAAATAGGATTAATCGATCTCGGGAAGTCCGACAACCGGATCGTTGAGCGCTTCCCGGATAAACCGGGTCATCATCGTGTGCAGGTGTAGCCGGGTTTTGCCGCCGTAGATGCCATGGTTACGGCCAGGATACATCATGAACTCAAACTGCTTGTTTTCTGCCTGCAATTCGTTGGCCATTTGCGCTGCATTTTGAAAGTGCACGTTGTCGTCAAAATCGCCATGCACAATCAGCAGTCGCTGATGATCACCAAGATTTGCGGCATAGTTCAACGGTGCACCAACCTCATAGCCTTCAGGATTGTTTTGCGGCGTAGACATATACCGCTCGGTATAAATGGTGTCGTAGAGCCCCCAGTCGGTGACGGGGGCAATAGAAGCGCCAAACTTGAAGGTCTGCGCGCCTTCGCCGGCCATCATCGACATCAACGTCATGTACCCCCCGTAGCTCCATCCCCAAATCCCAATGCGATCAGCGTCGACGTAAGGCAAGCTACCGAGGTATTGCGCCGCTGCTACCTGATCAGCAGCTTCCAGTTGGCCAAGCTTTTTGTAGGTGCCGCTTTCAAACGCTTTGCCCCGTGCACCTGTGCCCCGGTTGTCTACGCTTGCCACAATCATGTTGAGTTCGTTCGCTAACATGGTATGCCACAAAAAGCGACTTCCGCCCCAGGAATCCGTCACGGTTTGTGACCCCGGACCACCATAAACGTACATTAGCACGGGATATGAAGCAGCAGGATCGAAGTCGCGCGGTTTGATGAGGTAGGCGTTTAGTTCGCTGCCATCTGCACCCGGTACGCTGGTGAATTCAGGGGCTTTCAGCGCATATGACTGCAAGGTATCAATTAGCCGCTCGTTGCTTTCCAGCGTTCGAACCACCTCGCCATTGATGCGATGCAACGTCACGACTGGCGGCGTTGCAGTATTGGAATAACTATCGATGTAATACCGCGCGTCGTTCGATAAATCGATGCGGTGTGTGCCGGCGCCCTTCGTAATACGCTGAGGGGCCTGCTTGCTTCGCCGGCCCTGGTAGTATGTGGCATACAGATGTCGTTCAAGTGGCCCGTCTATCGTGCCTGTAAAGTAGATCCGACCTTTGCCTTCATCAATGCCAGCTACCGAGGCCACTTCCCAATCGCCCGACGTTACCTGCCGCACAAGCTCGCCCGCATTTTTGTACAAGTAGATGTGGCGGTACCCATCGGTTTCGCTCATCCACGTGAAGTGCTTGTTGTCGGCGAGGTACGTAATTTTGCCGCTATTTACATCAATCCAGGTTGGCTCTTGCTCTTCGAGGACAACCGCTGCTGTAGCTGTCTGCGGATTGCCATACATCAAATCAAGCTGGTTCTGATCGCGATTTAGCCGAATCATCCACACATAGTGTTGCCCATCGATGGCCGGCGTCCAGCCCATTTGTGGGATGTACTCGTGCGTGTCACCACCGGCAAACCAGGTATCCGTTTCGAAATAACGAATATCACCAGTAGCGACGGTGATCAGACCGATTTTCACTTCGCTGTTCGCTTCGCCGGCTTTGGGGTAGCGGAAGCGTTCGTCTTCTGGATATTGCTTGAGCAGATCCGTCATAAAGAAGTCGCGGGTGGCCGACTCATCAAACTTAAAAAACGCGATGTAATCACCGTCCGGACTCCATGCCCATCCATCGCGCAACCGAAACTCCTCCTCATACACCCAATCCGAGGTACCATTGATAATTTTGCCATCTGCCCCATCGTCTGTCAGTTGCGTCTCAGTCATGGTGCGCAAATCGACCGAAAACAGGTTTCGGTCGCGCACAAACGCCACATGGTTGCCATCCGGGCTTAACTTGGCAAACATCTGAAAGCCTTTATCCCTGCTACTAATGGGAATGAGGCTGTAGTCGTTCAAGTCGTACACATAATAGTAGCCTTTGGTATTGGCCCGCCATACACGCTCAGAATCAGTATATAGCAGCATTTTTCCACCGTCGGCACTATAGGTATAGCCATCAATGGCAATGAGCCGGTCAACGTCCTCAGCCTGCAGCCGATCGCCATCGATGAGCACCGTGCGTTGCTCGTCTTCCAGATTGAAGCTCATCAGATGGGTAGCACCCGTATCAGCATCGCGTTCGATAAACCGGATAACAGGCCCTTCATCAGCCCAACGCCCGCCCCGAAAGCCACGCGAAGCAAATTTGCCCGAGCTATGGATGTCTTCGAGCGTAAGTTTGGGAACCGCTGCGTTTTGCGCAACTGCAGTCTGCGGTGCAGCCGGCAGAACCAATAGCGCCATCAGGAGGGGAAGAAAATACAGGCGTCTATAAACCATTTGAATTCTGGTATCTGTAAAGGGAATCAAGCCCCATGACGATACTGCATCAAGGGCTTAAATACAACTGCTATTGCGTCCATTTTGCCGGCATCTTTCATGCAGGAACACCTTGCGACACCACGCATAAGGGCGAATGCACAAGTCAAAGTTGGAGGTTACGCACCGAACCATTTTAATGGCTCGAGGCAACACACCTTTAACCTGCAACTTGCAACCTTCAACGGCAAAAAACCATCCTACAGGATGTATTTTTTGCCCCTGGCTTCGCGCATTCTACTACTCATCATTTCAACAGTTGCTCACCAGATTGGCGACAATCATTCATACTCCACAGCATAACATGGTGCTCCCACAGCCGGGATATACCACCTTTGCTGAAATCGATACCCAGCGGCTGAAACGCAACATCACACGGCTTCGAAAACAAGCTGGTGAGATCGCCTTAATGGCCGTAATCAAGGCCGACGCGTATGGGCATGGCATGACCGCCATGGCACCGCACATGTTGTCGGCCGGTATCAAGCACTTCATGGTGGCCACGCTCGATGAGGCCATCAAGCTGCGCACCGTTGCACCAAATGCCACCATCCTTGTTGCCTCCCCGCCGCACCCTGAAAATCTACCCATTTACGCGGCACTCAAGCTGGATGCCTCGGTAACTTCAGCAGCGATTGCGGAGCAACTACTTGCTGCGCCACAAAATCATGAACCCGTGTCCGTCCATATAAAAATCAACACGGGCATGAATCGTTTAGGGCTTGCACAGGCGGTTGCACCAGAAACGATAGCCCGGTTGCTCGCTTCTCCTGCCGTTCGGGTGGCCGGCTTGTGGTCACACCTAGCCACCGCAGGCGACCCCGACAAACAGTTTGCACGACAACAAATTGAAGCGGCCTACGCCATCCTGGACAACTTCCCGGATTTCGATGGCTACTTTCACGTCGGCAATAGCGGCACACTCCTGAACTTGCGGGATGAGATTGGCCGCCATCACAAAGAACTGGTACGGCTGGGTGGCGCTTTTCTGGGCATTCCTGCATCGCGTAAACTTGCAAAAGCGTTTAATCTTGAACCCGTCATGGCGCTCAAGTCGCGCGTGATCCACGTAAACAATCTTGTGGCCGGCGACGCCGTATCGTACGGCAGAACATGGACTGCTCCAGCCACAACGCGTATTGCTGTGATCGGCGCCGGCTACGCAGACGGCTACCCTTCAGCACTATCCGATAAAGGCACCGTCAAAATAGGCAACGCAATCTACCCCATCGTGGGCAGGGTTTGTATGGACATGTTTATGGTAGAGCTTGGCAAAGACAACACCGCTGTCCAACCCGGTGACGAGGTACTGCTCTTTGGTGAAGATCATGCAACCATGTACGAACTTGCGAAGGTAGCCGGCCTTGTGCACTATGAAATCTGCTGCCGCATTCCTTTGCGCGTGCCCAGAACATATCTGTAATTGATTAAATCTAGCTTAAGTGCAAACACACCAATCCTGTCGGATGGCTGTGTTTGCTGTTGTACGTTGCAGGTTACAGGTTTAATGTTATGGGCCTTTATAAGTTTGCTTAAAATTGAAGGGGTTACTACCACATGGAGTAACCAATTACGAATCGTATTTATTGCATGCCACAAAATCATACAAACGCATGCCTGAACAAGCTCTTGGCACCCATAAAGGGTGATTTTGACCATTTTTAGGGCGATCAAAAATTACTCATCCGGATCCATAGGTATATCTGTGCGTTTTTCGTAGATTCTTTGGCATAAGATGGGTGCTGCCCTACGCTATAGGGCGAACAAACCTGATCCCCGGAGGGACTGTCTTATTCCAACTGTTTAGAAACAACCATTAGCCAAGCATGATCACTGCTGACCCCTCTGATATAAATATCCTCGTCGTCGACGACGAAGAAGACGTAGTAGAAGTTGTAAGTCATTTCCTGGAGCAGGAAGGATATACGGTACAGAAGGCTTTTGACGGAGAAGAAGCCTTAACCAAAGCCACCGCTGAAATTGACCTGATTATACTGGACATTATGTTGCCCGGCCTGGATGGATATGAAGTGTGTAAAACACTCCGTTCCCGGGCTGAAACAGAAACGATCCCCATCATCTTCCTCAGCGCCAAAATTGAGGAAGAAGACCAGGTTAAAGGCCTCATGTTGGGTGGCGATGACTATCTCACCAAGCCGGCTTCCCCACAAGTCATCATGGCCCACGTAAAAGCCGTACTGCGGCGCATGGGCGTTGACGAAAGCCGTGTTATCCAGATCAACAACCTGACCATCTATGAAGATGAGTACCGGGCTGCACTGGATGAAAAAGACCTTGGCCTGACGCTTACCGAGTTTGAACTCCTTCGGTATCTGGTTCGTCACCCACGCAAAGCGTTCACCCGCCAGCAATTGCTGGAGACCATTTGGAAAGATGCCATGATGGTCACCGAACGTACTGTTGATGCACACATCAAAAACCTTCGAGAAAAGCTGGGCGGATTTGCTCAGCATATCCAGACGGTTCGAGGCGTTGGCTATCGGTTCGTGGAAGACGGCGCGCCTGAGGAATAATGGAGTGGAGACGCGTGCGACGCCTGCTCCTGTGGCTGAGGCTGCTGTTTAGGGAAATTGTATCCACCATATTCCCAAAACGAGCCTCCACGCAAACCTGGATGTTTCTGACATTCGCGTTCTTTGTAGGAGCAGCCGTGCTCGCTGTTGGGCTTTACGCCCGTTTTGTACTCCACAACCAAACCGAAACTGCTGCGCGCCGGCAACTTCGCGAACAAGCGCTACAAATTGCAACCACCCTGGCAACAGCGCGCTCGTATGAAGAAGCATGGCGCGCAACTGAGCAAACGAGTCGTGTTCTTGGGATGCGAATCGAGGCCTACGTTGCGGATACCCTGTTTGTTGATGCACGGGAAACCTTTATCCCCCACTACAAGCTCCCAGCCGGCGTAGAAGAGGAACTCAACGTGCCTCCAGGCCGCATGCGGTTTATCGAGCATACCACAACGGACGGACAGCCCATCCTCATTTGTTCGGTCAACCACGCGCTGACCGGATTCAATGTCAGGCTTTACGTCCCTGAACCGCCACTCTATTCGCTTGCACAGCATATGCAGGTGGCCCTGATGGTGGGCATGATCACGGCGCTTGTGTTGGCAATGTTTGGCAGTTGGGTGGCTGCCCGGCGCGTTATCAAACCACTGCGTGCCATCAATGCCCGCGCCAGCAAAATTTCCGACGATGAAGCCGGCAACCAGAAAATCATTGTGCGTTCGCGTGCAGCTGAATTTCAGGACCTTGCGACGAGCCTGAATAAAATGTCGGGGCAATACCGGAAGAAAATTGAAAACCTCGAGCGGATGTCAAATCTCCAAAGTGAGTTTATTGGCAACGTCTCTCACGAGGTTCGCAATCCAATTTTTGCCATCAGCGGCTACCTCGAAGCACTGGCTACCCCGGCGCTGTCACCAGAACAGCAGAAACGGTACGCAGAAAAAGCTCTCGTGAACCTTGAGCGCCTGAGTAATCTGTTCAACGACCTGATCGAAATTGCCCGGCTGGAATACCGGGAAGACATGATTCGACTGGCCGACTTCGATCTGTCCGAGCTTTCACTTGAATTGGATGATTTGCTGCAGGCAAAAGCCAAAGCGAAAGACCTCAAACTCGAAATACACCATACCCCGATCAAGGTGAATGCCGACCGGGACCGGATTCGTCAGGTACTGGTAAATCTGATTGAAAATGCCATTGTGTATACCGATCAGGGGGAAGTTGTGTGCAAGTACCGACGCCGGCAAAATAAAGTTCGTGTAGAAGTGGTCGATACTGGAAGGGGTATACCAGAAGAACACCTGGAGCGCATCTTTGAGCGCTTTTATCGTGTCGATCCCGATCGGTCGCGTAAAAGCGGCGGCACGGGTCTCGGGCTCAGTATTGTTCGGCAAATTATGCACGCGCATGGTGAGCAAATCCATGTAGAGAGCACCATTGGACGCGGCACACGCTTTCGATTTGACCTGCCGCTTGCGGAAGAAGAGATAAAGGATGACACGGAATAGCGCGCATATTACCCCACGCGCAAAACGCATCCCATGCACCTAAAAAAGGGCTTTCAGAAAAGATTGCGCTAAGTTTGTGCAAAGAGCAGGTTCAATTTCGAAAAGACGTGAACCTGCGGCCTTGAAGTTGGTCTAACCCAAACCCGAACTTCCCATACAGGCAGATTTGCGGTCGATCCGCATTCTCCGTATTTATAGGCCACCCCCCCCTGTTTGACTGTCCGGGGATACGAGTGCGCAGTGCAATCGACTTTAGTACGCCTCGACCTTTGTAGATCAAGAGTATTATGGCAAAAAACAAACGTCCCATGGAGCTTGGTTCATCATCTATAGAAGAGTCTGACATTAACATTGAACTTGTACACCCGAAAAACGGGAAGCGCAAACCCCAACTTGCTGTAAAACAACTCACCCCTGCCGATTTTGACGCAGACGCCTTGTTGCAAATTTATCGCACCATGCTGCTCTCGCGCCGGCTGGATGAGAAGATGATCAACCTGCTCAAACAGGGCAAAGGATTTTTCCATATCGGATGCGCCGGCCACGAAGCAGCCCAGGCTGCCGTTGCGCACTTTTCCCAGCCAGGTCACGACTGGTTTGTGTCGTACTACCGCGATTTGTGCATGAGTCTCTCGCTCGGCATGACGTCGCGCGACACGTTACTGGCTCACCTTGCCAAAGCGGACGACCCGAACTCTGGCGGCCGGCAAATGGCGGAGCACTTCTCCTCCACGGAACTCAATATCCTGACAACCTCGTCTTCTGTTGGCGCACAGTACCTCCCTGCCGTTGGCACTGCAATGGCCCAGCAACGTGATGGGAAAGATAGTTACGTGTACGTTTCCAGTGGTGATGGAGCAACGTCTCAAGGAGATTTTCACGAAGCACTAAACTGGGCTACGCGCATCCAGGCGCCGGTCCTCTTTTTTGTGCAGGATAACAAGTATGCCATTTCGGTGCCGGTGAGCGAACAGACAGCCGGCGGCTCGGCCTACAACTTCGGCGCCGGCTACGAGGGCATTGTGCGCGCCCGCGTTGACGGTACAGACTTTTTCAAAACCGCATCGGTTGCCAAAGCCGCCATTGAACACATTCGCAAGGGCAAAGGCCCTGTTCTCCTGCTGGCTGATGTGGTGCGTTTGATGCCGCACTCTTCTTCAGATAATCACGCCAAATACCGGACAACGGAAGAGCTCGAAAAAGACAAACTAATCGATCCGATTGCCCGCATGGAGCTGTCTCTCATCGAGTTTGGCCTGCTCAACGAGCAGAAAATTGAAGAGATGCGGCAGTCAGTCAAACAACAAGTCGACGACGATACCGTTTGGGCGGAAGCGCAGCCGGATCCAGACCCGAGCACAGCAACCAAACACGTATTCTACGAAGGAGATCTCGGCCTGGAGTATGAGAAAAACACCCCGGACGGTGACCTCATTGTGATGGTTGATGCGATCAACCATGCGCTCGACGAAGAAATGCAGCGCAACGACAAGATGATCGTCTACGGTGAAGACGTGGCCGGTGACAAAGGCGGTGTGTTTACAGCAACCCGTAATTTGACCGACAAATTTGGTCCTGAGCGCTGTTTTAACTCCCCCCTGGCTGAAGCGTCTGTTATCGGTACAGCTGTGGGCTTCAGCGCGGCCGGCTACAAACCTGTGGTTGAAATCCAGTTTGCCGATTACATTTGGCCGGCCATGCAGCAAATTCGCAACCAGCTGGCTTCGTTCCGGTACCGGTCCAACGGTGAATGGGGATGCCCAACCGTTGTACGCGTCCCGTGCGGTGGTTACATCCACGGCGGCTTGTGCCATTCTCAGAACATCGAGTCGATTTTTGGGCACATGCCAGGCCTCAAAGTTGTCATGCCGTCCACCGCTGCTGACGCTAAAGGCATGCTCAAAACAGCTATACGCAGCGAAGACCCTGTAATCTTCCTCGAACACAAAGCGTTGTACCGTGCTTCTCAGGCAAGGACGCCAGAGCCGGATGCAGATTACCTCGTCCCATTAGGCAAGGCGAAAACGGTGCGTGAAGGCACCGACCTTTCCATTATCACCTACGGGTTCATGGTCCACAAAGCACTGGCTGCTGCCAAAACGGTTGCCAAAGAAGGCATCTCGGTGGAAGTTATCGATCTGCGCAGCCTTGTGCCACTCGACACCGAAGCCGTACTCACGACTGTCCGCAAAACGGGGCGGGCACTTGTGCTCTATGAAGACCACGAATTCCTTGGATACGGCGCTGAAATCAGTGCACTCATTGCAGACAAGGCGTTTGATGCCCTTGATGCTCCTGTACGCAGGGTAGCCGGCGCATTTACGTATGTGCCATTTGCAGACCCACTTGAGCGCGCCGTATTGCCACAGGACAAAGACATCCTGGATGGCATCAGAGAAATTCTGAGCTATTAAGCCGGCATTAGGAAGGCACAAAAGTAAGACTTTACGAAATTCAGGCGCGTTTGCTATCTTTTCTGGCCATGCGACCTGTCTGTGGTATGCTATTTGTCAGCAAACCTGAGCTATCGCTAAGAGGGTAATTTGTTCATAAGTACCTTCTTCACAGGAAACGCTACGCAATACGCAACGCTAGAGCAGGCCAGCAAGAAAGCTATGTTATTTGGTAAACCCAGGAATGGGGCCCGTTTGGAAGTGCGAAAGGCCTACCTCGGCATCATTGGCCTCGGAATCATTAGCCTCAACATTATTGGCCCAAACGTCAAGGGACTCCGTGTTGCTGGTCTCATCTGGCTGGCTGTTGCCATGTTTTTGCCTGTCTCAGCATCGGCACAGGCCTGGACGATGCCCCGTGGCGAACACTTTTTCAAGATAACGGGCAGTCAGATCACGGCATCCGATCAACTGTCTTTCGATGGCCGTACAATCGACTTTGCCAATGGCGTCTCTGGTAATGCATTCCGCGATGAAAGCCTGTATTTGTATGGCGAACTGGGGCTTTTCGATAACCTGACGCTATTCCTCTCCCTCCCCTACAAACGCACAACCGTTCAGGATCTCGCGTTTGAATACGAAACCTCTGCCATGGGATCAGGCGCACTTGGCGTCCGCGTTGCACTCTTGCCACTATTCGGAGCGCGTGCATCTGCCATTTCGCTTGCGCTGAATCTCGCCACATCTGTACCCATGGGGTATACGCGCAATTTTGCACCCAGCGCTGGCCCGGGACAAGTTGACGCACAGGCTTCGCTAGGATTTGGGGTTAGCTTCTACCCGACCGCGGCTTACGCGCAAATAAGCGCAGGCTATCGCTACCGATCCTCCTTCTACGGATTTTCGAAAGCCGTTGGTTGCAATGTGGGGAATGACATTAATTGTATCCGCGATACGCAGCCTACCTACGGCAACGAGCTGATTTTCACAGCAGATGCTGGCATGATGTTTTTGAATGGGATGCTGTTTTTTCAGGCCCTGGCCAATGGCGTCTGGTCGGTTGATGAACCTGTTGTGGGCTTTACGGCCATTAATCCGATTCCGACCTTGCAGCGCTACATCAAAGCCGGCGCCGGCTTTACCCTCTATCCTTTCCGCATTACCCGATTGTACGGCCTATCCGATCTCGGCTTTGGCATTCAATATTTCCAGACACCTTACGGGCGCAATACCATAGATTCGACCGACCTGTTTTTTGGTATCGAATACCGAATCAGGCGCTAAAACGATTGAGATTCAAGCAGTTATGAATCCTGACCACACGATAACAAGACGCTCGTTCTTAGGTCGCACAGGCGGTGCACTCCTGGGCTTCTCGCTGTTGCCCCTTGCGGCCGGCTGTGAACAGAACAGCTTTGCACCGCTAGCAAACGGCACCTCCATCCCTTTCTTAACCCCGATTCAGGACCCTAATCCTGATAATGCTTTTTTTGCCCAATACGGCGGACAGGCAGCTGTCCCCAATTGGCCCGGCGTCCAACAGCTTTCGCGTGGCACCTGGACGATGCTGCTCGACGGCCTTGTGGACTCGCCCCTTACAATCACATTTGCGGATATCGAGGCCCAATCGGCGCGCGCCGTCCGTGTGCTGAACACGCTACGTTGTATTGTCGATGAAACGTTTGTACCAGGACTTATCGGTAATACCATTTGGACAGGTATCCCGTTGCGCATCTTCCTTGATCAAGCCGGCCTCGACCCCGTGCTGGCCAAACGGCTGCGTTTTTATGGCGCAGATGGCTTTACAAACAACCTGAAAATCAGCCAGGTTTATGGCCCCATTGCGCAAGACCTTGTCGAGCCCTTGCTGGTTTATGAAATGAACGGCGCCCCGCTCACCCCTGAACACGGCAACCCGGTTCGTTTGCTTGTACCGGGTTACTATGGGTACAAAAGCGTGAAATGGTTGTCGCGTATTGAAGTCTCCGGACTTGATGAAGCGTTTGGGAGTTACCAGGAGCAGTTGGGCTATGTGGATGATGGAGAGATCAGCGTATTGAACAAAGTTACCAATCCACTTCAAAACCAGACCATCGCTGCCGGCTCGTTTCGCCTTTTTGGATACGCCCTGAGCGGCAAAGCCGGCATCCGAACCGTTGAGCTATCCATCGACGATGGCCCCTTCGAACCTGTACGTATTTTACCCCTCAGTGAGGTCTTGTCGAGCAATCCGGAAATTCGCGAAACCGTTCAGCTTCAAGACTCTGGCTTTACGTACCCATTTCGTGGCGTGTGGGCCTTGTGGGAATCAACATGGAATGCCACACCCGGTAGCCATGTGCTCCGGGTGCGTGCGATAGACAACAACGGCAACACGCAGCCCGTCACAGATGAAAATGACCTCGATGGGACAAATCCTATCTTTGAACTGCGGGTAAACGTGACTTAGTAGCGCCGGCGACGTTATACGCGAGCCAACGCGCCATCCAGATCACGAATCAGGTCATCCACATCTTCAATCCCAACCGACAGGCGAATCAGTGAATCGCTCAACCCTGCTTTAATGCGCTCTTCTCTTGGAATGGAAGCATGCGTCATCGTAGCCGGGTGCCCGATCAAACTCTCAACACCGCCCAGGCTTTCCGCCAGCGAAAAGACAGCGGTATTGGACAGGACGGTCATCGCATTATCGACGCTGTCTTGCGCGAGGGTGAAGGATAACATGCCTCCAAAACGGCGCATTTGCTTCTTCGCCAGTGCGTGGCCCGGGTCACTTGCGAGACCAGGAAAATGGACCTTACCGATTTTAGGATGACTGTCTAAGAAATCCGCGATGGTTTCTGCATTGCGGCAGTGTTGCTCCATGCGCACGTGCAGCGTTTTGGTGCCGCGCAGGTTGAGGAAGCAATCCATGGGTCCCGGAACAGCGCCGGCGCACTTTACCTGAAAGCGGAGTTTCTCATTCCACCCGTTATCGCTCGTACACACCACGCCTCCAATCAAATCCGAGTGGCCACCGAGGTATTTCGTACTGGAATGTATTACTAAATCAGCACCAAGCTTCAGCGGCTGCTGCAAGTAGGGAGAGGCAAACGTATTGTCGACCGCGACATCCACCTGGTGCGCGTGCGCGAGACTACTAAGTTTTTCGAGATCCAGAATGCGGATGAGCGGATTGGTAGGCGTTTCAACCCACATCAAGCGAGTTTGTGGCGTAATCGCTGCCGCTACAGCATCCAGATCACGCATATCTACAAAAGAAAACGTCAGTCCAAAAGGTTCAAAAACCTGCCGAAAAAGGCGAAATGTACCGCCATACAAGTCGTTGGTAGAGATGATGTGGTCTCCGGGGCGCAGGCTTTTAATAATGGCATCAGTACACGCGACACCTGATGAAAAACAGATGCCGTGTGCAGCACCTTCTAACGCAGCGAGGTTCTTTTCGAGCACCGTACGTGTAGGGTTACTGACACGGGCATATTCATGTCCCTGATGATCACCAGGACTTGCCTGCACATAGGTAGAAGTCTGGTATATTGGTGTCATGATGGCCCCTGTGGTGGGATCCGGTTCTTGTCCGGCGTGAACAGCGAGGGTACCAAAACCGTGTTCGGTGGTTGTGTCTACTTGCATGCGGATGAATCTCTAATCGTTCGAAAACCAGAAGTGCCTGCTTAGATGCGCGGCGATGCCCACGGTTTCAATCATTTGCCGGCAGATGCACACACAAAAGGAAAAGCCACTGGTCGCCAAACGACACAGCGGCTTTTCCTTAATTTTCAGCACCAAGCCTGTGATAGCTCAGCATTGTGTTGTGCGTTACTGGGGTCGAAAACGCATCAGATTATTTTCACCATCAAGATGAATGACCAGTTCATCCGCATTGCCAGATACCGACCGTGCACTGGCTAATTCATCCAGGTACATTTCGGCAATAGAGTCTACCCCACATGCCTGGCTACCGGCATTGAGGTTTTTGATTGTGAGTGTACTTGTTCGGCCCACTTCATAGTCGCCGTTGAACTGAACGCAGTCTGCACGACCAGAAAATACGTCTGTATTTTCAAAGGTGATGGTGTAAACATCGCCATCGCGCGGTGCATACGTGTTGCTGCTGTAAACGATGAGTTCAAGCTCCCAGCGGCGGCGGTAGTATTCATCATCGTCATCGTCTTCTTCAACAACAATGATGCACGCCGGCATCAGGAATACAACACAACACGCGTAAAGTAAGGGCCTTAAATACTTATCCAGATAGGATCGTGGTTTCATTTCGAAAGCTACCTCATTAAGAATGTAGGGCTGCAATTGTATATGCAAAGCCGTTAAGGCAGAAACGAAAGTAACGGACCCTTGAAAAAATATTTACAACTTATTGAGGCAGACGCTGAAGCATCTGATCAGCTTGCAGATAGACAGGTGAGGATGGCCCGACAAGCGTTTTCACTTTCTCAAACTGTGCTTTTGCCTGGTCGAGTCGGTTTATTTGCATCAGCATGACACCATAGTAGAAGTTGCCTTGCAGGTGGTCAGGATCGGTGTCAAGTACGCTGCGGATCTGCTGCACACCCTGCATGGGAGCTCGGGTATTCAGGTATGCCATCGCAAGCGCCGTACGGATGTCGAGATTTTCTGGACTTACTTCGAGGCCTTTCTCATAAGCTGCTGTAGCTTGAGACGCCAAAGCAAACCGTGTTTCACCACTTTGGGTATCCATCCAGTCGTAGTAGAAATGGCCGGCACTAAACCAGTCTTCGTCGCTGCCCGTAAGTACGGCAATTTCCTCCTGGATCGGGGCAGCTTTGTCCGGGCGCCTCCCCATGGCGTACGTCTGGACCATTTCACGTTTTTTAGCCACCAGGGCATCACCATTCAGTCCAGCGGCTTCTGCTTCGAGGGTTGCGATCTGGTTTGCAAGTTCGGCGGCTACAGCGGCTTCAGGCGGTGGTTGCTGTTGCTGATTGGCTTCGGGCGGTGTAGACTGTGCCTGCGCAGGAGCCGGCTCGACTTCGGGAAACGCACGCCAACTGTATCGCGTGATCATAAACAGGGCAGCTACAACCAGTAGGCCGGCTACTGCCATCATGCCAATATTGGCCATTCCCAACGGGCTCGTTTCTACTTCAGCTTCAGGAAGTGGGCTTTCTTCCCTGGAAGTAGGGAGCTCAGCCGGTATTGTGTCATCAGGTGCTACAATCTTCTTGCTCGCTGCTTGCACTTGTAGTTTGGTACCACACGCACTACAAAACTTTGCACCAACAGGATTTTGCCACCCACACATGTGACAGAATGGACCATTTTCATCAGGTTCTGCAACCGCTTCATGCGCAGCGGTACCACTCGGTTTTGCTTCACCGGAAATTGTGCCGCCAAGCGTTGCAAACACATCATCCGGGGATTGCATGTCATGGTCTATTTGCCCTACAGGCCACCCACAGAAGTTACAGATTTTACTATTACTCGGAATGCGTGCGCCGCACGAGGTACACGAGATCATTGTTTTATTTTCCATTCACTAAACGAATCTGCACTAAACTAGGTGGCACCATCCCTTTTGTGCCGCTCACTTGCAGCGTCCATGACGTCATTTCGAAACTGTTGGGATGGCTTGAATACGGGGACGTAACATGACTCAACCATTACTTCTTCGTTGGTGCGGGGATTACGCGCGGTCCGTGGTGCCCGTTCCTGCACGCGGAAAGAACCGAACCCACGGATTTCGATACGCTCCTCTTCCATGAGCGATTCTTTTATCACGCTAATGAAGCCATTGATAACCGCTTCTGTTTCGATTTTAGTCAGTCCGGTGCCCGTAGCCACACGATCAATAATATCAGCCTTTGTCACTTATGCTGGAATGGTTTATGCCAATGAGCTAATGAAAAACTTGAATGAAGTTTCTCCGTCTACGCGCGAGGCGTGATCTATGGTTCCCAATTGGCGCTCGTGAATAGTAAGACGTAACAGGCTCAGCGGTATACGTAATGTTTTTGACGCATTCCACTCGCTTTTCTGCTGCCCGATTCGAGTTAAGCTTTTGGCGCACATAACGTAATCCCTGCGTTAGTTGCCGCTAAGTTGAGACAAGGCCGTCACCATTAAGTCTCAATTCGATTACATTCTGAACACAAATTGCCAGCACATCGGACACGCGTTCACCGCTTTACCATCAAATATCGATCCCTCATTCCTTACTTCACGGACTCAATATACTATAAATAAACGACTTAGGCCTAAAAGGAAAACAGTATATAGCATCGTTTCATCCGGCATTGGAGTTTCTATTTCAGCGTTTTCTTTATTACGGCACGCTATTTGTTTATTGATTAAGTCCCCCCTCTTGCAGGACGGGTAGTGCTCGTTGTAAGATTTTTTGTTGATGCGATCGTATGCAAGGTCTGTTTTATAGTGTAACTGCTACATTTACCACTCTCGTTTTAGCGCTTATCCTTTTTGTCGTCGAACAGTACGACCGGTTGTCAGCTCCCGAGTTGAATGATGCGGAGCAAACCAAAGAACAAGCCATTTTCTTCCTTGAATCCATCAAGACCGATGTTGAAAACATGGTATTGCTGGAAACAGATCAGGCCGGCGAATCGAGATGTCGCATCAGCATGACCCGCCATGGAAGAACCAAGGTATTCACATTTCCAACCCTGATTACACGTCCAGGCCAACGCGAAGCCGAGGTGGTACAGGTAACCTATGAGCTCCAGGGGCAGGCCAAACAAGTAGCAACACGCAACGGCACTAGAGATTTGTACAAGCTACGCCGTTATCTCGAAGACGGCACCAGCACAGAAATTCAAGGCGGCAGCACCAGCCAGATGGTCGACTTTCTCGTCGAACTCATCCCGGCCGCCGCTGAAGGAACTCCTGACAAACGAATTGTATCGGGTGGATGTCCCACGTCCCTCGATAAAGTGTATGTGGAATTTCATCTCGCCATCAACGAAGTTCCGACCTACGTAACTGTTTCAAGATATAGCACAACCATTACGCGCAATGACAAACTGACGTTTGCAAGCCTGGATCAGGCTCGCGACGCCGGCTGAGTTATTGTAAGTTATCTGGTTTCTACCCCTTTTAGCACAAAATCAGGGGTTTAGTGGACGGCCAATAACCAACCGAAATTTGAAGACCTGATTCTTCGACCCGCTCAATAATCGGTAGTGGCACTATGTTATCCCAAGAAAAAGAAATTAAACAGCGCCGAAGTGTGTTTTTCCGTTTGGATTATACCATTGGCGTACCGTACCTTAGGCAATGCATCCTGAAAGCGCATACCTTTATGCGCCGAATGTCTGCGCCAGCTCCCCGACCGGCCTGTCATGACTTTTCAGCAGGCCATTTCGTGCAGGTTATTTGCTAGTCAGGTACTTTTGCTCTTTTTACACATGTGGATCGTACGATTTCCAGCATGATGGGTACGTATGCCACAGTCTTATTTATGCTTGCTTCCCATTCCCCGGTAAGACGATGAAACAGACACTGCTTGCGTTCTTGGCAATGTCCTTGTTTTCGTTGTTGGCGCTAAGTCAGCAGCGCGTTGCCTTGAAATATCACGGCATGGTGTACGGCCGCGATATCGAAATGGCCGGCGTTGACATGGCGCTTACCTGGATTACCAACATCGAAGGTGCTTCTTTTGATGAGGTGGACACAGGAGCTACGGGTAACCCAAGAACCAACGTCAATGGCCTAACCCCCAGTGACGCCCTTGGCCCGGAAGCACAAGACTTTATGGACAACAGTTACCTCGACGACCTTGATGACTTTAATGGCATCGACACGTCGTTGGTACACAACTTTCAGGGCCGGCCCTACCCGTTCGATCTTGAAATAAAAGTGCAATACGTACGGCCTGATAATCCCAACTTTGCATCCGCTGTACCAACCCTTACAAAAGAAGTAACGGTTTCGATTGTTGAGCGCGATTCGGCGCTTGCTGATCGGCCGCCGGTTAAAGTTGAGATCAGTAGAGTATTTTCACCTGCCTTACTCGAATATCATTAATATCGCTGCCCCCCGATGCACGTATTATTAGATCATATCGGAGCATTTGTCGTCGCCACAGTACTATTTGTGTCGATGTTCACCATGATTAATCGCAGTCGCCAGAATGCGGTTGACATGCAGATTGGGCAGATGGTTCAGGAACAGGCGTACGAGTTTGCCCGCGTGCTCGAACGGGATCTGGAAAATATTCGTTCAGAAGCCCAGGTCATCCAGCGCAACCAGTTTAAAGAGCCTGACATTGAGGAATCGATTTGCAGTTTTGCCAGCGATGAATTTGGCCGAACAACCAGCCTCATCTTCCCTACACTGGAAGACGCACGTCTTGGTGCCAACTCTGACATTGTTAACGTACGCTATGAGTTGGTCTCGCTAGATACGACGCTTACGTACGCCAAGGACACAAATGCCGAAGAAGAACTGCAGCTGTTTACAATAAATCGCTACGTTCGCCGTGGTGATGCTTCTTTTGAGAACCGTGATGGCAGCAGCGGTGCGTATATCACACATTTTGCGGTAACCATGCACTCCGAGGGTGTTGGTGGCACAGAGATCTCAGGTACAGCCTCTTCTGGAGACTGTCCTGCAGACGGAACGCTATCCAAAATCCACATTGAAATACAGGCTGCGCTGCCTTCTGTTGAATACACAACAGGAAATCAGCGCGCTACAAGTAATCTTAACGTGACACGATACGGCGCCGTTGTCTATTCTTCGAATAGATAAGGCTTATGTTGTTTTGCCTGGCATCTCGCCGGCATGATAAGCTTGACGCCCCTATAAGCTTAATAACGTTATGGGTAATTCAGCCCTTATTGTTGTTATTGCCTCTGTACTCAGTGGCATTATGATTCTGTTGAACATCCAGCGGATCAACACAGAATCCAACATCGTCCAGACGCAAATGGAAGAAGATGTGCTCGCGCGCGAGCTCGCCCATACCGGGCTTGGCATTGCGCTCGCCAACATCTACACCAACGACGGACTCAGCAGCGCCAACTTCGAACTGAATTATCAGGGCGGCTTCATCGATGTAGACAACTTTGTCAACAGCCCTGAAACGCAGGAATTACAATTCGATGTGTTTAGCGAATTTGGCGATGCCCAATACCTGATTCACTCACGGTACCAGTACGAGGTAAACTTCCCGTTTGCCATGTACCTCGACGTGCCCAACCTCAACCTGATCACCGAGGAAGAATCGACCATCTATGGTGGCGCCGACGCTCAGGATGAGCGTTTTTACATGGGCACAAGCGAATGGCAACGCCTCGAAGACCAGGAAGGCTTGAGTGGCCTTGTAGATATTGGTGATGTTGAACGCAACATCAATAGCGCGCTCGACGACGCATGGGACGGCCTCCCAGGCGAGATAACGGAAGTTAGCATTCTGGATAGCGACGAAACGTTTAGCAACCAGTTGCCCGACATCGATCCCGATCAGGACAATCCGTGGCTTCAGGAATTCTACTTCCAGACCCTGGACAACATGCGCGTAGGTGGTGTCGACAGCCAGGATGCGCTCTATGAAGGTAACCACTTGTTTGGTTCAGAAACAGGCGAACCACAAAACTTTGCGTTCGGCCTCCCCGCCTCTACCGCAATCGTCCGCATAGATGGCGACATGACGGTTAAAGGCGGCAGCACGGTGACGGGACACGGTATTTTGCTTGTTGAAGGCAATCTCACCGTTGAAGAAGGCGCGGCCCTCGAATGGAACGGTATCGTGTACCTCCGCCCTGAAACAACCAACGCCACGGCACAATTGAACGGCGCGGTCAATATCAACGGTGCACTTGTCGCTTACCAGGAAGCACTCCCTGAAGGAAGCCACATGGATGTGACAACCAACCGCGACCTCACGGCGCGTTGGCTGAGTGCGCGTGGCATTTACGACTCAGGCCCTAAACCGATACCCGGACCATGGTTTGTGCATCGGCACAAATGGGATGTTGAGTGGAATGGCCGCCCCCCTGTGTCATCTGACAGGGAAGTAATCTTCCGCACGGCAGACGGGTCGCCAACCCATGAAGCCAACCACCGCTTCAACGAAACGCTTAATGCCATTAAAGCACTTGGTATTAATCGAGTCCAGTTGGAGTTTGTCAACCCGGGCCAGAGCGGTATGGGGATCTACTCCATCAAGTTTGCTGATAGCCCTCCGGGTGATCTGCCGACCACGCGGACCGTGGCAGGCGGCTTCAACGGCAGCCTGAAAAGCAACGCTTTTGCACCGGATGATCTTGTGCATTTTAGCATCTTCTTCCGTAGCCTTCGCATGCTGCGTTTGATGCGCGACCCAGAGGGCACACCCTTTGCGTTTGATGGCCCTCACCGTGTAACCGACAACCACAACCGGGAAGGCGTTTTCCACGTGAGCATCAAGAACGCAGATACAGACGAACTGCTTTACACGTCCTCTATCTATCAGCACGTTCGTGAAATTGAAAACGATGAGTTTGAAGAGGCATTGGACGATTTGAAAGAAGACATCGAAGCCGGCAACTTTGGTCTCACCATCGACATGGGGCCCGGCGCATCCATCCGATACGATAATGTCGCTGCTTCTAACGCACTCGGACGTACCAACTTTTCAGCGTTTGCCCTGCTCGGTACCTGGAGCCAGCGTTGTAATGCAACCGATGTAAATTGCGACCTGACGCTCAACCCGCAGTAAACACATAAAATTCCTGTTATTTAACACAGGCAGAGACCTTTGGGCCCGTCCCCAAAGGTCTTTTTTATTTATACTGAGGTTAAACAAATCAATCCAGTTGGATTGGTTTGTTTGTGATTGAAGGTTACAGGTCGAGGGTTGGTTGCCTTCTACCTTCAATTCCCCCTGAGCTCCACCATCTCACACCTGGTTGATACCATGCGCGTAAAATTCGTTTACCTGTGCCTTGCTGTTGTCTTCTGTTTAACGGGCTGCACGCAGCAATCCGTTCAGCCGAAAGTTGTCCATACCACAACGGCATCCAAAGCCTTTCGCGTGATGTCTTACAACATCCGGTACAATAATCCCGACGACGGGGTGCACGCTTGGCCCAACAGAAAAGAGCGGGTTGCCAGTACGATTTTGTTCAACCAAGCCGACATCGTAGGTGTACAGGAAGCTCTCAAGCAGCAAATGGATGAACTGGAAGCATTACTACCAGGCTACGCCTGGGTAGGCGTAGGGCGTGATGATGGTGTTGAAGCCGGCGAGTTCTCCGCTATTTTCTACAATACCGCGCGTTTTAACGTGCTCGAAGACGGCACCTTTTGGCTATCTAAAACACCAGAAGTACCCGGCAGCAAAGACTGGGATGCTGCACTGACCCGTATTGCCACATGGGGATACTTTGAGGATAAAGCTAGCGGCTCACGGCTCTACATCTACAATACGCACTTTGACCACAGGGGTAGCGAAGCCCGCACACAAAGCGCCGGCCTCATTGCCCAACGCGCAACTGAAGCTGCGGGTGACGCCCCACTTGTTGTGATGGGAGACTTCAACTTCACCCCCGACCGCCCCGGATACGCAATGCTAACTGAAAAACTCGCAGATACCTTCCACAGCACAGAACAACCTCACCATGGGCCGGATGCCACCATCTACGGTGGATTTGAAGTCACCCATAAACCAGGCCGACGCATCGATTATATTTTCACCAACGACGCCGTGAACGTCGTGCAGCACGCAACACTATCCGACAACTGGGATGGTGCGTTTGCCTCTGACCATCTCGCAGTACTGGCCACGTTGGAAGTAGCCCAACAAACGAATTAGCTCATTAACCGACGTCATGGCTCCTGAAATAGACGCGACAAGCCGGCGCACATTGACTCGGGCATTTCAGACAGAAGATGCGGTGCTTGCCGGAAAATCCATGGCCGAGGTGCATGCGTTCCTAACCGAGCAGATTGCCCGGGTACTGGACCGCAATCCGGCCCAATTAATGAGCATTCTTTACCGGATTGATGTGCGCGAACACAATGTAAAGACAGCCATCGCAACCGCACCTGCCGGCGAATTGGCAGCCCGCTTGGCTACACTCATCATCAATCGACAACTCGAAAAGCTGAAATACCGCGCCCGGTAGGGATCATGCCGGCTATACAGCGGCAAAACTGAATGAATCTTCAAGTTTCGATTTAGTATCTTGGTGCACTTCCCTTCAGCCTTGTACCATCATTACGTAGTTGTTTTATGAGAGAAGATGGCCGGCGTGTGCCTGCACTGGCAGAGTGCGTTATTAGACTAACCATCCAACCTTTTTCCAAATTGATGTGGCGCCCCAAGCTTGTCAACGGCAAGCGCGCCCTGTTGAATAAGCCCTGCTTTGTCTACGGCAATCACTCCCACAATTACGATCCTTTCATTTTCAATATCTTTACGCCATGGATGGATTCAACAACTGGCGTCTTGACGAAGGAATACTTCCGCAACAAGTTCATGTACAAGAGCCTCAACAACATTGAGCTCTACCCAACACGGAAACACGTCCCCGAACCCCACCTTATCCGTAATATCTACAAACAAATAAACCTCAACCGCTCTTTCCTGATTTACCCGGAAGGCGGCCGGAGGTGGGCCGGCCAACCGATTCCATGGATTGAATCAACCGCTAAAATCTTCGCTAAATTTGGGTTACCTGTGTATCCCATTATTACGGAAGGGTCCTATGTCTCCTGGCCGCGATGGGCAAAATACCCGCGACCGGCCCGGATGCGCATTACCCTTGGCGAACCGATGGTCTTCGATCGTAAAATGCCTACAGAAGAGGTCCTTGCAAAACTCAAAGCCCCAATCGACTTTGATGAAACCATCGTTCCGGAAGAACTAAAACCCAAGTGGGCTTTCCGTCCTGCAGTAGGTATCCATCGCCTGCTCTACCGCGATCCGGATACAGGTGAAAACAATGGTATTTACACCCCGGACGGGACCTATGTAGAAAACCGAGCCGGCACCCTGCGCTATAAAATGCAGCCCGACAGTACCCTGCTCGATGAGAAAACGGGCGAAGTTGTCACAACAGCTACGCTATACAACCAGGTCAAAGCGCTGCCGCTTACCGGTAATGCCGATGGTATTATCATCGAAAGTAACGTTGACTTGTTCGAAGAACCGGAATTCCCTGAGTTGATCCCCCATGGCAAGGGCAACGTTAAGCTGTACGCTGATCGCGTTTCGTTCAAATCGGACTCTTTTAACGCGGACATTCCCATAGAGGAGGTCCTTTATGTTGGTGTTGAGCGGAATTACATGCTCCAGATTTTCTTTGCAGACAAAATGCTGCAGATGTCCTTTACGGGTGAAGGTAGTGCGTTACAATGGCAGGATACGCTGTTGCGCATGAAAGCAGCGTTGGAAGGCACGGCTGTATCTGCATCGGCATCGCAGAAGTAACCGGCAATGACCGTCTGGGACTATAACATAACCATTGGCGAGTTTGCCCTCGACTTTGCTTTCCTGAGCACATTTCTGATTTTTGGGTTTCTGTGCCGGCGGTATATCCCCTTTTTTCAGAAATTCCTCATCCCAAGCCCACTCATAGCCGGCTTTGCAGGACTTCTGCTCGGCCCCGAGCTCTTGTCCGTGCTGGGTTATGACACCGAGCGGATGGCCGTATACATCTACCATCTGCTTGCGCTCACGTTTATCGGCATTGGTCTACAAAGTGGTGGCCAAAAGCGATCACGTGGAGCGATGCATGTGGGGTTCATGTTTATCATGTCGTACCTGCTGCAAATCACGATTGGCCTTGGCGTGGCGTTGTTCATCGTGTATCTGATCAATCCCTCCCTGGTCCCTGCAGTGGGTATGTTGTTGCCGCTGGGTTTTGGTATGGGCCCTGGTATTGCCTATTCGATTGGCCAGTCGTGGGGCAGTTATGGTTTTGTTGAAGGCGCTTCTGCCGGCTTAACAATTTCAGCCATTGGATTTCTTGTTGCCTATTTCTCTGGTATGATCATCGTAAACAGAGGACTAAAACAAGGCAAAAGCAGTCTGCTCAAAGGCGATGTTTCGCTGAGTAGCTCCATTCGCACCGGGATAATTAAAGAGGAGCCGCTTCCTGAAGCCGGCCGCCTGCGATTTTTTGGTGGCGCAATCGAGCCCATGGCGTTTCACCTGGCGCTCATTGGCTTTGTCTACCTGCTTACCTACGGCGTTACCTTAGGTATCGAAATGCTGATGCGCGCCGGAGGTATTGAAAAAGAAATTGCCACCCTTTGGGGCTTTCACTTTATCATCGCCAACCTGTTAGCACTCGGTTGTCGGGTTTTGATGAACCGGTTCAAGGCTGGGTATCTCATCGACTATGGACTCATGAATCGGCTCACGGGCACATTAACCGACTTCATGATCACAGCGGCCATTATGGCGATAAGCCTGCGTATAGCGTGGGATTACCTCGTGCCTATTCTCATCATTTGCGTGCTTGGCGCTGCCGCAACAGGTCTCGCCATTTGGTATACCGCATACCGCACATTTGACAGCCTTCACTTTGAACGATTTGTAGGTGTATATGGTGAAATGACGGGCAACATCAGTTCCGGACTTGCCCTGGTCCGCGTGATGGATCCCGAGTTCAAAACACAGGTAGCGCAAGACCTTGGCCTCGGTAGCGGTGTGGCTTTGTTGCTTGGCTTCCCGCTGCTCATTGTCATCAACCTGCCCTTCACTCGTTTTGATGGAGCACTTGAAGGCTATTGGATTGTTTTGGGAATCTGCTGGGTATACATGCTCATCATTTTCCTGCTGTGGAAACGATTTGGGCTCAAAAGGCACAAAGTAGGAGCGGATTCGTAACGCAATACTCGTCCAACCCATTCTCCCTTATGCAGCATACTCACTCCCGTTTACGCACATTTATTGTAGCCACGCTCGTTACCATTACTTTTGCCGGCTGCACACCTTCGGATGATCCGCAGTACATCGTGGACAAAGCCATTGCCGCACATGGCGGCACGTTGCTCGACAATGCTGTTATCGAATTTGATTACCGGGGCAAGCACTTCAAGGCCACCCGAAATAATGGGCTGTATGAATATGTCCGCACGTATGATGACTCAACGGGTAGCATTCGCGAAGTACTGAACAACGATGGAGTATACCGCGAAGTTGATGGTGAACGCGTAGACATCACAGAGAAAAAACGGTACAGTATTCAAGAGACCAACAATTCGGTTGTCTATTTTGGCTTTGTCCCCTACTTCCTCAACGACCCCGCGGTTCAGAAAAAATACCTCGGCACAACGACGGTTGATGGCGCTGCATACCACAAGATAGAAATTACGTTTAGCGCAGAAAATGGTGGCCCCGACTATGAAGACCGCTTTGTTTACTGGTTCAATGCCGAGACCTACACCATGGACTATCTCGCCTATGATTACTTGATTAACGACGGTGGCACTCGCTTTCGACAGGCTTTTAACATTAGAACCATCGAAGGGGTACGGGTAGCTGATTTCAAAAACTACAAGTCTGAAGTAATCCCCAAACCTGGTGCTCCAATTGAGGATTATGATACGTTGCTGGGCACCGAGGACATCAAGTTACTGTCTGAAATCAAGCTGGAGAATGTGGAAATCCGCCGGCTCCCCTAAGGTGAAGTTAATACTGGTACGTTAGCATTTCGATAAATAATGGATATACGATGATCTGAGCATTTGGAATGGGATCAAATAACAGCCCTTTGGTCTTATAGCAAGGCTGTTAACTCAATTGACTGATTAGTATGAGCAAGGGTCTCCATTACGCTGCAGAAGGTACCGGTATTTCCAAGCCACTGAGTGAACATGTAAACATGCTGGGCGCGCTGTTGGGTGACGTCATTGCAGAACAGCATGGCACAGATATGCTCACCCTCGTTGAAACGCTGCGCCAGCATTGTAAGCAGGCAGCAATAACAGGCAAATCTGAACTTCGGAAAGAAGTAGAAAAAAAAATTAGTGGGCTCGATTACGACGCAATTGTTACGTTACTCAAAGCCTACACGGATTTCTTTCACCTGATTAATAAGGCAGAGCAACAGGAAATTATCCGGATCAACCGGCGACGCGCCATTGACAGCACCCCTGAAAAGCCGCGCAAAGAATCCATTGCCGAGGCCATTCATCAACTCAAGCAACAGGGTACTGATCTGGTTGAAGTACTAAATCTGCTCGGCCGGCTCGACATCCAGCCTACACTGACTGCTCATCCGACGGAAGCACGCCGGCGCAGCGTGATGTACAAGCAAAAACGTATCGCCACGCTCCTTGCTGAAGGCCGCCAGCGTACCCTGACGCCTGCCGAAGAAGAAAAAGCCCGCGATGAAATCCGCCGGCAAATTTCGCTACTTGCAGTAACCGATGAAGTACGAGTAGAACGCCTCACCGTACAGGAAGAAGTAGACAATGGGCTCTTCTTTCTGCGAAACACCATTTGGGAGACCCTCCCCCACATCTACGACGATGTGCGCAGCAGCCTGGCAACGTACTACGATTACCACGGAGACATCCCAGTCTTCCTTCGCTTCCGCTCATGGATTGGTAGTGATCGAGACGGCAATCCGTTTGTGACCCCAGAAGTCACGCGGCAAACAGCTAAAACGCACCGACGGGCCGTACTCAACCTGGTTGAAGAAGACCTTGTCAACTTGCGCCGCGAACTGAGCTTTTCCTCTCGCAAAGTAAACATACCGCAGGCGCTCCTTGACTCGATTGCGCAAGATGACGCAGCGCTAACGCTTTCGGATTATCGGCGCCGGCAGTACATCAACGAGCCATACCGCCTGAAAGTGAGCCACATGATCGAACGCGTGTCGGCGCTCCGGGATAATGTAGAAAACGCCTTTTCAAGCACTGAGACGAGCAGTCCGCTGTATAATAGCCAGATGTTCATCGAGGACCTGGAGTTATTGCATAGTTGCTTGCTGGCCTCAGGCTTCGAACACATTGCACGGCGTGGCCTGCTGCACAAAGTATTGTTGCGTGCGCGTGCTTTTGGCTTCCACATGGCCGCACTGGATGTGCGCCAGCATAGCCGCATCCATGAAGCAGCAGTCGCAGAACTCCTGCAACGCGCCGGCGTGGCTGACGACTACGCTTCTCTGGACGAACAGGCCAAACTGGATGCTATCACGCGCGAACTTGCCAACCCTCGCCCCCTCCTCCCTCCACAGGCAAAACTCTCAGATGCTACAGACGAAGTTTTGCAAACGTTCGAGGTTCTACGCGACATCATTCGCATCGAACCCAATGCCATCGGGAGCTACATCATCAGCATGACCCACTCGGTGAGTGACATGCTTGAGGTTATGCTTCTTGCCAAAGAAGTAGGCATCTGGCGCCTCGAAGATGGTGTTGTGGATTGCCCGCTGGATGTCGTGCCGCTCTTTGAGACGATTGAAGATCTTGAGGCCGGCGCCAAACTGATGCATCAGATTTTTGAGCATCCTATCTACAAAAAACAACTGACGGCCCGGCAGAACTTTCAGGAGATCATGCTTGGGTACTCCGACAGTAACAAGGATGGGGGCTTCTGGATGGCCAACTGGGCGCTGCACAAAGGCCAGGCAACCCTCGGGCAGGTATGCCGCGATCACGGCGTCGACTTCCGACTCTTTCATGGTCGAGGCGGTACCGTTGGCCGTGGTGGCGGACGCGCTAACCAGGCCATCATGGCAATGCCCTGGGCAAGCCAAAGCGGCCGCATTCGATTTACCGAACAAGGTGAGGTTATTTCGTTCCGCTATGCGCTACCAGACATTGCGCATCGCCACCTCGAGCAGATTGTCAACGCAATGCTCATTGCATCAAATAAGCCAGTTAACCTCGTGGAGCACACAAGCCCAGATGATGCCGAAGGTGCGCTGATGGAGCAGGTAGCAAAACGCTCGATGCAGGCATATCGCGACCTCATCGAAAATCCTGACCTTTGGACCTGGTATACCCAAATCACACCGATCGCACACATTAGCCGGCTCCCCATTGCCTCGCGCCCTGTTTCGCGAAAGTCTGCTGATGAGGTGGATTTTGATTCGTTACGCGCTATTCCATGGGGATTTGCCTGGACGCAAACGCGCTACATGATTCCCGGCTGGTATGGTATTGGAGTTAGTATGCACGAAGCACTGGAAGCATCACCCGACAACCTTCCGCTTTTGCAAGAGGCATTCAAAAACTGGGAGTTCTTCCGCTCGGTCCTTCGGAATGCACAGCTTGAAATGGCACGCGCTCGGTTCGAGATCTCTGCGCACTACAACCGGCTCGCCATGCAGGACGACAATGCAACCTTCCACGACTTAATCATGGAAGACTTCAACAACGCGCGGGCTGCCATTCTCCAAATAACAGGACAGGAAGAAATTCTCGAATACAGTCCGGTTATCCAGAAATCGATTGCACTGCGTAATCCCTATACGGACGTCCTCAACCTCCTCCAAATCGAACTCCTGGAACGTTACAGAAACGCAGACGACGAAAGCAAGCAGCAATTACACCGGTCTCTGTTCCTGAGTATCAACGGCGTTGCCGCGGCCATGCAAAGCACAGGATGACAGACAAAAAACCTTCAACCTGCAACGTTCAACAGCAAACACAACATATCCGACAGGATTGATGGATTTGCTAAGAGCCTATCCGAAAACCTCAATCGACGTATCCACTGGATATGCCTGCTTCGCGCGCCTTGCCTATGATTCGTTCGCTCGCGCTCGGGGACACAACGCAGGTTTTCGGATAGGCTCTTAGTACACACCCATCAATTGCTGTAGTCGCTTTTTGTTATTCGAGTAGTCAATGGCTACGTGTCGTTCGATTTTCTGCTGTTTGACGAGCCGGAACAGATCCTGCTCGAGGGTATGTTGCCCCTGACCTCGCCCTTCCCACATCATCTGGTAAATTTCTTCCAGGTTGTTGTTTTTAATGGCAGCCCGAACTGAAGGCGTCACCCAAAGCACCTCTTTTGCCAAAATACGGCCGCCGCCTTTTCGAGGGAGGAGTTTCTGTGAGACAATGCAGCGTAGTACGTCTGCGAGTCGGTTTCTCACGCGCTCCTGCTCCTCTGGTACGTACTCGGCAACAATACGTGCAACGCTCTCCACGGCCGAACTGGTGTGCAGTGTTGAGAATACTTTGTGCCCCGAGTCAGTTACTTCCAGTGCTGCCGAGATAGTTGCTGGATCGCGCATCTCACCAATCACAATGATATCGGGGTCTTGGCGCAGTGCTTGCACAACGCCATCATGAAAGTTCATCACATCCTTGCCTACTTCGCGGTGTCTTACGATACACTGCTTCGACATATGAATGTATTCAATCGGATTACCGATGATTACGATGTGGCCGGCCACGCGGGTGTTGTTGGCGTCAACAATTGAATCCAGCGTGGTGCTTTTACCCGAGCCCGTTACGCCAGTGATCAACGTTAACCCATCTCGAACGTGGTCGAACATGAGGCCATTTTTGATCGTTGGGTGAAAACCGAGCCCGTCAATAGAGCGGAGTTCGTTTGCAATAGCACGAACGTTAATCGCTACACCATCGTTATCAAAATAAATCGACACACGATACCGATGCCAGGTCCCCATATCGGCGCCGGCCATCACCTGGTATGAAATATCGACCGCACATTTCTTCAGCAGCTTTTCAATCTGGTCATCCGTCAGCAAGCTGAGAATGAGGATGTTGGTCTCATCGATCGTGTAGCGCCCGAGTTCGAGGCGTGGTTTTTTCTCGCCATCGATACGACTCCACACAGAACCTCCGCTTGCAAAGCCGCCGGCATCGATATCTGACGCACCTGCACTTACCATGTAGCGCATAAAGTGCTCAATAACACCTTGTAAATCGCCGCGTTTGTCAACAGGTATGGACTGAACCTGCTGCGCCGTGAACCGAATACGCTCGATGCCCTGCAAATTTTTGGGAATCGAGTCGTAAATCTGGTCGCACAGCGCCGGCATTTCGGGGGCCTGCTGGAGCTTCTTTTTGTACGACGCAGCTTCGGGTGCGTAATCTGAGGGAGGCGCGTATTTATTAGGCCGGCTTTGGGATGGGGTAAAGTCTTGCTGATCAGCAACCAGTTGCTCAAAGGTCATCGATTTAGACAGGCACGTTGTGGGGACAAACGAGGCCATGCTTCTATACCCGGGCAAGCTAGGCAGGGATCGGGAAGCAGGGTATCAAGGGGGGAATTTACTGGGGTATATCGACGACGCCCTATAAAACCTTAAGCTGCCACGTAGGGATGCGCCTTGATAAACGCGATAGATAGGCGGTTAAATTCTTCAGGCTGGTCAACATTACACACATGCCCGGAATCTTTGATAATCTGCAATATACTGTGTTTATGCCGGCTCACCAGTGACTTCACAGGTGGCAAAAACAGGTGGTCTTCATCACCCATCAGGTAAAGCGTAGGCACAGGCATTTCTTTTTCGCGAAAGAACCTGAGCAGCGGATTCACCTCATAGGTTAGCTTAAACCAGCGAATAAACTCTTTCTGGCAGAGTTTCTTGGCTTCATTGATGAAAAGCAAACGCGACTTGCGGTGCCGGCGGCGCGGCATGATGATCCATGCAAACAGGCTATACAACCACAGATATGGAATAACCCGCTTGAAGAGATGGCCAACACCCACCAGAAATCGCGACCGAAAATCGAGGCGGACGACTGCACCACCAAGCACAATCGAGGCCACACGATCCGGTGCAATCTCGCTCAACGTACGAATGATGATGGAGCCTAACGATACACCTATGAAGTGTGCTTTTTCGATTTTGAGTTCATCCAGCACATCAACAACTTCGCCGCTAATATCTTCGAAGGTGTAATTCAGAAAGCGTAAATGTCCCTTCTGTACCTGCGATTTACCGTGTCCGCGCAAATCAACCATCAGGACATTGAAATGCGCTGAGTATGCGCGAACTTGTCTAAACCAGATTGAAGAACTACCACCAGCACCATGTACGAATACGACCCAATCATGCTCAGGTCCCAAATAGTATGTGCGGTGATGCAGTTTCAAGGGATCGGTCAACGTTAGAACTGTTCAGAAATAATACACGCAAGATGTATTCCCTACCCATCTACGTAATCAGGGATGGATCAATGGTATATACTACTCACGTGTCCTCATTTTGTTATCGTCAATTCCACTTCAGTTATTAACACCTGTAACTCATCACGCAAGCAGAACCATCCCGTAACATAACCAGGAACTGAATACGTAAACCGAGAACTAGCCGGCGTTTTTGGCGTAAATTAGAGCATATTATCGACCCATTACTTTACGCTTGTCTTTTTTAAGGTCCGCAATACATCCTTATTCGTCAACCATCTGGTTTCGTATAACAAGCTAACCCTCAAGCGAAGTTGCCAATCCCGTAAGCTATGCCTATGTACAGGTTCTTTCCAGTTCTCGTATCGATTGTCTTTTTAGCGTCCTGCTCAACGTCTGCGCCCATTGAAACGCCGGCACCGACGATCGTCGAAACCACTGCCCCTACCCCGCCAGCAGAAACAACGGCGTATGCTGGTGACGATGTCATCCCACTCGACAAAAACGTGATCACGGGTACGCTGCCCAACGGACTCACCTACTACATTCGCAAAAACGCAGAGCCAAGCAAGCGCGCGGAGCTCAGACTTGCCGTAAACGCCGGCTCTTTGCAAGAAACGGATTCGCAAAAAGGGATCGCACACTTTGTTGAGCATATGCTATTCAACGGCACCGAGCGCTTTCCCAAAGCGGAGCTTGTAAATTTCCTGGAGCGGATCGGCATGCGGTTTGGCGCAGATGTGAACGCGTACACTTCGTTTGAAGAAACGGTTTACATGCTAACCGTCCCAACTGATAGTACAGAACTCCTCGAAAAATCGTTCGATGTGCTGGAAGACTGGGCTGGCGCTGCAGTGATGAACCCCGAGGAAATCGACAAAGAACGTGGCGTTGTGATCGAAGAGTGGCGTCGGAGCACGCAGAATGCAAGTGGCCGCATTCAGAAAGAAATTCTGCCCGTATTGCTGCACGAGTCGCGTTATGAACAACGGCTTCCTATCGGGGACACAACGATTATCAAAAACGCTGACTACTCGGAATTTGAAAACTACTACAAAACGTGGTACCGTCCCGATTTGATGGCTGTCATCGCCGTTGGTGATTTTGACACCGATCGTATCGAGGCACTCATTAAGGAGCATTTCTCTAATCTCGAAACCCCTGAAACGCCGGCAAATCGAGGCGAATACGGCGTGCCTGGTCATCCTGAAACCCTGTACGCGATCGTAACAGATCCTGAGTATCCGTTTAGTACCATCGAGACGTACTACAAACGGCCGGCGCAGGAATTTGAAACGGTAGACCAATATCGTGATTTGATCGTCGGGCGCTTTTTCACCACCATGCTGAACCAACGCCTTGCTGAAATAGCGCGCCGGCCTTCACCGCCTTTTGTAGGTGCCAGCGTCTCCAAAGGCGGCTTTGTGCGTTCCTCTGTTTTCCACAGTATCGGCGCGCAGGTGCAAGACGACCGGGCACTGGATGGCCTGGAGGCACTCCTTGTAGAAGCCAAGCGCGTTCGCGACCACGGATTTACGGAGACGGAACTCGACAGGCAGAAGCGGCAAACCTTACGCGCGTATTTGCGCGCATACAACGAGCGTGAAAACTCATCCTCTTCTGGCTACGCGTCTGAATACGTGGCACACTTTCTCGAAGGCGAGCCTACACCAGGCATCGAATACGAATACGAACTGGTGCAGCAGATTCTGCCAGAAATCACACTGGCAGAAATCAATGGGATTGCAGCAGACTTTGTCGCGCCACGCAACCGGGTCATCATCGCAACCATGCCTGAAAAAGAAGCCCTCTTCCCCCCAACAGAAGTAGAGTTATCGTCTGTTTTCGACAAAGTGGAGGGTATGACCGTTGCCCCCTGGGTGGACGAAATAGTTGATCAACCGTTGATCTCCGAATTGCCTGTACCGGGTAAAGTTGCCTCGCGCGAATACAACGAAGACCTGGACTTCACAGAAGTTACCCTCGAGAACGGTGTACGCCTCGTTATGAAAGTCACCGATTTCAAGGAAGACGAAGTCCGATTCTCAGCGACAAGTCCGGGTGGTATTTCACTCGTACCTGATGATGAATATTTCGATGCCTCCAATGCCAGCATGCTCGTGAGCAGAAGTGGCGTTGGACCTTTTGATCGGAATGAAATCCAGAAGGCGCTCACGGGCAAGGTTGTTAACGTTTCCCCTTTCATATCTGAATATGAAGAGGGGTTTCGTGGTGCGGCGTCACCCAATGACCTGGAAACGATGTTCCAGTTAATCCATCTGTACGTGACAGCTTCCCGTGTGGATAGCTCAGCACTTACAACGTTCCAAAACCAGATGGAAGCGTATTTGCCCAACCGGTCATCAACACCCCAGGGCGTCTTTCAAGACTCGCTCGTAGCGCTCTTGTACGACAATCATCCGCGACGTTCGGTACCAACCATCGAAATGATCCGTGACATGGACATGGCGCAGTCGCATGCCTTTTACCAAGACCGCTTTGCTGATATCAGCGATTTCTTGTTCACTTTTGCCGGCAACTTCGATGTGGAAGAAGTAACAGAACTTGCCCAAACCTATATCGGTAGCCTCCATCCACTTTCGCGCAACGAGCAGTGGAAAGATTCGGGCATACGGCTTCCTGAAGGCAACCTTGCATTAGACGTTCGAAAAGGCATAGCCAACCAAAGCCAGGTGCTGCTAGTCTTCCATGGCCCTATTGAATACAACAGAGAAGCCCGCCATGAAGTGCGATCGATGGTGGACATTTTCAACATCAAGCTGCGTGAGTCGCTGCGCGAAGAAATGGGAGGCGTTTACAGCGTGAATGCCCAGGCCACCGTCATCGAAATGCCGAACCCACACTATCAGATCTCTGTCAACTTCACCTGCGATCCTGAGCGCGTTGACGAGTTAGTCGATGCAGTTTTTGCACAGGTAGCAATTCTCAAAGAAGAAGGACCTACCCAGGACGAAGTGGACAAAATCAAAGAGCAACAACGTCGCAATCGGGAAACGCAGAAGGAAACCAACTCTTTCTGGGTATCGGTGCTCGAATTCCATTATACGCATGAGAACGAGGAGCTGCTAAACATTCTCTCTTTTGAAGAAATGATCGACGCACTGGATGCAGACGCCGTTAAGGATGCTGCCAATGCCTACTTTGTTGAGGAGCGGTTCATTCGCGCAGTGCTTAATCCGGAAAGCGCGGCATCTGGCGAAGCCGGCCAATAAAACTACATGGAAGCGTTCGACCCCTCATCTTCCCTCGCACAATCCAGTGCTATCTGGACGGAAGTTTTTCCTGTGCGCAGTTTCGAAACAGATGCCACCGGCCTGCTGTCGATGCAGCATCTGTGCAATTACCTGCAAGAAGCTGCCGGCAACCACGCAGAGGCACTCGGCGTTTCTGTGACGCAACTCATGCAAAAAAACATGACATGGATGTTATCCCGGCTCCATGTACAGGTCGATCGGTATCCCGCCTGGAAAGATACCGTTTATATAGATACCTGGCCTTCTGGTCACAACGGACTCTTTGCCACCCGCGAATTCAGGGTATACACAAAAGACGGAGACCAGGTAGCACGCGGCACAAGCGCGTGGTTACTTATCGATCTGAAGCGTAAGCGCCCCATGCGGATTCCTGCGTTTATTGATGCAATTCAGGTGCCCGATGAACCGCGTGCCATAGCAGATCCTTTTCTCAAGCTCTCTCCGATGGAGCACGCGACCATACAGCGACATTTTGACGTCCGAGCGTCTGACCTGGACATGAACAAACACGCAAACAACGTCAGTTTTATCAATTGGGCGCTCGAAAGTGTCCCGGTTAGCGTGCAACAATCACATACCATCAAAGGCCTCGAAATTTATTTCCAGGCACAAGCCCACCAGGGTGATACAATTCTGGCTCGGGCGAGAAAAGATGTTGTGGATGGAGCGATGATTCTGCATCATGCGCTGTACAATACCGTTGGTGAAGATGAAAAAGAGATAGCTACGGCACGCACACGTTGGACTTCACGCTAAGAAGCAATACTTCAGGTCCGTGTAACCTGATCATCCTGGTACACGAGCCCTTCATCTGAATCAGCAATTGCTTCGAGAAACGCCTCTTTTTCCTGGGGAGAGATAAGCATGGGTATATTGCTGCTAAGCTGTTTTATAGCGAGTCGATCAAGCGAAAGCGCCGGCGATGACAACAGATTACGCGAAGGCCGCACCCATTCAATATTGGAAAGCTTGATTCGCCACCTAAATGGCCCCGATTTGATGTAGAGGATTCCATCACTAACCGTATAATAGGTGTGTGCATAGATATCCATCATTAGCCAGCCTACTGTCCCCATTAAAAGGCTGAAAAGCACTTTCGACCAGATCCCAGATTCAGGGTCTAGCCACAACACGCCCACAGCAATAACTACCAAAGCCAGGCTTCCCCAATGAATGGCTTTGTACCACTTGTCTATTCTTGACTTGAATTCCATAGCCTTTCACCGTTAAGACACGTTTGCCAAAGTACCAAATACAGTCACATCTAGGCTCTTAGAATACGAAGGTTGCCCCCAGTTGTGGAATAACCAGGTCTGTTCTGGATTTTGTCACATCAAACGTGAGTCCACCGTTATCACGGATTGTCGAGCCCCGCTCGAGGTATTCGGCACTGGAGCCGAGCAGGTAGCGAACTCCCAGGTTAATCAAAACACTAAACTGCCGGCTGTTGTCGTTAAGCCCTTCGTACACGCGAATATCAAGTCCTCCACCAACTCCATAGCTCGATGCAAAATCATCAAAATTGACAGAGGCTGCAATTGTCTCATTGGATTGCCGGTTCTCAACGGAAGATCTCGTAAATAGATATTTAAACCCAAATAACGCTTCCGCATACGGCTGAAAAGCACCGGTTTGTGGCTGTATGCGCAGAAACAGGTGACCAAATGCAATGCTGTTTGTTGTTTCCACATCAACGGTTACATCTGGAATCGTCGTGCTGAACGGCTCTGAACGACGCTCAAAACCATAGATCAGGTAGCCGATATCAATGCCAAACATGATAGGCGCTGGCGCAAGACCAAGTCCTCCATTGACCCCAATACCAAAGCCAAGATTATCAACATTATCCGCAAATTCGCCTACTGGAATGCCGGCGAGTAGATCAACACTCACGCGCGGTTTAACTTGCGCATCTGCCGTTGCGGCTGAAAAAACGAATAGCAGGAATGCCATACATACAGCACCCATTTGCTTTTGCACTTTTAATATCATGTTCAAAGCTATTGGTGGGACTAAGTCTGCGTTTGCGACCTGTCAAAGGTAAACAAAGCATGGTTTGCCTGTTCAGCGGGATCTTCATTCATCAGGCCGGCAATCATTTTACCAAACCGGAATCCGTATCCCATACCATGTCCATTGAAGCCGGCTGCCCAGGAGACGCCCGGATAATGCGTCTTATGCGCATAATAGGGCAAACCATCCGAGGTGAAGGCCATCACGCCACTCCAGGCATAACGCACATCAACTGGAGAAATGTGCGGGAAATATTCCCGTAAGTAGGTACGCAACGCGTCTTGCAAACCAGGCGTAGTACGATCTTCATACCCTACCTCCTCATCCGCAAATAAATGACGTGCTCCCCCTAGTAAAATCTCACCAGATGCAAGCTGCCGGATGTAGTAATATCCTTCGTGTGAATACACCGGATACGTTAGCCAGGGAGGGTAAGATACAGTACTGAGCATTTGCGCGCGTACCGGCTTAATATGCGGTTCAAGCGCTGGGAATAATTGGGGGAGATAAGCATTGGTGCAAAATACAACGCGCGTTGCCAACACGTCACGACCGCTACAGGCAAGCTTCACCTGCCCCTCTTTGGTTACCATATCGTACACGGGCGTATGCTCGAGCAAAATTGCACCACTGCGGCCGGCTATTTCACGAACAAGTTTTTGGGAGTTCACCCGTGCACCGGATGCAATCATTAAGCCTCCCTCAAAACCCAGCCCTCGAATTTGCGCGTTAATTTCCGCTTTCGGCCAATATTCCACCTTTTCGCCCGCGTCCTGCAGCAACGCACTTGAAACGACAAGTCTGTCTTTTTCCGCTACTGAGCCGGCAAGAATCAGACTGCCGCTTGGCTCAAACGCAATTTTGCTATGATCTAACTCCGTGGCTATCAGATCGCGGTTCTCTTTCGTAAAGCGCCATAACTGTTGCGCGCGCTCGGTGCCGTACCGTTCGATGTCGGTCGCATAATCAACTGCAGCACCTTGCAGCAGAAAACCGGCATTCCGCCCTGTTGCGCCTGCTCCAACAGTTTCGGATTCTACAAGGACAACCTGTGCAGCAGGGTTATACTTTTTAAGCCAGAAAGCCGTCGAGGTCCCAAGAATACCGCCACCTACTACTGCAATGTCGCATGTGATGGTAGCGCCCAATTCACCCCGTTGCCAATGAGAACGTGTCATTTCAGGAATTACTGCTGCAGATCAACAACAAGACGGCCCATGATATTACTATCCATCATTTTGCTGCACCATGCCGGCACATCACCAAGCGGTATTACCTGTGCAATGGCTTCAACGGCATCCACAGGCATCGTAGCAAGTCTTTCCCACACTGCATTGCGGCGCTCGTTGGGACACGTGGATGTATCAATACCAAGCAGGTTCACGCCGCGGAGGATGAATGGGAATACCGTCGTATCGAGCACATGGCTGTTTGCGAGTCCACACGCAGCAACGCTTCCATGCCGTTTCATTTGACTAAGCATGGCACCCAACGCCGGCCCGCCAACGCTATCGATGCCCCCGGCCCACTTGCCCTTATCGAGGGGCCGCGCTGGCCCATCTCCCAACACAGACCGGTCGATGATTCGCGATGCACCAAGTGACAGTAAGTAATCATGGGCATGGGTTTTACCGGACGATGCCACAGCCTTGAATCCAAGCGCAGCCAACATAATCAGGCTAAAGCTCCCCACGCCCCCTGTGGCTCCCGTTACGACAATCTCACCATCGTCCGGCGTCAAACCGTGTGCTTCTAACGCCATCACAGACATCATGGCTGTAAAGCCGGCTGTACCAAAAACCATCGCTGTTTTACTTGTCATACCAGAGGGTATGTGCACGAGCGATTTAGCCTGCACGCGTGCACGCTGGGTATACCCGCCCCAAACAGCCTCACCAAAGCCCCAACCATTACCAATCACCTTATCGCCGGCTTTAAATGCAGGATCACTCGAAACTACTACTTCCCCCGCCAGATCAATACCGGGCACAAACGGAAAGTCGCCTCTAACAATTTTCCCTTTACCAGTCACAGCAAGCGCATCTTTGTAATTGATGCTGGAATATTCAACAGCAACCAGCACGTCGCCTTCAGGCAAGTCCTCATCCGTCAGTTGTTGAATTTTTACGTCGGGTGATGTGGCAGATCCATGCAGAACGAGGGCATCAAACATTGCAACTATGGCTGACTAACTGTTTATTTTAATATTGATTGCGTTGCGCAGGGCAACCTCAACCCATTTCGACCGTCTTGTTAAATACAGACTGGCAAAGTATACAGGTTCTATGCGTCAGAATCGAGAAAATGAAAACTTTTGGTCGCGTATCCATCATCACGGATTACGACCGGCAGATCCAGATCTTCTTGGATCATCAGCCATTCGCACATCGCTAGGCTGGGTCCTTTCACTTACGGTCCTGGTGCTGGTTGCCAATTTACCGATCTACCCGCGTCAGTTATCTATCGGCTGGTTACAAACCTGGCCTGAACGCCAAATCGAACTGGTACCGGCCCCGCCTGATCAGGGCAACGACAATGCCTCCAGTGCACCTGTTACTGCGTTCACACAGCCGGCAAAAATCGACATCCCCCTGCCTGATGTCAAAGAAGAAAAGAAAGCAAAAGAACTTCCTCCTGTAGAAGAAATTATTCGCCCCCAAAAACTAGCGCGTATCGACCGGGGCCCTATCCTGGAATTTGTAGATGACAGCCCTGCCATAGTGGGTGGCTTGAGCACGCTTTATCTGAGCATCGACTACCCAAAAATTGCCCGTGACCAGGGCATAGAGGGGTTAACTGTATTGATGTTTGTGGTTGAAAAAGACGGTTCCACAAGCGACATCGAAGTGTTTAAGCGATTGCACCCTGCCCTGGATTCAGCAGCAGTAGCAGCGGTTAAGAAAACCCTCTTCAAACCGGGCCGACAAGACGGCAAGGTGGTGCGCGTGAAAATGCGACTCCCCATTCGGTTTAAGTTAATTACGCCCGAAGAAGCCGCAAAAGATACGCTGGGCATGCCTGCACAGGGCAGCTACTAATTGCAAACAAATAAATCCTGAAGGATTGATCTGTTTGCTGTTAAAGGTTGAACGGTACAGGTTGAAGGTTTTGGCTTTTATCGTTCTGTTATACAGCACAAGATTTATGTCCCCCCTCACTATTTAATTGCTTGTACGTAGGGCGTGTACACAGGAATTTTGAGGGGCTGTTCGTAGTCCACATCAAGCAAGCTTCATGGTATAAGGCCCCAAAAACCTGCAACGTTCAACAGCAAATACAACCATCAGACAGGATTGATGTGTTTGCGCGTAGTACGCGGCTTTACCGACTGCTTTCTGCCGGCCCATTTCCTTCTGGCCGGAATGATCTGTCTTTTGTGAGAATGATCCTGTCGATATAAAAACCGTCTTCGCGCATCCAGACGTTCAGTTCTTTCATGCCGGCTGACAAGACATCAACCGATGCATTTTCTCCGCTATCTTGCCGCTCGCGTGTCCACACCCATCGCCGGTATGTATCTGTCCCGATGTAGGAGCTGGATCGATTTGCAGCGCCATTGATTCCCAGATGTGCAGAATTACTGTTGTTGTCATCTGCCCATACACGCATCCAGATGTAATAACGCCCAGGTTCTTCAAAGTAAACAGGATACGTTACCTCGGGGCTGCGCTTGTTGTAGCGTGAGCGAATACGCACGCCACGATCAGGGGCGACGACAATGGCGCCATTTCCCGTGTAGCCGGCTTTGTCACGTTGCACAGACCATTCCTGACCGTTGTACGAACGGTCGTCGATGAAGTGCTCAGCCTCAATCACAACACGTCCATTAACCGCGTCGTAGGTCCCACGCGGTGAGCTATTAGACGCAACAACTGCTTCTTCCGATTGTGGCATCAGATTTAGCACAGCACCATCGACGCGAGAATTCCAGCGTTGACGCGCACGTTTATTTCCGTCAACGTATCGAAAGGTTGCCTTCTCGCCCGTCTCGCTAATATCAAGTACGCCTTTGACGCTGTAGGTGCTGCGGTTAAACAGCGATCCGCGCCACTCCACTTCCATATCGATGGTGTACGTCTTTTCAAAAGAGTTGTACGCCCAACCATCGATATACACCGTATTTCGCTTTCGCCGCAAAAAAGGGCTCAACCGATCCACAAGCATATCAGCAGCCTGCTCAACAAACAACGCGATGTCTTGCTTGTGCTCTTCTTCCGTTTTTACAAGAATCTCCTTAGCGGCAGAACCCACGGGCTCTGAGAAGCCCTCCAGATCGACATACACATCAAAAATTACATTTGCAGCCTTTTCGTCGAGTAGCGCAGAATCCAGATAGAATTTGAAATCTTTGTAGTTTTGTTTGTATGCCAGATTAAACCCACCACGTTGCTTTGTGAAAGGCAACTCGATAGCCGTTGCCTCTCGGCCCTGTACATATGCTTTCATGTGGCCTTGCAATGCGTCTGAAGGGTTTATGCGTTGCCAAACCGTATCTTTCCCCATGCGCTCAATTACAAACGGCAGTTTGTATGATCCTTCAAACACCTTTTTCCGGAGCGGGTAGGTGATATCGGGCTCCAGCGAAACGCGTTTTGGTGATGCAGCAATAATCGCTTGCTCGCATACCCGCAGCGTCTTCACATCACCGCACACTTCTACCAATACCTGTTCTTCGTTGCCGAGATCAACATCGGCGATAGCAAAGACAGAGTCTCTGCCGGCGTACAGTGTATCGTATGATGCATTGAATGCTACAATCCAGCGATTCGTCTCGGACGCATCGCGCGTTCCCCCAAGGACCGTCTGGCTGGCAAAAGCAACGTCCACAGCCAGCGTATCCCACCCGCGGTGCGTTAATTCGAGATCGGAAACCACAATCTCTTCGCGTGCACCACAACCTGCAAGGAACAGGAACGTGACACACCAAAAAGTAGCAGAGAAAAACGCGCTCATCCAGACATATTCAATTGTGGCAGCCATCCTTTCTGGCTTGCCCATAACAGTGCTGTAAGGTGTATGCCGTGTACCATCTCGCCGGCTTCTATAGCAGTATTAAGCCCTTCAGGTTTAAAGACACGTACTTCGATGTCTTCTTCTACGTCAAGCGCTTGTTTTTGTTGAAGATAAGCGCCTTCAGCAAAGTACAGGTAGGCGTAATTGGCGTTGTTGCTGGGGTCGGTGGCACAGCGACCGATGTAGCGCCATGTTGGTGCTGCATACCCGGTCTCTTCCAGCAGTTCGCGTTGGGCACCTAGCAACGGATCTTCATGAGGCTCGATTACACCCGCCGGCAATTCTATACTAGAACGTCCTATACCGTGCCGGTATTGCTCAACGAGCACAAAGTTACCTGCCGCATCAACGCACACAGTTGCCGCCCAGTTAGGGTACTCAGCAACATGAAACTCCTCCATTTCGGCCCCGCTCGGTAAGACCACGTGGTCCTCTCGAAGGCGCAACCACGGTCGCTCTATCACGTATCGACGACGCTTTACCTGCCAGGGTTGCATAATTAGCTCATTTCATTGAAAAAAGCAGATACGCCGTACAGGCAGCAACGGATTCATCTCGCAGTTGCATGCCGATTTTCGAGTGCCGATTTTCGATTGCCGAATGCCGAGTGTGTCAGGCATGACTCTACCCCTTACCCATGTCATCCTGAGCCACGCGAAGGGTCTCTACTAGACCAGCTCCACCTTCAACCCATGTTATCCTGAGCCCCGCGAAGGATCTCTGTTAGACTAGCTCCACCTTCAACCCATGTCATCCTGAGCCACGCGAAGGATCTCTGTTAGACTTGCGCGCTGCTTCCATTATGTCATCCTGAGCGAAGCCGAAGGATCTGGGCAAGCGATGCGGGTCGCGATATTTCTTCGCTGCGCCAAGGTTTCCCGGGTCCAGGATCAAATCCGGGATGACGTAGAGGAATACTAATCTGCATCCATCATGTCATCCTGAGCCACGCGAAGGATCTCTGTTAGACTAGCTCCACCTTCAACCCATTTCATCCTTAGCCCCACGCAGGATCTCTGTTAGACTTGCGTGCTGCTTCCATTATGTCATCCTGAGCGAAGCCGAAGGATCTGGGCAAGCGATGCGGGTCACGATATTTTTTCGCTGCGCCAAGGTTTCCCGGGTCCAGGATCAAGTCCAGGATGGCGTAGAGGAATACTAATCTGCATCCATCATGTCACCCTGAGCCCCGCGAAGGATCTCTGCTAGCATAGCGCTGCCCTCAACGTTGAATCAAGCTCAGAACAAACTCCAGGTCTTGCGATCGATTCTTACTACAGGCCTTGTGCTGTAAAGCCCTGCTAAACCTGTGGATACCCAATCAAGTTGGGTATGACGCGAGGGAGTCAAGAGGTTATAATTTCACATACATACAAAAAGGCCTCCTGCGTTTGCAGGAGGCCTTTCCGCATGTGTCTTCCGGAACGATGGTTACAGTTTCACAGAAGCTGTGATATACTGTACATCAGAGAAGAAGTCGGTCGTCCGGTAGGCGTAGTCAACCATCAACTGTGTACCGTTGAGGTCGAGCTTGAGGCCAGCACCGAAAGCAGGACCGGTGTAGAACGTCTGGTCCATGTCTTCAGTAGCAGAGAAGCCACCGCGTACGTAAACGATGTCCATTACACCGAGCTCGAGGCCGCCGGCAAACTGGTCCTGCTCAAATGAGTTTGAGCGGAAGTTACCGAGAACACGAACCATGGCGTTGGCACCAACGTCTCTCGTGTAAGAGAGACCTACATTAAGAAGCGTAGGCAGCTGAACACCTTCTGACTCGAGAACGAGCGTGTTGTTGTTGGCTGATGGCTCCTGTCCAGGAATACGTACCTGGCGAGCAAAACCAACACCTGAGAAGGTGAGTTCGTTACCGATGTTCTTCAGTGCAACACCAAGACGCAGACCTGAACCGGTGATGTCGTAGGTCATACCAGCGTCAAACGCTACTGCGTTGGCGCTTACGTCGTCGATGCTTTCACTTACGAGCTTCAACGTAGCACCTGCTGCGATACGGTCTGTCAACTGACGAGAGTAAGACAGGCCGGCAGTCAGGTAGTTAATGTTGAATGTTACGTCTGAGATTTCAGGAGCAATTTCAGTTTGCTCAGCGATATCGCCGAAATCCCAAGAGGTAATGGTGAACGCGATGTTGTTGTAACCGAAGTTCTGTGCAACACCGAGGTAGTTGATACCAATGTCAGCTACGTACTCAACGCGGCTAAACATGGCAGCAGTACCATCATTCACAGACAGGCCGGCTGGGTTAGCAAACAATGCTTCCAGACCGTTCTGGTCTTCCATACCACTGGTGGTAGCTCCACCAAGTGCAACGTAACGGGCGGTTAATGGCACGAGCAGTTCCTGCGCACCAGCAGTACCTGCACGGCTTCCAGACTCTCCAGTTGATCCAGAATTGCCCTGCGCCCTAACCTCTACGGCCCCCATGCTCGTCATGCAAACCGCGAGCAAGAATAACCATAGCATATTGGTTATGTTTGTTTTGGCTTTCATATCTATAAACTTGTATTTATATGAGAAAAAGGTGAGTTCACATAAGTGAAGTTTGCAATGCTAGAAGGTGTTCAGTCTGAACGTTCTCATAGCTGCGGCAAACTTAATCACCTTTGTACCCATGTCCGTTTCTACATGAACCAGGTAAACACCACTGGCGATCGGCAGATCATTCTCTGTCGTCAGGTCCCAGACAAGTGTTCTATCCACGCTATTTTTCTCGAAGGTCTTAATCAAAGAACCACTCAAGGTAAAGATGCGGATAGTTGCCTCGTTTGGCAGGTTCGTGAAACGAACTTCAGGGATCAACTGGCTGCGCTCATACTCTGAGGCGCCTTTGTATGGGTTTGGCGTGATACCAATGCTTTCCAGCGCAGCTTCAGCTTCTGCAGCTGACATAGCGCGTGTACCCAGACCAGCAGTACTGACTGAGATAACGTCGCCAGGCTGGTTTGGCTTGAGCGTAAGGATTCTGATGTTACTACCAGTTTCTGGCAGTTCAGCAGAGTAACGCTCACCAATTCCAAGTGTAGAGTCAGGAGGTGTAGCACCACCATTCCAGTTTACAAGCACGGTACGAGCAATAAGCTCAGCACCATTGGTACCTGTTCCGAAGAAGAAGGAGTTATAGCCATCTGCTCCTGGAGCAGCGCCATTGTCTTCTGGATTGTACCAGTAGACCCAATCCGTATACGGATCGTTTTCTGCACCAGAAACAGCGTGGTCCGTTACACCAAGGTCATAAGAGAATGACTCGGTACCAGCACCACAAGCTTCTTCACAGACGACGGGGATCATACGGTAGTCATCTTCAGGACCTGGGCTTGTACCGCGGTTCCACAGCTCAAACGGTACTTCAAAGATCGCACCATCGCTAAAGGCACGCCAGCCCATGCAATCGCCTTCCTGAACGTCGCCGTCCATAGCGTCAGCACATTCCTGCGAGAAGAACATGTCGTAGTCGTCAGAACCGACAACATCAACACCATTACGCAGCGAACGCTCAACGAAGCTCTGTCCGCCATCGTTGCTCCATGCAGAACGCCCACCACCACCGGTGTGCATACCCCATGCAGACGAGTTGGTAGACTGCTGGTAGTCACGCTGTGGGCGGTCAGGGAAAGACGTACCTGGGATTGGCACATCATCTACAACGCCGCTTCCGAGAAGCGTTGGGAAACCGTTGCTGTTGAATGCAAAAGCAGCCATGTCAAATGGATCCAGAGGACCAGCAGCATTTGACGTCATAGCAAAGCCTTTGATACCAGGAGCTGGACCTTCAACACTCCACTGGAGACCGTCGATTACAACTACGTTTGAGCGCTGTGGTGCAGGACCACCAGAAGCTGTACCATCAAATACAACGGTACCGTTGCGCTTGATGTCGTACGTAATAGCGGTTGCAGCTGAGGCAGATTTTTCAGCAACTTGACCGTTGCGAGAAACTGGGATTTCGTCAGCTTCTTTTTCGCCTTCTTCTTCAATAGATACTGGCTCAAAAGAGGCTTTCTCAGCAAACTCTGCTTCGTAGAACTCAACGGTGTAAACATCGCCGGTTACGCGAGCAGGGTTAACAATATCCACTGCTACAAAACCTTCACCAACACCTGCGTTCTCAACGAGAATGTCAGGATCGCCCGTTACCTGCGCGGCAGTGATCGCTGCATCAGACAACACGTCTTCACTACGCGTTGGGATTACTTCAACACGGGTGATTGGGCTTGGGAATACTTTCGGGAAAGAAGGCTCATTGTAAGCATAAGCCTGAACACCGAAGTAGTAGGTTCTGTAGTTGGTCAGGTTATTGATGGCATGGAAGGTCTGAACACCTGCGTCCGTACCAGCAGCCACAACTTCTGTAGGCTCACCAGGGACACCATCAATAATGCGCGTTACGCCGTTAGGAACGTCGTACGTAGCAATGACCTGTCCTACCTGGTCAGCTGCGTCAGCAAACTGGATAACACGATATCCTTCGAAATCGTAGTTTTTGTTATCGTCAGGTGCAAACGGATCTGATTCTGAGTAAGACTCGAGGAAGTTGTTAGAACGCGGAGAGTTCTGCCATTCGAGGATAATCTGACCGTCCAGTTCAGTAACAGATACTTCAGGAGATACCGGCGGAGAAGGCAGTTCGAAGTTTACATCGAATGCAGCCTGCGCGAGGGCGTCAGCCTGACGGAGTCTGTTAATAGAGTCAAGGTTATCTGTACCACGGGCCCAAACGAGACCGAATACGATTTCCTGCTGGTCACCAGGCTCGATTACAAACGGGCCGGTTGCCATTACGAAACGACGGTCAGCAGGGTCAATAGGACCAAGCGTGCCTCCAACTGGATCAGGGTTAACCTCTGACCAACCCGTACTCGTTACAGGGTCACCAGGGAAAATAAAGCTCGTTGGCTCTGTGGAGAAATCACGTCCATTTCCACCGACAGTGAAGGCCTGACCGTCTTTCCATCTACCCTGCATGTAGTTGTAATAATCTGAGCCTGTTACAGGGTCACCCGTAACTGAACCATCGTTATTATAGAAAGCAAACGTGGTCATTTTCAGATTGCGGAAGTCTTGAATAAACTCACCGCCTACAAGCGCGGAGTCGCCAGGTGAAGGTACAATTGGGCCCTGGAAGAAGTCGTAACCGGCTGCGGGAGGAGACTGTCCATACCCTTCACCACCTTCGTCATCGTTGTCTGCATTGTAGACAAAGCCCATACCGAGCGTCGTGTCTGAACCAACGTAGTCATCGTCAAAGTTGCCAAGGTCAGGATCAGAGAAAATACCCAGATACGCATTCTCCAACGGCACATCTCCTTTGTAGAAGATATTATACTTGTAGAACGTAGTATTCCCAATATCACCAGCAGTGTTGAACGCAAACGCAGTACCGTGTACTTCGAGGCCGATAGGCGCAGCATCGGTTGCTTCGTGGATGTTACCACGGTCGTTCATTACCCACCACAGGGTCATGTCGCCAAGGATAGCTGGACGCTCGCCGCCGGCGAGGTCAACTACGCGGTTAACGCGATCTGCAAGCGGTACAGTGATGTCAAATTCGATCATCTCACCGTTTGCATCCAGCGTAGGCGCGCCAAGGCCAGTTGGCCAGTCGCGAAGGTCTGGCGTAGCTGTACCCGAGACGTCATAAGCTTCTACGTCAGCTACGCTCACTTTGAATACTTTATCAAAGATAGAGCAATCTGCCGGCGCGTTGCCGTTTTCGTCAAGAGGACCAGCCCAGAATTCCCACGGGCCGTAACGAGAAGCCGCTGCACGAAGCTGTCCACCAACTTCACCAGCAAGCCAGATACCTGAAGCAAAGATCGCGTTTGAACCGCCACCTTTTGGTACTTCATACACGTGGGGGGAACCGCGCCAGAAAAGACCGCCATTATTGAGGATCCTTGCGCGCACATTGTTCACATCCAGAAATGCCTCACCGAGGGCACCCTGACAGTTACTTGTCGACTGCGCATTTGCATTAACAAGTCCCAAGCCGAGCACTAGAGGCAGCAAAAGTAATATTCTGCTCAAAAGTCGCATGGTAGTAATTTATAATAGTTGAGAGAATTTCTTCTCTAAATCAGATCAGAAGGTTGCGACATCCCCACCCCGCCGAGGGGTGGGGACGCAGCTATACTGGAGATCTGTTATTTAGAAGTCCACACGGATACCGACACGCGTCAGACGCGGAATACCGACCCAGTTCAGGACTCTGTTGTCATGAGCGTAAGCTTCAGCAGCAAACGGTACAGAATCATTAAGGAAACGATCGCCAGCGGCTGTAGCCAGGAAGCCGTCAGTATCAGGCAGGCCTGTGAAGCGCCAAACGTCGTTGGTGTTGTTATTTCCAAACAGGTTCTGTACCCAAACAAATGCTGTTACACTTGCACGGCCCGTTACGTCGAAGCGGCGGTCAACCCGAAGGTCAACACGGTTGCTCCAAGGCATGCGGGCGCTGTTGATACCACCCGAAGGTGCAGCTGCGCGCGCACCACCGGCTGCGTTGAATGGCTCAACAACAGGCGTGTAAGGGAAGCCGCTACCAGCTTTGGCAAGCACGTTAACACCAAAGTTTTCGAAGATGTTAATGCCACCAATTTCAGGACCTTCACCTTTACCCAGACGGTAGTCCAGTGAAAGGTTGAAGTTGTGACGCTGGTCGAAATCGAGCGGGCTGATGAAGTTTGGAGGTGTTTCATCAATCCAAACGATCGTAGAGGTTGTACGGTCACCAGAACCAGTACCGTCAGCAAATGACAGCGTGTAGTTCAGGTTAGCAAGGAAGCCGTTTGTACGACGCAAGTCGAAAGCAAACTCAAGACCTTTAACCGTACCGAAGTCTACGTTTTCGTAGCTGCTGTACGCGTTAGGCGTAGCACCACGAATATCGCGAAGCTGGATCAGGTTTTCGATCTGGTTGAAGAAACCAGAGATCGTGAGCGCAGAGCGATCACCAAGACGCTGGCGGAAGCCGAGCTCGTACTTGGTTGTTTTTTCTGGCTGCAGGTTGGTGTTGTTGATTGTACCCGTTCCTTCAATAGCACCCAGCGTAGCAAAGGTACGAGAAGAAGGACGCTGTGCAACAATACCGTAGCTCGCGAAGAATACTGCCTGGTCAGTAACAGGGAAGCTGATACCGATACGAGGCATGATATTCAGTACAGGATCGTAGTCTTCAAACTGATCTTCGGTGATCAGGTTAGAAGTCTGGCGCGCCTGGCCATTGAGGCGAATGTCACCAGCGTCTGTTTCATCGCCGTTTGCAGCGAAGAAGTTACCGTTGGTGTCGCGGTAACCAACGATTGAATCACCACTGTAGAATACAGTGTTGTCATCATTGATACCTGCAGGAACGGTGCCAGAACCACAATCAACACCGTTGACTGTTGAACCAACATCACCAGCGCGACATACAGGACGACGCGCAAAGCGGTCTTTGAATACGCGGGTATTGTTGTCAAACACGTCAGCACGGATACCGATGTTCAGTACGATGTCGTTGAACTCGATCTTATCCTGTACATAACCACCGTAGTAAATCGGCTCGTATGGCTTCAAGTTGTAAGACTCAAGTGGCTTGCTCGTATCCTGGTTCAGGAAAGCACCAAAGTTTTCTGAATCTACTTCGTTCTGACCGCGAAGATCGTATCCATAGTAACTAACAGCTGTATCAAGCAGCTGAAGCGGGATAGAATCGTAGGTAGAGTAACCAGCAGGGTTCAGGTTCGGGTTGCCTGGATCAATCTGCTCTGGGTTGCCATCTGCAACGAAGCGAGACAGGCTAGCAGCACCGATGCTCCAGAAGCGGTTGGTGTCTTTTTCAAACTCACCACCAAACTCAAGCTGATGGATGCCGTACTGTCCGGTGAATGAACCAGAAACACGGAACTGCTCAGACTTGAACTTGCTGTAGCCGTTGAAACGACCACCTGGAATCTGAACGAGACCAGCTACAACCTCATCAGAGGTAGCAGGGCCGGCGCCATCACCGTAGGTGTTTGAGAATGTTGGAATGCGAACGGTGAACTCGGTATCGTCAGATGGATCATCTGGTGTGCCATGCTCATCGATGCGCACTTCGTTTGTGAAACCAAGGTCTTTGTACCCGCGAAGCGTGGCAAATGCTGCGTTATCGATGTTGCCATACTCGAGCAAGTCGTCAAATCCAGTACCAAAACGAGGGTCAAAGGTCTCGTTAAAGTTGTTTGAATAATCAGCCTGGATTTGGAAGAAAGACGTATTTGACAGACGGTGGGTGTACGTACCGAAAACCTGGTAGTTTTCGTTTTCCGTAACCGTTGTCATTTCAGGTGCAAACAGAACACGCGAAGCTGAAACGTTAGAATCAAATGCACGATCTCTGTAGCGACCACCAACACGCAGACGACCATTATCAAACAGTTCGAACGTCAAGTTACCAATCACAGAAAGGTTCTCGTCGTTACGCTGTCTTTTGGCTTTCTCTACTGAATACTGTGTGTCGTTCAGGTAGTTAGCGCGAAGAACTGGCGTCAAGTTGATGTTTGAAGCGTCAACGCCTTCAGGTACAGCTACTGTTGTACCATCGCTAAACGTCAGTGCACCACCATTAACGATAACGGTACCGTTGTCGTCTACAGGCAGTGTAGCGCCGTCAGTAAGACCAGCAGGAATTGGCATAAACAATTCGTTGCCGGCAGCGTCCGTGCCGCGGAAAGCGGTTGGGAAAGCGCGCAGGTTATCCAGTACAGCATCATCAATTTTCAGCTGACCAAACGCGCGAGGTGAACCGTCGTCTTCAAAGGTGTACTCACCAGCGATAAAGAAGCTAATCTTGTCCTTGATGATTGGACCACCAAACGTACCAGATACGAGGTTATATCCAAATGCATCAATTTCTTGAGACGTGATGCCTTCCACTGAGCCAAAGAATTCTGGCGCACCTGATTTTGTTGTAATGTTGATTACACCAGACATCACGTCACCGTAACGGGCGCTGATGTTACCAAGCTGCATTTCCTGCTGTTCAATGGCTGACTGCGGTAGCGCAACACCACCAGAGCCGAATTTGATACCATCTACATAGTATGCAACCTCACCAGAACGGCCACCACGAATGTTAAGCGCGTCGCTTCCCTCCTGGGAAACAACACCGGCCTGGATTTTAGCAACGTCTGCAGCACCACGAACCGGCAGGTTCACGATATCTTCAGATGTAACGATTTTCGGAACACCAATCGCATCCTTCTGGATGAGTGGTTGTTCGTACTCTACAACAACTTCGTCGAGTTCAACCCCAGGAAGCAGATCGAAGTTGAGTTCACGCGTGTAACCAGCGTTAATCTCAACACCCTGAACTGTTTCAGTGGCGTACCCAACAAAAGAAGACTGAACGGCGTAAGTACCAACAGGCACACCGATGATAACGTAGTTACCATCCAGGTCTGTGGTAGCACCGATGTTTGTGCCTTGTAATATTACGTTGGCACCAGGCAATCCCTCGCCCGTTGATCCATCGGTTACTCGTCCTGACAATTTCCCACTGCTCTGTGCAAAGAGCATTGTGGGCATCGACAGCAACAAGAGCAAAAGAATACCCCAATTGCGTAGCATGTTTACCTCCAGTATAAGTTGATATTCAGGAAGGAAGGTTAAAAAACTCCTCAGGATGAACCAACGCTCGTTCAGCCAAGAAGTAGTGAGTGCAAGGATTGAGACCTTTTCAAATTGAGATGTGCTGTGCTAAAACCAGAAGGGGTTTCTGACAAAAGCGTTAATCGACTTTTTATCAACTTAGTGGGACTTTCCATCCACGCAGGACAATAAATGTATAAGGCCTTGCGTTTTAACATTGATAACGTATTAAGCACAAACTTCCGATTTGCGGTCTCTAGACCATTTGAAAGCTTCACACTTCCATAATGTGAAGTGTAAATTTGGTCTTTTCTTATCAATAAAACGACTGAACACATCGCCAGTCGTCTTATTTGCGTGGTTAACGGTTACAAAACGGTGGTTAATTGTAATCCGCCAAAGATAGCCGGGGGCCTTTTCATTGTCAAGGAATTGTTACGCCCCTCCATCTACAATTCATTCTACATTAGCATTCGCTTTGCATCTTACCGAACGCTAATTCGTTCATGAACTGTCTTTTTGATGCCTCCAAGCATTATTCCCACGCAAAAAAGGGCTTTTTCACATGTATTTAAGGCTATCGTTTCTTAGCGCAGTTTTTACACTCTCTTTCTTTTTTAGTCCAGCCGCCTTCTCGCAAGTGGCTTTCAATCCACAGATCGGACTGAGTGCATCCATGCTTTCTACCGATCCGGAGGGCTCGGAAGCCAGCGCGCGATTTGGCTACCAGATTGGCGCCAACCTGCGAATCGGCAATCAGCTTTATCTTCAACCCGGTATTTTCTGGCAGCGTTCAGGTACAGAACTGAGAACAACCGACGAAATTGACCTGGAAACACTGAAAGACGAAGTGGATCTCGATGCCATTTTTGTCCCTGTCTCGCTGGGTTACAACCTGATCAATACGCAGGCGCTTGTGCTTCGCATTAATGGCGGTGTCGCCGGCACGCTCATTCTTAACGTACAAGACAACCTCCTCGGCCTCGAACTCGACAACTTCAACGGACTACTCGCTGGCGCCCCTGTTGGCGTAGGCGTCGACCTCTTTGGCCTCCTGACGGTCGATGCCAGCTATGAGTTTGGCCTCACCAACGTGTTCGACGAAATTTTTGGCCTGACCGTCGATGCAACAAACAACGTTTTCCGATTCAATGTCGGCCTTGTTTTTTAACGCCCCCTTACTTAATTAGCCACCCACGTTGATGGACTTTCGCGGACGCTCGCTGATCAAGGTAGTTATCGGTGCCTGCTTTTTTTCGACAGCCCTTATCTTGTTTGCCGGCTGCAAAGGGAAAGCGTACCCCGTCCTCCACGGGACTTGGGTTGCGCCCCCCGTCTCACTCGCGCCCTTCACCCTATTGACCGATGCAGACCCCCTTGAGAGCGATGTGTTCAACGGCAAGGTGGTTGTACTGGCCTTTGGCTATACCCATTGCCCCGATGCCTGCCCGACAACGATGGCCCGGCTTGCTAAAAGCATGCAAATGCTAGGCGAAGCAGCTGAAGAGGTCCAGGTTGTCCTCCTTTCAGTCGACCCGGAACGTGATACGCCTGAACTCATGGGCAGGTACGTCGCTACCTTCAACCCAACCTTTATCGGTGGCAGCGTGGATACTACAGATGAGGCGAGGTTATTCGAAACACTTGGTATATTTTCGGAACGCGCGGAAGAAGCTACGGGTGACGCACAAGCGTATCTCGTTGACCATACAACAAGCACCATCGTCCTCGATCGCTCGGGTAATTGGCAGATGGTCTGGAATTTCTCGGTCACAGCTGAACAAATGACAGAAGACTTGCAAACGCTCATCGCTCGCTAATGATGGTTGTCCGATGCGTTAAGCCCATGCGGAATTTCATCGTCCTCTCTTTCTTCATCTTACTCATTCAAAGCTGCGCCCCTACCCCGCCGGCAACCCTCCACATCAAAGATGCCTGGGCGCGACCTCTTGATGCTTCGTTGGGCATCGCCGGCGCACTTTATCTTACCCTCCAAAACGATACGCATGATCCCGTAACCCTGGTCGGTGGCCATACATCCGTCGCGGATACCATGGAACTGCATCAAAGTATTATGGAAGATGACGTGATGCGCATGCGGCCCATGGCGGCTGTTTCGATTCAACCGGGGGAACAGGTAATTTTTGCGCCCGGCGGCAACCATGCCATGCTCAAAGGACTTACGCGTTCATTGGTGGCTGGCGATTCTATCGCATTCACCATGCGCTTTGCCGGCCATGCCCCTGTCACAACCTATGCAGTTGTGCAGTGGGAAGCGCCCTGAAGCATTAATTCAGGTTAAAATCACCCAATTCGTCCAATATCGCTTGTTCAGCGGGCGTAAGTTCGTGCTCTTTGCTGAGTAATTCGCCCATATAGCGCGTGGCATAGATACCCAGCACGGTGTCGCTCCGCTTGTTGTGCTCGTCGAGCTTTTCTACCAGGATCTCATCGTATGGCGTAGGTGATAGATGGATCGCCCGCGGCCCCTGTGGCCCCGGAGAGGCCGGCCCAGGATAGCTGCGCGCTGGCTCAAACTTCTTCTCGCCAAAATGGCACCCCACACAACGCGTTGGCACCGCCAGTTCACGCGGGGGGGTTGTTGTCGTGCCGACCAGTTGTCCCGCAGCATCGTATACAAAGTAGTCCCACATGCCGTCTGCACGTTTTTTCATCACCGTCGATTCTACCACGCGTTCTTCCACAACATGATCGCCCACGATGACCGTACCTATCGGATATAAAATGCGACGGTCGTTGGCGGTGTACGCTGCCATTGCCGCAGCAATCTGGCTTCTTTCTATGTAGACCTGCCGGCGCGCTGTTGTCATGACGCCATCAATGGGCACCATCATCCACGCTTCTGGATTAGTGCGATAGGTTTCGGGAGGCACCAACGCATCCAAAGAAGCCGGCGCATTGCGCGATGCGTAGTACGTTTCCTGCAGAAAAGGCTCCAACTCTTCCCAATCCAACACACCGTCGTTGCCGGCAGCATCCAGAGTTGCCCGGAAAGATGCATCCAGTAGCGCGGTATTCAAATAATAGACCCCATCCTGTGAGACAATCAACCCGGTAGCCATGGGGTCAGCGGCCTCAGGGGTGGCGTAGCCTCCAAAGTAGAATTTCAACAGCCGCTCAGGACTCGACTTGCCCAGATCGATCCGCAGCAAGTCGGTGTTTCCGCCACACGCTGCCAGGCAAAGTATCCCGATCCATACCAGCAAGCCTCGCTTCATCTTATAATGCCTCCAGCTCTCTCAGCAAGGCCGCTGCATTAGGATCTCCCGGCTGGAAAGTCAGCAGCCGGCGTAACATTTCTTTGGCCTCCTCGATCCGCCCCTGCTGGCGATACACCAGGCTCAGGTTACCCAATGCTGGAATGTATGCCGGATCAGCGCGTAACGCCTGCTCAAATTTAACGGCCGCCTCATCAAACGCATTTGTCATCAGATGCACGGTGCCGGCATTGGCCCAGGCGGTTGCCAAATCCGGATCAAGGGCTATAGCACGATCAAACATCTCACTTGCTTCAGCAAGTCGCTGGGTTTGCAGATACACAAACCCCAGGTTATTCCAGGCGTCTGGTAAATGAACCGGATTCTCAGCAACCACTTCGAGCAAGGTTTGCTCAGCTGCATCCAGCTGTTGCGCATTGGAATACGCTGAGGCCAGCTTCATTTTTGCCTGCAAAAACGCCGGCGCAAGGGAAGCTGATCGATCAAACGCACGGATAGCACCCATAAAATCCTGGCGCCGTTGCTTCACTTCGCCGAGCCAGAAATGTAATCGGGCATGCGCAGGATAAGCCAGAATTGCTTCATCCAGTACCCGTTGCGCAGCCGTGAGCGAGTCTTGTTCAAACAAGGCGCGTGCCATGACAAGCCGAGCCTCCGGGTGATCTGCGCCGGCAGCCTGCCCAGCACGTACCCGCTGCGTAATGATAGGCAGATACCCTGCATGCCGATGCTCGGTATCATAAAAATTGAAATACGCGATGGCTTGCTCCAACAGATCATCACCTGAACCAACCGCATCATTTGCTTCGAGGCGCACAAGCTCAAAAGGGGTGCGCTGTACCAGGTCGCGATCAATATCTTCAGGAGCACGCGCCGGCGGCAGGGTCCGGCGAATCCAATGATCGGTAAATGTGACGTGTGGAATGTCGCTCGTTCCACTTTTTTGTAGATGGCAGCCGACACAGTTGCCCGTCATCGCCTCCGCGGGATCGGGAAAATCTTCGCGCGAACACATGGCAACGTCTGGTCCGTCTGCCGGCGTATGACAACCGATACACGCAGCATTGAACGCGTCTTCTCCAAGCGACGCAACGGGTTCATGCGGATTATGGCATGTCACACACGTCATTTCGCTTTGCTCAAAACATGCACTCCGCGCCAGGCGCTGCGCATGCGAGGCAATGCCAAACGATTCGGGATCAGCAACCTGCTCTTCAATCACAAACACGCTGCGATGGGCGGCCAGCAACTCGCCCGGCTTGAAACTATCCATTTCTTCCCCTACCGCAAGCACAGTGGTACCTGTCAGGTGACATTGCTGGCAAACGGACAGTTGCAAGTCGCGCGACAGGTGTTCGGGATTTACAATGGATGCGTCTACTCCACCATCATCCGGTCCCAGCCCAGCCAGCCGCAATGCCACGTGCTCGCTTCCTGGCCCATGGCACCGCTCGCACGATATACCGAGCGGCACGTTGTCAAAATGGTTCTGCGAGTAGGGACTAAATTCGGGCAATCCGTTGTGGCACGTCATGCACTCCTCACCAATCGGACGCTCAAATCGGAAATTCTGCTGCTCGTAGGCAGGACTCATGTCCCATTGCTCTTTCTCCACATACCAGGTCAGCGGCATCTGCGTCACATGGCCGTTGACATTCATCAGATAAGAGCGCGTTGCATTACCTGAGCCAATCACCCATTCTGCGGCGTGCATTCGTTCGTGGATGATGTTGCCTTCGTCGTCTTTCCGGTATTCGCGCTGGTAGAGGGTATCGCCTTTCAGGACAGGCGCATAGTAGTAGTCGAATCGGGCATTGTACACTTCCGGCTGACCATCGAACGATTCAGGTGCAGTAGCTGGATCAAACGGGGTAACAGACCGCCCCATGCCTGTTTGTATGTATGAGGCGTAGATGTCTTCGTGGCAGCCGGCGCAAGCTGTGTTACCGACATAGGTAGCTGCTACCGATTCGGTGGGAGTTGTCTCGGCCGGCTCATTTGCGCACCCAGTGAGCATAAGCAGGAGCACACAGCAGATAAGGGAAGCAAGCAGTCTGAACATCTTGTTTGACGAAATAAGCAAATCGAATAACGAATATCGAACAAGGAATATTGAATGTCGAAGGGTTACCTCATTCTTCACTATTCCTTGCCGATATTCGTGCATCAAATCACATTGCTGAAAGAATGCTCGAAGCTAAATGATTTCTCCGTACTGAACGCCTTTATACTGAACGCCTTTATTCAGTCACTACTGTTCTGCATCTGCTTCTCGTTCTTCAAAATTCAAGGCTGCGGAGTTTATGCAGTAGCGCATACCTGTAGGCTTCGGACCATCAGGAAATACATGGCCCAAATGCGCACCGCACGCAGAGCAAACGACTTCTGTTCTGCGCATGAGCAAACTGTAGTCAGCCTCTTCATCGATTTTATCGGCATCTACAGGTTTGTAGAAGCTTGGCCAACCCGATCCTGAATCGTACTTTGTGCTCGAATCAAAAAGGGGTTCACCACATGCAACACAGTGGTACATGCCGTTGGCTTTGGTATTCCAATAGCGACCGGTAAAAGCACGCTCAGTCCCTTTTTCCTGCGTAATACGGTACTCTTCAGGGCTAAGCTCGGCTCTCAACTGGGCGTCACTTTTTTGAACTTTGCGCTCTTTCATATGCTGTTACCGAAAATATATATGTTATTGTAAGCTTGCACGTCTGATGTCGTACCTTGTTCACGATCAAAACATCGATTTACTCGGTCCGTACATCACATAATTAGTTGTAATTCAGCAAATCCTGTTACACGATGCCGGCCACCCTGACGCCACCCGAGATCCCTATTCTGAAACAGCGTTTTCCAGGCGAAGTCCTCCTTCGCTTCAGGCGTAATCCGCTCACCGTGCTGGAAGAAATGGCCCAAATGGCTGATGTAAGCAAACTGCGGCTTCTAAACTTCCGGTTCTTCATGATCAACGATCCTGTGTTGATCAAGGAGATGCTGGTGACTAAAAATGACGCCTTTATAAAAGGCCGGCCCGTTCAATTTCTTGGCTACCTGCTGGGACAAGGCCTGTTGAACAGCGAGCACGCATTTCACCGCAAACAGCGAAAGCTCATTCTGCCGGCTTTCCACCACCACAGAATTAAAGGTTATGCAGAAACCATGGCAGCATGTGCAAATCGGATAGCCAACACCTGGGAAGACGGGCAGCAACTGGATATGGGAGATGAAATGATGCGGCTAACCCTCGACGTGGTAGGCCGTACCCTGTTTGGATCCGACGTATCAGATGAAGCCGCAGAAGTGGGCGAAATACTTGCTGAAGCACAGCAAATGTTCAGGAATATCGCAAATCCACTGGCAGAGCTTATCCTTCGCCTCCCTTTCCCTGCTACCCGGCGGCTCGAGCGGCTTGTGGCACGAATGGATGCCATCATTTACCGCCTTATTGACGAACACAGAAAAAAACCTGAGGCGTACACAGATCTTTTGTCGATGCTGCTGGCTGCCCAAGATGAAGACACGGGAGAAGGCATGTCTGATCAACAGGTTCGGGATGAGGCCACAACGCTGATTACTGCCGGCCACGAAACCACAGCCATTGCGATGATGTGGACCTGGTTTCTCCTCGCCCAACACCCCGAGGTTGAAGCGCAGCTTTACACCGAATTGTCAACAGTACTCAAGGGCCGCTCGCCGACATTCGACGATTTACCGAGCTTACCCTACACCAGGCAAGTATTTAGTGAAGTCCTCCGGCTGTATCCCCCTGCATGGGCGGTAACCCGAGAGGCTGCTCGTGACGTACAACTCGGCCCACACCATATCCCCAAAGGCGCTGCTCTCGACTTTTCGCCATTCATCCTCCACAGAGACGCCCGCTTTTGGGAAAATCCGTTGCAGTTCGATCCCACCAGGTTTGCGCCGGACAGAAAGAAACACATCGATAAATTTACCTATTTGCCGTTTAGCCTGGGTGTCCGTGGGTGTATTGGCGAGCAATTTGCATGGACTGAAGGGATGATATTGCTGGCAACAATCGCCCAGAAATGGCGATTCGAGCTGCGCAGTTCACCAACACCTGGCTTACAACCTATTATAACGCTTCACCCGGCAGCACCCGTTTTGATGCAGCCCATCAAACGATAACAGGTTACTCTGATCATAGGTTGTGATTGCAGGAATAAATTATGGCGTGATGCGGCCCGGCATGAGGTCAAGTATTTTGCCCACCGAAACAGTTTCCCCCGTAGTCGGTAGGCTTTTTTCGCTATCACTAAGGGCCGGCTTACCCCTGCTTTCTATTGCGTTTTTTTGCCGTGCCTGAGGCGTTATTTCCATACAGATATCCAAACCCGTACACTTTCTTTTCTTCGATGGTAGACATTCCTGCTTTCCTGAGCAAAGAGCTCTCAATTCAGCCCTGGCAAGTAAAAAACACACTCGAACTGTTCAATGAAGGCGGCACGATCCCCTTCGTTGCACGCTATCGAAAAGAACGTACAGGTGAACTGGACGAAATTGTGCTTCGCCAACTGCACGATCGGTATAAGTACCTGACAGAACTATCGGAGCGCAAAAGCGCAATCCTCAAATCGATTGAAGAGCAGGGAAAACTTACCGACGAGCTCAAAGCAGCTATTGAAGACTGTACGCAGAAAGCTGAACTGGAAGACCTCTACCTCCCCTACAAACCCAAACGCCGCACCCGCGCAACCGCTGCACGCGAAAAAGGCCTTGAGCCGCTCGCTGAGTGGATCAAGAGCGAAAACAAACCCGGCCAATTGAGCCAATCACTCGAAACTGCAGCTTTGCCGTATGTCGATGAAGAAAAAGGTGTAAGCTCGGCTGAAGAGGCACTGCAAGGAGCAGCTGATATTATTGCTGAGGAAATCGCAGAAAAGGCAGAGCACCGTACTTACATTCGCGACTATTTCTTTGCCCAGGGCGCGTTCAATTCAAAGATCAAGGCAGAACACGCAGAAGGCTCTACCCAGTACGAGCTATACCGCGATTACAGCGTACCGGTCAACAAAATTGCGGCCCATAACATGCTTGCCCTCCGTCGCGCAGAAAGTGAAGGCATTCTGTTTTTCGATCTCTCGTACGACGAAGATTTTGTTGCTAACTACTTGCAGGGTAAAGAAATACAAACCGATGACGAAGCGCTGCGTGCATTTTACGAAGCATTGATCGAAGACGGGTTTCGCCGGCTCATGCGCAATACGCTTATTGGTGAAATCAGGCTGCAGAAAAAGGAAGAAGCAGACCTGGAGTCTATCAAAACCTTTGCAGCCAACCTGCGGGAGTTGCTCCTTTCGAGTCCTGCCGGCCTGCGCCCTACCCTCGGCATCGATCCGGGCTTTCGCACCGGATGCAAAGTGGCTGTGCTCGATAAAACAGGTAAGTACATCGACTATACGCCCATCTTCCCACACACGGGTGCAGCAAAACGCGAAGCTGCGCAGAAAACACTTGTTGAGCTTATCACCAGGTACAACATCGAGTTGGTTGCCGTGGGCAATGGCACAGCCGGCCGGGAGACCGACAAATTTGTGTCCGAGTGTATTGCAACGCTCGACAAAAAGCCGATCAAAGTGCTCGTGAATGAGTCGGGCGCCTCGGTGTATTCTGCAAGTGAAGTGGCCATCGAAGAATTCCCCAAACTCGACATCACCGTGCGCGGCGCCATTAGCATAGGTCGCCGGCTACAGGATCCCCTTGCTGAACTAGTCAAAATTGATCCTAAATCGATAGGTGTCGGCCAATACCAGCACGACGTAGACCAGACCCTGCTGCGGGGCAAACTCGAAGAAACGGTGGAAAGCTGCGTAAACTTTGTCGGTGTAAACCTGAACACCGCATCCAAAGAGTTGCTCCGTTTTGCCTCTGGCATTTCGCCGGCTCTTGCCAAGAATATCGTCGACTTCCGAAATGAAAACGGCCCGTATGCACAGCGCGCCGACTTACTGAATGTCCCGCGGTTTGGCCCGAAAGCTTACGAGCAGGCCGCCGGCTTCTTGCGCATCACAGATGGCAGCAATCCACTCGATAATACAGCCGTTCACCCTGAACGCTACGGCGTCGTTGAACGTATGGCCGGCGATATCGGGTTGCCCGTCGCTGAGATCACCGGTTCTACCGAAAAACTCAACGAGGTCAAGCTCTCCAATTATGTGACGGATGACATGGGACTGCCCACGTTGAAAGACATTATCGAAGAGCTCAAAAAGCCTGGCCGTGATCCGCGCTCGACGTTCGAGTATGCCTCGTTCAGGGAAGACGTGATGGAGATGAAAGACCTGAAATCAGGGATGATTCTCGAAGGTGTAGTGACCAACGTAACGAAGTTCGGGGCGTTTGTCGATATCGGCGTCCACCGCGACGGCCTGGTACATATCTCGCAACTGGCTGACAAGTTTGTAAGTGATCCAACAGAGATTGTGAAAGTCGGTCAGGTGGTGAAAGTGCGGGTAACCGAAATCAATGAGAAACTGAAACGGATCGGACTTTCCATGCGACTTGAAGACAAGCCAGCAGGTGGCAAGCGCAGTGGAAAAGGGGGAGCAAAAAGCGGCAAAAAAGGAGGTAGTAAGCGTCCGCAAGGCCGGCACAATAAACCGCGACCCAAAAAGAAAGAGGCCACCATTGAAGACCTGATGCGCAAATTCAACACCCGCTAGGGGCAAACACTTTTGTGTTTGCTGTTAAAGGTTGCAAGTTTTTAGGTTGAAGGTTCTTGCTATTCGGCTGGAATTGGGCGTTTAAGGTAGTTGTCGAAGTCTGGTAGCTTGCGCTCGTATGAACGAGCCATCAAGGGTGAGGTGATTAAAAAATCAGCCGATGAGCGGTTACATGCTATGGGAATATTCCATACAGCGGCAATTCTGAGGAGCGCTTTTACGTCTGGATCGTGCGGCATGGGCTGCAACGGATCCCAGAAAAAGATCATCATATCGATCTCCCCTTCTGCAATTTTGGCCCCCAACTGCTGATCCCCACCCAATGGCCCGCTTTTCAACTTGATGACGGGTTGTTTTAACCGCTCTTCCACAAGTTTGCCCGTCGTCCCGGTTGCATAAAGCATGTGTGATTTAAGCGCATCACTGTTGTAATCTGCCCAGTCGAGGAGTTGCTGCTTCATATGATCGTGAGCAACGAGGGCAATGCGCTTCTGGCTTGAAAATACAGACATGGAAGATCTCCGGGTTTGAAAATTGTGCAAGGCGCGTACTTGCCATAGCACCATACGTTTCACTAAGATCTGTTGAACAGCAGCTATTGCGTTTTTTGCATCAAGAACAGGCTTTTTATCCTCACATTTGGAGCCGGCTTTAATTTGCACTATATTCTACGATATATACCGTACTACACATAAAGTAGAAATTGCCTGTTATGTACTTATGAGAAAGAAACCTTCTCTAGCCCCCCTGGGCGAATCTGAACTGGAGCTTCTGCAGTTGGTCTGGGAAACAGGGCCGGCAACGGTAGCAGAAATCCACGAGCGGATTTTGCCTGTGCGTAAAGTGGCGTACACAACCGTAATGAGTGCATTGAGAAAGCTGGCGGATAAAGGGTATTTACAATTCGAGCAAGAAGGTAATGCCTACGTGTACAGCACGGCACGCCCCCCTCACGAAGTAAAACACAACCTGCTCTCCAGCATATTGAACAAGGTTTTCCTTGGCTCTCCTGTCGAACTCGTAGAATCGCTAGTGCAAAACGAGACACTCTCTGCAAGCGAACTAGACGAGATCAAACAACTCATTGCAAAACTGGACAAGGGGTGAGGATTTTCGATTGTCGATTTTCGATTGTCGATTTTCGATTCGATGAGCTGTTTTCCATCCCCTTCACGTCAGGCCGGACTTGATCCGGTATCCAGAAACGCAAGAATTGCCGAATGCCGATTTTCGATTGCCGATTGATAAGCTCTGTTTGCCATCCTCTATATGTCATGCCGGACTTGATCCGGTATCCAGAAACGCAAGGATTGCCGATTTTCGATTGCCGCTTTTCGATTGATGAGCTGTTTGCCATCCTCTATACGTCAGGCCGGACTTGATCCGGTATCCAGAAACGTAGGGATTGCCGATTTTCGATTGCCGATTGATAAGCTGTTTGCCATCCTCAATACGTCAGGCCGGACTTGATCCGGTATCCAGAAACACGAGAATTGCCGAATGCCGATTTTCGATTGCCGATTGATAAGCTGTTTGCCATCCTCTATACGTCAGGCCGGACTTGATCCGGTATTCAGAAACGCAAGGATTGCCGAATGCCGATTTTCGATTGCCGATTGATAAGCTGTTTGCCATCCTCTATACGTCATGCCGGACTTGATCCGGTATCCAGAAACGCTAGGATTGCCGAATGCCGATTTTCGATTGCCGATTGATAAGCTGTTTGCCATCCTCTATACGTCATGCCGGACTTGATCCGGTATCCAGAAACGCAAGGATTGCCGAATGCCGATTTTCGATTGCCGATTGATAAGCTGTTTGCCATCCTCTATACGTCAGGCCGGACTTGATCCGGTATCTAGAAACGCAAGGATTGCCGAATGCCGATTTTCGATTGTTTTGTGGCTTTCACTTGACGAATCAGCTAAGGCATAATCGAAATCCCTAAAACCCGAAATCACGAAAACCCGTCTTCAACAAATGGATTGGCAAGCTTTTCTATCCGCCATCGGCGAAGTGAGTATTACGTACGTCTGGATTCCTCTTGGGCTCTGGACCTTAGCAGCTATTCCGCTTTTTCTGCTAACGCGCCGGCTGGGCAAAGCGGCACCCCGTATACATTATCTCAGTTGCCTCACCCTGCTCATTGCGTTGCCGGCTGGACTTATCGCCATGCCGTGGACGACAACCTGGACAACAACAATGCTGGCTCCAGTGGCCCAGCCGGTTCAAAAGCTTGTTTCCTCGCCATCTCCCCCCCCTTTGCCCGAGCGCCTATCCTCCCCTTCTGGCACAACCAGCGATGCAAACACTACAACGTCCGGGACAGAACCCAACACGGTAGCCGCCAAACCCGCACTGTTGACACAGGCAATCGAAAGCTACCCTGCTTTCATCGGCGCACTAACCTTACTCGCACTGCTTGCAAGCATTTTCGGGCTGTTGAATACCGGGTTTCAATGGCTAAAACTCCATCCGTTTGTAACCCGATTTGCCCGTGTCGCACATCCTGAAGCCGTGGCCCAGATCAAACAAACAGCTAAACAGCTACGGATTCTACGGCCAATCAAATTCAAGATTGCGCCTGCACATATCGCCCCTTTCACTTATGGATTTGCGCGCCCTTCTGTCGTTGTGCCGGCGAACATTCTTGAAGAAAAGCAAGCATTACGCACCGCTTTGTACCACGAACTGATCCATGTCAAGCGCAACGATTACGGCACCGGCCTAATGGCCCACTTCTTGACAGCCTGCTTCGTTTTTCACCCGATGGTGTGGCTACTGAGCCGGCACATCGCCACGTACCGCGAGTTGGCGTGTGACAAAGCGTTGCTTCGCCAGTCAGACATCTCCCCCGCTGATTACGCAAAACTCCTGCTTCGCTTCAATCGCCATAACCGTCTCCGGTACGCCATCAGCATGAGCCGGCCTTCTTCAAATCTGAAGCAACGAGTACAATTCATGGCGGATTATCCAAATTCGCCACGCTATTACGAACGTAGGTGGGCAAAATCGATGTTGCTCTGCCTCGGCATCCTGCTCCCCGTCGTTGTGATGTCCTGTAGCGAACAACCCATCACCACGGGTTTAACCTTATCTCACCCAAGCACAGGTGCATTGGAAGAGCTAGGATTGACAATGCAAGTGGCTGATGGCTGGCGGTTGGCGGACACATCGCGAACCACCGCAGGGAGCAGTTGGGAGCGAGGTTATGAAAGATGGCCAGAAAATATCCGCGATGTCTATTTACGGCAGATGCCCAAGCCCAAAATCCCGGAAGAGCTTACCTATGGCACAAACTATTATCAATACACAGATATCCTGACTGCTGAGGATATCTACGATATTTCGTACGGAAGGAAAACGGAGTTCTACAAATTCGAACTCTCCATCGAACTACGCGGCAAAAGAAACCCCATTGCGCTTGAATTATGGAAAGAAGGTAAGTGTATGTACTCAGACTCGCCGGCGCCTCAAGTGTGTACAAGAACCAGGAATTTCAATCGAATGTCAGAAGAGGCGTTACCTTTTGAGGCCAATTCAGGTTATTGGCTCGAATCCGACTTCCACTACAGCAACGATAATAATGGAGATCCCTTAACAACGCCCTGGCTTAGCTATCACTTCTATGTTGTTCGCGAAAATCGTGCATACAAAATCCGCTTTCGCGCCATGGCAAACGCCCCTGACAAAGCGCATTTGATTACTGAGAAGAGCGTGCTTAGAGACCCGGCTATCGCAGAGATGCTGGCGAGTATTCGGTTTGAGTGATCTTAAAAGCAATACAAGCTTTGCCATTCCTGTGGATCCCCAGTCAAGCTGGGGAAGACATGACCCAAATGATGTGCCTTACAATGTCGCGGTATACGGCACGCCTGACGAAGTGTTTTTTTACATGTGTAGCTGTATACTGGACTACATCTTCCAACGTACAGCGCGCCATGAAACGTAAACTCTTGCTCCGAATTGCCGCCGGCCTCTGCCTGCTCACCTGCATTGCCCACCTTGTAGGCACCTTTATGGAAATCCCGCCCGAGCAAACGGAAGTACTTGAGGCTGTTGAGGTGATGGAGCAGACGATGGTCCCGATGCCTGTGGGCGCAGCCAAAAGTTACAAGCAGATCCTGGACGGCAATAATCTGAGTACTGCGCTCCTCTTGCTGCTATGCAGCCTGCTGCTTTTTGCTGCTGCGGGTAAACCTAAAGACACTGCTACAGACCAAACCGTCTTGCTTGCAGCCCTTGCCCTCATCGGGTTTGCGATCCTTAGTATCGTGTACTTCTTCCCCGTGCCGGCTCTATTCACAGGCGTCGCTGCTGTGTTGGCTTTGATGGCGCGTTCCCAGGAGTGAGAGAAAACCACGTTTCTGATTTATACCTGAGCCCTCCCCAATTACCCTCTCGAGAGGGTCGATCATGATTCATCATGATCGGGGTGTGTCTTTTGAGTCGTTAAACGCAGCGCTCGGCGTGCAGAGATCCTTCGCGGGGCTCAGGAGGACATGAGTGAAGCAGATCAACATTCCGCAATCCGCATTCAGCAATCTAAAAGCCCCAGATCCTTCGACTTCGCTCAGGATGACATGAGTGAAGCAGATCAACAATCCGCAATCCACAATCCGCATTCAGCAATCAAACAACCCCAGATCCTTCGACTTCGCTCAGGATGACAAGCATGAGGGATTTTGCCACCCCTGACACACTCGACATTCGGCATTCGAAAATCGGCACTCAAAATCACTCGTCGCCCAACTCGCGCTTGAGCCAGGCCCTCGCCATGCGCCAATCGTTTGAGACGGTGCCGTGTGAGATGCCGAGAAATTCAGCCGTTTCCTCGATATTCAGGCCCGAAAAGTAGCGGCACTCCACTACCCGCACCCAACGCGGCCTGATTTCTTCGAGGCGTTTCAAGGCGTCGTCGATTTCGATCAACTCATCGACTGAGACAGCGGCTTTTGCGCCGGCCATGGTTAGGCCTACTACCTCTCCCCGGCGCTTATCGGCCGCTTTGCCCCGCGCGTGGTCAACGAGAATCCGTCGCATGGTCTGCGCGGCCGCGCCGTAGAAATGCGTCCGGCCTTTCCACTTCACATCCTGGTAGCGCACAAGTTTTAGATAAGCTTCATGTACCAAGTCGGTTGATTGCAGGGTGATGTTCGCCGGCTGATCCCGAAGACGTGCCCTCGCAATATCGCGCAGCGCAGGATATACAACATTCAATAGTCGCTCAAAAGCGTCTTTCTCTTTTGCCTCAACGTCTTGTAAGAGCTGGGTGATATCGGATTCTTCCATTGACCTCGTATACAAACGCCATTACTACTGACGCACAAAATAGGAAAAACAACGCATCCAGGCACCTCTTCCGGTACAGCAGTTCCACTTGCGTACTCCTCAGGTAGTAAAAGCTTAACTATTCTGAAATGGCTTTGGGGAAATGGCTTCGCACACCGTCTTGGGTTTTCAGAGCAGCTTGATGCAAACCTGCAATTACCTGCTCGACTATCTCAAATAAAAACAAACCCTTAGAAGGTATATAAAATGAAAACCCAATCTTTCTCTTCTTTCCTCGCCCTGGTATTTGTATTCACAGCCCTGGTAACATCCGGATGTGACAGCGTGAACCTAGATGACAGCGCTTCTCAGCTCGAAGCACAGTCGCAGCGCAGCAACCCACGGCTCTCAACGGGCACCATGTACAAGTTTGCCGATAACAGCGAAGTTGGTACATCTGCCTTGCGCCGAGGCGCTGAAGCAATCGTCTTGGACATCGAGACAACCAAACTTGAGCCAGGCTACGCATACACTGTATGGTGGGTCGTGTTTGACGAGCCAACAGCCTGCACAGACTACGACTGTGGTTCAGATGACGTAGCAGCGGCAATGGCCGGCGGTCCCAACCTTGCAGATCTGTCTATCATCGGCGCAGCTGACGGCAGCGTGATCCCAGCCAGCGGCAACGCACGCTACCGCGGCATCCTCGAGAAAAACGACGCCAGCCAGGCCATGTTTGGTGACGGCCTCGACAATCCGGCTACAGCAGAAATCCACTATGTGATCCGTAGCCACGGTCCTGCTATTCCAGGCCTGATTAAAGAGCAGACCACAACGTTCAACGGCGGTTGTCTCGAAGGGCAGGCGAATGCGGGACAGTGTGTCAACGTCCAGTTTGCAATCCACGAGGCTGCAAAACTCCAGTAACGTAATTCACATCGCCTCATCCAGGGTCTGCCGGCATTGCCGGGAGACCCTTTTTTGTACCCCATCACTTTTTCATTACGCCATAATCCAGGCCGAAAAACATCTAACCTGTAGCCTGCACTTTTCAAAAGCGATCAAATAAATCCACCAGGATGTATTTGATTACAAGCACAACGCTTGTATCTAAAAAAAACATGGCTAAATTCTAGGTGCCCTTTCCATCCTGCCAGTCGTAAAACGCCATGGACAATTCCTCACCGAAGGCTGAACCACCTGAAGAATCACCCGATTTTGTATTTAAAAAACCGGCACGTGGAGCAGCAGGGCTCAAGGCTATACGCTCTTCACTCAAACACCTCAAAGATGAGGTAGGCGTATTTCAGGGCTTAAAAATTCTGAACCAGGCAAATCAAACTACTGGATTTGATTGCCCCGGTTGCGCCTGGCCTGACCCTGCTGCGGACGAGCGCTCAGCACTTGGCGAGTATTGTGAGAATGGTGCAAAAGCTGTTGCAGAAGAAGCTACCCTCAAACGCGTGACGCCGGCATTCTTCGCCAAACACAGCATACACGAGCTATCCTTGCAATCGGATATGTGGCTCGGCAAACAAGGCCGGCTCACGCACCCAATGATCCGCAAACCCGGCGCCTCACACTATGCACCGATCTCTTGGGATGAGGCATTTGCGCTTATCGGTGACACGCTCAATGCACTCAACTCGCCCGACGAAGCAATTTTCTACACCTCCGGCCGGACCAGTAACGAAGCTGCGTTCCTCTATCAGCTTTTGGGCCGGCAATTTGGTACCAACAATTTCCCCGATTGCTCAAACATGTGCCATGAGTCCAGTGGCACTGGCCTCTCCGAAGTCATAGGCATTGGCAAAGGCACCGTTAAACTGGAAGACTTCTATATCGCTGATGCTGTGGTTGTTATCGGCCAAAACCCGGGCACAAACCACCCACGCATGTTATCAGCGCTTCAAAAAGCCAAACGCAACGGGTGTAAAATCATCCATATCAATCCGCTGCCTGAAACAGGATTGAAGCGATTCAAACATCCGCAAGAAGTACTCAGTTGGGTAGGCACAGGGACAACGCTGGCTGATCTATTTTTACAGGTACGCATCAATGGTGATGTGGCGCTACTCAAAGGCATCATGAAGGCCCTGGTTGAAGCTGAGGATCGCTTGCCAGGCACTGCGTTGGACAAGGCGTTCATCGATTCAAAAACTGCCGGCAGCGAAGCTTTCCTCGATGATCTCCGTGCTGCAGATTGGGCGCCCCTCATTGATGATAGCGGCATCTCGCGAACGGTGATGCAGACGGCAGCCGAAATGCTCAGGGCATCAGACAAGATCATCGTATGCTGGGCGATGGGCCTGACGCAACACGAAAATGCCATTGCCAACATCCAGTCCTGCGTAAACCTGTTGTTAATGCGTGGCAGTATCGGAAAACCAGGTGCCGGCGCGTGCCCTGTTCGGGGCCACAGCAATGTCCAGGGAGATCGTACCGTCGGCATCACGGCGCGTCCCAAGCGGACGTTTTTAAAAACGCTCGGCGCCAATTTCGACTTTGATCCACCGATGCAACACGGTTACGACACTGTGGAAGCGATACACGCCATGCACAGCGGTAAAGCAAAAGTCTTTTTTGCGCTTGGTGGCAATTTCTTATCAGCGACGCCCGATACGCGCTATACCGCAGCAGCGCTCTCTCGCTGTGCGCTCACGGTTCAGGTATCAACCAAACTCAACCGCTCACATCTGATTGCCGGCGAAACTGCGCTCATCCTGCCTTGCCTGGGACGCACTGAAAGAGACGAGCAAGATGGCAAGACACAGTTTGTTACTGTAGAGAACTCGATGGGGTTTGTGCACAAATCAGAAGGCCAGATGCAGCCTGCTGCAGATACGTTGCGAAGTGAGCCGGCCATCATTTGCAATCTGGCGCAGGCCACGTTAAAAGACCGCTCTACGCTCGACTGGGAAGCCATGAAAAATAATTACGATACCATCCGTACCGCCATCGAAGCCACCATTCCGGGATTTACGGGATACAACCAGCGGGTGCGCGAAGGCGGCTTTTATCTCCCCAATGGGCCAAGAGAAGGCAACTTCACTACCCCAGACGGCAAAGCCCACTTCACGGTGCATCCGCTGCCGAAGCATAACATGCCGGCCAACACGTACATGATGATGACCATCAGAAGTCACGACCAGTTTAATACAACCATTTACGGGCTCGACGACAGATACCGCGGCATCAAGGGCGGGCGACGGATTGTATTTATGCATCCTGAAGACATGCAAGCGGCCGGCCTTGAGGCCAAAGACGCTGTAGATCTTGTGAGTACGTACGATGGCGAGGAACGGCGGGCTAAACGGTTTTTTGTGGTGCCGTTTTCCATCCCAAGAAAATGTGTTGCCACGTATTTCCCCGAGGCGAATGTGTTGGTGCCGGTCCATCTGACCGCTAAACGAAGCAATACACCGGTATCCAAATCGGTGATCGTATCCATCGAGCCCCACACTGTGTAGAAAAAATGGGGATTGCAGCAGACCAGGTAACTGCCCTCGTATTGGCCGGCGGACAAAGCAGACGGTTCGGATCGGACAAAGCACATGCGTTAATCGATGGCAGGCCCATGGCAATGCGGGTGTTCGATATGCTCAACGCGTGTTTCTCCACGGTACTCATCAGCACAGGCCATGCAGATCGGACCTTCGACATCCCCGCCAAACACATTGCAGATTGTATACCAGATGCAGGCCCACTTGGTGGTATTCATGCCGGCCTCAACGAAATCCAATCAACTGACGCCATGCAGCTTTTTGTGGCAGCCGTGGATCTTCCCTTTATCACGACAGAAGCCGTCCAACAACTGCTCCAAGCGGCTGATGATACAACAGACGTTGTGATGGGCACAGATGGCATGCAGCCACAACCGTTATTTGGCTGCTACCACCGGAAGCTGTTAAACCCACTCCACCGCTTCCTCGCTAACGATGACAGAGCAGTGCGTAACTTTTTGAAGCAGCTACGTACCCGGACCGTTCTGCTTCCAGGTGATGTGTTAAAAAACATCAACCATCCAGCTGACATGCCCGACTCAGGCAAATTTCAAGCAGACCGGTGACGGGACTTCTACGCGTTGGCCTGTAGAAGCCAGTAAGCCCGTTTCTTCGTTACGTTTGAATACAAAAATGGTGTTGCTGTTTTGATTGGCAGCCAACAAATACTTGCCAGAAGGATCCAGGGTAAAATTCCGGGGTGTTTTGCCTTTGGTAGACTCATGGCCGACAGCCTCAAGTTTGCCTGTGGCAGCATCAAAAGCAACAATAACAATGCTATCGTGCCCTCGGTTTGAGCCATAGACAAATCGACCATCAGGAGAGACATGAATATCAGCGCAGTAGCTGGTCCCGGTAAACGAATCAGGCAGGGTTGAGATGGTATCCAGTATTTCAAAAGCACCTGTTGCCGGCGTGTACCGGGCAGACAGCATGGTGGAGTCCAGTTCGTTTATGATAAACGCGTGCTCTCCATCGGGATGAAAGGCGATGTGCCGTGGCCCAGCACCCGGCTGTACGTGCAACGGATTAACGGTAGCCACGAGTGTCCCCGCCTGGCTATTCAGATCATACGAGCGGACTTGATCGATCCCTAAATCAGCCACAACAACCTTGTTGTTATCAGGCGAAAGCATTACAGCATGGGCATGCGGCCCAGCCTGCCGGCGTTCGTTCACGCTTGATCCAGCGTGCTGGACTGTGGTCTTGATATCTCCCAGCATTCCCCCTTCTTCGACGGGGTACATCGTTACGTTGCCCCCCATGTAGTTCGCAACCAATACCCACTGCCCGGTGGCATCAACACTGATATAGCAAGGCGCACCGCCATTTGAAGCCTGCTGATTCAGGGCTAACAACTCACCCGTGTCGGGCGCGATGGCGTACGCAGTGATGGCCCCACTCTCTTTGCCATCAAATTCCATCAACTCATTCACTGCGTAAAGCCATTTCCCCGTAGGGTGTAAGGCCAGATACGAAGGGTTTTCAGTAACTGCAACCAGTTCGGGTTTGTCGAGCAAGCCTGTTTCGTCGTTCAGGCGCAAACGGTATATCCCCCTGCTATCGCCATTCGTATACGTACCGACGTATAGCGTTTTCAAATTAGACATAGTCGTTTCGTCCAAACAGCCCATCAAAAGCCCACTCCCCATCAATCCGACGGCACCGGCAGAAATCTGGGACAGAAATCTGCGCCGGGATGCATTGTTCACTGGCTTCTCGGACAGTATCGTTGTAGGCAGTATCGTTGTAGGCTTCATTGCTTACAGCCTCCAGGCTAACGCTTAAAACTGAATATCTTTCTCAACGCGTTTGCCATCGCGTTTCACAACAACCGAGGTCTTTTGGCCTTTTTCGAGTTTGCCGAGTGCCATCATGTAATCGTTGATGTTGTTGATCTCAAATTCTGCGAGCTTGACAACAATATCACCACGCTCGAGGCCGGCTTTTGCCGCAGGACGGTCATCCATAACCGCATCGATGCGCACACCCACGCCATCCGCTACATAATCCGGCATGATGCCCAGGCTCACCTTGAACGTGCTGCGCATGGTCTGCTCATCCTTCGTTTTGGTAAACGCGATAGCTTCCGGACTATCAATTGTTTCAACCAAATCAACAACATAATTAGCAATTTGCTGGATGCCCTCAAAATTGATGAGCGGACTGTCGTCAGCGGCTGTATGGTAATCGGTGTGTTGTCCTGTGAAGAAATGTAGCGCGGGAATATCTTCCAGGTAGAACGAGGTATGATCGGATGCCCCTACCCCTGATTCGTGTTTTTTGAGCTCAAACCCTTCAGGTTTGGTTTCCTCAAGGGCGTCATCCCATACAGGTGACGTACCTGTACCATTGACGGCCAGGACTTTGTTTTCATTGAGCCGGCCTACCATGTCAAGATTGATCATGTAGCTAATTTTGTCGAGCGCAGGGATGCCTTCTTTTACAAACGCTTTTGATCCGTATAAGCCGAGTTCTTCCCCTGAGAAGCCAACAAACAGATAGTTGTTCGCCTTGGCTTCTGAATCGTTGAGCTGTCGCGCAATTTCAATGATGCCGGCAACACCACTCGCGTTGTCATCAGCACCATTATGAATGGCCGGTACCTCATTCGGCTGCCGGGACCCAAAATGGCCATGTCCAATGTGATCATAGTGTGCACCGATAACAACGGTATGTGCAGCACCGTTATCGATATAGCCAGCTACGTTTACGCCTTCACGGGCCTCTCCTGTACCTGGTGCTGCATGGGGGTTGGTGTTGAAAGTAAACGCAAAGTTATGATACCACGAACCATTGTAAGGCGTCAGGCCAATGGCTTCAAAACGTTTTACGATGTATGCTGCAGCACGCGCCTCTCCGTCGGTCCCTGTTTCGCGGCCTTCGAGATAATCTGAAGCCAGGAAGACCACATCTACTTCGATGGGCAACAGGTCGTCTTGTGACTGGGCAATGGATGGCTGAGCAATGAATAACGAGAGATACAGCAGACCCAAGATGCGGCTTGTAGCCTTTTGGGCAACGCTTCTATATGAAATCATAAAAGGAATGTAGACAAAGAGGTTAGCGATGCTTGCAGGCTGCTACTATTCTGAAATACTATCCACTATTCTGAAATACTATCCACTTGATGTGAGCATCCTTGCGCTTTTTAAAAGACTGTTTACGCAACGAGTTTCCGTTGGCAGCAATAAGCCTACGCGTATTTTTATTTCTTCAGCGAGGCGACGTGCTCCCCAACCAATGCCGGCATCAACGCTGCAATATCGCCGATAGATCTACCATGCAAGGTGGGCAGAAGCTGACAAACCCCAACCGCCGCGGGTAACGCTTCCCGCGCTAATTCATCACGTACTGCCGCCAACACACGATCTCCCAACACGACGCCCAGCGTTCCCAGAATAATCGCTTCCGGATTCAGTAAATCGACCAACAACGCAATACCACGCCCCATCCACTTGCCGGCCTCGGCTGCCACAGCAAGCGCTTCAGGATCATCAGCAAGCATATCGTCAACAAGCATACGGATTGATGTATCTGCTGGCCAACGCTTTGGATTGCGCATGTGTGCCAATGCAACAAGTCCGGCACCAGACGCAAATCCTTCCCATGAACCCGTTTTACCAAACCCCATTGGTCCTGCTTCTGCCAATCGCCAGTGTCCAACTTCACCAGCCGTTTCACTCCGGCCATACAGCACCTGCCCATTGATGATCACCCCGGCTCCTAACCCGGTCCCGAATGTCAGAAAAACCAGATCTTTGATCTCTGGCTGCGTTTTCCCAATACCGAAATGGTAAGACGCCAATGCACCGGTATTCCCGTCGTGGTCTATATATACAGGGAGCAGCGGAAACGCATCCATCAGATGTTGCTTGAGAGGAACGCCATGCCACCCCGGCAAGTGTGGTGGATTCACCAACGCTCCTGCTGCTACACGGAGTGGACCACCGATCGAAACCCCTATGGCCTGAATGCCGCGGCCGGCTTTTCTGGCATTTGATCGGATTTGCTGTGCAACCTCGATAATTTTGGGAAAGGTATCCACAAACGGCACCTTTGCGTTGGTGGGTAACTCCATACGCTGCAAAATCTCCCCTTCCAATGTACCTTCCACAACGGCTGTTTTTGTGCCGCCAATATCAAATCCGAGAATGGTCTGGGTTAAAGCCCGCAGCACAGCCCTTCTGCTGGTTAGTTAGAAAGTGCGAGATGGTTCGAGAAAGACATGGCGCCACCATCCAGGAACGCTCTGAATTCCGCCACAGAGGCCGTACCACTCATCCGTGCCAGAAGCACCTGCGATGATGGATGCACAACGGCATAGGTTGGCAAAGCCACTGTTCCTGTCAAATTGAGTTGGTAGCGCTGCAGTTCAGGCCCTTCGTCTATATCGTCTGTGTAAAGCCGCAGCATGACAAAGTTATTCTCAAAGCGCTCGACAATCGATTGGTGCAGAAAAACGGTGGACTCCATCTGCCGGCAATTGGTACACGTGTAACCCGTGAAATCGATGAATACAGGTTTACCCGCTGCTTCAGCAGCTGCAAATGCTGTATCGATGTCTTCGAACCACAGCTCATCGTCCAGACTTTCGCCGGCTGTACGTGGCAACGCAGCCAGCAAACTGATATCGGTGCCCTGTCGTGGCGGTAGAAACGCGTCAATATTGTTCAGCGGGGCGCCCAGTAAACCAGGTACCATATAGATGGCGAGCCCGAAAAAGCCTATTGCAGAGACCAGCCGAAGCGCCCCAATTTCCTGATCAGCCGGCTCGTGCTTCAGCCGTAACTTGCCAATCAGATAAATACCCGTCAGGAAGAAAATCACCACAATGACAGCAATCGCAAGCGGGCGTGAAATCAGATTCCAGCCCCAGACCAAATCGGCATTCGACAAAAACTTGATGGCTGCGGCCAGTTCAACAAAGCCAAATACCACCTTCAAGGTGTTCATCCAACTCCCCGAAGCCGGCAGACGCGATAGCCCCGACGGAAACATGGCAAACAAGACAAAGGGCAGGGCAAATGTCGCACTAAAAATCAGCATCCCTGCAATCGGATAGATCCATTCACCGCCGGCCGTTGCCGCCAGGAGCGTTCCGACGAATGGCGCTGTACAGGAAAATGAGACCAGCGTAAGCGTTGCCCCCATAAACAACACGCCGGCGTAGCCACTCCGCTCGTTGCTTTGCCGATTGAAGTAGTTGAGCAAGCTATTCGGCAACCGAAGTTCAAACAGCCCCAGTAGCGAAAGCGCAAAAACAATAAAAACGAACCCGATCAACAGATTTATCCAGGGGTTTGCTGCAATGACCTGTGCACCTGATGCCCCAATCAAAAACGACATCAACACGCCAAGTCCCGTAAAAATCACAATGATGGATAACCCGTACACACTGGCCATGCGAAAGGCCTCTCCACGATCATCGCTATGCTTGGTAAAGTAGGAGACCGTCAGCGGAATCATCGGAAACGTACACGGCATGAGTAGTGCGCCAAGTCCGGCTCCGATAGCCAACAACAGGAATCCCCAAAAACCACCGGAACGCGTGCCAAGTGAACCAACAGCTTCCACATTCGGCTCAGGACTGCCTGTTGGCATTTCGATTAATGGAGCCGGTGTTAACGCTACCTGACCGGGCGTTGCAGTCCCGATACCGCCCTGTCCTTCATAAGCAACGCTGAACACCCCTTTTGCCGGCGGCAAGCACAATCCCAGTTCGTCGCTGCAAATTTGGAATCCCACGACGCCAGCCAGCTCATTGGCACCGTTCATCACATTTTCTCCCACATCATACCGCACGTCAAGCAAGACCTCACGCTCGAAGTACTCGACATCCATTTTAAAATTCTTATCGAATGCCTGTTTGGGCGTGGACTGGATAATTTCCCCTTGCTGCGTAAGGCCTTGCGGCAATACATCAACATTGAAGGTCATGCCCCGGATGGGACGGGGTGAGTTCATCGCATACATTTTCCAGCCTGGAGCGATGGAACCGGTAATTTTGAGATCTACCTCATCGCCCGGACGCAACACATCTTCAGAAAGGCTTGCGCGCCAACTTACATAGTCGGATGGTGGTCCAACTTGCTGCCCATACACCACACCCGTGGTAAACAATGCAAGAAACAGGAATAAATGGGTACGCAAGTACATCAATGGTGGTTGTTAAAATCCACAGAAGGAGGGCCTGGAAACGGAATACAAGAGGGCGCAACTATGGGTATAGTCTCGACGCATCATCTTCCGTTACATGTGCAATATAAAATTACGGAAATAAAAAAGGTGCTCGAAACCGTATCGGTAACGAACACCTTTTCTGAATGTTGCAGGGGTTAAAGCAGCGAATTAAGCTTCTTCTTCCTCTTCTTTGATGGGCTCAACGCGTACCTTCACAGAGGTTGAGATTTCAGAGGTCAGCTTGATACTTGCGGTGTACACGCCAAGTACTTTGATCTCTTCGTCCATCTCGATGCGCCGGCGATCGATCTCGTATCCCTGCTTGGCAAGCTGTACGGCAACCTGCGTTGGGGTAACGGTACCAAAGATTCGATTCTCTTCGCCCACTTTAACTTCTACAGAAACCTCAACTTTTTCGAGATCTGCAGCGAGTTTTTCATTCTCTTCTTGCCGCTGGGCAATTCGACGAGAGGCCTGACGCATCATTTCTTCGTGTTCTCTGATTGCGCCTTCAGTTGCAAGCTTTGCGAGCCCCTGGGGGATCAGGAAATTCCGTCCATATCCGTTTTTTACGGTGACGATTTGTCCCTCATCACCCAGCTTGGGGATGTCTTGTTTAAGTATGACTTTCATATTATCGTACCGTATCAGAAACGAAAGGAATGAGCGCAAGATGGCGCGCTCGTTTGATTGCACGGGTCAGCTGACGCTGCTGTTTGGCGGTTACACCTGTAATACGGCGAGGCAGAATTTTGCCCTGCTCGTTTACAAAACGGAGCAACAGATCCGTGTCCTTATAATCAATGTATTCCATGTCGGCGATTGCTGTGCCTTTGTCGGCTGAATCACCCTCTGGCTTTTTTGCTACCTTTTTGTCACTCATAGCTGTTACCAAGTTTTAATCTTATTCCCGGGTGGTTATTCTGCCGGCGCTGCGGCAGGTGCACTGCTTTTGCGCTCCTCATAACTGCGCAACATCTTCGCGTCCATGCGAAGCGCCATGTAACGCAACACATCATCGTCGATTTCCAGCGCACGTTCCAGCTTAACGATAAACTCGCCAGGTACATTCATGTACAGGTTGACGTAGTATCCGTTGCGCTTTTTGTTGATGGGATAAGCAAGCCGGCGTGACCCCCACTCGTCAATGTCCTTGATCTCTCCGCCGTTCTCCTTGATCAGTTTATTAACACGCTCTACTACAGCTTTGATTTGATCTTCGCTGAGGACCGCGTTAATGATATAAGTAAACTCGTAGGCATTCGTTTGTGCTGCCATTTAATCCCTCCGGAATGAGTTAAGTCATGCCCCTGACGCTCAGGAGCAGGGATG
>CBDHHF010000027.1:0-10892 GCA_965263205.1 Rhodothermales bacterium
CAGCATCAGCCCGTTTTCAACTGGAAGAAGCCTTCGTTTAGGCAGTGGGCATAGATGTGCTCGCTGGTAATAAAGTTGTAGCCACAATTGGTAACCGGACGAATGGAGTACAGGTAGTCCCCTGTGTCGTACTGATAGGCATCCCATCGCCACGTTGCTCCACCGGAAGCGTCAAATTCGGAATAGAACTGGTAGTATTCTCCGTCCCACGTGTTCATTGGAATCTGCTGTCCTTTTACGCCATCCATGTTGAATACCATAGATGGTAAAACCTGTGTTGTATCAGGTAACAATCCCGGGAAATCATTATGTACAATGGATTGGCGATAATATCTGAGCGAGCCGTCCATGTTGTAGCTTAGCAAACCGCCCCCCATGAGGCCGGCATAAACAAAGGAAGGCGAGCCATCGGAAACACCTTCCCCAATGAAACCCATACCATGGCCTGGATAAGGTGTGTCTTTAATCGATACCTTGTGGTTTGTCAGTACAGCAAACGCATGCTGTTTTTCCATGCCGACTGAGTAAGTGTGGAAAAGGGCTTCAGGATCATGGATGCCAGCCAGTACAAAATCACCATTATCTGCCACCATCGGCATCCCGGCATGCTCGGCGTCCATGTCTTCCAGACGGCGACCATCCGTTGTAATTCTCACGATACTGTCTTTTTCAGCTCCCGAGATCCAAAGCTCTTCTTCTGACTTTAATACCATGTTTACCCCTCCACCATGCTTCACGTTGATATCCAACTTAAACACATCTACAATACTAGCATCAGCAATCGCATATTTAATAACCGACATACTCTCCTGATCGAGCACATAGAGATGCCGCTCAGCAGCATCGACAACGGCGCGAACGGGCGCTGATAAAATTCGCTCAGTTGGTGTTTCGGGGGTTGCAGCATTCGGGTGTACACTAAACTGTTTCACCACAACATACGCAGAATCTTCAAATACCCGCTCAGATGCCGCTTGCGGCTGCGGGGCTACTAGCGAATCGCCCATCAGTAACTGCCCATAAAAAGGCTCCGGATATCCCTCCCCAAGCGAAGTTTCGCGGCCGCAGCCTGAGAGAATTAAACATACAAAAACAAATACCAGCGGCAGGACCGCATTCGATCGGGTATAATATTGCATAGCTTTGGCAAAGGGAAAAACTAAAGATGGGGCAAAATTTACGCGACAGAGGCGTTTATTTGCAATATATCGACGTGTTGAGGAGCGAGCATAAAATGTATACGTACGGGATATGTTAAAGGTTTAAGGTTGGAAGTTAAAGGTTGTTGTTGAACAGACCTTTTGATATAACTTAGGTTTGATTGAAGTACGTTGCCAGGGCTTTTGACACCGATGCCTTGTAACTCCGGCCGATGGGGAATTGCTTGCTGCCGACGGTTATTTCGATGGCGGAGTATGCCTTGACGTGGGCCAGGTTAACGACATAGGAGCGGTGGATGCGTACAAAACCGTGGGCTTCCAACAGCGATTCCATTTCGCCGATCTGGCCACGGGTTACAATTTTTTCTTCCGCGGTCACAATTTGGCTGTAGTCTTTCAAACTCTCCACGTACAGCATCTCATCGTAAAAGACCCGCACCATTTGTTTGTTGACGTTGAAAAAGCGGAATGGGCGTCCTGAGGGGCTGGCCGGCGTTTCCGTTGCAAATTGCGCCGGCTTCCCCTTCCGGTCCAGTTTATTCACTGCTTTAAGAAAACGCGAGAACGCAATGGGCTTCATCAGGTAATCCACCACCCCCTCTTCAAACCCATCCAGTGCGTATTCGTGATAGGCTGTTGTCAAAATGGTTTGCGGCCGCTGCTGCAGGCTCCGTAGGAAATCTAATCCTTTTAGCTTGGGGAGATGGATGTCGAGAAAAATGACATCGACAGGCTCCTTGTGTAGATGCTCCAACGCAAAAACAGCGTCGGTGCAATGCCCCCGCAGGTCGAGAAACGCCACCTGATCGATGTAGTCGCGCAAGACCTCAGCCGCAATGGGCTCGTCTTCGATAATCAGACATTTTAGCGAATCAGGATCCATGGACTTCATCTAAATGGATGCGCAGGTGCACGTTGTAGACGTCGCCTTCGGGCGCAGCGCTTAACGTGTACTTGTCGCCATAAAGCAAGTTCAGCTGTCGTTTTACGTTCTGGAGTCCAATGCCGGCGGCATGTGCCGGCTCATCTTCCCCACGTGCATTGATTACATAAAAGTCGAGCACACCGCCGGCAATGCGAAGCTCGATCGTGATAAACGCTTCTTTCCGCGTCTCGCTTACCCCATGTTTAAACGCGTTTTCTACAAAAGGCAACAGCAAGAGCGGCGGGATCCTCGCCTGGGGATCTTCGAGCTCTTCGTTAAACACAACGAGCAAGCGTTCATCATAGCGTAGTTTTTCCAGATCCAGGTAATCCCGAATAACGGTGACTTCGTTAGCAACAGGAATCAGCGGACTGCTACACTCCTGCAGAATATACCGTACGATGTTCGACAATTTGAGGATGTAGTCGGCCGTATGCTCGTCGTCTTTTCGCGCCAGACCGTAAAGGTTATTAAGCGTGTTAAACAGAAAGTGTGGGTTGGTCTGGGCTTTCAGAAAGTTCAGCTCTGCTGCCCGCTTTTCTTCTTTAAGCGCAGCTTCTTTTTTGCGGAATGCCATGCTACCAAGCAGCAATTTTGCAGAGGCAGCAAGTCCGAGTGCCGGCAGCACATCGGTCGTTGTGTATAGTAGTCGTTTTAAACTATACACATTGAAATCCGGTGTTTCGTTGTACAGTACTTCGCTTATGGGAGCTATCATCGACCGGTACCCGACAACACAACAGGCCAAAATGAGGACAAAGAAAAGAGAAGTTTTAACGTAAGCCCCTTTGCTAAAGTAGCGCGGGATGAGGAAGTAAAATAGCGTATAAAACGGAATGGCCTTCCAGGGCAGCACGACCAGTTCGCTAAAAAAGAACCGCGCAATACGCTGGCCAAGCGGGTACACCAAATCAGAGGGTGGCGGGAAAAGTAGATCTCTGATCACATACAGCGTCACAAAGAGCAGCCAGAAAATGATATGTCGCAATACGCGTGTTTGCATCGCTCAAAGATCTAAAAAAAGCCGGACTATTCTCCGGAAAAGATCTGTTCGACAGGTTATTGCCGCTGAATAACCCATTCCGCCCCACAAGTGGCAACATCTACACAATCATGCTCTATATCAGGACGTATCGTGTGTACTTCTCATTTGCCTGAGCCCGTCCCTCGCAGTGCCTATGTTTGCCAAAAATCACGAGGCAAACCATGTACTCAAAACCCTTTACCCGCATGTTACATAGCATCGGCCAGCCGGCCTAACGGTTTACTTCTAAGCCTGTACAGCCTGCTCTGTCTGGTCGTATTATGCTCAACGAACACCGTCTACGCGCAGGTCTTTGTCAATGCATCCGACACTATACCCAACACGCCAACCGATAGCCGCAGTGTCAATTTTATCGATTTGAACAAGGACGGCTGGGATGACTTGTACATTTCCAATGGCCTGCAAGGCGGCCAGAAAGACCTGCTCTATTTGAACGATGGCACTGGCACGCTCGTACAGATAACCGACATGGCCATCGTACAGGCCTCCTCCCCATCTGATGGTGCCAGCTTTGCAGACTACAACAACGACGGCAACCTCGATGGCATCGTTTCGAGTTGGTATGGCGCTGCTGATCTACTCTACCTGAATGATGGCATGGGATCGTTGAATTACAAAGGGAATGCCGGCATCGTCAGCGGCTCGTTTGCTGAAACAGCAGCCTTTGGCGACTATGACAACGACGGTTGGCTCGACCTCTACGTCACCAACAGCGGCACCGCATGGCCAACAACTACCTCTATCGTAATTTAAAAAACGATACCTTTGTCCGGCTTAACAGTCACCCGCTGGTAAACGATAGCATGAACCCAGTCGAGGCGCAATCTGGGGCGATTTCAACAATGACGGTATCACCGACCTGTTTGTCGCAAACGAGGGCGCAAATACAAACGATCTCTTTTGGGGTACAGGCGGTGGCGGCTTCGAAAAGCTTACAGAAGGCCTGATTGTAACCGACAGCAGAGGCAGCATGACCGCCTCCTGGGGCGACATCGATAATGACGGTGACCTCGACCTGTTTGTCGGCAACTCGAACTTCTTCCGCGCCACTGCCCGACCAGCTGTTTAGAAATATGAGCGATGGCACGTTTGAAGTCATTACCGACGATCCCGTGGTACCACCGCAAGTACCTGCTCATTTGGGTCCGCATTTGCTGACTACGACAACGATGGCGACCTGGACCTTGCCGTGAGCAACGGTTTTTGCAACAGCAATCTCTCCAATGCACGCTTTTTCAAAACCAGGGAGATGGCACCTTCGTCGACGTATCAAATGAATTTGAAGGCAATGAGGCTGTCTGCTCATTTGGTGTAGCCTGGGGAGACATCAACAATGACGGCGCACTGGATTTGGCCTTTGCCAATTGCAAAAACAGCGCAACCAGTGACGAACTGCCGAATACGCTTTTCATCAATGAAGGAAATGAAAGCGCTTGGCTCAAACTCAATTTGACCGGCATGGCATCAAACCTCGATGCCATCGGTGCGCGGATTCGGGCGCGGGCAGTTATTAGATGGCGTTGTTACCTGGCAGCTACGCGACATCCAGGCCCAAACCGGCTACGCCGGCCAAAATAGTAAAACGGTCCACTTTGGTCTGGGTAATGCGACGGTCGTGGATACACTCATCGTCAGTTGGCCGGCTGGTAATCGGCAAATCTTCACCAATGTTGATATAAACCAGCAACTGGATATCACTGAAGTGATCAATGTGGGGACAATCGATGCACCTGAACTGCCGCAAGCAATTTCTTTTGACGTCTACCCGAACCCCGCCAGCGATACGGCCACGGCCAGATTAAGGCTCGTAAATGCATCAGGTAGCACTGAAGTTATGCAACTGCACGTGTACAACATCGCCGGCCAGCGCGTTACACAGCGGTCGGTTGCTATTCCTGCAGGCACCACAATCCTTCCCTTATTCAGTGAAAGTGGCCTGTTAGCAGCCGGCGTGTACCACGTGGTGCTGGAATCAGAACAAGGCTGGTTTAGCAAACGGTTTGTGTACCGTTAACCCATCTTTTCGCGCGCCATGGTAACCAAAAACGCATGATAACCAATACGCATGGTAGCAAGAAAAGCAATGTGTGGGTTCGGAGGCAGGCAGGATTCTGAGTGCGCCCCAGCCTGTCTCCGCCCTACCATTGTGGTGCCTGCACGTCCCACTACGTCATGCCCAACTCGATTGGGCAACCACCCGAATGACTGATCGCGTTAAAAAAGCGGCTACCTCCGCACATCTACCCACTATCGTTCAGCAACTGCCAACTGTGTGTCTGGCGGACCCTCACGCTGAAATTGCACAAAGCCGCCTGGATCGAAACAGTGAGCGTAGATGTGTTCGTCTGTAATAAATACGTAGCGACAGGTTTCTCGGCGATCGATCGAATAGAGGTAGTCCCCAGTATCATAATCATACGCATCAATCGTCCAGAGTGTTATTTCATCATCATATTCCCTTACTGCGTAGTAAGCTGTACCATTCCACACATTAAGCGGAACCTGAGATTGTCTGGCTTGCTCCTGATTGACTGTCATTACTGTATTCTTTGCTTCACCCTCATAAGGTACCAATTCAGGAAACATACCCGGCTTGATAGACTCACGAAAATACCGCAATGAACCGTCCATAGTGTAACTTAGCATCAAGCCACCAAAGGATGCTGCATACAGAAAGCTTTCAGATCCATCAGAAATGACTCCGCCAGTAAAGCTCAAGCCGTGCCCTTTAACTACTCTTCCATCTATTTCAAGCTTTTCTGAAGTTAAAATGCCGAAAGACGCCTGAGACCTGTCTTTGGGTGTATGCGTATGAAAAAGCTCATGATCATCGTAGAATCGAGCTACAACATAATTACCAGAGCGACTGGCAGCATGGAATTCGCCTGATGTGTATTTGATAGCATCCAAAATTTCACCTGAGGTACGCATGCGTGTGATACGTGCCTTGTCGAGACCATAGACCCAAAAATCTTCGTCATTAATTAAACGAATACCACCACTGTAAGGATTGGGCACGTGCGCGTCCTTTGCCGCGGTAATGACCCCAAGGAGTTCACCACTGGTCACATCGTATTTATTGATCAGAAAAGACTCTGTATCCATCACATAAAGCGTCTCGCCTTTTGAGTCCAGGCCGGCAGAAATAGGCATTCTCATGATCCGCTCAGATGGGGTATCTGCCGTAGCTGAATCTGGAAAAACGGTGTATTGACGCAGCACAACAGAAGCAGAATCTTCAAACACACGCATACTCGCACGCTGTGGCGTAGGCGCGAGTAGCGAATCTCCTTGTAACAGCTGACCACGGAAGGGCTCAGGATAATTATCAGCTGGATGTGGTTCGTCCTGACATGCTGCAACGAGCAGCACAATACCAAGCAGCAGAAGCCGCGGGATATGTCGTTTCATGTGTATCGAATGGTTCGTGTCTGTAAATCTGGCCTGCCTTGCAAAAAATGCAGGAGCGTGTTATACGAGAGATATCGACAGAAAGATACAGGGCGCAAGTGACGGTATTCACGTCGAAATTCGGTGTTCCTTGTCAGGGGTGTTCAGAAAAATCGTTATCCAATGTTAGCGCTCATGGCCATTCCAGCAAGGAATACACATCTTGTGCAGTAAGCTACTGCTCCCTGGTGTAGGTTGCGTACGTTCATTTCTTTTGCCCGAAAACAAAACAGGGCCCCAAAAGAAACGAACCAAAGAAAAGGGCACCACCAAATAAAACGCGCGCTTTTATCTCCTTTCGCGCAGATCCTCCTGAATTTTATTCAGGAAAACGCTTCGATAAAAGCTCCCACCACACATCGCCACACATTTGGTGGACGTCCGCGCGCTAAATTGCTGAAAACAAATACATTTTTGCTAGCTACTATTTTTCTGAACACCCCTGGTTCCTTGTTCGATATTCGTTATTCGAGGGGCTGCAAGCCCCGAAGAGATCCTTCGCAAGGCTCAAGATGACGAGATTGAGGCAGATCAACAATCCCCAATCAAAAATCCACAATCAGCACTCCTCCTCACCCATCCATACCCCATTGGCCTCTCAGGTGTTCGATCACGGCTTTGCGAGTATCCTCGCGGCGCATGGCAAAGTCGATGAAGCATTTGGCATACTCGATACGGTTGCCTATGTCGTAGCGACGGGCTTGCCAGTGCAGGGCGTACATGGGCTCGGTGCGAGCAAGCATATTCATGGCATCGGTCAGTTGGATTTCGCCGCCGACGCCTTCGGTTGTCTCATCGATACAGGCAAAGATTTCGGGCGAGAAAACGTAACGGCCAGCAATGGCAAGGTTGCTCGGCGCAACCTCTGGCGCCGGCTTCTCGACCAGATGGGATAGCTTGTAGACGTTTTCCAGTTGCTCATCAGCTTCGCCGGCAACAACGCCATACCGACTCACCCATTCCTCTGGCACACGATGCACGGCGACTACGCTTGCCTGCTTCTCTTCGTAGACATCAATCAACTGCTTCAACCCCGGGGGGCGCCCTGTTTCCGGATTGATGATTGTATCTCCGAGCAGCACGGCAAAGGGTTCGTTTGCGATGTGCCGGCGACCAATGCGGATCGCATCACCCAGCCCACGCTGCACCTTTTGTCGAATGTAAAAGATGCGCGCTTTGTCTGCAATGTCGTGTACCTTCTCAATCAGGTCTTCTTTGCCGGCTTCGCGTAAAAACGCCTCCAGCTCGGGGGCATAATCAAGATGGTTCTCAATGGCCCGTTTCCCACGTCCCGTAATGATCAAAATGTCTTCGATCCCGCTTTCGATGGCTTCTTCGATCACGTATTGCAGGACGGGCTTGTCGATGATCGGCAACATTTCTTTCGGCATCGACTTGGTTGCCGGCAGAAAGCGGGTCCCCATCCCCGCCGCTGGGATAATTGCTTTGGTCACGCGTTTCATACGTTCGCTCCTGTCTCCTTTGGCCCGCTCGATTCGGGCAGTATTTGGGGAATCAGTACCTGCGCCCCCATGGATTCATATGCTTGTTTAATTTTTGCGAGTCGATCAGGATCGCCATCATACACACCAACAACTGCACCACCGGAGCCGGCAAACTTGACATTGGCGTCAAATTTCCGGCCCGTTTGCACCAGGCGTAAATTACCTTCGCTTATTCTGCTCAGGGAGGCGCGTAAGTCGAAGTTTGCATCCATAAGCGGCCCAATGTCTGGCCCTTTGCCGGCTTCGATTAAGTCGTACGCCTGCTGTGCAAACGAAGCAAATGTTTTAATCCCGTCCACTACTTCTTTTTCGCCGCGGTCGAACCGGCTCCGCAGATTGTTGTGATAGATTTCTGTGCCTTCTGACAGATTATCATGGAATGCAACAAACAGCGGGGGCAATTTCGACGTGTCCATCTCCAGATAGGTGCCGTAGCCGCGACTGTCCAGCAATTGTTTGTCGAAATCCATAAACACTGTTCCTTCGTACACCTGCACCACCCGGTCCTGCAAGCCGGCACCAATACCCAACTCGTTGGCCTCCACACTCAAGATCAAATTGGGTAGCTGTGGCTTCACAATCTCAACGCCATAAAAAGCCATTAGCGCCCGCATGGTAGCCGTGATAATTGCACTTGAGCCTGCTAATCCAACCCGCACGGGGACGTTGGTTTTATACTGCAGCGTGAAGTTTCGAGCATCAAGTTCAATACCTGCCCGGTCGCAGTAGTCGCTAAACGCTTTGACCGTGGCTTTTACCAGCCGAATACCACCGTAATAGCCATTCAGACTTACATCATCCACGAGTGCACCACGCGTGGGGTACACCAGGTTATCGCGATGCCCCGGTACGATGGAAACGTGCGGCGACTCATAGCACATTACTTCCGCCGCAAAATTCCTGACAATGAACGAAATGGTTTTCCCGAAATAACCATCGGAAGGATTTCCTATCAGGCCGGCCCTGCCGTATGCTTTTGTACGAATGATCATGTTACAAACTCCTCTTACCTGTCCTACGGAGCATTAAAATCAGAAAGCGAACCCACAGATCAATGCAACAAAGACTGCGCGGCAAGCTCATTTGGCATCAGAATACGACATAGCTGCAATAAATTTTAACGTGCTTCAAAATTCTATATCAAAATTACTGATTGACCACAAAGAACACTATTTTAGTGCGTCCCTCTCCCGCCAGCCTACTGCTATGAGAACTACATTTACCCTTTGTTTCGTTTTGATATTTGCTGGCTGCCAATCAGCACCGCCGGCAGCTGATATCGTCCTTCCGCCCCTCTTTACAGATCACATGGTGGTTCAGCAGGCATCGAATATCACCGTGTGGGGCAAAGCCACCCCCGAGCGTAAGGTGACGGTGCGCTTCAACAACCAGCAGGCATCCATCACTTCGTCAGCGGATAGCAGTTGGCGCGTTGTGTTGGCCCCGGAAGATGCCGGCGGTCCCTTTGAGTTACTTATCGAAGGTGATACAACCATTACGATCAACGATGTATTGATTGGAGAAGTCTGGCTGGCTTCGGGACAGTCAAACATGGAATGGCCCGTTTCTGCTTCGAACGACGCAGAAGCTGTTATCGCTGCCGCACAGGATGATCAAATTCGGCTTTTTAATGTAGCCAATGCCATAGAAGCATCTCCGTCTAAAACAATCCCTTCAAGTGGCTGGTCCATCAACAGTCCACAAACCATTTCCTCCTTTTCGGCTGTTGCGTACCACTTTGCCCAAACTTTGCGCGATTCACTGGATGTGCCCATTGGCCTCATTAGCAGTTCATGGGGCGGCACGCGTGCAGAAGCATGGACCTCCAGCGAAGCCCTACTGGAGCATCCAGATTACAAAGAGATTGTTGAAGAAATTGTTGCCAATCCAGACAGCTTCGAAGCGACTGTTTCGGCAGATACCTGGCGGACGGCCGTGAATAATACAGACGCCGGTTATAGCAATGGCGCCCCCATCTGGGCAGCAACAGAACATGATGCAGCAGATTGGTCATCGATGGCACTGCCACAACAGTGGGAAGGTATTTTACCAGGCCTTGATGGTATTCTCTGGTTCAAAAAAACCATCACGTTACCCGCTGATTGGGCTGGTCAGTCGGCGACCCTTTCACTGGGTAAGATTGACGACGAAGACAGAACCTGGGTGAATGGAACGCTTGTGGGTGAGACCGCACAATACAATGTACCACGTCTGTATGACATCCCTGCGAGTGTCCTTAAAGCCGGCGAAAATGTAGTTGTCACTCGTGTATTCGATACGGGTGGTGGCGGTGGTTTGTGGGGTGAACCTGAGGAAATGTTTATCCAACGCGGCACCCAAACACGATCACTTGCTGGCGAGTGGCAGTATAAGCTGGGTGTTGATCTGGCTAACAAAACCCTCCCTCGCCGGCCGTTCGGCTTGCAACACACCCCCACTGTTTTGTACAACGCCATGATCCACCCGCTCGTCCCCTACGCCCTTAAAGGTGTCATCTGGTACCAGGGCGAAAGCAATGCAGACCGGGCGCATCAGTATCAGACGCTTTTCCCCGCAATGATCCAGGACTGGCGTGCAAAATGGGATAGCCCCATGGGTTTTCATTTTGTGCAGCTTGCCAACTTCAGAGAACAGCAAGAAAACCCCGGTTGAACAGCAATCGTGGCCAGAGTTACGGGAAGCGCAAACGATGGCACTTTCGCTCCCCAATACAGGCATGGCTGTGACCATCGATATTGGCGAAGCCGACGATATCCATCCCCGCAACAAAAAGGACGTAGGCTTCCGGCTTGCGTTGTCAGCACTGC
>CBDHHF010000028.1:0-9751 GCA_965263205.1 Rhodothermales bacterium
ACTGCAGAAGGTAGCCGGCAGGTAGAAATGCGGGCGGCATCGAACATGAAGCGTACGTGGGTGAATTACGGCGTTGAACGGAAATGGAAAACAGAGGCGCAGGGTGCCGGCAAGGCCTTTCTGTACAAATCTGTACAGGTCAAAAACATCTGGATCCCAACCGGCGTATGACGCGGCTTCACGGCCCCTCACCAAACAAACCAGAAGCCCATGTCTTTGCAGGAACGCGTTGCCCAATTGGCCGCTAATCCCATCACCGATGAAAATCGCCAGGTTGTACAGGACGCGTTTGAAGCCGTTCGCGATGGACTCAACACGGGGACCATTCGATCAGCCTCGCGTGACGCGGAGGGTACATGGACAGCTCATACGTGGGTAAAACAAGGTATTTTACTCGGTTTTAAGCTTGGCGACCTTGTTGAAATTACGGATGCTGGTCTGCCCTTTTTTGACAAAGACACTTACCCTGTAAAACCACTCACCCTTGCTGACAAAGTGCGCGTTGTACCTGGTGGCTCAGCTATCCGCACCGCAAGTTATGTGGCGCCGGGTGTTGTGTGTATGCCGCCGATGTACATCAACGTGGGCGCTTATGTGGATGAAGGGACCATGGTTGATTCGCACGCACTTGTAGGCAGCTGCGCGCAGATTGGCAAACGAGTGCACCTGTCAGCTGCCGTTCAAATTGGCGGTGTAATCGAGCCCATTGGCGCACTTCCGGTTATTGTGGAAGATGATGTGTTTATCGGCGGCGGCTGCGGCGTTTACGAAGGGTGTATTTTGCGAGAGCGGGCCGTGTTGGCACCCGGTGTGATCCTCACAGGCTCTACGCGCATCTACGATTTAGCGAAGGAGCGGATTATCGAGCGAGAAGGCAATGCGCCGCTTGAGATACCCGCCGGCGCGGTCGTTGTACCAGGCACACGAAAATCAAATAGCGCATTCGGCGAAGCACACGGCCTTTCGCTGTATACGCCCGTGATCGTGAAATATCGGGATGAGAAAACGGATGCTGCGACGACGCTGGAATCAGCACTAAGATAGCCAGCGGTTACGGAATCGCTTCTTAACGACGGACGTTAATCTGGTCTACCATCACAAACGCCCGTGGGTAGTCCGAAATCATTTTGGTGAGGAGTTCTTCAGCAGATTCGCGCGTTGTGAAGTCGCCTACGCGGACCCTGAAATAAGGCTGCACATAGACGTTATACACGGGCAAGGGCTGCTGGAATACGGTGGTATCGGGATAAACACTGCGCATACGAGACAACCAGCCGTGTACATTATCTACCGCCTGATCAGCAACGGCTTTTTCACGGGCGAATACAACCTGAATCCGCCATCCTTGCTGCATCCCCGAAAGGTTTTGTCCGACGCTTCCAGCAAGGAGTGCTTCGGGTACGTCGTGCTCTACCTCCACATCAACGATGGGTGCTTCTGTTGGGTACGACGATTCGTCAAACGTTTCGGTAGACGGCAACGCCTGCAGCACATCTTCAAACGTAGGTGCCCGGTCCCCGTTGTCCTCCACTACAGTGCCGCCCGAACTGGAACAGGCAGCTACAAAAAAGACCAACAAAATAAATTGAAGAAAAAGAGATAATTTCATCGAATCAGATGATTACAGGTCAAGAGCGGGTCGCCAGGTGGATTCGGCCAGATGTGCACCATTAACACTATGAACACATCGACGAAGGACAGAAAACGATGAATGCCCTAAAGTGTTCATTCGGCATGTGCGCATCCAGCTGTTGGCAAGAAGTTACAACATGCAACGCATAACGTAAAACCATCCCAAACGCAGGCCATCGAATGGCCCACCTATTCACCGGAAAAAACGTCTTAAAGTTGCAGTTTAGTCTTCTACGGAAGCAAGATTTTTCTCTTCTTCATCGAGATTATACCGCTTTCGCTTCTCCCACAGTGTTTTTTTGGAGATTCCGAGTATGCGGGCCACCTCGGCATAACTGGAGTCACTGGTTTCGAGGATGTGACGGATGTACTGTTTTTCAAGGTCCTCAAGCGTTCCGCCGCTTTCGAATCGGAACAGGCCGCTTGCATCTCCCCAGTCGATAAAGTCGCCTGGTGACGCAATTTCCAGCTCCTCCGCATCCATGATTTCTTTGCTAGAAAAGATGATGGCGCGTTCCAGCACATTCCGTAATTCACGTACGTTGCCCGGCCACGTATGGGCACACAGCTTATCCTGCGCAGCCTGATTAAATCCTTTTACCGATCGCCCAAATTCTTCATTGAAATGGGAAAGCAGGCTGTTAGCGATGGCCAGCATGTCTTTGTTCATCGTCCGCAGGGGCGGCAAGTGCAGATTTACCACATTGATGCGGTAGAACAGGTCGCGGCGGAATTCTTTTTTGGCGACACTTTCTTCGAGGCCGGCATTGGTTGCGCAGATGATGCGCGTTGTAACCCGCAACTCCTCTACCCCACCCAGCCGGCGAAACGTACGGCTTTCCAGAAAAGAGAGCAGCTTGGCCTGAAGCGCCATACTCATCGAATCAATTTCATCGAGAAACAGCGTACCTCCATCCGCAACTTCGAGCAGCCCCGGCTTTGCATCACGTGCATCGGTAAACGCGCCTTTCTCGTACCCAAAAAGCTCAGCTTCGAGCAAATTATCAGGCAACGCTGCACAGTTGATTTCGACAAAAGCGCCGGCGTTGTACATCGAGTTCGAATGGATTGTCTTGGCAACCAGGTTTTTACCCGTTCCGGTTTCCCCACGGATAAGCACCGTGGTGTTGGGCACATCTTTCAGCGTCTCAATGGTCTGGCGTACCTTGATGATGGCTGGGCTTTCGCCGAGCAGGCCTGAAATTGGATGTTTGGCTTGCTGCTTGGTACGACGCACCTTGTTTTCCGGCTTCATGTCGTACATGTTCAGCGCTTTGCTGATCAGGGTACGCATTTCTTCCAGGTTTACCGGCTTTTGCAGATAGTGGAACGCGCCATGCCGCATCGCATCCACAGCCGTTTGAATTGATGAGTGCGCCGTCATAATGATGACAGGCAAGAGCTTTTGCCTGGTTTGCAGCGACTCGATCAACTCGATGCCGTTCATTTCCGGCATCATCAGATCTGTAAGAATAAGATCCGGGTCTTCCTGCTGCTCCACACGCTCCAGCAGCGCCTGAGGACTCACAAAAGACTGCGCATCATACCCGTCTCGGTTGAGTACGTTTACAAACAACTCACCGATTTTGGGTTCATCATCAACAATGTAGATTCTTTTTTTCACAGGATTCGCTTCCCTTTCAAGGTACAATTACAGAAATGCCGTTCTTGATCATCGTTACTTCAAGCCGGCTTACGTCGGGCGCGAGGATTTCGCCATCAGCATGTACCGGCAATCCCGGGTTGCCTATTTCTCCAACCCGGCTCATTGTTTGGCCCACTTCAATCAGAATATGCTTCGCTTTGCCGGCATGGTATTCTCTCATCGATGTATGGCGTCCACGCAACACCCGTGGCACGCTTGCCAGCAATCGGGGGACTGATAGTTGTTCAATTACACAAACGTCAAACCATCCATCTTCAATGGAAGCATCGGGTGTAAGCTTGAAAAGTCCCCCTGATGTGCTACCGTTTCCAACAGAAGACAACAACATCCGTCCAACAAAAAACGGGGTACTGCCCTTGTGATCACACGAGACGGTTACGTCCGCATATTGGAGTGTAAAAAGTGTTTTGAGTAGCGCTGCAAGATAAGCCCCAAAACCGGGCAGCGCTTTGTAAGAAGATGCACGGTCGCCAACGGCGGCATCAAATCCAATCCCCAACGTGTTGAAAAAACAACTTGCTCCTGCACCGTGCGTGCTTTGATAGGTTACTGTACCATAATCTACCGCTTTTCGTTTCCCCTTCGCAAGTATTTTTATTGCAGATTCTATATGAACTGGCGTGCCCGTCATTTTGATAAAATCATTCCCCGTGCCAAAGGGAATAAGCCCGAGCGGTACAGGCTTCGCGCCGGCAAGAATGCCTTTGGCGACGTGATGAATCGTACCATCTCCCCCAACGGCGGTCACTGTATCGGCCCAGGTTGTTGCTTCGGTGGCAAGCGTCATTGCGTGGTCACCACTACGGGATACCATTACGCGCGCATCTACGTTGGCTTCGCGTAGCATGCCGGCCAGTTTTTGCTCCAATGCAGCCGCTCGCCCGTTGCCTGCGGCCGGGTTCAGGATGACAGCACTTTTCATGGTCAAATCAATCTGAAGGGAACCCAAAGGTACAGCATGGTTAAGTATGATGCTCACCCTATCCTGCCCCCCACCACGTGTATGAACCTCTTCCGATGTGTCCTTTGCGGTGTCGTAATTTTCGTTGCAGGCTGTACGTCTGAAAACCAGCAACCGCAACAACCATCCGATGGCAGCTATTCGTTTGTTGATGACGTAGGACGTACAATTACCCTTCCTGCAGCTCCAAAACGCATCATTCCACTCGCACCCAATCTGACCGAACTGCTCTATGCCATCGGAGCCGGCGATTTTGTGGCAGCAGTGAGCCTGGCTGATGATTACCCGCCCGCGATTGACAGCCTCCCCCGCTATAGCTCGTTTCCCATGGACTTTGAAGCATTGGTTGGACAGCGGCCTGACTTGCTTATTGCCACGGATGCAATTAACAACCCTAGAGATGCTAATCAGTTTTCTTCGCTTGGTCTCAACATTGCCTATTTCTCGTTTAAAAGGTGGGACGATATTCCACGTGTCATGCGTATCCTCGGCGTCCTTACCAACCATACTGCAACAGCCCATCCAGCGGCTGATTCACTAGAAATGCGTATATCAGCAGTACGGGCCAAAACGGCTGATTTAGCTCCCCTTCGTGCGCTGTTTCTCATTGGATCAGACCAATTGTACGCTTTTGGACGCGACAATTACATTCATGAAGCCATCGCCATTGCGGGCGGTAACAGCCTGACCGATTCACTTGAGGCTGTATCGCCAATATTGAGCGAAGAATTTGTGCTAACCACCCAGCCCGACGTAATATTGGGCAGTATTCAAGGCAAAGCCCAACTACTGGCATACCATCCAGCGTTTGAAAACGTACCTGCGCTGGTTAACAACCGCGTGTGCAGCATCCCCGGATCGTTGATTTTACGACCTGGTCCGCGGTTAGTCCGGGGCATCGAAGCCATGGCCCGCTGCATGCATCCAGATCTTTTTTAATTACGCTTTCATTCTCCGGATCATTTGCCGGCATCTACTACCAAATCGAATCGATTCCTGCTCCCCCTGCTGATCCTGATTGCTCTTGCATCGATGGCGGCAGGATTGGCTGTTGGTAGTACGCAGCTTCCGCTGAAGCACGTGGTGTTGAGTATCCAGGCCGGCCTGCTTGGTCAGTCGCTTGACCCAGGAGTAGCGCAACAAGCTTTTGATATTGTCTGGAAGCTCAGACTGCCCCGTGTGTTGCTAGCATTTATCGTTGGCGGTGGCCTTTCGCTGGTGGGTATCGCCATGCAGACCCTCGTACGCAACCCACTTGCTGAGCCTTACATCCTGGGGATCTCCAGCGGCGCTTCAGCCGGCGCATCGCTGTTTTATCTCGGCTTTCTTCCTCCCGTGCTCTCGCTTGCATTGACGCTCCCACTGGCCGCCTTTGCCGGGGGCTTGATTACCATGCTCATTGTCTACCTGGTGGCGCGTAATGGTTCACAGGTAGAGGTTACGCGCCTGTTGCTGGCCGGTGTGGCGATGTCGGCACTGATGGGGGCAATCAGCACGTTTGCAACGCTTGCGTCGCCAGAGTTAGAAAAAATGAAAACCGTCATGTTCTGGCTGCTTGGTTCGTTTGCAGGCGCGCGTTGGGACCTGCTACTGCTCCCCTTGCTGGCAAGCAGTAGCGGACTGATCCTATTGCTGTTGTTTGCAAAACCGCTTGATGCGATGCTTCTCGGCGAAGAAGCAGCACATCACCTTGGCGTCCCGGTGGAACGATTCAAAACGATGCTGATTGTGATGGCCACCCTCATTACGGGGTTGCTCGTGGCAGCGGCCGGCGCTATTGGATTTGTGGGACTCATCGTTCCGCATGCAACCCGTTCTATCGTTGGCGTCCTTCATCATCGACTGGCTATCGTAGCGTATTTCGCCGGCGGCACGTTCCTCGTATTGGCTGACGTATTCTCACGAACCGTACTTCAACCGCAAGAGCTGCCCATCGGCATCGTTACAGCCATCTGCGGGGTCCCCTTCTTCCTTTATTTGCTGCGCACTAAACCCTATCGGTTTGGCTAAAAAAATTTGCCGGCGCCTAAACTTATTCCGTGGTCCGGTGTATAGTTTTTTGAGTTTTCAAAAATTTTTGAAAATAGAATATGGCAGCACCTACCGCTACGCAGCAAGCCCCGGTTTCCGCCCGGCGCGAACGATCCTCCATGCCTACGTTGAAAGGTATCCAGGCTCCTGTTCAGGAAGAGTTGGATGCATTTCAGCGGTACTTCAAAGGCTCTGTCAAATCGCCGATTGCCCTGCTCGATAAGGTCATTCGTTACCTGATGAAGCAAAAAGGCAAGCAGATACGGCCTTTGCTCGTCTTGTTAGCTGCTAAAACGTGCGGCTCGGTATCCGACAAATCGTTTAGAGGTGCTGCGCTTGTAGAGTTGATGCACACGGCAACGCTGATCCACGACGATGTGGTAGACGATGCCGATCGCCGGCGTGGTATGTTTTCAATCAATGCCCTCTGGAAAAACAAAGTAGCCGTCCTCCTCGGTGACTTCTTGCTCAGCCGTGGCCTGCTGCTTGCACTGGACCACAAAGATTACCAGGCCCTGCACATTCTCTCTGACGCTGTAAAGCGCATGAGCGAAGGCGAATTACTGCAGATTCAGAAAGCCAGGTTGCTCGATATCGACGAAGCAACGTACTTCACCATTATCTCAGACAAAACAGCCTCTCTAATCGCCGCCTGTACAGCCTGTGGCGCAAGCAGCGCGACCGACGATCAAGAGATCATCAGCCAAATGAAAGAGATGGGAGAGCAACTCGGTATTGCTTTTCAGATCCGCGATGATCTGTTCGACTATGGAATCAAAGACGTCGGTAAACCACTGGGCATCGATCTGCAGGAGAAAAAAATGACCCTGCCGTTGATTTATGCGCTTCGCGAAGCCTCCGCAGCCGATCACAAACGCATTATGCGGATTGTGCGCAAAAAGAAAAAGTCGAAAGAAGACATCCGGACGGTAGCAACGTTTGTTTCGGATGTGGGTGGTATTGCATACGCCAAAGAGAAAATGCACGTACACGCTGAACGAGCTCGCAGTATTTTGCATACCTTTCACCCATCGCCGGCACGCGATGCCATGTTGGATCTTGTAGATTTCACAGTACTGCGCGAAAAATAAGCGCAACGGCGCAATCCTGTCGGATTGCGGGTTTAAGGTTGCACGTTACAGGTTGAAGGTTTTCTTGCCGAAAGGTATTAAGATTTCTGTATGGTTATGAGCAACGCGCGCGTTACCTTTGATTGGATTTCTCTGTTCACAAGCGCAACTGCCTGAACCACTATGCCTTTTCTTCACCTCCTCGGCACGGGGGCCGGATACAGTGAGCCCCACCGTACCACAACCATGCTCGCGTTGTCGCATGAGGAAAATCTCGTTGTCATCGACTGCGGTGGCGATGTTGTGCAACGGATCCTTGCGTGCGGTCTTAATCCGCTTCACCTGAAGCATCTCATCCTATCACACGGGCACCCGGATCACGTTGGCGGCTTCCCCCTGTTTATGGAAAAGATCTGGCTTGCCGGCCGCAGGGACCCAATTCCAGTCTACGGTCCACCTGCTGGACTCGATCAGGCCCGAAGAACGTTTGCAACCTTTGATACCAGCGGCTGGACGGGCATGCCGGCGTTAGACTGGCAGGAAGTTGAATCGGGGATATTACTCGAAGATGAGGTCTGGAAAATCACAGCCGCCCCGGTAGTACACGGCATTCCAACGCTTGGCTTCCGGATAGCCTGTAAAATCAATAACCGGGTGGTAGCGTACTCCTGCGATACTGAACCTACTGAAGTCGTGGTTGAGCTAGCTCAGGATGCCGATATCCTGGTACACGAAGCAACAGGGCCCTACCCCGGCCACTCAACTGCTGTACAGGCTGCAGAGATTGCAAAACGTGCAGGTGCAAAGAAACTGGTCCTCGTCCACTCTGCCGGCCAACCTAGATCAACAAGACCTCGTGGAAGCCCAAAATATCTTCCCCAATACCGAATTTGGCTTCGAACTAGGCAGATACCCTATCTAAAGCTTCACAACATCAGACAAAAAACCTTCAACCTGTAACTTGCAACCTTCAACCACAAAAATCCGCCAGGATTTGTGTGCCCCTTTACGTCTGAATGACACCCGGATTAAACGGAGGGATATCGGGGTTGTGGTCTGCCATTTCGATGCCCATGCTAATCCACTGCCGGGTAGCTGCCGGATCGATGATTTCGTCGACCCAAAGCCTTGCAGCGCCGTAATACGTAGTCATCTGCTCGCGGTAGCGTGATTCGATGTTATTGAGCAGTTCGTTCTTCTCCTCTTCTGAAACCACTTTGCCTTCTCGCTCCATTTTTGAGACCTGGATCTGGAGTAGCGTTTTTGCAGCCTGCTTTCCTCCCATCACGGCAATTCGGGCGGAAGGCCAGGCGCAAATCAGGCGCGGATCGTAGGCTTTTCCACACATCGCATAGTTGCCGGCGCCGTACGAGTTGCCCACAATCACGGTAAACTTGGGCACAACAGAATTCGCCACCGCATTCACCATTTTTGCGCCGTCTTTGATGATGCCGCCATGCTCGGCACGCGTCCCTACCATAAAACCGGTCACGTCCTGGAAAAAAACAATAGGAATGCGCTTCTGATTGCAATTCATAATAAAGCGCGCGGCTTTATCCGCAGCATCGGAGTAAATGACACCACCAACCTGCATTTCACCCGTCTTGCTCTTCACCACCAATCGCTGATTTGCAACAACGCCCACGCTCCATCCATCGATACGCGCGTAACCCGTGATGATGGTTTTGCCAAAGCCTTCTTTGTACGGACGCCAGGAGTTGTCGTCAATCATGCGCGACAACACTTCCTGCATGTCGTACGGTTGGTTCGAAGCTTCCGGGATCAGGCCGTAGATTTCATCAGCAGAGAACTTGGGCATAACCGGATCGATGCGCTTGAAGCCGGCGCGGTCGCGGGGTCCCAGGTGCGCAACGATATCGCGGATCACCTGCAGGCACTCCTCATCGTTATCAACTTTATAATCAGTAATGCCAGAGATTTCGGTTGTTGTCTCTGCCCCACCCAGCTCCTCTTTGCCTACCGTTTCGCCGATGGCCGCTTTGACAAGAAACGGGCCGGCGAGAAATACGGATCCAGTGCCGTTGACGATGAGCGCTTCGTCACTCATAATTGGTAAATACGCGCCACCGGCAACACAACTACCCATAATGGCAGCAATCTGAGGAATGCCGCGACTCGACATGATGGCGTTGTTTCGGAAGATGCGGCCAAAATGATCGCGGTCTGGAAAAATTTCGTCTTGCATCGGCAGGTAGACGCCGGCAGAATCGACGAGGTAGATAATGGGCAAATTATTCTCGAGCGCTATTTCCTGCGCCCGGAGGTTTTTCTTGGCCGTGATAGGAAACCAGGCGCCGGCTTTAACCGTCGCGTCATTGGCTACAATCATGCAAAGTTGGCCGCTCACGTTGCCCAACCCCATGACGGTCC
>CBDHHF010000029.1:0-38499 GCA_965263205.1 Rhodothermales bacterium
CGAGCCGGTTTGATGAACTGATATCGTTGATGAAAGTCGTGGCCGCCGGCATTCTGGTGCTCATTTTTGCGATTTTCATCGATACGCTGCAAACAGGTACCACACGCTCCGAGATATTCTTCTACGGCGGTGTCATTTATGCTGCCGTGGCCGCCGGCCGGATTATCGTGCGTACAACGCAGAAAGCGCTGATTATTCGAGGGTATGGTACACACAAGGCACTAATTGTCGGATGGTGTGACCGCGTAGAGAAGCTGCATCAGGATGTAGCCAAGTATCCTGCAGCGGGTCTGAATGTAGTTGGGACATTGCGCATCAGTCAATCCCAGCAAAGCCGGCAACCTGTGATGGCCCGGACAGTGGGATGCTGAAGGATTGGGACCGGCCGGCGATGGTGCCAACTATGATATCGAAATGTTGCCCAACGGCGAATTACCGCACCTGGATACACTGCCCGAACTCATCGACTTGCTGGATGTACAGGATGTCCTGATTGCGCTGGGCCCCGGGCAGCATAGCGAGTTGATGGAAATCCTGCGGCTGTGCGACGGGAAATCGGTTTCGCTGAAGCTGGTGCCGGACTTCTACTCGGTTATTGGTGGGATGGCGCGTACAGAGCATATTTACGGGTTGCCACTGGTAGAGGTGTTACCAGAACCTATGGCGGCCTGGGAGGAAAGCTCAAAGCGCATTATCGACCTGATTGTCTCGTTCCTCGTACTCACATTGGGGCTACCGTTTTGGCTAGCCATTGGCTTGTTGATCCGTCTTTCCTCTCGGGGGCCGGCTATCTACAAGCAGCAGCGTGTTGGCTACCAGGGGCGCGTGTTTACCATGCTGAAGTTCAGAACGATGCGGGAAGATGCCGAGGCCGAAACCGGCCCTGTTTGGGCCAAGGAGAACGACCCTCGCTATACGAGTATTGGTCGGTGGTTGCGCAAAACCCGTATCGATGAAGTGCCGCAATTCTGGAATGTGTTGAAAGGGGAGATGAGCCTGGTTGGACCGCGTCCTGAGCGGCCGTTTTTTGTCAACAAGCTCGCACATGAAATACCACTGTATACGCGTCGTAGCCGCGTTAAGCCCGGCATCACCGGCTGGGCCCAGGTCACCTGGCACTACGATTCGAACCTGGAAGACGTCAAGCAAAAAGTAAAGTACGACTTGTTTTATATTGCAAACATGAGTTTGCGTATGGATCTTAAGATCCTGTTTTTAACCATCAAGACTGCCGTTCTGGGAAGAGGGCATTAATAGCATAGCTGGGGTTTGGTATGGCGAAAGTAGCATCGGATGCTGACGTCGCGGTTGATTTGAAACACGTTTACAAGTCGTTATTGCTTCCTCGTGTAATTGAAGAGAAAATGCTCCGGCTCATCCGCCAGAGCCGAATTTCAAAATGGTTCAGTGGTTACGGGCAGGAGGGCATTGCTGTTGGCTGTGTGTTGGGCTTGCGTGAAGATGACTTTTTGCTTCCGATGCACCGTAATCTCGGCATCTGGACCACGCGCGGTGTGCCCCTGGATCGTTTATTCTGTCAGTTAATGGGGCGCACGGGCGGCTATACCAACGGACGTGATCGCACCTTTCATTTTGGATTGCCCGACAAGCACATTGTTGGGATGATATCGCACCTTGCTGCTATGCTGCCTGTCGCTTGTGGCCTGGGTTTATCTGCCCGATTGGATGGGCGCGATCAGGTGGCACTGTCGCTTGTTGGCGAAGGGGCTACGCGTGAAGGGGATTACCACGAAGCGCTCAATCTGGCTGCGGTATGGAAGCTTCCTGTGATTTTTGTAGTGGAGAACAATCAATACGGATTATCGACGCCCACGAGCGAGGCCTTTGTGGGTAAAAGCTTTGCTGCAGCGGCGCCGGCGTATGGCATGCATGGTAAGCAGGTGGACGGAAACAACGTGCTGGCAGTCATTGAAGCAGTGCAGGAAGCTGCTGCGCGCGCAAGAGCCGGTGATGGGCCCACGCTTTTAGAAATGAAAACCTTCCGGATGCGTGGCCACGAAGAGGCCTCGGGCATCAAATACGTACCCAGGGAGCTTATTGAGAAATGGGGCAAGAAGGATCCAGTGAATAAACTGGAGCGCAAGCTGATACGCGAGAAAGTTTATACAAAGGAAGAACTTGAAGCGATACGTGAAGCCATGCGTCTCCGCGTGGAAGACATCGCTGAGTACGCCATCAAACAGCCTGAAGTCGAAAGTTCTGCCGAGAAAGAAAAAAGGGCTGTTTTTGCGCCGGCAGCTAGCTTGATGCAAAATGGGCATACCGAAACACACGAACGCAGGTTTGTGGATGCGGTGCAAGAATCCCTGCGGCAAGCGATGGAGCGCGATGACCGTATTGTAGTGATGGGGCAAGATATCGCTGAATATGGTGGTGTGTTTAAGGTTACGGAGGGATTTGTCGAGCAGTTTGGTCGTGAGCGCGTAAGGAATACACCGATTATAGAAAGCGGCGTATTGGGTGCAGCACTTGGTATGGCATTAAACGGGCACCGCCCCGTGGTTGAAATCCAGTATGCCGATTTCATTACCTGTGGGTTCAACCAGATTGTAAACAACCTGGCTACTACGCATTATCGATGGGGGGCCTCTGTACCAGTTACCATTCGTGCGCCGTTTGGTGGGCATATCGGTGCCGGCCCGTTTCACTCCCAGTCCATGGAGGCGTGGTTTTGCCATGTACCAGGGTTAAAAGTTGTGATCCCTTCTTCGCCGGCAGATGCCAAAGGCCTGTTGCAAGCGGCCATCAACGATCCAAACCCCGTGCTGTTTTTCGAACATAAGAAACTGTACCGATCCATTCGTGGTGAAGTACCGGTCCATGCATTTGAACTGCCCATTGGCAAAGCGAACGTAGCGCGCGTAGGGTCAGATTTGACGATTGTCACGTACGGCATCGGTGTGCGTTGGGCGATGGAAGAAGCAGCATTTCAGCAAACGAAGGGCGTGGAAATTGAAGTGGTGGACCTGCGCACGTTGATCCCCTGGGATCGAGAAACGGTTTTGCAGTCTGTTGCAAAAACCAACCGCGTGCTCGTCCTGCATGAAGCTGCACTCACAGGCGGTTTTGGCGCTGAAATCAGTGCAACGATTGCACAAGAGGCGTTTTTTGATCTTGATACACCTCCAGTTCGGGTAGGCGCAGAAGATCTGCCCGTGCCGTTTTCGAGTGCCCTGGAAAAAGAAATTTACTCGCCCTTGCCAAAATTGCGGCCAGCTATTGAAGGGTTGCTTGGGTTTTAGCTTAAATCGTGAATATGCGTTTTGCTACATTGATAATGGTTTTGTTGCTGTTTGTTGACATACAGACATTCAACACGCCGCAGCCCAGTTGCCCAATCAGCCGGCCATGGCGGTTGAGGACGATTACGGTAATCGTACCCTGGTTAACTGGAGCGCACAAAGCCCAACCATTTCACAAATGACGAAGCGATGGGTGCCTGATAATCCCGTATTTGCCGGCGCTGAAGTGTGGCTCGTTCGCGTGCAGCATGCGGATCCTGATGTGGCTGCCATAGAGGCGTTTACCCGCGCTGGATTCTCAGATGTGTCCGTGCTCGCTAGGGCGCAAGGGAATCCGGAAGCGATGAAGGTGTTGGATGCTCATCCAGATGCCGTGGCACATTCCGTAATGGTTGAAGGCATGCAAGATGGCATGTCGGCACGAGGTATCGCACTCGTAGCATACGGTAAAGGAGAAGATGGCGAACTCGTCAGCAGTGTGCATGGGTTTATGGCCCCTGATGATGTGTTTGTCGCCCTTGGCGGATTTGCCATCCCTGCAGTCCAGTGGCTCCAGGCTTCCGCAAGTCCTGATGAAGACATGCGTGAAGATGGCAGCTTGTCACCACAAGAAGCTGTGAATCGACTCAGTCTTTTCTTTGGGGTGTGGGTGTTGGAATACGTAGTACCCATGCTACAAATGACCATGCAAATGCAGCTGCAATCCATTCAAAACATGCAAAGCTGGAACAATGCCATGAACGCCTGTGCCGGTGATCCTGGTTGTACTGTGACGCCGTCATCGGATGGCTCCGGGAATTGGGAAGCGGTCATTAAGAATCGGTAGCGGTAGGAATGCTGGTTTTCGAATGCTGATTTTCGATTTTATTTCAGCAGTCACATAAGCGAGCCTGTGCTCGTGTCGATTGATGGTAGGACTGACTGGGGTATAGCTGACAAAATCCCTAGACAGCACCGTTCAGCACACCTATTCTCCTCAAAACGTCATCCCGCACTTAATTCGGAACCGAGTGGCCTTCCTCAACCACCGCTACGAGACATAAACCATCGCCCTCACAGATTCCTCGGCTACGCTCGGAATGACATGAATTACAGGCGGGGTGCTATTCTGGCAGAGATCCTTCGCATGGTTCAGCATGAAAGGATTTTGTCAACCAGCCAATCAATCGGCATTCGAAAATCGGCATTCGAAAATCAGCATTCGAAAATCGGCATTCGAAAATCGACAATCCAACCCCCTTGTAACACACTGTGAGGCTCCGCCACACAAGAAGTACAACAAAGCGATCTATACTTCTTTACCTATACACCAATGAAATACCTCTTTTTGCTGTCGCTAATGCTTTGGTGGACAACGCCTCTGTTTGGGCAGGTCCAATCTGATTCTATGTACCATACAGTTGATCACACGCTGTTTGATCAATTGCTCCAAGCACACGTAAACGAATTAGGGGAAGTTGATTACGCGGCTATCCAGGCCGGCGAAACGTTACAGAACTACATTGCGGTTTTAGAGGCTGTGAATCCCGAGCGCCTGCAAGAGAAAGAAGCATTGGCATTCTGGCTGAATGCGTACAATGCCTATACGCTCAAACTGATTGTCGATCGTTATCCCGTTAAAAGCATCAAGCATATCACCCCGGTGCGCATCAAAGGGGTTTCGCTGACCATTCCGAAGCTGAACAGTCCGTTTGAGTTTTCAATCGCAGAAATTGCCGGCAAGAAGCTTTCGCTGGATGATATCGAACACAAAATCATTCGCAAACAATTTGATGAACCGCGCATCCACTTTGCCCTGGTCTGTGCTGCGGTGAGTTGTCCGCCGTTGCGACGCGAAGCTTACGTGGCGAGCCGGCTCGGTGAGCAGTTAGATGATCAGGCGCGCGTATTCCTCTTCGACGAAAGCAAAAACAGGGTAGATCTAAAGAAAAAGACCATCTACCTGTCCCGCATTTTTAAATGGTTTAAAGGCGACTTTAAGTCTGAGAACCGGACGTTGCAGCAATTTCTTGCGCAGTATTATGAAGGGGAGGCAGCAGCCTATTTGAAGGCCAATGGTTTTAACGTGAAGTACCGAAAGTACAACTGGGCCCTGAACGATACCGGATCCATCAACAATTGATAAATGCGTTGCCCTGGGATTGGTATTTTTGTCGCTTCATTCCTTTTGAACCAATCCCTCGAATAGATAAATGGCTGGAGCAGCTATGCCAGAAGCGGGGTCCAAGGCGCCGGCGTTTGATGGCGTTACCCAGGATGGCACCAAACTATCCCTTGCCGGCCTGAAAGGCCAAAAAGTGGCATTGTATTTCTATCCCGAAGACTTTACCCCGGGTTGCACGGAGCAAGCTTGTAGTCTTCGCGATGGCTACAAAATGTTACAGGACGCAGGAATTACGGTGGTAGGTGTATCGCCCGATGGTGATGAGAAGCACAAAGAATTTGTTGCTGAATACAAGTTGCCATTCCCGCTGCTTGCTGACCCTGAGCACAAGATTATGACTACCTACGGTACATGGGGAGAAAAAAATCTCTATGGCAAAATGGTGATCGGCGTCAAACGGACAACCTTCTTGATCGATGAAGAGGGGGTTATTCAGGCTGTCATCAAACGGCCCAAGGTGAAAGACCATGCCGTACAGATCCTGAAGAAATTCGGATTGCCTGTATAAGTACTTGAACTCCTTAAAATGGCCCTTTCTAGGGCCATTTTAGTAGGTGGGGTGGGTCGCCGGCGGGGTCATGCATCGCAATTACCCGCGATGTGAGTACGCCGGTAGGTAATTCGAGGCTTAATTCATCCACCACATACGCTTCGCAAGCATCGCCGCCGTTGTTGTGTTTTACCCAAACGTGTGCAGTATCCTGTCTGACTACAGACTCAACGTCAAACACGTGGTCCTCACACCCTCCAGAATAGGCAACCATGATAAGGAGCCAGTCGCCGAGTAAGCGCGGTGGCTTGTCCGGGGCGCCCGGGACGTCGTTGGTGATAATCTCGTAGGGATCACCAAAGTTGGGTGCAAAGGGTTCTTCACTGCAACCGGAAAAAGCCGTCAAGAGGACGCATGCGAGGGCCCAACGGGGAAACCCTGTACAAAATATGCGTTGAAGGGGAGCACTACGCCACAAAGCAAGCATTTCGTTTGCGTTAAAAGTAAGAATCCGGGACAAAAGTTAAGATGTCTACCGTAAAATACGAACCCGTAATTGGACTTGAAGTCCACTGTCAGCTTCAAACGGCTTCGAAGGCATTTAGTCCCGACTCCGCCACATTTGGCGCAGCGCCGAACCAGCATGTCGATCAAGTGAGCCTGGGGCATCCCGGCACGCTCCCTGTAGCGAACGCACGCGTCATCGAGTATTCCATCAAAATGGGCCTGGTGACCAATTGCACCATTGCACCGCGCTCTGTTTTTGCGCGTAAGCACTATTTTTACCCCGATCTGCCAAAAGGATATCAAATCTCCCAGTTCGAAACGCCCATTTGCGCCGATGGCTTTTTGGAAATTGTGGATGACCAGGAGCCCGAAGCCGGCGTCAAGCGCATCGGTATTACCCGCATTCATATGGAAGAGGATGCCGGCAAATCTATCCACGATCAGGATCCGCTCGATACCTTGATGGACTACAACCGCTGCGGGGTACCCCTCATAGAAATTGTGAGTGAGCCCGACATACGGACGCCACACGAAGCCTATCTCTATATGCAGAAAATCCGCCAGTTTGTGCGGTATCTGGGTATTTGTGATGGCAACATGGAAGAGGGGTCGCTCCGTTGTGATGCAAACGTATCGGTGCGGCCTGTGGGCCAAGCGGCGTTTGGTACAAAAACGGAAGTAAAAAACATGAACTCCTTCCGGAATGTGGAGCGTGCGATCGCGTATGAAATCAAGCGGCAAATTGCTTTGCTTGAGTCTGGAGGGGACGTTGTGCAAGAAACACTGCTGTGGGACGTAGATGCACAGAAGACTCGTACGATGCGATCCAAAGAGTTGGCGCACGACTACAGGTATTTCCCAGATCCGGATTTGGTGCCACTGGTTGTAGATGAGGCGCAGTTGACCGATATTCGTGCCGGCCTCCCTGAAATGCCGGATGCAAGAATCGAGCGGTATACGAATACGCTTGGTTTACCCGTTTACGATGCACAGGTGCTTACAGAAGAGCGGCCTACGGCTGACTATTTCGAGGCCACCCTCCAGGCATATGAAGCACGCAAACCTGATGGCGATAACGCTGCGGCGTCAAAAACGATTTCGAATATAGTGATGACCAACGTGCTGCGTGTACTGAACGAGCAGCACATGGCCATTGCTGATTTTCCCATCACACCAGCACATATGGCCGGCCTTGTAGATTTGAGGCTGGACAACCAGATAAGCTCGAGCGGGGCGCAAACCCTGTTTGATCTGATGCTCGAAGATGCCGCCGGGCCAGAAGCCCTGGCTGCGTCCCATAACCTGTTACAGGTTTCTGATACAGGCGCTTTGCTGCCGGTTGTGCAGCAGGTCTTGGCAGATAATCCCGGGCAGCTTGCCGCATTCCGGGGTGGAAAAGCCGGCCTGATCGGTTATTTCATTGGGCAGGTGATGAAAACATTCCCTGGATCCCCCGATCCCAAACTTGTGCGGCAAATGATCCTCGAGCAAATCGAGGCCACCAACGAATAGCTATAACCATACGTACCGCCAACATGACGACGACACATACCACCCAATACCCACTGGGTGAAGTACTTAAATCGATACTTGTTTTCTTTTTTATTTGCCGGCCTGCTCATGGGGTGCGGGCAAGAAGCCGGCGCTGAGCAATTGCAGGGTGAGGTGCAAAGCTACCTTGAAGGCGAAATTTCCCTGAGTGCTGACGTCGATTCTACCGCTGACTTTAGCGGCTTTGGCGTACTTGTCGCTGAAAGAACCGAGACGGGCATTGATACGCTCGCCTTTGCCACAACCGGCGAAGATGGTACGTTTGCGATGGACATCACGGCGCCGCGGAGCAACATTTACTCAATGATCATTTCTCGCGACGGGGCAATTCTGCGCGTTGGGGAAATTGCTATTGCCAATAATGACTCTGCATCTTTCAAAATCGAATTCCCATTTGGCCGCCGGCCAATTATGATTCGGTCTGTTGAAAACGCAGCATTGCTCGGCTTTAAAAACACGGTGGCGCTGCACAACAACGAAATGAACGCGTTTTCGCAGCAGGGCGTCACCGATCAAAGCGTCTATGCAAACAAGGTGAAGCAGACTGCAGAGATTCTCTGGGGGCTGCAAGAGTCGAGTCCTGGAACGCTTGCTGCTAGCCTGGGGGCGGCACAGTCTATTGTAATGCTTGAAGGCTGGAATGACTCGCTGCTGGTCGCTCGTGCCAAAACGCTCGATGCTGGCAACGTAAATTATGCCAATGTTGCCGGATCAGCTCGTCGTGCGCAAATCCGAATAACGGGTACGGCTGATGGGGCGATGTTGCTCGAAGAGATGAAGGACAAAGTCACCGACGAAGATATTCTTGCCGCTGTACAGTCGGAACTGGTAATTGCCTACCGCGACAACAACGACGATGAAAAAGCCTTGCTGGCTGCCCGTGAGCTAAAGATGCAATATGCAACCGACAGCAGCTGGATTCGCTGGGCAGATCGGGCCATTTATGATCTTGAGAATCTTCGCCCGGGTATGGATGCGCCGGCGTTCTCATTGGTGAACAGCGCTGGTGAAGCGGTAAATGTCGATACGTTTGCCGGCAAACACGTTATCCTCGAGTTCTATATTCCGGGAGCTGAGTTTGAAGCAGATTTGAGCGCCCGCAACGCGTATTACCGGGCAGAAGGCAACGATGAGGGTTTCGAGATCCTTTCTATTTCACTCGAAGCTGACTCGCTATTGAACGAAGCCTTTGCCGAAGGGCGTGACTTTCCTGGTATGCACGTGTACCTCGAAGACGGACCAACAGCGTCTATCATCCAGGCATACAACGTGTATCGCTTGCCTACGCGTTACTTGATCGATCCGGAAGGCAAAATTGCCGGCAAATACGTATTACTCAACGGCATCAATGCATACCAGGATGCGCTGGTTAGATCCAGTGCTTCTGAATAAGTTTGTAGCATAGCCTAAGACACCCTCTAAAATCCGTCCACCGACAACTTAGACACTATACCATGTTAATTGCAGGAAACTGGAAGATGAACACGGATGTGCAGGCTGCACAGTCGTTGATTGAAGGCGTAATTGAAGCCGTAGGCCCAACCACCATTGATGTTGCCGTGTGCCCACCTTTTGTCAACCTTGGCGCAGTTTCCAGCGCCATAAGTGGCAGTAGCACAACCGTGGCCCTTGGTGCACAAAACATGCACGAAGCGGATGGCGGAGCTTACACGGGTGAGATTGCTGCAGGTATGTTGACGGCAATTGGTTGCAAATATGTTATCCTGGGCCACTCTGAGCGTCGCCAGTATTTTGGTGAGACGGACGCTGGCGTGAATGCCAAAGTGCACAAAGCGCTGGCTGCCGGCCTTGTCCCTATTGTATGTGTGGGTGAGTCGCTTGAAGAGCGCGAAAGCGGCAACGAAGAAGCCGTTGTCCGTACGCAGGTCACAGGATGCCTCGAAGGCGTGTCTATTTCCAGCGGTAGCGATATAGTGATTGCCTATGAGCCCGTCTGGGCCATTGGTACAGGCAAAACCGCAACACCTGAACAGGCTCAGGACATTCACGGCTTTATCCGTAGTTTACTGAACGATCAGTTTGGCGCCCACGCCAGTGACATCGCCATCCTGTACGGCGGTAGCATGAAACCAGGCAACGCGGCTGATCTCGTGTCCAAACCCGACGTAGACGGCGGCCTGATTGGTGGCGCAAGCCTCAAAGCAGCCGACTTCGCCGCCATCGTCCGCGCCGGCGAAGCCGCAGGGTGAGGATTGGGGATTTTTGAGTGCCGATTTTCGAATGCCGATTTTCGAATGTGTTCAGCATGGCGCCATCCCTCGCACATGTCATCCTGAGCCGCGCGAAGGATCTCTCCATGAACAGCATCACCTCTCGCACATGTCATCCTGAGCGCCGCGAAGGATCTGGGCGAGCACACTGCATCAGTCGCCTGTGAACTACACCATGCCTGTGGTTCCCGGATCAAGTCCGGGATGACGTGGGGGGAGGGGACTTCTTCAGGAATGTCACCGAGCCTCAACCCTGTCATCCTGGGCTCTGCGAAGGATCTCTTCGGGTATGTCACCGAGCCTCAACCCTGTCATCCTGAGCGCCGCGAAGGATCTGGGCGAGCACACTGCATCGGCTGCCTGTGAACTACACCATGCCTGTGGTTCCAGGATCAAGTCCGGATGACGTGAGGGGCTGCAATCCTTGAGTACAGCGAAGCATCCATGTCGCACACAAACAGCGTTAAAGCCTTTTACGAGCACAATACCCGCCGCTTCCTGCGATGGGGCGGCGGTACGCGTGAGGCAGTGATTCATCGCGAGGTATGGGGGCCAGGCGTGGCGACGAAGGCTGAAGCATTTCATTACGTGCACGCGCTGCTGCTCCAGCAACTGGATGCGTTTACCGAAGACCAACTCCATATAATGGACCTTGGATGTGGCGTTGGTAGTAGTCTGTTTTACTTGTGCCGGCACGCAAAAAAAACAATCGCGGCAACGGGCATTTCGGTGAGCCCCTCACAAATAGCGCAAGCTGATGCCCTCGCTGTAGAGAATAGCATGCAGGCGCAGTGTACGTTTGTGGAAGCAGATTTTCTCCATCTGCCTTCACTGCCACCCGCGCATGTGGCATACTCCATCGAGGCCTTTGTGCACGCCGCAGATGCCGCCGGCTACTTTCAAGGGGTAGCAGCGTCGTTGCAGCCAGGCGGCCGGCTGGTCATCATTGATGATGTGCTCGAAACGGAAACGCCCAATCGACAAGTTGAGCGCTTTCGAAACGGTTGGCGATTGGGAAGTCTGCTTACCGTGGACACAATCGAAAAGCACGCGAACGCTGCAAATCTACATCTTATTGAGAACGAAGATCTTACACCTTTCCTAAATCTGGGCCGGCCGCGTGATGTCTTCCTCAAGGCCCTTTTTAAAATTCCTGGTATAACAGCCCTCAACCCAACCTACCTTCGGAGTCTCGATGGGGGCGATGCTCTTCAGATTTGCCTGCAAAAAGGCTGGATCAGCTATCGAATGCTGGTATTTGAGAGGGGGCACTAGACAATACACGTCTTTAGCAACGTTACAACTTTAGCAATCTCGCGAGGCGTTTTAGATGCAAACCCCATGCGAATAGCATTATGCTGGACGTTTTTTGTGTCAGTAAAGTGAGCGCCAGGCATCTGTAGTCCCACGGCATTGGCAGACGCAATAATCTTATCGACGGGATACGATGCCGCAAATCTGATCCAGGCTGCAAGTCCGCCTTCGGGTAGGTCAAAGGTTATTGCATCACCTAATTCCGCTCGTAACAGCCGGCAGAAATGATCTCGCCGGTCGCGGTAGATCTGCAGCGCCTTGCGCAAGTGCCGGCTGATTTCTCCCTGCTCAAATAGCATAGCGACCGCGCGTTCGAGGGCGGTGTTACCAAAACTGTCGATGTACTTACTCAGCGTTGCCACTTCATCGACAAGATTTGCAGGTGCTACTAAAAAACCAATCCGTAAGCTCGGGGCGACAATTTTGCTTAATGATCCCACGTAGGCGACGACGCCGGCGTAATCAGCACTGGCAATGGGGAGAATGGGACTGCTTGCGTAGTGGAAATCGTAGTCGTAATCATCTTCAATAATTGCAAAGTTGTAGCGCTCAGCGAGTGCCAGCAACTGCATGCGCCGTGAGGCACTGAGCGATACTGTCGTGGGGTAGTGGTGATGTGGGATGATGTAAACGGCCCGGATGGTTTTGGTTTTACACACTGCGTGAACGGCGTCGATGTCCATGCCTTCTTCATCGACTGGTACCTGAATGAGTTCACCGCCGGCAACCCGCACGGTATTGTAGCCTTCATCAAAGCCAGGAGTGCCCACGATGACCCGATCTCCGGGTTTTAACAGGGCTTGAAACAACAGGTAAAAGGCCATCAAACTGCCGCGTGTAATCAAGATGTTATCCATGGTTGCTTTGATGCCCCTGGTTTCGCGCAGGTAGGTACACAATGCTTGCCGGAGTGCGCTATCGCCTCGAAATGATTGGCTGTAGTTCATGAGCGACTTGCTCATGCCGCTATTCATCACGAAGGAAAAATTCTTGGCCAGGGCTTTGAGTGGGGCAAGCGATACATCCGGGTAGCCGTCATCGATGCGATAGTGTGCGGTGCCAGCCGGGGATGTTTCATCTACCAGGTTATCATATTTGCCATACAGAGAAATGCCGGCACGCTGGTGGGCCTGTGTTGCTGTGTCGTGAACCGCAATCACTGGTAAATCTTCGTTTACATAACAGCCTCGGTTTGCCCGGACGTCAATCCATCCCTGTGAATCCAGTTCTTCATAAGCAGCGATCACCGTACGGCGATGTACTGCCAGGATTTGGGCGAGCTTTCGCGTGCCCGGCAATTTGAGGCCGGGCCCTAAAATGCCGGCACTGATGCTACGAATGAACCCACTGGTAATCTGCTGATACAGCGGCGCTCCTGCATCACGATCAAGCTGAATCAGTGTTTTGAATGGTGGCATACTGGATTGTACGTCGATGGATCAAGTAGTATGGTGATGATACCGGGGCGCATTGTCTTTCCTGACAAATTTGCACAATAGAATGAATTCGAATTCTCAAATACATGCAATACCGGTACCATAAACTAAAGTAAAACTGGACTATGTCCTGCACCGGATAGGTGCCTATGCTATACGTGTCATTCACCCGATATAACCGATTTAATGCAGCGCAATACGATTCACGCAAAAGAGCACGATGTTTACTACAGTCGCTACCTGGAAAAACTACCCGCTTCCATTGGGCTGTTGGAAGCTTATCATCAGGATTTTGATCGTGTTCGATCCTATTTCTCCGCAATTCCAACTCCAATGCACACGTATCGCTACGCGGCCGGGAAGTGGAGCATTTTGGAAGTCTTGCAGCACCTGATCGACACTGAACGCATTTTTATCTACCGCGCATTTCGCATCGCACGTGCAGACAAAACGCCGCTTGCTAACTTTGACCAGGATGGCTACGTGCCGGCCTCCGGGGCGCACGGCAAAAGTATGGCTACGCTCTTAAAAGAATTTGAAGCTACGCGGCTGGCTTCCATCTCGTTGCTCGAAAGCCTGGCAGAAGAGGATCTGGCGCGTATCGGTACATCGAGCGACAATGCCATGTCGGCCCGGGCGGCGGCTTTTGTTGTACCCGGACACAACGTATGGCACATGGAAATCATTGATGCAAAGTACCTGGAGCGCGCTGATGTTTGAGCATTACAAGGACAGGGAAATCGCCTATTACGGTTTGCTTGATGTTGCCGGCTGGCAGGTGAAAACGTATACCATTTCCAATAAGCCTCAGTTTACCGCGCACACCATTCGCGACCTGGTGCTGTCTGCATTACCAAATTGGTTGGAAAAGCCTGGTGCTTCTCAACTACCTACCTACGATCATGCGTTCCTCATTATGCACGAAGCACGTGAAGGAGTTTGGATTTTGTTGAACTGGTGGACCGGTGGGGAAATGATTGCGCGAAGTACATGGTTTGCTGGCTACGAAGAACCCTTCCAACTCGTCCAGCAGCCCGAAAACGACGGGTTGGTTTGTGTATGGGAGCTCGAAGTGCTATGGCACGAGCGGAAAGCCTGGATCAAGCATGTGCTCCAGCATCCGCAAAACCCATCGTATGAACGCTATACGCAGGACGTATTATGACAAACCGCAAGGGATTGATTGTGTGCTTGGTTGCACTCTGGACGTGGCTCAGCATACCAACGTACGCGCAGGAAGCCGTTGAAAAACGCGTGTATACCACAGCCCGAACAGGAGTAGTAAACTCGCCCGTAATCGATGGTGTACTGGATGATGGTGCCTGGGCGCTTGTACCCTGGAGTGGCGGGTATGTCGAATGGAGTCCCGAGGAAAATACGCAGCCATCAGAGCAGACGCAGATGAAAATCATCTATGATGACCGAAACCTGTATGTCGCGTTTAAATGCTTCGATAAATCGCCGGAAGGGATCGTTCGCCGGCTTTCGCGCCGCGACGTGTTTGATGGTGACTGGGTGGAAATCAATATCGACAGCAACGGAGATCAACGTACTGCCGCCTCCTTTACCATCACGGCTGCTGGTGTGCGGGGCGAAGAGTTCATCACAAATGACGGCATGGTGTGGGATGCAACGTGGAATCCTGCCTGGATTGCCAAAACACAGGTAGTGGCTGATGGCTGGACGGCTGAACTGCAAATTCCGTTTAGTCAGCTTCGATTTGGGAAAGAGCGTAACCAGGTGTGGGGTATCCAGTCGACCAGGCGGTACTTTCGCAATGAGGAACGATCCGTGTGGCAGCGATCCCCGCGCAATGCGCCGGGGTGGGTGAGTTCGTTTGGCGAATTGCGGGGGCTGAATAACCTGGTGCCGCAGCGGCATTGGGAAGTGCAACCATACACGGTTTCGTCGCTTACCCGGTATGACGGAGAAGCCGGCAATCCATTTCGGGATGGCCAGGATAGCGATTTAAAAGCCGGCCTCGATGCAAAATTTGGTGTGACCAACGATTTGACGCTCGACCTTACCGTCAATCCAGACTTCGGGCAAGTGGAAGCGGATCCCTCAGCCATTGCACTCGACGGATTCCAGATTTTCTTCCCTGAACAACGTCCCTTTTTTATTGAAAGCAAGGATATCTTTGATTTCAAATTTTCGACCTCGCAATCGGGCAATACCTTCGGGTTTGACAACCTGTTTTATTCACGTCGGATTGGGCGCAGTCCGCAAGGGGCAGCGCAAACTGAGGTAGGTGAATTCTCCAGCCAACCAGACGTGACCACCATCCTCGGTGCCGCAAAGTTTAGCGGTAAAACCGAGGATGGCTGGTCCGTTGGTGTTTTGAACAGTACAACGGCGCATGAACGGGCAGCTATTGATGGGCCAAACGGTGCACGCCGGCAAACGGTGGAGCCGTTGACAAACTATGCTGTGGGCCGGCTGCAGAAAGACCTGAACAATCGTAACTCATTTGTTGGCGGTATTTTTACTGCAACCAACCGCCAGATTTCAGCAGCGGTCAATCAACTGCATACTGCGGCGTACTCCGGGGGACTTGATGCGCGGCATCAGTGGAAAAACAAAGCCTGGTACCTGAACGGCAATGTTGTGTTTAGTCATGTCACAGGAAGCCGCGAGGCGATTGCAGCGACCCAGCAATCTATACGTCGCCTGTACCAGCGAGTTGATGCAGGGCATCTCTCGTTCGATGCAAACCGAACCAGCTTAACCGGGACGGGGGGTAATCTTCAGATTGGCAATGCAGCCGGCAACTGGCGTTTTGAGTCAGGTGCAGCATGGCATTCACCCGGACTCGAACTCAATGATCTTGGGTTTCAGCGCCAGGCAGACGATTGGCGGCAATACAACTGGTTGAGTTATCGAACGACCCAACCCAGGGAGCGCGTCCGGCAATTTGTGGTCAATCACACCAATGTGACCACCTTCGATTTTGGTGGCAACCTGAATACGGTGTCCCTTAACGTAAACGGATGGGTAAATCTGAAGAACAACTGGTGGATCAATGGTGGGATAACGTATCAACCCGTAAACTATTCCAATGCAGCGCTCCGTGGTGGACCTCGGCTTCGTGGTTCATCGTCAATTGGCTATCGCAATGGCCTGATTTCGGATAGCCGAAAAAAACTGCGACTCTCGCTCAATCACTCAGGGAATTGGGCGCAGGATGGCGCGTTTCGAACGCACGGGGTTGGGGCGAGGTTAACGTACCAGCCAACCAATGCCTTGCAGTTTTCGATCTCTCCAAATTACAACTTCAATAAAGACCGGCTACAGTACGTGACCACTGCCGTCGCAGCTGATTGGCCACGCTACGTAAACGGAACTGTTACGCAACACACGTTTAGTTTGCCGGTACGTGCAGATTACATTCTTTCGCCCAATCTGAGTATCCAATACTGGGGGCAACCATTCATTTCGCGCGGTACGTACGATCAATTTAAGGTTATCACGGATCCACAGGCGCGCAACGTGTACGACCGTTTTGTGGCGTTTACGGCAGATCAGGTTACACAACGCGAAGGTTTCTTTGATGTTGATGAGGACGGAGATGCGTTGTCAGACTATAGCTTTTTTAATCCGGATTTCGCCTTTGTGCAATGGCGGTCGAATCTTGTGTTGCGCTGGGAATATCGGCAAGGTTCGGAGCTATTCCTGGTATGGTCGCAAGATCTGGTGCAATTCGGCGACCCAGCCGATCCTGCACTGGAGGGTTTGAGAAAAAATATTCTTGATAACAGGCCACAAAGCATATTTTTGCTAAAGGCAACCTATCGCTTTCTGAGGTAACGATGGACGACACCATTTGTATTCGGTTTGCAGAAAAGTGCGATGTGTCGCAACTCGTTGCTTTGTGTGCGGACCATGCAGCATACGAAAAGGCTGCCTACGATCCGGAAGGTAAGGCGCAACTGCTGACAGCAGGGCTGTTTGGTGAACCTCCGGCTCTTTTTTGTCTTGTGGTAGAACAAGACGATACGTTGATAGGATTTCTGTCTTATATGCGCCAGTATGCTACGTGGGATGCAGCGTGGTATGTTTACATAGATTGCCTGTATTTAGCCGAGCCGGCGCGTAACAAAGGCATTGGCCGGCAACTGGTAGCGCGTTTACAGGTGGAGTCAGAAAAGCTTGGATGTGAGCTGATACAATGGCAGACGCCGGCATTTAATACAGGTGCCATCCGATTTTATAAGCGGCTGGGCGCTTCGGCGAAGTCAAAAGAACGGTTCTTTTTGAAGACCTGATATTGTTGTAGGTTGGGCGCACCGAAAGCGGGAGCGCGTGCTGCGCCAGAAAAAGGGTATCAAAACGTGGTACCTGTTTTTTGAGATGCATCAATGCATGATTCGAGGCGTAGCGCGTATGTACATTACCGTAGTTGTGGTCAGAAACAGCAGCCGGCAGGTTGCTTCCTTATTTTTGACTAACGAGAGGTACCACCATGTATGCGATCAAACCCAAAGCTATTAATTCTTTCCTTGCACTCATATTCTTGAGCGTTGTGCTCGTTGCGTCTGTTGCTGCGCAGGGTAAACCTGTAAATGGTAATGGCCAGATTGTCGAGCAAATTAGACCCCTGCCAACCTTTTCTGCCGTCTTACTCGATTTTTCAGCAGATGTCACTATTGTCAACGGGGAGACGCCATCATTCCGAATAGAAGCGGATGAAAACGTGTTGCCACACATTGGCACTAAAGTCCGGGGTGGTAAATTGATGATTACGCAGGATCGCTGGATTGAGCCTTCGCAGCAAGTGGTTATCCATATTGGTACGCCGCTTACGACAAAGCTGGAAACCAGTGGGTATAGTTCTGTGGAGATTGAAAACATCGAAGGGCCGCGTTTGCAAATTAATGCCGGCGTTGGCGATGTACAGCTTCACGGCAAAGCGGATCGTATCCAGATTCGCACCAAGACAGGCAACATCGACGCCACGGGACTGGAAGCTGATTATGCAGACGTTGCCATTTCCTCGCATGGCACTGTAAAGCTGGGTGAGGTAAGCGAACTCATCACAAACGTTTCGCAAACAGGGACAGTTGTGTATACCGGCACACCCGATGAAATGAGCCACCGTAATGACAAAGCCGCTGTTGTTTCAGCAGAAGCATACGAGGATATGGGCAAGATTGAGGTGAAGTATGTTGAGTTTGAACTGGTCAACAACTCGCGCAAGCGCATGGCACTACGTGTAGAGGGGCCACGCGCGCGTTCGTTTGGTTACGGCTTTACGTTGCAGGCGCAGGCGGAACGGCGTGAGAAATGGCCTGTGGGCACTAAAGTGTATGCTGAAGGCCGGCTTTTGTCGGACAAGCTGCTTGTGACCATCGACGAAGATATGGATGGCAAAAAAGTAAAATTGTTTGATAGAGATTAAGGCGTTCCAGACGGCATGTCGCGTGCATGTCCTGGGGAAGCGTAGGGTTTATGATCGATAACGTGTACCTGTTGTTTTTTGTACCACTGACCCTGGGACTCTTTCAGGGGATTTTGTTTGCGGTATTGTTGGTTATACGGGGAGCCCGGGAAGAACGGCTGTCGGACCACTTGCTCGCTGCTTTGTTGATTTGTGGCTGCCTGGTGCTCCTGCCCATTTTACTCGGACTCCTCGATATCCACGTATTGTGGAACGAGTGGCTTTTCTTGCCCATTGATCCAGGGCTCTTGATCGGTCCATTGTTGTATTTGTTTGTGCTGGCACACACCAACCGCGCCTTCAGAATTACGCGACCCTATCTCTGGCATTTTGCGCCGTTTGCAATCTATGCCATCTATCATCTCGTTATTTTTGCCCAGGGACGTGACTTTGTGTTTCACTGGATGGATGCATACGATTTGCCCATTATTAATCCCATCTACCAATTATTAACGCTGCTATCCATGTGCGTGTACTTGTGGGTGACGGTGCAGCAGTACAGGGAATACCAGCGATGGACCGAGACTGAATATGCTGATCCCGAGGCGCGGCAATATGCCTGGATTACCCGTTTTCTTTGGGCCGTAGCGCTCACCATCTTTGCAACGTGCCTGCTTCGCTTTGTGGAAACCGTGCAATTTGATTTTGATTATGTGCAGGCCTGGTTTACGGCGACGATGGTAGCGATTACCACGTATTACATTTCAATCGCCGGCTACATGTCTGCCCGCCCGCCACTGGCAGCGACCCTGGTTTCCGCTGAGGCGGAGCGCAAAATGGCTGATCAGGAAATTGCAGCTGAGTTGGAGCGGCTAACCTCGTGGATGGAGCGCAACAAAGCGTATCTGGATCCCGATTTAAGCCTGGGCACGGTTGCCAAGTCCCTGGATGTGTCGCGCGAGCTTGTCTCCATGGTAATCAACGCCGGCGGTGGGACGAACTTTCGCGGGTTTGTCAATAGCTACCGGGTAGAAGCGTTCAAGCAAGCCGTGCGGGCCGGCCAGGCAAAAGAACTGACCTTGTTTGGTCTGGCGCTTGAATGTGGGTTTAACTCTAAAGCCACGTTCAATCGCGTGTTCAAACAGATAGAAAGGGTAACGCCGAACACGTTTGCCCGTGAGGCGGCTGGGTCACGCAAGGTCTGAATCATTGTTTATTACTATCGATATAATCACGGTGGATTTTTAGTTTTGAGATAAGTCAGATATGTGCGTATCGCTTACGCTGTACTTTTTGTCTCTCAATAAGTGTAGTGTAAGTATTAAGACTAAGTCCAATATCTTGTAGGAAGTGTAGTGCACTATGATTAAATTTCTATTACCAATCATAATTTGTTGGCTCAGGTTTTGAGTCCATGTTGATAGCGATTTTGTGCCAGGAGTTATTGATGGGTTTTTAAAGGGGCTCTGGCCTGAATTTGAGATTGAATCGCTAGGGTGGTTTCTGTTGTTTCTGTAGCCGTGGGATTTGTGATATTTTTTACCTAATAAGGTTTTATTATTTATATACTTGCATGTATTTGTGGGGATTGGGTAGTGGGGGAAATTATTCTATTATAACTTAATTAATTGATTTTTAAGTTTAATAGTTTAAATTAGAAGTGAGAAGTCGTTGGTGCAGATTGCCGTTCGTTCGTTGCATTGAGGGTTTCTTGATAAGCTATTCAGTATGAAAAGGGCTTTTAACGTTCTATTGTGCCATGTTTTCTTCAATAAGCCTATCCTGTTAGGATACATAAGAATACTAAGCTCTAACCTGATCGCTGACTCTTAGCGTTTCTTAATTAAGCAGAGTTACGTGTAGTTAATTGTTGAAATAACTGCTCGTGAGTTGTCTCTACTTTCGCCGTATTAATTTGAAACCACATGTCGTGTGCTGGGATATCTTTATCCTGTAAATTGTTCTGATTATGATTGCGAGTGTATTACGGTTATTGGTTGATGAACTTAATAAGTATATAAATAGTGTGGAGCCGGGAGGGACTTCGGAAGATGTTGCAGAACTGGGGCATATCGCACTTGCAGAATCAATCGGAGGCAGTGGTGATGGTACGTTAGGTAAGGTCATTCTGAGCCTGGTAAATGTCGAAGAAGAAAAGCGATTGAAGAACACTGGGCGCACCGTAAAAGTCGAAAATGAGTTTCAAACCAGTAATCCACCGATAACACTGAACCTATATTTGTTGTTTAGTGCGAGTATCAAGGAATACGTTATGGCGCTACACCGATTGTCTCAGGTTATTGAGTTCTTTCAGGGGAAATTTGTTTTCACTGTTGCGAACTCACCAAGCCCTCGAACGGTCAGTGATGAACGCTTGGCAGATCTGAAAGTCATTCTCGATATCCACACGCTAAATTTTGAACAGATCAATGATTTATGGGGTTCGTTAGGGGGGAAGCAAGTGCCTTTTGTCCTCTACAGAGCAAGGCTAGTTCAACTCCGCAGAGAAGCTATTATGCAGTCTGGCCCTGTAATAGAGCAAGTCAACGAAGAGGGCAACGCCTGAACAAATGAGCTTCCGGATTACATATAAGCGCCTCTTTACTGTAGAAATTCTGCATGATTATTTCCTCAACCAGGGTTCCACGCCTTTTGAGGACCTAGATCCTGCGAAGAAGCAGTCGGTCAAGAAGAAGTACGATATCCGAAATGCACTTCAGGTTAGTCCAACATTGGAAACCGAGCAAATTATGCGAGACCACAACCTCTTGTATCGACAGAATGCTCGTGGTTTTTTCGTCGGTGCACGGTTGGATGAAGTAGCTCTGAATTCCGGATTGCAAAAGCCACTTATTCCGCTGGAGACCCCGTTTCGTTTAACCTTTGGGCTCGCTTTTGGGAGTCCATATTTCCTGAATTATACGAGTTTACCTCTCCTGGCCTCCGGGTATGAACCTTACTTTTTCAGTAATCGTGCCGGCAACGATGTGCACTTGAGTAAGCCCATTGCCGCGTACGATAGCGCCGTTGCCTATCAGGCTGGTGACCTTCATGTTGATGATGTTACTACACCCACGCAAATATTTGAAGCCCTCCGTAATACCGGTCCCGGTGGACGCGTCGGAGCTGACTGGATGGCTGCTGCGGTGGTGCAACCCTATGCAACGCGTTCGGATCTTCAGCCCATTTATCCCTCGATTTTCCAGATTGACGTTTCTGCTGCAAGCCAGCCGTCGGTTAACGTTGAAATTCGAGCAGCCGGCGAGGCAGATCCAGTACTTGTTCAACCGGCCACGGGATTACCAACGGTGACGCAGTTTTCCGTAGACCTCCGCACACTGATTCCTGGCGTTTACGATTTAACTGTTAAAGATGGTGGTGGCTCAATCATCGAAACGGATCGCTCGGGCCCCTTTCTGCTAGACGACGAGCTGTTCGCCGTCCGCGTTTTTGGTGTCATCCAAATTGAACACGATCCATCCGTTTCAGACGAAGAATTACACCTGGTAGATCTTGCTGACCAGACCTTGCGCTCACCAACTTTTACACTCGGTTTCAAAAATAGAAGCACCTTTTGGCGGTACATCTTCAATTCAGATCAGACGCCGGCTGGCTTGGGAGAATTTGAGCCCGACCCATTACCAGGAGACGATGCTGCTACGGAAACACGAAGATTTAAAACGACGAGCGTTAAGCCGCTTACCGAAGCAGTAGAGGAACTAACCAAATTTGACACTACCGAGCTTCTCCCAAATCCGTCTGTTAACCTGGTGAAACCTGATCGCACAGACAAACAAATTTATTCAGAGACATTCCTGCAAAATTAATACTCAAACGGCTTCAACATGGCATCGATCAAACATCCCGGCGTATTTATCCAGGAAATCAGAAAATTTCCACCTTCCGTAGCTGAAGTCGAAACTGCAATTCCAGCGTTCATCGGCTACACCGAAATGGCTCGCGATCAAGATGGTCGTAACCTCCATTATAAACCCAAACGCATAACGTCCGAGGCAGAATACGTTCAGTTTTTTGGGAGTGCTCCGGTGGAAACGGACATCAAAGTTCGCATCGATGAATCGCAAGATGCCGATGGCAACACCATTGGCCTGGAGGTAAATGGCAGTAATGATTCGCCCTCCCCACACGTGATGTTTTATGCGATACAATTTTTCTTTGCAAATGGCGGAGGGCCCTGCTATATCGTATCCGTAGGGGATTATACCGGGACTGTAGATGCAGGTGGGTCAGTTACCGATCCTGGATTGTGGAAGGGATTAGATACGCTCAGAAAGATCGATGAGGTTACGCTTATCAATTTTCCTGAAAGCCAGGCTGTCACTACTGCCAACTTCAAAAATATTTACGATCAAGCATTGCTCCAATGTGAGGAATTGAAAGATCGTTTTGTAGTGATGGATTTGCCAACAGATGACTCGGCTGCCACAACTATCCTCGACGAAGCGCAAACCTTTAGAAGCGAAGGTATTGGCTCTAACAACTTGAAGTATGGCGCTGTGTATTCACCCAACGTCGAGACTATTTTTGACTATGTGTTTGATGATCCGGATGCAGACGATAACGGGAAGGGCGTGAAGATCGATCATTTTATCAATTTTGACGAAACCAATACAGGTACTCATCACGGTAAAACGCTGCACGAGATTGACATTGTGGATGCCAATGACAATAAAGTTAATGATGAGATCGTCAACAGAATCCGTCAAGCAATCGGTGACACGCCCTGTGTTTTGCCGCCCGCCAGCGGTGTGCTTGGGGTATACGCCTCAGTGGATGAATCGCGGGGGGTTTGGAAGGCACCCGCCAATGTGAGCCTAAACGCCGTTGTACGCCCTGTGATAGATATTACGGATCGAGATCAAGACGATCTAAATATTGACTCGACAGGAGGTAAGTCCATCAATGCCATACGTTCCTTTACGGGAAGAGGTGTCCTTGTGTGGGGCGCGCGTACGCTCGCCGGCAACGATAACGAGTGGCGCTACGTCAATGTCCGGCGCTTCTTTAACATGGCCGAGGAGTCGATTAAAAAGGCAACCGAGCAATTTGTATTTGAGCCTAATGACCGCAATACCTGGACTCGCGTGCGGGGAATGATCGAAAACTTCTTGCTTGTTCAGTGGCGCAACGGTGCGCTGGCAGGTGCAGTACCTGAAGATGCCTTCTTTGTGCGCGTAGGATTGCCGGAAACGATGACCTCACTCGACATCCTGGAGGGGCGCATGAACGTTGAGATCGGTATGGCTGTGGTAAGGCCGGCTGAGTTCATCATCCTGAAGTTCTCTCATAAGATGCAAGTCTCATAGTTCAATCACTACGTTGATTTGCTTCTGCTATGCAGCTAAAGACTCCAGGTGTTTACGTAAAGGATCTTACGCCTCCTCGGCCCATCGTGCCCGTAATTGAGACGGCTCTGCCAGCTTTTATCGGTTACACAGAGCGCGTACAAAACGAGTTGGGCGAAGATTTGCGATTCAAACCCGTCCGCATTGAAGATATTACTGAGTACGAGTTTTTCTTCGGCGGGCGGTTTGATCCGCGTGAATACACCGTGGGAGTGCAATTCGAGCCCGAAAAAATAGTCGAGACGATTACATTCGACAAGCGTTTTTATCTGTATGATGCACTCCTTCAGTTTTATGAAAATGGGGGAGGAGACTGCTTTATCGTACCAGTCGGTAGCTACGACGATAATGTAATCCTGGGCCGAGAAGCTGGAGATCCAGACGAGACTAAACCGGCCGGACTCTTGTTGGGCGTCGAAGCAATTGCTGATCTGGATGAGCCCAGTCTCATCCTGTTTCCTGATGCAGTTGCCTTGTCTGACGCCAATGGTAATGCAGATTTTGTTTCGCAGGGCCGGTTGTTGCAAGTTGCGATGGCGCAAGCCGAAGCGCGTAAAGACCGCTTTGTGCTCGGTGATGTGTTTGCGCAAGGCGATATCCGTTCGGATGCGCAAAACTTTCGCAATAGCACGGGCACAAGGTATCTCAATTTTGGCGCGGCCTATTACCCGTGGCTGTATTCGACATTCGATCATACGTTCCATTTTCGAGAACTACTTTTCAATGAAGTTCAAGACGGTGTAGTAGTACGTCGAATCGAGGACATGGGCGAATTTTCGAGTGATTCGGACTCTGAAGGGGCAGCTCGACATAGGGATCTGGTTAGTACGGTGGAGACCCGCATGGCGCATGCACAACAGGTGCTGGACAACGGGGTGCCTGATATACTGGATCGCAAGCACACTTCACAGTGGCGTTTAAGAATGGTAACGCTTGCCCGGGCATTCAAACAATCCAATGACGGTAACAAAGAAGATCGTTTTGCAGGATTGATGACCCTGGTGCGTTCGCTTGCGCTTGCTTTCCCCCGCCTGGATCGAACGGTGGGGCTGGAGTTGCAGCAGACTTTGGATCGGATTCGTTTTGAGCGAGGACTACGCGAGACCTTGAGCTTACTGTTGGCAATCGAACGCCTGCCGGAAGTTCGGATGCTTAACGATCCGCCCTGGCTTGACGAGGATGTTGATGACGCTTATACCGATCTAATAAATACCCGATGGTTGTCCCCGCTTGTTATTACAGCTTCATCGACCACGTATGTCGAAAAGCTGGAAGAAGTGGCGCTCGATTTGATCGATGCGTACACCATTCTTTTTTTTGGATGCAAATACACTAGAAGAAACGGCAGAGCAACAGTTATTCGATGAGCACCCGTTTTTTAGCAGGGTCAGAGATGCACTGGTTCTTGAGCGAAAAAAACTACCTCCATCAGGCGCTGTTGCCGGCATGTATGGCGCATCTGATCGCTCAGTAGGGGTTTGGCGTGCACCAGCCAATTTGGCGCTACAGGCAACGCTTGGGCCGACGATCGTTATCGATGAAAAAGAGCAGGAGTCGCTGAACGTAGATACAACCGGTAAATCCATCAACGTTATTCGCCCGTTCCGGGGTAGAGGTCACCGAGTATGGGGCGCACGCACATTGTCGGGAAATGATCTCGAATGGCGCTACGTATCGGTGAGGCGTTATTTCAATTTTGCAGAGGAGTTCGTGAATAAGGCTATGGAACCGTTTGTTTTTGAACCCAACGATGCCAACACGTGGATGGATGTGCGCACGATGTTGGACCAGTTTTTTACTTCTCAGTGGCGCGCCGGTGCACTCGCCGGTAATTCGCCTGCCGAGGCATTTTTTATAAGCATAGGCCTCGGCGCGTCCATGACAGCACAAGATATTCTTGAGGGTCGTCTGATCGTGGACATTGGGCTGGCTGCAGTGCGACCCGCTGAATTTATCGTCATAAGATACATTTGCAGAATGGAGGCGAATTAGCCTGCATAAGACATCAATTAACCTCAAAATCGATACGAATTATGGCTGAATACCCACTCCCCAAATTTCATTTTCAGGTTGAATGGGCCGGTGCTCAAATAGGATTTACAGAGATCTCCGGGCTGGACGTGGAAACTGAAATGATAGAGTATCGGCATGGTGCAAGTCCTGAATACAACAGCACCAAATTTCCTGGCCGACAGAAATATAGCAACATAACGCTCAAACGTGGCACGTTTGCCGGCGACAATGAATTTTACGAATGGTGGAGAGAAACACTACAATTTGAATCTATCCAGCGCCGCGACCTGACGATCAGTCTGCTCAACGAAAATCATGAGCCGACAGTGGTCTGGACAGTCAAAAATGCCTGGCCAGTTAAAATGCAATCTACTGACCTCAAGGCAGACGGCAACGAAGTGGCCATCGAGACACTTGAGGTTGCTCACGAAGGACTCACAGTTCAGGCCGTCTAAGCACGATGAGAGATTATCCACCTGTCGGTTTTCATTTTTTAGTGGCGTTTCAGCTTGTGCCACAAGCGCCTGAGGACTTCCAGTTTCAGGAGGTTTCGGGGTTAACTGTTGAGCTTGAAACGGAAGCCTATATCGAAGGTGGAGAAAACCGCTTTACGCATCAGCTTCCAACCCGGACGCGTTTTCAGGAAATCCAGCTGAAGCGAGGGCTGGCTTCGGTAACGTCAGGGTTGTTCCATTGGGTGAGAAATTCGCTGGAGTTGTTTCAGTTTCAGCCGATCAATGTGACCATTTCTTTGCTCAACGACCAGCATGTCCCAATATCGACCTGGTTGATTGTGAACGCAATTCCAAAGCGATGGGAGGTGTCAAGTTTTAACGCTGAGCAGAGTTCAGTGGTCATTGAGACGCTCACGCTGAGCTACCAATATTTCAAAAACATAAGACTGGAGTTTTAGCATGCCAATTGAAGTGCGAGAATTGATCGTCCGGGCGCGGGTCAGAGAGGACAATGATCCTGGTACAACGTTTACCGAGGCAAACATCCAGGGTGAAGAACCGGCGTCGATTCGTGAGGCAGTTGAGCAGGTACTCGACATTATTAAACGAAGGAAGGAGAGATAGTCATGCTGGATGGTATCCCTGGATTGACAACCGGAAAACTCGTTAAAATGGTGATAGAGGCTCATGCGTCTCCAGAGCGTACGGACACGGTGAGTGATGATAAGAAGTTCGAGTTTATGTACAACCCGAACACGTTTACTGAGAAGTATGCAATCCAGTATACCGAGCGTCAGGCCCCTGGTGAATCTGCAACAGAATTGATTTTCAACCGCGTGCCACCCAAAGTCTGGACGTTTAACTTCATGCTCGACGGGACGGGGGCGGCACCTTCGTTGTTTGGCGTTAGCGTTGGTGTCGGTGTACCAGGATTAAATGATGTGTTACCCAATTCTGCGATTGATGTTAAAGCTCAGATTGAGAAATTTTACAAAGTAGCATACGAATACGATGGCGAGCGGCATCGACCACATTACCTGAAGCTTATCTGGGGAGATGCGCTCGGGGACAGTCCGCAGCGTAAAGTAATCAATTGTGTGATGCTCTCGGCTGACGTCACGTATACCTTGTTCGAGCCAGGTGGAAAGCCGCTTCGTGCAAAAGTCAAAGCGGTCTTCAGAGAGAGTAAGGATGAAGCATTCAGACTTGGCCAACGCAATGACCGCTCGCCGGATTTGAGTCGTATTCGTTCGGTGGAAGAGGCCGACAACCTCCCCCTCATGTCGCAAAAGGTATACGAGAGTCCTTCGCATTATATCGAGGTAGCGCAGGCCAACAAGATTAAGAATTTTCGCCGGCTGCGTGTCGGTCAAGAGCTTCGATTTCCGCCACTTCGCCCCGCTTCCTCTACATGACATTTCCGCGTTCCATACCGACTAGTTCTTCAGCTGATACCCCAACGGTAAAGGTGGTAGTAGAGGGGAATGAAGTGAGCCTCGGATACCAGTTTGAAATCCATCATCATTATCCGAGAAGTAAACCGTATTTCAGTGGCTGAAATTGAGTTTTTCGATGGTGATCCCTCAACGCGAGACTTTGAGGCAAGTACCGGAGAAGACTTTGTACCTGGTAAGCAAATTGAAGTGCATGCCGGCTATCATCGAGACGAAGAGGTACTTTTTAAAGGTATTATTGTCAGTCAAAAACATCAAGCTATACCAGCAAAAGCCTTCGGTATTAAAACTCGTGTGTAAACACGAAGCGGTGAAGCTGACCATTGGACGCAAGACAGCATATTTTTATGAAGTTGCGGACAATGAAATCATCGACCGTGTAATTCGTCCTTATGGCATTCGTGCTGACGTGGAATCAACCACGGTAACGCATCCGGAAATGGTACAATATTATTCCACGGATTGGGATTTTATCGTTACTCGCGCAGAAGCCAATGGAAAGTTCGTTTACACCGAAGATGGTTTGATTGCCGTTCGTGCACCGAATTTTAGTGAGTCTGCCGTGTTATCGCTTTTGCATGGCGCCACGATGCTCAGTGCAGAAGCCGAAATGGATGCACGCACACAATACAAAGGTGTGCAGGCGTTGGCGTGGCAGCCGGCGCAACAAGACATGGCCGCAATCGATGCACGCGATCCTAGCGTTGTCTCGCCTGGAAATCTCAATACACGGGATCTCGCTAATACAATAAATCTCGACTCTTTCGATATCCGCCATGCAGGGCCGCTCAAAGAGGTAGAGCTACAGGAATGGGCCAATGCGCAGTGGCTGCGAAGCCAGCTGTCCAGAATACGGGGGCGGGTGTGCATTCAGGGCGTGCATGTTGTAACCCCGGGCAATATGATCGAACTGGATGGGTTAGGTGACCGATTTAGCGGTAACGCCTTCGTCACAGCCGTACGGCATGAAATCGACCGGAACAACTGGGAAACGGACATTACTTTCGGGCTCGATCCTGAAAGGTTTGCCCGTGTTCATGAAGATGTCAATTCCATGTCCGCCGAAGGATTGTTGCCGGCTGTGCAGGGCCTCCAGATCGGCATTGTGACCAAGCTGGAAGGTGATCCGGAAGGTGAAGATCGGGTCCGTGTGCGATTACCGATGCTGGAGCATCCTTCCGGCGAAGGTGTGTGGGCGCGGGTAGCCTGCCTGGACGCCGGAGAGAATCGCGGTACTTTTTTTAGACCGGAGATCAATGACGAAGTAGTACTTGGCTTTTTGCACGACGACCCTCGTCACCCGGTAATCCTTGGGCACCTGAACAGCAGTCAGAAGCCGGCGCCGGTTGTGGCAGAAGACGTCAATCACGAGAAAGGCATCTATACGCGAGATCAACTCAAGCTTGTATTTAATGACGAGAAGAAGTCCATCACCTTGGAGACGCCGGCTGGGAATTCATTGATACTAAGTGATGACGATCAGGCAATTACAATCAGCGACCAGCACGGCAACAAAATTACGCTCGATAGTAGTGGGATTACGCTCGATAGCGCCAGCGACATAACCATTAATGCGTCTGCTAATTTGACTGCTGAAAGTGGCGCAAATACAGAGATTTCAGCTGGCGCGCAGATGACTGCCAAGGGCAGCGCGAGCGCTGAGTTTTCATCGAGTGGTGCAACATCTGTAAAGGGATCGGTAGTCCAAATCAACTAGAAGGTAAAGAACTATGCCACCAGCAGCTCGACTTTCAGATATGCACGTTTGCCCCATGGTTGATCCTGGGCCAAAGCCGCATGTTGGTGGACCGATTACCGGTCCGGGAGCGCCCACTGTGCTCATCGCCGGGACGCCGGCTGCTGTTGTTGGGGACATGGCGTCTTGTGCCGGGCCTCCTGACACCATCATCGCCGGCTCTTCTACTGTACTGATCGAAGGAAAGCAGGCAGCTCGCATGGGAGACTCAACGGCACATGGCGGTCAAATTGTCGTTGGCGCCCCCACAGTAATCATAGGAGGATAATATGGCTGAACTTCCTTTTATCGGTAGAGGCTGGAGTTTTCCGCCAACATTCCGAAAAGACACGTGCGGAGTGGATATGTTAACCGGCAAAGATGATATCCAGAGCAGTATCGAGATTTTGCTCTCAACAGGGATTGGTGAGCGTGTTATGCAGCCGAAGTATGGCGCCAACCTCGAACGGCTGGTGTTTGAACCGCTGGATACATCACTGCAAGCGTCGATTCGGGATCTCATCGAGAAAGCGATTATCCAATTTGAGCCTCGGGTGTTGTTGAATGCCGTGAACTTAGAAGCCGTGCCAGAAGAAGGCATCGTCCGCATCTTGATTGACTATACGATTGCCGGCACAAACACCCGAAATAACTTTGTATTCCCATTCTTCAGGGTTGAGGGCACGGAAATTCCACAATCCAACCTGCCTTCAACACCCTAACGCCACCCATCTAGATGTCTAACGCCTGCGAACCAAAGAATCCACTACAACGAGACGGCACCCACCAGGGACAGCGGCTTCTGGAGTTGTTGCGACCCGAGAACGTTAAAGTTGACGATTCGTGATCTGGCTGATTTGCTTCTGTACGCCCGCCGGTATGCGGCGATGTTGCAGTACTACAATTTGAACAACGTGACCGATGGTGACTGGGTAGCGTTCATCGAAAAGGACATCAGTACGTTGGTTGCCATCGTGGCCAATCACGATGTGGATGCAGAGCTGGAAGCTTTTAACGCGCATATGGAAGCCGTAGCATGTGCAACGGACGTCGCCGGCGTCACCGAGGCACTGCACGACCTGTTTGTGTTTATGCACGGCATTGCGGATACGTTGGCGGAATGGCACCGCGCGTCCCTACCTGAGCTATCGCTTCACCAGACCCTGTCGCGGTTGTTCTCCAGCCGTAATCATGGATGGTTTTGACCGATTGCTGGCGTATCTGGAGCGCATGGAGGCGTTGGGCATCCCACTCACGGAGGCGGATGATGAGCCGCTTGATCTGCAGAAGAGCAGGATGGCCTGGCCGCTGCTGGGAGTTAACGGTGTAGTGCCACTTGCGGACGGGATTCCTTCCGAGGAAAAAGAGGTAGCGCTACTGTTGGAAAAGTTGAAGCGTCTGTTTGAGCCCTTTTTAGAAGTAATGATCGCCGTGGTTGGGCAGGCGCCGGCGTTTCTGGAAGAGACCTTCGACGCCTATCCCCAGCACCAGCCGCACATGGCCCTGTTCCTGGCGTTTCTCAATGTGCTAAAGCTGGCGCAGGACGATTTGAACGGCATCACCAAGCGCCATCTTGATTTTTATTACAAGCAGGTGTTGCAGTTAACGCCACACCCTGAAGTAGCAGACCGGGTGCATCTGATTCTCTCGTTGGCGCAAAACTTTGATCCTTTCCCTGTCGAGACAAGTACCGTTTTTGATGCCAAAAAAGATGCTGACGGACTCGATCTGCTTTTTGCTTCAGCCGAAGAGATCGTCGTAAACAACGCGCGACTGCACGATGATGGTTTGAAGACAGTCTTTTTGAACGAAACGGCGCTGGCTTCAAACGAAGAATGCGAAGACGATTTTGGCGGCCTGGAGGTAGCTTCTGTCCATGCGGCGTCGGATGCAGATGCTGACGAATTTAAAGCGGATAATGGATTATGGTCAACGCTAGGCAGCGATCTGCTTCCTTCGCCAGACTTGGGTTTTGCAATCGCTTCGCCAATGTTGTTGCTAAGCGAAGGCGTCAGAACGGTTGACCTTGCTTTTCGATGTGCCAATCTGAATGACGCTGTATGTCAGTATTCCCGCTCAGTGCTTAAGAGTGAATTAAAGACCAATGTTAAGGTTTTTCTAACCAGTGAAGAGGGATGGGAAGAGGTAACTCAACGAGAGGTGAGCATTCTACTCGGCGTTTCGGATGATCGCATCATTCAATCAGAAATTGTTTGGAGACTCGAACTTCCCTCGGAATTTCCATCTGTTGTGCCTTACGATGAGGCGGTTCACGAAGATGGTTTTAAGACCGAATTACCTGTTGCCAAATTCATTCTGGACGTTGCCGGATTGGGTACAGATGGCGACCTGGAGTTCAACATCGCCGCTGGTATAGACGAACACGAGGAAAAGGTTTTATACTTCCCCAACGATTTTGTAACCTCGACCGCGGAAGGAGCAGCTCCAGTTGTGTACATGGCAAATGGTGAAGTTTATGGCGATTTGTCGGCAAACGATGAGGTGCTTTTATGGGAGGAGACCCAATTTTACGGGGATAGTGGTTCTCCCGAACCATATGAAGATTTTAGAGAGAGGCCTTTTGTACCAGGGGATCTGGTTTGTTTGGGAAATGATTTAGAGTTCTGTCAGGAAGGAAATGATGTTTATCGAGCTATTGCTGAGTTTGAGGCGTCTTCCGAGGTTTCTCCTAGGATAAACCCGACACTCTGGGATGACCTGACAGGTCAAGAGTTACCGATTTACAATCCACGAAATACCTATGACGCTAACGAGTTAGTGATTGTGGAATCTGAAGATCTGGTATTTCGATCCGTAGCGCGCGTGTTGCCATTGACGCCAGATCTTGCAACCGACGATTGGCGAAAGGTCAGCGATTTTATCCCCAACACACCTTACGCAAAAGACGAGGTAGTCCTATATCCTCCAGAAGGAGGCCCGGTTGCGCAGCAATACTTCATAGCGAATGCCGGCAACAATGGGGTTATGCCCCCTAATATTGAAACGAAAATCTGGGAGGAGTTGCCTGTCTATTCAGGCGCAAAATTCAATGCGGGCAACCCTGTAATCAATGTATTATCACGCGCTGAAGTAGCGTCCGGCAGCCCGCTGTTCGTAGCACAGGCAGGTATTGAAAATGTAAGGCCAGGCGGGGATGATCGCATCTGGACCGAAATAACCTACAACGTTGCCAAGCCAGATTATAAAGAAGATGATATTGTTGGCTACAAAGGAAAAGTATATCGAGCGCAAGGTGATCCGCCTGCAGGCTTACTTCCTGACTCAACATCACAGAATCTATATGAGGATGTTACTTTCAAAGGCACCGTTGATTACGGTCTGGGTGCTATTGTTGGGCATCAAGGCGTTGTGTATGAAGCCGTCGTAGACCCCCCAGTGGGCCATTTCCCGGGGGCTGGTGATAATGTATGGGACGATGTTTCGTACGACGACGAAAAAATCTACGCTGCCGGCGAATTGGCCGGGGCAGCAACGCAGATCTTTCGGGCTTCTATAAATCCACCCGTAGGGTTTGCGCCAGGTGGGGGAGAAAAAGTGTGGACAGACGTGACGTTCAACGATGCAGTTGACTATGCGATGGGGGCGGAAGTAGGCTTCAATAACAGCCTTTTTACACCCAATGTGGATCCACCGATAGGCGTGACGCCCGATCCCGAAAACCAGGTCTGGGATACGGTTACCTACAAAACGGATGGAGACTATGTCGAAGGTAGCCTGGTTGGATTTTTCGATGGCGGGGGGGATGCAGGCGTTTATCGTTCGAGAGTTGATGGGCCTACCACCGTGCCGACCGATGTATCAGAGTGGGAGCAAACGAGCATTCCAGTCCGGGATTATTCAACTGATTCGGGTACTACACCTGCTCCGCCGCCTTACGGACCGGGAGTTTATGTAGAACTCGCTGGCGAAATCTATCTGTCGAAAGCCCCGACTGGCAACATTGCGCCGGGGGGACGAGACCCCGATCTGGAGAAACGTCAGTTCCATTAGCCCTCACCCTACTGGATCGCCCTACAATACGGGAGAATATGCCTCCAACATCATTGATAGCGAGACAAAATACTTCAGATGCAATTTTGATGGCGTTACAGCTGCGCCTAATGCTTCGTTACAGGTGTGGGCCGTTCATGAGGCAACAGTCCCGGTATACCCGGCTACGAGTCCCTATGATCAAGGTGATTTTGCCCGATTCACGCCGGCTGGGGCTACAGAAGAGTCTTATTACGAATGTCAGGTTAATGGGACCACAATCCAACCTGACGCCAATGCATCCGTCTGGATGCCTTTGAGTGTAACGGTGAAAACCTACGTTGAAGGTGCTTTGTCTGTTGGCGATTACGTCCAGGAAATCGGAGGGGATAAGATTTTTCGAGTCAAGATCGAGGGCCCAGAAGTGCCACCTGGGCCTGGCAATGTATGGGCGCTTGTCGCACCCTCGGTCAGACAATATCCGGCTGATGTTCCTTTCTTAAAAGATGATTACGTGCAATTGGGTGAAGGGGGTGCTGCAAGGTTTTTTCAGGCAAATGCAGATACAGACCTTGAGCCCAATGAAGCTTTGTTAATCTGGATGCCAGTAAGTACAGAGAATATCCATGAGTTCTCTATCTCCCGTCAGTTTGCCGAAAATCAGTTTGCCTGGCTGGAAGAGGGGGCACTGATCTCATTTTTCAGATCGAATGCTGCAACCATCGGATTGCATCCTAGGGATGAAATTAATAAAAATGTCTGGGATCAACTGGATTGTGACGATTTGGGCCGGCCAACTCCCGCATTTGATGAATTTGTTGCCTATGAAGCGCAACAGCGGGTGAAGTATGAAGCCCCAGGGTCAACGCCGCCGGATCCTGGTTGTACGATGTTTCTTTCGAAACGACGCATCAATAGACTGGGTCCGAATCTGGAATCTCTAGAATGGACCCTGGAATCGGCGATAGATGCTTATGATCCGTTACGGGTATACTGCGAAGGAGAGTTTGTTCGGTTCCGAACCGCCTCAGCAGAAGGCACAACCCGTGCAGGATTATTCCGAGCTCGTGCCACCTTTGTGGGTGTAGCACCTGACTCTGGAGCAAAGTTTTGGGAGCCGTTTGATATACAATCAATTGCTGCATTCGATGAGAATGAAAAGTATCCTGTTGGCTCGTATGTCACAATCGGTGAGGGTGATGATGAGCAAGTTTTTCGCGCCCGGGCAGGCATAGATGGGCAAAAATTTGCACCGGGTATTGAGAACCAATTCGTTTGGAAAGAGCAGAAAGCACTCAAAACGTACGATGCCATATCGATTTTCGAGCGAGGTGATTTTGTACACTTCGATGACGGATTGATTTATCGGGCGCTTGTGGATCTCCAGGGAGACGACCCAATCTCCGAGCCGACATTCTGGCGGCAGGCCGGTGATATTCAGACTTTTGTGCCTGAGCGAGCGTACCTCGAGCATGCCCACGTAGTGATCAATACCGATGGAGTCCGGAAAGTATTTCGGGCATTAAAAGATGTGGAAGCCAACGCCACGCTACAGCCTGATACGGCCCCAAACGAAAACTGGGTGCTTGTCCCTACATCGTACCCCTATAAATATTTCAGGCACTTGCAGTTGCAGCGACTCACCGTTAGCGTGGATGTCAAAAACGTGCAAGACCTGATCCTAGAAAACGATCAGGGGATTCTCGATTCTTCAAAACCTTTTGAACCCTTTGGGTCAGCCCCCAAAAAAGGGAGTAACCTGTACATTGGCAGCCATGAGATTTTTCAGAAGCGATTGGCGGGGTCGGTTAATCCGCCAAACCTCAGGCTTCAAATCGAATGGGGCGATTTGCCTGAATTAGAGTTTTCGACTTATTACGCGAATTACGTTGATCAGAACAACAACGCTATATCGGTAGCTGATAACCACATCTTTACAGTAAGTATCGACGCCCTTGAACATGGCGAATGGAAAACAAAAGGACCTTCTTCACGCCCCTTGTTCCAAAATCAGACTGGTGTACCACAAGCCGATCTCACGCTTGATGTAAATACTGAGATATTCGCCGTTCGGCAGGCCAGCTTGAAGGCTTTTGAAAATTTTAGCATTGGTCTTGATCGCGGTTTCATTCGACTGCATCTCTTACAAGACTTTTTCCATGGCGATTTTGCAAAATCACTTGCCACACAAGCGATCAAGGAGTCGCTGGAAGGGAACGTGGATGTGGTGTTGCCAAACGAGCCCTACAAGCCTCTAATTAATAGTCTGAAGCTGGATTATGTATCCAAAGAGGTGATCAGTTTTGAGGAAAAGGTTCGGGGAGACCTGGACGGGCGTATCGAGCGATTTTTTCATGTGTATCCATTTGGTCAAACTGAATTTCTTCCCTTACAAGCGGAAGTGGATTTTCCAAAGACCAGTGATGCTGTTGCGAGTCCACATCTGGTGCCGACGTTTCATCCGAGCACGTTGCTTGAAAATGGAGCCAGAGATCTTCGCGATGCGAGTGGGACGTTTTATCTGGGGCTTTGCGACGTCAATCCAGAGCAAAACGTACATGTTCTATTTCAACTGGCTGAAGGCAGTGAAAATCCTGATCGCAGTAAACAAGTTGTGCGCTGGTCTTACCTGACGCGGAACCATTGGAAAGATCTGAATTTGCCGGACGATAATGACGGAACCAACGGATTGCTGGCTCCAGGTATTATCAAATTTGCTATGCCGTCAGATATCACCGATGAGAATACGGTGCTTCCTGCCGGCGTTTTCTGGCTCAAAGCGAGCGTGGTTGAATTTGCAGATGGCATTGCCAAGAGTATCGGTGTACATCCGCAGGCCGTGCTTGCAGCATACACTCCGGAAGGGAACGATCCAAGCCGGCTACTCACCCCGCTTCCCGCCGGCACCATCAGTAGTTTGCTCGTGCGACAGGCCGCCATCGGCAAGGTGGAGCAGCCATTTGAATCTTTTGGCGGAGTCATTGATGAGCAAGACGATACATTTTACACGCGAATCAGCGAGCGATTGAAGCACAAGAATCGTGGCGTCACGCTTGTCGATTACGAGCAACTCGTCTTGCAGCAGTTTCCGGACGTGTACAAGGCAAAATGCCTCAATCATAGCGGCATCATCGATCCCAAACGTGGAGCCTGTATCGATCCTGAGCACACCCCGCCGGCGCCTCCCGACTGTTACCCTGAGCATCGTCCTGGGCAGGTAACGGTTGTCGTTATTCCGAGCCTGCAAAACGAAAACGCTGAGGACCCATTGCGGCCCCGGTTAAGCGCCAATAAGCGAAATCTGGTGCAAGAATACCTATGTGGCCATGTATCCGACTTTGTAACGGTCGATGTCGTTTCGCCCCATTATCAGGAAGTCCGCATCGACACGACTGTGGCATTTGCTCCAGGCAAAGACGTCGCTTTTTATCGCCAGGTGCTACGGGAGGACTTGGTTCGCTTTATTGCACCCTGGGCCGAGGATCCAGACGCCGACCTCATTTTTGACCGCTCGATAACCCGGGCCGATTTACTCAACTATATCGATGAACGGCCTTACGTGGACTTTATCACTGCACTGGACGTGCACATTCGATTCAACGATAGCTGTCCGTGGCGGATTGTTGACGAAGCAGTTCCTGCGACTTCCCGCTCCGTCTTGACGTCGGTGCCGGCAGACCAACACGTTGTATCGCCCCATACTGAAGAGATATGCTTGAATCTCAAGTAATCATAAAAAACCCGGACCGACCCACCAGTCAGGACTTCGAGAAGCTCAGGCAGGAAGGGTTGCGGCACATTGAAAACCTGGCCAATCAGGTTTGGACGGATTACAATGTCCACGATCCAGGCATTACGCTATTGGAGCTCCTGTGTTATGGGATCACCGATCTGGGGTATCGCACTGGCCACGACATAGTGGATCTGCTCACCAGAAATGTAGATGGTGTCCCGACGCCGGCCGGCACGTATCACCAGGCCCGAGAAATTTTGACTTCCGGCCCGGTCACTTTTCACGACCTCAGGAAGCTGCTCGTTGATATACCCGGAATACGTCACGCCTGGGTGCAAAAACATAACAACGTCACGTACTGCATAGATCAAGTAAATAAATCACTAACATGCTGTACGGGTGCTGAGGACGAAGATCGCATCACGCTCAACGGATTGTACGACGTGTATCTTGAATTTGAAGACAACGTCGAGGATTTGTCGATCGGCTTGCCCAATAATACGATCGGAGTGGGCAAGTTCGAGGCAGCCGATGTGGGGACGATGCGATTCACGGTAGAGCGGGATCTCATCATCAAAGAAGTCAGTGTTTATGCAGATTGCCCCGGCACGGTAGTGATCAGTTTGTTCGATGGAGATGGCAACATCGTCGGGGCTCCCGTCCATCACGAGGTGACCGAAGAAGGTGTAAAACAGACCGTTCCGCTCAACTTTTTTGTACACCCGATTACGGATGGCACGCGTAATGAATATACGCTTTCAGCCGCCGGCAGCGACGTGCGTCTGTATATGTCCATCAAAGCCGATTTCCCTTTTGTTGAAGAAGGTTACCTGAGTCTGCTTCCCGGCAGAAGCAACGAGGCCACACGGGAGAACTACTACTACTTTTATGATTGGAAGTATGATTTCCCTGATCTTTCGGCGGACTCGGTGCCTGCAACGTATACAACGCGTGCACATGGCGGGATGGCGGAACGAGGAAATTACCCCGGTGCGTATGAAGCGCCGGCAGACAAACGCATTTTGTTCGACGTCGAGCGTCCCCTGACTCTTCACGGCGTCTATATCTATGGCGATCAACCCGGTGATGTTGAAGTCACGGTTTATGATTTTCGTAATGCTCCCCTCCGAACAACGCCTGTGCGTATCGCAGGTGAAGGACGTAAAACCTGGGTGCCGCTGGAGCTGGATCTTGAACCAGAGCAGCATTTCAGTATCGAAGCAACATCGAGCCGTGTACGATTATACGCCAATCAGGAAGCTTCATTTCCCTATGCAACCGATGATACCCTGGTGCTGATTGGTGGGGATGATGCTATTAAAGATATACACAATTCGGCGCAGCGATATTACTTCTTTTACGATTGGGAATTTACTTACGAAAAACCGGTGGGGGATACGCCGGTGGATCTGCCCAATAC
>CBDHHF010000030.1:0-316464 GCA_965263205.1 Rhodothermales bacterium
GTTCAGATGAAGACAATTCGTCGTCGATCGAAACGGGAATGGGGAGTGCCGGTGTTTCTGCCATCAAGCGGGCACTACTCGCCGCAAAAGTTACATCGCTCATGCTGTCGGGCACTGATTGCGGGTTGTATTGCTCGATTTGACGCCGATTTCGCTCGATGAAGTACGACTTCCATCCTTCGAGATAAGCCGGCCAGGGTTGCATTTCCAGACGGCCATCTGCCGGCTCAAAGCGATAGAGACTGAGCTCCTGATTTGCATCGTAATCAACCCAGTAAATCTGTTCAATCAAGTCGGGGCGGGCGACGCGGGCAGACCAATATTGGTAGTTCAGGCTTAACTCTCGGGAAATTTGTTCGAGAGAACCAGTAAAGCTGACCCGAAACGCAAATTGTGCCGGCGAGAGTTCCTGGTTTACAGCTTCGCCAAACAGCTCAGCGCTGGTTTGCATGTTGGTGCGTAGCTGCTCGACCTCGTTGTCACTCAGTTGTCCGATCCAGCGGTATTGCAGAAATGCCAGCAAAGGGAGCAATGCAATCAGGCCGATGATGACCAAAAGGATCAACTTGTTGCGGCGAATGTCTTGCATGGTTGTACGTGCTGTAGGATTCCTTGTACTGTTACTCGTGTGAACAGGCGGGCAAACAGGATTTGCTCGGGGTCAAACGATGGGCAAAATAGCTCTGAAACTGCTACGGGAGGTACAATTTCCTGTTTCTGGGCGGAATTTGAATTAACATCCTTAACAAAGCTTTAACGCGCGTTATGCTACTTTTTCGAAAAGCGTGTGTAAGAGGGCTGTTAAAAATCGTACTTTAGCGCAGCAATTCAGCTGTCATCAGAATACTTATCGCTTGCATGGAGCGCAAAACTAAGATTGTATCTACCCTGGGTCCTGCTTCTTCGGATATGGACACCATCGTCGGCCTTATTGAAGCCGGCGTTAATGTGTTCCGAATGAACTTCTCACACGGTAACCACGAAGAGCATCGTCAGCGCATTATATACGCAAGAGAAGCCGCCCGCAAGCTTGGGCGAGAAATAGCGATCCTGCAAGACCTTCAAGGGCCCAAAATACGCGTTGGGCAGGTGGAAAACGGCGCGATATTGCTTCACAAAGGAAGCGAGCTCGTTTTGACCACCCAGGAGGCAGAGGCAAACGAACCCGGGCGTGTCTACGTAAGCTATGCTACGCTGCCTGAAGACGTTGAACTGGGTGGCAGGATTTTGCTTGATGATGGGTTGCTCGAGCTGAAAGTGCTCGATACCACGGAGCACGACGTGATTACCGAAGTTGTTGTCGGCGGCCCCTTGCGGTCTCGTAAAGGCGTAAATCTACCGCATTTGCGCGCATCAATGCCGGCGCTTACCGAAAAAGATCTCTCCGACCTGGAATTTGGTTTGTCCATGGAAGTTGATCTGATTGCGTTATCGTTTGTGCGGGATGAGTCTGATGTTGAAGACCTTGTGCAGCGCATTCGTAATTCGGGCAAACAAATCAACGTAATCGCCAAAATCGAAAAGCCCGAGGCGGTGCGCAAAATCGACCAAATACTCGATCAAGCCGATGGAATTATGGTGGCGCGCGGGGATCTGGGTATTGAGATGCCGATGGAAATGGTCCCGGGAACACAGAAGCGGATTATTCTCAAGTGCCGGCAAGCTGCCAAGCCAGTGATCACAGCTACGCAGATGTTGGAGAGTATGATTGAAAACCCCCGTCCTACGCGTGCTGAAGCAAGCGATGTAGCCAATGCTGTGCTTGATGGGAGTGATGCACTTATGCTCTCTGGGGAAACCGCTGTAGGTAAACATCCAATCCGCGTAGTTGAAGCAATGGACAGCATTATCCGTGAGGCAGAACGGCAGGAACTCGATCACTCATTGGGTGCGAACGCCGAGTGGGTATCTGATTCGCTTACGGATGCAATCTCTTACAATGCCTATGAAGTAGCGAAGCGGGTCGATGCGGCTGCCATTGCGTGTCTGACGAGTTCTGGCACAACAGCACGCTCAATCGCCCGGCATCGTCCCAGCACCCCTATCTATGCCTTCACGAACCACGCCAATGTGGTGCAGCAATTGGCCCTTACCTGGGGAACAAATGGGTTTGCAATTCCTTTTCAACGAGATACGGATGGTGGAGTCAAGCTGGTGCTTGAAATTCTGAAATCCAAAGGCCTGGTCGCTTCAGGGGATCGGGTTGTCATTACCGCCGGTATGCCGCTTCCCGCCAGAGGCCGTACCAACATGATTCAAGTTAGCCAGGTTGATTAATCGCTATACGAAACACACTGCTACTATCACAAGCATAAGCTGACAACTCATTAGCTGCAGATTCAATGTTGTTTCGTGCACTCTCATACTGTTTGGCCCTACTCATCCTCTCTGGATGTAGTAGAGGTGGTTTCCTTGGCAAGCGGGTCGATAACTTCACGGCCTATTACAATACCTTCTATAATGCCAAGAAAGAATACCGAACCGGCATCAAGGCCATCGAGCGGGCCAGCGACAAAAACATCAACCGAAATCTCTACCTCCCTGTTTTTCTGACGCCCGAGCGCGTTAGCAGTCAGAATAATTTTGACCAAGCCATTCTCAAAAGCGCTGATGTGCTGCGTGAAAATCCAAACTCCAAATGGGTTGATGATGCCCTGCTGCTCATTGGCCAGTCGTATTTCTATCTGAAAAACTATGTAGGTGCAGAACAGAAATTCCAGGAAGTAATCGATTTAGGTGGCGAGTTGGAAGATGAAGCGCGCTTCTGGTTAGCCAGGACGCTTATTGCGAGCAACACCTTTACGCGTGCAGCAGACCACCTGGAAGTCAGTTTGAATCGCGAAGGATTGTCGAGAAAGTGGCGTCCATACCTGAGCATGATGCTCGCTGAGTTGTATGTCAAGCAGGAGGCCTGGGCGGATGCAATTACTGCTCTCGAAGGAAGCATTGAGCGGATGAAGGACAAGCGTCTTGCAAGCCGCGCTCAGTTCTTGCTCGGCCAGGTGTACGAGACGCTTGGTCAATATGGCAATGCAACGCAGTCTTTCTCCAAAGTACTGAAGTACAAGCCTGATTATTCGCTTGTCTATGCTGCGCAGTTGAGTCGCATCCGCATCGAGGGCTTTCATGGTGATAAAGAACTGGCGCTTCGCTTGTTGCGTGGTATGGAGCGGGATGACAAGAATTTTGAGAGCCGCGCTGAGATGATGTATTACCGCGGCCGGATCACACAGGAGATGGGATTACCAGAGCAGGCGTATGATATTTATCATGAGTTGCTCTTTACAGATGATCGTACGCTTAATGCGAGTACGATGCGGGGTAACATCCATTATGCGATGGGGGAGTTGTACCGCGACGAATACAGTGATTTTTCTTATGCTGCGGCGCACTTTGACACGTCCAAGACGGGCATGGCAACGGCATTACGCGCCGGCCTTGGTAGTACGGCTATTCAAAATGTGCAGTACGCGCCTGAAGCAGTAACCGACGCAGATCGCCAGGCTGAAGTCTTTGGTAGTTTTGCCGAAGTGTATGACGAAATTGCACACCTCGATTCCCTGCTCTATCTGGGAGACATGGATGAGGAGTCGTTTGATGCGTTTATTCTCGAATTGCGTAAACAACGCGCAGCGGAGATGGCAGAGGAGCAGCGCGAAATTGCTCGTCGGCAGGCTGAACAGGGCTTTCGCAACATCTCCACTACAGGTGGATTGCAGGAAGGGAAGGTCATTGATGGACCATATAGTAATACAGGCACGGGGAATGAGGAATCGGGCTTCCTGTTTTACAAAGACCAGATTCAGGTGCAGGAGAGTCGGATTTCGTTTATCACGCTGTGGGGAGACCGGCCGCATGTGGCAAACTGGCGCCGGCTCGATGCCATCCAGGGAGCAGCTGTAGTCGCGGAGGGCGACACATCGGCTACCCAGACAACCCAGCGTGTTGTCGACATGATCGATGAAGAATTCTTGCCCGTTGTAGACTTTTCAGACGTACCACGCACGCCGCAACGTATGGCCGAAGTGGAAGAAAGCCTGGCGCTTGTGCGATATGAACTGGCAAATGTACTTTTTCTTTCTATGGAGCGCCCCGACTCGGCTGCTGCCTGGTACCGTCTTGTGATCGACGAGGCGCATCATACCTCTGTTGCGCAGCGTGCGTTTTACGCGCTTGCCGAGGTGCAACGCGCATTGGGTGATAACGAGTCGGCAAACAGATTGTACGAAGAAGTTGTTGCCAATTATCCCGATTCAGATTTTGCGAACCAGGCCCGTGAACGACTCGGTCAAGCACCGGTTGCCTCGGTTGAAACAGATACCCTGGCCCTGGCGGAAATTGCGTATGCAAGTGCCTACGACCGGTGGCAGCAGCAAGATTACGAGCAGGCCGTTTCTGAAATGGTGATGCTGGCCTCGAACTATTCGGTATCAGATGTCGCACCGCGTGCGTTGCTCGCAACCGGCTCGATTTATCTCGAGTGGGCGGACCGAGCGCAATTGGATGTGCGTGCATTGCCTTTGCCGTTGGTGCCGGATTCGTTGCTCTGGACGCACGGTATGGTTGATACGACCTCCGTATTCACGCCGTCGGCTGATCCTGCCAGTGAGGGTGACCGGTTGTTTGCCGGCGTAGATACGTCAAGCCCGCAGTTTTTGAGTGGTGGCCGCATGGTGATTGCTGCAGATTCGCTGCAAAAAGAATCAGAGCGGTTATACGATCTTTCCGATTCGTTGTATGTGTTGTCTGATAGTTACTATGGACAGGACGACAAACAGGCGCTTTCAGATTCGCTATATAAAGTCTCTGAGGCAACCCAATTGCGTTCAGATTTGCTGTTGCAACGGGCTGATTCACTCGGGGAAGCCGGCCGGGGTATGTTGCAAGGCGTAGGTGTTGCCAGTCCTGAGGTTGGCGAGTTACGCGCAGCTATTTATCCCAAAGTTGAAGAGGATCGCGATAGCAACGGTATCATCACCTATGGGAAATACCTGAAACTGGAAGGGCTCTTCTCCAGCATCAAAGAACGCTTCCCGCAAACACCGCATGCAGACTATGCCGATCAGATGTTGCGTGCCATGATTGAGCTTCGGCCTTTGGAAGATTCAACAATCGTCGAAGTGCTCGCTCAGGAAGATCTGCAGCGTCAATTTGAAGAAATGCCTGAAGATGAGCGTTTTATCCGATTACCGGGCGAAATTGATCTGGCAGGGGAAGGGTGGACGCTTATTGTTGCATCATTTTCAGAACAGGAACGCGCGGCAACCGTAGTAGAAGAATACACCGCAAAAGGCTTCAAGTCTGCTATCCTCAAAGGCGGCACAAAGTATCGGGTTGGCGTAGGCCAGTACCCTGATTTGATTGCTGCCAAGGCCGGCTTGGAGAAGTTTCGGGAAGATTTGCCACCAAGCACCTGGTTTCTTGATATCCAGAAAGTCAGGTAATCAGAAAAGCCATCTGCGCGAATCTACGCACGTGGTACGACCGTATACAGGAACCAGAACAGTTGCTGCGTGGTTCGGCTAGAACCCCTTGGATCGAAATAAGTGTAAATGGTCGATTTAGGTGCAGATCCATTGCGGCAATTTTTGCGTTATAGCAGGTGTTGACCTCGATTTCACGACGCTGGGAATTGAATGCACACTGCTGTAAAGCCTTAATGCAACCTGCATCCATTTTTGTACAGGGTCATTGCATAATGTCATTGCGTAAAGAGGTAGAACAGCCTGGTTGCACAGTTAATTGTTCGCCCCGCCCTGTTGTGTAACATTGCAGGTCTAGTTTTTTAATCCACATTCAATTAATAGTGGTTTGTCCTTATGGCGCAAGATGAGCGCGACAAGCTGGATTATAAACCCTCAGGGAAAGATGGTGACGGATCCCGTCCGTCGCCGGGTAGAAATAAATTCTCCCTCTGGATTTATCTCATTGTATTCCTGGCACTTTTGGCCAATTTCTTCTTCTTCCTGAACGGAGAAGAGCAGAATGCACTCGATTATAGCGCATTCCTGGAGTATGTAGAGCAGGGGTACATTGAAGAAGTAGAAATTATCGGTGATACCCGCATCATTGGTACGTATACCGTACAGGCAGTAGAAGAAGGCCATGTTGAGTTGGCTGCCCCGCGGCAGGATTTCCTTGGCGGTAGCAACGAAGATGCAAGACGCCGTTTTGTAACGACGAAGTCGAGCGAAGAACCGGTTGTTGAGTTGCTGCGCTCAAAGAACGTGGTATTCAGCTTCAAACAGGATAGCAACTGGTTTGGCGGTATGCTGACATGGGTATTCCCGCTTATAATTATTGTCGCCCTGTGGATGTTTTTGATTCGCAGGATGAATCCTGGGTCGCAAGTGTTGAATATTGGGAAGAACAAGGCCGTCTTGTTTGATGCCATGGGCGACCAAACCATTACCTTCAAAGACGTGGCCGGCCTCGATGAGGCCAAAGAGGAGGTTGTAGAAGTTGTTGAATTCCTGAAAAGCCCGAAGAAGTTTACGCGCCTTGGTGGCAAGCTACCAAAAGGTGTGTTGCTTGTGGGGCCCCCAGGGACTGGTAAAACGCTGCTTGCTAAAGCTGTGGCTGGCGAAGCCGGGACGCCGTTTTTCTCCCTGTCAGGTTCAGACTTTGTAGAAATGTTTGTTGGTGTGGGTGCTGCGCGTGTGCGCGACCTGTTCCGTCAGGCAAAAGAGAAAGCGCCGTGTATCATCTTCATCGATGAAATTGATGCTATTGGTCGCTCGCGTGGCCGTGGCATGATGATGGGTGCTAACGATGAGCGTGAAAATACACTCAACCAGATCCTGGTGGAGATGGACGGTTTTAATACGGATAAGGGTGTAATCATCATGGCGGCAACCAACCGGCCTGATGTACTTGACTCTGCGCTCCTGCGACCAGGTCGTTTTGACCGGCAGATTCTGATCGACAAGCCTGATCGCCGCGAACGGGAAGAGATTTTCCAGGTGCATACGCGTAATCTGATTATTTCAGACGACGTCGATATGGCTATCCTGGCCAGTCAGACACCTGGCTTTGCCGGCGCTGAAATTGCCAACGTATGTAACGAGGCAGCAATTCTGGCTGCACGTCGCGACAAAAAGGCTATTGGGCCCGATGATTTTGAACATGCCATTGACCGCGTTATTGGTGGGCTTGAGAAGAAGAACAAGCTTATTTCGCCTGAGGAGCGTGAAATTGTTGCATACCACGAAGCCGGCCATGCAATTACAGGCTGGTTCCTGAAATACTCCGATCCTGTTGTTAAGGTATCCATTGTACCACGTGGGCTTGCGGCACTCGGCTATGCACAATACTTGCCTGAAGAGCGCTATCTCTATACCAAAGAGGCACTGCAGGATCGCATGACGATGGCTATTGGTGGGCGTGTTGCCGAAGAAATTGTATTTGGCCGCATCACCACAGGTGCCCAGAACGATCTGGAGCGTATTACCAAAATGGCTTACGCCATGGTGGTCGACTATGGTATGAGTGAAAAGATCGGTAACATCAGTTTTAATATCTCTGGCAGGGGAGAAGAGAGCCCTATGTTTGACAAACCGTACTCTGATGAGACGGCGCGTTTGATCGACATGGAGGTCAAAGAGATTATTGAGGAGGTGCGCCAGAGTGCACACAGCTTGCTTCGTGAGAAGCGTGAAAAGCTGGATGAGCTTGCCAAGGCGTTGCTGAAGAAGGAAGTGCTTGGTCCTAAAGATTTGGTAGAGATTCTTGGTGACCGGCCCTATGGCGAGTACGTGTCAGTGAATGGCCATCACAGTGAACCCGTGGCTGTTGCTGAGGATGCTGCGCCAGAAGAGGAGAGTGATTTAAACAGCGAGCCGGCTGCTGATGCCTAGGCCATGTTTGTGGTCGGCACTGTAGCCTTGCTTTAAACTTAGCATAGAAGCTTGACAGAACTGGAAATGCCAGTTGGAGGAACTTGCCTTCAACTGGCATTTTTTATTTGCACTTTTTGGCACGCTGCCAAAGAGAACATTTTACCTTTGTGTAGATATCATGAGGAGAAATTAAACAGATTGCATTTTATTGGTATTCAGGTATATATCAGTGTGTCAAAATAAGTCCCTCTCTAACAGCATTTCTAGAGAAAAAAGCACATCTTAACGGTATCTTTATTAAAAAGATTGAACAATTCCAGACAGAAGAGTATCATGGAATTCTGAGCAAAAATTTGACCCGGCATTGAGTCGGTCGGTTTTTTGTCAAAAGTAACCTAATCAGAAAAGTTAACACATCGTGCCTACAATCCAGCAATTAGTACGCAAGGGGCGGGTAAACAAAGTCAAGAAGACGAAGTCGCCTGCTTTGATGAATTGCCCGCAGCGACGTGGTGTTTGTACTCGTGTATATACCACGACGCCAAAGAAGCCTAACTCCGCGCTGCGGAAGGTGGCTAAAGTTCGTTTGACCAATAGTGTCGAGGTAATCGCGTATATCCCAGGTGAAGGACATAACCTGCAGGAGCACTCGATTGTACTGGTGCGCGGTGGTCGTGTGAAAGATTTGCCGGGTGTGAAATACCACATCGTTCGCGGTGCGCTTGACACATCAGGTGTTGATGATCGCAGGCAGTCGCGTTCTAAGTACGGTGCAAAGCGGCCAAAGAAATAGGCTGCATTTAGGTTTATAGGAATTCGGAAATCTTCTAGATATTTGATCGATTCAGGGTTTTAGCCTTCCGATCTCAAGACTAAGCTTATGCGTAGAAGAAAGGCAGAACGGCGGACAGTAAATGCTGATCCTCTCTACAATGATCAACTGGTTTCAAGGTTTATCAACAGTGTAATGCTGAGTGGCAAGAAAAGTGTTGCTCAGGCCCTTGTGTACCAGGCATTGGAGGTAATTGAAGAGAAAACAGGAGAGCCTGGCATAGACGTCTTTAAAAAGGCGATTAATAATGTGGCACCGCTTGTAGAAGTGCGTAGCCGGCGTGTTGGTGGGGCAACCTACCAGGTACCTGTAGAGGTGCGTCCGGATCGACGTACGGCGCTCGCGTTTCGGTGGATCATTCAGTATTCCCGGGCGCGCGGTGATAAAAGCATGGCGATGCGACTGGCAAAGGAGCTGATGAGTGCAGCCAATGGTGAAGGTGGGTCCATTAAGAAAAAGGACGACACGCACCGTATGGCTGAGGCAAACAAAGCGTTTGCTCACTTCCGGTTCTAAGTAGTGCAGAAGCTAGCTTCTCCTGTCCCCGGATGAGTCGGCTTTTGATTCCCAGGTAACTACGGCGTTAGCAGTGGTTATTTACTTTGAGTAACATTTTATCGTTTACCCAAAATGAGCAAAAATAAAGGTTATTCGCTTAAGAAGACGCGTAATATCGGCATTATGGCCCATATTGACGCGGGTAAAACTACGACGACTGAGCGAATCCTATTTTATACAGGTCGGCTCCACCGAATGGGGGAGGTACACGAAGGCGGTGCGACGATGGACTGGATGGAGCAGGAGAAAGAGCGCGGCATCACGATTACAAGTGCTGCGACAACCTGCTTCTGGAGTGATCATCGCATTAATATCATCGATACGCCAGGACACGTTGACTTCACGGTTGAGGTTGAGCGTTCACTGCGTATTCTCGATGGTGCTATTGCACTGTTCTGTGCTGTAGGTGGTGTAGAGCCGCAGTCTGAAACCGTTTGGCGTCAGGCAGACAAATACAACGTTCCGCGTATTGCCTTTGTAAACAAAATGGACCGCACCGGTGCTGATTATCATGGCGCCGTTCAGATGATGAAAGATCGTCTGAAAGCCAATGCTGTGCCTGTTCAGATTCCTATCGGTGGCGGCGAAATGTTTCGCGGGGTTATCGACCTGGTGAAAGGCAAAGCCATTGTTTGGCATGAAGACAAGCAGGGTGCTACGTGGGATGAGATTGATATTCCTGAAGATCTGCGCGCTGAAGCACGTCACTGGCGCATCAATCTTCTTGAAGCAATTTCCGAGCACAACGATGAGCTCCTGATGAAGTATCTCGAGGAAGAAGAGATCACTGAGCAGGAAATCAGAGATACGGTTCGTAAGGCTACGCTGAGCCTGGATATCACACCTGTGTTCTGTGGTACCGCGTTCAAGAACAAAGGTGTTCAGCGCTTGCTCGACGGTGTAATCGACTATCTCCCAAGCCCAGTGGATGTTGAAGCTATCCAGGGTATTCATCCTCATACGGATGCTGAGATTACGCGTACGCCGGAGCGGGATCAGCCGTTTAGTGCCATTGCGTTTAAAATTATGACCGACCCTTATGTTGGTAAGCTTACGTTCTTCCGTGTGTATAGCGGTGAGCTGAACAAAGGGGACCAGGTCCTTAATGCAACATCTAGCAAGAAAGAGCGCGTAGGTCGCCTGCTCTTCATGCACGCAAATAGTCGTGAAGATGTTGAAATTGTGCGCGCAGGTGATATTGCCGCTGCGGTAGGTTTGAAGAATGTCCGCACAGGGGACACCCTTGCTGATCCGAGTGATCCGATCATTCTGGAGCAGATGGACTTCCCTGAGCCTGTAATTCGTATTGCAATTGAGCCAAAAACCAAGGCTGACAGCGACAAGCTGGGCCAGGGGCTGCAGAAACTCGCAGAAGAGGATCCAACATTCCGGATCTCAACAAACCATGAAACCGGTCAGACGCTGATCGCCGGCATGGGTGAGTTGCACCTCGAAATTATCGTTGACCGTCTCCGTCGTGAGTTCAAGGTTGACGCTAATGTGGGACGCCCGCAGGTTGCGTATCGTGAGGCCATTACATCTCCTGTAAACAAGGTCTACACCCACAAGAAGCAGTCTGGTGGTCGTGGTCAGTTTGCAGAGGTTCATGTTGAATTCAGTCCGAACGAAACCGGTGTCGGATTTGAGTTCGTCAACGAAATCGTTGGTGGTAACATTCCGCGTGAATACATCCCGTCTGTGGAGAAGGGTATCGCTAGTGCAATGTCTCAGGGGCCGCTTGCTGGCTATCCTATCGAAGGCATTAAAGCCCGGCTTTACGATGGTAAATTCCACAACGTTGACTCCGATCAGTTGTCGTTCGAGGTTGCAGGCCGTATGGCGTTCCGTGAAGCGTCACGCGCAGCCTCTCCAATTCTGATGGAGCCCATCATGGAAGTTGAGGTTGTTACGCCCGATGAGTACATGGGTGACGTAATTGGTGACCTCAACAGCCGGCGTGGTAAAATTGAGAGCCTGGGCCAGCGAAACGATGCGCAGATTATCAAGGCGCATGTACCGCTCTCTGAAATGTTCGGGTACTCAACGGATATGCGTTCGATTACGCAGGGCCGTGCAATCTATACCATGCAGTTCCATAGCTACATGTCAGTGCCAAAAGCAATCGCTGACGAAGTTGTGGCTGCCTCAACGGGTATCTCGGCATAAAGAATCGATCTCAGAAAAATTAAACTGTTAAAAAATATATAGTCATGGCGAAAGAGACGTTTCAACGCACAAAGCCTCACGTGAACGTGGGGACGATCGGCCACGTAGACCACGGAAAGACGACGCTGACGGCGGCGATCACGACGGTCCTGGCCAAAGCCGGGGGTGCTGAAGTGCGCTCCTTTGATTCAATCGACAACGCACCGGAAGAGCGCGAGCGTGGTATCACGATTGCTACAGCGCACGTGGAATATGAGACGAGCAATCGTCACTATGCCCACGTAGACTGTCCAGGTCACGCGGACTATGTAAAGAACATGGTAACGGGTGCAGCGCAGATGGACGGCGCAATTCTGGTTGTAGCAGCCACCGACGGTCCGATGCCGCAGACTCGTGAGCACATCCTGCTTGCGCGTCAGGTAGGTGTACCGTACCTGGTTGTGTTCATGAACAAGGTTGACCTTGTTGATGACGAAGAGCTGCTCGAGCTGGTTGAGCTTGAAGTGCGTGAACTGCTTTCTACGTACGAGTTTCCTGGCGACGACGTGCCAGTGATCCAGGGTAGCGCACTTGGCGCACTCAATGGCGAAGCGCAGTGGGAAGAGAAAATCATGGAGCTGATGGCCGCGGTAGACGAATACGTCCCAACGCCAGAGCGCGACACAGAGAAGCCATTCCTGATGCCAATCGAGGACGTGTTCTCGATCACAGGTCGTGGTACGGTAGTAACTGGCCGTATCGAGCGCGGTGTGGTAAACTCGGGCGACACGATGGACATCGTGGGCATCAAGCCAGAGAAAATCACGACGACGATTACAGGCGTTGAGATGTTTCGCAAGATTCTCGACCGCGGCGAAGCGGGCGACAACGTAGGTCTGCTGCTTCGTGGTGTAGATAAAGAAGCAGTAGAGCGCGGCATGGTAGTAATCAAGCCGGGCAGCGTAACACCGCACACAACGTTCGAGAGCGAAGTGTACGTACTGAGTAAAGAAGAAGGTGGCCGTCATACGCCATTCTTCAAAGGCTACCGCCCACAGTTCTACTTCCGTACGACGGATGTGACGGGCGACATCGAACTGCCAGCCGGCGTAGAGATGGTAATGCCTGGTGATAACACCCAGTTCAAGGTAACGCTGATCCAGCCAGTGGCGATGGAAGAAGGGTTGCGCTTTGCAATCCGTGAAGGCGGCCGCACCGTTGGTGCTGGTGTTGTTTCCAAAATCATTGAATAATCGTTTCAGGGGCATGCCGAAAGGTGTGCCCCTGATTACTTGAGTTGACCTAGAGACGTATGGCTAGTCAGAAGATTCGCATCAAGCTTAAATCATTCGACCATAGCTTGATTGACAAAAGTGCAGAGAAAATCATTCGCACGGTAAAGGCAACGGGCGCTGTTGTAAGTGGCCCAATTCCTCTCCCAACGCGGAAGTCAGTCTACACAGTGTTGCGGAGTCCACACGTGGACAAGAAGAGTCGTGAGCAGTTTGAGACGCGTAGTCACAAGCGCCTGATCGACATCCTTTCTACAAGCAGCAAAACGGTAGACGCGCTGATGAAGCTGGAATTGCCCAGTGGTGTTGATGTAGAAATTAAAGTGTGACGTTCTGTCGGAACACAAACCCCACTACTATGAAAGCATCAAACAAAATTTTCAAGTTACTGCTTGTACTCTTTGCTTCGGTTGCGCTTGTCGGTTGTGACAGCAGCGACGACGATGAGGGTGGTAACGACGCAGAACGGTTCCTGGGCGCCTGGGATATAGTCAGTGCAGCTGACCAGGGTGGTGAGCGGGATCAAACTGCAATCTTTTCGGCGCTGGGTGTGCTTACGGTGACCCTTAACGAAGACCAGAGTTATTCCCTGGTATTGGTGTACGCTGATCCTGAGACGGAGGACCTGGCGATTACGGGTACCTATACCGTCAATGACGCGAGCAGTCGGCTTGTGTTGAGTGTGCAGTTGGAGGGTTTGCCGCAGGTTGATCTTTCGCTTACGTACAATTTCCTGAATGATATTCAGGTTGAGTTTACTGCTGATGCCACAACGTTGGCGATTCTGCTTGGCGCAGAGTTAGAAGGCAACGTCGTTTTGGTGGCGGAGAAGCGGTAAATCAAAACTACACAGAAAGTTAGTCAAACCTACTGGCGAGAAGGGCGTTATATGCGGCCGGCTCGAAAAATTTGAGTACATACTTCTTCTTTAAAACTGGAAGATAAAAAGAGTAGCAGCCATGGGCAGCGGATTAATAGGAAAAAAAGTTGGCATGACCAGCATCTTCGATGAGGCAGGAAATAACATTCCTTGTACTGTCGTTGAGGTGGAGCCCAATATTGTAACCCAGATCAAGACGTCTGACGGTAAGGACGGCTATGACGCTGTGCAATTGAGCTACGGCGAAAAGAAAGAGAAGCGTACCTCGAAGGCGCTGAAAGGCCACTTCGATAAAGCAGGTACCACGCCGAAGAAGAAAGTTGTTGAGTTCAGAGATTTTGAAGGTGACGAACTTAATCTGGGCGATAGCAAAACCATTGAGGATGTGTTCGAGGAAGGAGACTACGTGGATGTAGTGGGTACCTCAAAGGGTAAAGGATTTCAGGGGGTTGTTAAGCGCCACGGTTTTGGTGGTGTCGGTATGGCAACCCACGGTCAGCACAATCGCCAGCGTGCACCAGGTTCGATTGGGCAGTCTTCTTACCCTTCGCGGGTATTTAAGGGGCTGCGCATGGCCGGCCAGATGGGGAATGCGCGCGTGACGACGCAGAACCTCGAAGTAGTAAAAATTTATCCCGAACACAACGTAATGTTGGTGAGAGGGGCTGTACCAGGGCCTAAAAATGGCTTCCTGGAAATTCATAAAGCATAATTGTAGCTGCGCGATTACGGCAGAACAAGTTAAAGAGCATCTTAGATCATGAAACTCAAGGTCTTACAGCGCGACGGAAGTGAAGCAGGGCGTACAGTTACGCTCGACAAGTCGGTGTTCGCTATTGAACCCAACGACCACACTATCTGGCTTGATGTAAAACGTGTACAGGCAAATGGACGCCAGGGCACGCACAAGTCAAAAGAGCGCTCTGAAATAGCTGGTAGTACCAAGAAGCTGTACCGCCAGAAAGGCACTGGTAATGCCCGCGCAGGTTCTATTAAGTCGCCACTGCGCCGTGGTGGTGGAACCGTGTTTGGCCCTCGGCCACGCAATTACAACGTAAAAGTGAATCGCAAAACCCAGGCTCTTGCTCGCCGCTCTGTGCTTTCTCACAAAGCAAAAGGTGATGCCATTCGGGTAATTGAGGACTTTACGTTTGATGCGCCGGACACCAATGAAATGCAGCGGATGGTTTCAGCCCTCGAGTTGGGTAATGCCAGCGTATTGTTGCTGACAAGTGCGCACGATGCAAATATGTATCGTTCGTCTCGCAATATTCCGCGGCTCAGGGTACTGGAGGCAACGCAGGCCTCAACACTGGATCTGATGAACGCTAAAACGTTGCTCATCCAGGAAGGCGCAGTAAAAACGTTGAGCGCACAGTTGGGCGCCAAAAAATCAGGCAAAAAATAACTTAGAAGAATCTTTGTTGTCTGCCCTGCAGATGATAACAAGATTGTAAGGCCATGGAAAAAGGAATTTTAGTAAGGCCATTTGTTACTGAAAAGATGTCCCGTCTTATGGAAGAAGGGCACTATGCTTTTGTAGTAGACAAAGATGCAAACAAGGTGCAGATCCGTAAAGAGATCGAGAAGCGCTACCCCGGCGTAAAAGTCAAGGCAGTGCGTACCCTGATTGTGCGTGGCAAGCGGCGCAGGCAGTTCACCAAACGTGGTGTTGTAGAAGGGCGTAAGGCAGCGTATAAGCGGGCCATCGTCACGCTGATGCCTGACAGTGAACAAATTGATTTCTTCGAAAACGTGTAAATAGGATTTGGCGTTGTGGCCAGTCCCTTACCGGGGCAGCAGGCAGCGTCATCCAGACTAGAGAGCAATGGCAATCCGACAGTTTAAACCGGTCACACCCGCGCAGCGACACCGCTCGATTTCGACTTTCGACGAAATCACGAAGTCGACGCCCGAAAAGAGCTTGCTTGCGCCCATCAAGAAAAAAGGTGGACGTAACAATACCGGGCGGATCATGGTGCGCCACCAGGGTGGTGGGCACAAGCGGCGCTACCGCATTATTGATTTTAAACGCAACAAGTTTGGCGTTCCAGCCAAAGTAGCTAGTATCGAATACGATCCCAACCGCTCTGCACGTATTGCATTGCTGGTCTATGCGGACGGTGAGAAGCGCTACATCATTGCACCGAATGAAGTGCAGGTTGGCTCAACGCTAATGAACGGTCCTGATGCGCCGCCTGAGCCAGGCAACTGCATGCCGCTCTCGAAAATTCCGGTAGGTACGTTTGTACACGCTATCGAAATGAAGCCGGGTAAAGGTGCCCAAATGGCGCGTTCAGCTGGAACCTACGCGCAGCTTACGGCGCGCGAAGGCAAGTACGCTACGCTGCGTCTGCCTTCAGGTGAGACGCGCATGGTGCCAAGCCGCTGCATGGCCACCATCGGTACCACCAGCAATCCGGATCACGCGAATATCGACCACGGTAAAGCTGGCCGCAAGCGCTGGTTGGGCGTTCGTCCTAAAACCCGCGGTGTTGCCATGAACCCTGTAGATCACCCGATGGGTGGTGGGGAAGGCAAGTCTTCCGGTGGTCACCCACGTTCTCCTTCTGGTGTGCCTGCAAAAGGCTTCAAGACCAGAAAGAAGCGTAAACAGTCGAACAAATTAATTGTCCGCAGACGCGGCAAAAAGTAACCAGGTAGGTTGCCTGGTTAGGAAACTGCCCGGGCTTATAAAGCAAAAATTTTAATGGCACGATCACTTAAAAAAGGACCTTTTGTTCATTTCAAGCTCCAGCGTAAAGTGGACAAAATGAACGAAGGCGGAAAAAAGAAGGTCATTAAGACGTGGAGTCGCGCGTCCATGATTACGCCTGAATTTGTCGGGCATACGTTTGCTGTACATAATGGCAAACAGTTCATTCCGGTTTACATCACTGAAAATATGGTAGGACATCGTCTCGGCGAATTTTCTCCAACCAGAACATTCCGTGGACACGCCGGCGCGAAGGACAAACGCGGTCGTTAGAAATCATCGTTGAAGGAACGCCCCCTGGGCTGTGACACCGTCTAGAATAGCAACGGTCATGAAAGCTAAAGCTGTAAGAAAATACATTAGAAGTTCGCCACGGAAGATTAGACCAGTGGTAAACGTAGTCCGCGGTCAGCGGGTGCCCGACGCGATTAATTCGCTCAACTTTATGCCGCAGAAGGTGACTGACACCGTGCGTCGTACCATTCTCTCTGCTGTCCATAATCTGATGGATCAGAACCAGGAAGAGCGGTTCGATGAGGATCAGTTGATTGTGCGTGAGATCCGGGTTGATGAAGGTCCACAGTTTAAGCGGTTCCGTCCGGCACCGCGTGGTCGTGCCCAGCCTATTCTCAAGCGCACCAGCCACCTTACGGTTGTTGTTGGTACGCCTGGCGACGAAGAAGACGACGAATAAGAAATTACGCTTAACAGCCCATAACAAAAGAAAGGTTTTACAGTGGGTCAGAAAACACATCCTGTAGGATTTCGACTTGGCATTATTAGAGGTTGGGATTCCAACTGGTATGCCGAGAAAGATTTCTCAGCAAAACTTGTTGAAGACGAAGAGATTCGGAAGTACCTCAGCGCGCGTTTGAAGCGGGCGGGCCTCAGCCGTGTAGTAATCGAGCGCACACCGAAGCGTGTGATTCTGACGCTACACACCAGCCGGCCTGGCGTTGTCATCGGTCGGGGTGGTGCTGAAGTAGAGAAGCTGCGCGAGGAGCTCAAAAAGCTCACTAGCAAAGACATTCAAATTAACATCAACGAGATCAAGCGCCCCGAATTGGACGCAAGCCTCGTTGCCCAGAATGTAGCCCAGCAGCTCGAAGGACGTGTTTCTTTCCGCCGCGCCATGAAGCAGGCCATCACGGCTGCCATGCGCATGGGAGCTGAAGGCATCCGTATCAAAGTAGGTGGTCGTCTCGGTGGTGCAGAAATGGGCCGTACCGAGCAGTACCTCGAGGGTCGCGTGCCGCTGCACACTGTACGTGCTGATATCGACTACTCGGAGCAGAAAGCCTATACCATTTATGGTACAATCGGCGTCAAGGTCTGGATTTTCCGTGGTGAAGTAATTGGTAAGCCAGATCTGAGCCCGAACGTACAGGCGCAGCGTCAGCAGTCGCAGCAGCAGATGCCGCCAGAGCGTCGTCGGCGTGGCAGACGCAACAACAACCGTCGTGGCGGCAATCGCCAGGGTGGCGGCGACAACAAGAGCTAAACTTTAAAATTGATCTCGGGATAGAGAGGGTGTCATTATGTTAATGCCCAAAAGAACGAAGTACCGCCGTGTTCAAAAAGGACGCATCAAAGGCAATGCGTCTCGCGGTACACGGATTAACTTCGGCGACTTTGGAATCAAGGCGCTTGAGCCTGGTCGGATTACAAGCCGGCAGATTGAGGCTGCGCGTATCGCCATGACCCGTCGGATGAAGAGGGCAGGTCGCGTATGGATTCGGATTTTCCCCGACAAGTCCATCACGAAAAAGCCTGCTGAAACCCGTATGGGTAAAGGTAAAGGTTCTCCGGAGTACTGGGTAGCAGTGGTAAAGCCTGGCCGGATTCTCTTTGAGATCGGTGGTAACGTACCGCCAGATCTGGCAAAAGAAGCGTTGCGTCTTGCGCAGCAGAAACTGCCGATCAAAACCAAGTTTGTAGTGCGCCCTGATTACGTGGCTGCAGATTAATCACCGTACCAGCTGACGTAGGAGTCATGAAAGCTAAAGAAATTCGCGAATTGAGCGTTACTGAGATCCAGCAGCGCATCAAGGATGAAAAGGAAAGTTTGCAGCATCTGAATTTCCAGCATGCCATTGCTGACATTCAGAACCCGATGCAACTGCGGCATTCGCGCCGTCTTGTTGCCCGGCTCCAGACGATCCTGAAGCAGAAACTGGCCGCCGAAGCCGGCCAGTAAACATCAAGTTTTTTCAACAACGGTAGTTGGTGGGGTTCCGGCTCACCAAGCCAGATCATGAACACATGGAAAACGCAAGAAGTCGTAGAAAAGAAAGAATTGGGCTCGTTGTAAGCGACAAAATGGACAAATCCATTTCAGTTGCCATCCAGCGCCAGGTAAAGCACCCGATTTACGGGAAGTTTATCAAAAAGACCACCAAGTTGATGGCGCACGATGAGGAGAATGACGCAAACTACGGTGATACCGTGCGCATTCAGGAAACCCGACCATTAAGTAAAAACAAGCGTTGGCGCCTCGTTGAGGTGCTCGAACGAGCCAAGTAATTCAGAACCTATTGATGCTGTGGCGCAGATGCTGTGCCAGCATGTATAAAACTACACGATCATGATCCAACAGGAATCCAGACTCGCAGTGGCCGATAATAGTGGCGCCAAAGAAGTATTGTGTATTCGCGTACTGGGTGGCAGTGGCCGGCGCTATGCCCGCATTGGGGATAGAATTATTGTGTCTGTCAAGTCAGCTATTCCGGGCGGCAACGTAAAGAAAGGTGAAGTTTCACCTGCCGTTGTTGTACGGACGAAAAAAGAATATCGCCGCAAAGACGGTTCTTACATCCGGTTTGATGAGAACGCCGCGGTACTGCTTAATGCGCAGGATGAGCCACGAGGTACCCGTATCTTCGGGCCCGTTGCCCGCGAACTTCGCGAAAAGCAGTTTATGAGAATTGTCTCACTTGCACCGGAAGTACTATAACATCAACGCTTTTGGGTCTCGGGCCAGATGTGTACCGAGCGTGAAAGTTGAAATGCAGAATTGAGCTATGCCTCGCACGAAAAATAAAAAGAGAAAGCTTCACATAAAGAAAGGTGATACGGTCATGCTGACCAAAGCGATCACCGCGACTAAGTCTCTCGACTCTGACCGGGCCAAGGGCTATGTGGGCAAAGTATTGCGGGTATACCCCGAAAGAGAGCGGGTGATTATCGAAGGTGTAAACCTCCGTATCCGCCACACCAAGCCAAACCAGACCTACCCACAGGGGGGACGTATTCCTCGCGAAATGCCAATTCACATTTCCAATGTGATGCCGCTTGATGGCGATGGCAACCGCACCCGTGTAGGCAGAAAGCGGATCCAGGATCCGGAAACAGGCCTGGGACGCTGGATCCGGTACGCAAAAACGACCGGAGAAGAGTTGGACCGCTAGGGACCAGCAGCACAGAATTTATAACGTATACGAAAGCATACAGACGAGATTATCGGTAAGAGCAATGGCTTATACTGTACGATTGAAGGAGAAATATCGTAATGAGGTCGTGGCTGAACTGACAAAACAGTTCGGGTACACAAATGTAATGCAGGTACCTCGCCTCCTGAAAATCAGTATCAATAAAGGCGTAGGAGAAGCTTCTCAGAACAAAAAGCTTCTTGATGATGCCGTGCAGGAATTGCGCGCAATTACAGGGCAACACCCTGTAACTGCCAAAGCAAAGAAGAGTGTTTCAAACTTCAAGTTGCGCGAAGGTATGCCCATTGGTGTGCATGTAACGTTGCGCGGCGACCGGATGTATGAATTTCTCGATCGTCTCGTAACCCTGGCGCTTCCACGTGTGCGTGACTTCCGTGGTATTCCTGATAAAAGCTTTGACGGCCGGGGCAATTACACGCTCGGTGTAAAGGAGCAGATTATCTTCCCGGAAATCAATGTTGATAAAATTGACCGCATCAGTGGTCTCGACATTACCTTCGTGACCTCTGCGAATACGGATGAAGAATCCCTGGCCCTGTTGAAGGCGCTCGGTATGCCATTCGTTCGTCGCGATACCGAAGAAGTAGCAGTTTAAATTTATATAGCGAAAAAGCTAGGCTTAGAAAAAGATGGCAAAGAAATGCTGGATGGCGCGCGAGCGCAAACGCCGTAAGATGGTAAGTAAATATGCAGAGCGTCGGGCTCGGCTGAAAGCAGCAGGTGAGTACGAAGAACTGCAGAAGCTGCCACGGGATGCGAGTCCTGTGCGCCTGAAGAACCGCTGTGCATTGACCGGTCGTTCCCGTGCCTACATGCGCAAGTTTGGTGTTTCCCGCATCGTATTTCGGGAAATGGCTTTGGCAGGCAAAATTCCTGGGGTCAGGAAAGCCAGCTGGTAAGCGCAATTTGCAAAATTTGTCTTGGTTAGAAGCCTAAAAGTGAGTGCCGGGAGATGAGCCGGCCTAAACGTTAAAATCATGAGTGGAATAACAGATACCGTTGCAGATTATTTGACGCGCATTCGGAATGCGCAGAAAGCGCGACACCGTCATGTAGATATCCCTGCCTCCAAGCTGAAGCGCGCAATGACGCAGATTATGGTGGAAAAAGGATACATCAAACGATATATCGACATTGATGATGGCAAGCAGGGATTGCTGCGTTTGTACCTCAAGTATGATCAGGCCGGTAAGCCTGTTATCCACATGCTGAAGCGTATTTCTCGCCCTGGATTGCGTAAATATGTCGGCGCTGGCGACCTGCCACGCGTAAGAAACGGCCTTGGTGTTGCAATCCTTTCAACATCCCAGGGTGTGATGACGGACAAAGAAGCACGCCAGGTAAATGTTGGCGGCGAAGTCCTCGCTTACGTGTACTAGAAATTAGTTTTCACGATACGGCTGTTTCATTAATACAAAAACCGCCATCGCTGAAAGCAAAGCATTGAAAACCTTAAACTGAGATTAGATATGTCTCGTATCGGCAAGTTGCCAATTGAATTTGGTGGAGACGTCACAATTAACGTGGCCACTAACAACCTGGTAACAGTGAAAGGACCCAAAGGCGAATTGTCTTTGCAAGTCGATCCAGATCTCGAAGTGTCGCAAGAAGACAAGCAGCTGTCAGTTAAGCGTCCTACGGACCAGAAAAGACACCGTGCAATGCACGGCCTGTACCGCTCCTTGATCAACAACATGGTCACGGGTGTGACCAAGGGCTTCAAGATTGAGTTGGAAGTTATTGGTGTGGGGTATCGCGCACAGATGCAGAATGGCGTACTGGAGCTCGGCTTAGGATTTTCACACCCTATTTACTTCTTGCCGCCTCCAGGCATTGACATAACTGTTGATACCAAGCGGGGCAAGAATCCGATTGTAATTATCGAAGGAATCGACAACCAGCTTGTTGGCCAGGTCGCCGCCAAGATTCGGAAGTTGAGACCACCCGAGCCGTACAAAGGCAAAGGTGTTCGCTATGTTGGCGAATACGTGCGCCGTAAAGCTGGTAAGACAGCAGCTCGCTAGTAGCACCTAATTCATGAAAAGCCGCACCGAAGGGTTGGAAATCTTTCGGTCCACAGGTTAAGAACATGGCAAAGAATAGAAAAGCATTAAGCCGGAATCGCATCAAACAGCGCATCCGCAAAAAAGTAAACGGAACGGCAGATCGTCCAAGACTTTCAGTGTTTCGTTCCACCAAACACATTTACGCCCAACTGATCGATGATCTGAATGGGCACACGCTGGCATCAGCTTCTTCGCTTGAAGATGGCAGCCTCAAAGGCACTGCTATCGAGAAAAGCACAGAAGTAGGGAAGAAGCTCGCAGAACGTGCGAAGTCGGCTGGCGTAGAAACCGTGATATTTGATCGTAATGGTTTCCGGTATCATGGACGCGTCAAGGCTCTTGCTGATGGCGCCCGCGAAGGCGGTATTAAATTCTAAAAAAGCTTTAACGATAAAGATCGGTCGATTGACCGGTGTAATAGCTGTAAACAGATAAGATAATGGCTAAAGGTAGAAACCGTCGCGCACGTGAGAAGGCATCAGCGCCTCAGAAAGAGTGGATTGAAAAACTCGTCGCTGTAAATCGCGTGGCCAAAGTTGTTAAAGGTGGTCGCCGCTTTTCCTTCAACGCAGTTGTTGTTGTTGGAGATGGTAATGGCGTTGTAGGTGCAGGTCTCGGTAAAGCAAACGAGGTTGCCAGTGCAATTGCTAAAGGTACAGAAGACGCCAAGAAAAACGTGATTTCGGTGCCCTTGCGCAGTGGTACAATTCCACACCCAATCATCGGGCGTAAAGATGCTGGCCGTGTATTGTTGAAGCCGGCTTCTAACGGTACCGGTGTAATTGCTGGTGGTGGTGTACGCGCGGTACTTGAATGTGCAGGTATCTCTGATATTCTGTCCAAGTCACTGGGCTCCAGTAACCCCCACAACCAGGTAGCTGCAACCATCAACGGCCTTGCTTCTCTGCAGGACCCCATGGAAGTAGCAAAGCGTCGTGGCATTCCTTTGAAAAAAGTATTTGAAGGGTAATTCCTGGAACGCTGGAAATTCATTCTGCCTTAGACGCAATTTGCAGAGCTAAAATGGGAAAGTTGAAAATTACACAAACGCGTAGCGTAATCCGTACGTCAAAAAACCAGAAGCGGACCATGGAAGCGCTTGGTTTCAAACGGATGCATCAAACAGTTGAGCATAACGACACACCACAGATCCGTGGTATGTTGGAAAAAGTGCACCACTTAGTAAAAGTAGAAGAAACGAACTGACATGGATCTCAGCAATCTTAAACCTGCCAAAGGTGCCACGAAGTCACGCAAGCGCATTGCACGTGGTGTTGGTTCGGGTTATGGTGGACATAGCTCGACCCGGGGTAATAAAGGACAGAAGAGCCGCTCAGGTGCCAGCATTCCCGTCTGGTTTGAGGGGGGACAGATGCCTTTGCAGCGTCGGATTCCCAAGTTTGGCTTTAAAAATCGATTCCGCGTGAGCTACCGGGGTGTTAACCTTGCCACATTGGCGAAGTTGATCGAGTCTGGTCGTATCGACGGTGGGCAGCCTATTACGCCTGAAGTAATGGTTGAAGCCGGCGTGGCACGGAAAAACGATCTCGTAAAAGTTCTGGGTACTGGTGAAACGAGTGCAGCCCTCCAGGTGACTGCCCATGCGTTCAGTGCTTCAGCACGGTCGAAAATCGAAGCTGCAGGTGGATCTGCAACTGTCATTGAATAACACTGTATCGTGTGCAGCGGTCGTTAAGGCCGATTAAAAGGATTAGTAGTTATGGCTGGCTTTGCCGAAAGTATTCGTAACATTTGGAAGGTTGAAGAGCTGCGGCAACGCATCATCTACACATTGGGCCTTCTTATTGTTTATCGCATTGGCGCACAGGTAACCCTGCCGGGTATCGACGCCAACGTTCTCTCTGCTGTAAACTCGCAGACGGATTCGAATAACCTGTTCGGGTTTCTCGATATGTTTGTCGGCGGTGCATTCAGCCAGGCTGGAATCTTTGCACTGGGTATCATGCCGTACATTACGGCGTCGATTATCATTCAGCTGTTGGGCGCTGTTAACCCCTACTTCCAGAAGCTGCAACGCGAAGGGGAAGAGGGGCGGCGTAAAATAACACAGCTAACGCGCTACGGCACGGTGCTTATCACGTTGATTCAGTCTACCGGTTATGCCATCAACCTGCTTGCAGGGGCTACAGGTACGGCGATCGTAATCAACTCCACGTTCTTCATGTTCACAACCGTCATTACTCTGACGGCAGGTACCGTCTTTGTGATGTGGCTTGGTGAACGAATTACCGAGAGCGGTATTGGTAACGGTATTTCGCTGATCATTATGATTGGTATTATTGCCTTCTTGCCTACCTCGATAATGAACGAGTTCAACCTGTCGGCTAACTTCTTCATTTTCCTCCTTGAAATTGCCGTCTTACTCGGGGTGATCGCCTTCATTATTCTCGTGTCGCAAGGCACGCGTCGGATTCCGGTGCAATACGCAAAGCGCGTGGTTGGACGTAAAGTATACGGCGGTACCACACAGTATCTTCCGATCCGTGTTAATGCGGCGGGTGTAATGCCGATTATCTTCGCGCAATCAATCATGTTCGTGCCAGCTACCATTGCACAGTTCTTCCCGGGCAACGATGGCATGCAACAGTTTGGCGCATGGTTCAGTGATATTTCTGGATGGGGCTACTCTGCAGTCTTCTTCGTAGTGTGTGTATTCTTTACCTACTTCTACACAGCCATCGCGGTGAATCCGAAAGAAATGGCTGACACCATGAAGCGTCAGGGTGGTTTTATTCCGGGTATTCGTCCGGGTAAACAAACAAGCGAATTTGTAGACGACATCCTTACTCGGGTTACGCTGCCAGGATCAATTTTCCTCGGCCTCGTTGCTATCCTGCCGGCGTTTGCCATGCAGGCTGGTGTCACCGCGGGTTTTGCCATGTTCTACGGCGGTACCAGTTTGATCATTCTTGTACAGGTGACGCTGGATACCCTGCAACAAATTGAAAGCCACCTGTTGATGCGTCACTACGATGGATTTATGAAGAGTGGTCGCGTAAAAGGGCGCCGTGTATAGCCGGCTCCTTGCTTTCCTTAGATCTTCAACTGGCATGATTCACCTCAAAAGTCCGCAAGAAGTAGAAAAACTCAGAGAGAGTGCAGACCTTGTAAGTCGTACGCTCGCGGAGATTGCAGGGCTTATCAAGCCAGGTGTAAAAACAATTGAGCTGGATAGCGTTGCGGAGGAATACATCCGGTCGCACGGTGCCGAGCCGGCATTCAAAGGCTATCAAGTTGGGAGCGCCATCTTTCCTGGCACGCTCTGTACCTCGGTCAACGATGAGGTGGTACACGGCATCCCGGGTGAGTATACGCTGCAGGAAGGAGACCTTATCTCTGTAGATTGTGGCGTTTTGCTAGATGGCTACTACGGCGATAGTGCATATACTTTTGCTGTAGGTGAGATATCAGCAGATGATGTCCAGCTGTGCCGTGTTACCTATGAGTCCTTGATGAAAGGCATTGACAAAGCCCGTGTCGGATTCAGAATTGGTGATATTTCGCATGCCGTACAGTCGCACTGTGAAGCGTTTGGATACGGTGTTGTACGCGACCTGGTTGGGCATGGCATCGGCAAGAGCCTGCACGAAGCCCCGCAGGTGCCAAACTTTGGCCGGCAGGGGAGTGGGCGCAAACTTAAAGATGGGACCTCCATGTGCATTGAGCCAATGATCAATGCCGGTACTTTTGAGGTGTTTACCGCAGAAGACGAGTGGACCATTAAAACATTGGATAATAGCCGCTCTGCACATTACGAATTAACCGTTGTTGTGCGCAAAGGAGAAGCTGAGGTGCTGAGTACGTTTTCGCATATCGAAAATGTGATCACACCACCTTACAAACTGGCACTGGCTGAAGAATAGTTGGTGTCAGGCTGTTCAATCGAACTGACTGTAGAAAAAAGTAGTGTTGATGAATTGCGAATTGCACTACAGAACTTTTGCAGTAGAATACCGTTTACGCTAGGCTTTGCAAGAATTTGTGAACACAGTACGTAAATAACTTAACGGATCATCGCGATGAAAGTACAAGCGAGTGTAAAGAAACGGAGCTCTGACGACAAGATTGTACGTCGTAAAGGGCGTGTTTACGTAATCAACAAGAAGAACCCAAAACACAAGCAGCGCCAGGGCTAAGCCCCGTGCTTGTTGTAAGTTGACAGAGAATTATGCCACGAATCGCTGGAGTTGACGTCCCAAATAATAAGCGAGGAGAGATTGCACTAACGTCTATTTTTGGCGTTGGTCGTTCCCTGGCGAAGGAGATCCTGGAGAAAGTTGGGATTGACTACAACCTTCATCCAAGTAAATGGACTGAAGATCAGACGAAGCAAATCCGCCGTCTCATTGAAGATGAGTACCTGGTAGAAGGCCAGCTGCGGACTGAGCGTCAGATGAACATCAAGCGGCTGATGGATATCGGTTGCTATCGGGGGCTGCGTCATCGTCGTGGATTGCCATTGCGCGGACAGCGAACCAAAACCAACGCCCGTACGCGGAAAGGGCGTAAGAAAACGGTTGCCGGTAAGAAGAAGGCACCGCGTAAGTAATATTTTGTGCCAAGTTTGTAGAAATTGAGATAATGGCTAAAAAGCAAAAAGGCGGTCGGGCGGTTCGTAAAAAGAAGGTTGTGGTAGAGGCGAACGGCCAGGCACACATCAAAGCGACATTCAACAATGTATTGGTCACCCTTACCGACCAGTATGGCAACGCGATTTCGTGGGCCAGTTCTGGTAAAATGGGTTTTAAAGGGAGTAGAAAGAATACGCCTTATGCAGCACAGGTGGCATCATCTGCAGCAGCGAAAGAAGCGTATGATCTTGGTCTGCGTCGTGTTGAGGTATTTGTAAAAGGACCTGGTTCTGGACGTGAGTCTGCGATCCGCGCCCTGTCTACCTCAGGACTTGAAATCGCTACGATTCGCGACGTAACCCCTATTCCACACAATGGCTGCCGGCCTCCTAAGCGGCGTCGTGTTTGATCAACTGATCCGCACGATCCTGTAGGTTTAAGTTTCCGGCTACGTCTGGCAGATGGCCAGGCTGTACGTTTGTATCTATACCCTTAGCAAACGAGGTAAAATACTATGGCCCGATATAGAGGCCCCAAGCAGAAAATCGCACGGCGGTTTAAAGAGCCGCTATTTGGTCCGAGCAAGTCGCTCGAAAGAAAACCGTATCCGCCCGGACAGCATGGGCGCGGACGACGTGGTAAAGAAAGCGAGTACGCGGTTCAGCTCAAAGAAAAGCAGAAAGCAAAACATACCTATGGCCTTCTCGAACGTCAGTTCAGAAATCTGTTCGAGAAAGCAGCCCGCAAAAGAGGTGTTACCGGTGAAAACTTGCTTCGTTTTCTTGAGTCTCGCCTCGACAACACCGTTTTCCGTCTTGGTTTTGCCATGACGAGAAGACAGGCTCGCCAGTTTGTAACACACTGTCACATCTTGGTTAACGGCCGCGTCGTCAATATTCCTTCTTATCAGCTCAGAACAGGAGACATTATTTCAATTCGGCCGAAAAGCCGGCGCTCTCCTTCTATTCGTGAAGCTGTACAGCGTAATCGCCGCACTTTTCCATGGCTGGAAGTTGATCGGAAGGAAATGCAAGGGAAATTTCTCGATTTCCCGAATCGCGAAGATATCCCAGAGAATATTCGCGAACAGCTAATCGTCGAGCTCTATTCGAAATAGCCACTAACGGAAGGGAATTGCGCTGCCATTTGCCTGGCAATTTGCAGCCGTATTATTCCGTGGTTGGGTCTTAGAAAAATCAAAGAATACAGTACTAATTATGAGTACATACACGATCCAGATGCCGGATGGCGTTCAGCCAGAAGAAATTACAGATACCCATGGAGTATTTGTTGTTCAGCCATTAGAGCGCGGATACGGCGTAACCATTGGGAACGCCCTGCGGCGTGTACTGCTTTCTTCACTTGAAGGTGCAGCAGTCACTGCCATTAAAATTGATGGTGTACAGCACGAGTTTTCTACCATTCCAGGTGTTATGGAAGATGCCTCAGACATCATCCTTAACCTGAAAGGTGTTCGTTTTAAACCCAACGACGTTGTGGATAGCAACATCCACCTCGTACTACGTGGTCCAGGCGAGTGGACCGCTAAAGATATTGGTGATGCAACAAGCGATTACGAAGTCCTTAATCCGGATTTCCACATCGCGCATCTTTCCGAAGGCGCCGAACTGTCTGTTGAGCTTCGGATGGGCAGAGGTACAGGTTATGTACCTTCTGACGAAAACAAGCAGTCCGACGATCCAATCGGCGTGATTGCAATTGATTCCATCTTTACGCCAATTAAAAACGTAAAGTATGTTGTCAAACCTACCCGTGTAGGACAGAAAATCGACTACGAACGTCTGATTTTCGAAATTACCACCGATGGGTCGGTATCACCTGAGGAAGCACTACACCAGGCTGCCCTGATCTTGCGTGATCACGTGGCCATGTTCCTCAAAATTGATGAGCCTACCCAGCCTACGGTAGAAGAGAAAGAGGTTGACGCGGAAGTACAGCGTATCCGTGAGCTGCTTTCACAGACAGTTGATGAACTCGATCTGTCTGTTCGTGCACACAATTGCCTGAAAGCAGCTAACATCAAGAATATTGGTGACCTGGTACGCCGCGATGAGCCTGAAATGCTGAAATTCCGCAACTTCGGTAGAAAGTCGCTCCAGGAATTGATGCAGGTGCTCGAAGAACGTGGGCTCCACTTTGGAATGGATGTAGACAAATACCTCCAGGATTAAATTTGATGTGCGCGCTTGCTACTCTTGTAGCTGTGCAAAACACATTGCGATATAACCATGAGACATCAGAAAAAAGGATTTAAGCTCGGCCGCACGAGTGCGCATCGCAAAGCCACGTTGGCTTCCATGGCGCATGCTTTGATTACACACAAGCGTATTACAACAACGTGGACAAAAGCACGTGCGCTTCGGATGTTTATCGAGCCGATCATAACGCGTGCAAAAGAAGATAACACCCATAACCGCCGACAGGCATTTCGCCAGTTGCGAAACAAACATGCTGTCAAAGAGCTGTTTGATGTGGTTGGACCCGATGTGGGTGATCGCCCAGGCGGATATACCCGTGTTATCAAGCTTGGTCAGCGCGGCGGTGATTCTGCCGAAATGGCAATTATCGAACTGGTCGACTATAACAACGAGCGTCCAGAAGGTAGTAAGTCTGGTCCAAGCAAGCGCAAAACACGTCGTGGCCGCCGTGGCGGCACTGCTAAAGCCAAAGCTGCAGTAACAACAGCAGCGGCTGAGGAAGCTGTAGAAGAGGTTACGGAAGAAGTCGCTGAGACGGCTGAAGAAGTCACTGAGGCTGCTGAAGAAGCAACTGAGGCTACAGACGAAGCTGCTGCAGAAGGAGACGAAAAATAAAAGGATAGCAGGCTGAGCTGAATTTTATTTTTTCACGAATAGTACAAAAACGCTACCGAAAGTCTTTCGGTAGCGTTTTTTTATTCTTACCACGATCCTGGCTGTGACGATTTCTTAATCGGAACTGACCAATCATCTTGAGTTTAATGTAGTATGATTGAAGTCTCCGATATTTTAAAAAATGCGGATATTCATGTAGAACCGGAGTATGAGCAGAAAATACAGGACTTGCTGGCGCTTTGTCGCAAGCACCTGTTGTCTGTCAACGAAGAGCTTATCACACGCGCTTTTCGCCTCAGTTACTGGGCACATCGTAACGACCGAAGAGCATCCGGCGAATTATACATAAACCATCCGCTAGCAGTAGCCGGCATCGTAGCCAAAGATATCAGTTTTGATGATATAAGCGTGGCTGCGGCCCTGCTACACGACGTTGTTGAGGATACCGAGTTATCCATCGAATTTATTCGTCAGGAATTTGGCGAAACCCTGGCTGTAATTATCGACGGTCTGACCAAAATCGATGGGGTGTTTGCTTCTCGTGAAATGGGGCAGGCTGAGAACGTCCGCAAACTAATGCTTTCGATGGCGTCCGATATCCGGGTGATCCTGGTCAAGTTTGCCGATCGACTGCACAACATGCGTACCCTGGATTCGCTGCCGCGCAAGAAGCAGATCAAAATAGCCAGTGAGACCCTGGACCTGTTTGCACCCCTGGCTCATCGCTTTGGGCTCTTTGCTATCAAAGGTGAACTGGAAGATCTTACGCTGAAGGTGCTCAAGCCCGAGTCGTATTTTGCGATTGCTGAAGGCCTGAGCGACACCAAGCTTGCACGAAGCAACTACATCGAGTCATTTATCTCTCCGCTCAAAGAGCAGCTCAAAGACAAAGGTGTTGAGTTTGAGATTTACGGCCGGCCGAAGCACATTTATTCTATCCATCGCAAAATGCTGCGACAGGATAAACCGCTTGAAGAAATTTACGACCTCTTTGCCATCCGTATTGTCCTCAACAGCACGGGCAAGAAAGGTAAAGAAGACTGCTGGCGTGTCTATTCGATTATAACCGACTTGTACCGCCCGCTGCCTGAGCGATTCCGGGACTTTATTTCGGTGCCCAAATCAAACGGGTACCAGAGCCTGCACACAACCGTGCTTGGACCACAGGGCCGGCGGGTTGAGGTGCAGATCAGGACCGAAGAGATGCACGCCATCGCGGAACGCGGTCTGGCTGCCCACTGGAAGTACAAGGAGGGGGTTAGCAATGCCAACGAGCATATCGACCAGTGGTTATCCTGGGTTCGTGATCTGTTAGAGAATCCGCGTCCGGAGCAGGCTACCGAGTTTGTACAGGAGTTTCGCCTGAACCTGTACGACGAAGAGATCTACGTCTTCTCGCCTAAAGGTGATCTCTATAACTTGCCGAACAAAGCCACGCCTGTGGACTTTGCGTATCTCGTGCACACCGAGGTTGGTAATCGCTGTATTGGGGCAAAGGTTAATGGCAAAATGGTGCCGTTGTCAAAACGCCTTAAGAGTGGCGACCAGGTTGAAATTATCACGTCAAAAAAGCAGACACCACGTCCTGGTTGGATCAAGTTTGTCGTAACCCACAAAGCACGTAGCCGGATACGTCACTGGATTAACGAAGAACGTCGCCATGTCACGGAAGTGGGGCAAGACATCTGGCGAAAGAAATCAAAACGTGCACGCATTCAGGTGGACGATCGGGATATGCAGCGCTATGCAGCGCATTTCAAATTCCCGAGTCCGCAGCACATGTTCTATGAGATCGGTGCCGGCCTGTTTGACGTCAAAGAATTGCTTCAGTATATCCGTAGCAAAGATGAGGAGCAACTCGAAGCCGAGGAGAAGAATAAGCCGCTCCAGGTGCGATTTGACACCTTTCTGGACAAGGCACAATCTGTTGGGCAACCTGCGCTCAAAATCGATGGCGAACTGCATACCGATATTGTAACGCAGTATGCTGCGTGCTGCAATCCGATTCCTGGCGATGAAGTCTTCGGTTTTCTTAGCAAAACCGGGAGCATTAAAATTCACCGTGTAGGATGTAAAAACGCTGCCTATCTGTTAGTGAATCACCACGACAGAATCATGCAGGTGGAATGGAGCCGGCAAAAGGATGTGCAGTTTGTTGCAGCACTGCGGCTTATCGGAGAGGATCGGGTTGGACTTTTGAATGACATTTCGACGGTCATTTCAAAAAATTTGAAGACCAATATCCGGTCGATGTCCATCGATTCTGAGGACGGCGTCTTTGAAGGGACCCTGGTGTTAAGCGTAAACGACCTCGCACATTTACGTCGGCTAATGGAGCGGTTACGTCGCATTGACAATATCCACGGCGTATATCGGTTTGAAGAATCGTGAAGGAATGATGAAGATGTTGTAACGGACACGCTACATCATTTAAACCAACACCTTAGCTGAAGTGGCCCCCGCTCCATTCCCCAAAAAAAGTAGCCGGCTTCAGGTCAGGAGCCGCCTCATTTGCTGGTCAATCTATAACTGTTATTGCTTCGTCCGTCGTGGATAAAATTCGGCCAATGAACCACATGTATTGGCAAGTTGCCGTTTCAATAGCCGTTTTGTTATTGGCGAAAAGTTGCTCACAATTCTTAGCCTGAATTGGTGAACATATCCGTTCGGCTAGTCAGGCTATCGACCTTCGGATGAAAGCATAGCGGTTTTTTGCATCTGGAATTCTTTGATCTAAGTGGTTACTTTACAGGCAACTAGATCAAAAACAATTAAGCAAAGATCCCATCATCATGGAGGAGAAAATACATACGCTCACCAAGAAAGATGTAGCCCGGCGAGTCTCCGATTTGATGGATGAGCCCATCTACAAAAGCGAACCTTGGGTAAATGCTGTCATCACCGCGATTGGTGAGTTGATGGTTGAAGCGGACCCGGAAGTTCGTATCGAGCTACGCGACTTTGGCGTTTTTGAGGTAAAGAAAACCAAAGCAAAACCCAAAGCCAGAAATCCGAAAACCAACGAAACCGTGTTCATCCCGAGCCGGCGCAAAACGCACTTCAAACCCAGCAAACGGTTGAAGAAAATTTTGCAGGTGCCTCTTACGGACCTGGAGTATACCATCCCAATGGGTAGTGCTGATGCACTCGCTGAGTTGACATCTGCGTTCCAGACCAACGGTAAGTCAAATGGTAAGGTTAACGGGAACGGCAGTGTGAACGGGAATGGTCGTGTGAACGGATATACGCAGAATGGAAACGGTCATCACTAGCGTGTGTTAAAGACCGCATGTTATGTTGCGGTTAACTGATTCATGAAAAATCAGCGCTAGGAGTCTGAATTATTGCGTATTATCGGAATTGATTATGGACGAAAACGGGTTGGTCTCGCAATGGCTGATCCGTTTCGTATGTTTGCCCAAACCATCGGCACCTATACACCAAAGCTGGCGTTGGTTGAACTTAAACAGATTCACCGAGATAGCGGAATCGAACTTGTTGTGATAGGGTGGCCGCTCACGCTAGACGACGAGGAAAATAAAGTTACCCGCTTTGTACACGAGTACATTAAACGGATCAACAAAACGTTGCGTGGCGTGCCTGTTGTGAAATACGATGAACGATATTCATCCCGACGGGCCAGCGCAGCGCTGGTGGAAGCCGGCATTAAACGGAAAGCGAGAGGCAAGAAAGGCAGGCTGGACGCAGCAGCAGCAGCTATTATCTTGCAGGATTATTTAGACGAGACCAGGTCTAGGGATACCGAGGAAAACGGCGCGTTTTAACGTGCGCCCCTCCTACGTTTACCAGACGGTACAGGAATATCATGATATTACCGATCTATGTATACGGCGCGCCAATTTTGACGCAACGCACCATAGAAGTGACAGAGAATACACCCGAGCTCCAGCAACTGATCGACGACATGATCGAAACCATGCATGGGGCCTCAGGCATTGGCCTGGCTGCGCCGCAAGTGGGGCGCTCCGAACGGCTTTTTGTTGCAGATTTATCACCGATGGTTGAGGACGAAGAAGGTGAAGACATCGCCCCAATGGTCTTCATCAACCCGGAAATCTATGAAGAGAGCGAGGAAGACGAAGAATACGAAGAAGGCTGTCTCTCGATACCCGACGTCAGAGAATACGTAATCAGACCGGAAGGCGTGCGGTTGCGCTATCTGGATCGCGATTTCAATAAACGGGATATTGCAGCGGATGGAATGCTTGCCCGGGTCATCCAGCACGAATTGGATCATCTCGATGGTGTACTTTTCCTCGAACATATCAGCTCCTTCAAACGCCGTTTACTCAAGCGCCGGCTCAAAGACATGTCGAAAGGCAAGGTAGAAGCTGATTATCCCCTAAAGTTTGTCAATGTTGTATAACCCTGCTGTTTAACCCCTCATGCTAGCCGATCAGCATGAATCTGGGATAGCATTGCATGGTTGCTTCGTGTGGAAGCAAAAAGTCCTTTCTTCTAAGTTGTGATTTCTTAACTTTGGGGTCAGCGCAATTTTGGTGTACTACACCGCTTTGATCATCAATTTCGAAGAATCATGAAGTATTCCCCACAGTTTTTTGCTGCGCTTGTTTGCGTGGCGATTCTTGGTATGTTACCCTTGCAGGCGGTTCAGGCACAATGGAAAGTGCATGACCTGAATCGCCCAAAGCCGGAAATAGTCACGCCACCTGCTCAGGTGTTGCCGGTGCCTCCTCCGCCCGATGCTGTTGTTTTGTTTGATGGTTCAGACCTTTCAGGCTGGGAAGCCACGGATGGTTCACCAACCAAATGGGTGATCAAAGACGGGAATATGGAGTCTGTTGCCGGCGCAGGATACATCCAGTCCAAAGCTGCGTTTGGCGACATGCACCTGCATGTCGAATGGGCCGCCCCTGTGCCTGTGATGGGCAACAGCCAGGGAAGGGGTAACAGTGGCGTCTTCCTGATGAGTTATTACGAAGTCCAGGTACTCGACTCCTACGATAACCCTACGTACGCCGACGGACAAGCCGGCGCTATTTATGGCCAGTATCCACCGCTCGTAAATGCCACACGCCCACCAGGTGAATGGCAGTCGTACGACATCTTCTGGCACCGACCACACTTCGGTACAGGCGGCAACGTAATTTCTCCAGCACGTGTTACAGTTATCCATAACGGCATCATGATTCAGGACAATGTGGAATTGTGGGGTCCCACTGAATGGCTGCAGTATCGTCCGTATGAACAGCACGCTGATCGGTTGCCGATTCGCTTCCAGGATCATGGCAATCCAGTACTTTACCGGAACGTTTGGGTGCGGGATCTTGAGCCAGAGAAACGCACGACCATGCCGCCACAGGTTCAGATGAGTGAAGAAATGCTTGATCGCTACGTGGGTCGCTATACTTATGGCAACAATGCCTACGAGATTAGCCGAGAAGGCAACGAGGTTATGGCCGAGATCGGCGGCCGCATATTTTATCTATCACCCAAGTCGCCAACGCTTTTTGAAATGCGAAATACCTCTGGCTCATTTACGTTTAAGCTGGATGATGCCGGCATGCCAACCGGGGTACATTGGGAGATGAGTGGTAGTAGTGTAAATGCAACAAAAGAGCGATAATTGTTAGGAGATCCAGCCTTCCAGCAGCGCATTCAATGGGATGTCGAACCAGATTCGGCATCCCGTTTTTTCTTACGCAGGTTAACCTTCAAATTCGAGGAGCAGGTCACCTTTGGCAACAGGGTCGCCGGCCTTGACGTGGATACGGGCTACGTTGCCCTCGGCTGCAGCCTTGATTTCGTTCTCCATTTTCATAGCTTCTAGGACAAGCAGGCCCTGGCCGGCTTCTACACTGTCTGATTCCGCAACCAGCAACTCAAGTACGAGGCCAGGCATGGGGGCGCGGACCTCTTTTTCCATGGCGCTGTTACTATCAGCAATACCATACTGCTCCAGCAGTTGTGCACGCTCATCCTGGACAACAAGATTGTGCTGTACGCCGTTTACCGTTACGGTCAAATGAGCACCATCTACAGATTCCAGGAGCACCCGATAGGGTTTGCCGTTAAGCACAATGGCGTATGCGTGCTCCGATACCCGATTGATTTGTAAATCCTTTTGGGATCCATCTATCTGGATGGCGGTGCCATCTATGGCGAGTTCTACTTGCTGATCACCAATAAGGACCTTGTATTTGGCCGGGTGTGCCATGGATAATTTGATTTAATCAGAGTACGTTGTTTAACAGGTTAATTTGCGCTGATGCTTAACAGGCTGACCCCTGAATTGTTGCTGCAAGGCTATCAGATCGGTGTGTTTCCGATGGCCAAGGACCGGGATAGCGAGGTCATCGAATGGTTTGCCCCCGATCCACGCGCCATTTTGCCGCTTGATGCCTTTCATGTGCCCAAGACGTTAGCAAAACTTGTGCGTCAAAACAAGTTTGAGGTCGTTTCTGATCGAGATTTTGAAGGTGTGATGCGTGCGTGTGCTGAGCGTGAGGCTACGTGGATTTCGGAAGATATCGTCCGATCCTATGTTGCGCTGTACAAAGCTGGCTTTGCACACAGTGTAGAGTGTTGGCGAGAAGGCCGGCTTGTGGGCGGATTGTACGGCGTGGCCATCGGCGGGGCCTTTTTTGGTGAATCCATGTTTCACCGTGAACGCGATGCATCCAAGGTAGCCTTGGTGCACCTCGTATCGTGTCTTCGAGCGTGTAATTATACCTTGCTCGATACCCAGTTTACTACGCCGCACCTGGAGAAATTTGGGGTAATTGAAATACCACGCATCGAATATGAGGCGAAACTGGATCGCGCATTGGAACAAGAAGTGAAACCGTGGGCTTTGTGATAGTATCTACATAAACCGATACACAGGACCTGGATCGAAAGGAGTAACTATGAACCGTTTAGCTATGTCCCCTCGTGTTATTTCCGCCCTGCGTGCTGCGATAGCTGTCGTCGCGCTTGGTGCCGCATCGGTATTCATGGTAGCCTGCCAGTCGTCTGATTCGAGTCTTGTAGCCCAGCCGGTTGTAGCAGAAGCGGTGTCGCTGCCCGGCGATTCAACTGAAATTGCGCAGTTTGAAGCCCTTATGACGGCTGCCCGGACCAATAACTGGCATACAGAAGATTTGGGGCGCATTATGATGACAGCGGGGCAGTGGTTTGAAGGCCAGCCTTATGTAGCCGGCTCACTGGATGAATCTGCTTATGAAGCGCTCGTCATCAAACTGGATGGCTTCGACTGTGTGACGTTTGTCGAGTCGGTGTTAGCGCTATCGCGTACCATCCAGCAGCAGACCTACAGTTACAGCGAATTTGTGGCGCATATGGAAGCCCAGCGTTATCGTGATGGACAACTGGATGGGTATTGCAGCCGATTGCACTATTTTTCTGAGTGGATTCTTGATAACGAACGCCGGGGACGGGTGCGTAACATAACACAGGAAATCGGTGGTGTTGCACTCGAAAAGCAGCTCAATTTTATGAGCGAGCACCGCAATAGCTACACGCCGCTTAAAGACGATAGTCTGTTTGCAGGAATAGTTGAGATGGAAGTAAACTTGCAAGACCTTCAGATGTATCACATCCCGCAGGCCGATATTGCTTCAGCTTATTCCGCGTTAGAAGCCGGCGACATTATCGCGCTTGCAACCGACATCGGTGGACTTGATGTCACCCATACGGGTCTCGTGTTCAAGCACGAAAACGGAGAGGCAGGGCTCCTCCATGCGTCGCTGAAAAGTGGTGTTGTGGTTTCGCCAGATCTTCAAGCATATGTGGAGAACAATAAGCGTCAGATCGGCATTGTGGTAGCTCGACCTCAGGACCTTTAGAATGCTGCGCCTACTCACCTGAACCACCCCGCGGCATTCCCAGTTTTGCAACTTGTAAGTATACCATGGACGTCATAAAACGAATTGGTGTGTACACCAGTGGGGGAGATGCGCCGGGCATGAATGCCTGTTTGCGTGCCGTTGTCAGAACCGCGCTATCGAATGACCTTGAAGTTGTTGGCATCCGAAGAGGGTATGCCGGCATGATCGAAGGCGATTTTTGTGAGATGGAGGCCCGGTCCGTATCGAATATCCTCCAGATGGGCGGTACAATTCTGAAAAGTGCTCGCTCCGATGAGTTTCGGACGCCCGAAGGACGCGCCATTGCAGCCGAGATGCTCCGTAAAGCCAATGTCGAAGCCCTGGTTGGGATTGGAGGCGATGGCTCTTTAAAAGGTGCCGCGCTGTTCCATGAAGAGCATGGGTTTCCTGTTGTGGGCTGCCCCGGTACCATCGACAATGACCTTTTTGGTACTGACGAAACGATCGGGTATGATACGGCCCTGAACACCGCCCTCGAAAACATCGACCGCATTCGTGATACGGCTGATGCGCATAACCGGCTTTTCCTGGTTGAGGTGATGGGGCGCGACGCCGGCTTTATTGCGCTAAACTGTGCCGTGGGCGGGGGAGCAGAGCTTGTTTTGATTCCCGAAACCCTCACAGACATGCAATCCGTGAAGGACCGCATCAACTCGCTGATGTCGGCGCAGGCGCGTTCCTCTATCGTAATTGTGGCTGAAGGAGAAGATTTTGGAGGTGCTACGCGGATTGCTGAAGCTTTAAAAGGCGACCCGGTGTTTGATTTTATCGACTTGCGTGTATGTATTTTGGGCCACACTCAGCGCGGCGGTTCGCCGAATGCCCGAGACAGGGTTTTAGCAAGCCGGTTGGGGTCGCAGGCAGTTGATGCCTTGCTGGAAGGACATACAAGCGTCATGGTGGGAATCGTGAATAATGAAATCAAGCTCACCCCCATGCGCAACGTATGGAGTCGTAAAAAGAATATCGACTACGAGCTCCTTCGGCTCACCGAACTACTTTCCTAACTCTTGAGATCTATTGAGTGCACGTGCGTGAGATGAAACACTATCCTCCAGTTGGTGAAGCAAAAGGTAAGAAAAAAGAAGTTGCACTGATGTTCGATGCCGTGGCACCACGGTATGATTTGCTGAACAGACTACTCAGTGGCGGTATCGATCGGAGCTGGCGCAAAGCAGCCGTCAAAATGCTTGCACCCCATAAACCCAGGCGCATCCTCGATCTGGCAACAGGTACAGCTGATCTGGCCATCGAAGCAATCAAGCTGAATCCCGATAAAATAGTTGGGGTTGACATCGCGGAAGAAATGCTCAAATACGGTCGCGAGAAGCTCAAAAACATGAATCTGGACGACCGGATCACGCTGCAACGTGGAGACGCAGAGAAACTGCCTTTCTCGGACTCGCAATTTGATGCTGCGATGGTTTCGTTTGGGGTCCGTAACTTCGAGAATTTGCAGAAAGGGCTGAAAGAAATCCGTCGCGTATTGAAGCCGGGAGGGGCATTGGTTGTCCTTGAATTTAGCCGGCCTCGCGCATTTCCAATTAAGCAGCTCTACGGTGTGTACAGCCGTTTCATCATGCCAACGATTGGGAAGCTGTTTTCCAAGTCGAGCAATGGCGCGTACAAGTACTTGCCCGATTCAATTGCTGTATTTCCAGATGGAGAGGATTTTTTGGCTGAGCTGGAAGAGGCGGGATACGAAAAGGGAGAGGCAAAACGACTGACCTTTGGGGTAGCCTCGTTATACAAGGGTGTTGTGCCTGGTAAAAAGTAAACGCGTCTTGTTGCGTGTGTTAAGGTAGGGAAACCAGGGTGGCTATGCGGAATGCTATCGTTGGGGGAATGCTATCGTTGGGGGAATGCTATCGTTGGGGGAATGCTATCGTTGGGGGAATGCTATCGTTGGGGAATGCTATCGTTGGGGAATGCTATTGTCGGGATTGATTAACGACCGTTTTTAACATGGTTGTTGAGGTACTTGGTGAGCCGAACTTCGTTGACTTTGCCCTGGCTGGAGTATTCTACATGGTCCATGAGCCGGCGCATGATGTGCACCCCAAAACCACCAGCTTGCCGGCGTTTTGCGAGCTCAAAAATATCGGGTTCGTTGTATTCACGCGGGCGAAACGCTTCGCCTTTATCACGGATACATACTGTAAAGCGGTCGGAGTCGACAATAACCTTGATGTTCAACTCGTGAGAGTCTTCGCCACTGTACGCGTGTTTGATCACGTTGGTACAGGCCTCATCAACGGCTACCTTGAATTGCTCGACGGACTGCGCATTGAAGCCCGCCTCAACGGTGTGCGTTTCGATAAAACGACGCACATCCTCAAGGTAACGTGTCGAACTCGGTATGGTCAGTTTGTACGTTGAACTAGCCACGGGGATCGTGTTGCGTTTGGTTGCAGAAGCAGTTTGAAATCGAACGTGACATCACACTATTCGGCGGTTTGCTGCGCGTCAAATTTCTCGATGGCTTCCTCTTCCGTATCTACGATGTCGAAAAGCATCGGAAAACCAAGGAGATCAAATACATTGAATACCTTGGGTTGCAGGGCGGCAATTTTGATGTCACCTCCGTTGGAACGCAAATCTTCGATGTAGGCCATAAATACACCCAGGCCGGCGCTCGAGATATAGTTCAGGTTGGCACCGTTCACCACAATCTGATAAACGCTGTCTTCCTGACACTTTTTGATCGCTGCTTCCAGCTCAGATGCCGTGTGGGCATCCAGTTCACCTTTAAGATCCAGTACGTTGACCGATTGTAACGATCTGAATCCAACAGAAAAATTACTCATATGCACAGGTCCTCTAGTACGCTTGGGTAAAAATCAAAACTGTCAATCTATTTCCTGCTTTACTTTGGCAGGATTCTTTTTGGCGTTCACACCTTTAGACGGTGAGGCAGCCAGGTTAATACCATTCCATTTAAGCACAACCAGCGTCATGTCATCGTCGTACGACTCTATGCCCAGAAAGCTATCCAGGTCGCCGAGTATGGCATCGTGAATGCCTTCTGCATCCTCATGCCGATGCTGTTTCAACGATTCCAACAGCCGCTCGTACCCGTACTCTTCTCCTTCAACATCACGGCTTTCCACAACGCCATCAGTATAGAGTACAAACACGTCGCCAGGATTAAGCGAAATTCGCTCTTCTTCCAATGTTTTTTCAAACAGTTGCCCCCTGTCCAGGCCAAGGCCTAAGCCAGAAGGACGCAGATAGCGCGCGTTGCCGGCAAGGTCTATCATGGCGACCGGACAATGGCCGGCGCGGCCCATGGTAAACTCTTCGGTTTTCAGGTTGAGCATACCATAAATCGCCGAAATAAAAACATTCTTATCCAGCGAGTGGGCAAGTGCAGCATTTGCATGCCGCAAAAATTCAGAGGGATCGGGTGCCAGCCGTGAAACAGACTGGAAGATGCCCTGCATTTCAGCCATGTAAAAAGCTGCTGAAGCACCTTTACCCGATACGTCGCCAATCACGAGGCAAAGCCGTTCATCGTCCAGTGCCAGGAAGTCGTAATAGTCACCCCCCACGCGTTCTGCTGATACATTGGAAGCAGCAATGGTCAGGCCGTCAATTTCGGGTACGTGCTGCGGGAGTAGCTTCCGCTGGACCTCGCGCGCAATGTCGAGTTCACTCGCAAGTCGCTCTTTCTCCAATTGCTCTTCAAACAACCGCGCATTGTCCATGGCGATAGCGGCCTGGGCAGCATAGACCTGGATGGCGTCGATGTCGTCCTGTTCAAAGCCGTGGGTTACATCTTTGGTTACAAACAGGATGCCGAGCGTTTCTTCGCGTGCAATCAGGGGCACAGCCAGCATGCTACCAAAGCCATCGCCCGGCCGAACGCTCAAACGATGATCAGCCGCCGCTTCACCCAGGTAGATGTAGCCGCCAGATGCGGATACGTCTGAGAATAGCGATACGGTATCAACCAGCCGGCTCACTCTGCCGGGGGTTACTTTGTTGGTGGCGACAATTTGTGGGGTAAGAGAGCCTGATTGGGGATCAGCAACGGCGAGCCACGAAGCGTGTGCTGAGCCGGCTTCAACAGGGGATGCAGCAATCTGCGCATAGAGGCGCTCCGGATCAGAAGCCTGGTTAATCAATTCGGTAAGCGAGTGCATAACTGCTCGCTCGTGCTCTTTGCGCTGGAAGTCACCCGTTGTCGGGAGATGAAACAGCAGAAGGAGGAGGGAAGCTGTGCAGTACAATACTCCAAACCCAATGCCCAGCATCACAAAGATGTTAAGTCCGTAATTGTAAAACTGTATGTATACAAACAGATCTTGCAGGAACGGCGAAGGATTGGGCAGCGGGCCGGCATCCACGCTCGTCAATAAGAAGATGAGCAACAACGTAGAAAGGCTGATGCTAATCAGCTTCTCTTTAAAATTCAAATAAACAATCCACGAAGCACGAAGCGAATTCACCACCATAAGTCCAAGGGGTGGAATCAGGGCAATCACTTGCAGGATATTGGGGTCCTCGCGCGGCGATTTCATGAAGAACGTCAGTGAAGCCACAACCATGGCGGCCATCATCAAATACCAGTTACGCTGCGCAGTTTTGGTACGTTTGAACAGGACCAGATCTTTGATCCGGAAAATCATGTACAACGTGAAAATGAGCGCAAAAAGGCTCAAAAACGTGGATTTGAAAATTGTTGTAATGACAAGCGGCGCGTCGGTGTTATAGTTGAATTCGTCGACGGCATCAAAAACGTCGATGAGTTCTGCATCACGCCCAAAAGAGGTGAGGGGAATGGCTGCCGAAATGAAAAGCAGGCCGAGGAGGAGCATCGTCCAGAAGACCCGCGCCGGCGACGCTGAGCGCGCCTTGTAGCTTTTGTGCAACAGCAGCCACAAGGAAGCGAAGCCAAGTAAAACAACCAGGTTGTACAGAAAGAAGTAGGGCCCGCCAACCTGTGTTTCTGAGTTCATCGAAATGAACTGGAAGAAGAAACCGTACCCAAACGATACTACTACAAGGGAGAGTAGCACAGCATACCCCAACTTCGAGCCTGGAGAGAAAGCTCGAAACCGTTCAGAAATTTGTTCGGGTGATAATACAGACATGCGCTGCGGTCAGGCTGCTGTGTAGCTGCGAACGAAACAAAGCAGCATTTCTGACGCGTTGTTTCGGGGTTAAAAGACCATCAGTAGTACTGTAGCCGTAACGTTTTGTTACACGTCCGGCCAAGATGTACGCGACGTGAAGTTACGCATTACCCAAACCTTCTGCTTGATTTTTGCCGGCGATGTGACGAAAAAATAGAAAGGATTGGACTGATGCTTGTGTGCCTTTTTACCGGGTGCAAAAACCGATGGTTATGAGACAAACCCACAGGATATTATCCCATTTTTATGGATTTATTTTTTTAGCGTATTAATGAGGTAACTTCATCGAAATTGTCTCGTAGAACGGCCATGGTCAAGTAAACATCTCGAAACCAGATGTTTTGTAAAGACAGCAAGAGACCTATCGTTGTTTTATTTTAAAAGATGTCACTGCCTGGCATCAATGCACAGCGGCGATTCCCTCGAAGAGATTTTTGAACTGTACTAAACCAGATTCAGGCGCATTATGAGACAAAACCCCTTTGTTCGCTGGCAATTATGGGTATTGGGAGGGGTAACGCTACTACTGATGTTTCGCGTACTTTCCGGACCCCCGCCGCGGAGTGGGCTTGTGGTCATGGAGCGCATGGATGCTTACCATGTTGAGCAAAAGGCATTTGAAGTAGAACGCGCCATTGAAGTAGCCATCGAAGGGCAGGGATCTTACCAGTTTGTAAATACAGGCGATCAAGAATTAGCAGCGTATGCCTGGATCATTGACGCTGAGACGCGGCAGCCTGTCTGGGAGATGAATCGCAACAACACACAGCGAGAAAAAGGGTCGATTGCCAGCGTGAGTGACGAACTGCGGCTCAATGCCGGCACCTATCAACTCATGTTTGCCTCGTATGGCACACAGCTCCGCGGACGTCAAAACCGTGAGCATCGCGAAGAAAGTGATTGGGAGGACGATGCCCGTGATTGGTATGTTGTCCTAAATCTCATTGACGGCAAAGAAACGGACGTTCATCACAAACACATCGAGGATCATGATGCGCCGGAATTTGCGGGTGAGCGCCTTGTATGGCATTCTGGTCCTGTAGATAACAGGTCCCAACGTGCGTTTCTTTTTGACGTAACAGCGCCAACAACATTTACCGTCCGTGGGACGGGCGAATTTTCTGAAGATGTTAACGACTTTGGATATATCGTAAACGAAATTACAGGCGAACGGATCTGGGAAATGACCCAGAGGAATACAGCGCCAGCCGGCGGCGTTGCTGAAAATCGGATGGTTACAGCAAAGCTCGATCTGAATCCGGGTGTCTACCGCATCGGCTACAATTCGGATGCAACCCACGCGTTTAACAGCTGGAAGGGTAATCCGCCGTACAATCCTGCAGGGTGGGGCATCAGCCTGACAACCGATGACGACAGTCAACCTGTTACGGCTTACGATCCGTGGTCCTCAAAACGACCCATCGTAGCCATGCTTTCCAATACCGACGATGCACTCAAGGTGACCACGTTCCGTGTAAACCAAAAGCAGCGTGTTGTACTCTACGGGCTTGGCGAAATGAAACGCAATGACCGCTATGATTATGGCTGGATCGAGCGTATGCCGGCTAGTACATCAGGTTTTGATGCCTATTTTGTTGACAATGTAGATGATCGTCATCCAGATCGAGATCGTTCGGTTTGGGAAATGTCGTACGACGATTCTGAGCACGCTGGCGGTGACGACAGCAATCGACGCTCCATCAGTTTTGTCGATCTGGTCCCCGATCTATATACTTTGTATTACCGTACTGACGGTTCACATTCTTCTAGCGAATGGTCCAACGGTGAGCCAGCCAATAGTGACCGTTGGGGTGTTGCCCTGTTTGATCTAAACAACACAGGTGGCATCCAATTGGTTGAAGAGCTGGATCTGGCAGCGCACTTCTACGAGGAAGAGCATGAAGAGGAGTTGGAAGAGAATGTTGAAGAAGAACTTGCCATTCGCGTAGAGGGCCTGGAAGATTTGGAGGCTGAGGTTGAAGCTGCGGTTGAGGCGGCTGTAGAAGCAGCTGTTAGTGCAGACCTGGCATATGTAGGGCCGGGTGAGACGGCATCGCCGGCTGCTCCTGCCCCACCGTCCGCATTGTTCTTCGACCCATCGGATGTTCTCATTTCTATGAACAAGCTTGGCGACAATGTGGATCGGGAAGAAGTGCTACAATTGCAGAGCCGATCGCGCTTACGCGTTGTTGCTGTAGGAGAAATTACACCAAGCGGCAATCAGTACGATTTTGGCTATATCACCAAAGCCAATTCTGATGAAAAGGTGTGGGAGATGACACTGGAGAACACTGAACCTGCCGGCGGTGACGAAGCCAATCGGATTTTTGATGGTACGATAGAATTACCTGCCGGCACCTACACGGTCCATTTTGAGACCGATGCAACCCACTCGTTTGTTGGTTTTAATACGCCTGCGCCTGGTTTGCCTGATGCCTGGGGCATTACCATCGCGCGGAACAGATAATCTGTACCACAGCCCATGTGCTGCACAGCACAGAGGATGCCGGCAGAAACCTTTCCTGGCTAGCTGGATATGTCTCCTTTTGATTTTTAAAGGCGACCCCCGTGACGAACGAAGCCTCCATCGAACTTACCCTGAGCCTTGACCCTCAATTGCACGACTTGCTCGTTGCTGAGCTTGATGGTGTAGGATTCAATGGATTTATCCAGGAAGATGCACAGTTTCAGGCGTATATCCCTAAACGACTCTGGAACGATACCACTCGAGAGGCACTGAACAACTGGCTTGCATCGCATGCACCGAACGCAGCCTGGAAAGAGTTTGAAATTGTACCCCAGGATTGGAATAAAGCCTGGGAGTCTTCTATCCAACCCATCGATATACCACCGTTCTACGTGCGTCCGAGTTGGGCAGCAGCAATAGCGGGCCGCATCGATATTGTGGTTGATCCCAAAATGAGTTTTGGTACCGGACACCATGAAACGACCCGGTTGCTCCTAAAAATGATGCCTGCCCATCTGAAACCAGGCAGCCGCCTCCTCGATGCCGGCACGGGAACTGCTATTTTGGCGATTGCCGCCGTCAAATTACAGGCTGCTGAAGTTGTGGCATTTGACATCGATCCATGGGTAAGCGATAACGTAGCGGAGAATCTCGCGTTGAACGATGCGACAGATGTTGTCACCTTCCGGGCGGGCAGTATGGATGTTGTGCCCGAAACCAATTTTGATGTGATACTGGCGAATATCAACCGGAATGTGCTCCTCGATTATCTGCCTGCGTTTGCAGAGAAAATTGCACCCGGCGGGTATTTGTACCTTTCCGGTGTATTGGTTGAAGATCAATCCATGATGGAAGAAGCAGCAACTGCCGTTGGTTTCAAGCTAATCCAGCACGATCATGAAGGCCCATGGTGGGCTGGTGTTTTTCAGTCAACTGCATCTGGCTGACACCAATGCAATAACGCATGCCAGTCATTCACCGCATGTACTAGCTCCAGACGTATGCCGGCACCTTATGATACATCACAAGCTACCGTCGCAACGATCGACGTTGGGACAAATACGGCGCTGCTGCTTGTTTCTGCGTATCAGGATGGCGAACTAAAATCGCTGTATGATGAGACCCGCTTTGTCAGGTTGGGGCAGGGGGTAGACAAGGCCGGGGTGGTTAACCGCGCGGCCATGGATCGATTGACCGACACCCTCGACTACTACAAATCAGTAGCACAATCGTGGGGCGTACAAGACATCGTCATTGGGGCTACAAGCGCCTCCAGGGATGCGGCCAATAAAGATGTTCTGGTTCAGCATGTCTTAGATACAACAGGACTAGACTACACGATTATTTCTGGTGAACAGGAAGCAACATTGAGCTTTGCAGGTGTTGGCGCAGGCCAGTCTGATTCCCTTGCAGCTATTCTTACGTTAGATATAGGAGGTGGCTCTACTGAGTTTAGCCTTGGGTATCGTAACCATGGTGCCTATCAATTGAAGTACGCGCAAAGCCTGGATATTGGCTCTGTACGCCTCACCGAGCGGTTTTTCCAATCACAACCACCTTCACCGGAAATGCTCAACGCTGCACACAACTGGTTGATGGGCATGCTCCAGGGGCTGGATGTTGTATTTCAACAGGGGGAGGGCAGCCTCATCGGGGCTTCAGGTACAACTACGGTCCTGGCGATGTTAGAAGCCGGCCTTGGTAAAGCTGATCTGGAAAGTGTCAGCGTACTGGGGCATTTATCCAGGGCGCGCATAGCGAACTGGTACGAGCAACTTATACAATTACCCATCGAGCAGGTGTTGGCGCTCAACCCTGAAATTATGAAAGGGCGTGAAGATGTTTTTGCTGCAGGGATTTTTATACTCCTGACAATTATGCAGTACCTCGGCAAAAAGGACCTCTATGTAAATACCTGGGGACTGCGGCATGGACTTGCATTGGCGTATTGGCAGCAAGCGTAACAAGCTTGCCATGCAGTTCTTATAGCAGATGGCGACACCGAAACGTACTCAATACCCCCTGTTCAGCAGCTTTTTATATGCGGAACAATCCCCCACAGCCTCCGTCCTAGGCGACCCATAGTTGTGTGTTTTTTTGCACCTATTCCAGCTTACACGTACTGATCTTTTGTCTGACAACGCAAGCTGTTTGAAGGGTGTAATTTATCCCATATTGTGATGCCTCTTACGCCCAAAATCATCATACAGGCCCTACAAGGAATTACAGACCCTGATTCGGGACGTAGCCTTGTCAACAACGACATGATCCGGGATCTTCATGTAGCAGGAGAGACCGTCGGGTTTACTGTGCTGGTGGGAGATCCTGCGAGTGACTTTGCAAAAAAATTACCCGAAGAAGCCACGCAAGTTATTCAAGATGCTGCCGGCAAAGCGGTGGAGGTGAAAGTACAGATCGATTCACCCATGATCGGGCTTGAGACGGTAAGTGGAGGGCAGGCTCCCAAACATCGATTTAATGGGGCGAGCGTCATTGCCGTTGCGTCGGGTAAGGGTGGTGTTGGAAAAAGTACGGTTACCGTGAACCTGGCTGTGGCGCTGGCGCGAGCCGGCTATCGGGTAGGGCTGTTAGATACGGATATTTACGGTCCATCGATCCCAACAATGTTTGGCGTGACTGAGGAGAAGCCAAGGGTTAACAAAGACCGCAAAATTGTCCCCATCGAGCGAGAAGGTGTGAAGTTGCTTTCGATGGGGTTTCTTGCTGATCCAGAACAAGCTGTAATTTGGCGGGGGCCGATGGTTTCCAATGCCATTCGTCAGTTCCTGGGAGATGCCGCATGGGGGGACCTCGACTTTTTATTACTGGATCTGCCGCCTGGAACTGGGGATATTCAATTGACGATTGTGCAAACGGTAGCCCTTACGGGATCCGTCATTGTATCAACCCCGCAGGAAGTTGCGCTGGCCGATGCACGTCGCGGGGTTGCAATGTTTGAAAACGTAAACGTACCCGTGCTGGGTATCGTAGAAAACATGGCCTATTTCACGCCCCCTGAATTACCGGAAAAGAAATACCATCTCTTTGGCGAAGGGGGCGCGCGCAGACTGGCAGAAAAGCTATCTGTGCCTTTCCTCGGAGAAATTCCAATTGAGCAGGCTTTACGCGAAAGTGGCGATGCCGGATCACCTATCGTGGCAAGCAATTCGGAGAGTAATTCTGCTGCAGCATTCACGTCGATAGCGGCAGAGTTGGCGATCGAAACGGCACTGTTAAAAGCACAAATGCCGACGCAATCGCAGGTAGAAATAGTTTATCGCTAAAATTTAATCGTACAAACTGTAACCCATTTTTTTCGTTGCGCGTACTGGCTACGGAATTGCACTGTATGATAGCTGCCCATCACGGGTATCTACCAGTGTCGTGATAATTTATGTCGTGATGATTTATATGGGGCCGGATCTATCTGTAAGGTTAGCCGGCACTGTGAAACAATAAAAAAGGGCGCATCTTTTTTTATTGACTGCTTAACGTCTATTTGCCAACATGATTAATAAATTTGTGGATTACCCTGGACGGGCAATTGCTGCACTCCTCCTGCTTTTTCTTTTTGTGCCGCGTCCAGCTACCGCCCAGGAAGGGGCATCGCTGAATGGATTTGTAAAAGACGCTACAACGGGTGAAACCCTGCTCTTCGCCAACGTAGTTTTGTGGGAAACCAGCACTGGTACCGCGACCAACAATACGGGGTATTATACCCTCACGGGGCTCCAGCCCGGTACGTATGAAATTGTCTGTACCTACATCGGCTTCAGAGAATTTCGGATGGAAGTGACCCTTACGGCCAACGAAAACCGGCGCCTCGATATCAACATGCTGCCTGACAACGTCGTACTTGAAGGCGTCGAAGTTACAGCAGAAGCCGAATTGGAAGATGAGGTGCGGAATATTGGTGTGTCACAACTTGATATCCAGTCGGTGCAGCGCCTCCCAACCATTCTCGAACCCGATGTATTTCGCTCGTTGCAACTCTTGCCCGGCGTAAAAGCTGCATCTGATTACTCGAGTGGTCTATACATTCGCGGAGGAAGCCCTGATCAAACCCTGATTCTTCTCGATCGGACAACCGTATATAATCCGTCGCATTTCTTCGGCTTCTTTTCGACGTTCAATCCAGATGCCATTAAAGACGTGCGCCTTTATAAGGGGGCTTACCCTGCGGAGTTTGGGGGCCGGCTGGGCTCGGTCGTGGACATTTATAATAAAGACGGCAACCGCGTAGAAACCAAAGGCGGACTGAGTCTTGGTTTGCTCGCTTCTCGTGCTTTTGTTGAGGGACCTTACAGCAAGGGCTCGTACATGTTGGCAGTACGGCGGTCTACACTGGAGCCATTACTGGCCGTCCTTCAGAATCAGGACATCGATGGCATTCCCAACAGCTTCTACTTTATCGACCTGAACGGGAAAATCAATTTTGACCTGAGTGATAATGATCGATTCTCGGTCGCTTTTTACGGCGGCACTGATCAATTGGACTTGCCGCTCTTCGACGATGCGCGTATCGATCTGGCATATGGCAACCGGACGCTGAGCTCGAATTGGACGCACATTTTCAATCAGCGCCTGTTCTCGAATTTTACACTGACGTATTCGCGCTACTTCAACGAGCCCAATTTCGATTTTGGAGGGACGCAGTTTAACCGGACCAACAACGTCTGGGACCTTTCAGCAAAAGGTGACTTTGAGTTCATTCCGAATGAAGAACACTCGCTAGCGGTTGGTTTTTGGGGCGGATCGTTTACCTTCCGGCTTCGGGATACCTTTGATGGTGAAACAGGTCTGACGGAGCGCATTCGTTCGCCCTATGCCGCGTTCTACGTGGAAGAGACCTACAAACCGCGGCCTGACATACAGATTCAGGTTGGACTACGCGCCAACTACTTCGAACAAGGTGACTATTTTCGGATAGAGCCGCGTGTCAGTCTTGAGCATCGGCCAAACAGCAATACCCGTCTGCAACTGGGTTATGGTCGGTACAACCAGTTCTTGACGCTTATTACAAGTGAGCTGTTTACTGGCTTTGATTTGTGGCTCACCACGGGAGAAGGGGTGCCGCCGGCGTTTGGTGATCAGTTTGTTGCCGGCATGAAGTCCAATCTGACAGAGATGTGGGACCTGGATATTGAGGTATACTATCGCACCATGCGTGAGATCTTCCAGTTGGATCCTTTCATTGCTGATGCTGCTGGCCTGGACTACGCCGACCTCTTCACCTTTGGCGATGGTTTTGCCTACGGCGCCGAGTTCTTGCTTCGCAAAAATGAAGGCCGGCTCAGTGGCTTTATCGGGTACACGCTCGGCTACACAAATCGCCGACTTCCCGACGTAAACGATTTTGAGTATTTCCCACCTAAATATGATCGCCGCCATGATATCAACGTGGTGTTGAACTACGACCTGTCATCCAAGTGGCGGTTTACGAGTGTGTGGAATCTGGCCTCAGGTCAGGCCTACACCGAGCCGAACGGACAGTATAAACTTATCGACAACCCGATTGGGGTAGACGTGCGGGATGTACTGATTAGTCCGTTCAATGCTGCCCGTTTGCCGGCCTACCACCGGCTGGATGTTGGGTTCTCGCGGTTGGGCAAGTTTTTCAAGCTGGGGCAATCTGAATTGCAAATCCAGCTCGTCAATGCGTACGGTCGCCGTAACATCTGGTTTTACTTCTTCGAGTTTGAGGAGGACAACACGGTTACGCGGAATGAAATTCCGCAAATCCCTGTGCCCATCCCCAATATCTCTTATACAATCCGTTTTTAAGCGATGAACCAGTCGACCTACGCAATTCGTCAACAAGCACTGCCTGTTAACATGACAACGACAAGCCATTTATTTTCTAAAGACCTGGTTCGGGTACGCGGCATACTCAGTCTCTTCATTGTCGGCCTTGTACTCGCCGGATGTGATTCGTCCAGTAATTTTGAAACCCATCAGCCGGAAGTTGTACTGGAAGCTTACCTGATATCAGGTGAGCCGATGCCTAAAGTGCGCGTCAGTCAGAGCGCTTCAGCCCGGCGGGTGTACGACTTTACACAGAATTCGGTAACCGGAGCAGAAGTCATCATTACCCGTCTGGCGGAAGATGGTAGTGTTGAAGAAGTCACGCGCTTCACCGAGAACGATGAGCAGCCAGGCCTCTACTGGCCCGCGGAGGCAAACATCGTGCGTGCGGGTGCGACGTATCGTTTGGAAGTTGATCCTATTGGATTACCTATAGCTACTTCCACGACCATTGTGCCAGGGGCATTTGAACTGGTGCGCAATAGCGCAGATACGCTTGTATACCAGGGGACAGAGCAGTTTGAGCTCGATGTAACCCGCAGCCAGTACCCAGGCCGGCAGAGCATTTTTGTATTCGCCACGGAGTCGATGAACCCAACGGCAGAGTTCCTTACGCCTTTTTATCGGGATATCCAGGGAGATAGCGAAGAAGATCTCGCGAGCCTTCGTATCACGGAATCGCCTCTGATCAACGAAGGCAACTATGACGTAAATCCTGATGGCACGCTCACAATCAAGCTGCCCTGGATTGCAGTAGCCTTTTTTGGAGAGAATAGGCTGACCGCCAATGCCATCGATGATAACATGTTCGATTTTCTCCGTTCGCAGTTTGTACAGCAGGGCGGCTCAAACTTTTCTCCTGGTGAAATTCCAAACGTAATCGATCATGTTGAAGGAGGCACCGGGGTATTTGGCAGCCTGTCCCGGTCAACTACAGACGTGGTTATTTTACCGCCGCAATAAGCGTACAGGTCGAAATGTCTGCCTTGCACGATATTGTCAGCAGCTTCGAACTGCTTGGGCCGGAAGACAGGTTACCCTGGCTTATTGAGTTTGGGAGCAGTTTAAAGCCGCTGCCTGCGGCAATGTACCCATTGCGCGATGCCGGCGAGTACATTGTTCACGAATGCCAGGCTCCCGTGTTCTTAAACGTCTCGCAAGAGGATACACACATCCAGGTATTCGGAGATGTGCCTCGTGAGGCACCCATCGCCAGGGGATTTGTCGCCTTGTTACAGCAGGTTTTTGATGGTGCTACTGCTGATTTGGTAGCAGCTGCGCCGGCTGACCTGCTCGAAACACTTCAAGTCCGTTCGCTGCTTGGTATGCAGCGTCAAATTGGACTTACAGCGATTTACGCATCGTTATTGGATCAGATACACACAGACTAAGTTGCTCGGGCCGGTTGTACTTCAATGTGTTAGTAGCTGTAGATGTGTTTGCTAATTTTGAAGTATTGAACTTCCTGACTTCATTGGGGGGCACGCTTGCACACAGATTGCGCAGGCACAGCAGTAGGGACTAACGAGGCCCAGTAATTACGTGCAACAGCTCGGCTAGCATCATCGCGGTGGCACCCCAAATCGTTTCCTGTTCGTAGGCATAATACGGGATTGTCATTTTTTGACCTCTGAGAGTCCAGATTTCCTCTTTTAGAATTGCAGGGTCAGCCAGGTTATGCAAAGGCACTTTGAGGATTCGCTCTACCTCGGTATCCTGTGGTACAAGTGCAGCCGGCATGTGCTGTACTGCACCCACGAAGGGAAATACGCAAAAGTTCGACACGTTTATGTAGAGCGGGCTGAGCGCACCCAGTAAATCAATGTTGTGTGGCGGAAGCCCAATTTCTTCTTCCGTTTCACGGAGTGCTGTTTCTTTGAGACTTTCGTTTGCTTCCTGTTTGCCACCCGGAAAGGAGATCTGGCCGGCATGTTTTTTAAGGGTTTCTTTGCGCTTGGTCAGGAGCACACCTGTACCTTCCTCATCCGGATAGAGCACAGCAAGAACGGCAGCCTGCCGGCACGGTTTGTTGGCAATACTGATGCTATCAGGCGCTGCGCGGGCAGCAGGTGCCATGTGAAGATGGGCTGCCATGCCAGGCAACGATTGCTGCAAGCGCGATCGCAAAAAGCTTATCTGTTCTGGAAAAGATTTACTGATCATAACGCGGCATGGTACGATGGGGCGGAGCACAGGTGCCGCTGGCCGGCAAAAAAGCTGAAAAAGAAAAGGAGCATACAGGACAAACCTGTATGCTCCTAAAGACCAATACCATAATTACAGCGTCAACGAGGCTTGCGATCTGAATCGTCTACCGGAAGCTGTAGTTTGTATATTCGCCGCGAACGTCAAAAAACCGCGTTGAAATTCTGTTTCTACGGCGAGACTGCACTTTTCCGTCAAATCTGCGCTTTACGGGAACGTCGATGCCCCGAACACGCTTATAGTCAGTCACAACTTCGATTGAGGAACGGCGATCTGCCACAACGGCACGTGAACGGGTGAGGTAGCCAACTTCCTGGTGCACCCAGAGGGTTACACGCTGATAGGGAACGTTGCCGCGGTTCGGTACCATTTCGATGCGCCAATGCATGGCGCCGTTGATGCGTTCTTCCTTTGCATTCCCGGATGGGCGCATCTGGTCGAAAAGTTGCAAAGGAAGTGCGGGATCTTCTACGATGGCTGCATAATCCTCGCTGAGGAGGCTGCGCCATTGGCCAATTGCGTTTGTCCAGCTAGATCTGGGTAATGATTCTCCGTCACTTCGGAATCCGGTAACGTCGTTTTGCCAGCTGTTGCTGCTGGCGTAACCAGACACATTCATATCAACCGTTGAACTCCAGGTACCTCCGGGGCCGTCAAATCGGGAATCCAGCCTGTTCCTCAGAGAGATGCGTTGGATGCGTTGGCTGTTTTGACGCTGTAGAGAGCGCCATGCCTGGAAGAGCACGCGGGCATCCGTACGATTCTTAGAACGTGCCTCAGAAATCATTTGACCCTGGCTGAACTGCTGTGCTTGTACAGGAGGAGATGTGCACCACAGTACGCTCAGGCAAATAAGTAATATGGAGAGGCGTATCATCATAAGTTACTTTAATAAATTACAGCGATGGATTATATGCATTTGGAGGCGCCAGAGGTGTCACGGAAATATCACGGTTTTTCGGTTTTTTGCTGATGCGGTGTGTTGTGAGGACATAACTAGTATATTGTCAGCATCGCTTATCACAACAAACGACTATCATATCAGTTAAATCGTCTCATTTTGACATCTTTGTAATAGTTAAAGATTGATTATTTAAATAAAACCATGCAGGAACCCCGAATTTTACTTGTAGAGGATGATGCAGAGCTAAGAACACTTGTGGAAGGGCGGCTTCGGGAATCAGGTTACAATATTCGGACCGCAGCTACCGGGACTGAAGCGCTCGAACGTGTGGAAGAGCAAGTACCTAATCTGGTTCTACTTGATGTTATGCTTCCCGAACTCGATGGTCTCGAGGTTTGCCGGCGTCTGAGAGCCAAATACCCACTCTTATATATCATCATGTTAACCGCACGTGCCGATGAACTCGACCGCGTGGTTGGACTCGAGGTAGGTGCAGATGATTATGTAACAAAACCGTTTAGTTTGCAAGAGCTTGTGGCGCGTGTACGTGCTGCCCTTAGGCGCATGCGACTCACGGCAGAGCAAAAACCAGAGGTAGAAAGCGAAGACGAAGAATCCATTCTTTCTTTTGATGATCTGCAAATTGACCCGCTACGTCGCGAAGTGCGCCGCAATGGAGAGCTGATTCGTCTCACCGTACGCGAATTTGATTTGCTCCTCTTTCTGGCGCGCAATGCAGATCGTCCTTTCACGCGGACCCAACTGCTGGGCAAAGTATGGGAAATCCAATACGAAGGATATGACCGTACCGTCGACTCTCACGTCCAGCGTCTCCGTGCAAAAATTGAAGACGATGCTGGCAACCCCCGCTACATTCGTACTGTCTGGGGTGTCGGTTATAAGTTCCAGGCTGAATTAGAAGGATGACAAGAGAAGAGCACGAGGTTGATTCCGGGCTTTCTCCCTGGTTTAGCCTCTCTCGATCTGCATTTTGGAAAGTTGCAGGAATTCTGATTGGTATTCAGGTGGCTACCGGCTTGTTGGCCGTAGCCCTGAGTGCCATTTTTGCCTATGATCGAAGCCTCGATCTGGTAGAAAAGGCGCTGCAAGTAAGAATTGACGTTCTTGCAACCGAGATCGAGACCCGTGCTTTTCCTCCAGGTGGCGGCACCGAACAGATTTTTACGCTGAATGATTTGCCGACCTCGTTGGTCCTTGATCTCAGTACTCGTTTCCCGGATCCGATTACGTTACTTGATGCAAATGGCCGTGTTATTCGGACAATTCAACCGGATCCAGAAGAATTCAAAGGATTGCTCGAACCAGGTCCGCTGGTTGTAAATACACCGGCAACAATTGGGGAGGAACTGAAGAAAGACCGTGTCACGGTGTATGCGGATCGGGGGGAAACGGAAGGTAACATTACATATGGTGTAGCGCCCATTTACGACGCCGGCGGGAGCCGTATCGGTGGGGTGCTTATTCAGCCATTAACAAACCTGATCGACATGGAGTTATCAGGGACCTACAGGGCTTTTTATTCGGCCGTGCGGTATGTGATAATCCTTTCTCTGGTCACCGCGCTCCTCATTGGCGGTTTCTTTACCTGGCGCATTGTAAAGCCGCTGCGTGATATGATGCAGCAGGTGGAAAGTATTGGCGCAGGGGACTATACTGCTCGCGTAGATAACGAATCAGAAGATGAGCTGGGCCGGCTTGCGAAGGCGATCAACATTATGGCGGAAGATGTTGAGCACAGCATGGAAGCCCTGCGTGAAACCGACAAACTACGCCGGCAGATGATTGCCAACTTTGGGCATGATTTGCGCACACCGCTTGCTGCACTGCTTGGCTATCTTGAAGAAACAAACCGCTACCTCGAAGGCGGCCATCGAGATTCTGCACTGGAATCGGTGAATACTGCTGAACGGCAGGGCAAGTACCTGCAAAAATTGATTGGTGACCTGTTCGAGTTGAGTCTGCTTGATAGCGCCCATGCGCCGCTTCGCAAAGAGCCGATTCCGCTTGCTGAATTGTTATCTGATGCTGCGAATACGCACCGTCAGGCCATGGCGAAAGATGATATTGGCTTCGAACTGGATTTGCCGCAGTCACTGCCCATGATTGAAGGGGATGGTGTGCGCTTGTTGCGAGTGCTCGATAACCTGATGTCGAATGCAAGAAACCACACCCCCGCCGGCGGCACCGTGCGCCTCGACGCAGGTGTTACCGATGCGGGCATTCGCATTGCTGTATCAGATACCGGGTGCGGCATCGACGCCGAAGACCTCGAACACATTTTTGACCGGTATTACAGCGGTTCTGGTCCTCGTACACGTCGTAAACGTGGTACAGGACTTGGTTTACCCATCAGTTGGGCCATTGCTCGGGCACACGGCGGCAGCCTGACAGCAGAAAGCGAGGTTGGTGTAGGCAGCTCCTTTATTTTACAACTTCCCTTCACTATGTCTGAGCCTGAACCCGTCGTATAGAAAACGAGCCGGCTTACTTCTTTTTCTTCTTCGGCGGCAACGACTGGACATACGCGTGGCTTTCTGCCAGGCAAGCTGAAAGCAAATCCAACTCCTCATACAACGCTTCTGGGATCAATACATAGCCCTGCATAAAGGCGCCGTGCGACTTAAAGCGCGTGGTATTGTGCTTTTCCATAAACGCTTTGCCTGACTCCTTGGACAGTCGAATACCAAGTTCGCCATCCTTGTTCAGCATACTGAACATGTATCCGTTCGCTGACGTGTAGGGCATCGTTTTTCCTTTGCGCTCAATGTCAGGTTGTGTAGCAACCAGCTTATCGTAGAACGCGAGTTTTTCTTCCCACATAGCAATTAGTTCTTTTGTAAATAGCCGGCCGCACTACTGGAAGAAAGGATGTTCTGAGGCGATATGCAACCAGCATGAGCGATACGAAAAAGGGCTGTGCACACGCTGCACAGCCCTTGTAATCGTTTACTGGCTCGTCTTTACATGCGCTACTCTTTATGAAATAAATTGTCCGGCGTTAGTACGTTTTTTTGCGTCTTTTTCCCAAGCCCCCCTGCTTCAAGTTTGTAGCCGCCCCCGCGCTGCATAAACGAAAGGCGGAGGTGATGATAGCCGGCTTTGAGAGCAATTTGCCCGCTACGTACCTGTGATCCATGTAAACCATCATTGTCCACCACCAAGTTATTGTTTATAAACAACTTAGATCCATCATCTGAGTCAGTATAAAAAGTATATACGTCATCCTCGGGTATTGAAATATACCCGTCAAAAAAGAGGGCATAGTTTTCTTCTCGCTGCGCCGTTCCTTCAAGCGAAATGGTCGCTGCGGTACCTGTAAGAACAGGGGGGATGCCGTCTACATCCGGCACCCTGTTCCAGGCTCCTTCATAATAGGCAAAGGACATTCCTGGCTTTAGTTTACCCGGTTTGATAGCGGCCTCGTACGCGATCTGCTCGAATGCATACGTGATGACGCGGCTTCTCCGGCCATCATTTGTAAAAGACGCGGCTTTAAAGGTTGTGCTTTTGTCGATGACGACGGCGGAAGTGTAGGCCGGCGAGTCGGTTGATGGCGGCTGGCCATCCACGGTATACCGGAGCATCAGGTCTTCGAAGTTGGTGTTGAGCGTTATGTGCAGCGTATCAGTAAAGGCAGGCCCGTTGTGTCGCAGCACAGGAGGTGGGGGTTTGATGACCTGACTTTGGGTCCAGCGCTCACCCTCTTTGGTGAGTTGGAGCGTATCGAATACGCGTCCTTCTTCATCAATGGCCTGAAAATGGACGGTGTTATCATGGATCATGAAATACCCATAGTGATGCACGCTGCGTGCTTTGGCTGTGAACCAGGAGCGGGTTGGTGCAAAAGCCTCCAGGCCACCGCCGGCACCGCCTGAGTTGATATAAATCACACCATTTTTCTGATTCACCTTGTCCTTCATGAGCGGCCACGTGCGTTCGTACATGTGTACATGGCCAAACAGGCAAAAGTCTACCCCATAATGCTCGTATAGCGGCACGAGGTTGCGTGAATGGGTGCCATAGCTGGTAGAGCCCGTCCAACTGTCACCATGGTCGTTTTCTTCCGACGAGTACGGCGGATGATGGTGCACAGCAAACTTCCAGGCAGCGGTAGATTTTGCGAGCTCTTGCTCAAGCCACGCATATTGTTCTGACCCTTCGTGCACCGGACGGTTGGTATCTACGATGAAGAACTGTGCATTACCATATGTGAAGGTATAGTGGTATTCCGGTGGTGGATTGTGCATATACTTGTAGTAATGGGCATGATCATCCTCGTGATTGCCCAACGCAGTGTAGAGGGGCACCCGTTGCATGAGATCGTGTGCCGGCGGGAAAAATTCCACGAGCCAGTCGTCCAAATTGCCACCTCGATCAACCAGATCGCCCGCGTGTAACGCAAAGTTGGGCCGCTCTTCCCAGCCTAAACGAGCAAGTTTGCCCCATACCTCGGGATTACTCTGGCTGTCGCCATAAAGTAGAAATGCAAAGGCTGTGGAGTCGTTTACTGTGGTTCGAAAGGTAGAAGGTTCGCTTTCAAGCAGCGCCCCATCCGCTGATTCAGACACTACGCGCCAAAAGTACTTGGTTTCAGGTTTCAGATCGTTAAGGACAACTTCGTGCATGGTCCGCTGCCCGGGGAGTTCAAGTGAATGCTCCAGGTTAGGAGATGCATCGCCGAAGCGGCTCTCGCCATATTCAACCCGCGTTGTAGCCGGCGAATGGGTTTCCCACAGGATAACCATGGAAGTTTTGGTACCATATTGCAAATAAGGAGCGACCTGGAATTTTCCTTGCCCTTGAGCAGGCATCGCGAGGAAACACATACAGAGCAAAATGATCGTTGTAGATGTGGAACGCATGGGGGAAGGTGGGTTAGTTTCAAGTTTTCTGACAGTGCATCGTTTCTGACAGTGCATCGTTTCTGACGGTGCATCATTTCTGACGGTGCATCTTTTCTGATCGTGCATCAGAACTAAAAAGGGGCTGGGTAGCACATACCCAGCCCCTTCCACCTATGATAGGAACCCACTGTTAAGAAACTTTAATTTTGATGGGTTTGACTTCTTCAGCCTTGAGCAGGGAGATGGTCAATACGCCATCTTTGTATGCTGCACTGATTTTGTCGGTTTGGATGGCATTCGGAATTTTGAATGACCGCTCAAATGCGCCACTACGGCGCTCCAGACGCAATATGTCGTGCCCTTCTTCTTTGGCAGCGGCTTCGCGTGTGCCGGCAACGGTTAAGATACCATCCTGGAAGTTGATGGTGATGTCTTTTTTGTTCATCCCCGGCAAATCGAATGCAAGGGTATAGCCATCTTCAGATTCGCTTAAGTCAACGTTGGGCGTCCATCCGTTCAGACCGTTGTGACTGGCGCGATGGATATGCCGTGCTGGGAAGAAATCGTTGAAAATACGATCGAATTCGCTTTGCATACGATTGGGTGAGAAACGGATTACGTTATTCATTTATGTGTACCCTAAATGTTTGTTTATAAATAGCTTATGTGCTGTGAAATTCGTTTTGCAGACGAGCCATTTATTTACAACCGGTGTGCCATATGCCAAAAGCAGACAGAACGGCAAAGGAGGGAGGAGAAGGGTCTGTAGAATTGTCGGACGAACTGAAATTGTGTCAACCGCAGAAAATGCTAAGCTGACAGGGCGTATTCAAGATGTCAGCACAGAATCTGCAGGATTGTCAGGCCGGGGGATGGCTGAGTGTTGATTGCGGATTGTTGATTGCGGATTGTTGATCTGGCTCTTTCATGTCATCCTGGGCCATGCGAAGGATCTCTGTGGGCTTGCATATTCTATGAATATCGAACACCGAACAAGGACTGTCGAATGTCGAAGGCTATTTTACCTGCAACCTGCAACCTGCAACCTGCAACCTGCAACCTGCAACCTGCAACCAATTATCGCCTGTTCCAGAGCAACTCCGGGCGAAAAGATGTGTCTTCGGGAATGGTGTAAGAGCTAATTGCTGCAAGAAAAAAGAAAAATGCTGCACTTTTTAGTGCAAAGCGTTAAATTTCATGAGCTTCAGTCCCTTTGAATAAACGTTAAAGGGGTTGAAAGCACATAGCAATCGTTTTTATACTGCAAAGCTATGGCTTAATACGATTGATTCTTCAAATCGTGAACGATTAAGGGATGTAATAGGCTTGAGGCCTGACATATCCATCATACAGTAATCACTTATTGCCGGAGGGCAACACAACAATGAACAAGCAACTATGTCTTTTAAGCAGTGTGCTCCTTGTTGGGATACTGCTGCTAGGCGCAGGATGCGGTGGAGACCCCAACGTAGAAGGTGCGAAACTAGCACTCACGTTGGAAGATGTCGACTACGATGACTACCTCCAGAAACTTGATGAAAGTATCGCTGCAGATCCCACTAACGCTGAAGCCTTTTTGGTAAAGGGGAAACTCCTCCAGAAGCAGGCCGGCGAAATTCGCGATGCTGATCAGCATATTGCATTAGTCAACCGCATGGTTGAAGCGTACAATGGTGTACTGGAACTCGATCCAGGCAATGCAGAAGCTACCCAGAAATTGAGAGAAGCTTATGTAGGTGAGTTTCAGCTTGGTATTCAGGCGTTCAACCGTGGCCGCGAAGACGAAGCCGCGTATAATGAAGCTGTCAAGTTTTTCCAGAGTACGTCTGTAATCCAGCCAGACTCCAGTGGTCCGTATGTAAATCAGGCTTATGCCCTGATCAACGCTGGCCGCCAGGACGACGCCGTTGGCCCATTTGAAATGGCCATCGAGAAAGGCGAAAACGAAGCAGATACCTACCTCTTGCTTTCGAACATCTACCAAACGCAGGAAAAGCTGGACAAATCCATCGCACTGCTCGAAAAGTCTCGTGATATGTTTCCAGAGCGCGAAGACATTCAGTCTCAGCTGCTGAACGCGTACATCGCTGATGGCCAGATGGATCGTGCCATGCAGGATTATGCCGCGGCCGTTGAGCGCGAGCCAGACAATAAGCTCTACCGCTACAACTTTGGCACCCTGTTGCTCGAAGCTGAAAAGTACGATGAGTCTGCCGAGCAGTTTGCCGCTGCGATCGATATCGATCCTGATTACGGCGTTGCACATTACAACCTTGGTGCTTCCTATGTGAACAAAGCGGTTGTAATCAACGAAGAGATCACGGTTATCGACGACGAACTGCGCGCCAACCGTTCTGATCTCTCTAGTGATCAGATCAAAGAAGCAGAAGGAAAGCTTGATATGCTGGTTGAAGAGCGTAAAAGCTACTTCCAGAAAGCAATCGAGCCTCTTGAGCAGGCCAGAACGCTGTTTGAAGCCGCCGGCGACGATGCCAGTGGTGTTTGTACCGCGCTCTTCCAGTCATATGTCCAGACTGGTGAAGACTCAAAAGCTGAAAGCGCTGCTGCCTGTGCAGGTATCGACCTGAACTAAAGCACACCGAGTTTTTCGGTTTTTCAAAGGCCTCGACACTGGCGTGTCGAGGCCTTTTTGTGTTTTGGGGAATTCGTGTTTTGGGGATTTCGGGATTTCGATTTGATGCGATAGGCTAAAACACGAGAACACAACAATCCGAAATCAGGAAAACAATAGTACGGGAGGTCTAACTACATTAGGTCGATGGGTGTACTTCAAAAAAATTGACAACCTCGTTGCGGGTTTTGGTCAAACTTCGCGCATGTGCAAGAGAACAGCGTCTCTATCTTCTGCGCTTTCTCATGTACCGATCCCATCATCCGCCCGAGATGGGATGCAATGCTCTTCTTGCAGCCATGCCAAAAATTCGACTCAATCTGTCCACCCTGCGTGCCCGTTGCCTGCCCACCATCAAGCGACACACAACACCCACAGCACTCCTGAGTAAAGATGCCGCCTTTGTACTAAACCGGCGTGAAATGCTCGGTACGATGGCGGCGCTGGGGGCTATGCCGGTTGTCAAATCGGTAGGTACCACGGTGTTGGGTGCTGTCACCATGAAGGCTACGCGTGACCGCATTGTTTTTAGTATTCGGGGCAAAGATCGCTGGATTATTGACACCCGGCAGTTTGGTGGAACACCGCGGTTATCACTTAATCGGACAGAGCAAGCAGTCGTTGTTGGCTTACATGGCGCTACGTTTCCCGGGGCAGGGTTAGCTGCCGACTTTACCTGTGCACTATCGCCGGCGGTGAAAGGCTGGACCATGCAACTGGCCATGGCGAACGGCCTGGCGTATGAAGGCCCTTTTGAGTCATGGCTGTTGCATTTACACAACGTCCGTGCCTCGGTGCCGATTAACCACAAGATGCGAAGTACCCAGGGTAGTGCGTTGATGCACCTGAAGGGCAAAGCGTCGGTTACGTTTTGGCCTGATTGGACCCTCGAGATGCAGCATCGGAATTTCGCTACCATCAAGTTACCCGAGGGCAACCTGCAGGCAGATCGCGTGAGCTTTCGGCTGGCTGACAACGACGGACCAACGCTTTTTAATCAAAAAATTAAGCGCCGCACCCTGATTGAAATAGATCGCGATGGACATAGATGGGATCTTATGCCGGCCTTAACATCTGCCCCTGAGTGGGATTTTCACGCAGACGCGAATGCATTCGACCGGGTTACGGTAGAAACGGGGCAGTCCAGCCGGGGGCGTGTTTATCTGGCCATTGCACTTGAGGGCGCAGATGAATCCGGGCAGTTGCGTGTGAAGCCGGCACCCGGGCTCCAGGAATTTGATGGCCAGGCTGTGGCGCTGCCGTTGCGAAATGCAGTGTATGCCACGAGCTTTTCGCCGGCCGGTAGCCATACCGCGCTGCGGGCCGGTTTTGCAACAGCGCCAACCTGGATTCATCTCGGCCAGCAAAGTGTGCTCGTTGGAGACGATGACGAGCATCCCGTGTTTGAGATGGTTGCGCAAAATGGCAAACTTGAGCGGTTGTCGTGTACGCCGGCTTTGTTGGGAACGCTGGTTCCTCCGCAGAACACCGATGTAATTGTGCATCCCATAGCATCATCGCCGGGCTCCCGTATTGCTATCTCTACGGCAAAACGCGTAAGGCAGGATGAAGCATCAGGCAATCTGCTACACCTGAAAACCGATGCGCAACACGCAAAACCGCAGTTATTACTCGCGGATCTGAAAGTACAGATGATCCGCCCTGAAGACTTCCTGACGCTGGGGTTTGAGTTTTATAACATTCAGTTGGAAGATGGGGGAGACGACGCGCTTGATTTTGTAGCGCCAGGCGCCGGCGGACAAACCATTCAGGGGCCGAAGTTAATTGCGGCGGGTAACGCCTACATGGTGGTGCACTTTCCACCGCAGCATATTCTTGAGGAGGTGTTTCCAGAAACTGAAGAAGACACAATTACCCCTACACCTCCACCTGTAAATTCTATACTGGCTGGACAGAGCAGGATAGCATATAAAGTGCCTGCTGGCACCGTTATTCCCTATTCTCTCGAAGGGCTCCTTGAAGCCTGTGAGACACTACAGATGAATCTGGCCGCAAACGCAAAAGCACCAAAGATTGAGCTGAATGTGGGTATTTTAGGGGGGATCAGCGCTGGTAGCCTGAGTGGTCTTGCTCCAGATAACACACCTATTGATGGGGTACCTGCGGTTCGTGGCGCTTTTAAAGCCTTACGGGCCCAAAACAATACCACCATTAATCAGCAACTAAACCAGCGCTTTGGACAAGAAGCCGGCGTTGTTAGGCGCTTGCCTGCAAATACAACGGAGAAGTCTGCAACGCGTGCGCAACGCTTGATTGGTGAACATAGAGACCAGCTAGTTGCGAAGACCTCTGCATTGGCTAAAGCAGTAATTCGTGAATCTGAGGTGGCAGCCGGCGCGCATCAGGCAGGCAATTTTACCACGGCAGGTGTTGTGAATCAGGTTACCAACATCAATCCTGTACCCAAGCTGCCATCTCCCATCGAAACGGCCATCGAAGCGCCATTTCGGATGTATCTGTCTCCAAACGAATACGCAGGCTGGACCCACGCTGCTTTACCTAAAACGTCGAGCCAAACCGGCCGCACCGAGCTTTGGCATTCGCGGATGGGAATTCGTTACAAAGGTGAGATTAGTGAAGACGACTTTGCCATGAAGTCCGTCCGCGCAATTTGGGCAGATGATTATAATCCTGATTTAGACGAAGCAATTCAGGACAATGACATTGAATATTACACTTCTTTATCGCCTGCTGACCGAACTCAAATAGTCAGGTTGAGTGCTGACTTCTCAATTCCTAATTATGAGCCTGAACCGGTTAAGGCGCATCAACTCATGTTGAGTGGGATGGGGGCGTGGTTGCATGTGCGTGGGGCATGGCGTCCACCGTCAGGGTTATCTGTTTCCGAGTGGGTAAACCGGGGTACGATGGGACGCGATCACTACGTAAAAGTGGTCAAAGAAGGAGTTTTGTTTCCGTTTGGAAACGCTGCTGCAAAAGTTGAGATTACTGAGCGAAAATTTCAGGCACATCCGAATGACAACAATGCCCGGGTAGCCTATCTACGCAAGCGGGAATTCATAATCGTCCGACAGCCGGAAATCGTTTGTGGGATGATGGGGACGATATCAGAGCAGCGGCAAATGCCGTTCAAGCGTGTAGAACTGGTAACAACTATTACCTCTTTGCTTGACCCAACATCTGATACGGTTTATTGGCCGCAAGTCAATGGCATCGACTTCCTTTTTAATGTGAAAATGGAGGATATAGCCGGCGAAGAACACAATGTCACAATGCCGCTTGCCTTCATCCAGAAAGATGTAGTTGATAATGTTGGGCCAGGCCCGGATGGTGATAAGGTGGGCTCAGGATTGACCATCCAAAGCCTTCGCGAGGGTTATACAGGTGGCACTGGAAATCGCAACAAACATGTGCTGGGCGGTCAATCCGTTACCTACACTGAGGCAGCAATTCCTGGTGACACGATCTTCGAAACGGTGGATCTGGATTTTGCCGTCAACCGGGTCGACGAGCGTCCATTCTTTGCTCCGGTGATAACGCGAGCCAATCTCGTTGTACCCGCTGTCAAGCACCTCCTTGGCGATAACGCGCCCGATGGCGCTACGCAAGTAGCCTTTTCTTCTGCCTATCTCAACCACGGATTCTCCTCGAACAACCAGGGGGAAGTATTCTTTGATTTCCTGGATAACCTCGGGCTCAATTTTGATGGCAAAGGCGAGCAGAGCGGCGGGCTCATCAAGCCCAATATGGATGTCAAAGCCTTTTCCCGTAAAACAGGCCCTGTTGGTGGGAAAGCTGATACATTTTCGGGCGGCCAGTTTAATCCGGAAGAATTCTTTAGCTCGGACGGCGCCGCTGTACCTGTACCACTGCTCTTTGGCGTTGTCAAGCTTTGGGATATCATTGAGGCTGTTGGGTTAGACGATCTCGACAAAATTCCGAAAGTGGTTACGGAAGCTTTGGACGTGGTGGAGTTCTTCCTGAAAGATGCCGCCTATTTTGAGGATGCGTTACAGGCCCAATTGCAGAATGCCGGCGTGAACCAGGTCACTGCCCTGGTCAACGACTTCAAAGCCATCATGGACGCCATCGAGAATGGCGATATCAACGCGCTGCCTGATCCGCTGACGGTTGTGGGGCATATCGATGATCTGCTGGCGGCCATTCCTGGAGCCAACCTCGATTTAGGCTTCAAAAAGGATGTTGAAAAGCGTCTCAGTCAATTCCGGGAATTGCTGGCAGATGCGCAGGAATTTATCCAGTTAATCAGCAATTTCCTGAATGCCATTGAGATGGCGAAGGAAATGAAGGTGCGGCTGGAATGGCGTCCGCAGGTTAAAGACTGGCTTGGGATTTTTATCGCGAAAAATGGTGAAAAGTCTGCCTCCATGGTTTTGGGCGTTGAGCTACGCGCCAAGGCCGGCGACGGTAGCGGCCAACCAACGGCGGATATTTTCTGTAGCCTGGACAACTTCACAATCGATCTCTACATCATCAGGGCGATGTTTAGCCGGGTGCAGTTTTTTGCAACTACGGGCAAGAAATGGGGCGTTGATGTTGTATTTGATGGGATCGAGTTTGATGGACCGCTCAAGTGGGTTGAAAAGCTGCGCGAATTGATTCCGATGGACGGCTTTAGTGACCCACCATACGTAGACATCGACACGTCAGGGATAACAGCCGGCTTTACGCAGCCCATTCCTTCGGTTGCGTTTGGCGTGTTCACCGTGCAGAACATCAGCCTCGGTGCAGAAATCAACATCCCGTTCATCGGCGACCCGGCAACGATTCAATTCAACTTCAACACCCGCGAAAACCCGTGTACGGTTACCGTAATGGCCATAGGCGGGTCGTTTTACTTTGGCATCACCTTCGATATAGAGGGGCTGCGGAGTGTAGAGGCTGCCATTGAGTTTGGGGCGTCGATTGCGTTTAGCATTGCGGTTGCCAGTGGGGGCGTAACCCTAATGGCCGGCATCTACTTCAAGTACGACGGGGTAACAGACGAAGTCACGCTGACCGGTTACCTGCGCCTCTCAGGACACGTCTCGGTGCTGGGACTGATCGGTATTTCACTAGAACTCCGCATGGAGCTAACCTACCAGAGCAGTGGCGGTAAGGTGATAGGCCGTGCCTCTGTGAAAGTGGAAATTGAACTCTTGTTCTTCAGTATTGGCGTCGAAATCACCGTTGAGCGCAAGTTTGCCGGCTCCAATGAAGACCCCACGTTCCTCGAACAAATGGGCAGCTCCTACATCGATCCGGTTCAGGATCAAACGGTAGAGGCCTGGCCCGAGTACTGTATGGCCTTCGCCGATTAACGGCACCGCTGCATACGTCTCCCATCAACACCTGCCCAAAAGTAAATCCATCCCATTTTAACCATGCCTGATCAACATCTCATCTGGACCGTCCTGCCCAATGGCATCCAAAACAACATGCTTCGCGCGTCTATTTTTATAACGCCGCGGCTCTATGATGGTGAGACCCTGGGCGCCTTCTTTCCTTCGTTTCCTGAATTCCAGAATTGGCCGGCAGTTGTCAAACAAGCGGGTTTGTTTTCCTTGAGGGTTGGCGATGTGACGCAACAAGCCACACTTCTCTCCCAACCTGACGAGGGGTATTGGACGTCTTTGTTCAACGCAAACACACCGGTCATCCCGTATGTAAGAGAGGACTACGGATCGCGCACGATCAAGTCGTACCCCGTAACTCAAATAATGCAGGTGCTCAGACAAGAGTACAACCGCGTCATGCTGCAGTCGCCGACAGAGTATCCGGTGATGTCGCTTGCTAGCACTGTGGAGAATGATACCCGGGTGAGCTTGAAGCCGTTTGTCAGCAAAATTGGCCGGCTTGGGGTGGCCACAGAAAAGATACGGGTGCGCGAGCAGTTGAATCAGACGCGACAGATCCAGCCTATTGGCCGTGCCATTGCCACGAATACCATCAGTCAGATCGCCGCTGCGATTCCTGACGATGAGATCACGGAGGAGACGGTCGCATTTGCCATGCTGGATGAGTTTTACGACCGCAAAAAAAGAGTTGAAGCAGGAGAGCTGATAGACCGGAGTAACAACAGGCTTGAAGGCCTGACCCTGGCTGATCCTCCTCCGGCATTACCGGATATCGATTTTCACAGGGTGCACGGTATTCTTGGCGATTACCCCGAGATTATGCGGACGCTTGGCTTTGTGATAGATATTGAGGTGCCCTATACCAACGGCATGCTGGCTGAGGGAACAGTTGAGTTGGTTGCCCCCGATGGCATCAATGGTATTATGCTAACGGAGCGCACGCACTACCAGCTGAATTCGCAGACCGGCCTTTTTTCTGCCAAACCACGCGATAACGCAGAGCTGGAAATCGAAGACGGTTTCCTGAGTCTGGAAAATCCCAATCTGTACGATTTAACCCAGGTCGACGTAGATGGCTGGGCATTAAAAACGCTGGGGCTGGCTACAGATCAGTTCAACCGCGCCAACGTATTTGCTGCGAGTAGTGTCAATGTTGCTGACCAGGTTTCCACAGGTAACAATGCGGCCAATAGCGGGGCGGTTAGCGCTGTCAATAATGTTACGCTGCAGCAAGGCAATAACCAACTGGCCTCGCAAATCATTGCAGCTGAGCCGGAAGGGCGCGACGACCAGGGTAGACGTCCGAGAACCATTCCTGGCAACTACCGGGAAGAAGCAAACGATACCGCGTCTTTGCCGGCAAAACGCACCACGGGGCTCAGCGTGATCAAAAAAGACCGCGCCCTGAAGCTTGCTGCATCGATTAGTGCAAATGTTACCCGCTTTGAGAGTGTGGCTACGCAGGTTAATGCGATTCAGGCTGAGCTGCCCAACCAGCCATTTCGGCGCATTGATAAGCTAGCAAATGCACCGCAACCACCAGAGGCGCTCTATGCTGATGATTTGGTTCGCGGATACCGGGTGGATGTTTTTGACGAAGAGAAGCAGCAGTGGTATTCATTGTGTAAACGGCGCGGGCGGTACAGAATCAACAAAGACCCCAATCTGGATCGGTTGATCAATGACGAAGGATACGTCAAAGCAACAGCGCTCACACAGGAAGAAGACGACGAAGAAAACGCATACATCCACGAATCTCTTTTTCAATGGGATGGCTGGAGCCTCGTAGCTGAAAAGCCGGGGATGACAATTGTACCAGGCGAAGTCAAAGATCAGATAGAAGATCAGAGTACGGTAAGCGACAAGCGGTACGAGAACGTTGGGCGTGTTAAACACACCACGCCGGATGCATTTGACCTTGAGACATGGTTTGTACCCGAGCCCGGTTCGCTGCCGCGCCTTCGTTTTGGCAAAGACTACCGGCTGCGTGCACGCACGGTTGATCTCGCCGGCAACAGCCTGCCAGCCAGTGTGACAGATGGAAGTCACGCAACAGAGAAGAGTTGCTACATCCGCCATGAGCCGCTCAGTTCGCCGGTGGTTGTGCCCCGCTCGATTATTACGGAAGGAGAAGGGCTTGAGCGTATGGTAATTCGGAGTAATTACAACCAGACGCCGGCAGAATACGTCCAGGATCCCAATGTGCTGAAGGCACTTTCAACGTACCAGCACATCTATGAGTCGTTTAACGACCGGCACATTGCTCCACCCAAAACATCGCAGCAGATGGCCGAATTGCATGGGGCATTTGAAGCAGCCATGGGGGCCGGCAAGAACTACCAGCAGTGGTTTAACATCGCTATAAAAGAGTCGGGCACCTTCAATGACCCGAATATAGTTGACATAAACACCGGGCAAAAGAACATCAAGGTACCCAATATTCAGCTGATTACACCACCGGGTGTACCTCCCGAGCAGGCAGTAGGCAGTTTGGAAGATCTGCGCACAGGGGATCCGCTTGGACCTGGGCAGTACGTGATTCACACCGGCCAGGAACTCATGTTACCTTACCTGCCTGATTTTGTGGCGCGAGGCGCATCGTTTGTTGGTTTGCCGGGCGTACCGGAAGGCAGCGTCTTTCAGGTTTCTTTTGAGAATACGTTCCCGAATGCTCGCTCATTCCGGATTCGCATTATTGAGGGCGAAGGGGTACCTGTATTTCACGAAAATCATCCGTCTGGTGCGCGGGTGCTGGAAGTGAAAATGAAAAAGGGGCAGATCAATAAGGTGCGGTTGAGCTGCTACATGTCTGCCCAAGATCTGGACCACTTTGAATGTGCTGAGGTGATGAATAATGCAAATAACATGCAGGGGCCACAGCAGATTGCAGCGGAGCCGCAGCTGGCGAATATTATTTCAGAAGGCCGGCACTGGATGGTTACCCCATGGCGCGAGCTTGTGTTGGTGCACGCCGTTCAGCAACCGCTTGTTGCTCCGAGCTTCCAGCAGTTGACCCCGAAAAAAGAAAAACTTGGCGATACGCAGGTATTTCTCAGCGGGCAGATGAACCTGGACGTATGGAGCACAGGCCGGCTCGATTTTACCGCCAAGTGGCGTGATCCCGTTGATCGGTTGGGTGCTGATGCACCGCGTGATGGCAAAGATGGCCGGCAGGAACCGCGTGAAAACGTGGGGCGCGTTGCCGAGATGCCCATCGAACCGTTCTACGATGACCGTCAGTCGATTAACTTCCCGATCAAGGCAGCCGACTTTGCCGGCGGGCCGGCGTATCCGCATGCTAAGCAGAAGGAGGCCAAGTTCTTCAAACATGAGTTTGGGGATACCAAGCACCGCAAGGTTGAGTATTTCCTGACCGGCGCAAGCCGATTTCGCGACTATTTCCCAGCAGAACTTTACAACATACCGGCGAACGTGTCACGCGAAGGGGCATCGTTTGAAGTGAACGTGCTCAGCTCTGCACGGCCGGCAGCACCCAAAGTCAAGTACGTGGTGCCAACCTTTGGGTGGGAGCGCAAAACTGTGGATGGTAATCCAGTAAGCCGGCGTTGTGGCGGTGGGTTGCGCGTTTACCTCGATCGTCCCTGGTATTCTTCGGGAGATGGCGAATTGCTCGCTGTAGTGTTACGTGGCAGTGCGCCGCCCAAGCTGGATTCTTTCCAAAATCCAAACCCGGGTCCCATTGCAGTACCTCCCGTATTCACAAATCAGAATACGGATGATCCGTTGCGTCTTCTTACTACACAATGGGGTATGGATCCCATCTGGCGCTCGCTGCCGCCACCACGGAATCCTGCATTGAATAACTTTCCAGATGCCGTTAAGACCCAAAACGGTCTCAAGTTCGAGGAAACCAACGCGGGATACGCAGCCGTGGCAGGGCACGAGGTGCACTACGACGAAGAGCGCAAGCTCTGGTATTGTGACATCACCGTAGATACTGGTGACACGTACTTCCCGTTTATGCGTCTTGCGCTGGCACGCTACCAGCCAAACGCGATGGATGGTGTTCACCTGTCGCCTGTGGTCATGACCGACTTCATTCAGACGGTGCCCGACCGCGTGGCAGCGCTCAATCTTGTGTCTGATGATACATTCCGCGTTATGCTCTCCGGTCCGATTGCCTGGAATACAATTTCCAACAACCTGGGCGCAAACGAGTCCGATCCAGACAAAATCAAAGACCTGATGAGCTACAGCCGGCACGTAACGGTGACGCTCGAAAAGCAAGTTGGTGGTCCCGACGCTCCCTGGGCACCTGTTTCGGATGCCCTTACGGATGTAGAAGTACCTCCGCATCAGCAGATTGGCGCACGCATGATCTGGATGAAGACGATGGACATGCCTGCTCAGCCCGGTGGCGGCAACCAGTTTGCGGTAAACACAGGGGGGGCACCGGGTACAACGCGCTACAGGGTGTCTATCAAGGAATTTGAGATTCTACACTCTGATCCAGGCAAAAACCAGCACCTCGAAAATGATCCTGACATTGGGCTCCGCATGGTCTATGCAGATTCCATCGAACTGTCCCAGTAGGACGCTGATAATCGATAAGAATGAATAAGTTAAACCATGTATATCGACTCGAGCGTTGGGCAGGATTGATCTGCTTGCTGAGCTTATGTGGCGCGTTGCATGACGCGCGTGCGCAAAACGTGGAGTTCTCGGGGTACAGCCGGATGTACTTTGAAACGTCCGATGCTACACGGCTCAATCAGTTTACGCCGCGTACCTTGTTTCGCTGGGAGGCTGAACCAACCATCGCTGTTCGCGGGATTCCGCTGTCTGTAAACATTCTTACGTCTACCGAACAGAACGAAGTTAATACAAACATCAACAGCCTGATTGCCAGCTTCAACTTCAGTGCGGACAGGCTTGAGCGGACGATTCGCGACAGGGTATCAAACAAAATAGGCGATCTGAGCCAGGACCTGGCCGGCCGCGATATCAGGACCGACCCGTTTGGTTTTGATCGGGTTGAGGGAGGGATCAATCAGGCGCGCGAGACGCTTTCCAAATTACAGGACATCCAGAGCGATGTCAGCAATTTGAGCAATAACCTGGGTGAACTGGCCAGGATGGGATTGCTTTCTGAATTGGAGCGAAAAGCCTTGCGGTTTCCGAATCTTGGGCTGGGAGTTACCTATCCGCGGTATTCTCCCTTTACCGTTGATGGGCTGGAAATTTTAGGGGCGCACGTTGAGTTTGCACCGGGTGTGTTGTACCTGGCCGGCACCTTCGGCAATGTCCGCAACCAGGGTGGCAATCTACAGCGCTTGTTGATTACACCCGGTGAAGCATTCTACAAGCGTCGCGTAGCCGGCGCTGGCATTGGGATAGGGCGCTCTTCCGGGAGTCACTTCCACATCAAAGGTGCGCTGATTGTGGATGATAAAGACACGTTTGATGACCTGGGGATGCCCGACGTAGCTTTGCCACCACAGCGTAACTTGTTGGCCGGCATCGACTTCAAGCTGGCTGTAGCTGAACAGCGCTTTAGTGTAGAGGGCAATGTGGCCGGCTCCTCATATACCCGCGACCGCGACGGGATTGCCATCGAGGACCAGGAACTGATTTCTCCGTTACTCTACAACCTGATTGACCCCAATTTGTCAAGTTCTCTGGATGGCGCAGGGGAGGTGAAAGCCACGCTGCGTGTACCGTCTTCCAAAACGAGGCTCCGCGCAAAAGTACGCTATGTGGGGCCTGGATACGTGTCGCTTGGCGCGCCCGTATTACGCAACGACATTTTGAGCTACGAGGCTGATATCAACCAGGCGTTTTTCCGCCGGCAAGCTTCCATTAGCGCGCGTTTTCGGTCAGAAGCAAACAATCTGGACAACATCAAGCTGTTTACGAAAGATTCCAAGTTGGCCTCGGTACAGCTGAGCCTGAACTTCCGGAATATGCCTTACCTGCGCGTTCGTTACCAGCCGACATTTCTTAAAACCAGCAATCGGCTGCCCAATACAGATACCGGCGCTGAGGATTCGTTTGATTACCAATACGATACGCAGCAACTCTCGGTTATGACTGGCTATACGTTCCGAACAGACGCATTGGTAAGCACCACCAGCCTCATTTTTGCGCAGCAATCGATTGATGCGACGCAGGAGTTTGTCGAGTACAAAATGCAGAACTATGGCATCACGCAAGTGCTTGCGCTGGGGCCGCTGGGAATAAATCTGGGGTATACGTTCTACGACCAGGAGCGCCTCGCTGACCCACTCGATATTCATTCGGTTGATGTATCTGCGTCGTACACGGCGTTCGATTTATGGACGAGTACCGTTGGCGTGAACTATTCAAAAGAAACGGGGCAGGGGTCGTTGCTGCGCATTCATGGCGGCACAGCCTTTCCACTTTGGCTCCTTGGTACGCTCGACGTTCGCCTGGAAAACAACCAGTATGAAGGGGGATTGCTGGCTGCCTCCGATTTCAACCAGAGCCGGCTTTCCATCTCTCTGATTCGCACATGGTGACCACGATGAAGCATTCCCAAATTTTGTTGAAAGGCCTCGCCTGTTTGCTGCTTGCTGTTTTGATGATGCCTCGCGCATCACAGGCCCAGCGCTCGTTTGTGGTGGTGCAGATTTTTCCACCAGCGCCAAACCAGCTAACCATTTCAGACCTTTGGCGCGTACAGCTTAATAATACCGGACGGACGGATGTATCAGTTGTCTTGCGGGGCACGGTTGAAGAAGCCCGTGAAGGCTTGCTACTCGACGCGAGCACGCGCGAGGTGGTGCTGCGTCCAGGGCTAAACACCTTTCGAGGCCCCGATCTCGAGCCGGTAGAACTCGATGAGACCAACAGCGAATACGAGCGCATCATTGTGCGCACAGGCCAGGCCCCAACGGGGGACTATACGATTTGTGTATTTGCCTTATCCACAGCAACGCTCGAAGAAGTGGGGAGTGACTGTATCAACCATACGGTAGAGCTGGTTTCGCCACCTGAGTTGATTGCACCACCTATCGAAGCGCAGATCAGTGATCGCTTCCCTGTTTTTTACTGGACACCGCCGGCACCCTTGCCGGGCAATCAGACTGTTTCCTATCGGATTAAAATTGTAAAAGTGCTCGGCCGGCAGTCACCACTTGCTGCTTTGCAGGCCAATCCGTCCTGGTATGAAGAAGGCAACCTGCGCACTACGTATCTACAATACCCACTGCGAGCACAGCCTTTTGAAGCAGGGCAGTACGCGTGGATTATCACTGCTGAAACACCTGGGCTGACACGTGGCGGCGTTGCGCTCGGACAAAGCGAAATTGGATATTTCGACTGGCAGCCCATCCTGGTGCTCGACATCGCTGATGAACTGGATATCGCAACACCAACGGTGCCTGGTATTCCAGCCAGTTTACTTAACGAGCTGTTGACGCCTTGCTCTGGCATTAGCGGCGGCAACTTCGGCTTTGGCCCATCAGGCGCCGGCAGCGGCACCCTGCAATTCCAGGGTGTTGGATAACTAGCATCAAAAGCACTTTCAACCTGCAACTTTCAACCCCAAACACCCCATGTGTTTGGCCTGACCACTTCTTTAACCCACACGCATCACATCTGACATGAAAAAATATATACAAAACTATACCGTGCTTCTGGCAGCAGGGCTTCTGTTAACGTTGCCAAAGACGTCATTTGCACAGGACGATCCATTGGAATGGCTCTTACGTATTGGTGGTAAATCAGCTGACATTGCCGGGGGCGTCCACGTTGCGCTTGAAGACGGTGTAGTACGTTTAGCAGCTACGATGGGCGAAGCCGGCGGTACGGTAGGAGATGTATTTGAGACGTCTGACCACGCAGACCGCCATTATGGTTATCATCGACCCTGAGACGGGCAAGCCGTTGGGGATGTACACGCTTGCTGCTGATGATTTGAAGAGCTCAGTGACGGGAGAAGATGTCACGGTCAATGCAGAGAACGACCCACACCTTGCCGGCACGTACAAAGGTTCTATTGGCGTATTTCAACATGATCTGAGCTTGCTGCAAAGCCCCAATCAAAGCGTATATCTGGCAGAGTTTACGCAAAAGGGGACCATCTCCTGGATCAACACCATTGGCTCTGTCTTCGAAACGAGTGAGGTGACCTTTGGTGGTGTTGATAGTCACCAGGAGGGCGAAGTGTTTATGACCGGTTCCTACAAAGGGACCGAAGTGTTGTTTATTCACCAGACCGGTTTAGAGACCGCAAATTCGCCTACCGTAGAAGACGAAGACGCATACCTCATCCAATACGGTACGCGCGGTGAGTTGAGAGACTTGCTTTTGATGCAGGGCGACGGGAATAGCCGAGGGAATGACGTATCCCTGGCCAAAGATGGTACGGTTGCCTACTGGGGCGGCCATTATGACGGCGTCGCAACGCTGGGACGCACAATTTTGGAGGCCGCGCCGCGTACCCAGGATGGCTTTCTGATCAAGCTGGCGGGCGACGAGGTTGAGTGGTTCATTGAACTCAAGGGTGAGGGTGATGTCTCGGTAACGAATGTCGTATTCAACCCCGAAACGGGTGGTGGTTATTTTGCCGGCGATTTTGGGGGCAGCGGACTCGAATACGAGCTAAATAACGTGTTTGTCACGAGTTATGATATTAGTGGTAGTGACGACGGCGGACAATACGTTGGCGCGTTCAGTGCAAAAGGAGAAATCCTCTGGATACACGCAATTTCCGGGGATGCCACCATTAATGATCTTGCATTTCGCGAGGGTAATCCTGACCAGAAATCTGGAGTCTCTGTAGCTGGCTCTTATGGTAAAGCGGAAGCCTATGTTGGCCCTTCAACGAAGTACGGTTTTGGATTGCAGGGTACACAAGATGCGTTTCTGTTTGAACTTGATGCAGCGGGAGATCTCATGCTGCTGCCCTGGACTACCGGGGCAGCAACGTTGGATGACGATCATGATAACTGGATAGAGATTTTGAGTTGTTTTTGTACCGGTTCGGTTGTTAGGCCGAGCGTCGGAAGTGCTACGTATAATGCGGTGCTCAAAATGGCCGGCGAAGAAGTGAAGTCGATAGGAGACTCAGACGTGCTGGTATTTGGCTATAATGCCGAGCTATCCCCGCCACTACCTGTTGAGTTAATCTCCTTTACGGGACTTGTTGATGGCAACGATGCCGTCCTGTCCTGGGAGACCGCCAGCGAAACAAACAACGCCGGCTTTGAAGTTCAGCGCTTTGGTGGTTCAGGGTGGCAACAAGTGGGCTATGTCACCGGCGCAGGGACAACAACGGAAGCGCAATCGTATGTATTCAGCGTACAAGGCCTTGCACCTGGTTCGCACCAATTCCGCCTCAAACAAATCGATTTTGATGGCACGTTTGCTTTCAGTCCAACCGTTATCGTTGCCATCCAGGCAGGACCGCGGCCACAATTGATCGATGCTCATCCCAATCCATTCAAACCGCGCACAACCATCCGTTTTTCAGTACCCGAGCAGGGGCCAGTTTCTGTTAAAGTGTATGACGTGATGGGCCGGCTGGTTGCTGAGCTACACGACGGGACCCTGCCAGCCGGTATTCACAACGTTGCATGGGATGCCTCCGGAATGGCAAGCGGTGTATACTTCTACCGTATGCAAGCCGGCAACTTTGTCGAGAGCAAACGCATGATGCTCCTACAATAGGTCCCAACGGTTCAGTCAAAAATACCTTCAACCTGCAACCAATAAATCCAAAGATTTATTTGCTTGCGCCTACAGCCGTAGGAAAAGCTTCTGCCGGTACATCACCCAGACAATCAGGAAAATAAAGAGCGTATAGAGTAGGGCCCACAGGAGGGAGGCCGGTTCGCCGGCCAACCCCTGGCCCATGATGACATCCATGAACCCATCGCGGACAGGCCGGATGATACGGGCAAACAGGCTGTGCAGGGCATACGCTGCGATGGCATTGGCACCAAACACACGCCCCATGTAAAACAGCGGTTGGTTCACGCCTTTCTTGTGGAGGTCAACGTACCAGTACAGTGCGGCAAAGGTCAGCGTGATCAAGCTTGAGGTGTAAAGTACAAACGAACTGCTCCACAAATTTTTGTTGTACGGGAAGAACCAGTTCCAGACGCTTCCCACAACAAACATGCAAAATCCGTAAACAAAGAGACGGAGCGCGGTTTTCTCTTTCGATTGGGTTTGCAGCACAATGTGGCCGGCAACCATACCCGTGATGCCTGAGCCAATGGCTGGCAAGGTGCTCAGCAAGCCTTCCGGATCCCACGTCTTTTCATAAATCCGGCCCGGCGTGAACACGCGATCCACCCAGGCAGCCAGGTTGGTGCCGGGTTCAAGGTTGGCAGCAATCGAAGTCTCAGATAATGCGCGTAATCCTTCAACCGCAACAGGGCCGCTGGCACGCATCACTTCACCACTGGCAAGGGCGGCTTGCACAACGGCGTCAGCTGGCACAGGGAGCAAGACCATCATCAACCAATACCCAACGAGTAGCACAACGCCGGTGATAATCTGGGTGCGCCGGCTCGTGTACAGAAAAAGGAAGGCGCAAACCAGGAAGACAACTGCAATACGCTGGAGTACACCCGGCCAACGGAACGTCTCGAGTGCAAACGTAGGGTTCAATACCACAAAAAGCGTGACTGCAATAAACATGACAGCACCCAGGATGAGGCGTTTGCGCTGGGAAGGCGCTACCTGGATTTCAGAAAGGCCATACAGCAGTACGACGCCAACGATAATATGGGCAACTTTGAACCCAACGCTTGCTGCCGGCATGGCGAGAAGCAACCCCATACCAAAGATCATTGCGGTGCGTACCAGTGTTTTCTGAAGCAATGGTCGCGTGTCGGTTACCCGTTGTTTGCGCTTCGAGTACGACAGGACAATAGATACGCCGACAATGAAAAGGAAGAAGGGGAAGACAAAGTCTGTAGGGGTGATGCCATGCCATGGGGCGTGGCGCAAGGGGGGATAGACGTAGGTCCATGAGCCGGGGTCGTTGACGACAATCATGCCGGCAATCGTGAGACCGCGCAGTACATCAAGCGAGGTAAGCCGTTCTTGTAAATCCATGTAGGTGGGGTGGATTCGATACTGGTGGGGTACAACAGAAAAAGGTATCGAATCAGGGTAAGAATCCAAAATTAACCCGGGCACTGTCCGCTGGTGAGGGAACGACATCATGGAAGCCGCGAGCGATCACATTCAAGGCAGGTTTGCCGGCCAGGGAGAAGCCTGTATTTTTTCCGTCCTTCCGTTTATTTGCGGACCATTCCCATAGGTGCACGCCGGCAAACCAGGGCTTCTCCCACATCACATTAAAAAAAGCCTGGTAACTCGTAGCCTGTGTTTGGAGGGATATCGGTCTGAAAAAGTCCTTGGGCGATGACCACGTCCAGGGAGTCATCGCCGCTGTGCCGATACTACGGTACCCGATTTCTGTAAACAAAATCTGCTTATCGTATTGTATGGCCAGGTGTTGAAGCCGCTCGACGTGCGGTTGCCATCCCGCTTCAATGTCCTCCAGGCTTGGGTTCTTAACATCCGAAACCGGGAAATATGCCTGGATGCCAATAAGATCTAATGCATCCCAGAAAGGAATTTGTTCAAGATCGTCCGACCAATTTGCAGCATAGGTTAATTGACCGCTATACACCGAACGTATTTGCGCAATCAAGGCCTGCCAGTGTTCGGGTTTTGCAACAATTGTACTGTGCAGCTCGGTCCCTATGCAAAACAAGTCGGCTTGCAATGATTCAGCTAGCCTCGCATAAGCTACCATGCGCCGCGAATAGTAGGAAAACCAGGTATCCCAGTCGGCCTCACTTTGCATGGCAATATCAGACCGCCATGCACCTCCTTCCGGGGCGCTCAACCAGATGTGTGGTTTAATCGCAAGGTGGAAGCCGTAGGGTGCTGCCCACGCAGCGTACCGCTTGATCCAGTTAAAACTGCTGCTATCAGGATCTATGGCTGTTGTTGCCTGGAGAGGTGGTGTGTCATGCAGCTCCTGGCTGATGTAGGGCACCAGGGTGATCCATTCGATATTATTGGTTTTGAGGAGATTCAGATCAGTTGTATCAGCGGGCAGGTTGAAGACATGTATGCCACGGTGTTTGCCGTCTTTTTGGTAGATGTCGCGGGCCTTTGGGCCATTGTGCTCAACTGATAGATCCCAGGTATAGGCAACGTCCTCGCTGTTTCGATAGGCCGTTGTAATTTGCAAACCCGTCCAGATTAGGAGGATGGGCAATGCGACATAACGCAGGAGGCCGCTGGCAACGCCGGTCCACCCAGCCTTTTTGTACTGCTGCCAATGTCCCCAAATGAGCGCGTAAATCAGGTAGGGTATAAGCGCAAATACGTATGTAGCGCCTTGCGAGAACAGTTTTCTAACAGTAAGTCGCCAATACGTCCATGTTTGACCCGATTCGATCTGATCGATTGTAAAAAGAACAGCGAGTAGGATGAGCGCAAAGGCAAGCAACGTGCTCGTATACCAGTAGAAGAAGATGCGCAACGCACTGATCTGGCGCGATGAAAAAAAGGAATTTGTCATGTAGTACGGTTGCGCGTGATCAGGAAAGTGGATTGCGTATACTGCTTCTGCGGCAAACGTTACCTTTAGCAATATGTGCAATCCCGATATAAGTTACACGCAATAAAAAAGGCCGGCCCGATTGGGCCAGCCTCAGTTTCTACTTCTTTAGTACGAGATCTCTTACCAGGTCCCACGCAATCCTCAAGAGTACCCCAATGACGGGGCCAGCGACTTGCCAGGACCACCTGTGTTTTTTGGGTGGCTCAGCAACTGTTGTTTCGCTGTTTAAGGATTCTGTGGATTTGCCGATACTACTCATAGAGATACCCCACGTATCTAATGACAAGAAGCTAGATAGGGCAAGTATCGACTGGCTCGAAGAAACTTTAGCTTTCTTTTAAAATTTTTTTAAGCAGCTATGCAAAGGTATAGCTGCTTTATGTTTTAACAGCGTTTGGGAAATAAAAACGGGCCTGCGTTTTGGCAGGCCCGTTTTTTTAATTCATAAAGAGAAATTAGGTATTCTAGGCGTCACCTGCGGCTTTCTCAGCTTCATCTGTTGCATCGTCAACCAGATCGCTGGCGTCTTCTTTGATTTCAGAGGCCACGTTTTTGACAGAGCTTGAAACAGAATCAGCCATTTCGCCGGCTTCTGTTTTTGCTTTGTCCATGAGCTCATCCGCTTTATCTGCAGCAGCGGTTGCTGTTTCTTTGGCTTTGTCAAACGCTTCGCCGGCACCTTCTTTTGCTTTTGCAGCAAATTCGTCAGCTTTTTCAGCAGCAGCAGATGCGGCTTCTTTGGCTTTGTCGAATGCTTCGCCAGCTTCTTCTTTAGCCTTGGCTGCAAACTCATCCGCTTTTTCTGCAGCAACGGCAGCGGCGCCTTTGGCTTTGTCCACAGCCTGTTCAGCGGCTGTTTTGGCTTTCTCCATGAGCGGATCAGCCTTCTCTTTTACGTCTTCGGCGAGGTCTTTGGCTTTTACTGCGGCCTCTTCAGCCATGTCTTTGGCCTTGTCAAACGCTTCGCCGGCAGCCTCTTTGGCTTTGTCGACCATCGGCCCGGCTTCTTCAATCACGTCTTCCGCTACGTCGATGGCTTTATCTACAGCCTGTTCAGCAGCGGCTTTGGTTGAGCTGAACGTTCGCTTCAGGAAATCTGTAAAACCCATTGTTTATCTCTGTTTGGGGTGGGTGGCGAGGAATACAGGGTCGATTTATTTAAAATACGAGATACAAAACAATGAAGCATTACCCGTCAAATGTTTCATAATAAAAAAGCCAAAGGCTTTCATTAACTTTCCTGTTTTCAGTAATTTACTGTCAGCGGAACACCGTGTAATCAACGCTCATTAAACGCCTGCTGTCTATTAATTGACGCTGGGCAGCCGATATTGGGGCTTTCGGGCCGCTACCCACTAGCATAATCGCCAAAGCGAGTTGTTACGCTTTGGCTGTATTTCTGTCTTTTGTTATGCGCGCACTGCGTTCAACCTTCGGGAAACGGATTGTAACGATCAGCTTGCTTATCAGCATGCTGTCGTTGCTTGTATCTCCGACTGTGCGCGACAACCAGTACAATTCTTCCAGCAAATATGCCGACTGGTTGCGGAATCAACTGGGTGATGTAACCTCAGAAGCCGTCGAATATGCGTTTGCGGCTGCCCTGCAGGTTGATGCTGAAAGTCTGGACGCGTTCATCAACGCATTTGTTAAGGCGTACGCCCATGTTGAGTCTGACGCCGGCGTCACTGTAACCAGCGTTGCATTATTTGCGTTGTTGAAACATCGCTCGCTGTTAGTTGACAGCGCGGTGCCACCGAGTTTACTGCTCAAATCTGCGCTCATGCGCACCCTGCATTCGCAGGATCGCAGCAGTTCTTCTTTAGTTGCTGCGTTTGAACGGGTTGCTGCTGTGAAATTTGGGCAGCAATGCATGACGTTCGTGTCGCACGTCATCCCACTATTTGCGACAGACAGTTTCATATCTATCAGTCCGCGCGCACCTTAGCCACACACTGGCCCCGTACGTCTAAAAAGGTTCTCCACTCCAATTTTACGTGTTTCGCTCGCGTTTGCTGGCGAAGCTGTGTGATGTTTTGTGCCTTTTGGGGGCTACCACCATTCCCGCATTAGCACCGCGATTCGCGGTATTTTTCACGCCGGCGTTTGTGGCCGGCAAACTCCAGATTTACAATGAAAGACAACGGATTTAAGATATTTCTTACGCTCGCGTTCGTGATCCTGTGTGGATACTACCTGTATCCCTCGATCCAAAACCTTTTCCTGACCAACAAAATTGAAAACATGTCAGGCGAAGAGCGCGAAGCGTATGAGCAGGAGAATAACACGACGATCAAGTCGGTGAAAGACAAGTCCCTGAAGCTGGGACTCGACCTGCTTGGGGGCATGCACGTGACCCTCGAAGTGAAAATTGATGCGCTCGTTAGAGAGCTGGCTACCGATGTAGACCAGACGTTTGAAGACGTGCTTGCAGAAGCAGTCACGCGCGCTGATGAAACAACAACGCCGCTGATTGATGCGTTTGCAGCTGCGTTCACCGAGCGTGATCCCAATGCACTGCTTTCGCGCTACTTCCGCGATGCCGATGCCGAAATTACGCGTCGTTCGACAAATGCTGAAGTTGTAGCCTACTTACAGGCGGAAGCAGACGAAGCAATCTTGCGGGCCATCGAGATTATCCGCCAGCGAGTTGACCGCTTTGGTGTAACCGAGCCTTCGATTCAGCGTCAGGGCGCTCGCCGTATTGTCGTAGAGCTGCCAGGTGTAACCGAGCAGGATCGTGTGCGCACGCTGTTGAAAGGCACGGCGAAACTCGAATTCCGCCTCATGGCTGAACCGCAGGCCTTGCTCCGTACGGCACAGTTGGCGATCGAAGCGTACCAGGAAGAAGTCGTTGCAGACTCTAGTGCTGACGCCTTGCTGGCTGCTGATTCTGCCGGCGTTGTTTCGGATACCACCTCTGACATCGACGCGCTGCTTGCGCTGGAAGAGGACGGCCCTGTAAACCGACTCCTCGAAATTGTACAGCCTTATCCGCAGGCTAGCGTTCGCTTTGGTGTTGTTTCCGAGCAGGATACGGCAGCATTCAACGCACTCATGAGAGAGCCGGTCTTCCAGGACCTGATGCCAACCAACACAACGTTGATGTACCATTCTTCCCCATCCGGTTTGAATGCCGATGGATTTGAGGTGTACGAGATCCTCGGTGTGAGAAACGAAGTTGAGCTCGATGGCAGCGTGATTACCGATGCCAAAGTTGACTTCGATGAGTTCAACCGTGCCAAAGTATCCATGGCGATGAACGGTGAAGGTGCGCGAATCTGGGCACGTATCACTGGCGCCAATGTGAACAAGAATGTGGCGGTTGTGATGGATAATACAGTGTATTCCTTCCCCGTGATCAACGAACGTATTGCAGGTGGCCGGACCGAGATTAACGGCCTCGACTCTCAGGCTGAAGCACAGGATATTGTGAACGTGCTCAAGTCGGGTGCATTACCGGCACCGCTAATCATCGTTGAAGAACGTACCGTAGGGCCGAGCCTGGGTGAAGCCTCGATTTCAGCAGGTTTGAATTCCATTCTGGTTGGTCTTCTGCTGGTCGCCCTGTTTATGATTTTCTACTATCGCACCGCTGGTATCATCGCTGACCTGGCGCTGATCATCAACGTGATTTTTATCCTCGGTATTTTGGCCGGCTTCCAGGCAACCCTGACCCTGCCAGGTATCGCAGGTATCGTACTTACCATTGGTATGGCAGTGGACGCCAACGTGCTCATATTCGAGCGCGTGCGTGAAGAGCAAAACACAGGTAAAACCCTGAAGGCAGCGATGGAAGGGGGCTATGCAAAAGCCTTGAGTGCCATCTTTGATGCCAATATTACCACCTTCTTTGTGGGGGCTATCCTTTACTCATTTGGCGTTGGCCCGATTAAAGGTTTTGCCGTGACCCTGATGGCTGGTATCATCGCGTCCATGTTTAGCGCCATTGTTATCACACGTATTGTGATGGACTACATGGTTATCGAGCGCCGGATGCAGGTCAACTACGGTTGAGTTTGCCATCCCTGCGCAAAAGAAATTTTTGATTGCTCTTTGCAGCAATTCACTGCTATTAACTACAGAGATTTCTGGAAGCAAGGTTTTAGTCAACCAGACATCTCTGATATGACACGATATTTATCATGCGTATTTTTGAAAACACGGCGATAAGTTTTATACAGAGCCGTAAAATGGGTTATTTGATTTCAGGCGTTTTGCTGTTGCTCAGCGCCGTCTCTCTCGGTACCCGCGGCCTCGAGCTGGGCATCGACTTTAAAGGCGGGATGGAGTTTGTTGTTGAAAGCTCTGAACTGGTTGATGTAAACCAGGTAACGACTGCACTGACCGGCCCGTTAGGGCAGGCGCCGGCAGTAAAAACCTATGGTGATAATGCCATTCTTGTTGCAACAGCTTCAGAAGGCGAGATCAACGATGTGGAATCGACCATCTTGAACGAGATTCGCGCAACGTTTCCCGACCAAACGCACGAGGTGATCAAGACGGACGTTGTAGGTCCCCGTTTTGCTGATGATCTGAAGCGTGGCGCAATCTGGGCTGTTATTGCGTCGCTAGGCGTGATTTTCCTCTATATCCTCGTCCGTTTTGAATGGCGATTCAGTGTGGGTGCTGTTGCAGCGCTTGCGCACGATGTAACAATCACACTTGGTTTGTTTTCGCTATTGCACGGTCTTGTGCCGTTTTCGCTGGAAATCAACCAGGCTATTATCGCGGCATTCCTGACGATTGTGGGATATTCGCTAAACGATACGGTAGTTGTATTTGACCGTATTCGCGAATATACTAACCTCTTCAAGACTGACGCGTATGATAAGGTGGTTAACCGCTCGATCAACAATACTTTAAGCAGAACGGTAGTTACCTCTGGTACAACCTTGCTCGTAGTTGCCACACTCTTTATATTCGGGAGTGGAGCGCTCCGAGGCTTTGCTTTTGCGTTGATGGTCGGGGTTATCATTGGGACGTATTCGTCTATTTTTGTAGCTTCACCCGTTGTAGTGGAATTGCGTAATCGCGCTGCCGCCAACCGAAAATAATTTAAATCCTGATTTCAGGGCTTTTTCTCACCAAGAGTTTACCACTATGAATTTTAACGTTGAAGAGAAATACAATGCCGTTGTTATACAGCTTAAAGGCAATGTAATGGGAGGGCCCGATGGTGCAAAGCTGCATGACACGTTGCACAATTTGAAAGAAGAGGGCAAGAAAAACGTAGTTATTGATCTTTCGAAAACGAAGTTTATGAACTCGAGCGGCCTCGGCATGCTCATCAGCGGCATGACCACCATGCGCAACGCAGGCGGCGACCTTCGCCTGGCCAACGTGGCTGATCGCATTCAATCGTTGCTCGTAATCACCAAGCTGATTACTGTATTCAAACACTTTGACTCAGTGGATGAAGCGATCAGCAGTTACGACGAATAGTATCTATAAGTACGCACAAACGCGCGCTTGCTTTGTATTTGTGGGCCCTGATTGCCCATGTATCAGCGTAGGCGTCAATTTCTGTCAAAGATGAATTCGCACAAGCGGCGAGGGGTTTTCCCTCGCCGTTTTGTGTGTCAGATCTAAAAAAATCATGTCTGTTAGTGTTGTTATTGGATCTCAGTGGGGCGACGAAGGAAAAGGGAAGATCGTAGACCTGCTGAGTAAAACGTCGGATGTAGTAGCACGATATCAAGGCGGCGCCAACGCCGGCCATACCATTTGTTGGGGAGATAAAACGGTTGTCTTGCACCTGGTCCCCAGTGGCATTTTTAATCCTGATACCACGTGTGTAATCGGCAATGGTGTAGTCATCGATCCTTTAGCGATTCTGAAAGAGTTGCGTGGCATCCGCGAGCAAGGCTATGATGTGGAAGGCCGGCTGCTGATCTCTCAGAATGCGCACGTCATCATGCCTTACCATAAAGCGGTTGAAGGCGCTCGCGAAAAATCGCGCAGCGGCAAAGCCATTGGCACAACGGGCCGGGGCATCGGGCCGGCGTATGTCGACAAGTTTGCACGGACCGGCATCCGCATGGTCGATTTTCTTAATCGCGACATCCTCAAAGCAAAAATTGAGCAGGCTGTTGCCGAGAAAAACGCAATTTTACATGGGGTGTACGGCGCGCCACAACTCGACGCCGAGCAGATGGTGGAAGAATACATTGCGCTCGACACAGAGCTGGCCCCGTATATTGCAGACACAGCCCACTACCTGAGCCAGGCGCTGGCTGATGGCAAGCAGGTCATGGCTGAAGGGGCACAGGGCAGCCTGTTGGATATCGACTTTGGTACGTACCCCTATGTCACGTCAAGCAGTCCAACGGTAGGGGGCTGTTGCACCGGGCTTGGGATTGCGCCAACGCACATCAACCGCGTCATTGGCATTGTGAAAGCCTATTGTACCCGTGTAGGGAATGGCCCTTTCCCTACAGAACTCCTCGATGACATTGGTGCGCAATTGCAGGAAGTTGGACACGAATTTGGTGCAACAACGGGCCGGCCCCGCCGGTGTGGCTGGTTGGATCTGGTTGCGCTTAAGTACTCAGCGATGATCAATGGGTTAACCGAATTGGTGATTACCAAGCTTGATGTGATGTCTGGACTTGATGAAATCAAGATTTGTACCTCGTATCGCTACGACGGCAAGGAGACTACCCAGTTTCCTAACAATGCACGTACCCTGGAAGACGTAGAGCCGGTTTACATCACGATGCCAGGTTGGAAAGAAGATATTGTCGGTATTGATCGTTTTGAGGATTTGCCGGCTGCGGCACAATCGTACCTGCAGTTTGTAGCAAACCAGGCGGGCGTTGACATCTCCATGATTTCAACGGGTCCCAAGCGGTCTCAAACCATTACGAGCAACAGCGCATTACTGGAGGCCGTCCCTGCTTAGGGAATGTGCGCTGATGCTGGCAGTACTTTAGTGCACACAGCATTGTCCACGGAGCATTTATGCAGTCCTATCGTCATTCCACCAACCTGAAGTCAGGGCTGGTGATCTTTGCCGTATTGATAGCGGTCGCTTCGCTAGCATACACCAGTCGTATTGTTGATCAGCTACGGGCGCGTGAATCCACGGCGGTCCAGATTTGGGCGGAGGCCATGGGGGCCATCACCAAAACCCAGGCTGAAACGACCAATCCGTTTTTGCCCGACCTGCAGGCGCTTGCATTGTTTTTGGATTCTCTGGAGACATCCGGTGCGCGGGTCAGCCCATCTGCAGAACAGATGACCCGTTTTAGAGATGCTGTGCGTTGGGCCCAGAGCATGCCGCCGGCTGGGGAGACTAGCTTCATTGCCAACTACATCGTGTTGCGAGAAGACTTTACGTATACCATTCCCTCGATTGTCTCCGATTCCGCCGGTCCCATGATGTGGCGCAATTTGCCCGTGAGCGAGCAGGTTGGCTCTGGTGAAGACTCTGCCCGTGCTATGGCGCGACTGGCTGAGTTCCAGGATGAAATGGATCGCTTGAATGATCCTATTCCCATCGAAGTCAGTTCTGAATCGCTCGGTGAATTACGGCAACGTGTGCATTTTGGGGAATCCAAGCTCATCAGGGAATTGCGCATTTTTCCGTTTGCGCAACTGCTGTTTGTGGGGCTCTACATCTTTGTGGGCTACATCGGGTTTTCCTACGTACGCCGCAGCGAGCAAAGCAGCCTATGGGTAGGCATGGCCAAAGAAGCTGCGCACCAATTGGGGACGCCTATTTCCAGCCTGATGGGATGGACGGCCTTGATGAAAGAAACAAGCTTATCAGAGGCTGAGCAGCAGAACGCCATTCAGGAAGTGGAGAAGGACATCTCCCGCCTGCAGCGGGTCACCAACCGGTTTTCTAACATTGGTTCTCGTCCCAAGCTGGTTGCAACGCAGTTAGCCGATGTGATAGGTGGGGTATCTGACTACATGCGTCTCCGCATTCCGAAACAGGGTCAGGTCATCACTCTTACGGCTGACGTGCCGGCTAATTTGAAAGTCCCCCTCAATACAGAGTTGTTTGAGTGGGTGATTGAGAACCTCATCAAGAATGCGCTGGACGCCATCCAGGCTGATGCCGGGGATATCCAGGTGCGCGCCTTCGAGCAGGGGGATAAAGTCTTGATCGAGGTGCAAGACAACGGTAAAGGGATTGATCGGCGCCAGTGGAAAAACGTATTCCGGCCGGGATACAGCACCAAGAAGCGGGGATGGGGATTAGGCCTGAGCCTTGCCAAACGGATTGTGGAAGATTACCACGGTGGGGAGTTGCAACTGCTCCAGTCGAAAGTCAACGAAGGGACCACATTCCGAATTACGTTGCCGGCGTCGTAGGTAAGCACTACGCCGTGTCTTTCTCAGGTGCCGGGACTGCTGGATATGCTTACCAACTTCCAGGCTCCGGTTTGTCGGGACCACACTTGCGTGCCACCCCCTTTACCTTCCGTAATCGTTCCTGTCTTAAGCCTGCTGCGTTCGGTGTATTCATTTACCAGAATGGCAGTGTTGCTGTCGATTACCGTGATTTTGACGTTTTGAAAGGCAAGATGCTCAATAGCGTCTACCATGGCAAAGCCTGGTTTGTAGGTGCTTACCAGATCCTCAATCGAGTGCATGACAGTACCATCGGTGTGGAGGCCTGAGAACCGTGTTGTGTCGAACAGGGCAAGGTAGCGATCAAAGTCTAACGCGTTACTTGCTTCAATCAATTCCTGAAAAGCGGCGTTGACTTCCGCCTTGATCATTCCCTCTTCTTGCTGTGTCATCACTGTGGGCCAGTAGGTGGTGAAAAAGCCATTTAGTTGACTGTAATTCGGTCTCGAAGTGCTTGTGGATCGATAGACGTGACGGCCATGAAAATATCATCCCGCTTGCGCCAGATCACAAACTTTTGTTTTTCATTCAGATCGCGCAAATCAAATTGATCTTCGCGCGTGATGGCTTCCAGGATGTCACTTTGCAACTGGATACGGTCTGCGTACTGGTCTAAGAGCGCATAGGTGAAAGCGTATAGCGTGATGTATTCGCTATCGGTATCCACGTTGTCTTTGTAGAGAAATACAGGGACGCGTACGTCGTCTGCAATTTCGCTGATACCGACGCCAGTGAATTCGCTCTGTTCGATATCCGGCAGGGTCAAGCGCCACCGCATTTGCTGTTGGACAAATTTCTCCGCTTCTGCTTGATCGGTTGTTGCAAGCACGGTTTCAACGCGTGGTGCTTTGGAGGCTGAAAGGGTTAGCAGATTTGCGTCCGGTTGTTTCATCAACACATTGGAGCCCAGATAGCCGATGAATCCGGCGGCAAGAATCAGAAAGATCGTCATGAGGCCACGCGACAGCCGGTTTTGTGACGCATTCTCGGCCTTGGTTGTGGTGTCTGCCGATAAGGCACGGCGCGCAGCTTCCGGGTGCTGATTCGAGAAGGCAGCCTGAATTTTAGGCTCTAGCGTGGGTGGGACTACATTCAGGTCGGTTCTCAGTGCGCGGCGTAGTGCCTGAGGAATCCATTCATCCGCATTGGCCTGTTGTAGAATTTCGACGACGGCGGTTGGTGCATTACCCATTATGTTGTCAGCAAACCGCTGGCGTGCAATGGAACGTTGCTGGTTTACGCTGTCAGAGTCACCGCCAAGGATGAGGGCTGCATCAGCGTTTGACAGACCATTGGCTTCGCACATAGAGAGCACAACGCGATCAAGGTCGCTAAGCGTAGCAAAGCTAGCGGGGACTGCCTGCTTGAGGTACTGGTTTAGAATGTGCTGTTTGAAGCTGGCCTTGGGTATTAGGGGTGGCGCTATGCGTGCGTCTGGGGCCGGCAGGGGAGGAGGTGTTTGTTTTTGCTCGTGGTACACCTGGACGAGCAACTGGAGCATATGCCGGCGATCTCCAGGGGCTACCAGGTTTTTCTCGCGGATACGCAAGGCCCGCTCAAAGGTATCTTGTACCAGCTTTTCAGCCCTGGATGCATCAAGGGTGAGCACCTGCGCCATCGCGTACAGGGATTCCAGGTGCTTCATCATGCCTTGAAATTCGTACTCCGTAGAAGAAGGACTGCTCATACATCAGGGCCGGCAGTGCCGGCGTAATTCAATAACGAGGGATAAAATCAGGTTAAAACCTAGGAGAACACCAAATTTACCGGTGATCCCTTTCGAATGTTCAACAAGCTGGATGCGTTCCCCGCATTGACGGCGATTTCCAACAATTCGTTGCTGTCGAATAACATCAACGGTTCACCCGTGTCGATATTGCCATAGGTTGCAAGGATACCATTCAGAATGGTTGAGCCCACGTAACACTTAATGGCTTTGCCGTTGCGCTGTTCGTTAATCAGGGTACGGGAAATATTGGTTACACAATTCCCGAAGCGATCAACGTGTACAACCCACCCTTGAATACCTTGTTTATCGGCAATTGGAAGGGCCCATTGAAGTCGGGTAAGGCTGTCAATGGGGCTACCCAGTACGTTGAGCGACTTGCCTGTAGATAAGTGGGCTGCAACGGGGGCAAAGATATCGCGCCCGTGGAATGTATTGGCCGGCTGATCAGTCAGCCAGTAGGCTGGATTATCGAGCGTCACTGCCTCGTCGGGCGTTTCACCATTGAGTACCAGGGAAAACAAGCCATTGTCCGGTCCAACAAACCACTGCCGATCTTTTCGCACTGCAATGGCTTTACGGCTTGTACCAACGCCAGGGTCTACTACCGCAAGATGAATGGTATCGTCCGGAAAGTAAGGGATGGCATTTTTGAGTACAAAGGCGGCCTCCATGACGTCTTGTGGACTCACGCCGTGTGTTATGTCTAGAAACCGTACATCAGGGGAAATATTCAGCATAACGCCTTTCATGACGGCTACATAGGCATCATGCAGGCCAAAATCGGTGGTCAGTGTAATTAATCGATTCACTGGGAGGGGATGGACGTGGCGATAACGTTGAACGCGACGCACGCGATCAATAAAAAATTAGATCAGGTGCCGGCTTTTGATTCAATACCTGAAGATCGGGTAAAATGGTCGTTTAAAAAAGCGATTTAACTCGAATCTTTTGGCAGACCCGATGTCTTTATGGTGCCGGGACTCGAAGTTACAAAAAAGCTGCGGAGATCAATACTTTCATTTTATATTGAAAATGGCTAGCCTTAGAGGAACTAACACGCTCTCTGACTTTTTCAAAGCGGATACTACCGTCAACGGAATTTCTCACAGATGCCGGAGAAGCTCGATCTGAGGAAGAACAACATGCTCAAGAACACAGAGCAGTCCGCTTTACGCCCTGCCCACCAGGAAGCACTGCAACGCTTTATCTTATTTTGGGGCGAAATGGCATCTCGCTGGGGTATCAACCGCACGATGGCGCAGATTCATGCGCTACTTTATGCCTCGGAGTCGGCGATGGACACGGACGAGATTATGCAGCAGCTGCAAATCAGCCGTGGAAACGCAAACATGAACTTGCGTTCGCTGATTAATTGGGACCTGGTTCGAAAAGTACACCAATCTGGATCCAGGAAAGACTACTATACAGCTGAAAAAGACGTCTGGAAGATTACCACGCGCGTGGTAAAAGAACGCGAGAAACGCGAACTGCAACCTGTAAAGCAGCAATTGCTTGGATGTAGGGAGATTTTGACGGGTGATGCAGCGGATCAATCCCAGGTACTTACCCCTGAAGAAGAGCAGTTTGCAGCGCGCATTAGCAATCTTATCGAGTTAATGGATGTCTTTGAAGGATTTTCCAAATCGCTATTGCCTTTTGTCCAGAGCCGCAACCTCGACGAGGCGAAGCAACTCATTGAAATGGCGCGGCGTTTTACCACTGGACCCGAAGACGCCTGATGTTGGGTTGGGCCGATGAAGATCGGCAAACGAGGTGAAGTAATAGCAGCGCGTTATCTGGCGTCAAACGGATTTACGATTCTTGCGCAAAATTACCGTGCGCTTTCAGCTGAAATCGATCTGATTTGCGAAGAGCAGCCGGCGACTGGCCAACACGTTGGCGAACTGGTTTTTGTTGAGGTCAAAACACGTCGAACGAGCACGTATGGCACACCCCTGGAGGCCATTACGCCGGCCAAGCTAGCCCTCGTTAAACGCGCTGCTGATCATTACTTGTTTACCCACAATCTGGAAGACCGTATTTGCCGATTTGATGCAATCGGCATCACAATGGGCAACGGACAACCGCAAATAGAACACGTGCGCGATATCATCGACTACTAGGGGCAAACACACGTGTTTGCTGTTAAAAGTTACAGGTTAAATGTTGAAGGTTTTTGTGTTAGAACATCAACCGTCGATACGGTATTCTTTGGGGAGGTCATTTGCGACGCGTTCGAACGCGTAATATCCGTACACCGTAACGCCGTAGGGGTCCACAATTTCGCCGATGGGATCGATTAGCGTTGGACCGGTGGTGAGACGTATCCACGAGCGCTGGTGTTGCCGCCGGCGATGGGGAGAACTGCCAACCCATTTCTGGTAGTCTGCTCCTTCAAATTCATTGATGTACGTGATTTCGATCACCCCTCTGAATGCAAGCAATAAATCGCCAGGGTTTTCGCCGGCACGCAGCAATTCATTGGGTCTGATACTGAATCGCCTGTTCGGATCGCGGATATCGTCGACGGATGGGATTTGTTTGAGTCGAAAGCCGGCTTCGTATGTGCTGCCGTCCAGCAGGGTGAGTAGGAAATGTTTGAACGAACCCAGATACGCCGTCTTTCTGTTCTCGGCCCACATGAGCGCCTGTTCTGGCGTTTCCGGCTCCATTTCTTCAAAAAAGGGATCCCCGTCGTAACGGATGGTGATGCCTTCCCGCGAGAATTCTTTGAGTACGTACTGTACGTTGTACCCCAGGGCTTCGTTTTCGATCAACAACGACTCGGCGGCGCGGGCAGAAAATCGTCCCAGCCAGTTAGCGTCGAAATCGAGCACCTCTTTGTTGGTAATGGTTACAAAGTCGGATAGATCGGATTCCCCAAGGAAAAGCCGCTCGAACGTGTTGTATCGTTTCCTCCAGCGCCGGTCCTTGCGGGCATTGATCGTAACCTCACCCAACGCAACGACCATCGGCTGAAGGGCAAGGTCAAATGTGAAACTGGTGGTATCGCCGACGATGAAATCCTGTTTTTCGGGCTCAAAGCCTATCATCGAAATCCACAGGGTGTGGGGGCCCGATGGGATATTGATGAGTGCAAATTTACCGTCGGCGTCTGTTGCCGTACCAATCATCGTTTCGCCGAGAAAGGCGTGCGCGCCGGCCAGCGGAGTACCCGTACTAGCATCTGTAGCAACGCCTCGCACGACGGCTATGGAATCTTGTACAACAGCATCGTGCGCCGTCGAGTCTTGTGCTGAAGCTATACGTTCTTCGGTTTGTTGCGCCAACGTGTCTTGTGCCGCTCCGTCGACTTGTACCGTATCACCGGGTACTACAGCTTCTTGCGCCGACAACCGGCCGGGCAATAGCAGCAGGAGCACTATGAGTCCGAGAGAGTACTTCACGGGCAGGCACGTCATAGGATGGGTGTACGTTCATGTAAACCGCCCAAGAAGATATGTTTCTGCGCGAGGCTGGAAGCCGGGTTGAATATCGAATATCGAACCAGAAATTTCGAATACCGAAGGATTAAATGCACTCGGCACTCGGCACTCGGCACTCGGCACTTCTACCGCGACGGGCGGTACTCCTTGGGCAACTCATCAGCTACACGCTCGAAGGCAAAGTGTCCTGACACGGTAACGCCATAAGGGTTGAGGATGTCACCTTTGTAATCAACCAGTGTGGGTCCGTTTTCCTGCCAAAAGAGCGACTTCTGGAATCGGTCGCCTCGGATGCCGCCGGGGCCGCCGAAGGTTTTCTGCCATTCAACGTACGCTTTACTTTCCAATTCACCTTTGAAAATCAACTCAATGGCGCCATCAATTTCGAGCAGTTTCTCGTTTGGATTTTCGGTGTCTTTGAGCAGCTTGGTAACATCAAACGGGACGCGCTGGTTGTTCATTGCTGATTCACGCTCAAAGGTACCCTGGCCGGCAGCTCCAGCAGGCTTGGCGCGCTGAAACGTTTCGAACCCATGCTCTTGGGATTTACCCGAAATAGCAGCGAGCATAAAGTGGCGGAACGAACCATAGAACGCTTTGCGGCGGTTTTCTTCCCACATCGCGGCCTGTTCTGGGCTTTCTGGAGTCATCTCTTCATAGAGCGGCTCACCATCGTACTGAATGCGTGAAGGCTCTGCTTTAAAATCTTTCAAAAAATACTGGATACGATAGCCAAGGGCTTTGTTTTCGATTTGGATGATATCGCTTGCAAAGGCGAGCAGCGTGCCCCCTTTGTCTGCAAAGTCGAGTACTTCTGGGTTCAGGATTTTGGTATCTCTCGAGTTGGGAGTTTCGCCAACAAAGACTTTTGTAAATCGCTCGAGCCGGCGTTTCCAGCGCCGGTCACCTTTTGCTTCTACCGTGATGCCGTCCAGTTCAGCAACGCTTTCAGTCATTTCGAAATCGAACGTGAAACTGCGCGACTCGCGTAACATGATGTCGCGGAATGCCGGTTCAAAACCGATGATCGAGGCATAGAGTCGGTGTGCACCCAGCGGAACGCGCTCGAGTGTATAGCGACCATCGCCATCGGTTGTGGTACCAATCATGGATTCTGCAATAAACACGTGCGCGCCGGCCAGCGGTGTGCCGGTTTCAGCATCAACGACAGTACCCGTAATGACGGCAGCCGGCACTTGTTGGGCTAGTGCGTTGGAGCTACCAAATGCGGTAAAAAGACCTGCGAGTAGTAGGGCAAAAAAGGCAGGAGAGCGTTTCATGTATTTCCAGCTTTGTAAAGTATCGAACTCAGTAAAAATATAGCTACATAAAGTATGGTGATATCAAATCACCAGGCATGTGCGGGCCGGGTAGCTTCCCTTGGTTTTACGTATCCATGAAAAACAACAAGGTTGTTATTTGGAAATACACGCAAAGGCTACAATATGCTTAAGGGAAGCGGAGCGTTTCCTGCACATCGCGCTACAGGGCAAGAATCTCACCACGTGGCCTATATAGTGCTTTGTGTCTTCTAAACAGGCTTTGCTACGGGATTACATGCCATTATGAAGTTTAGGGGCGGCGGGTTCCACGGCGAAATGTCCACTCTAGCGCACAGCAGTGACCAGAAATAAGCCGGCGATCCCTACGAAACAGAATGTGAAAATACGAAGAGCATGGCGGCCATGTCGTACTATTCCGACGTTTTACGCCTATTTTCTTGTAGCTTTTCGTAGCTGCGGACAATTTGCATCCGGGAAATGCTTGATCCGCCACATTATTGAGCACATATCCCTGGACATTTCTTCCGTAGCCAAGCTTTTCATGCTTAAAAACTTTAACCCACAATTTTATGTTTGCAGCAAGTAATTCGCTGAAAAAAGCGGTATCCCTTAGTATTCTTCTTATCACCGTAGTGTTTTTTGCACCAACCGCCAAAGCCCAAAGCCCATTTCTGTTGGGAGGTGGCCTGGTGTATGGTACCGACATCGAAGCCATCGGTATTCAGGTAAATGGTGTTTACCCGCTCAATGAAGAGCAGGGCATCAATCTGGCCGGCGACCTGACGTTGTTTTTTCCAGATGATGCACTTGGTATCGATGTATCACTGTTCACAATCAATGCGAATGGCCATTACATTTTCACAACTACTGAAACGATGATGGCGTATGCACTCGCCGGCCTCAATATCGGCTTCTTCTCGTTCGATACTGGTTTGGGTGATGACTTCTTTGGTGGCGGTTCAGTTTCTGATACTGAAATCGGCCTTAACGCTGGTGCCGGCGCCCAGTTTGATGTTGGCTTCGGCTATGCCTACGGTGAAGCCAAATTAGTGCTTGGCGGATTTGACCAGCTTGTTATTGGTGGAGGCATCCGTATTCCACTGGGTGGCAACTAGGCTTATTTACCAGTACTAGCCAAGATTTTGAAGAAGGTGTCGTTCCTGATGGGGACGGCACCTTTTCGTTTTTATGGGCTGCTATTTCGGTGAATTTCCTTTGCGAATATGGAAAGAAACTGGACTCTGTGAGCGCATTGACATATTTTCCCAAGGCGCTTGAAACTACACGCAAGTGCACTGTATGAGCCGGCTTGATATTTCTTCGACCCGCTGCTGAAAGAATATACATGTGTTGGCTTGGTCGTGTAATTGTGCACCCCTTTAATAAAAAAATCTGGCTTATGTGTAATTTTTGTAAGCATTACAAAAACCTGACTGCCCTCTTGTTGGTGGCAGGTCTGTTCACCATGTTCTCCTCACAAGCTTCAGCACAGCTGTGGATCGGTGGTGGACTGGTATATGGTGAAGCTATTGAAAACATCGGCTTGCAGGCGAATGGCCACCTGGTTGTGAACGAAGAAAACAAACTCCGTGTGGGCGCGGATATCACGTATTTCTTTGGTGACAACGTGGACCTTGGAGATACCGAGATTAAAACCAACCTGTTTGCCATCAACTTCAATGGACACTACATGCTCGTTAGCTCTGAGCAGTTGATCCTTTACGGTATTGGTGGTATAAACATCGGTATTGTATCAATCGATATTGATGGGCCCGGTAGTCAGTTTGTTGACCTGGTAAATTCTAGCGACAGCGACACCGAGATTGGCTTGAACATTGGTGGTGGCGTTGAATACGGTGTTGAGTTTGGTCGTATTTACGCTGAGCTGAAATACGTACTGGGCGGTTTTGACCAGTTAGTAATTGGCGCAGGTGTACGCATCCCATTGAGCGGTCGCTAGACCACGTCTGATTTGTATGTTAAAAACGCGCACGTGCCTCGCATGTGCGCGTTTTTGCTAGACCTTAATTTCTATGAAGCAGTTCTCCCGCTCAAGTTTTACTGCCCTGTTGTTTGCATTACTGTGTTTTTCCCTGCAGTCTTTTACTCAGCAGTCTTTTGCGCAGCCGGCCGTTGCCGATCACGTATATATTATTTTTGATGCCTCAGGCTCCATGTGGGGAAAGCTTGACGATGGATCCTATAAAATCCACACCGCACGCTCCGTTTTGGAAGATTTCTTTGCACAAGATTTTGGCGATACCGCGCTTGCTCTACGTGCATATGGTCACCGCCGGGAAGGCGATTGCTCAGATTCTGAGCTCGTGATTCCGTTTGGACAACAACAGGATATTGCGCCCCGTCTCGAAGGATTTCTACAAGATGTGAATCCTCAGGGAAAGACGCCCATTCACCTGAGTTTGGATGCAGCGTTGAAAGATTTTGGCGAAAAGACGGGTGATATTGTGCTGATCACGGATGGCATCGAAACGTGCAATGCTGATCCGTGTGCCTTGATGCGTTCGTGGAGAGCGCGGGATATCGACATTAATGTCCACGTTGTTGGGCTTGGGTTGAGTGCTAAAGAGAAAGATGCGCTGTCGTGTATCGCAGAAGAGGCCGGCACACCGTTTTATGAAGCTGATTCCGCTGAAGAACTTGCCGAGCAACTGCAATCCATTCAGCAACTGCCGCCACCTGCGCGCGCCTTTATCCTGAACGGACAGGATGCAGATGGGAATTATGTGCCCGTTTCGGGCATGCTTACAGCTGCTGATGGCAGTACGTACGAGGTAGATGACAATCGCCGCAATCGTGTGCCGGCTGGCGTGTATACCCTCACCGCTGGCGTTGTTACGCGCAATGCCAATGCCATGTACCAGCCTGTATCACAAACCGTAACCGTGGCTGAAACGGGAGAGAGCGAGGCCACAGTGACGGTGCCCGTGCCTGCGCGGATCAAAGTGACTTTCATGGAAGAAGATGAACCCAGCGATTATTATGCCCTTGTTGCTGCTCGCCAGGCAGAGGACCATGCGTTTCGCTTTCGCTCAATCGACACCGTGTATGTAGAGGAGGGAACGTATGAGTTTAGCGCAACATTGAGTCAGGATAATGACCTGACCGTTGATGCCTCGGTACGTGCCGGCGAATTTCAGGAGGTTCGATTCGATCTGCTAAATACCGTACGAGTCTATGCGCAGATGAACGCGGTTGATTCTGATCTTCGATTAAGTGACACCATCCTTGAAATGCATGGCAAAGGAGATCGTGTGTATCGGATTCATGCCGGCAACGGGAAAGATGTCCTGCCCGGTTTTTATACGTTGAAAATGGACACCGACCTCTACGCATACGAGGCAGATATCCAGGTAACCACCGAGGAAATGCAGCGCTTTGTTATCGATATCCCTGTTGGGTATGTGACCGTCCGATACCAGAAAGCAGATGGAACAGCTGATACGCCGGCACGTGTGTTTATTTCTGCTGAGGGTAAAAGCCGCGTGTATATGACCTCCGACGAGCCCAAGGCGCTCCAGGCCGGCACCTATACGTTGCAAGGCTGGAAACAGAAAGGAGACTATGACCTCGTGACATTTGACATTGTCGCTGGCGAATCTAAAGAGGTTATAGTTCGGGCGAAATAGGCGGTACGATGCGCTGGGCGCCGGCATACACATTGAAGCGGTTGACTTTCATAAAGCCAACCAGCGTGACACCGTACGTGCGCGCCATTTCAACTGCGAGGCTGGACGGCGCACCGATGGCTACAACACATCGAATGCCGGCCGCGATGGTTTTTTGCATCAATTCGTAACTCACGCGACCGCTTAACAACAGGACGCGGTTGGCCAGATCGTGCTGACCTTCAGCAAGGGCTCGACCAATCAGCTTATCCAATGCATTGTGTCGACCAATGTCTTCAGCCAGGTCGATTAACGTTCCCTCTCGACTGAAGAATGCTGCGCTGTGGATGCCGCCCGTATGTTTAAACAGCGTTTGTTTAGACCTTGCGCGATTGGTCAGGGCATAAAGCGTTTCCGGCTCGAGCGTCAGCTCGGTTTGAGAGAACGCTTGGGATTTGATTGTGGGGAGGGAGAGCCGGCCGCAAACACCGCAACTTGAGGTACTGGGAAGCCGGCGTGCAAAAGCCGCTTCATCGACAGCTATATCAGGGTGCAAAGCGAGCGTAATTTCCGTTGCAAAAGGCTTATCACGACCGTTGTTGCTTTGCGTCTCGATGTGAACAACATCAGCCATGGCTTGAATGATGCCTTCAGCATACAACAGGCCAAGGGCCAAATGCGCATCATCTCCAGGTGTTCGCATGGTTAACGCGACAGGTACACGCGTTGGATGACCTTCTTTATGGTAGATGAGGGCGATTTGAAGCGGTTCTTCGAGGGCAACCACATCATTTCTTTTAATCGCTGTTGACTCTGAATATCTTTCTACAGAAACTTCAGCAACGCGCGCATACAGAGTGATAGGCGGTGTAATTGGCGATTTTATGCCCATGATAACGTTGGGTTTGCCACGTTAGACGCGGGTTGAATACGATTTGAATGCGATCTTTAGCGCGGTAAACGTAGGTATTTGTTATGATGAAATCCACCGTTACACTGCTCCTGTGGGCCTGTCTGTTTTGCCCCCACGCAAACGCCCAGGATGTACAATCAGAAGATGTACAATCAGAAGGTGTCCAATCAGAAAATGTATCCCACGCGCTCGATCGTGTGTTGCTAAATCTTGCTGATAAGCGGGGGCAGCACGCCATTGCTGCAGACAAAGGGAGTGCCGGGTTGTGGGAGCGCTTGCTTAAACTGTCCACCACCGGCAGCGTGATGCATACTACAGCGCATCCTGACGACGAACACGCCGGCTTGTTAACATACCTCGGCCGGGGCAAAGGATACCGTACTGCTCTGCTAACCCTTAATAGGGGAGAAGGTGGTGCAAATGCCATTGGGGCAGAGCTTTTTGACGCCCTGGGTATGGTCAGGACCGAAGAGTTTCGGCATGCAGCGCGCTACTACGGGTTGGATGACCAGTACTTTACATCGCTCACCGACTACGGCTACTCTAAAACACTGGACGAAGCCATCAAGAACTGGGGCAGAGACCAGATGTTACGGGACATGGTGCATATCATCCGCCTCAACAGACCCCTGGTTGTTGTCTCGCGTTTTCATGGTTCACCAAGAGACGGGCATGGGCACCATCAGGCTGTGGGCGGCATCACCCACGAGGCAGCGGAGGCCGCCGCCGATCCGGAGCGATTTGCTGAGGACATGTTTTTCCACAACCTCCGTCCCTGGAAACCGCTCAAAGTATATCGGGGCGGTGTACGCCTAAACGAGCCACGGCATGTGACGGTTGATCCCGGTACCTATGCCCGCCGGTTGGGCGACTCGTATCAGAACTTTGGGTATTTCGGGCTGAGTTTGCAAAAATCGCAAACCAGCGGTCGCTATCGGCAATCCACGGGATCTACACCATATTACTACGAACGGCTGGATCGCACTGCCGGCCCTGAATCCGATTTTTTTGATGGGATAGATACCTCGCTTGGTGGTATGTTTGCGCTCTTTGGTGAAACGCACGACACGACAGTGCTCGAAAGGCTGATGTTGTTGCAGGAGCAGGTAGAACTGGCGATGGACCTGTTTACCCTTGACGCACCGCATAACGTGGTGCCGGCGCTTGCTGAAGGCTTACTACTTACGCGGGAGCTTCTTGACCTGATCGACCAAAAAAATGAAAGCCATTTCCTGTTACGCGTAAAAGAAGCCCAGTTTGAAGATGCCCTGCATGCAGCACTTGGTTTGCAGGTAGCCGCCCTGGCCCTGCCTTCAAATGCGCCGGTCACAATAAGCCCCTGGATACCCCTCCCTACGATGGGTGTGGTGGTGCCCGGGCAGACCTACAAGGTAGCCGTGACGGCGCTAAATCCTTCTCCGGTGCCTGTAACCATTTCTTCCATGGAACTGGTCTCGCCATTAGCACTGGAAGCCGATGCTATCAGTGTTACGGATACTGTGTTGGTAGATAATGCAGCCTATGAAGCAACAGTGGCTGTGCAGGCTGCAATGGAAACTGGGTATTCACGAACGTATTTCTCGCGTAAAAATATCTACGAGAATCGGTATCGCATGCCCGAAACCAGCGAACGGTTTACGCCGCGTGGCCATCCGGCTCAGGAAGTTGTGCTGGTTTATGAAGTAGCCGGCGTATCGCTTGCACTGCGTGAGCAAGTCTATACGCGGACGGCTAACCTTCCCAATGGTTATCTGCTGGATGCGTTGAAAGTGGCGCCGCGTGTAGCAATTAATGCCTCGCCCGCTACCCGTATCGTGCCGCTTGGCAATCAACCTGCTGTGTTCGACGTCGAGATCGAAGTGATCAACAATGATCCGGATGGTGTTGCAGGTGCGTTACGATTGGAGGTACCTGGCGGATGGCGCGTAGCCCCGGAGGTACATCATGTGGCATTGGCGCAAGCCGGCCAGGAAACGCAGGTTGCCTTCCGCGTAACTGCAGATGATTTGGAGGCTAAGGTGTACCCCGTCCGCGCAACGATGCTTGCTGATGGTGTTACCTACACCGAAGGCTATGAACGCGTTGCACAGCCGGGGCTCGAAAAGCATTACCTGTTCAGAAAAGCACAGGTGGATGTTCATGGCCTGGTAGCGGCGATCACGCCGGGGTTGGAAATTGGCTATATAATGGGCGTGGGAGATGCGGTGCCGGATGCCATTGAGCAACTGGGCGCTAACGTGACGCTGCTAGGGGCTGAGCAGCTTGAAGCCGACAACCTGGCTGATTATGATGCTATTGTGGTTGGCACGCGAGCGTACGCAGTCAGGCAAGATCTGCTTCGCTTCAACAACAGGCTAATGGAGTATGCCCGTCAAGGCGGCCACTTGATTGTGCTCTATCAAACGCCTGAATACGAGCCTGAGACCATGGCACCATTCACGGCCAGCCTACCTCGGAGTGCGGAGGAGGTGTCGGAGGAAGATGCTGTGGTCACCATACTGGAGCCGGCGCATCCGGTATTCAACACACCTAACAAAATTACTGCGGCAGATTTCGACCATTGGGTGGAGCAACGTGGCTCCAAGTTCTTTAAGACCTGGGACGAGGCGTATACACCGCTCGTTGAATGTCATGATACTGGACAGACCCCACAACAGGGTGGGTGGCTGATGGCCGATGTAGGCGACGGCCAGTTCACCTACTTTGCCTACGCCATTCATCGACAAGCCCCGTTTGGCGTGCCCGGCGCCCTCCGGATTTTCGCAAACGTGCTCTCGTACGAATAGGATTTTCGAATGCCGAATGCCGATTTTCGAATGCCGATTTTCGAATGCCGATTTTCGAATGCCGATTGTCGAGTGCCGATTTTCGAATGCCGATTGTCGAATGCCGATTTTCGAATTTTCGAATGCCGATTTTCGAATGCACAGAGCAATCCATGAAGAGATCCTTCGCGTGGCTTAGGATGAAGTGGTTGAAGAATATTGCTACCCCTAATTCACTCGGCATTCGGCAATCGAAAATCGGCATTCGAAAAAAAAGGCCAGCGTGCATCTGCACCTGGCCTTTTTTCGTATTCTGGAATTGGCTTATTCTGCTTCTACAACAGAGTATCCTGAACGAGTTTTGTTGGTTGACTGCACTTTGCCTTCTTCTTGTAGCTCCTCCAGGTACTTGCGAATGGTACCCGGCGATGCGCCGATGTGTGCGCTCAGGGCCTGCTTGGAGTGATTTGGGTTTTCCATCAGTGCCCACATCAACATCTCTTTCAGTCGGTCCTTTTTGTTGGACATTTTAGGTCCAGAGCCGAGGGTACTGCCGTTGGATGCGCCATTGGAAGAGCTGCCATTCGAGCTACCATTTTTGTGGCCGTTCAGCAGGGACGTTCCGTTTTTGGCGATGTTGGTTTTTGCTGCGTTTAGCTGGAACTGTGCCTGCTTGCTTTCCAGTGCAATCTGCGCCTGGAATTTTTTGCGCGCGAGGTTGTCTTTTGCATGCACAGAGGCCATCAGGCGTTCGCGCATCAATTTTACGTCGATCAGTGCAGCTTCGTGCTCCGCTTCAATTTTCGCACGGGCAACTTCGCTACCCAATTCGCGGGCGTAGTTGGCCTGTGCGCTTTCCATGTTGAGTGCCTTGATGGCATCCGTTTTGGCAAGCTGGCGGCCTACGCGGCGTACTTTAAAGCTGCTGCGAATATTGCGCTCTTCCTTTCGTTGATTTTTGAGCACTTCATAAACGCCGGCTTCGTAAATACTTCGAAGAATCATGACAAGTAGCACCGCACGGAACGCCCAGCCCGCAGCGCCTTCGCCGTGGTTGAGTGCAATAATCAACAGGGCAAAGTAAATCACGATCAGTGTGATCGCCCATGCAACTTTCATCGGCATGGGAGCGCTGTGCTGTGTATCGATGGCTAACCAGGATGCGATAAAGGCACCCTCGATAAGGATCAGTGCACCAACTTTGATGACGGTGAGCCAGGGTTCTTGAATGTTTCCGAATGCGGTATGCGCTACTTCAAGGGTCGCAGCCGACGTAACAACGACTCCTGCAAGTTTCATTAACAGATCGATGATCCGTTGCGTCCAGTAAAAATCAAACTTTTTCTTCATGGTCGGCTTGGGTAAAAAAGCTTTTGGGCTAATCGTAGGTGCACGGGAATGGGCGGTACGTACCTCATGGCAGCGCCAGATTTATGGGAGAGCGTTAAATCAAGCGCGATTCGTCTGGTAAGGCAGTCCGACGCATGTAACGGGCTCTGTAGAGAAGAGCGTTGTGTTTTCCTGTTTCTAGAACCGAGGGGGAGTTCAAGTAACACGTAAAGGGGTCGTCACAAAATGACTGAATGACAGAATAGAAACTGTCAATAATTCCCGGCAGTTAAGGGAAAAATAAGGTAGGAATGTAGGTGGATTGTTGGGTAGGAATAGTTGCTTGCGTCCACCCGCGCTTTTGGCTAAAAAGGCGATGAGTTTATAAGCTAAAAGTTATTGCAGACGTCCAATGTGCTCCAGGAAATGGGCCGGCATAGGGTTGGCAAAGCGAAAACTACATGGAAATATTGAACCCAACGCTACGCCAGACGCCAGATGATATCGCTGTCAATGAAAGGTGCCTCGTCTCGATAGCGCTCGGTCAATGTGATTTTACGAGCCAGATGTTCGGCAAAGTTGGCGCCATAGATGTAGGGTGTTTCCCCGGCTTCGGACGTGAGCATGAAGGGGCGTTCACAACCATGCCAGAGCGCAAGCAATGCCTTTGTGTTGGCGAGGTCCTCATCAATCATGGCTTGCAGGTTATCTACAAAGCCGGCACGTTTTGTGGTGTCGGTTGTGCCGAGGTAGCCGTAAACATTGACCACCCAGTGACATAGATTGCGCTGCGTTGTCGCCCAGCATTGCGCTGCTTTGGCACGTACCAACAAATCGCTGAATACCGGGTGCGGGTCGGATGCTGTGACCAGGTCTTCTATAAAAGCAACCGCTTTCTGGAGGCGAGGGAGCGCCTCGGTATCAAAGGCATGCGCCATATTTGCGCCGGAAACCTCATCGACTAATTGAAACAACACGTCTTTGCCCAGGTCGTTCATGTTGGAGTTGTTGGGCATGGTGACCATAAAGCGCTCGTAATATCGCCGCTCCTTTGCCGGAATTGCCTCGATGTTGGGGACAAAAGGCCGGATCCATAATCGATACCAAACAAAGCCAAAGTTGCTAAAGAGGGGCAGGTAAGGCATCCACGATAGGCCGGCTTCGAGTGCTTGCCAGGCCTCAACAAGATTCTTCTTTAAGTCAGCCCCAACCCACTGTGCTGCGACACCCTCAATCAGCGTGTTGTAAGGACCCTCATCTCCCAACTGCACATGTCGCAGTACTTCAAGATTGGGCCAATAGGGTGTTTGCTGCGGGTTCAACAAGCCGCCTATGGCGCTAACGCGGACAATGTCTGTTTCCTTGAGGGCTTGCAGTTTATCGTAGACCATTCGTGGGTACGGGATGCCGAGTAGCGGCTCCATGTTGAACGTTGAGCAGGGGGCATACTGCACGATGGGTTCGATGCCGCCGGCACGGAATTGAGCCAGTTGGGTAGCTTCTGCGTCGTCCATCGACGTGTGAAACATAGTCCCGGCGATGCCATCGTTTTTGGGTATTCGTGGATGGTGATACGGCAGATGATAGCCTTTAACGAGCAACGAAGGAGCCTCCAGGGTGAGCCCATCACCCAGGCCGGCAACGATCGTGTCGTGCTCTACCTTAAACGGCTCAATCCGCAAGCTCACTTCAAAAGACGGGTTGATTTCAGCCGCAGCCTCTTTGATGAGGCGGAGCCAACGGACCGCGCTCTCTCCAGCCGCTTTTGCAATTTTGTTGTGGTTACGCCATTCCCTGATCAGATAGGGGCCTCCATTACGGCCGCTGTACAGCGATGCTGTGTGCTCAAACCCGGAACCGCTATCGTTCGTCCATACCGACAAATAGCCCAAGTCAGGTACTTCGTTCAACAGGTTTTGTACGAGCTCCTTGTAGTGCGTTCTTGCAACCGGATGATCTTGCGCGAGCGTGTAGCGTGGCATCCTGGACCGGAACGGATGATCCACGCGGGCACCACGCAACGTGGGGTAACGCTGGAAGAATGTTTCGGGGAGCGTACGTGGCTCATAGGCAAGCAGGCCAGGTGTGAGGCCATAGCGCCGGCCTATCGCTGCCAGCTTCTTCAGTCGATTCAGGTTGGCTTGCAGATAGCTCGTATCATAGATGCCACGGGTAAGCGTAGAATCCACAAATTGCATGAGCCCCGGGCCGTACGAATAAAACTGGCTGTAATATTCCCCCGGCACACCCGGCTCAAACGCAGTGTGTGTTGCGAGGCCATTTACCTCTACATGCGTAAACCCACATCGGGCAAGTGTGGCGATGTATTGTTCAGCGTCAAAATCTGGTGATGTGCGTGCAATCTGGGTGAGCGTGGTGTCGTACAATGGCCTGTGCCAGGCAAACGCTGCAGGGGACGAAGTAGCCGGCTTCCAGGTCTGCATCGCGGGGCAGCGCGTCCTCCATGACCAGACACACGAGGGCATAGAGTAGCGATGGATAGGATGCTGTCAGGATACCATCACCGTTCTTGTCAATGCGAGCATACATCCATGGCCTGTGGCTGGGAGGGGCTGGTAGAGGCGTTGTACAGTTGACGGCCAGGCAGACGTACAATCCGTGGTCCGTCTGTTTCTTCACCTCTGCTACGCCATTCAGTGAAGCGGCGAGGGCAAGCGCCGCCGTTTGCTCAACAGGATGCGCTGTTGATGAGATGGAAAGGCTTGGATATCCGATGCCGTTCGAGAAGGTGTACTTCATGGTATATGCTGGATGCAGCGATCCTTGGATGAGGCGGACGAGAAACTTCTCAAATATAGCGGTGCACGCAAACTGTAACCTCTACAAATTAATCCCCGTATTGCTTAAAAATTTAGCAGCCAATTTCTATGGGTTGCGGCCTCTCCTTCATTAAAAGCTGGATCTTTCATCATGCGTAAACTGCTAGCCATCACCCTGTTAATGTTATTAGCTGCGCCGGCCATGGCGCAGGATCGCGTTTTGGATAACGACGATTGGTGTGACAAAGACAACTGGAATAACAATCTTGAAAAATACTGCGAGGTCCGCGAGTATGATTTGAAAACGCGCGACCGGGTGAATGTTGATGGTGGACAGAACGGTGGCATCAGTATCATTGGCTGGGATAAAAATGAGATTCTTGTCCGCGCTAAAGTATCAGGGCATGCGCGTACTGAGCGTCAGGCACGCGAATTGGTTGATGAAGTGGACGTGAGTTTGCGGCGAACCATTGAACCAGATGTGCCACAGAAAATGTCGCGTTGGGGACGCAAGTCGTGGGTTGCTGTAAGCTTTGAAATCTACGTGCCGTACGAAACGAACCTGTCACTGGAAACGCACAATGGTGGTGTTCGCGTCAAGAACATCGACGGAGATGTAGATTTTGATGTGCTCAACGGAGGTGTATCGCTTGCAAACATGGCCGGCGATGTACGGGGCCATACCACCAATGGTGGCGTAAGCGTAAGTCTGACCGGAGATTCATGGGAAGGAAATGGACTCGATGTGACGACGACAAACGGTGGCGTTACGCTAAAAATCCCCGAGGACTACTCGGCCGAACTGGTCACAGGCACAGTAAATGGCCGGCTCAAGTTCGACTTCCCCATTACAGTAAAAGGGAACCTCGACCGAAAAATCACAACCAAGCTCGGCAAAGGAGGCAAAACCATACGCGTAATGACAACCAATGGCGGCGTAAGCGTGAAGCGCAGCTAACGAGTCAGGAATTGTCGCAATTCTCGAAGTTCTGGAATTGCTATTGGACCAGGCGCATTTTACACCGGGAACGTGTAATTTGTGTCTGGTCTTTTTTATTGGAATCCTGCTATGAAAAACACGTTGCTGTACTACGCTTCTTTTTGCTTGTTATTGTTCGTTGGCTGTGAAGTCCCTGAATCAGCTAATGCAAATCAAGATCTACCCAAACATCCCGAAACGGCCAACATTACGGCAGCGGTAGATCAGTTTATCAATGCTATCTCTAATCAGGATACCACGGCTTTTCGTGATGTTATGCTGCCTGAAGGGGCAGCCATTGCCCTTTTTACGCGGGAAGATGGCAGCCAGGGTTATGGATGGCGCATGGCTGAACAAGACGTAGCCATGCTCGGCTCCGCAACCGAGCCCATGTTAGAACGCGTTTGGGAGCCTGAAATTCGCGTCGATGGGCGATTGGCTTCTGTTTGGACGCGGTATGATTTTTATCAGAACGAGGCATTCAGTCACTGCGGTACGGATGCGTTCCATTTGATAAAAACGGAAGGTGCGTGGAAAGTTGCGTCGATTATTTACACAATAGAACCAGACGTTGCATCGTGTCCGCAGAGTCCGCTTGGAGCGCCTACGTTTTAGATTCTATTTGATCTCGCGTATTGATCCAAACCCGCATAGTATGCCATTTGTGCGGGTTGTACTTTCTTTCATTCTTCTACACGCCCTAGCCTGTTCGTTTGTTATGTCGCGTTTGCCGGCCTTTGTTGTTTTCTTATTTCTCGCATGCTCGTTGATTGCCTGTGATACCGTTGTGCCACAAGAAAGCCCAACGGGTGATGTTGCTTCCATGCGTGGTGGCGGTGGTGGTGGTAAGCTGAAAATCAAAGGGCTCGAAAGCCTGGTAACGATGCACAACGGGCAGATTGTCTCGGCGTCCTATTTTGCCGGCACGACAGCCAATGACCTCAAACATGTGCGCTCGGTAACCAAAAGCGTGGTTGCGCTGCTCGTTGGTATTGCCATCGAAGAAGGCCATATGCGTTTGAATGACACCATTGGTGATCATCTGACGGGCGTTGCCAGCCTGAATGACAAAGCCGGCATCACCGTTGAGCAGTTACTCACAATGACTGGTGGATTTCAGTGGAGCGAGATTGGAGGGAATGAGTTTGGGATCTGGATTAACGCACAGAACCAGTTGCAGTATGTGCTCGATAAACCGCTTTCGCATACACCCGGCACGTACTACACCTATAACACCGGGGCAACCCATGTGCTTGGTGTAATGGTGGCCGAAGCAACGGGTATGTCGCTGGAAGCATTTGCTGATGCACACCTGTTTACCCCGCTGGGCATTACCGCATTTGCATGGGATGCCGACAAACAAGGGCTCGCTTATGGCGGACATGGAATACAGGTCAAACCTGTGGATATGGTGAAGCTAGGTCAGCTGGTCATCGATAACGGGGCGTATAACGGTACGCAAGTGGTGCCGGCAAACTGGATGCAAAGCGTACAAACCGATCAATGGCCGCTAAATTTTGTGTATGGCGATCTGACGGATGTAGACTATAGCTACCTCTGGTATCTGGATCATGGCAATGCTGATGAAGTGGTCCTGGCCTGGGGATACGGCGGGCAGTTTGTCTACACGGTGCCGGCGCTAGACCTGGTTGTGGCTACGACGGCTAAGTGGGCCGTAAACGCAAACAAGAAAGCCCAGCAAGAACTGGCGATACTCGATCATATCGTAAATACAATTCTGCCAGATTACCAGTAACGTCGCGCGCGTTGGGGGCACGTAATAGCCTAAGCTTTCGAGTACAAAGTTTGTTAAATTGCGAGCTATCCAAACAGGTTTGAAGAAAATGACAGCGCATTCTGAAGTTGCTACGCTCGGTGGCGGATGTTTTTGGTGTATCGAGGCTGTGTTCAGCCCGATTCGTGGTATTCAGAAACTCGTTTCTGGTTATGCCGGCGGCGATATTCCCAACCCCACGTACAAACAGGTGTGTACGGGCAAGACCGGGCATGCCGAAGTTGTACAGATCTCCTTTGATCCCGCTGAAATTACCTATGAAGAGGTACTGGAGATTTTCTTTGCGATGCATGACCCAACGACCCTGAATCGCCAGGGTAACGACCGGGGAACGCAGTATCGCTCGACGATCATGTACCACAACGAAGCGCAGCAGCAAACGGCGCAAGCTGTTATTGACAGACTTACTGCGGATAACACCTTTGGTGACCCCATCGTAACAGAAGTTGTCCCTCTACCCGTGTTTTATCCGGCTGAGGACTACCACCAGGACTACTTCGCAAATAATACCTATCAGCCTTATTGCATGGCCGTTATCGCCCCCAAAGTGCTGAAGCTTCGTCAGAAATACGCTGCGAGGTTGGTTGCGTAGGGCTCACCCCGCTTTCCCTCTTTAACAAATAGTGTACATCATGATGCCACCAACACGATGGGTATGGGTTTGCTGTATCCTGTTGTTTTCTGCAATGGGTGGCCATCCTGAGCCCGACCCGGTAGCTGACCCCCATGGGTTTAATGCGCTGGTTTTCTCAAAAACAACCGGTTTTCGCCACGATTCGATCGAAGCAGGTGTTGCTGCTGTGAAGGAACTGGCCGTTGTACACGATTTTGAGTTGGATGCAACGGAAGATGCTGCCGTATTTCACAGATGATAACCTGGCAAACTATGCGGTAATCATCTTTCTGAATACCACCGGTGATATTCTTGATGAAGAACAGCAGGCAGCTTTTGAACGATTCATTCGTGCCGGCGGTGGATTTGTAGGCATCCATTCAGCTGCAGATACCGAATACGACTGGCCATTCTACGGTGGACTGGTGGGCGCCTATTTCGAAAGCCACCCTCCCAATATGCCGGGTACCGTACATGTGGTGGACGATAAACATCCCTCAACCAACATGCTGCCCAAACGTTGGGGGCGGTTTGACGAGTGGTACAATTACGCCACAAATCCGCGCGGTAACGTGCATGTTCTTGCCACGTTAGACGAGCGCTCGTACAGTGGCGGGAGCATGGGGGCTGACCATCCCATTGCCTGGTGTCATGTTTATGAGGGGGGGAGAAGCTGGTATACGGGCGGCGGACACACCATCGAAAGTTTCTCAGAGCCCCTCTTTAGAGAACATATTTTATACGGCATTGAGTACGCGGCCGGCGAAATCGATGGGGATTGTGGCGGCACGATATGGGACAACTACGACCGCGTCACACTCGACGACAACACCGAAAACCCTATGGCGCTCGACATCGCACCAGATGGTCGTGTTTTTTATGTGGAGCGCGGTGGAGATCTGCAAATTTATGACCCACAGTCTGGCCTTTCGTCCACAGCCGGCAGTCTAGATGTCGTGACCTCAAACGAAGATGGCCTGATTGGCATTGCACTGGATCCTGACTTTGTCACCAACAACTGGGTCTACCTGTTCTACTCGCCAACTACGGTAAACGACAAACAGTATGTGTCGCGGTTTACCATGTCAGGTAATACGCTGGATGTGTCCTCAGAAGAACGGATGCTCGAGATCCTTGTGCAACGCGAGCAATGCTGCCATTCGGGGGGGGCAATGCGATTTGACGCAGAAGGTAACCTTTTCATCTCAACAGGGGACAATACCAATCCGTTTGAGTCGAGTGGATTTGCCCCTATCGATGAACGTCCTGGCCGCTCAGCCTGGGATGCCCAGAAATCGTCGGGCAACACAAATGATTTACGCGGCAAAATCCTCAGAATTACGCCGCAACCCGATGGTTCGTATACAATTCCTGATGGTAATCTCTTTGAAGACTCGGCAGACGGCCGGCCTGAAATTTACATTATGGGGCTCCGCAATCCGTTTCGGTTCTCCATCGACCAGCGACGTGGCTGGTTGTATTGGGGAGATGTAGGGCCTGATGCCGGCAACGATGATACAGGCCGGGGGCCACGCGGCTTTGACGAGTGGAACCAGGCGCGCGAAGCAGGGCACTATGGCTGGCCGTATTGCATCGCTGACAACAAAGCCTATCGCGACTATGACTTTGATACAGGCGTGACAGGGGCATTGTTTAACTGTGATGCTCCTGAAAATGACTCGCCGAACAACACAGGCGCTTCTATATTGCCACCGTCCCAGCCGGCCTGGATCTGGTACCCGTATAATCCTTCAACGGAATTTCCAGACATCACCCAGGGCGTCGGCCGTACAGCCATGGCTGGACCGGTTTACTATACCGAAGAGACACAAGATGTCAAGGTACGTCTGCCTGAGTACTTCGATGATACACTGTTTATCTATGAGTGGGCCCGTAACTGGATTCACGAGGTGAAGCTGGATGAAGCAGGTGGCGTGCTCGATATCCAGCCGTTCCTTTCTAACCAGGAATTTCTGCGCCCCATCGACTTGAAAGCCGGTCCGGATGGTGCGTTGTATCTGTTAGAATGGGGGACTGGCTTTGGTGGGAATAACGAAGACTCTCGACTGACCAAGATTTCGTATGTCCAGGGATCGAGAGCACCGGTGATTCAGGCAGAGGTTGCACCGCTTGCCGGCCAGGCACCACTGACCGTGCAATTCGACGCATCACGATCCTTCGATCCGGACCCGAACGAGCCGCTTACTTTTGCATGGGATTTTGAAGCCGACGGCACCATTGACGCCACCGAGCCCGTGGTCTCCCATACCTATACAGAAAACGGCGTAGTGACCGCTACCCTGACTGCCACCGATCCTACTGAGAATGCCTCCGTCGCCAGTTTTCAGATTGTTGTTGGTAATTCGTATCCGTCCATCATGTTGGATTCACCGGCTGATGGCGCCATTTTTGACTGGGGCGAGCCCGTTGCTTTCACTATGGGGGCCACCGATCCGGAAGATGGTTCAACGGATGCCGGCGGCATCAATTGCGATGACTTGTCGCTCCAGTTGTTTATTGGTCACGATGACCACACGCACCCCCTCGATCAGGCAAATGGCTGCGGTGGTTCATTTTTGACGTCCGAAGAAGACCATGGCGGAGAAGGCGATCGCTTGTTTTACGTGGTTGAAGCTTCCTACACGGATCAGGGCGACAACGGTGTAGGCCAACTGACCTCGCGCGCCTTGCATATTCTCCAGCCACGTAAATTTGAAGCAGAGCATTACATTGAACAGGAGGGCGTGCGTCTGGAAGACAGTCAGGATTTGCGGGGTGGCGGTGTACATCTCGCCTTTATCGATCATGGTGATTATGCTGCCATTGGTCCGATTAACCTGTTGAATATCCATGCCCTTACCTTCCGTATTGCCTCTGCCGGCAGCGGTGGACGTATTGCCGTTCGTCTCGGTGCCCCCGATGGTCCTGAACTGGGATACGCAAACGTAGAAGTAACCGGTGGATGGCAGACGTTTCGCGATGTTACCATTCCTGTGGAAGACCCCGGCGGCACACATACCTTGTATCTCGTCTTTGAGAATGCCCCGGGTGTAAGCGATTTGTTCAACGTGAACTGGGTTGTCTTCCATGGTCCGGGGGTACGCGCTGATGCACCGTTGCAAGGATTGCAGGGGACCTACTACGCTTCGCGGGATCTGACAGGCACAAGTGAATCGCGCCTGGATGCGCAGATCAATTTCAACTGGGCAGAAGATGCGCCGGTAGCTGGATTTCCAGTAGACAATTTCAGCGCGCGCTGGACCGGATTTCTTGTGCCACAGGAGACGGGCATCTATACGTTTTACACACGCAGCGACGATGGTATGCGTGTATGGCTGGATGGTGCTCTGATTATCGACAAGTGGGTGGTTCAGGGTGTGTCAGAAACGCCTAGCCAATCCATTCAGCTTGAAGCCGGCAGAGCATACGAAATTGAGGTGACGTATTTCGATGTTCAGAATACTGCCCAGGCACATTTGCTTTGGAGTACGAACGAAATTATTAAACAACCTGTCCCAAACACACAATTGTATCCAACCGCCGTTGCGATCCCGCAAGAGGGAGGCGAGCCGCCGGCCTCAGAGTTGACCGTTGAAGCCATCTTCCCGAACCCGATTCGAGCCTTGGGTGCGGTAAACATCAATCTGCCAGAAACGGGTAATGTCAAAGTGATGGTACACGATGCACTGGGACGAGAGGTCAAAGTGCTCTACGACGGCTTGTTTGGCTCGGGTGCACACCGCATTGAACTCGACATGCAAGGCCTCGCAAGTGGCGTGTATTTTTGCCGGGTACAGACGGATAGCGAACAGCATATCCAGCAATTTGTGGTCGTACGGTGAGTGCAAACACATCAATCCTGTCGGATGGCTGTGTTTGCAATTAGGCTTTTATTCTGCTATTTGTTGTTTTGCTGCAGGCGCTTGTATCCTAATTGTATTTGTGTATTGATCTCGGTTTGCATGCGTGTTACCGCGGTTGCGGCGTTCATGTGGCCGTAGGCAAAGCGTTCGACGTACGTGCCGATTACCTCAAGCGAGTTCTTATCGTGCGCAAATTTGGGTGGGAGATACACGGGCTGATTGGCGTACGTTTGCAATACAGGGTTGTCGCTAAATTCAGGGAGCGCGGCTACGGATTTTAGAATCGGCTGCGCTTTAACAGCGCGGACGTAACGCAGGTAAGGTTCATCGTCGAGTAAAAAGGCCAGGAATTTCCATGCGATATCTTTGTTCGGTGAGCGACTATTTACGACCATCGGAAACGCGCCGCCCGATGAGTAGGAGCTAAGGGTGCTGTCCATGGCGGGAATGGGGGCAACACCATACTTGATATCCGGGAAGTTCTCTGCAAGCCAGTGAATCACGTGATCTTCGCGGACGAACATCGAGACACGCCCCTGGCCGAAGCCGCGTTGGTCGCCGTCCAATGAAACGTTGTCGATGTTTTTTTCGAGGATGTCGCCATACAACTGGAAGGCAGCCTGCCCGGCAGGAGAATCGAAATAGCTGGCTGATCCGTCCGTATTGAATGGCACGCCGCCAGCAGAGTAGAAGAAGGTAAGCCATTTCTCTGCGGTACCTTGTTTGTATCCCGTCTTACGCAGCGAGAATCCAGCGCGTGTGATGTTGCCGGCTGCGTCGCGGACCGTGAGTTTGTCGGCATAATCAACCAGTTCCTGCCAGTTGGTGGGCGGATGGGAGAGGCCGGCTTCTGCAAAGTGGTCTTTGTTGTAGTACAGCATGGTCCAGCCGGCGTGATGCACGATCCCGTAACAGATGCCATCGAAATACGGTGCCTGCCGGATCATTTCATTTACGCTGTTTTCCTGCACAATTGCCTCGATATAGGGTGGTGCCGGTGCCAGTAGACCAAGCGCTACATACTCAGCCAATTCATTCTCCCGGAAGTACCAGATGTCTGGCGCATTTCCACTTGCATACCGCAGGCGCAGCTTGATTTCATAGTCTTTCAGCGAGGAGCCGGGAAACTGCTCGATTTGTATATCGATACCCGGATTTGCTTCCTCGAACGTAGCTTCTGCCCAATCGAAATACGCCATTTGGTCGGTACTGATGGGCAAGACAAATACGCTTACAACACGGGTGCCGTTTGATGGCGATGCGGCCGGTTGTTCACACGCAGAAAGGCATACCGATAAGCTGGCAAGCAAGACCAGGTAGTTTATCCGGCTGGTACTGTACATGACCAAATAAGAGAATTGTGATGGGCGGAATTTAGCAGTAAGTTACTGTGCGCATTGATTGCCAAATCGATGCTCCCAATGTATCGGTAACAGAAAAGTACATGTCACACCCCGCGAATCCAATAATGTCTACGCCCGCAGCGGTTCAGCGCGGGCTGTTGTTGTCGTTTCGTGGTCAGTTGGGTGAATCTCGGGCTTCCCTGCTCTTGCTAATTCCTGTGGTAGTTTTTTTCCTGGTATTCCAGTACTACCCGATTATCAAAAGCATTCTGATCAGTTTTACAGAATACGGTTTGCTTCGCACAGATGCCCCGTTTGTCGGAATTACACACTATGTACGCCAGTTTCAGGATCCACTTTTTTTGACCGCGCTCTGGAATACCCTGGTGTTTGTTTTTTTTGCGGTTGGGATTGGGTTTATACTGGCGCTCGGGTGCGCTGTGCTTGTGGAGCGCACGGGGCGTTGGGCCCGGTTGTATCGAGCTATTTACTTTATCCCGGTTGTTACTTCGCTACTTGCCACAACGATGATGTGGCGCTGGTTGTACGCGTCCAACGGACTGTTCAACTTTCTGCTTTCGCTGGTAGGTATTCCCGCGCAGGCCTGGCTGCTCAGCGAATCGTTGGCGCTGCCTTCGTTGATTGCGCTTACCATTTGGAAAAACCTCGGGTTTGATATGATTCTGTTTGGTGCTGCGCTGAAAGCCATACCAGATTCGTATTACGAAGCTTCGAGTCTGGAGGGGGCTACAACGTGGGATAATTTGCGGTTTATTACCTTGCCGCAACTACGGCCCATTATGCTGCTCGTGTGCGTAACAGCTGTGATTCGGTCATTTCAAATTTTCACAACGGTGCTTGCCATGACTCAAGGCGGGCCACTGAACAGTACGCGGACGGTGGTTTATCATATTTATGAGCAGGGTATCCAGTATGACGACATCGGATACGCTTCTGCAGCAGCTGTCATTTTACTGGTTGTTGTGGGGTTGTTCACCTGGATACAGTTTCGAGTAAACCGTCATCTTTAGCCATTTTAGTATGCCATGCACCTGGTGAGACGTAATTTTTTATCGCTGTTTGGACTTGGTTGGTTGGGGACAAGCCGCGCACTTGCGGCAGTCTGTGTTTGATGGCGGCCTGCGTGCTGATGATGATTTTTGGGCGCAGGTGCGCGCGCAATATCCGCTCACGTACGACCGGGTCTATCTGAATACCGGCGGGTTGGGGCCGGCGCCGTATGCCGTTATCGATGCCGTGCAGCAAACCATGATGCGGTTGCAGCGTGTTTCAGAGCATGGGCACTCCTTGATTAACGAAGCTCGCGTCCCGGTTGGAGCTTTTTTTGGTGTGGCACCCGAAACCATCGCATTTATGCGTAACGCCACAGAAGCCAACGCCACCATCGCTTCCGGGCTCCGGCGGTTGCAGCCAGGCGACGAAGTTATCCTTGAAACCCACGCCCATCCGGGGGGCGCAATCCCATGGATGAGCCGGCAAAAACAACACGGCATCAAGGTGCTGGCTTTTGAGCCGGATCCAGCACGTCCAGAAGGTAATGTTGAGCGCATTGAAGCACTTATTACGCCGCGCACCCGTGTCATTCAGGTGAGTCACCTTACGGCGCCCACAGGGATTGTGATGCCTGTCAAGCAAATTGCAGCACTGGCCAAGGCCCATAACCTCTGGTTTCATGTGGATGGAGCGCAGTCAGCCGGCGCGTTTCCTGTCAACCTCAAAGCGATCGGCTGCGATTCTTATGGCACAAGTGGACACAAATGGATCGGCGCAACTCATGGCACGGGGCTCCTCTACATAAAACAGGAGCGTCTGGATGATGTGATGCCTACTGAAGTAGGTGCCTATTCCGACAATGGCATCTTCAATATCCCAGACCAGCTCGAATATAATGAGACGGCGGTTCGGTATGAATGTGGAACCCGGGATGCCACCAAAATTGCCGGCTTTAGCGCGGCCATTGCCAGACTAGAAGACATTGGGATGGAGCGTGTGGCGGCGTACGGTAAATCGCTGGCTACGTACCTGCAAAACGGATTGCGGGAGATAAAAGGCGTTGTGGTGTTATCCCCCGAGACGCCTGCAATGCGTGCAGGGATCACTACATTTCAGACAGCCGGTGTTCCCTGCCGCGAAATGTACCGTCGCCTCGTGCAAGACTTCAAGCTACGCTGCCGGATTGTTACGGAGCGCGGTATGGACGCCATTCGCGTCTCTACCCACATTTTCAATAACCAGGCTGAATGTGACCGCGTGTTGGAAGCCGTTGAGCAGATTGTAGCGGAGCAGTAGCTTGAAGAAACCAGATATCAACCCCCATAACCCTTCGCGGCAAGCTCTTCACCCAGTCCTGGTGTTGATCGTCGGCGCATGTTGTCATGCTAGGGCCTTTGGTGTGGATGGTGTTGACTTCACTCAAAACAGTCCGCTGATGCAGAATCCTTTTTTAATACCCCGCGCCAGTTGGGGGCAATTTTGCGGGGGCTTTTCCCGCAACCGTTCACCTTGGACAACTACGTTGCCGTATTTCACCGAGCGGCCGATGGGCTTTTGTATTTTCTCAACAGCGCCGGCTATACACTGCTAAAACTCATCCCCGGGTCTGTTTCTTTTGTTCACTGGCCGGCTTCCTGTATTTGCGAAAATGGATTTCCCCGGCAGAAACTGGATTTTTGCTGCGATATCTGATCACGCTGATGGTGCCGTTTCAGGTAAAGATGCTGACGCTTGTACGACCTGATGGTAGATTTGACGATGGGTGGACACCTACTGGGCCATCGTAATGGTTGGATTAATGGAGCCGTTTGGTATTTTCCTGTTCCGGCAGAGTATTCAGGGCATCCCGGATGAATTGCTCGATGCTGCACGCATGGATGGCGCCAGTGTTTGGCGTATGTATATCGATGTTGTCTTGCCGCTCATCAAGCCAACGTTGGCGGCGTACAGCATCTTCCTTTTTATGTGGTCTTGGAGCGATTTTCTTTGGCCCCTTATAGCAATCAATACCGAAACACTCAAGCCGTTGGAAGTTGGTATTCTTGGGTTCTCTGATATCAACAATCCCGAGTTTGTAAAGATGATGGCTGCGGCGAGTGTTGCGGTGATTCCGGTGATCATCTTCTTTTTATTTATGCAACGGCAGTTCATCAAAGGTGTAACGTTGAGCGGCTTAAAGGGGTAGCACAACAAACGGTGATAATTACGGCATTAGTATGCAAAAACAGGTAGAACTGGGCATTGTAAGCGACGAAATCACGCGCGACCTGAGTGAGGCTTTTGATCGGGCTGCGGGGTGGGGGATTCAACGGTTTGAACTCCGCGAAGGGAAGCAGCGGCGTTTTCCGTTTTTTACGGAAGAAGAGGTTCGGATTGTTGATCACGCATTGCTTGCCGGCACTCAGATTACTGCGGTCTCGCCCGGTATTTTTAAAGGAAATGTGGAGGAGGTAGCGCAGCGCCGGCGTGAAATCGAAGATGTTTTTCCACGTGCTGTTGATCTTGCCCGGCGGTTTCAGTGCAAAACAATCATTGCTTTTGCCTTTGATGGGTGCGACAACGCGCCGGCAAACCGGCTGCACGTGCTGCGTGCTTTTGAACATATCGCTGAACAGGCTGCCGCTGCTGATCTGGTTGTTGCTTTTGAAAATGAACCTGAATTTTGGATAGATCGGCCGGACACGTCTGTAGCCCTTCTTGAAGAAATTGGCCATCCTGCACTCAAAATCAACTGGGATCCAGCCAATCTGCACTGGAGTGGGCAAGAGCCCGATGCTGAAGCACTGGCTATGCTTTCTCCCTATCTCGTCAACGTACACGTCAAAGACTACACGCCTGACGATGAGGAGGTGCCCTGGCGTGCTCTGGGAGAAGGCATCGTGCCCTGGGAAACCTTATTACCAGAGCTTGTAAAGCACCGGCGAATCCAACACCTGACCATCGAAACCCATTGCGAGCCACTCGTGCACAACAGCGAGGTGAGCATCAATGCACTCCGGGCGTTGCTCAATGCATTGTAAGTACTTTGGTTGAAATCCAAAGTGTACTGGTTCGTGAGCCGGCGATCGCCATGCCTGTGGATCCTCCGTCAGGCAGAGGATAACGGGGGTGTAGAGGGGGACAACCTTCAAACGCCGCCATCAATCGGCATTCGAAACTCGGTATTATCCCATAAAGGGGTTTCTTAAAAAACGAATACTTTAATTACCCATAAATACGTACTATTTTAAGATAGGGGCCTTTCAGTCCCTTCTCCTGAACATGTACGACCTACCGATACGCCTGCGGGCGCATGTGATATGACCTCTTCAGAAACTAAAGAGCCGGTGCGGATTGGTTTAGTGGGACTGGGTGGTCACGGAAGAACGATGCAGCAAGCCTGTGAGGATGCTGCAAACCTGGATGTGGTTGCAGTTTTTGACCCCGAAAAGGAAGAAGCAGCGCTGGCTGCATCGCGGTTCGATTGTTACAACGCCGTTTCTTTTGAAGAGCTGATTCGTATGGATCAGTTGGATGCAGTGGTGCTCGTAACACCCAATCCGATGCATCGCAAGCAGGTACTTGCTGCGCTTGAAGCAGACTTGCATGTATTTGTTGAAAAACCCCTCGCGAGTAACCTCGACGAAGGCATGGCCATGATTTCTAAAGCCGAGGCCAAGGGGCGTGTCCTGATGGTCGGGCACAACATGCGTTTCTGGCATACTGCGCGGAAGGCCCGTGCGTGTCTGGAGAGCGGAGAGCTTGGCCAAGTGATCAGTACTGAGATTCATTTCTCTGCGCCAACGGGCATGCGATTGCCCGTAGATTCGTGGCGCCGTAAGCCTGAGCTTGTACCGATTCTCCCGGTGACCCAACTGGCGATTCATGCTTTTGATCTGGTGCACTACCTGTTAGGGTATATCGAGGAAGTTACGACGTACGCACACTCAGCTATCACGAGAGATGAGCTAATTGACAGCACATGCGCGATCTTTCGCGTGAATGGGGGGAGTCTTGGGACCATGATCAGCAACTACTGTACGCAGGAGCTTTTCTCGCTCCGCATCGCCGGCACACGCGGCACGTTGGTGTTGATGCCCGATAAATTTACCTTCACTCCGCTGGCATTTGCTGAGGCGATGCCGGCAAATCCCGTAGCACCCATCGAGGAACTGGATTCATCCCGCGGGTTCGACAGCTACCGGCTCATCATGGAGGCATTCGGCACGTCCGTTTCCGAACATACATTGCCGGAAACGGATGGTTGGGTTGGGTTGCAGGCGCTATCCGTAGTGGAGGCGATGCAGCGTTCCGCAGCGGCGTCTGGTACCCCATGGCTCGTCGAACGATTTAAAAGTGCCAGTCTGTCCGGCGCCGGCGCATCTACAGAGGCTTTATGATAAAAACAACGGTTGTAGGCAGCTATCCCATGCTAGATTGGCTTGTAGCTGCTGCAAGTGAACAGGCGCTTGTTGATGCAACGGCTGTGGTGTTGAAAACGCAGGAACTGGCAGGATTGGATTTGATTGCTGACGGAGAACTCTATCGCTTCGATATCAATCATCCGCAGACCAACGGGATGATCGATTACTTTGTACGGAAATTGGGCGGCATTCGAACGGTGATGGGCCGGCAAGACGTGGCCGATTTTCAGGCGCTGACTGGTATGGGCTTTCGCAAGGCGCCGGCTGGTGTTGTTGAGGGGCCTATCAACGAAGGGACACTGGATCTGGTTAGCGACTATAAGCGTGTGCGCCGGCTAACTAAACACCCGCTCAAGTTTACCATCACCGGGCCACATATGCTGTGCAAAACGTTGCTCGATAAACACTACGACGGATTGCCGGCGCTTGCGAATGCGTTGGCCCTGGCCATGGCGCCGCAAATCAGGGAAATAGACGCGGACGTACTGCAACTGGATGAAGCTAACTTGCCAGGTGCACCGCATGAAGCGGTCTGGGCGGCTGAGGCGATCAATATTATGCTGGATGCCGTTCCCAATACGCCGGCTGTGCACCTCTGTTTTGGCAATTACGGGGGGCAATCTATTCAAAAAGGCGCATGGGAAGCACTGTTAGCGTACATGAACAGTTTGCATACAGATCATCTTGTGCTGGAGTTTGCCTTTCGCGGATACGAAGAGCTGGAGCGGTTTTCAGACCTGGATTCAAGCATAGGACTTGGTATCGGAGTCATCGACATCAAAAGAACGGTTATTGAGTCGCCTGATGAAGTGGCACGTCGTATCGAGACGGCTGCGAAGTACGTGGGTGTTGATCGGATTCGCTACGTACATCCAGACTGTGGATTCTGGATGTTACCCCGCTCTGTTGCTGATGGGAAAATGCGTGCGCTGGTTGTGGGGCGGAATTTGTTTGCAGGTACGTAGCGTGATTTAAGTACTTTTATTTATAAGTAATTAGCGTGCGGGTGCCCCATACATTGTATGAAGCACCCGGGTAACTTGCCACGCTTACATGTCGTCCATTTTTTTCTTCTTGCCAGTCACGGGCATCTCGCCAAAGCCTTCTACATTGATGGCACCGTTGAGCACGTCGTCGACCACATCTGCTGCGAAAGTCAGGATGCCAAATTCGCCGCTGTCAAATTTGAACATGACGCGGTTATCTTCGAACGTGAGGCCAGTAAGGTCCATTTTGCCAGGAAGGGCGTCGCTTGTGATGGAGCCTACGAGGCTGCCTTCAACTTCCATAATGTTGACCACGCCTTTGTACGTGCCATCCGGCGTATCGACAGAATAATCCCACATGCCGGCCAGCGGATGGGGGGCGGCTTTTTTGGTGCTTGCGCAACCTGCCAAAAGGCCGGCGCCAACAAAGAGGATGAAAGTTGCTTGTAAAACGTGTTTCATAATGTTACGATCGGGTTGATTGATCTGTCTATGCCAGCAAAATAAGGTTATCTGGCGCTGATTCTCTCGAAGAACGTGTAAATCCCTTAAAACGTTACAGATTTCTCAACGGTCTCTTAAGCAAGCGTATCAGGCCAATGCGGCATCTGCAATATCGAGTGCTCTGTCAAAAGCATCAACAAGGAAGTCAATTTCTGCCCTGGTTACCACGAGCGGAGGCACAATCCACAAGCCAAATTTATCCCCTGGCACATAGATGTGTTTTTCTTCCAGCAAATACTTCGCAATCTCCCGGACGATAGACGGGCTATATTTTTGGGTTGGATTTCGTACAGGGGCTTTGGATTCAAGATCTTTGATTAACTCCATCGTCCAGAAGAGCCCCAGTCCACGTACTTCGCCAACCGCGGGGTGTTTGGCAGCTAGTTCTTCTAACCGATCGCCCAAATAAGCGCCCAACGTTGCGGCCTTTTCGATCAGTTGTTCATCTTCAAGTACCTGCAAGCCGGCAAGTGCCGCCGCGCTGCCGAGTGCATGACCGCTAAAGCTTTGTCCGTGTCCAAAGATATTGGTATCAAAGGCACGCGCTACGCGGCCCGAAAAGATGGCAGCCGTAAGGGGACAGTACGCGCCAAGTGCTTTGCCCATGATGATGATGTCTGGCTCGATGCCATAATGCTCGATCGCGAGGAATTTTCCCGTGCGTCCCATGCCGGTCATGGTTTCATCAACAATGAGCAACACGTCGTGTTTGTCGCAGATTTTGCGCAGGTGCTCGAAATAGCCGGCCGGCGGTGGAATGATGCCGTTCGACCCAACAACCGTTTCCACAAGGACTGCTGCAACTTTATTGCCACCTCCTTCAGATTCAATCATCCGATCAATATAATCTGCGCATGCCAGATTACACGCAGGAAAGGTATGGCCCAAAGGGCATCGGAAGCAGTTGGCTTCAGGGGCATGAACGAAGCCCGGCGGGGTTAATGGTTCGGTAAACCATCGTCTGGGGTCGCCGCTTGCAGCGCTGGCCACACTTGTGGCTCCGTGCCAGGAATGGTAGCGGGAGATGATTTTGTAGGGATACGGATATTGACGCTCGGGTGCCAGGTTGGCTTCGCCGGCCTGCATCATTTGCCAGTATTTGTAGAGTCGCGCCCCCTTGATGGCCGCTTCCACGGCCGCTGCTCCACTCTGGCCAAACCAAATTCGTTTGTCATCCGGGCCGGGTGTCATCGTGGCAAGCTTTTTCGCCAGCAGCGCTGTTGGCTCGGTTGCGAAGTCGTCCGTTACGTAAACAACTGCATCCATTTGTTGCCGCATCGCTTCCAGGACGCGCGGGTGACGGAAGCCGAGATTAATGCACTCGTGGGCGCTGCGTAAATCAAAAATTCGGCGGCCGTCTGCTGTATGAATCCAGCAGCCTTCGGTGTGGGTGACGGGGACCGGATTGTAGCCGGCTTGCGGTCCCCAGCACTGCATAAAATGCTGTGCTTGATAAGGCTGCCAGGTTGTGTGATTTTCCATGGTCGGCGGAAAAGGTGGGAAAGGAGCAAGGCAGCAAAATAGCGTCTGTGTTTTGCATTCGCATGACTGTTGTGTTATGTCTGGAATGTCGAATGCCGATTTTCGAGTGTCGATTTTCGAGTGAGGGGTAGGGCAGTCCTGTGACGAGTTAATCTGAGCATGCGAGCAATCGCTTTAGGGCTTGCGTTGCCTTGTGCGCCTCATTTCACGGGAATATCGCAGAGAGAGCGAGCAATCTCGAACCGCAGAAGTTACCTTTCACTCGTCACTCGTCACTCGTCACTCGTCACTCGTCACTCGTCACTCGTCACTCGTCACATGCTAACGGATTACGACAAGGCGCTTCTGAATGGAGACCACGGCCCGGCGGCACGGATGGCTATGTCTATCCTGGTGCGAATGCTGCCGGCATTCGACACCGATCAATTTCTTGACATCTCTGCTGCCCATATCGATAGCTCACTCTTTCAAGGGGATGCAACGCTGGAATACGCAGAACGGTTAGCAGATTTGGGGGCGCAGGTAAAGGTACCATCAACCCTCAACGTAGGCGGGGTAGACATCCACGGATGGCGCGACTGGCACGTGCCGTCAGACTGGGCCGGCAAGTCTCATCGACAAATGCAGGCGTACCAGAAGATGGGGTGTATACCCACCTGGACCTGTGCACCATATCAAACCGAACATCGCCCCGTTTTTGGCCAGCAAATCGCCTGGGGGGAATCCAACGCTATTGCTTTTGCAAACTCAGTCATTGGCGCGCGCACCGAGCGGTATCCTGATTTACTCGATATATGCGCTGCTATTACTGGCCGAGCACCGGCGGCCGGCTTACACCTGACTGAAAACCGCGCTGGTCAAATCCTTTTCAAGCTGGAAGATGTGCCGGTATCCATCCAGGCAGACGATGCGTTTTATCCCGTCTTAGGGCATTACATCGGAAAGTATGCGCAAGAAGGCATCCCGGTCGTTGAAGGCATGGTAGTAACGCCAACGGAAGACCAGTACAAGGCCTTGGGAGCAGCTGTGGCCTCGTCGGGTGCGGTAGCACTGTTTCATTTGATTGGACACACGCCCGAAGCGCCTACCTTTGACGCGGCATTTCAGGGGAAGAAGCCAATGAAAGAGCTTTTGGTTGGGCGGGCCGCGTTGGAGCAAGCGTGGCAGGAGTTGACAACCACAGACAGCGATCAGCTCGATATGGTTATCCTCGGGAGCCCACATTTTTCACTTGCCGAGTTTGCGGCATTGCAGCCGTTGCTGGAAGGCAAACGGTGCCACCCTGATGTTGAATTCCTGGTTACAACCAGTCGAGGGATGCGCCAGTTTGCGGAACGCGCCGGCCACCTCGACGCCCTCGAGGCGTTTGGCGGCAAAATCACTGTAGATACCTGCATTCTTACCTCTCCGATGTTGTCCCCCGACACCCGGGCCTTGATGACAAATTCTGCAAAATATGCGTACTATTCGCCGGGGTTGTTGAATACGTCGGTTGTCTATGGCCGGCTATCTGATTGCGTTACGTCGGCGGTAACGGGTAAAATTAGCTGCGATGGTTCGCTATGGAAAACGTCATAACAGGTGAAATACTGGTGCCGGGTAGCGCCACGGGCGCGTTGTTGCTTAGCGCAGATCCTTTGAGTTTTTGGGGCGGTTACGACGCTGTGACCGGTGAAATTATTGACCGCAGGCATCCGTTGTCTGGTTTTAACGGAAAAGATCGGGTGCTAGCTATTCCGGGTACGCGAGGGTCGAGTACCACGACGGCTGTGCTGATCGAAGCCTTTCGCCGCGACACCGCGCCAGCCGGATTTTTGGTAACCGATCGCGATACGTTTCTGTCGCTTGCAGCTGTGGTGGCAGATGAGATGTACAGCCGGCAGGTCCCTGTCATTATGCTGGACCAGGCTGCGTTTGATCAACTCGAAAACGACCGCGTCGTGACCGTTGCGCAGGATGGCACCATCAGCATAGCTTGATCTTCCTATGGCACAGACTACCGATATCCATCCCATCATCGACATACAGAATGCAACCGTTTATCGTGGGCGGACGCGTGTTTTTGATGGGCTTAGTTTGCGTATTGCCCGGGTCAGAATACCGCAATTCTTGGACCCAATGGCGCCGGCAAATCGACGTTGTTACGCCTGCTGTCGCAGGAACTGTTTCCGGTAAAGACAGAAGACAGCTACGTCAAAATACATGGCAAGTCCCGATGGAACGTGCGAACCCTGCGCCAACACATGGGGATTGTATCGCACGACCTCCAGTTTACCTATAAAGGCTGGGTCACAGGATTCGACATTGTGTTGTCTGGATTTGATGCCAGCATAGGCATCTGGCCCCACCAGTCATTCACTGATGCACAACGCGCGCGCGCTGACGAGGTGATTGAGTCGCTTGGAATCACATCGCTTCGGGATCGCCAACTGGATACCATGTCGACTGGTGAACAGCGCCGGTTTTTACTCGGCCGGGCGTTGGCGCACAATCCAGATGTACTGGTGCTCGATGAACCAACGAGCGGGCTCGACCTGAAAGCGTGTTTTCAATACATCGACGTCATTCGGCAACAAATGAGCGCCGGCAAAACCGTCGTGCTTGTAACCCATCACGTCCATGAAATCCCTCCCGAAATCAACCACGTTGTGCTGATCCAGAACGGCAGCGTGATGCTGCAGGGCAATAAGGCAGACATCTTAACCAATGCCACCTTGAGCGAACTCTTCGATACACCGCTCTCGATCGTTGAGTCGAACGGATTCTACCAGGTTTTGCCGCGATAAACAGAAGGCAATCGAGCTGGTGTTTTCATGGTTATCCGTTTGGCGTTACGTGTTAATAGTATAGGAGCTATGCTTCCATGCTCGTCGCTAAAATAATACCGGATCCATCTTATGACTCTTTTTCGAAACACGTTGCTTGCGCTACTACTCGTGTCCTTTACGCTTTCGCATGCAGCGCACGGGCAGGCCTCAAAAACAGAGAAGCTTTTTCTAAACGCTACGTTAGGAGCACAGGGACTCTACTTTGACGCAGATGGCCTGGATGCAAGCGATCCTGGCGGAAGTATCAGTTTTCGCGCCGGCTGGGGCTTCTCTGAGCTCTTCACGTTGTACCTGAGTCTGAACGGCGCAGAGATGCAGGGTGATGACAATCCGTTTATAGAGGATGATTATGAGTGGGGCGCGCTCGAACTAGGTGGACGGTTTAATTTCCGATCTGGCAAACCGTTTGTCCCTTTTGCTGATGTCGCCCTCCGTGCCGTAGCCGTGGTGCGGGAAGACATCGACCTGGAATATCTTGGTGCCGGCATGACCATTGGCGGTGGTGCTGCGTACTACCTGACGCCTTCGGTAGCGCTAGAATTGGGCCTTCGACTGGGGTGGGGAGGCTTTAATGAAGTTGATCAAAGCACGGTCGCACTCGATTTTGACACCGATGACTTTGGGTACGCGGAGAGCCGGCTCTCTTTTGGTCTGGTATTTTATCCGATGCGCTGAGCGCGGAGCGTAAATCATAAAAAAGGGCGGCATCCCACGCCGGGTGCCGCCCTTTTTTGTATAAAAGATGGAGGTTATTTCAGAAGGATCATCTGTTTAACAAACGTTCCTGCTGGCGTAACCAGGCGATAGAAATAGGTGCCACTTGGCAGGTTGCCGGCTTCAAATGCCACTTCGTGTTGACCTGCTGCCACCTGGCCACTCACGAGTGTGCGTACCTGGCGGCCCAGTACGTTGTAGATTTCCAGTTTGACGTTGGCCTGTTCTGGAATGCTAAACGCAATGGTTGTGGTTGGATTGAACGGATTCGGATAGTTCGCTTGCAGCGCAAAGGCATCTGGGAGCAACTCATCCTCACTTGCCGTGCCATCCAGCGGCTCAACAAAACGGCCTTTTGGAGCACCGAGTTTGCCCGCTGCATTGCCCGTTACGTTAAAGGAGATCTCAAGCGTTGTCCCAGCAGCTCCTTTGGCCATGGACTGGTCGAATGGTGTGACTGCCAGTGTGTTGACGCCCTCGTTGAACGTTGCTCCGAAATAGTCACCAGCGGTGTCGCCAAATAAGGCAAATGGTGCGACGTTTTCTGTACGATGGTAACTGTCGTTGTTGAGCGAGAACGTCACACTCTTAACCGCACCACCAACTTCAGCGCGAACGTTCAGGCCGGCCGGAAGCGTTCCGAGGTCAAGGGTGCTACCGTCTGTTAGCGGCGCAATGTCGGCATCCGTAGCTGCGTCAACAAGTACCAGGCCGGTCACCATAGGTGCGTCCCCGTTAACTACGCTGAAGGAAACAGTCTCAACGGCAAGCACTTCACCATCCGCACCCAGCGCGGTAGCCGTCAATACATGCGATCCAACGGGCAGATTGCCGGGTGAGAAGTCGCCTGCAACGTCGCCAAAGAGCGCGTAAGGAGCCACGCCTTCCAATCGAACATCAGATCCATTCAGATTGAAGATCACGCCGGCAACACCCTCTGCAGAAATGTTCGCGGCGATGTTGAGCCCACCAGGAAGCGTCGTTAGATCCAGGGTTGCGCCATCCTGGATAGGGTCAAATCCACTTATCGCAGCATCTGTATCTGCATCGATGAGTGAGAAGGCGCTACCCACCAGGTCAGAAGCGCGGACAACGCGACCTTCACCACCTTCCGGATAATCGGCTGCCGTAATAGCACCACCAAGTCCGTCTTTGATGAAGTTAGCCAGCGTTTGCTGATACGTTACGCCGAGCGACGTAAAGGAGGCACCGCGGAACGGATACTGGTCGCCACCGCGTGCCAGGAAGTCTGCAATAGCGATGTTTACAGCAGGTGCATCGTCAACAACTTTGCCGTCCATCACAATAACCCGGCCATCGTCAAGCATGGCGCTGATCACGCGATTACCCGGCGTGGCGACATTGCCGTTGTCGTCGAGTTCTTGTGCCGTTGCATCAATATCGATGACAACCTTCACGCCGGCTACCTGTGCGTAGCGTCCCGTGCCACTTCCTCCTTCCACGCGAGAAAATGCGTTCTCCAGAATTTCCTTGAACTGATCCGCAGGAATTTCCGGTACGATGGTCAGGAAGTTGGAGAAGGGGAGGATGTCGAACGTGGTTAGCGTGCTGATGTCGCCGGCTGGAATCACGTTGTCGTTCCGGATGCCGCCACCGTTCTGGATGGCTACGTCTGGAACCGGTACGCCGAAGGCACCAACCAGCTGCTCAGACTGCCAGATGAAGGCGTCCGTGATCAGGTTGCCCAGGTTGGTTTCGATGGAGCGGATGTTGCCGCGTACGCCGTCGAGACCTACTTCGCTGGTGCCGATGATGTCGGCTGCAAGCGATTCGAGTGAGGCAGCTACAGGATCTTGCACATCAGCAACGAGGCCAGCATCCGCTTCAACGGCGTCGGCTTCCATGCCACCGGCTACGCGAACCGGGCCACTTTCGTCGCTGATTGACGTGATCATACCTGCTTCGTCAAATTCAACGATGAGTTGACCCACGTACTTGAAGTTGCCAGCCGTTGTTACAACCGGTACATCAACACCATTCATGTCCTGGGAGATAAGCGGGTATTCACCGAATACTTCGCTTTCATCGCCAGGTACAAGCAGGTCTCCGCTGTTGGCGAGCAACTCGTCGCCACCGCCTGCAATCACAATGTCGACGTCTGTGAGCATGCTCAGCAACTCCTGATCTTCAGTTACACCCTGAAGGTGGCTGATAAGGATAATTTTGTTGATACCAGCAGAAGTCAGGTCGCCAACTTCGGCGCGAACGGCTGCTGCTACATCTTCCATTACAACCACGTTGCGTGGGCTGGAGATAAACGGCAGGTTTGGTGTGGTTGCACCTACAACGCCGATCAGTTGACCGTCTTTCTCGACGACAACAGATTTAGCAATGCGTCCTGCGTCAACCAGACCCTGGAGGCCGGCTTCACCGGAGAAGTCGAGGTTGGCGCTCAGGAACGGTGTACCGTTCGTGATGTCGCTGATCAGGCGTTCCAGGACGTCCGGACCGAAGTCGAATTCGTGGTTGCCAATTGCCATGGCGTCATAACCGATGCGATCGATGACAACCGACTCGAAGAACGGCACGTTGTCTGGCAGGCTTGTGCTGGCGTTGAATTCAGGGCCGGCGAGGAAGTTGTCGCCAGACGAAAGCATAATTGCTGCACCATCTTCTTCAGCCGCGTCACGGAGTTGATCGACGAGTGTTTTAAATCGTGCTGCGCCACCGAAGTCAGGCTGTCCCGGCGCGTTGATCAGTTGAGATTCTGCATCGTTGTTATGCAGGACCGTCAGCGTCAGCGGCTCACTGAAAGAAAGCTGGCGGATGCGGCCTTCGCCACCTTCCGCATAATCAGCTGCCGAAATCTCCCCACCCAATCCGTCGACAATATAGTTTTCGAGTACCTGCTGGTACGTGAGTCCAAGCGACGTGAACGCAGCGCCACGGAATGGATACTGGTCGCCACCGCGTGCCAGGAAGTCAGCCGTTGCAACGCTCACAGCAGGCGCATCGGCAACAACTGCACCATCTGCTACAATCACGCGACCGTCGGCTAGTACAGCGCTGATGATACGCGTGCCTGGTACTTCAACGTTTTCTTCGTCGTCCAACTCCTGGGGCGTGCCGGTCGGGTCATAAACGATTGAAACGCCACCGAGCTGGGCGAAGCGACCTGTGCCACTACCGCTGCCAATACGGGAAACCGCATTCTCCAGGATTTCCTTGAATTGCTCTGCCGGAATGTCTGGAATAACGGTCAGGAAGTTGGAGAAGGGGAGGATGTCGAACGTGGTCAGCGTGCTGATGTCGCCGGCTGGAATCACGTTGTCGTTCCGGATACCACCACCGTTCTGGATGGCTACATCGGGTACCGGTACACCGAAGCTTGCAGCAACCTGCTCGGCTTGCCACAGAAAGGCGTCTGTGATCAGGTTACCGAGGTTGGTTTCGATAGAGCGGATGTTGCCGCGTACGCCATCAAGACCGACTTCGCTCACACCAATGATGTTGGCCTCAAGGTCGGCAAGGGCAGCCGATACGGGATCTACAACTTCAGCGATGACTTGTGCGTCGGCTTCAACGGCGTCGGCTTCCATGCCGCCGGCTACGCGAACCGGGCCACTTGCATCGTCGATGTTAATGAGATTGCCGTCAGCGTCAAAATCAACAACCAGTTTACCTACGTACTTGTAATTGCCGGCCGTGGTTACCACAGGCACCTCAACGCCGTCAGCATTGATTGCGATTTGTGGATAGTCACCGAAGACTTCACTCTCGTCGCCTGGTACGAGCAAGTCGTCGCTGTTGGCAAGGAGTTCGTCGCCACCGCCTGCAATTACGATATCGACGCCACTGAGCTGAGAGGCAACAGCGATGTCTTCGTCAACACCCTGCAGGTGGCTGATAAGAATGATTTTGTTGATGCCGGCTGCGGTGAGTTCGTCGATCTCGGCCTGTACGGCAGCGGCAACGTCGTCCATGACCACTACATTGCGCGGACTAGAGATGAATGGCAGATTGGGGTGGTTGCACCCACAACGCCAATTTGCTCACCATCTTTTTCGAGGATGACTGACTTGGCAATACGGTCACTGTCTACGAGATCTTGCAGCCCGGCTTCGCCGGCAAAGTCGAGGTTGGCACTCAGGAATGGTGTATCGGCCTCGAAGCCGCGGATCAGACGCTCGAGAACATCCGGTCCGAAATCGAATTCGTGGTTGCCGATCGCAAGCGCGTCATATCCGATGAGATCAAGTACGCGCGATTCGAACAGCGTTTCGCCGGCCGGCTGGTTGAGGCTGACATTGAATTCAGGTCCGGCGAGGAAGTTGTCGCCAGAAGAAAGCATAACCACGGCACCAGAGGCATCAGCGTCTGCGCGCAGGTTATCAACGAGTGTTTTGAAGCGTGCAGCCCCGCCAAAGTCTTCCTGACCGGGGGCATTAACGAGTTGAGATTCCCCGTCGTTGTTGTGAAGAACAGTAAGCGTGAAGGTGTCGGATGACTGGGCAAGCACGGAAGCGCTTCCCATAAACAGGAAGATCAGCAATAGTATGCTGATTCGATAAGCTTTTTGCATAAGTATGAAGCGGGTAAAGTGATGAATTTTAGGGTCAGGAGGAAGCTGTAATTAATCGTTTCCGCTTCATTTATCTTTAACTAATCTGTTACTGCATTGTTAAGCTATTGTTAGGTTATTGGTTTTGGGTAACGAGGTTGATTTCAGTTACGGTTACGGGTTTGTGGATTATCGGTGCTGGAAAAGTTTACAATTTTATAAATAGCATGTCGTGCTTTACCGCTACTTTGAAAACAGCCATCGTTAATAATACCAATGTCATGAAAAGAACCTGCATTTTAGTTGCCATGTTTACCCTCTTTCAGGTGCCGGCACTCGCCCAGCATTCCCACGAACATGGCCGTACCATTATTTTTCCTGATATTCCCGGATATCAAACCCTGTTATGTGATTTCCATATCCACACCGTGTTTTCTGATGGAAGCGTGTGGCCAAACATCCGGGTGGAAGAAGCTTTGCGTGATGGGCTAGATGCCATTGCACTCACGGAGCACATTGAGTACCAACCACACATTTTCGATATTCCGCATCGTGATCGCAACCGATCAACAGACATTGCAAAGTCCATTGCGACTGGCACAGATTTGCTTGTGATTAAAGGCGCGGAGGTAACGCGTGAGATGCCTCCCGGACACTCTAATGCCATTTTTATTACGGACGCGAATAAGCTTGTCGATGAAGATCCCATCGAAGTATTCCGCGAGGTAAAGCGCCAGGGGGGCATTGTTTTTTGGAATCACCCGAATTGGACGTCTCAACGCCCCGATGGTATTGCCAGATTATCGGACATGCACCGCCAGCTCATTGAAGAAGACTTGTTACAGGGCATCGAAGTGGTCAATGACCTGACGTATTCTGATGAAGCGTTGGCGATTGCACTGGAGCATGATTTAACCATTGTCGGGACTTCAGATATCCACGGTCTGGTAGATTGGCAGTATGAAGTGCCCGAAGGGGGGCATCGTCCGATTATGCTTGTGTTTGCCGAAGCGCGTTCGGAAGCCGGCATCAAAGATGCCATGCTCGCCGGCCGGACCGCTGCGTACTACCGCAACCAGCTCATTGGTAAAGAAGAATACCTCGTCCCACTGTTAGAAGCATCGCTTGAGGTGGTTTCGGCCAGGTACATCACGAACACGCTCTTGTTGTCGATCGAACTGCAAAACAACGCAGACATCCATATGAAACTCAAAAACACGACGGACTTCACGCTGCATAACAGCACGGGCATCGTAGAAATTGAGTCACATCATAGCGAAACGGTTGATGTAAAAACCCGCCGGCCACTGGAATCACTGACCCTCACGTTCGAGGTTCTCAACGCCATCACGGCACCTGGGGTGACCGCCCAGATTACAATCCCTGTTGAGATAGAGTAATGAGCACCGATGCCTTCCTGGAATTAGTCCTCCCTAAAATATCGGAGTGATTCTTTCCCCTTCGATTTTCATCTGACAACCGTTAACTCCTTGGTCATCGACCACTTGTTTGATTGCAGGCGGTAGAGGTAGGTGCCGGCGGCCAGGGAGGAGGTATCCAGCGAAACCGTGTACGAACCCGTAGGGTGGCTTCGGTCAACAAGCATGGCAATACGTTGCCCCATAATATCGATCAACTCAAGCGTCACCACGCCGTCTTCCGGGACATCATACCGTATCGTTGTGGTATCCGTTGCCGGGTTGGGATAGTTTTGATGGAGGAAGAAGGCCTCGGGCAGTGGCAATGAGTCATCGATGGCGACGTTGGTAAACTTGTGAATCGTAAACCGGTCGATCTGTTCTCCTTTGTCGTTTATTGCTTTAACGAGCAACTCATCACCGTTAACGTCGATGCGTGTAAAATGGTGGGATTTACTGGAGAACGAAATGTGATCGTAGTCGATGAAAAAGTCATCCAGTCCACCACCACCGCCACCCGAGACGAGATAATGCACATGCTCTTTCTCACCGCGTTCGTAGCTGTGCGTGTGGCCATTCATTACCATGTCAACGCCATAAGCCTCGTACAGGGGGACAAGGTGGTTTTGCACATTTGTGTCCCCGTAATAATCTGTCCAGAACTCGGTGTAAGGCGGATGATGTGAGAAAACAAACGTCCAATTTGCTTCATTCCGAGCGTCGCTGCGCAGGGCATTGAGTAAAAACTCGTATTGCGGAGAGCCCGGAGCGTAGCTAATGTTGGTGTCGAGCGCAATGAAGTACGCATTGGCCCAGCGGAATGAGTAATACCGCTCTGTACTGTCTGGATTGTTGGAGGGCAAATAGAAGTCATCCAGATACACGCCGCCGTTATCGGTAATTACATCATGGTTGCCGAGGGAAGTGAAGACGTTTACGTTTTTGATTATGTCTTTGTACGGCTTGAAGTACACATCGTCATAATAGTCGCCGGCTCCCTGGTGCACATCGCCAACATGAATCACGAAGTCAACCTCGTCTTCGTTCATACTGTGCCGCATTTCGTGTGCTACGTCGTGCTGGACGGGGGTGTCGACGCCGCTATCGCCAAGTACCAAAAAGGAAAAGGCAGACTCGTCATCCCGACGGGCGGTGCGAAAGTTCTCTTCATCTTGTACGAGGTCACCATCTTTGTACACTGCATAGAAATACCGTGTACTTGGTAACAAGTCATCCAGTCTGACGTGGTGTTTCTGTGTGATTGCCGCCTCGCCGGCTACATTGCCCAGCCGGCCTTTTTCGGTGTCGTACCGAATTTCGCCGGCGTACGTATCCAGAGACCGCCAGGCAATCTCGACAGTGGTTTGGGTTGGGTTTTGGATATAAGGCGCGCGGTCTTCCAGTACTGCATAATTGACTTCCCTGTCCGCTGGTTTTTCGTACACGAGGGGATCAGCTGTAACGGATACACTGTCGTAATACACGCCGGCGTTTGCATACGAGAGCAGCCCAATTTTTCCTTCAGCAAACTGGTCGTCGACAGCAGACATGATGAGTTCTCCGTTGAGATACGCCCGTATGGTGTCCCCGCGAACATCTGCGGTCATCGCGAAAAAGCCGGCGGGGTAGGCCTCATTCACCTTGTTTTCGGCTAGAATTACAGGCTCCCCGTTGACAAACTTCTGAATCCGCTGCAAGGGGGTGTTTACGGCAACACCCGACGAGTCGAGTCCGCTCCAGGCAGGGTCGTTCATGAGCAGAATGCGATAGTAATTGCGCGGGTTGTCGTATCGGAAAATGAGTCCAACTCCGTCATTATCAGAGGATCGCACAATGGCATTTAACGCATAATCTTGCCAGTTTTTGTCACCCGTAGAAACGTGGGTGCCGAGGTGGTAGCGCGTTTCAAGCTCAACAGGGCCATACGCCCAGATATTTGAGCTCTGGATTAGTGTGCCGTTGCGTACCTGCCACTTGCTTGGGCCCGACTGGGGCTCAGGGTCGTCGGTTATTTGCCAGCCGGCAAAGTCGCCGTCATTAAAGTCATCAAAAAACAAAATCGACTGTGCGGCTGCGTTGCCAGACAAGAGACTACAGACAAAAATAAACAGAACGAATCGGCAAATAGATAACATGGCGGGATACATAAAGCGGTGGTATCATGGAGACGGATTTTGCTTTTAACGAAACATATATTAGCCACAACCTATTTGTCGGCAATTATCCGATGGGATGTGTTAAAAGCAATAAGTAACACTTCCGGGCTGGCATTTAGCCAGGTATGGGTGGTGAAATGTTACTCAATTTGATAAAGTAGTAGCTGTGCGAGTCAAAGAGATTAAGACAGTGTGATGGAATCGTTGGATGGCAAAGCAATGTGATTTTTCACAAATTTTGCCCCTCATTTTGGGTCGTCATTAATGATATCGTAATGATTACGCCACATTGCATTAAAGAAACAAATTTATTTTTCGGGAAACATGAATCTGATACAGCTATCCCAGCGAATCCGCAGTCTACGTGTTCAGCGTGGTTTAACACTTGAACAGGTTTCTGAATTGACGGGGCTTACGCGGGGTGTTCTTTCAAAAGTAGAAAATTTTCGTGTTACCCCATCACTGGCCACGTTGTCGAAAATTGCTGAGGCATTCGGAATTACGATGTCTGAGCTTTTTGAGGGACTCGACGAGCGGCCGGCTATGGTCATCGTACGCAAAGATGAGCGAAAGCAAATTGAGCGCGATCGGCCCGACTCGAAAATTATTTACCACGCACTGGCGCATTCACGACCCAATAAAGTGATGGAGCCTTTTCTGCTCGAACTGCCTCCTGGAGAGGCCAGAAAGCAGAAGCTCGCCCATGAAGGAGAAGAGTTTTTGATGATCCTGAAAGGGCAGGTCGATTATGAGTACGGTGATGAACGGTTTCAACTGGATGAAGGCGATTGCCTTTACGAAGATGGGACCACTGAACACACCCTTAATAACCCCAATGACGAGCCTGCACTCGTACTGTGCATTTATGCTATAGGCTATTAGCCTGTGAGCAAACACATCAGACTGCGCTTCCAGGGTACGTGGGATCGTATCGGTTCATGGCCAGGCATCGTGCTGAATAACACGAGGAGCACCACACTCCTTTTGTATTCCAGCATTGATGTACCACCAAACCGAACTACCCACTAACCACTACCAGACCCGTTGCATCGCCGCTTTGGTTGATGTGCATTTCTGGTGGCACCCCGCTTCATGCACAGGCAAGTTTATCTCTGCTCTTTTGTCTTGCTGCTTCTTTGTATTGTGCCGAGCCAATTAGCGCTCGCGCAATCGACAGGCAAGATTTCCGGCGTCGTAACAGAAGCAGTTTCGGGTGAGTCGCTGCCCGGCGTCACCATATACCTTGAGGAAAATCCTGCGATAGGAACCGTTACTAACGCAGATGGCCGCTATTTCATGCTGAGCGTTCCGCCGGGGAAATACACGGTGGTCATGTCGTTTGTCGGCTTTGCGACGCTCAAAAGTGCCAATGTCGAAGTCTTTTCGGGCCGAACAACAACCCTTGATGGAACGCTTCAGGAAGAAGTGGTACAGGGAGAGGAGATTATTGTAAGCGCTGAGCGGCCTATCGTTGTGCGGGATCGCACGACAACCGTTTCGTTTGTCTCGAAAGAAACCATTGAGAAATTACCCGTCCAGGAAGTTGGCGACCTGGTGCGATTCCAGCCGGGCGTTGTAACCAACTCAAATGGTGGATTCAACTTCAGGGGAGGCCGGCAACGCGAGACGGCCTATATCATCGATGGCATTCCCGTGCAAGATGTCCTCAACCAGGGAGGGGGGAATACGGTTGATGTTGAGGTGCAGGCCATTCAGGAATTACAGGTATTCACCGGCACGTTTGATGCGGAGCTTGGTGGTGCGCAGTCGGGCATCGTGAGTATTACAACGCGCGACCCGGGGCAACGTATCGAGGGTAGTTTGCGTGCACAAGCCGGCGGCTTCTTCTCTGGTAACAATGACATCTTTATCGGCGGCGATACTTTTGATCCTGTCGAGAGCAAGGACCTTGCGCTCACGCTGAGTGGACCCATCATCAAAAAGAATAACAAGCTGGGCTTTTTTCTCAACGCCCGGTATGAAGATCGCGTTGGCCATTTGAAAGGGGAGCGGCGATTTTTGGCTGAAGATGGGTTTGTTATTGATACCTACAAGCGCTGGTATCGGGATGTGTTTCAGCCTGATGATACACGCTTGATTCCGTTGGATGAAGCGCGTACACCTGGCGGTACGGCAGTACTCGACCGGAACGGCAACCCAATTTCTTTTGCCAGCGGCAATGGTGAAACCGTAGATATGGATTGGCGGGAGTCGTATACCTTCAATCCAAAATTGGTCTACCGGCCATTTTCCCGGACCAAAGTTACGCTTTCGGCACTGTACAACGATGCGGAAGGCCAATCCTTCTCTTCCGGCCGGCGGTACGCGCCCGATTACAGGGACACCAATTTCTTTACAGCGCTCACGGGCGTTGTGAGCATCCAGCAGACGCTCGGTAACAACAAAGTGATCAACCTGCGGGCTTCGTACAAGACCAGTGAAAACGAGTCGCGCGCATTTGATAGCCTGACAGATCCAGCCATCCAGTTTGTCTCTGGATCGGACGATGTTACCGGCTTTAGCCTGGGCGCAACGGATAATTCTGCGAGCCGGCGCACGGAAGAACAACTCATCGTGTCGGGCGACTTCACCTGGCAGGTGAACGACCGCAATGAGCTGAAAACGGGTTTTCAGATTCGCAACAACAACTTTGTTATCGAAGACCTGGATCGGAGTTGGGTTTTTGCTGACAATCCCGACTCGCTCTTTATCAACCTGTTTTATCCTTCTGCGCTCAACTTTCCAAACTTTGAAGATTATCTCGATGCAGTACAGGCAGACCTGCCCGTCCTGGTGCCTGAACTGGAGCGGTTTGCTGTGGACGATCGGTTTGAACAGTCGCCTTTGGAGTATGCCGTTTTTGTGCAGGACAAGCTCGAGTTCGATTCGCGACTTGTTGTAAAAGCCGGCTTGCGCTTTGAGTATTTCGATTTACGCGAACAACGGATCATCGACGCACGAACACCCACGGACCGCATCGGTCGGGCCGACAACTTTACAGATATTAGCGCCAAGTACTACCTGAGCCCTCGATTGGGTATCTCGTATCCGATTTCTGCGCGCGGCGCGTTTCGTGTCGCATACGGTCATTTTGTGCAGATGCCGGCTTATTTCGAGATGTTCAAAAACCCCATCTTTGATGGCATCAACGTTGGCCGGCTCGAAAATCGTAGCGTTGGTAATCCTGATCTTCAGCCTGAACGCACGATCAAATACGAGATGGGCCTGCAGCAACAGGTCTCCGAGTTCATCGGCATCGATATCAACCTGTTTTACAAAAACATCCGCAACCTGCTCGGTACCGAGATTTTGGGTACGCTGGATAACATCCAGTACTTCCGCACAGTCAACCGCGATTACGGCCTGGTACGGGGCGGGACGCTTTCCCTGGTCACGCGCCCGGTCGGTGCCTTACTGGGCACTTCGTTTGACATCACCTATTCCGACGCAAAAGGAAGCTCCTCCAGCGCCAGCGATGTGGCCAACGTTGTGATTGCCGGCCGATCAGGTGAACTCGGCGACTTCTTTCTCGAGAGAAATATCATACCACTCAACTGGGATCAGACTCTTACCGCCAACTTGTCTGCCCAGGTCGGGAAAGCTGACAACTGGAGCGTTGGTTTTATCAGTCAGCTTGCTACGGGCCAGCCCTACACGCCGTCATTCCTCGATCCGAATAAGAATTTCCCGGATAACGAATTCCTCAACGCAGCGCGCAAACCCGTCATCTTTACGTTCGACTTGAGCGCCGAAAAGCGATTTGCCGTCAGGGGCGTCAGGTATGGCGTGCGGCTGCAAGTGGATAACCTCTTTAACTACCTGAACGAGCGATTTGTAGACAGCATCTCCGGGCGAGCTGACCAGATTGTTCGCCTGCCCGTCGTGCAGGCAGACCGCGACCTCGTGAATAACGTCGTCGGGCTATTTAGTCGCTCAGAAGACGATTTGAACCCTCACTGGTATTCCGCACCCCGCCAGATTCGGCTCGGGGTAACAATCAATTTTTAATAAGGTCCTGTAGGATTTAACATGTTGAACCCCACACTTCAGCAGATACAGCGTCCGGTACGGATTGCCTCCAGAAAAGGCTGGGCAGGCAGGTTTTTTCCTGCCGCAGTACTGATCGGTTTTGTGCTGATTTTGCTCTTACCACAGCATGCCGACGCGCAAGAGAAGCGCGATTTGTCGAGCGAAAAAGCGGCAATGAAGGCTTCTGAGAACGTCGATAAGGCGATCTCGAAATACAGTAAAAATGCGGCGCGGACACAGCGTAAAGCAGCCAAACGGTCGAAAAATGGTAGCGCGATGGTTGCGGCTGTGCAGGATTTTTCGCTGCGCAACTTCAACCGTGGTGGACTGGCAACAGGCAACCTGATTCAGGTGCCGTATGTGACCAACGTAAATATTTCAGCCGGCTATTGGGGGAGCACCATTTCGCCGAGTCGCATCACCTGGCCCAAAGGATCCGGTGTTGAGTATGGTCACACCATGAGTTTTATCGTGGGTGCTGAAGTAGTCAACGACAACGGCGATACGCTCACAGTCCTGTCCGAGAGCTACAATAGAAGTGGGGGAGACACCCATCCATCGGGCAGCCACAAATTTCAGTACTCGGCTGTACCGGGCTTCTACAACATGAACGGTGATCCCAGTACAACAAACCGGCTCAACAACAACGCTGATGATCGGCAGCGCCTTGCAGAAACGGGCTACTACTATGTGGGTGGTCTGAATGAAGACGTGAACAACAATAACACGTTGGATCCGGGCGAAGATTTGAACAACAACGGCCAACTCGATACCGAGCTGGTGAACAATATTGAGTATACCGCCCAATCCAATTTGCCGCAGACATGGCCGGCGTATTGGGCACCCGGTTCATATGTAGGAGATACGCGTCCTCCTTGTGCGTTTGAGCAGGGCACAACATGTGATGCCGGTCCGGGTGTTCGCGCAGGACGGTGGAATGGTGCTTTTGGGTCTTTTGTGCGCGGTGACCAGGAGTCGTACTACCTGGCAGACGACCGCGATAACGACGAGTTTTCTTACTTCCCATTCCTGAACGAAGCCGGCCAACCCGATACGCGGGCATGGGATGCCGGTGGGCGCCGCGGGATCGGCATTGAGGTGGCTGTCCGCCAGTATCAGTGGGCCAGTATCCTCGCTGAAGACATATTTATTGCCACCTTCGATGTTGAAAATGTAAGCCGCAAAGACATCGACAAGTCCATCATCGCCATGATTGTGGACTACGATATCGCCGGCCAGACGGGTGATAACCAGGCACTTTTTGATACGCAAGACGACATCACCTACCAGTGGATCAAGCGCGAGCTTGTTATCAATGGATTTAAGGTAGGATATGCCGGCGTCGGGTTTCTCGAAAGCCCGGGCATTGCAGACGATGGGATTGATAACGATGCGGATGCACTGGTTGATGAAAGCCGCGAGAACGGTATCGATGACGACGGTGACTGGCGCGTATGGGTTGATGTAAACGGCAACGGGATCTTCGACAACGAAGACTTGAACAACAACTTTATCCTGGATCCGGGAGAGGATACGGATGGGGACGGCAAGCTGACCATCGAGCCGCTCAACGATGATACGGGGTCGGATGGACTCGGACCGGAAAACGAAGACTATCCCGGTCCCGACCCTGACGGCTCAGAAGCCAACGGTGTCCCCGATCTCGGAGAACCCAATTTCGAGTTTACAGACAACGACGAAATCGACCAGATTGGACTCACAAACATGGTCATTCGGACGCCGAGCGACTTTGACCGTGACCTGGATGATGATCCCTTATTCTGGGCAGAATATATCCAGCCGGTAGATGAAACGCAGTTCATTGTACCGACAGAGACGGCTGATGTGATCTACGTCTACAGTTCTGGTTTTGCTGAAATCAACCAGGGATTAACGCAGCGCTTCTCGCTGGCGTATTTCTGCGGCAACGACTTCCAGGATATGCTGCGCAACAAGCGCACAATGCAGAACATCTACGATTCTGACTACAACTTTGCACGGCCGCCACGCACACCGTTTTTGACGGCAGTGCCGGGCGATAAAAAAGTGACGTTGGTGTGGGATCAAAGCGCGGAGACATCACGCGATCCGATCTACGGGTTCGACTTTGAGATGTACAAAGTCTACCGCAGCACGGACCCTGAATTCAATGATATCAAAACGATTACGGATGCGTTTGGCAACCCGCTGTTGTGGGAGCCGCTGATCAGCCCAACAGGGGATCGCGTCCAGTTTGATCTCGAAAACGGACTTTCTGGCGCCCACCCAGTGCCCATTGGTGCTTTCGGTGTCAGCTACGACATGGGGACCGATTCAGGGCTTGAGTACAGCTATGTGGACTCGACAGTTGACAATGGCCGCACGTACTACTACTCCGTTGTTTCTGTAGACCAGGGGTATCACAATTCCTTTTTCGAAAACGGGATTTCTGAGCTGGAGTCGCTGGCTGAGATTTCACCAACGGAAAGCTCAAAAATTATTGAGGTGGATGCGTTCGATCGGCCGATTAACATCGACCGGAACGCAGCGGTTGTCGTCCCGCAGCCGCCGGCGCTGGGGTATGAAGAAGCCCGGCTGGCTGCAGGCGGCATCCAACAATTTGGTGGCGTATCCACCGGGCGGCTGGATGTTGAATTCCTGATTCCTGACGAGGCGAACAGCCTCGGCTATGAATACGAGTTCACCTTCACGGACGATAACCAGTTTGCTGAAGTGGACTCCGTGTTGTTGAAAAATGGCCTGACAACGGGTTTTGTTCTGCGCAACGCTACAACAGGCGATACGCTTGCAAAAAGCCCTGCCGGCCTGACGGGCAACGAAATTTTTGAAGATGCGGTCTTGAATGCCAATGTGTACGACGGCATGAAATTCAAGATTACGAGTCCTGACGTGCCTGTGCCCAAAACAACGCGTTGGCTCGAGAACGTGAGCAGCGAGCGCGGCGCGAGTCGGCCGGCTACGTCGATTGCGATTTCCGCCCCCGGTGAGAATATCGCCGTGCCCATCGACTACGAGATTCGTGTTTCAGAAACAGGTGCTGATACATCGAACTCACTGAGCCCACGCAACCGTGTCCCAACCAACTTCACCCTTTGGGATGTCACAGATCTGAATAACCCCAAACAGGTGCCGTTTCAGATGACAGAGGTCCCTGTTGTACCGGGGGATGATGTGCCTGGTGTGTTATCACCCGGTGATGTGATCAACGCCCGTGTTACTGGCGTCACGCTGGGAGGATACACCTTCTATGCCCAGTCGACCTGGCGCTTTACAGTGGGACTGAACGACGATGCGGAGAATCTGATCAATGGCGCGCTTTCAGATGCCAATGCGTTGTACGACTCGCTTGCAGTGTATAACGTCCGAGGTCTACAGCGCCGGCCGTATCAAGGAGACATCGAGTCGGTTGAACTGGAAGCCTTTTACACAGAGCTTGATGGCTGGTATGAAGCTACCCTCGATTCGCTGATAAACATCCCCGGTGTCCGCGATGTCGTGCAGGGGGCTACGCTGCCGGCAACGCAACTGGCGCGGTTCGAAACCATCCGCAAAAACGAAATCCCGGTTGCCGGCGACGTATTCCTGCTCGAAACAGATAAGCCTTTTACACGCGATGATGTACTGCGCTTCTCTGTTGAAGGCAATGCGCTGCAGGAAAATCTGCCCGAATCAGCGCTAGATGACATCTACGTCGTGCCCGATCCCTACGTGGCTGTTAACTCGCTCGAGCCCCGGAATATCTTGCTTTCCGGTCGTGGTGAGCGCCGCATCGATTTCCGCAACCTGCCGCAGGAAATGCACCATCCGCATCTTCACCATGAGCGGCCGGCAGGTCAAAGTTTTACACCACAGTTCACCCCAGGACAATAGCATCAAGAGCTGGAATCTGCAGTCAGATGACGGGCTTGACGTGTCCTTCGGAGTCTATATCTACCACGTAAACGCGCCCCGGTATTGGCGAAAAAATTGGCCGGTTTGCCATCATAAAGTGATGTTATATCAAGCTACTGACCGTACCTCAATGCACCGTGTGGTGTCGTCCGCCTTTGTACCGTTGCTTTTGCTGTTGTGCGTTGCTGTGCCAGCGCTGCAGTCGGTACATGCACAAAAACTTTGTGACGGATGTTTCTAATAACGGCACCGTTGCAGCGGCCTTCCTCGAAATAGGTGTAGGCGCACGCGCAGAAGCCATGGGCGGCGCCTATACCGCGCAAGCTGCGAACGCCGACATGATCTATTGGAATGCTGCCGGGCTGGCGTATCTGGATGGTGTGGCCTCTTCGTTTACACACACGGAGTGGTTGGCCGGCACCACGTTTGACTTCTTCAGCATTGCTTCGCCGCTACCGGTCATGAATGCCGTGGTTGCTGCGAGCTTTACCACCCTTGCAGTCCCCGATCAACCTGTGCGAACCGTCGAGGCGCCTGAAGGGACCGGAGAGTTTTACAATGCGCGCGATTTTGCAGTCAACCTGTCGGTTTCTGCTCGTCTGATTCCCACGTTTTCTTTCGGGCTCACGGGGAAGATCATCAACCAGCGGATATGGACGGAGCAGGGGAGCCAGTTTGCGTTGGATGCCGGCGTCTTTTACAAAACGCCACTCCCGGGCCTCGCGATCGGTGCGAGCATCTCCAACTTTGGTGCGGACATTAGCCTTTCGGGCAAAAACCTTAACGACATTATCGACCCCGATCCGGCAAATCGGGGCATTGAGAATATACCGGTGGAATACAAAACGGAGCAGGCCCCACTGCCACAGATTTTCCGTTTTGGTCTCTCATACACCACCCCTTTACCGGGCAGGGGAGCGCTTGTGACAGCCGTTGACTTGATGCACCCTACAGGCTCTACGGAGAGCATGAATGTGGGAATGGAATATGGCTTCAACAATTTCTTCTTCCTGCGCGCTGGCTACCTGAATCGCTTTGAACGAGACGCTGTCAACGGCCTCACGCTTGGCGGTGGCTTGAAATACACCATGAAGGATCGAAGTGAATTCGTTTTCGACTACGCCTACTCGGATTGGGGCATTCTCGAAAACGTGCATCGCATCAGTGTCGGTGTGTACCTCTAACCCCACCAATCCGATCACCTACACAACTTCATCACAAACCAGTATTGCTATGAAACTGTTTACCAAAATAGTTTGCAGTGCCTTGTGCTGTTTACTGTTCGCCGGCACTGTGTTCGGTCAACAGAAACGCGCTACAGCGCAGCAAGAAATGTATCGTACACAGTACGGTGACAACTACGAGGAAATCCTCGACAAACACGTCGACGACCCCGCGCAACTCATGCGTATCCAGCAGGATCGTATTATGGGACTTTTCCAGCCGTCACGCGAAGACGCGCTGCGCTCTATGTATGCCTCAGCAGGTCTTGATGATATTGCTCGCTCTGAAGCAGAACCAAACCAATTTCTTCGATACAGCAGACGACATCAACGATGTACTCGCGCTCGAAGGCCGGCGTCCAACACACACTGGTAAACTGATTCAGGCTGAATTGGGTGCCGGTGATGTGGACGTGTACAAGTTTACGGTAAACCCTAACAGCATGTACTACTTCGCGTCTACCCATTCCTTCCTCACGGATGGATCAGATGGCCTGGACGTTGAGATGCGCCTTTTCCACGAGTCAGATCTCGACACAACACTTGTGATTGGAGACCGCGGCATCGAAGGAAATGACAAGCTGAAAGGCGACATCCTGGGTCGGAATACCGATGGCCGTAACGGTTCAAATGACTTCCGCCTCACAGGTTGGGTACCACCAATTGATCAAGCTACGGGTGATCAGCTCACCGGTGATTTCTACCTCTGGGTGTTCAATTCCAGCGGTGAAGTAGGTACCTATTTCATGACAGCCTATGAAATTCCACTTGAGCCCTACGTTACTCGCGCTGAGCCAAACTACCCGTTCCAGAGCGCGCTGACAAACGCAGATGCCGTGATGCCTACGGACGGTGTTGTGCGTACCTACATGAACTTTAATCCTGATACGGTTAAAGTGGTTGAGCCGGCCATTCCTGTGCAAAGCAACGGTGTGTTCGCTCAACTGTTGGCGCAGGGTGACGAGGATGTTGACCTCTACCGCATCGATTACAAAGCAAACCACACGCTTACCATCGAGACGCTGCCATACTTTGGCTGGTATCGCGAAAACGACGGCGAAATTGGTCCAGGTGGCTCTCGCCTGACAGATCCCCGTATTCGTATTTACGACGCTGACTTCACCACAATCCTGGACGAAGACGATGACGGCGCGCGCGAAGCCATGGATGGACCAAACAACATCCACTCTCGCCTGGTGCTTTCTCCTGATTTCCTGGCTGAGCGTGGTATCACAGAAGATACGCCGCTCTGGTTGTGGGTTTCTGCATGGGCCTCCCAGACGCGTACCATCACGGCTGGCGATGGCATCCGCAGTGTAGACAACCGGGATCCCGGTCGTTTCATTTACGACGTTTATGCTACGCAGACATCTGCTGAGCTTGTCGAAGTTGAACCGAACAATTCGGTAGCTGAAGCAACCAGCATGGGTGCAAGAACTGACACGACGTACACCGGTGCGTTTGCTGACGGTGCGGATGATGACTACTACCGCATTTTCATGAATGAAGTACGTATGTACACCCTGTTCACGAGCAACTCATCGGTAAGCGACGATATTCAGGTAGAAATCTATCGCGAATACGAAGCGGATACGGATGGTACGCTTGCGCTAACGGATAACCTGCTTGCTACTGATGTAGCCGGCAACGCAGGCAACAACGACTTTGTGATCTCTGGTTTTGTACCTGAGGCTTCCGGTGCATACATCGTCAAACTGTCCGCCGGTTCTGCAGGCGATTACCAGTTCGGCGTGATCGATAAAGGCGAAATCTACGGCGGTCGTACATCAAACGAGCCTGATGATGTAGCTGCAGACGCCCTCACGCAGGATGCTATAGAAGTTGGTCCTGGCGCCCAGGCAGAGAGCGGTATGATCTTCCCTGCTAACGACCTCGATCACTACTATTTTGATGTTGCTGAAGGTACCGACCTCACCTTGTCCATCGGTGGAACGCACCCAGATCTGGTTGCTGACTTCGATGTGCAGATGACACTCATCGCACCTGACGGCAGCACCGTTGATTCGAGCACCGAAGGCCTGTCTTACACGACAGCTTCTTCTGGAACGTATATCATTCAAGTAGCTGCGGTAACTGCAGGTGAGGTAGGTTTCTACAGCCTCTCTGGTGGGCAGCCATTTGAAGAGAGCGAGCCAAACGAAACGTTTGAAGAAGCCAACGCCATTGCGCTTGGCAACATTTACGATGCTACGCTTACTACGGGTGATACGGACTTCTACAAGTTCAATCTCGAAGCCGGCAAGTCGTATTCGTTCCGTGGGTTTGATAACCAGACAGGTGGTGACCTCGATATTGAATTCTTCGACGAAATCAATGGTGTGCACCTGCTCGACGACTCAGGCTGGCCGAGCAACTACGATGGCAACTTCAAAATTTCCAACGTTATTCCTCGCGAAAACGGTACGTACTATCTGAAAATTTCAGGTGCTGCTGGTGCATATAAAATTGCATCGCGCGTGCAGGAAAACTTCCTTGCCTTGCAGAATGCTGGTGAGCCGAACAACAGCGCAACCGAAGCTGACGCGCAAGGCGATTACCAGGCGCTTGGTGCTGACGTGGAATATGCTTTGGCAAACCCGAACGATCCACGCTTCTTTACGGACGAAGACTGGTTCCGCGTGCAGATGACCTCTGGTCAGACGCTCATCGCCGAAACCAAACCAGTGGGTGGTGACGACTGGAGCCGCGATACAGATACGCGCCTCGTACTCTTCGCTGCTGACGGCTCAACCGAACTGGAAAACGACGATGACGGTGGTAATGACTGGTACTCCCAGATCACGTACACCGCTACTGCTGATGGGCCGGTCTATGTTCAGGTTCGCACAAGCCGCACGCCAGATAGTGCTGATGACCGTACGTCGAACAAAGGGGACTACATCCTCAATATCGATGTAACAACGGCTGAGCTGGAACCAAACAACGTGTTCGCTGAAGCAAATACGCTTGCGCCAGGCTTCATCGACGCTACGTTTGACAGCGCTAGCGATTCGGTGGACGTATTCTCCATGAATCTGCAGGCAGATTACATTTACCACGTGCGTACCATCAAACCTGAAGATGGTGGTTTCACGGGTTCGTTCTCTGCGAAGCTGTTCAAAGGGTCTGATACGTCGACAAACTTGCTCGATGAAGACAACCGCGGGTACAACAGCCGCTACTCGGGAAGTAACGTGAAGCTGAACATCATCCCGGATGAGACAGCAGAATACTTCCTGCACCTGACGGGTGTTGGCGGTGCCGGCGCGTACAAAGTTGGCCTCAAAGCCCGTGACATTGCTGAACTGAAAACACTTGGCGAGCCAAACAACACCGTTGCAGATGCAGACGAGAATGGCGCACAGGAATTCAACGCACCTGGCGAAACACTCCTGTCTATGCTCTACAACGAGAGCTTTGCCTGGACGGCCGGCGATGCCATCTCTACACAGTTTAGCGATGACATCGACATCTATCGCTACGATCTGGTAGCAGGCGATACGCTGATCGCAGAATCGTCTCCTGCTGATGGTCCGCTGTGGCCACGTGATTACGACGGCTTCATGCGTCTCCTCAACGCCGCCGGCGACACGCTGGTGAGCAACGATGACGGTGGCTTTGACTGGCACTCACGCATCGAGTATGTGGCGGATGCCGACATGTCGGTGTACGTGATGCTGCACTCTCAGGACTTCGGTGGTGCAACCGATCGTGACCCATCTCGTGGTGAGTACCGCTTGTCGGTTACCAAGCTTGATGGTACACCGATCACCATCACCGACGTTGAAGACGCGGAAACCCCATACGCGTTTGAACTGGAGCAGAACTACCCGAATCCGTTCAACCCATCCACAACGATTTCCTACACCATTCCACAGGCTGTGGATGTTGAACTGGCTGTGTACAACGTACTTGGTCAGCGTGTAGCAACACTGGTTAGTGGCATGAAGAACGCCGGCGTTCATGAAGTCAGCTTCGACGCTTCCCAGCTTGCATCTGGTCTGTACCTGTACCGGATTACAGCTGGTAAAAATATTAGCGTGAAAAAAATGCTGCTGGTTAAGTAGTAGTACCATACGCTGAATTGCAAGAAAGGGCGTACGTGGGTAAACTCCTGCGTACGCCCTCATTTGCAACCACCTAATGGGACCATCGTTTTGAAAAATACCCTTTTCTTGTTGTTTGTTGTCCTGCTACTTTTTTCGGCAGGATGTGCTAAAGAGGAGCCGGCTGATGTTGTGGCACGGGTTGGTGATGTGGTTATTACGGTAGATGACTACCTGATGAACTATGAGTTTGGGCATGGCCATTTGCGCACAGGCGCACAACCCAAACAAACGTATTTGCAATTTCTGATCAAGGAAGCATTGCTCGCCCAGGAGGCGCGCCGGCTAGAGCTCGATACGCTGCCTGTAGTCCGCCACGCCATGCACACGCTGCGTGAAGAGTTGTTGATTGAGCGCGTATTCGAAGAAGAGGTGCTGGCCGGCATTGCTGTCACGGAAGACGAAATCCGCGCGGAAATCAACAAAGATGCGGTCAACTTCCAATTTCGATTGTTACCCGTAGATACCGAAGCCAGAGGGCAACAGCTACGCGCCCAAATGCTGCAATCGAGTTTTGCTGAAGTCATGGAAGCACAACTTGAAGCAATTCCCGAGCTAAGGACGGTAGAAGGTCAGCTCACTTCGCCTTATGTAGGAGCCGAAGACCTTGATGCCGAAATCATGCAGATCATTCAAGATCTTCCCCTGCAAACGCCTTCCGAGCCCGTGTTGTATCGGGGCGCATGGTACCTTTTTGAGGTGACCGACATCCGCAGGAAACGGCTTGCTGAAGAAGATTACACGCTCAAAGCTCCATCTTACGAAAAAATTATCTTCAATCGGAAAGCGATGGACGAAGGGGCACGGTTTGTCGATGCCTTGATGTCGCCGCTCGATGTACGAACGCACCGGGAAGGGTTTGAACTGCTCAATGAAGCACTGTTCGCGTGGTACACGGTGGAGCCACCCGAACGGAATCTGAATACCTATGCGGATCGGTCTCGCGCCTATATCGCGCAACTGGATGCTGCGCGCGAAATACCGCTTGTTGCTTTTGATGGGAAGACATGGTCGATCAATGATTTTATGACCCACTTCACGCCGGCACGCTATCAGTTGCGTGCGGATGATGCCGGTGCATTCAAAGCGCGCCTTTCCAATGTTGTTGCCCTTGTTGTGCGCGATCACGTTTTGCTCAATATGGCAGAAGATGGTGCGCTTGCAAATGGCGCAGGCTTTCAGGCCGACTTGAAACGCTGGGAAGACAAATGGCTTTTCCAGGCCTACCGCGACCAGGTGTTGAGCCATCCCGAAACCAACTGGCAACACCTTGTCGCCAAAGCGGAAAGTTTACAGGCCATCTACCCACCTGAAATCAATCTGGCTGTTCTGGATACGCTGCAAACCAGCGTGTCAAAAGCAAACCCCACCATGACAGTGCATTTGTTCAAAAACAATGCGAACAAAATGCCGCGTCCTATTGCTGACCCCAACTGGCAACCTGCGCTTTAGCAATTGCCGCGCGGGATTTCTATTAGCCCACCCATTCGAAGATGCTCTCATGAAAGCGCAACGTCATCTTTCTTATTTGTTTGTCGCATGCCTGGCGCTTGCCATTTGGGGATGTGATGTGTCTGGATCTGAACCTGTGGCAGCGCACGTGATTGTGCTGGGCATCGACGGCTTGAGTCCGGCCGGCGTGCAGAAAGCAACGACGCCAAACTTTAACCGGGTGATTGCAGGCGGTGCCTATACGTTTAGCGCGCGTGCGGTGCTGGGTACGTCGAGTAGCCAAAACTGGGCATCCATGATAATGGGAGCCGGTCCAGAGCAGCATGGCATCACGTCCAATGGTTGGGAGCGCAATAGCCACGCGATTAAGCCAACAGCAACGGGTCTGGAAGATATTTTTCCGACTATTTTTGGCCTTGTCCGTGAGCAACTGCCGGCAGCGAAAACGGCTTCAATTTATGACTGGGGTGGATTTGGCCGGCTTTACGAAAAAAGTGCGGTAGATGTAGATAAAAATCCGAAAGGTCCACGTGCCACCATGGCAGAGGTGGTACAATTACTCAACGAAGAGATTCCGACGTTCACGTTCATCCATCTCGACCATGTGGATGGTGCGCTTCATGGTGCCGGCCATGGATCGGATCCATATTTCACGGCGGTAGAGCTGGCAGACAGCCTTTTGGGCAACTTATTGTCAGTACTTGACGCAAAAGAAGCGTTTGCGCACACCACGCTCATCATTTCATCGGATCATGGAGGCATTGGTACCCGACACGGCGGTGAATCGATGGATGAACTGGAGATTCCGTGGATGGCGTATGGTGCCGGTGTTAAAAAAGGCAAACAAATTGTTGATCCGGTTGATACCTACGATACTGCCGCAACAGCAGCGTATGTGTTAGGTTTGAATCAGCCGTATGCATGGATTGCTCGTCCGGTCGTGAGTGCATTTGAAGGGGGAAATGATCATGTTGTGGCTGCTACATCTCCTTACGCGCCGGCACCCAGAATTCACCCACCGATAGGTGAACTACGGGAAGATGGTCTTGAGGTAGCATTAAGTGTCGATCATCAAGATGCCGCGATTCACTATTCACTTGATGGCAGTATACCTGACGCAGACGCTCCGCGGTATGCATCACCGATTGCATTGACAGATCCTGTGTTGCTCAACGCCATCACGTTCACGGAAGATGGAGGCCAAAGTGTGGTAAGTACGGCTGAGTACCTTACGCCAGATAATGGGGTATCTTTCAGCTACTTTACGGGTGCCTGGCAAAAACTCCCCGACTTTGCTACGCTACGCCCGGTAAGTAGTGGGCGCGTGAAGCAATTCGACCTTACGGCTGTCCACAAGCGTGCCGACTTCTACAGCATCCTGTTTGACGCCTATTTGCAGGTGGATGCCGCAGGTACCTACACTTTTGAATTGATGGCAGATGATGGAGCAATGCTTTGGGTAAACCGCGAAGCGATTGTAGATTTGAACGGTACAGGAGGTGCACGAACTGAAACCGGTAGTATCGAACTCGCGGTGGGAAGACATCACGTGCTGGTGGGTTACCTGGAGACGTACGGCGACAACGTGCTCAACGTACAGTATGCCGGCCCTGATTTCGAAATGCAGCAAATTCCCGCGCGCGTGCTTTATACCACGCCATAACGTATCAAGCTAAGCAAAGGGCTGAACCGACGGTGTCATAGTTGAACGCGAACTTTGCAACGGTTCCGTATTAATTGACCGTATTGCCCATGAATCCTTCTCAGCTAGTCGATGCCCTCGTGTTACAGTATGAAGCAGCCCTCGAAATGCTTCGTGCCACCATGCAAGCTACGCCTGCCATCCTTTGGGATAACGATAAAGATGAAAATCGTACATGGCGGCTTGCGTACCACACCCTGCACTACACCAAAATGTACCTTGCTGCCTCGCCCGAGGCTTTTGTGATCTGGGAAGAGGCTGTTGAAGGTGCCGATAGCCTGGGGGGATCCTGGGAAGATCCCGGCGAAAGTGTGGCCGTTGATCGGGTGCATACGCCTGAAGAACTGGTTGGCTTTATCGATTTACTGCTGGCAGATTTGCCTGATTCTGTTGCTGCGCTTCCGTTGGAAGCTGCTTCGGGATTTGAGTGGTACCCTTTTTCGCGCTTTGAATTGCACCTCAATAGTATCCGTCACATCCAGCACCATACGGGGCAGTTGATCGAGCGGCTGCGTGTACATGGAGTAACCGGAATCGACTGGCGAAGCGGGGACGGAGCAGTGGGGTGGTAGTTTCTGCGTTAAGCCATCTGTTTTCAATGTAGCTTATGGCAGAATAGCAGATAGCTCCAGCGTTTCGCAAACCCAATCGACCACTGCCGGCTTTCCGAAGACCCAGTCGTATCGCGGCTGTTCTTCATCCATGCGCATGCCCACGCACACTGCTTTGCCGCCGGCCTCCTTGATGAGGAGCACACTTGCCATGCAATCCCAAATACGGATATTGAAATCGACCATCGCCCCGACAACGCCTTCAGCAGCGAGGGTATGGCCGAAGCAGTCGCAATAGGTGCGAACATGCCCATGGCCGGCCATGAGCTGATCAAAAACATCTCCCAGATCACAGCTGACAAATTGCGCGCGTTCCCCGGTGGCTATAACTTCGTCTTCAATGGCGGCGCCTTCAGTAAGCTGCATGGCAACGGGTTTTCCGTTGCAGGTTGTGCCATGGCCTTTGGCTGCTGCGTATTGTTTGTCGAGTGCCGGCAGATCGATGACACTGACAAGCGGCGTTTGGTTTTCGAGCAAACACAGCATCGTACCGTATAGCGGAATGCCATGTTTGAAGCTATGCGTGCCGTCGATGGGATCGATCACCCAGGTATAATGGCCACCCCGATCGATGGTGGGAAACTCTTCCCCCAGGATATTATGCCCGGGGAAGGTACTGGCTAATTGCTCGCGGATATAAGACTCGGTTTCTTTGTCAGCGCGCGTTACAAAGCTGTTGTCCTGCTTCTTGACGGCTTGCAAGTCACCACTTTCGACAATGGTGAGCAGGCGCTTGCGTGCGTTGTAAACAATGGTTGATGCAATTGTAAGTGTATGTTGTAAATCCATTGGATTGGAAATCAAAAGAACATGGGTAAGAGGGGGATGGCTATAGCATAGCATCATCGACGAAATAACGGTTTATCAAGATGTTATGATTAGGCGTCGATTTGATTTGTCTGGATGGCATGCCACGCCATATCGCTGCATGCACGTACGGCGTGAATGAGGCCGGCAAACCGGGGGTCTTTGGTGTGGCCTTGTTTATACCTGGCGTAAATCTGCTGGACGATGCCGGCAATTTTGAAAAGGCCAAACGCGTAGTAGAAGACCAGGTGATCGAGCGAGCTACCCGCGGCATCGGCATACCAGTTAGCCAGGGTTGTCCGCGAAGGGTTACCCGGCAATGTTGTTGGACTCAATTTCAACGCCTGCATGGCTTCAGGATCGTCCTGAGCAACCCAATAACCCAGCGTCGTGCCGAGGTCCATCATGGGGTCGCCGAGCGTCGCCATCTCCCAATCAAGAATCCCGATAATCTGCGTCCAATCATCTGGATTGAGGATCACGTTGTCGTATTTGAAGTCGTTGTGGATGAGCGCCGTTTCATAGGTGGTTGGCTGATGATCAATAAGCCACGCCCCGACTTTATCCATCCGCTCAATGTCGTCGGTTTTGGCTTTGGCGTATCGCTTAATCCAGCCTGAGACTTGCCGTTCGACATACCCTTCAGGCTTACCGAGGGTATCGAGACCGGCGGACTTGTAGTCGTACCTGTGAAGATCTACCAGTTTCTCGATGAACCGTCTGGCGATGGATGCCATGCGTTCAGGTGCCGGCTGCATTGCCGGTGGCATGCCGGCTCTGAGAATTACACCGTCGATGCGTTCCATCACGTAAAAGTGGGCACCAATCACGTTGGGATCTCCGCAGTAGAGGAGAGGTGCCGGGACCTCCGGGTATAAGGGGTTGAGGCCGTTCAAAATGGTATACTCCCGCATCATGTCGTGCCCCGACTTGATGTTTGCGCCAGGAGGCGGTCGGCGTAGAATAAGCGGGATGTCTTCCCAGGTAATCTCAAATGTCAGGTTGGAATAGCCACTCGGAAATTGCCTGACTTTGATGGGGTGGTTTGTCGGCGGCAGAAATTGACCAAGATAGTTTTGCAGCGCTGCTATGTCGATCGCATGCTGATCTCGTACCTGCACGGGTTGATCGCGCCAGTCGCTCATGATTTGCCGTTTGTATGTTGATCGCCTGTGCCGTTGGCGCCATCAGCTGCAGCGGTATTTTCAGGTGGCGCATAAGCTTTTAGAATGAGCCGTGCAGCCCGGCTTTTATGCACTTCGTCTGCGCCGTCGTAGATACGGCTCGCGCGTTCGTGTCGGTACCAGAACGAGAGCAGGGTATCATCGCTCATGCCGAGCGCGCCGTGTACCTGAATGGCGCGGTCGAGTACCTTTTGGAGGACGCCGGCGACATAAAACTTGATGAGTGAGATGTCGATACGGGCTTCGTAGGCGCCGGCTGTGTCGATCTTTCTTGCGGCATCCAAAATCAGGTGGCGCGCGGCATTGATTTCGACACGGCTTTCAGCGATGAAGTGCTGCATGGCTTGCTTGCTAGCCAGCGTAACGCCCGGTCGGAGTTCACGCGAAGCAACCCGTGTGCACATCATTTCAAACGCGCGTTCGCAGATGCCCATCCAGCGCATGCAATGGTGAATGCGGCCGGGGCCCAGTCGTTCTTGTGCGATTTTAAAGCCGGCGCCTTCTTCGCCCAATAAAAAACTACGCGGTACGCGTACATTTTCGAGCTTGACTTCGGCGTGACTCATCCAGTCTTCGCCTTCGTCACCCATCACTGAAATATTGCGAATACGCTTAAAGCCCGGTGTATTGGTTGGTACAATAATCTGGCTTGCGCGCTCGTAGGGGCTTTCTGCGAGCGGGTTGGTAATGGCCATCACAATGGCAAAGCTTGCGCCATCCGCACCCGTGGTAAACCATTTGTGGCCGTTGATGACGTATTCTTCGCCGACTTTCGTTGCCGTTGTGTGGAGGACCACTGGATTTGATCCTGCCTGGCCTGGCTCTGTCATGGCAAAACAACTGCGAATAGAGCCGCGCAGGAGGGGCTTCAAGAAGTGTTGTTTCTGCTCGGGTGTGCCGTGGGCGATGAGGATTTCCATATTGCCGGCATCGGGGGCCTGGCAATTGAACACGTAATGCCCGAACGGAGAGCGGCCAAGGATTTCGCTAATGCGACCGTAGGCTTGTAAGCGCAGCCCCAGGCCACCAAACGCATGGGGTATTTGGGGCGTCCACCAGCCGCGTGCTTTTACTTGCTCGCGTTTCTTCTCGAGCATGGGCAGTAAATAATTGAAACGGCCTTTTTGCCAGCTTTTTTCGAGCGGAACGAGTTCTTCGTCTACAAACGCGCGGATGGCGGCGAGTGACTTTTCAAAAGCGTGTGGTGTTGAGACATCCGAAAACTGCATACGGGTTGCCGGCTTGTGGGCAGGGCGTTTTCGAATATCGCCCTTTGCGCAGGAAATGTCCAATACCTGTGGCGCTTTCTGCTGAAAAGCAGACCCATGTTAACCCATCGAGGTACACAATTCGATCAGTACACCATCGGGAGCCTGGACGTAAGCCACGGTTTGTCCCCATGGTTTTTGCGCGGGTGCTGCAACAAGCGATGCGCCAGCATCCGTTGCAGATGCTACAGCTGCGGCCACATCATCTGTGACAAAAGCAATTTCGAGGCCGGCAGGTTTATCCGTTGCCGTGAGGGGGGTGTACCCATAGGGGAAATTGGAATTGCCCAGCTCGTGAGAGGCAAAAGCCAGGACTGTCGATCCTGTCTGCAGTTCGGCATAATCACCGCTTTCATGGACAAATTTTGAGGTTAACCCGAATGCTGACTGGTAAAAGTTTATTGCTGCGTCAACGTCCGCTACATAAATGATGATATATCCAAGTTGCATGGTCTAAAGCTGCTTCGTTTTAAGTTGTATACCGCAGCTAATTTCTAAATAGCCGATGCCAACCCTGTGTCACTATGCAGCATTATTATAGGCAGCATTAAATTGAACAGGGCCGGCATCGCAGTTTCTAGTCTACCTTTTCATCTCCAACAGCGATGAGCTGTTCATTGGGACGAAGCGCTGCGATTTCTACGGCATCAAACTGAAAATCAGAAACGGTCAGTTTGTGCAAATATTTACTGTCCTTTTTGACCCCGTTGAGGAAAATATACTGCTCAAAAGGAATCAGCACGCCATCGATATCACGAAAGTCAGCAAAATGAATTGAGCCATAGAATGCTTTGGTACCAGGGGCTTTCAACGGGGTGTCCCTAACGGTAAACTCAGCAAACTCAATCAGCCCTGTTTCCTGGCTAATCCACACGTGGTACTGATCGCTCCCCTGGTGTGCTTTTGTTTGATTCCACGTGACAAATACCCGGTCGTACGTCACCCCATTTCGTTCTGTCGGCTCGATGGCCGTGATAATCGGGGCCCGTTTTAAGCGGTCGCCAAATTCAAAGAAGTATTGGAATGCAGCTAAACCGAAACGGATGTTTTTGTCTGCTTTTTCCATAAACTGAACTTCATGCTCTGCTTCCTGCTCGTAATATTGCCAGCTTTGTAGACCAGCAATGGTCCCTTCCTTTTTGCCATTCAGAAATTCCACCCGGCTGTCAAATGTGTTAATGGCGTAGTCCAATACGAGATCGGTCCGCGTGTTTGGCCAGACCTTTCCTACCCGGCCAAACAACCCTTTCCAATGGTCTTCTGCGACAACCCGGTAAGTGGTATAGTTGTGTAGATTGTCGAAACCTTGCGCTTGCCAGGCTTTTTCCAGCAGCGCTTTCCCGGCAGCTACCTGGGCTTCTTGCAATCCTTCTTTCTTTATTGATTTGGTTTGGAGATCGACCATTTTGCAGCCCGAGAGCATACCGAAGGCCAGCATAAAAAGTGTAAAACGGAAGATGTTCATCATGTTGTTTCCAGGTTAGACCAATTGGTCTATTTGAGTGCAAAAAAAATCTACGAAGACATAAATGCGAGCAGTGTGTCGATCATTTGCCGCATGGGTGCCGCGTCGCGTTTCATTTTGACGCGGCCATGGGCGCCATTAATGGCCGTATGCAGTACAGCCGCAAGTTCTTCAGCGGATCGCGAGCTTATGATCTCGCCGTTCTGCTGGCCCTGTGCAATACAAGCAGTGACCAGTGTCAACCATTGCTCAAACTGTGCGTCCAGTGCTTTGGCAACCAGATCACTTTGTCCGGCAAGTTCAAACGACAGGTTGTAAACCAAACAGCCTTTCACGCAGGATTCGTGCTCGGAAATAGAGACCAGGTGATAATAGAAGCTCCGCAGCCGTTCAACGGCCGGCCGGGTCTCATCAGAGAAGGTCTCCCGCATAAACGCAGTAAGCTGGTCGCCATAATAGGCGATTACCTCCAGTGCATAGGCTTCCTTGGTAGGGAAGAAATTGTAAAACGAGCCTTTTGAGATGCCACAATGATCGAGGATATCGTTTACACCTGTATTGTGGTATCCGTTAGCCCGAAACACCTCTTCGCCGCCGGCAATGATATCTGCTTTGTTATGCTTTACGTTCATGAATAGACTGATTGGTCTAGTTGAATATGCGCATACCAACAGCGAGTTCCCAACGGCTGGCACAAGGCACTACATGATCATATATCCGCCGTCAGCAAGGTAGACACCGCCCGAGCAATAACTGGATGCGTCTGAAGCCAAAAAGAGGGCGAGACCAACCATTTCTTCGGGTTGTGCAATGCGTCCAAGCGGAAGTTGGTTGTTGATGTGCGCCATCATTTTTTCGTTCTGCCAAAGCGCGGCGCTAAACTTGGTTTTGACCAATCCCGGGCAGATGGTGTTCACCCGAATGCCATCTGGACCCCATTCTTTGGCCATTACTTGCGTCATAGCAGTGAGCGCGGCTTTGCTAATGCTGTAGAGGCCCAGGCCCTGATCAGGTTTGATCCCTTCGACTGAGCTGATATTTATGACGCTACCACCAGGGCTGGCCTTGAGAAGGGGATAGGCAGCTTTGCCAAGCAGGAAGGGGCCTTTGACATTGACGTTCATGATTTTGTCAAACACCTGGCCATCTGCCTCCTGGATGGGCCCGTACACAGGATTGGTTGCTGCGTTGTTGATGAGGATATCTAGCCGGCCGTGCGCCTCTGTTATTGTTTTGATCGCTGCGTCGATGTCATCGGGTTTGCCCATGTGACAGGCGATTCCTGTGGCTTTTAGTCCCTCTTTTTGTAGTACTTCAACCGCTTCATCTACAGATTCACGGCGCCGGCTGCTGATCACAACGTGCGCGCCAAATTGCGCCAGTCCCCGCGCAATAGCAAGGCCAATTCCTTTACTGGCACCCGTTATAAAAGCAACGCGATTGTGTAGTTCGAACTGGTTGAGGAGATTCATCTTTTCCAAGAGCTGATGGAGGCGGACCGTTGCGAGGCTAACGATTTAAAGCGCACGCCGGTACATCCGATATCGAATAGAGAATATCCAGTCTTTCTGGAAACGGTGCAACTCGATTCCTGCATTCAATTCCTGCATTCATTCTCTTGTCGCTCATGGCCGCCTTTGCTGTACAAGCCCCTTTTTCTGAAACGTTGTATCAATATTGTGGCGCGATCGCTGCGCGCATCGAAACGGGTAATCTGAAGTTGCCGGTATTGCCGCTGGCGATACAGAAAATCATGGAGATGAACAGCAATCCTGAATTTGATGTGCAGGAATTGTCAGATTTGATTCACCAGGACCAGACGCTTGCCGGCCACGTGTTACGCGTGTGCAACTCCTCTATTTATGCGGGGACGTATAAAATCAACTCTCTGCGGCAGGCAATTTCCCGGCTGGGTGGACATGCCATGGTAAAAATTGCTGTTTCGGTAACGATGCAGGGTGAGATTTTTCAGGTGGTCAAGTTTCGGGATGAAATTCGCGAAATCTGGCGGCATGCATTTGCAAGCGGGTTGTATGCTCAGGAAATAGCTGTTTTGCGGAAAGCGCCCAACCCGGAGATGTACATGTGTGGCCTACTGCATCAGGTGGGTAAACCTGTGCTATTGCAGACGCTGGTTTCGTTAGCCAGAGAAATGGATGGCAAATTGAACGAGCAAGAAGTGGCAGAAATCCTTTCGCGATATCATACGCGGGTAGGCACCTTGCTTGCTACGACGTGGAAGTTGCCGGCAACCATCGTAGAAGCCTGTCGCCTGTATCGCAAACCTGCAGTTGCTGATGAAGCAGATACACATGAAGAGACGGCTACAGCAGTGTACACAACGTACCTGGCTTCTTGCCTGGCGGATTCCCTAATCGACGATAACGTGTCGCCGGTTTTGGAGCCGGCTGTCCTCGAGCGCCTGGGGTTAACGGCTGAGCACATGGAAACGCTTCATGCACGCGAAGACGAAATCAAAGCCATGATGGGCGCAATTGCTGTTTGATATAACCACGTTAAGCAGACGGTTAATCGTTACGCGTGAAACGGATAAATTTTGCGGCGTGTGCGTATCGGAATGACTGTTTAATGTGGTTAATAAGAGGTTTTAGCCCCGTTATTGGCTTTCCTGGTTCAATTTTGCTTACCTTTTTGTATCAAATCAAGCTATAAGCATCTCTTCAACATAGCATTCTACATAGCACTTTATATAGCAATTCACTTCTATTCTGGCGAATTGGTTACATCATGAAAGTATCGCCAATCATATTCAGTACGCTACTCACCGCGCTTATCCTGTGGTTTTTTGCCATTTTTGAAGTTGGTCCGTTAACGGGCTGTTCGATGGGGATCATGCGTCTGCCCTTTATGCTGGGCATTGTACCACCGGTTACGGGGGTTTTAAGTCTGCCGACCTACTATGCGCTCACTTTATGTGACAAGTACGGGATCGAAAATCAGCTTGCACAGGCCATGGTGGCGTTGGTGATCCAAATGCCGCTGGCCTTTGTGATTACCGCACTGGTGACCCCACTGGAAGATGGTCAGTTGTGGGATTGTGTGGTTGGCTAGACCCTCATTCGGATTTTCGATTTTCGATTTTCGGCCTGTCTATGCCTTGTCGATGGTATGTTTTAGGTGATCGGAGAGGCGGAGGCTCATGGCGATGATGGTAAGGGTTGGATTCGCAGCGCCGGCGGTAGGGAACGTCGCTGAGCCGGCGACATAGAGGTTTTTAAGGCCGTGTACCTGGCAATTAGCATCTACTACCCCTTGTTTCGGGTCTGTGTGCATTCTCACCGTGCCCATATGATGCCATCCGCCGGCAAGATGCGACGGCCACATGGGATCGTCGGTGAGCAGCCAATCCCTGAGTTGCACGCGCCCAATGCCAAGCCGGCCGGCTTCCGCGCCAACTGTTTCGTAAAAACTGCGGATCGAGTATTTGTCGAGCTCCGTAAGCTGCCAGTCTAACCTGGTCCGCGGCACCCCGAGGGCGTCTTTCTCTTCGCTCAAGCTTATGCGCGACAACGGATTCGGGGCTTGTTCGAGTCGGGTATGCATGCCGTATGACCTGAACTGTGAATGATCGATCAGTGAGGCGTTGCCACTTCTGGCGCGAGCTTCCAGTCCTTCAAACAGCCGTATCGTTTCAGCAGCATCTTCCGGATATCTTTCGATGCTCAGCGGTGAGTCTGCCACAATCTCACCCGGACGCAGTGAAGCGGTGCAATTCAGACTCTTGAGTTCAGCCTGTTTTTCGGCGGTCAATGACAGCTCTCCGAAAAATTTGGAGATAAAGAGGTCGACCGTATAAAGTTTTAAGGGTTCAGGGTTTGGGAGGAGCAGGCGGGCCGAATTCACTTCCAGGTGCTCCATGAAATAGCGGCCGACGAGGTCATTGTCATTCCCCAGGCCGGCTGATGCCTGTGTGTTTGAGGCGAGCAGCAGCCGCGCGTTTTGCATAGCGCCGCAGGCAAGCACATACCGACGCGCCTTCACCTTATGCGACTTGCCATTTAAATCCCTGATTTCAAGCCCTTCGGCTGAAGTTATAGATTCATTTGCTTCGATATTGCAAACGTTTGCATGGGTATACAAATGAATATTGGGCGACGCAACAATAGCTTCCCGGTACTTTTTCCCAAACCGTGTTGGTGGACTCAGTTGCCACATCTTTGTCCAAACCGGCGAGTCTGTAAAGGGTAACTCGACCAATGACGGATCATCGCGCAGGTAGGGCTCCAGATCAAAGGAGTACTTTGGGAGCTCAACGATTTCTGACGCCCGATTGTAATATGGATCGAGATCTTGTAGCGTGATGGGCCAGCCGCTGTGGGGTACCCAGTCGCGTTGCTCAAAATCTTGCGGATCAAACGGTGCCGACCAGCCGGCCCAATGCCCAGTCGTGCCGCCAAAGAAATGCAAGCGAGCAGACTGCAAAGGGAAATAGCGTTGGCCCACACTTTCGCCGGCATACAAATCCTGCACATCCGATTCCACGTTGAAACCGCCGCCTTCCAGTAAGATGACGTTGTAAGCCGTGTTGGCCCATTCGAGGGCCATGCTGATGCCAGCTGCGCCGGCGCCTACGATGCAAAGATCTCCTTCAATGACGCTATTGTCGTCAAGGGTACGTGCGTCGGTATGCATGAGAGTAGGGGGATTGGATTGAGCCTTATCGAGATTATGCTCTTGTGAGACTAAAGAGTGCGCACTGCAGGGCTTCTGTTTCTGCCAGGATCCAGCCGTTCAGCCGGCGTGTTTCGCCACGGGTGAAGTCACGCTTGACGCTTCGTTTTAAAGCCTGCGGCGCAGCATTAGCCTTGACGCTGTCCAGGCGCTGGTCGAGTGCAGAAAGCAACGCATCGGTGTCGTGTTTTGCTGGATTCGCACGCAGATAAGCTGAGCCTATGGCAGCAACGGCATCTGCGTCGTCGAGCAATTGCAAGAGTTCGGGGTGGGCATAAGCGCGGGGGACAGCAGGGTGGGCAAAAACTGCTGGCAAGGGCAGTAAGCCCGTACAACCGGCCAATGCGGAGCTTTTAAGGAACGTTCTGCGCTTCATCGTACTCATGGGAGTTAGTATCTTGATGAATATAAATACTTCCCCAAGAAGATGCGATAAACCGTCCGAATCAGGGTTTTGCTCAAATTTGTAAGAGATCACTCATCCGGTAGCGCTGAAAGAGGAGTACAGTCTAGACCATTCATTTACGAAGTAGTAGCATGCGAAAACCATGGGTAATAAGTACATGTCATTACATGTTTTCTATTTACGAATGAGCTCCGTACCTTTGGAGTGATATACAAAACAGGAGTGGGTATGCTTGCGTCGGGAAAACCACGGCATGAACAGATTAGTGACTGGATTCGAGAGCGGATTGATGACGGGGTCTATGCACCCAATGATCAGTTGCTGTCTGAAAACCAGATATGTGAGCAGTTTGGTGTGAGTCGGATTACGGTGCGGCGTGCGTTGCAAACGCTGGAAAGTGAGCAGCTGATTTATCGCCGGCAGGGCCTTGGTGCGTTTGTGGCCGACAACCGGGTGTCTCAGGATATGGTGCGGCTCACCAGTTTTGTGGAAGACATGCAACAGGCCGGCCTTGCGGCTACTTCCGTGATCATCTCGCATGAACAAGTGATGTGCCCGGATACCATCGCTGAAAAACTCAATATCGCACCGGGTAAGAAAGTGGTTGTGCTGGAACGGCTGCGCCTTGGTAACGGAGAGCCCATCGCGTTTGACCGTACCTGGTTGCCGGCTTTCTACGGACAACTCCTGGAGGGATCCGATCTGGAGAATGAAACAATCTACCGTGTTCTCGAAGAAGACTATGAAATCGAAATCCAGCGTGGACACTACCGGTTGGGTGCAGTAAACGCAGACAGATTTCTGGCCGAGCAATTACATGTCCGCGAAGGGCTGGCGCTTTTTCTTATCGAACGCACATCCATGACCACCCACGAGAAGCCCGTTTATTTCCAGCGCCGCTACTACCGGACAGATAAAGTCTCGTACGAGTTGGAGTTGGTGCGTGATGGGGACAAAGGGAAGAAGCGCAGCATGCCATTGCGCGAGTTTGCGCCCAAGTTTAATCAGGGTTCGTAACCGGCGCTGGCAATGTCCTTGCCAAATTAGCTGCTTCCAGTAGCTCTCTCTCGCTCACCCAGGCTTCGCCTTTGTCACACTGAATCTGCTGCACTGCGCGGTAGGGGCTCAGGAAAAAGTGATCTTCTCCAATACGTTTTTCGAGTCCCGAACGCTTGATGACGCCGCTTACAGAGCCGTGAACGCCGGTAAAATATAGCCCAATATTACGTTCTTCTAACTGCTCGACCACTGAAAATAACGCCTCGACAGCCGTTGTGTCCAGGTCATTTGCTGCGCTTGCATCAATAATAACGGAGTGTATATCTGTGTTCTTCGGGAGATCGCAAATGTGTACGATCAGCTCTTTCAAGTAATCGGCGTTGGCATAGGAGAAGGAAGCGTCGACGCGTAAAATCAGAATGCCGGCGATCAGTTTTGCTTCTTCAAACACTTCCACATCGCGGAAAGACCGTGTACCGGGCAGGTTACCCAACACCGCTACATTGGGCCGGCTGATACGGTACATTACCACCACAACGGAAGCTGCTATCCCGATGAGGATACCTTTTTGCAAGCCGAGCACAAGCGTGACAATAAAGGTCATGAGGGCAAGATGGCCATCGCTCTGCTTCATTTTGTAGAGGTTGCGGATGCCAGAAATATTGATCATCCCAAACGCTGCCACCATAATAATAGAGGCGAGGATCGGTACAGGCAGGTAGAAAAAGATCGGCGTGAGAAACAGGAGCGTCAGCGCTACAAGTACGGCGGCAACCAGGTTTGCCATGGGCGTTCGCGCGCCGGCCTGGTTATTCACTGCTGATCGAGAAAAGCCTCCGGAAACCGCATAACTCTGGAAAAAGCTCCCTGCCAGGTTCGCCATGCCAATCGCAAACAGCTCACGGTTTGGATTGATGCTGTGGTTGTTGATCGAAGCGTAGTATTTACCAAGCGAAACCACGTTTGTGAACTGGATGAGCGCTAGGGTCAATGCGCTGACAAACAATTGTCCGGCGAGATTCATGTCGAAAATCGGGACAATAAGTTCAGGTAGCCCAGTTGGAATATCTCCCAGAATGCGCACGCCGTGTTCGTCCAGCCGGAAGTACCAGGTGACGAGTATACTGAGGCCAACTGCCAACAAAGCTGCTGGAAAACGCGGTATATACCGCTTCAGTAACAGCAGCAGTAGAATACCCGTAAGACCAATTGTCAGCGACATGAGGTGCGTGTCGGCGATGTTACGACCTGCCTCGATCAACACGATAATGATTCGCTCTGCACGTGGAAACGACAGGCCCATGATGTTGGACAGCTGACTAAACCCGATAATGGTAGCCGCCGCAGAAATGAAGCCGAGGATGACGGGGCGAGACAACAGGTTTACCAGAAAGCCCATCCTGCCTATTGAGAACGCTATGTGGATCAGGCCAACCATCGCTGCAAACATGCAGGCGATCTGGATGTAATGATCGGTGCCCGGCGTGGCAAAACTGCGCAGTGCAAAAACGACCAGCAAGCTATCGATGGCAACCGTGCCAGCAGATAACTGCCGCGATGTACCCAGAAACGCGTAGACTACCAGGGGAATGAGAGAGGCATACAACCCGTGAATTGGTGGCATCCCTGCAAGCATGGCATACGCCATCCCCTGCGGGATCAGCATGATCCCCACGGTGAGGCCGGCAAGCAAGTCGCCGCCGGCATCTGTTTTGTTATACGTCCGATACCATGGTTCCATGGTTTGTGGTAGTCTTGCCACGGCCAGCACCTGAGGATGCCGGCCTATAGCGAGTGAATCAGGCGGCTATCGACCGGTCAGCTTCTTCATTGCTGCTGGCCCAATCAGCATACAGTCCGTTTACGTAGACCACACGATGTCCTGCGCGTTTAAGCATAGCACTTGCGAGGGCTGCACGGCCGCCGCTTTTGCAGTGTACGTAATAGGTTTTGTCTGAAGTAAGCTCATCCAGACGGTCCAAGAGCCGCGTGTGGGCAATGTTGATGGCGCCGGGGATATGCCCCTCATCAAACTCCGCCTGTCTGCGGACATCAAGCACTGTTGCATGTGCGTGCGTGCTGTTCACATCCAGATCAGTGATTGCAAGTTCTTCGATGTGAGCCAGATTGGTGGCTGTTCTAAGTTCTTCTGCGAGCGTATAGCCGGCAATATTGTCGATGCCAATGCGAACCAGGTTATCAACCGCTTCCTGTACCTGCGTGGCAGAAGCTACGATGAGGTATACGCTTTCTTGTGGACGCACATACGAGCCGGCTACCGTTGGGAAAGAATTATTCAACGGTGCAAACAACGCATTCGGTACGTGCTGTTGCATAAACGCAGAGCGATTGCTACGCAAGTCCAGTATGGCCGTATTTTCAGCTTCTGTGGCATCCATCAGTGTTTCAACCGATACGTGTCGCGGTTGCGGTATGGAAGCGAGCAAGGCAGGACCTTCTTTGTTCTCGACTTTCATGCGGCCAAAGTAAAGCGGTGGTTCAGGCTGGCCATCGAGGATGGCGTTTATAAACGAACCCTGACCGTCACGTGCTGAAAGAATCGCCGCATTAAATTGCTTTTCATAGCCTACAGTTGACATCGGTACTGCACCCAGTGCTTTGCCACATGCACTACCCGCACCGTGTCCCGGCCAAACTTGCAAGTGATCCTGTAGGGCGAGGAATTGTTGTACAGAGTCGTACAGTTGCGCCGCTGAGGCATCTTGTGCACCTGCGATACCTGCAGCCGTTTCGAGCAAGTCGGGCCGGCCCAGATCTCCCACAAAAACAAAATCGCCCGAAACGATGCCCATGGGTTCATCCGCACCACCGCCATGGTCAGTGACAAGGAAGCAAATATGCTCAGGCGTGTGTCCTGGTGTATGCAGCACATTAAATCCAATGTTTCCAATGCGGAACGTGTCACCATGCTTCAATGGGTTAAATGTATAACCACCCTGTGTTGCCCACGCATATTTCCAATTGGCATCACCTTCATCTGAGAGATACAGCGCTACATCAAACGAATCAGCAAATGCACGCGCACCCGAAAGAAAGTCTGCGTGGATATGCGTTTCTGCAACCGCTGTAATGGTAAGACCTTCTTTGGCCGCGATGTCGATATATCGCTGGATGTCGCGTTGCGGATCAAAAACAATGGCTTCGCCAGTGCGCTGGCATCCGATGATGTAAGCGTATTGTGCTAATCTGGGTTCAAATACTTGTCGGAAATACATACCTGGTTTGGAGCTATGAATGGGTCGTTGTTTACATGAAACCGAAAGCAGTGCGAAAACAGATTATTACTTGTAATAACAAGTTTTTGTACGTGGCTTCGCCGTCTGGGATTCCACTGCCTGGATAAAAATTCAGCGAACGCAGTTTTTACGTTACGCAGGATACCGGTAAACGCTGTAGTCGTGAACCTGTGCATCACAGCTAAGAGCCTTATCCGAAAACCTGCTTTGTGTCCCCGAGTGCGAGCGAACGAATCATAGGCAAGCCACGCGAAGCCCAAATGAGGGTTTCGGATAGGCTCTTAGTGCGGGAGCGATGGTTTCAGATATCCATAGGCTAGTGCACCGAGGGTAGCACATAGCAACGGGATGGCAATGACCGTAACACCACTGCCGAGCAATGCATACAGTGGTCCGGGGCATGCACCCGTGAGTGCCCAGCCGAGACCAAACGTGATCCCGCCAAGCCACTGGTTATAGCCACGTTGGTACGGCTTGTCATTAATCTGTATCGGCTCGCCGCCGACAGTCTTCAGGCTAAACCGTTTGATTAAAAACGTTGAAAGGGCGCCTACAGCAATTGCGCTGCCGATCACGCCATACATGTGGAAACTTTGGAAGCGAAACATTTCCTGGATGCGAAACCAGGAAATCACTTCACTTTTGGTAAGAATGATGCCAAAAACGATACCAAAGGCGAGGTACATGAAAATACCTGCTGCGCGCATGGCCGGGGCTTCAGTGGATGCAGATTCGGAAGTTAAGGTCATGGCTATTTAAAAGAGTACAGGGTAGAGGAAGTGAGTAACAAGCAGGCCACCAATGAAAAAACCGATGGTTGCAAAAAGGGAGGCTTTTTGAAAATTGGAGAGGCCTGTGATGGCGTGCCCCGAGGTGCAGCCGCCGGCATAGCGTGCACCGAAGCCTACGAGAAAACCACCAACGGCCAGCATCAGGAAGCCAATCGGTGTCATCAGAAACTGCCAGTTGAACAGTTCGGCAGGCACCAGGCCGTTAAAGTCAGTAATGCCTAGCGCGCCAAGGTCGCTGAACGTAGCAGCGGATAGGGCGATAGGGTCTGGATTCTGCAACACCTGCGTTGCGATGAAGCCGCCTATCACAATACCAAGCGCCATAACAAGGTTCCAAAGGCCTTTCTGGCGCCAGTTGTAGTTGAAATAATCTGCTTTGCTGGGTAACACGGCAGCACAGGCGTGACGGAGGCTGGATGAAATTCCAAACGCCTTGCCGGAGAAAATATAGAGCGCCGGCACCATCAGTCCGATCAGGGGACCCGCAATGTACCAGGGCCAGGGTTGGGATAGTAGATCGAGCATAAATTCTAAGTTGTTGATTCCTGTAACGTGGGGGGAAGTTACTTCGTTAGTGCGAGATACTCACATGTTGTTACATGTAATGACAAGTTGGTAGTACGCCACAACCTATTGTAAGATTCAAGTAGTACAAAACAGGCCTCCTCGTACCCATAAAACGGCAAGAGGTTGTCTTTGCGCCAACCCTGTAGGCAATAGCCTGAATGAGGGCTGTACCAAATGGCTTGTGCGCGAATACATGCGAATTGTAACGGGCTTGACAAAATGTTCGATTTTTTCTCAAATCCCAGGCTGCATGTATGTGCTCGGTGGTGCAATAAAATTGCATGTTATTTGCCATTTTTTGCATGTTTGATTCTGCTTAATGCACGCATAACCGAATTACTTTTTATTTAGGTGCTATCGTAAATAGCCCATTATGGCTAAAAATATATCGATAATACATCTTCTTAATTCTTATAGACTTACGTAATGCAAACCTGTGCGCGATTGTGTCTTGTTTTGGGGAGCACGTGGTTCGTTTTATAAACGTGAAAAGCTTTGCAAATGAAAGGGTAGTGCAAGGCATTATCAGTGGCTGGAGGAATGTTTTTGATAAAAATCACATTGTCGGCAGACGAGGTTAGATTCGTTTAATAACGGGCAAATAACGATTTTGCGCTTCTTGAGATAAGTAAGTGCTAAATAGTGCCTTGATTATTAGCTCAAATCTTAATATTTAATTTACATCTTTTACATTAAATGCCCGCCCTCGCCACCGGCTCATTGGGGGCCCCCCGTTAGTTACGACGAAATGTGCTGCTGAATTATCCCATGGTTCAGCATAATGTTTGCAAATGCAAAGCGCTTTCAGTATCCCACAAGATGAGCGATTTCTTTTGCATAACTTGCATTTGTAGCGTGATTGACGATCTAAAACATCATTCACCCAACCAGCTACGCACCTACCATGCGAAAGGCAACCACACTTGTATTCCTACTTGCGTTGTTCCTGCCAGCAGTAGCGGTGGCACAGTCCGGAAAGATCGCCGGCCGTGTTACTGATGCAGGCAGTGGGGAAGCGCTTCCTGGCGTAAACGTCGTAATCGACGGTACAACCCAGGGCGCTGTCACAGACATCGATGGCTATTATAGTATCATCAACGTTCGCCCCGGATCATACGCTGTTCGTGCTTCTTTTGTCGGTTACAACACCCGACTAACTGAAGGTATCCGTGTCAGTACTAACTTGACTACCGAAGTAAACTTCCAGATGCAGGAAGAGCAGGTAGGTCTAGATGAAGTAGTGGTTACGGCAGAAAGACCCATTGTTCAACGCGACGTTTCAGCGAACATCGCAACCCTGACGGCAGACGAGATTGAAAACCTCCCCGTTGCCGGCGTTACTGAAGTTATCAATCTGCAGGCAGGTATCGATTCTGGCCTTTCCATCCGTGGTGGTGGTCGGGACGAAATCGCATTCCTGGTGGACGGAATGTCTACAGCAGGCGGACGTACTACTGAACCATTTATGAACGTGAGCTTCACCTCTGTGGACGAGGTGCAGGTTCAGACTGGTGGTTTCAACGCTGAGTATGGCAATCTTCGCTCTGGTCTCATCAACCTCGTGACCAAAGAAGGTAACCGTACGCGCTATACTGTTGATGCAGTGATGCGTTATAGTGCACCGCAAGAGAAGTACTTTGGTGTGCGGCCCAACGACCCCAACTCTTTCTTCATGCGTCCCTATGTAGACCCTGACGTAGCTTTTGTCGGTACGCACTCTGCTGAAAGTGGATGGGATCGGTACACGCGCGAATTTTATCCTCAGTGGGAAGGATATAATGAATTCGCCAATCGCCTTGCCGGTGACGATGATCCAACCAACGACCTTTCTCCAGAGCAGCTGCAAGAGCTCATGTTGTGGCGTCTGCGTAAAGACTTCGAGCCAGAAACACCTGATTTTGAAGTGGATGCCACCATTGGCGGTCCCGTTCCTGGAGGACAGAAGCTTGGTAACCTGCGTTTCCTTGCTTCTTATCGCCAGACACAACGTGCGTACATCGTTTCACAGCAGCGCGATTCATACCAGGGCTACACCGGTCAGTTTAAGTTGACCTCTGATGTAGGTACAGGTATGAAATTCGTTGTTAACGGTTTGTTTGCGCAGGAATTGGGTATGAACACGAGTAACGAAGCGTGGATTAGCTCGTTTGACCGTGGTGAAGCACCCGATTATCCATGGGACAACCGTTCTGATCTCATGGCCGTTCGGTCAAACGGCGACCATGTTTTCCGCGACAACAACTACACGTTGTCGGACATCGACCGGTTTAACATCGGTGCTGAGTTTACGCATGCTGTAAACCCAAATACATTCTACGAAGTCCGCTTCCAGCGTCAATCCACCGAATACTTCACCCGTCCGGGTCCAGCGCGGCGCCCTGAGAACATCATCAACACCATTGCTGGTGTTCCTGTAGATGATGCACCCCTCTCGTGGGATCCGCAACCAGGTGGCCAGGGCGATATCTACCTTGGTGGTAACCTCCTCGGTGGCGGTGGTCGTGGTCGCGACACGTCTGATGTAGTTCGCTACATGGGACAGTTTGACATTACCAGCCAGGTTAACCGCTTTATGCAGGTAAAAGCTGGTCTGTCGTATGACTATGGTGACTACAATGTGAACCATGGTGACCAGGACTCTTTCCACGTACACCACGCAAATCCGAAGTTCAAGTGGAACCGTCAGCCGCACGTTGGTGGTGGTTATGCACAGACCAAACTTGAATTCCAGGGTATGGTTGCTAACCTGGGTGTTCGTTTGGACTATTTCCACGCCGGTGGCGAATGGATTGAGTATGATGCGTACACTCGCGCATTTACAGCCAAGTTTGGCTCTGCGAACCTCGAAGAGAATCTGCCGACCGAACCAACGGACCGTCAGTTCTTCCTGAGCCCGCGTGTTGGGGTTTCTTTCCCGATTACGGTGAATAGCAAGCTCTATTTCAACTACGGCCACTTCCGTCAGATTCTGGACCCGCTCCAGTTATTCCTTGTACGGACCGAGTTCTTCTCGCAGACGGCGGCTATTGGTAATCCAAACCATCCAATGCCGAAAACGGTAGCGTATGAAGTAGGTTACGAGCACAACCTGTTTGATCAGTTCCTCGTGCGTCTGGCCGGCTTCTACCGCGATGTTTCAAACCAGCCGCGTAGCATCAACTATCGGAGCCTGGATAACCTCGTAGACTACGATATCGCATTCCCGTACAACTACGAGGATAACCGTGGTTTCGAGATCACATTAACCAAAAACCGTGGCCGTTGGCTACGCGGTTTCCTGAACTACACGTTCCTGGTGCGTAAAGAAGGTAACTTTGCCTTTGGGCAGCAGTTGGAAAATCGCGTTGAGCAGAATCGCTTCGAGGAAAATGCAAGAAACACACTGTTTCGCCCGCAACCGGAGCCGTTTGCACGCGCCAATGTGGAATTCCTGACGCCGACCGACTTCGGTCCGACGACAGGGAATTTCCGGCCGCTCGCCGACTGGCGCCTCAGCTTCCTTGGTGAATGGCGTTCCGGTGACATCTTCACCTATGCAGGCGGCGGTGGTGCCGAGATCGTAGGTGTCCGGGATAACATGCAATGGCGCGATTACTGGAATCTCGACCTCCGTATCAGCAAAAACTTTGCTGTTGGAAACGGTCGTGCCCAGGTCTTTGCTGATATCAACAACGTGTTGAATATCAAGCGCCTGCAGCGTCATGGCGCGCTGGCCCTCAACTTCAACTGGGAACGTTACATGGAGTCGCTCCACCATTCACGCGACACCTTTAATGAACTCGAAGACAGCGAACTGCCTAGCTACCTGATCGTGGGTAGCGACCGGCCTGGTGACTTCCGTGATGATGGCGTGGAATATGTGCCAATCGAGCCATTCCCAAGCCTCGACCGCGTGACCAACGCCAACACACGTGCACTTTACTTCATTCGCGATGCTGAAGGTACCGGCGGTACCTACTACCAGTACAATGGTAGCGACTTCGTCGTGGCTGATGAGGGTAAAGTGAGCCAGGTCCTGGATGACAAGGCATACATCTACAACCCTGTAGTTGACTCCTTCCGGTTCCTGAACCCACGTAACGTGTACTTTGGCGTGCGTTTCACGTTCTAAGGTCACTCCACCGTTTTCCATCGGCATTTCCCGATAGGCCGGCCCCGTTGGGTCGGCCTAAACGGGAGTCCCATACCCTCATGCCGATCGTGTTTATTCAATTTTCCTATATACCATGAAAAAGACCACCAGCTATCGGTGTATCCCATCCGTACGCTTTGCGTTGCTTTTTGGATTGATACTGGCCTTCTTTGCATCTACTGACGCGTCAGCGCAGTGGAGATTAGATTGGCTAGCTGTCGGTGAAATGCACAAGTACTACACGGAAGCGGGTAGCCACAATGAAGACTACCAGGGCCACAACATCCACTGGCCCGGGATCCGCAATGAACATGGTAATGTGCGCGGTTATGCCCTTTGGGTTGCCGCAACAGACTTTACCGACGAAGCCGGTACCACCTGGCCTGTAAAAATTGCGCATGTGGGGCCTCGTATCACTGGTCTTGGCGAAGTGTTCGCCGAGGAGCAAACCATCATTAGTCGTTTCGAGCCTCCAATCGTTGAGGTGGATGGGTTCGAATCTTTCAACCGACCCGTAGTTAACGAAGAGGTTGATCCGACTTTGGCGTTCGATCGCACCATCTATACCCGTAACACCAACGTGCTGGGTATTACGCAGGAGCGTTGGGCGAGCCAGTTCAGCCAGGAGCATCACGATAACTACCATATCATCGAATTTCTCTTTACCAACAGCGGTAACACAGATAACGATGCAACCATTGAACTGCCCGACCAGACGCTCGAAGGCGTGTACTTCTACTGGCAGAACCGTTACGCACCCAACCGTAGCGCCGGCTGGATTCAGAACAACGCCCAGGGCTGGGGTAAGTGGACCATGAACGACACCGTGGGCGATGGCCATGAAGACTACGACGTGGACTATCGCGCGCAGTACTCCTGGTTGGGGCACGTGCCTACCCTCAGTGGCCGTACCTCAATTGGTGGTCCGTTATGGGATGCTGGCAACTGGCTCACGGTTGATGCTGACAGTACCGGCCGGCTTGGTGCTGCCCACATGTTGGGACGTATTATTCTGCATGCTGATGCATCGGCTACAGATGAGTCGGATGATCCGAATCAGCCAAGTACGATGAACTACATCTGGACGGGTGATGAACGTACCCACCTTAACGAGCATACGGATCTCGCAAAAATGGAGTTCGAGTATGAGTTAATCACAGAAGGCCGTGTATATCCACACCATGCCGACCTTGTAGAGCCAGCCGGCGGTTTTGATACGCCACTTGGTGATCCTACGCTGGGGCGCGGTGGCGATGGTTTTGCCTTCGGTGAAGGCTTTGGACCTTATACCCTCGGTCCTGGTGAAGACGTACGGATCATCATTGGTGAAGGGATTGGCGGTATTAGTGATGCCGCTTCCGTAGCGGTTGGGCAGGCATATAAACGTGCCAACGGCGATGAGAATGCGGTGTTTGAATTTGATGCCAATGGTGATGGCGTGATCAGCGACGCAGCATACGACTACAATACGTTGTATACCGGCGCTGAGCGTATGACGAAAAACCAGTGGGCACTGTCCGCCAAAGATACCATGTTCCAGACCTTCGATCGTATGGTCGCGAACTATGAGTCTGGCTGGAATATTCCAAAAGGACCGATGCCACCAGCCAGGTTCTCTGTAACCTCTGGTACGGATCGGATCTTCATCGAGTGGGAATCTTACCCGGGTGAATCACCTGCGGGTGGCTGGGAGCTCTGGCGTGCTCAGGATCGGTTCGACGGTTTGCCGCTCGACCCGCTGACGGGTGAGCCATACGAAGAATGGCCAACAGTTTACCGCAAAGTAGCTGATTTTGATGCCGGCACGACGTCTTTCGAAGACAATACGGTGATTCGTGGTATCAACTACTTCTATTACTTGCAGGCCGTCGGTGAAGTGAACAACGATGCCACCGGTCTTACACCAACGGGTGTACCACTAAAGAGCAACCGTTACTGGGCGCAGACTTATGAGCCAGCGGTACTGAAAAGACCGCCGGGCGCTTCAATCGAAGCTGCGCGCGTTGTACCTAATCCGTACAACATCAGCACGGAAGCCAGCTTGCTGTTTAGCAACGAAAACCAGATTCAGTTCTTCGACATTCCTGGGAACTGTACGATTGAGATCTTCACCGAAATGGGTGAGTCCATTACGACAATTCTCCACGACGACGGTAGTGGAGACCAGCCTTGGAACGCTCAAACAGATTCGTTGCAGCCTATCGCCACCGGTATTTATCTCGCGGTTATTACCGACAACGAGACCGGCGACAAGGTCATTCGCAAGTTCACAGTGATTCGATAGCAGCTGCCGGCTCCCGGCGACTGTCGGGAGCTGCTCGCTTTGCGAATGCTATTTAAAATGCAAATTGGTGTATTATGAAATATCTAGTTTATCGATCGACGCTGCTTGGTCTGCTGAGCCTGTTTTGTGCGGTTTCGGTGATGGGTCAGGCACAACAGATTCCCGAAGAGGATCTGAATAAGCGTGCACAGACGGGGATGAAATTTCTCCAGATGTCGGTAGATGCTCGCGCTGCTGGCCTCGGAAGTGCTATGACAGCTACCGAGGGCTATGCCGCTGCTATGTTTTACAATCCGGCAGGCATGGCATCTCTACAAAAACCGCTGAATCTCTCCCTCGGACAGACGCAATGGTTTGCCGATATCACGTATAATTTTGGTGCTGTTGCATTTGCACCTGCTAATGGTCTCTACGGTGTATTTGGGGCCTTTGTAATGGCCGTTGACTACGGCGATTTTCTCGGAACCGTACGTGCTGAAAATGAAGCCGGCTTCCTTGATACAGGTACCTATAGCCCAAATGCAATGTCTGCTGGTTTTAGCTATGCTAAATCGCTTAGCGATCGCTTTGCGGTTGGGGCAAATATCAAGTACGTATATCAGGATCTTGCTGAAAGCACCTTGAATGCTGACGATACCCAGAGCAACAACCAGAGTACGGTTGCTGTCGACTTTGGCGTATTGTACAACACCGGATTCCGGAGCCTCAACTTTGCCATGAGCGCGCGTAACTTCTCGCGTGAGGTAACCTACGAGGAAGAAGCATTCGAATTGCCGCTTACCTTCACCATTGGTGTCTCGATGGACATGCTGGATCTCACCAATTACAATACAGACATGCACTCGTTTGTCCTGTCAATTGATGCTGAGCGTCCACGTGACTTCTATGAGCACTTGAATGTTGGTGGTGAGTACGTGCTTGCCAATACGCTGGCACTCCGGGCCGGTTATGCATTCCCAACGGACGAAGAAGGCATCAACCTCGGTATCGGTCTCCAGCGTGATCTGGGTGGTGTTGGCTTTAGCGCCAACTACGCGTATACCGACTTCGGTATTCTTGGTGACATCAACCGGATCAGCTTGAATCTCTCCTTCTAGTAAGGAAAGAAAGGTAAATCAGAAAGCGGCAGGCCATTTGGTCTGCCGCTTTTTATTTTGAGGAGGTTTTCCCATCTTCGCGTTATGTTTCGTTCGATTGCCTCATTCATTCCGTTGCGCCAATGGCAAATCCGCACTGTGGTGTTACCCGGTGTGCTGATTGCATTGCTTTGTTGGGGCTGCCAGGAAGCTGGCGTGAAATTGGGAGACAGAGCCATTGCGTTTGAAGATGTCACGTCGCGTGCCGGCCTGGCTGATTTTAAACACGCGTCGGGTGCAACGGGGGATAAGTGGTTTCCCGAAATCATGGGAGCCGGCGGTGGGTTTATCGATTTTGATGGCGATGGGTGGCAAGACATCCTGCTCGTTGGGGGAGCAACTTGGCAAAACAACAATGTCCCTGCTGTAGCCCTCTACAAAAACAGGGGTAATGGGACGTTTGCAGATTATACATCATCTGCCGGCCTGGCTGATGTTCGTGCGTATGGGTTTGGGATAACCGTTGGCGATGTCGACAACGATTTTGACGAAGACTTTGTGTTAACCACACTCGATGAGAATCTCCTGTTTATCAACGAAAACGGAGGTTTTACACCAACCATTCTTGATACAACAAAAGCGTGGAGTACAGCGAGCTTGATGTTCGATGCAGACAATGATGGCTGGCTCGATATCCTGGCGGGCAACTATGTCGCGTGGTCTCCAGCTACAGATCGGGCCTGCACGCTCGATCGTACCGCAAAAGAATACTGCACACCAGAGCTGTACACTGGCGTCGGCTTGCACTATTACCGTAATGATGGCACTGGTAGATTCCAGCGCGCAGAGAAGGCTGCCGGCTTTGCGGGGCATCCAGGCAAAACCCTGGGCATGACTACGCTTGATTACAATGGGGATGGTGCGTTGGATGTTGTCGTAACCAATGATACTGCGCGCGATCTTTTGTTCGAAAATCGAGGTGATGGCACCTTTGAAGAAAAAGGCCTGGTGAGTGGCATGGCCCTGACGGGTACGGGCAAAGCAAGCGCCGGCATGGGAGTAGACACAGGTGACATAAATGGCAGTGGTGACCCGGCTATCGTGATCGGCAACTTTTCCAAAGAGATGATCAGTGTTTTCCAGTATAGAGGAAATAGCCGGTTTCGGGATATGGCAATTGGTTCGGGGATCGGCCGGCCCAGCCTGTTGCCACTTACCTTCGGGATTTTTCTTTTTGATATTGAGCTGGATGGTGACCTGGATTTGTTCGCGCTCAATGGGCACGTGCATGAAGGCGTAGGCCGGATGCAAGAAGGGATCACGTTTGCTCAAAAGCCGCTGCTTTTCACAAACAGGGGGGATGGCACCTTCGAGGAAGTGCCGGCTTCAACTTCTCCTATGCTGGATCAGGCAGTTGTTGGGCGCGGGGCGGCGTACGCTGATTATGACAATGACGGTGATCTGGACGTCTTGCTGACAACCAACAACGGCCCTGCATACCTCTGGCAAAATGAATCGCAGACAGGCGCGGTACTTCAGGTGTCTTTGGAAGGTGTTGCCAGCAATCCAGATGCCATTGGTGCGCGCGTTACGCTGGTAACAGCCGGCAAAAAACAGGTGCGCTACATTGCATCAGGAGCGAGTTATTTGTCTGCTGTTGAGAGGCGCTTGACGTTTGGTTTGGGCACAGAAGTGGGCATAGAAGATCGCGTAGATTCACTCTTTGTAAGATGGCCATCCGGTGGTACAGACACACTGACAACAGTGCCGTCGGGGGCGCATATTCGGATTAGAGAAAAGCAAGGCATTATAGAAACTGTCCGTAGTTATTGACCGGAGTCTTGTCAGTTGTTTTTATTATATTTATGTCCGATCTAACGCTCACCACCATCACAAGGGCGGACATCGGATAAGAAGACCAGATTCCAACACCCACTGTATTGTTTTTATGGGATACCTTTCGTTCAAGACGGTGATAGCGCTTGCGTTGTGTCTTGTTCTCACAGTGTGTCTTGTTCTCACAGGATGCAAAGGGGACGTTCACAAAGAAGCCGCATCACATCCGGGGCCATCCAATACAGCACCATCTACGCAGGTATTGGAAGTAGCGCGGATGGCGCTATCAGAGGGCATGTTTACGTCAGCGCTCGCTTTTGCAGATAGCGCGCTTGCAATCGATCCCGATGCAGCTGATGCACAGTTTTTGCGTGGCCAGGTGCTTTTTCAAATGAGAGATATCGCAGGCGCCGAATCGGCATTTGAAAGCACGCTGGCGCTTCAGGAAGATTACCCTTCTGCCTGGTTCAATCTTGGTAATATTTCGTTTTTGCGTAGAAAATACAGCGAAGCTATTTCGCGGTATGATAACGAGATGGCTGTGACCGAGCGGCAAAGCGAGCAATTTGGGGTTTCTTACGCAGTCCGTTATCAGGAAACCATGAGCCGGCTTGCCGTGCAAAAGGGGCGGGCCCATCGCCAACTTGCTGAAGATGAAGCTGCAGTTTCAGCGTTCAGGGCAGCGCTTGCATTCGACAGTCTCAATGCTGATGCATACGCGGACTTGAGCCAGTCGCTCAAAGACGCAGGAAAAACAGACGAGGCGCTCCAGTATGCTGAACAAGCCGTGTCTTTGGTGCCTGTGCATCCGGATTACAATTACCTGCTCGGGGCGCTTAAACAGGAAGCCGGCGAAGTCAATGCTGCAGTGCCCTTGCTCCAGCGGTCATTACAGCTAAAACCATGGCTTGCATCAGCGCGATACAGCCTGGGCCTCGCCCTTGTAGAACTTGGGGAAGAAGACGCCGGTAAACTGCAATTACAACTCGCAGATACGTTGCAGGTCTTGAACGATCGCATCGAGAAAGCCCGGTTTGAATCGCAAACCTACCCGGATCAGGTGCAGCGCTGGCTTACGTTAAGCAGATTGCTTATCCAGGCCGGCCGCGTCGATGAAGCTGTTCGTCCGTTGTCCGTTGCCGAGTCGCTTCGGCCTGAGGATCTATCAATAAAAAACGACCTTGCCAATCTTGCGCTTGTTCGTGGTGATACCCTCGACGCCATACAAAAATTTAAAATCCTCTTGTCCACTAAACCTGATTATGCCGAAGGCTGGTATAATTTGGGTGTGGTGTATGCTTTGCAAACGAAGTACAGTCAGGCGCGAGCGGCGTGGGAAGAGGCGCTGAAACATGATCCGGCCCACCGCGACGCTCGTTCAAGTATCGAAAGACTCCCAGGTCCTTAATATGTGTGCTCAATTGTCAGTGAAGCTAAGGCATGCAGGCTGGTGCCGGCAAATCCTGATTGTCGGCGTCTTGATGGGATGTTTGCTTGGATGTAAACAGAATTCAGGTCAAGATGCCGAGCAGCGCTTCATCGATCCCAGATCGCAAGCGTTGCTGCAACAAGGCACGGCCGCCCTCACGCAACACGAATTTGAGATCGCGCTCATCCTGGCAGATAGCGCTGAACGGTTCACGCCCGAGTTGCCTGATGCAGCTTTTCTGCGGGGGCGGATTTATTCGGAATTGGGCGATTACGATCGTGCCGCAATAGCCTACCAGAACGCTCTCACGCGCGATCCTGCATACCGGGGAGTCTGGCATAACCTGGGCAATAACGATTTTCGCCGGAATCAGTTTGAAGAGGCCATCCTCAATTATCGAAAAGAAATTGAGGCGTATGGAGCACCAATGCCGTGGCGGGGGATTGGCCGAGCGTACGTTGAACTCGGCAAAGTAGACAGCGCACGGATTGCGTTTACAAATGCCATTGCCCTCGACAGTTCGTACGCGCCGGCGCACTTCAATCTTGCCCTTTTGCTGGAAGACGAAGGTGCATTTGCTGAAGCGCTCACCCACGCCCGCCTGGCAACCAGCTACACGCCCGACGACTGGGATTACCGATATCTGTTCGCCTCTTTGCTTGCTACCAACGGGTACCATGAAGCTGCCTTGCCCGAGCTTCAGGCCGTTACCGCACATTGGCCCTGGCACCATGCCTCGCACTACAAACTGGGACAAACACTGGTGCGCCTGGGTGATGCAGACGCCGGCCAGGAAATGCTCAAACAGGCAGAAGTGCTTCGCGCCAAAGATGCAAACATTATGCAATTGCTCAACTCGGCCCGCTCCGCCCCCGACGAGGCACTCCCGCACGCTGCATTAGGGTCTGCCCTGCGCCTTGTCGGCCGGTATGAAGATGCTATGCGTGCTTATAAAATTGCACGCCATCTGGATCCGGGTAATCTGGAAATTCAGACCAACATGGCAAACCTGACACTGCTGCAGGGGGATACGCTGGGTACCATTCGCGCCTATCAATCCATTTTGCAGCAAGACCCATCGTTTGTGAGTCTATGGGTGAACCTGGGTATTGTCCACGCCATGGCTGATCAGATGCCTGAGGCACAGGCTGCCTGGGAAAATGCGCTCAAACTCGACCCTGAAAACCCGCAGGCACGCGCCTACCTTACCCGCCTTGGCCAATAAGTAACCCCTTGCTCTTGATCTTCCGCCAGTTATGATGAAATGTGGTTTGAGACGTGTGAATGTGCCATGCCAGTTGCCGGCACCTGTGCGCTATGCATTGCTATCCGCTTTTCTTTTTGTGTGGGTCGGTTGCGGTGAAGTCCCTCAAACCGAAACCTCATCTGAATCTTCAGCGGGACCATCTTTCTATTTCGAAGACATCACCCAAACCGCCGGCCTTGATGCTTTTGAACACGTCACGGGTGCCACGGGGGACAAGTACTTCCCGGAGGCCATGGGCGCCGGCGCTGCTTTTATCGATTACAACAGCGACGGATGGCAGGACATCCTCCTGGTGGGGGGCGGCAACTGGACAGAAAACACAGCTGATCCTGTGCCGGCCTTGTGGCTCTACCAAAACCGAGGGGATGCTACGTTTGAGCTTGTTACCGAAGCAGCCGGTCTGGGCAATCTGACTGCTTATGGCTATGGCCTTACCGTCGGCGACTATGATAATGATGGTGATGAAGACATTTACTTTACCACGCTAGGGCCCAACTACCTGTTTGAAAACCGGGGTGGGGTATTTGTAGATGTGTCAGCAAAAGCCAATGCGCAGGCTGGCGCCACGTGGAGTACCACGCCCGTCTTTTTTGATGCTGATCTGGATGGATGGCTGGATTTGTATGTTGGCAATTATGTCGACTGGTCGACCGAGAAAGACATTTTCTGCACGCTGGATGGGACTACGAAAAGTTACTGTACCCCCGAGCTATACACCGGACTTCCCAGTCGTTTTCTCCGTAACAATGGGGACGGAACGTTTTCCGATGAAACTGAAGCCGCCGGCTTTCTACCTTCTCCGGGCAAAATGCTCGGCGCTGCGGTGTTCGATTACAACGATGACCACTGGCCCGACCTCGTGGTTGCCAGCGACACGCAACCTGATCTCCTTTATAAAAACAATGGAGATGGGACCTTTAAAGAACTTGGCGCGCTGAGCGGGTTGGCATACGATGAAAACGGTCGCGCACGCGCCGGAATGGGCATCGACACGGGAGTGATCGACGGTTCGGGCCGGCACAGCGTGTTTGTGGGCAACTTCTCCAAAGAAATGATTGCGGTATTCGGACACGTTGGGGGTGACCTGTTTGTAGACCGCGCAGCAGCCTCGCAGATTGGCCGGCCCAGCCTGATGACGCTCACCTTTGGCCTGTTTTTGTTTGATCCCGATATGGACGGCGATCTCGACTTGTTTGCAGCCAACGGACACGTGCAGCAAGAAATTGCAGTCACCCAGGATGGTATCACCTACGCGCAGCCACCCCACCTCTTTCTAAACAACGGTGCCGGCAAATTTACTGATGCTGCATCAGATATTGGCGGTGTATTGACGCAGCCACTGGTAGGGCGGGGGGCAGCGTACGCAGATATCGACCGCGATGGCGATCTCGATATTCTTATTACCGAGAATGGCGGTAAAGCCCATCTCTGGCGAAACGAGCAAAGCGCAACGCCGGCATGGGTGCGCGTCAAGGTTGAGGGGAGCACCGTAAACAAAAGTGGGCTGGGTACGCGCCTAGTGGCGTACACAAACGGCAAAGGACAAGAGCGGTGGATACGCGGTGGGTCCAGCTTTATGGCGCAGCACGAGCAAGTGGCAACATGGGGCTTTGGAGCCGAACAGGCGATGGTTGATTCGCTCGTTGTGGTTTGGCCAGGCGGGGAAACGCAACGTTTTGAGGGACTGCCAACAAATCAGGAATGGCAGGTTGTGCAGGGCAGTGCTGACTTGCAGCCGGTTGGTTTATGAGCCGACATAATAGGCATATCAACAAGTCTTTTGTGCAGGCAGGAATCGTGCTGTTGCTTGTCTTTGGTGCCAGCTGTAATCGGGTAGCAGACCAGCCGCAAACAGGTGGCAAACTTGCGGAGACGTACTGTGGCGGCTGTCACCAGTTTCCTGCGCCAGCGTTGCTAGACAAAGCTACCTGGACTAACAGTACATTGCCCGTTATGGGCTACCGGCTGGGGATTTACGAGCAAGGTGAACGGGATAGCCTGATCGCTCCGTTCTTGGAGCACAACCTCGATCCAGCGCCTTACTTCCCGGAAGCTCCGCAGCTTTCATCTGAGGCTTGGGATGCTATCTCGGCCTATTACGCAGAAAATGCACCGGATGTGCTGCCGGTCATAAACCGTAAAGTTACCACAGGTGACTTGCCGGGTTTTGCCGTCCAACAGACAGCCGTTTCTTTTAGTACGCCACTGACCACGCTGGTGCAGATACAGGACGGTTTTCAGGCATATTTGGTGGGCAACTACGCTGCTTCCAGCAAGCTAGTCCTTATCGATGCCGAAGGCAGGCTACAGTTCAGTTTTGATTTGCCGGGTGCGCCAGTGGCAACGCGTATCGATGGCAACCGGCTCTATATCTTGGTGATAGGCCAGGGGCCCGAACCAACAGTCTCGGCGCGTGGTGCTGTGTATGTTGTAGATGATCCATCTGCCGGTCCACAGTTGTTAATCGGTGGCTTGCAGCGCCCCGTTGATTTGCAACTGGGCGATCTGGACGGAAATGGACTGCAAGATCTGGTCATCGCTGAATACGGACATTACGCCGGCGCGCTTTCCTGGTTTGCGCAACGAGATCCTGCCACGTTTGAGCGGTTTGTGTTGCACACGAGCCCTGGAATCATCCGCACCCAGTTGCACGATATCGACGCGGATAACAGGCTCGACATTGTTGCATTACGAGCGCAAGGGGATGAAGGCATCGATATCTATCTCAATAAAGGTGAAGGCCAATTTGCCCCCGTTAAGGTGCTGCAATTTCCTGCCGTTTATGGATCAACTTCTTTTATGCTGGAAGACTTCAATGGTGACGGATTGCAGGACATTCTCTACACAAATGGGGATAATGCAGATTCTTCGCCCATCCTGAAAAATTACCACGGTATCCGTATTTTTGAGGCGGTATCGCCTGTTTCGTTCGAAGAAGTTTTCTTTTATCCCATGTACGGCGCATTTGGTGCGCATGCCGCTGATTTCGATCAGAATGGTATCCTGGACATTGCGGCAATCTCCTATTTCCCGGACTACGTTTCTGCAGCTGATGAGGGCTTCGTGCTCCTTAAGGGGGAAGGGAATTATGTATATAGCGCACACACGTTTGAAAATGCCGGCCTCGGCAGGTGGCTGGTGATGGATACCGGGGATGTTGATGGTGATGCAGATATCGATATACTGCTTGGCTCCAACATCGGATTTGGGCCGGCTGGCGATACGCAAGAGTTGTTTGCAGCCTGGACAGCCGGTCAACGGTCTATCGTTTGGTTAGAAAATGAAACACGATAACATGAAAATAATGGGTGGGAAAGCCAGCCTTTTGCGTATTGTGCTACTCCTTATTGTAGGCAGTGGCTGTGGTCCAGAAACGCCACAGGAGGTTGATGCGGAAGCAGCGTTTTTCCTGGGGGAGGCACAGCAGGCTTTCGAGCAAGAAGCCTACAATATCGCGCTTGCTTTTACAGATAGCGCCTACGCTGAGGACCCAGGTTTTGCTGACATCCAATTTATGCGTGGTCGCATCTACACTGGACTGGCCCGTTTTGATCTTGCTGATTCTGCCTACATAGCAGCGTTGGCATTGGATGAGTCGTTGCAAGGGGCGTGGCTCAATCGGGGAAATCTAGCGATTCGAAAAGGTGCCATAAAGCCGGCTCTGGCCATGTATAACCAGGAAGCGGCCAGGTATCCAACAGCTACAGTGTATCTGCAAATGGGCCGAGCTTATCAGGATTTGGGGGAAGCAGACAGTGCCCGTACAGCGTTTGAGCGCGCGATTGAACTGGATGATTCGCGCGCAACCGTGTTTATGCGGTTGGGCCAGCTATTGGGAGAACAGGGCGATTTTGAAGATGCCATTGTCTATACCCGCAAGGGATTGGCCCTTGAGCCGGACAACCAGAATTACAAGTTTGCCCTTGGCGCCTTATTGAATGCAAATGGGGAGCCTGAAGAAGCCGTATCCCTCCTGCAACCATTCGTGGATGTCAGCCCCTGGCACTATTGGGGCCATTACAATTTGGGGCAGGCGTACCAACGGATGAATGACAGCGAGCGCGCCGGCTTTTACCTCGCCCGGGCGGAGTCTTTGCAGACTACTCAAACGGAAATGGACCACTGGCAAATGATGGCGGAGTCCAATCCGCAGCACCTGATGTTGTGGTTGCGCTTTGGATACGCATTGCGGCGTGCCGGCAATACGACTGGATGCTGATCGCGCCGACCGCATTGCCTATGCTTTAGCTCCCGATTACCTCGAAAGCTCGTTTGAAGATGCCAACATTTTACGTGGCCACCGGCAGGCCGTAATCAAAATTGCGAGTGGTGAGCTCGAAGAGGGGATTGAGATCTACAAAGGCCTCTTGCGTGCAAAACCCGACGAAGCACAATTGTGGCTTAATCTCGGCGTAGCCTACGCGACATTCGGACGAATTGTACAGGCGCGGCAGTGCTTTACAACAGCCCTCAAGTACGACGACATGTTTTTGAGAGCCCGGCGGTACCTGGAAGATTTGGACAAAGCATTCTACGATCCAGAAGAACCAGGCAACAAGCAGAACCGATAACGGAGTGCTGGTTTAACAAAGCCGGATCAGCCGAAAGGATCGCCGTCGTCCTCTTCCTCGTCGTCGCCATCATCCGCCGGCCGGAATCCTGCCTGCTCCAACGCATCTGCGGGTGGGCGCCATGTGATATCAATCCGGTAGCCCGCGCCAATAAAGCCAAACCCATTTTCAACATTGGACAACGTGCCCGGCTGCACCAATACCTCGGGATTAAACTCCCCATCAGGCGGATTCCAGGCATCATCTACAACCATCATCCGCAACGTCATACTGGTCACACCCACACCAAATGAAGGAAACCAGTTACCTGTTTTTGCCAATTCCTCGCGTAGGACCTGGATGTCTTCTGACAGTTCTACATCGACAACCCAGCCGTCCGGCGTTGTACGTTGTTTACCATCATAATTTAGAAAGACCTCGGGCGATTCGGATTCAGCACTGGGGGAGTTAATCAGCCTGTAAGAAAGTTCGATCTGAATCAGGCGCGCGGTAGCACCTTCAACGAGCACCGGCTGAATGACATCACGAAATTGAACAACAGGATCCAGTTCAACCAGTTCAGATTGGACGGGGATTTCAACTTCGGCAGAACTAACCTGTCCATCTGAGCCCCGTGTAACTTCAACGCGATGCCTTTCTCCGTAGTTGACAGCAAAAGGAGCCCAAAACAGATGGCTGTAGAAGCCGCGTTCATCTTGTGTGATAGAATCACGCCACACGTGTGTTTCACCGGTTGTCAGGTTGGTGGAGATGAATGCTGCATCGAGTGGTTCTGGCGGTGTAAGCTGCAACTGATTTTCTATCGAAAATACCCGAACCCATTGGGTATCTGGCCCGGGCGTGAATACGCCGTACAGGGAGAAGGGGCGCTCTGTGCCCAAGACGCCAACGACGTCTTCTTCACATCCCATGAAGAGGATGATAGCGAGCATGAAGCCAGCCAGGATGCTGAAGGTATGTTGCTGCCTATTCATTCGAAAGATACCTGCAGGCCAAGGGTTGGGACGACTGGCAGTTGATCAACACGGTTCAGCGTAAAGATATCGAGATAAAACAGATTGCGCCGGTTGTACATGTTGATGATACTGCCCTGCAACGTGAGCTTTGCTCGACTAAGCTGCCAGGACTTGGATACCGAGGCGTCCAGTCGGTGGTAGGCCGGCAAAACCCCATTGTACGGGCGCTCGTAAATGACGCGTTGCGCGCCCGATGTTTCGCGTACATCAACCAGGTCATCTACCAAAATAAAGGCATCAAAACCGAGCGCTCGGTTAAAGGGGAGACCTGAACCCAACTCCCACTTGAGGTTCATGTCCATGCCCCATAGCTCCCAGTGGGCAATCATGTTGATTTGATGCCGGCGATCGTGAGGTGGTCGGTAGCGCAGTCGTTCCTCGCCATACCACAACAGCAACTGGAATTGCTCTGCCCGGTAGCGTGTATTCGAATACCCGTAGTTGATGGCCGCGTAGAAACTGGGGTGTCGCCATTCTGCTCTGAAGTCAAAGCCCTGGGACGCACCGGTGGCCGGCTGTACATTTGAGGTAAACTGCGGGAAGGCGGTCCACTCTGGTACAAAGAGGTTGGTGATGTCTTTGTGGAAGCCTTCCAGCGACAGTTCAAACTGATCGTTGGGGGTAAAACGGTAGCCGGCGATGGCGTGCAATGCACTGGGCAGCCGGCCGGCGCGGATGTCTCGATTGAGGTTACGCTGCGTTGGTTGGGGGATACTGGTCCAGGCCGTGAACACGCTGGCAGCATCCCGGCGGTCTGTTACGCCTACAATTTCCTGGTTGTAGATGCCAGCTGCGCCGCTCAACTGGTGCCGGCCTCGATTCCACACAACACGGAGCCGCGGCTCCAGCTTGGGGTCAATATCAACCTGGTAAAACTGTACTCGGATGCCTGGCTCAATGCTGAGCCCGCCAGGCCATTTGAAATTAAGCTCGACATACTGCGCAGCTTCATCCAGGCTCACGCGTTTGAGTTCAATATTCTGGAACACCCCATCGAGCTGGCTGTCCAGTGAGTTCAAGCGAATGGATACGCCGGCGTGCCCGTCTACCCGTACACCCTGGAACGATACATCAATGCCAATATGTGTACTGTTTATGGAAGAGCGGCGTGATGGAAGTCCTGAGAGCCCTTGTTGTGTTTCAAGACGGGAGTGGGAGAGGTTGAATTCTGTCGTTGCTGAGATCAAGCGAGGGAGTACCACCCAGCGCAAACCGTATGCTTCGTTTTTCCACCGTACTTCTTCGGGGATTACATCGCTGTCTTCAAAGGCTTCGTTCAAGATGCCCCGGTCATGGGTGCGCAGGTAGCTGACAGAAAAGCGGCTCTTGCTGCTTACCTCCACGTGGAGCTTGCCAAACATGTCGCCAAACTCAAAAGGCATCGGGTCGTCGATGTATTGGCTTGCGCCGTGCTCGATAACGGATTCACGTACGGAAGCAAGGAGCGAAACGCGGCGGGGGATGAGGGGGCCTTCCAGACGGATCGAACTCACAAACGGTGAAATGCCCACCGCGCCAGCAAGCCGGCGGTTGTTACCGTTGCGCGTGAGGATATCGAGCACGGAAGAAATTCTGCCTCCAAACCGGCTGCCAAAACCGCCGGCGTAAATGTCGCTTTTACTGAGAATGTCGCCAGGGAACGCGGAATAAAAGCCCAGCACGTGAAAGGGTTGGTACACGAGCATGCGGTCGATCTGTACGAGGTTCTGTGTGGGCTCTCCGCCCCGCACAAACAGTTGACCACCTCGGTCGCCGAGTGATACAATACCCGGTAAGGTTGTGAGGTAATTTAGCAGATCGGGCGAGACGTCGGGTGAAGGGATCAGCTCAAGATCCTCAGGCTGGATGGTTTGCTGACCAGCCGTAATTCGCGCTGCGCCCCCCAAACGATCGGATTGTACCAGGACTTCGTCCATCTGTGCAGCGTCGGGTTGCAGCTGAACGTTATGGCGATTGTTGCGGCCTTCGCTGAGGGTAAGTGAGACGACGTAACGCTCGTAGCCAATAAATGATACGATGAGTGTATACGTACCCGGTTCGATTCGCCGCAGTACATAGATCCCATCTTGATTTGTGACTGCACCGCCAACCACCGCGTCCTCCTGCATCAACACCACGTTGGCAAGCTCAATGGCCTGGCCATCTGTGTCGTCGCTCACAAAGCCGCTGAGCATCGTAGGCTGTGGCGGAAGTTGTGCCTGGGCGCTGGAGCATAACACGAGGCTTTGCACAAACAGCGCCAACAGAAGCAATAGGGGGCATGTGTTTTTCACTTGCTGTGGCTTGGTAGGGTGAGCATACAGCGGTGCCAGATCGCTCTATATAGTATTAGCGTTCAGTAATATAGGTGATGAACATGCAAAAAACTGCTCGCTAAGGTGCAAAAAACTGCACATTGGTTGATAGTATATGCGCGAAGAAAGCACGAGTCATTTGCAGGAAGGACAACTCGTCTTGGGATCCGCAGTGGTGGAGTGTGTTTGAGTGGTCACTGTTATTTTATCCTGAAAAAAAGCCGGCATCCTTAAAAAATTTTTATTTGTCTGCCTGATGCCAGTTTTTTTCATTTTGGGAAAGGTTATTTCCAGTTGTTTAGTCGGCTTGTCAGGCAAAAAGCAACCGCACTAACATAGTAAAACCGCCTAAACAGTGTGAATAGTGCGATTCGATCAAGGGGGTATAAAAAGTCGAAATTTTTTTGGTGTATGGTAGTCACTAAAAAAATCTATCGTGTATTTAAGCTGTTGTTATAACATACATCTCTCTGCAAGGCCGGCAAACGAAGATGGGCAGAGCATCTTCCCGCTGACCACCCCAAATGTGTTCGTCCAATGTAATCCTGCTCTGGGGTTCTGATGTTGGATTCATAATCACCTAATACCCTTTATTGTAAAAATGATTTACCGTTTTTCCGTACTAGCTTTTGCCTTCCTTTTTCTCGTCGGTTGCTCTGATCCTATCAGCGTTGACTCTGAAGCCCCTGTAGCAGAACAAGGAAGATTTACACCGCCAAACCCAGCTACCAAAAACCTGACAATCGCTGATATCGTTGTTGCGCAGGTAGAAGGAAACGGCGAATTTGAAACCCTTCTTGCAGCACTTGCAGCTGCTGACCTGGTTGACGCTGTTTCTGGTCGTTCAATCTTCACAGTATTCGCCCCAACGGATGCTGCATTTGCCAAGCTTGGTTTGAATCCACATAACGTGGGTGATGCATTTGACAAAGAGACGCTGTCTAACATTCTCCTGTACCACGTGGTACCAGGCCGTAAGGTTGCCAGCATCGTACTTGGTGCTGAGTCGCTGATGACAGCACAGGGTGGCAAAATCAAAGTTGACGCTGAAAACGTGCAATTGATCGACCAGCAGGATCGCTCAGCTGGTTTCGTATATACCGATATCGCTGCACGCAACGGCATCATCCACGTGATCGACACCGTAGTGCTTCCATAACGAAGCCTTTGAAACTATGCACCGCATAGCTAGCTGATCGAAAAGCCCTGGCAGTTGTACTGCCGGGGCTTTTTTTGCATGGGTCCGGGGAGGCGTTTTATGTAACCAAGGACCGATATTTCCGTACATAAACTTCCGCTTGGCACATACATTTTTCCTGACTGCCTGGTCATCTAAAAACACATGCCGCTACACGTCTCAAATTATTGGATATTCAAAACATCCTGCCCTAGAAGAGCATGGCTGGCCCAGTTTAATACCCTTTCTGAACGCAGCTAGCGCTGAGCCGTTATGGGTGCAGCACCCAAGCGAAGTACGTATCTGCCTTTTACCGTTTCCATGCCTGTACCGTGACCATGCCTTGACGATAGGCAGGGGATTCTTGCGTCTGTTCAGGCAGGGGGTGTATCAACAAGAAAAACGTTTTAGACATAGATCCATGACCGTAACCGAACTTGACGAACGCGAAGCAATTGTAGCAATTTGTCTGATGGCAGCGTTTGCTGATGGGAATAAAGACAACAGCGAACGGGACCGACTGAAAGACATCTTTGCGAGTCTTGATGCTGATTTCTCTCCCACTTTGTATAGCAGTGTAATTATGGGGAAATTGAAGTTAGAAGACGTCGCCCCGCTGGTAGAAACGCCGGCCATGCGCAATCTTGCATATGAAATGGCCGTAGGCGTATGCGATGCAGATGGGCAGACCTTAAAAGAAGAACAGGCTTTTTTAGATCAGCTTCGCGTAGCGCTGGGGCTAGACGTGGAAACGACGCAATCGGTTGACCGTGATGCGATGGCACTCGCTGCCATGCCCGTAGCGGGTGATGGGCCCGTAGAGCAGTTGCCGGCACCTGTACCGCCAATAGTTGAAAAGCCGCAACAGACTGCTGAAGATCAGGCCTTGAACCCCATGATCCTGAAATATTCGATCATGAATGGTGGACTCGAACTTCTGCCGCAATCGCTTGCGTCCATGGCAATTGTACCGCTGCAAATGAAGATGGTCTACAGGATTGGACAACACCACGGCTTTCAACTTGATCAAGGACACATTCGCGAATTCCTGGCTGTTGTTGGGGTGGGCATGACCTCGCAGGTGCTAGAAACGTATGCGCGCAAGCTGGTGGGTGGCTTTGTAAAGTCGGCTTTTGGTAAAAAGAAGAAGACAAAGAAAAAACTGGCGAAGATGGCCGGCACAGCGATGGGTGCTGCGATGTCGTTTGCTTCTACCTATGCATTAGGACAGGCTGCAAGAGTGTACTACGCCGGCAACCGCCAGCTATCCACTCCAGCGCTCAAGCAACATTTTACGGAGCAACTTGCGCAGGGCAAAACGATGTTTGAGCAGTACCGTGGCGACGTGGAGCAAAGTGCGCGTAACACGGACCTGAACAGCCTGATGTCGATGGTTCGGAAGCCTATCTAGGCCAGCCTGCTGCGCCTGCGTGCAACCAGCCGCTCATCTTAGCGTGTATTTTGTATCTTTAAGGAGTCCCTTACACGAAAATTGAGTGGGTGTCTATGAGTGTTGTTGCATGCAGGATTCTTCCCAATGGGTTTGAGATCGCTTCTGATTCAATCACGGTTCGTTGGGCTACCCAGAGCAAAGGGGAAAATACCAAGTTTTCCAAGTTGTTCGAGATAAACGGACTGGTGATTGGGAGTGTTGGCAGCGCTGAAGAAGCGTCGTTGCTGCAGATGTATTGCAAGACCCGGCAGCCGGCATCGTCCAACGATTTCGCTTTACAGGATCTGCTGGAATTTATGTCTGAGTTTGCCAACTGGAAGAAAACCAAGGTGAGCAAATCCGACATCACCAACCACTACATCGTGGGCTTCGAGGGCAAGGTGTTTTCGATTGCCGGCTGGTTCATCCAGGAAGTGTTGACCTATGAGGCAATTGGGGCCGGAATGGACTACGCGCTTGCCGCGCTGTATCTGGAGAACTCGGCGCATGACGCGGTGAAAGTAGCGTGTGAGCTTTCCATTTTCTGCGAAGAGCCGATTCAGGTGATTTCGAAAACGACAGGCAAGTCAACGGCGAAAGCAACGCCGGCTGCGAAGAAAAAGTAATCAGGCAGTATTAAAAAGCATATAAACAGAAAAACCCGCAAGTCATTGTTTATAAACAACTTGCGGGTTTTTAAATGTGGAGATGCCGGGAGTCGAACCCGGGTCCGAATGGAAGTACACGCAAGCCTCTACGTGCGTAGTCAACCATTTGAGCTTCACGTAATCCGTTGGCCGGTTGACAAAGCCAGGACTACGCTAAGACTGAAAAGATTTCGCCCCGCCGGTTCAGTCGGCGCCATTGGGGCTAAGCTCATCTAAGGTTGATGCCCGAGACGCGACAATGAGCAATCAGTGCCTGCGGACAGATGACAGGGGTAGCTTAGGCTACGCGTGCCATCGCGAACGAGTAATCGTTGGCATTTATAAGGTTCTCAATAGTTTTTACCGACATATCGAGAGGTCGGACACGGCCACCTACTGCACAAACCACCCGTCGAAGCCAGAACATCCCCATACTTGTAAAAGAACACTGTTGTCGAATTATTACGAAACGCCGAATCAATGGTTTCGATTTTTCGCTGTATCGACCAGCAGCTGATGTTCTTTATGATTGCTGATTTGGGATTGTTGATCTGCTTTACACCCGTCATCCTGAGCCTTGCGAAGGATCTCTGCTAGATTGGCACATCTCTTATTTAGCTTCCTTCGGCCTTCAACCCCGAGCTGTCTGCCGGCATAGCCCCGGGTGCATACAAACCCTGTGCTTCTAGTGCTTCAGTCAAATCAGGTACAATTTTACGCTCGATGTTTGAGGGGATGTAAGGGAGCTTCGAACGCATGCGGAGGAAATTGTGGCGGTACGGATGGATCAGTACGCGCACGTACGTTTCGCCGATGGGGATCACTTCGAGGGAAGCTACGGTGTGATAAATAACCCAGCGGTTTAACGTGCGATTTTTGGTTTTGACGGAGTTGGGTGCGCTGGCCGCTGTGGTATCCCAGCCGGCTTCTTCCAGTGCAGCCAGAATCTTGGGATAGACATCTTCATCAACTGCCTGTACCTCATAGTCGCGATAGAGCGGACCCAGGTTAGGAGAGCAGCCCTGAGCAATCCACAACAGGCCACACAGGCAAACAAGCACGACAGAGGTCTTCATCACGGTTGGGTACTGGTTCAGAAGTTACGCGAATCGTCATAGGTACTACACATGTACGGCGATGTTCACGCAATGGCTTGCAATAAAAAATGCCCGCAAAGTCATTGTAGGCGGTGTAAAAAGAGAAACCAGGCAGCTGTGATCACCCAAAACACAGCTACCTGGTTATAAGAGGCCTCTATATGGTGTTTTATCTTTTACACCGGGTCAACGCTGGAAAGGAGGCACCAGGCGTCGACAGGCTATTTCTACTTCAACCGCTGTGCCATTCGCCGAAAAACAGGATAAAATGGTTGTTTGATGCTCCAAAAAGTCCATTTGACAGGTCAACGCGTCTGTGATTGTGTTCATTTAACTGGACAAGTCAACACAATCAACCAAGCAACTCATGCATAAACGCTGCCCCCATGGTGAGGTACATATACCCCAAAATAACAAGCACGAGGAGTGTGGTATAGCCAATCATGAGCATACAGACCTTGATGAAGGTTTTGATTCTGCCTGACTTGTACACGTAGCGCATCGCCATGAACATGTACACAAGTACACCTAGTTGTGATACACCTTCGACAATACCTTCCAGGACGGCGACCCAGGTGCGGTTTTCGCCATCGGGCACAAGTGAGATGCTGTATTCAAACGTGGCAGTCAGCGAAAAGACAATAAACAGCAGGGCATGCAGGTGTAGGCTATAAATCAGGTGCTCAGCATACAGTCGTTTTCGATACAGTCCCTTGAGCAGCAACGCAAAAGCAGGCACCAGGATAAAGAGAAAGCGAGGGAAGGCTTCAGGGAGGTGGGAGACTTCCTCTGGCAAATTCAGGTTGAACAAGAGAAGGTCCTGGATATTGAGCCAGGCTGCGAGCGCAAAGTACACGATACTGAATGAGAGGTAGAGCCGGAAAGGAGGGACGTATCGTGCGCGCTGTCCATTCAGATAGGCTTCAGTTAGCCGGCCCGGCTTGAATAACAACACCACAGTTTGGTAGAACCGCGCATCCAAATTCAGCACCGTGGCAAGCGCATCACGAACCAGCTGTCGAAACGGGTGCAGATGTGAATCGTGGCGCTGTCCGCAGGCCTGACAAAAAGGCCCCGTTACAGGTGCGCCACAATTGGCGCAGCGTGCAGGTTCTTCAGTTTTGGAGATGACCGGGTCGGGTGAAGTTGCTTGCATGGTATTACAGATCCGATTGCAGGTCAAAGATAGGCGTTGCTGGATTCGAAAGCGATGCTGTTTGGCGCACGGACGTGTTGAATTTGTTTGGAAACCGAACAGAGGGGTGTGCGTTAGAGGGAGGCTATAAAATTTTAAACCGGTTCTACAACCATTAACCATTAGGAAGGAGTATACGGAATGCCTTGTGGACGTAAACGTAAGCGGCACAAGATCGCAACGCACAAGCGGAAAAAGCGCCTTCGCAAAAATCGGCATAAGAAGAAAAACCGTTAATTGCGTTTGGTACTTTGCGGTCTAAAGCTGCGGTCGGTTGTCCGGCGGTAGCTTTTTTTTTACCGTGAAAGCGATTTATACAGCCAGTTAGACTGTTTTAAAGAAACTGGATCCTGAAAACCCTAGTTTAAGGCGTATTCCAGTTTTGAAGTTATAATCAAAAGGGCCTTTATGAAGGAATCTAACGTTGGAAGTTTGGTTCGTGCCGGCGCTATGGGCGCACTACTGGGTGGTGCTGCAGGCTTTGCGCTCGGGATTTTGCTTGCTCCGGAAGAGGGGCAGAAAATCCGCCGCCGTCTGGCTTACCAGTTGGAAAACCTCGCAGACCAGGTGAATACGTTTATTGATCACGTGATCCACCCCGAAGCACCGGGCGACGCCCGCGTTGAGGGAGATGCGTTGGTTGCAGATGTCCGCACCAAGGCGCAGCAAATCCAGGACGATATTGATGCGTTGATGGGCGAAGTACGACGTCATGGGCCTGCTGGTGAAATGCCTGCCAATTAATTTCTCTGGTGTTGCCGGCGCGTTGCCTGCCCGCCATGGAATCTTGTTCTAGCTCAATTGTACGTGGTGCATGTCCAAAATTTCTATTCTGCTCCCACCCTCTGAAGGTAAAAATCCAGGTGGTAATCCATTTGCCCCGGATATGTTCGATTATCGTTCGTCTTCAACCTTCAACTATTTTAGCGACCTCAATCCTGAGCGCCGAAAGCTGATCAATGTGTTGCAATCAACAATTGAGCAGGGCGATGATCTTGAGGCGCTGTTTGGTGTTAAAGGCGATAATCTCGAAGAGGCCCTCGATAATAACCTGACAATATTTAAGGCGCCCCTGATGTCTGCACTGGACCGATACAGTCCCGGCATCATGTACAAGTCGATGGACTTTGCCGGTTTGCCTACAGGTGCCCAGCGCCGGCTGCTTGAGAATGCCATCATTTTTTCTGGCCTTTTTGGTCTGCTGCGCCCCGACGACCTGATCCCTAATTATAAACTCAAAATCGACGCGACCCTCCCCGAACTTGGGAAAGTGTCTAAGTACTGGCGCGATTACGTGAGTCCGTTGCTCAATGAAACGTTAAAAGGACACGTGGTCTGGAATCTGCTACCCAAAGCACATCGCGATGCCTGGAAAGATGAGCATGCGTACGATCAGATGGTTGAAGTGGCATTCTATGATAAAGTAGAAGGAGGGGAGTTGAAGGCGCTTACGCATGGCGTAAAACCGTTGCGTGGCCAACTGGTCAACTTCCTCGTACGCGAGATGGTCGAGAACATCGAAGGTGTGATGGAATGGGAGCACCCTGCCGGCTATACATACGATGAAAGCCGCTCGGTTTTCGACGAGGAAAAGAAAATGGCCACGCTGGCTATGGTTAAGGGGTAATAGTTAAAGGGTAATGGTTAAAGGGTAGTTCAGCATGGGCTGTATAGCCATTCCTGCATAGCCATTACTGGAGAGCCAATCCCCTTGTGTTTATTTTACCCGGTACCGGATACCGACCAGGATTGTTGAACGTCACGTATTCGTATTATTTCTGATTGTCTACACGCCCTAACACCCTGCACCACCTACACCGCAGGCTTTAGACATAACCGCCGATTCCAAAGCACAAACAAATAAATTTTGCAACTGTGCTTAAGCCTACGCAGGGAAACTGAGTGGTATCAGAAAAAGAACCTTAAACCTGCAACTTTCAACAGCAAACCCATCAATCCCCCAGGATGTATGCGTTTGCCCTAAACCACCATGGGTATGGAGCGTCCCGTCATTATCGGAATTGCCGGTGGGTCTGGCTCGGGTAAAACCACCGTTATCCGGAAAATTATGGAAGCCCTCGATCCTGCCAGTGTCGCGATCATCGAACACGACGCCTACTATCGGGATCTGCGTCACTTATCCGCTGAAGAGCGCCAATCGCTGAACTTTGACCATCCAGACGCACTTGAAACAAGCCTGCTCCTCAAGCACATCCAGCAACTCCTTGCTGGCGCGGCAATTGAGAAGCCTACATACGATTACAACCGGCATACCCGCAATGAAGAAACCATCCACATCACGCCCCGCCCAATTATCATTGTAGATGGTATCCTGGTGCTTGCGGAATCAGCGCTTGCTGATCTGATGGATATCAAGATTTTTGTGGATACCGATGGTGATGTTCGCTTGCTGCGACGTATTCGGCGTGATATCGAAGAGCGTGGCCGGTCGATCGAAAACATCCTCACGCAGTATGAGCGCACGGTGCGCCCCATGTACATTCAGTTTGTCGAGCCGTCGAAGCGGCGGGCAGACGTTATCATCCCACGCGGGGGGCACAACCAGGTAGCCATTGAAATGGTTGTGGCACGCATCAATACGTTGCTTGGACAAATGGTCTAAAGCGTGCAACTCTCAACGTTTTTTGCACGTAAGCAAACTTGCCGGTTCATTTTTTCGGAAACGTAGCCGGCGCCTAAAATTGCCCGGTTTACTTATCTAACACCCATGCTGACCCACGTTGCCAAAACCCTGCGACGCCCATTTTACTGGTTTTTGTTGCAAACCACGCAGGACAACACCTGGAAACGATACAACTGTAAGGTCCCTTTACATGTATATGGTGCCGGCTCGCGGCGTTGTTTTTCCTGGTATCTGCAAGGGGAGACGGATTCTGGTGCAATGGCTGTTGACGATATGACCTACTGGCTTGATGCATGCCAGTACATGACGGATAAAGAGCAGTTCGACGAGCGCGACGTGTGGCAACATCCTATTACCTTCGAGCGCATTCGGCGCGGCGATTGCGAAGACTTTTCACTCTGGACCTGGCGCAAACTGATAGAAAGTGGGGTAGAAGCTGAATTTTGTGCCGGCTGGTCGGTACATCCTGGCGAATTATATCAGGGCCATACCTGGGTGATTTTTGAAGAGCAGGATACAACCTTTTTGTTCGATCCCGTGGTGCAAGACAGGCGCGAAATGATCCGTCCGCTGAAAGAAGTATCGGAATGGTACGTACCCCAGGTATCGGTAGATGGAGCCCTGCGGCAGTACGTGTATGGAGGCTACTACGATGGTTTGCGCCCGGGTTGGAAAGCAGCTTCTGGCAATCGATAAAGAGTGCCAATCAATAAAGAGTGCCAGTCGATAAAGAGTACCAATCGATAAAGAGCCCGGCTTTGTTCTGGTCTAGCCGTCTGCTGATCCTGTTTGCTGGCTGGTCACCTCACCAGCATGAAATTCACGCATCCCTGTCGCCGTTTGCAGTTGCAATGCGCCCTTTTCGGAGACGCCGGTTAAGACGCCGCTTATCACTTCGTCCCGTCCGATAAAGCGTAAGACGGTTGCCTCATTCATATACGCCAACCTTTCCTGATATTGCTCAAGTAATGGTGCTGCTCCTTCTATAGCGAGCGTAGTGTAGGCTGTTTCGAGTTGTTGGAGAAATTGTGCAAGAAACGCCATCCGCGGGATGTGCCGGCCCGTTTCCAACAGCAGTGACGACGACCTGGCTGCAATTTTCGGGGAAAACTGCGTTTGGTTCAGGTTAACACCAATACCTAAAATAACAGGCAATGGCCCTGTTTTGTGTTGTACAGAAATAGCCGACTCGAGGAGCATGCCACAGCATTTTTTACCCTCGATTTGGATGTCATTTGGCCACTTAATGGTGCAGGTAAGTGGTGCAATGGCCTTATTGATTGTATTAGCGAGTGCCACACTGGCAGCCACGTTAATCAGACCAAGCGAAGTGGGAGGGAGGTTGGGCCGCAATATCAGCGAAAAGAGCAAGTTGGCCTCGGCTTCTGTTTCCCAATGCCGTCCGTGTCTACCCCGGCCGGCTGTTTGATACTCTGCGTAAACGAGGGCACCTTCGGGTGCGCCGGCCTGGGCCCATTGCATTGCCTGGCTGTTGGTAGAATCTGTATTTTTGAGAAAACGAACCGCACGTCCCAACGATTCGGTCTGCAAATGCGTCCAGTATTCTGATTCCAGTGTTCTGATATGTGTATCCAACTGTAGCATGTATGAGTCGCTATTGCATGTTTTTATACACGGAATCTGCTAAAATTGTATATTCAAGTCCGATTTCTTGCGTGGAACGATTCTTGACTTCAATTGTCGGAAACCTTTAAACGATTAAATACGCGCTAGTTCTGCATGATTAGAAGTTGCTACCGAAACGCTGGATGGCTGTGCGCTGTGTTTGTCATCTTCCTGGCTACAGGAAGCACAGACGCGCTCAGTCAGATCAAGCCACCGGAACAGGTACAGATGCAGTTCCACCGGGCGGAAACTGCCTGGCGGAATCAAACCAGCATCCTTGAAGCTAAGGTCCGCGTTGATCAGGTTTTGCGTGATGCGCCTAACTATGCAAGTGCCTGGAAGTTGCGCGCTGAAGTCCTGATTGCGATGGAGCGGTATGCTGATGCCATGCAAGATGCTGAGCAGGCAACGCTGCTGGATCCGCAAGACGGCGATGCATTTCTCATTCTGGCAGAAGCTGCCCGCCTCAACAATCAGCCATTGCTCGCCCGCAATTCTTTGAAGAAAGCGTCGAACCTTTCGTTGGATGCCGGCGCCGATTTTCACATCAAACTCTCTCGCAGTGCCGCGTTGTTAGGTGAAGCGGATTTGCGCATGGCCGAATCGTTTGCCCGCGTAGCCCTCGCGAAAGAACCCGATTACGCGGAAGCGTACTACCAGCTGGCCCGTGTATTCGTCCTGCAAGAGCGAACGGAAGACGCCGCAACAACCCTGCAACGCGGCTTTCAAGCTGAATTGCTAGATCCGGTGGCCGTGGGCTATGATTCGCTGCTGAGCAGCCTCACAACGCATCCAAGCATTGAAGCACAGTTTGATAATTGAGTGCCGATTGTCGAATGCCGATTGTCGAATGCCGATTTTCGAGTGTGTGCGGGTTGGCGCAATTCCTTACCCATGTCGTCCTGAGCCACGCGAAGGATCTCTTTGAGAATGCCGATTGTCGAGTGGATGAAAAGCTCGTGCCATTCCTCACCTATGTCGTCCTGAGCCGTGCGAAGGGTCTCTTCGGGGCTTGTAGGCCCTCGAATAACGAATATCGAACAAGGAACCCCGAATATCGAAGGAAAATTCAATCACTCCTCACTCCTCACTCCTCACTCCTCACTCCTCACTCCTCACTCCTCACTCCTCACTCCTCACTCCTCACTCCTCACTCCTCACTCCTCATCACTCCGAAATATAACCAATCGATTATCTGCACAACTATCCCACTTCGCCGATTTATTTGTATACTGGTAAACCATCTCTCCGGTGATGTATTTCTTCTTGTCCGTTAGGTACGCGCATGTCCGGTCTATTCCCTAAACCCGAAGACAAATATCCTGTCGTGTCGCTCAACGACACAGATATGGAGCTCCCGCAGAGCGCCATCAATAACAAGATGCGCTATGCCTATTTCAAAACCCTCGCCAAGGGCGGTAAATGCCTGATCCAGTCGTGCAAAGACCTGCATCTGCGGCGGACCGTTTGTTATAAATCACTGCACAAAGAAATTGCTGATGATCCCATTGAACAGCAGCGATTTTTGCGCGAGGCGCGCGTAACAGCGATGCTCCAGCATCCCAACACCATTCCGATTTATGAATTGAGTCGGGATACCAAAGGGCACTACTACTTCACGATGAAGCTGGTAGAAGGTCTCACATTGCGGGAAATCATTACGAAGCTGCAGGATGGAGAGGAAGAGGCGTTTGCCGAGTACGGGCTTGACGCGCTGGTTGATATCATTCTTCAGGTAGCGCACGCGCTCGATTATGCACACAGCCACGGTGTGGTGCATCGCGACATCAAGCCGGCAAACATTCTCATTGGACCGTTTGGTGAAGTACTTGTCCTCGACTGGGGGTTGGCCAAAGTATGGAATATGGTCGATCTCGACCTGTCCTACATGGAGCTCATCGAAGAAACAGACCGGTCGTTAACCGCGAGAGGAAGATTACAGGGCACAGCGCTCTACATGTCGCCCGAACAGATAGCTGAGTCCAAATCGATCGATCACCGCTCGGATGTGTTCAGTTTGGGGGCTGTGCTGTATGAAGTGCTTACGCTGGAGCTCATGGCCTGGGGAGATACGCTGGATGACTTGCTGCGACACATGCAGTTTGATGATCCACCTCGCCCGATGGAGAAAGCGCCGGCACGCAACATCCCAGAAGTACTCGACGCTATTTGCATGAAATGCGTGCAGAAAGCACCTGAGGACCGTTACGCAACCATCCGCGAAGTCATCGACGCCCTGCAAGCCTGGCGCGTACGCCTGGACTAAGATGCATCTCAAGCCCAAATACGTTTAACGTGTAGCCTTCAAGCCCATTAGGTAGGTTGGCGTGCAATGCTCGTGTACGTTGCCACCGTTCTGAAAATCTGTGGCGGTTTGAACGGCATGATGATGCGGGTTTCGATACGCGTATTGTAAGGCACCAGCTTGCCATCTGGCGCTGCCTGTAAATGCACAAAGAAGCGGCTTTCTTCCCGGAAAAATAAAGCGAGATCGATGCGTTCGAGCTCAAACGCCACAAATTGCCCGGATGCCTGGTCAAAGAAAAATCGGGCACGCCGGATATTCTTCCCGTCACCATCTACAGGTTTGGCCCTGATCTCTGCTACGCGCGCCGCGATATCGAGCATCAGCGTGTCGCGCTGAAAACGATAGAGGTAAGCCTCAAAATTGCGATCTGACAGGTAGCCAGGATCTTCAGGAAACAGGTAGGGTGTCAGGTCGGCAGGATCCTGTTCTTCTACGGTTGTGGATACAAAGCGCCGGAAAAAGCCGAAGTCAAAGTCACTGGTTGAGTCTGCTTCCAGGATACGGTACTGCCGGCTATCTAGTGGACCAAAATGATTAACTGTGCGCTCGCGGAAGGCCACCAGGAAGTCGTCATCTTCAAACTGATCGGTTCGCGAGTAGCGGGTGTAGTTGTAGCTTCGCAGATTGAGGAAAGCATCTTTGAATGTTTCGGTGCTGGCCTGCTCAACGAGTCCAAGTACAGAATCGCGCTCTACAATGTCTTGTGTGTACATGGCAGCGAGGGCCGCATTGTTCGCCGGCGTATCCCGCACCTCGGGTGTGCAACCCGATACAAAGAAAGCAGCGGTGAAAAAGCAAACAATCAGGTAGCGATACAACATGGCTGTTGGGAAAAGCGGGACGAACGCTGGTTTATGCAAAAACTGCTGCAAAAAACTGGTGCAAAAAAAACTACTGCCAAAAAAACTATTGCAGCGCGTTTGCGCGAAACACCCCATGAACGACTTAATTGATACGAAGCTCCGTTTATGACAAGAATTCTTCAGGATGTATCCACCAGCCTTGCTATCTTCACGGAAGTTGCTCGTATCAGCATGTATGAATCTGACGTGCAAAAGGTTTTTACAATTTGTGAAATAAATCAAAAGTTAAAATGCGATACCAGGAGGCGTTAGATGTTGCGGTGAAAGCGGCGACCCGGGCCGGTCAGTTAATCAGGACACACGCCGGCCGGATCAACACCAACCAGATCCGCATGAAAAACGTGCACGATCTGGTCACCGAAATTGATGAGGCGTCGCAAGAACTGATTGTCGATATGTTAAAAGCGTCTTTTCCTGATGCACAGGTGATGGCAGAAGAGGGGGCATTTTCTGAAGGCAACGAGAAAGTAGCCGGCTGGCGATGGATCATCGACCCCATCGATGGGACTACGAACTTTACCCATGGCATGCCGCCGTATGCAGTTAGCATCGGACTCGAAGATGATGGAGAGCTCGTTGCCGGCGTTGTATTGGAAGTAGGGCGGTGGGAGTTGTTTACTGCCATAAAGGGAGGTGGCCTGCATGTAAATGGCGTGCGTAACCAGGTCAGTAAAACGCAAAATCTGTCTGATGCACTCATCGTAACAGGTTTTCCTTACAGGTATTTCGATCACCTGGAGGCTTATCTTGCCCTGCTCGGAGATATGTTAAAAGGAGCACGGGGTGTAAGGCGTACAGGATCTGCGTCGGTTGATCTAGCCTATGTAGCTGCCGGCCGGTTTGATGGATTCTTCGAGACCGGATTGATGCCATGGGATCTTGCTGCCGGCGTCTTGCTGATTAAAGAAGCTGGTGGTCGGGTGAGCAACTATGCGAACAAGCCAGACGGTCTTTTTGAAAAACAGATTCTCGCAACCAACGGCCTTATTCATGATGAGATGTTGGCCCTGGTTGCTCAAATGAAAGACATCCGCTTGTGACGAGTCGCCGGCAACGTGTAAGAAGTTTGTATCTCAGGTGAAATTGCAGCCTGAAACGGGATGCCGGGTAGCTTCACACGCACACAAACGCTACCTTACTGCCCGCAACCCTGTGTTGCATCTTGTTGCCCTGCGTTATGGGCAGCAGCAACAAGTGCTTTCAGTAAATATGAGATGACAACAGTATCATCAGGCATAAAACATGGAAAACAATAGTTACGGATTGTTGAAAGGGAAGAAGGGGATCATTTTTGGTGCCCTGGAAGAACGCAGCATCGCATGGGCAATTGCCGAGAAGGTGTATGCAGAAGGTGGAGAGTTTATTCTGTCCAATGCCCCGGTCGCAAAACGCCTGGGTACGCTGGACAAGCTGGCCGACATCACGAACAGCGAAATCATCTGGGCAGATGCCACCAGCGATGAAGAAATTCGCGGCCTTTTTGATCAGGCGAAGGAAAAGTTTGGCGCTATCGATTTTATTGTACACGCCATCGGTATGGGGCTGAATGTGCGTAAAAAGCGCCCGTATGAGGACCTGAATTACAACTGGCTGATGAAGTCGCTGGATATCTCTTCCGTAAGCCTGCATCGTATTGTGCATCATGGTCTCGAAAGCGAAGCGCTGGCTGACAACGGATCCATCGTTGCGCTGAGTTATATCGGTGCACAGCGCGTGTTTTCTGCTTACTCGGAAATGGGCGATGCCAAGGCGTTACTTGAGAGTATTGTGCGCTCCTTCGGATACCGCCTGGGCAAACGTGGCATCCGGATCAATTCAATTTCACAGGGGCCAACAAAAACGACGGCCGGCACAGGCATCAAAGGCTTTGAAGCCATGTTCAATTTTGCCGAGAAAATTTCTCCGCTGGGTAACCCAAGTGCTGAGTCTTGTGCTGATTATACCATCAGTCTATTGTCTGACCTGACCCGCATGGTCACCATGCAAAACCTGTATCACGACGGCGGCTTTAGCAGCATGGGTATTTCTGACGAACTCATCGAAGAGTTGGGAGATATCCTCGGCGGCTAAACTTGATTTAGCGCCTTTATGGAATGCGAGGGAGCGTGTCCCAAAACAGATCCACATTGTTTTTGGGTCGTTTAGGGGCCGCTCCCTTTTCTTTGGCACTTTCTTCGCTTGGTAGAACACGCATGACAAAGCTGTTTATTTCTGATATTGATGGGTGTATTTCGCAGCCATACCAGTCGATGGATGCGGCTGGCCTCGCGAAGCTGACCTCCCTGGCGAAGCAGGGTGGCGCATTGGGGAGTAGCACCACGTATCCGGCTTTAAGCCTCTGTTCGGGCCGGCCGATGCCTTATGTAGAGTGTCTGACGCAGGCCCTTGGATTGCAAATGCCTGTGTTGTTCGAAAGCGGCGGCGGGATCTTCGACCCCGTCAGCGCGCGCATTACCTGGAGTCCACACTTGACGCCAGAGGTTGTCAAGCGGGTACGCGAAGTCACGCGTTGGTTCGAGACCAGCTGTGTACCGGGTACCTCCATGGTTGTGGATTATGCAAAACGGGCGCATGCCGGCATCATCGGTCCTGATCCGGCCGAAATTCAATCGGCTATCCCGCTGGTAGAAGCCTTCGTACGCGATGCTGGGCTTGATTTTGACGTGCTGCCAACGCATTTATCCATCGATGTAGTGCCCAAAGGCATCACAAAAGAAACAGGGATGGCGTGGTTGCTCGAATCGCTGGCATTGGCATTTGAGGATATTGCTTACATCGGCGATTCAATGGGAGATTTGGAGGCGCTAAAGCTGGCCGGCCGATCGTTTGCTCCGGAAAACGCCAAAACCGTTGTGAAAGAAGCAGTAGATCAAGTGGTCCCTGCCCAGTTGGATGGGGTGCTTGCAGCAATAAAAATGTGCGTCGACAGGAACCAACAAACCCTTGAAATCGAAGAACTTAAACATTGAACTTCTAATGTCGTGAGCTCCGCTTAATGACAATCTGCCAAACCCATGTCGATTAAACCAACCAACATCGCGCCTCCTGCTGCAAAATGGCTTTGTTGCTCGCTGTTTTTGTTGATTGGAGGCCTGGTTTTGCAGCCGGTACTGGCACAAACGTCGGTAAATAGCAGTTTTCGCGTAAATAATAACCTTCGATTGGCTGTAGATGATGCAGCGTTGTATTACAGTGTTGCCCGAAATGCAGCAGTGTTTAATGAAGCCGGCGGTTCGACCGAAGTGTTCAAGCTCACCTTCCGCGAGCCGGTAAACGTTGTTGAGCGAAAAGGACTCTGGAGTCTGATTCAAACCGAAGACGGCAAGCAGGGCTACGTTGCCAACAAAAACATTTCGAATATCTGGATTCGTATTTCCAAGCGTAAAAAGAGTGTTTACGTGTACCGTGGTACCCAATTAATCAAGCGGTATATCGCAGATTTTGGTAACAACGTGGTTTCAGATAAAATCCAGCGTGGCGATATTCGTTCACCGGATGACTGGCGCACGCCCGAAGGGACCTTCTTTGTTGTATCGAAGAACCCGAATAGTAAATTTTACAAAGCGCTTGTGCTTAACTACCCCAACGCCGAAGACGCCCGCCGCGGGTATCGGCAAGGGTTGATTTCGAAACGCGAATACGATGCCATCGTAGCTGCTGAAGATAAAGGTATTATTCCACCCATGAATACCATGCTCGGCGGCTGGATCGAAATCCACGGCGATGGCACAGGCGGCGGCACCAACTGGACGCAAGGCTGCATTGCCATCGAAAACGACAAAATGGATGAGTTGTGGCCACTCATTCAGGTGGGCACCCCGGTTTTGACGGAGTATTAGGATTTCGGGATTCTGTGTTTTCGTGTTTTGGATTTTGTGCTTCTGCCTATTGCGACTATTTAGCCTCCACCGTTCATTCTATGTCATCCCCAGCTTGACTGGGGATCCATACGAATAGCAAAACGGATTTCCTCCGGCAGTTAGCCATCCCTGTGGATGCCCAATCAAGTTGGGCATGACGTCGTTAAAGGATACGTTAATGAAGTAGCCACAGCGTACGACCGGGCAGTAGCAAACTGAATCACCAAAACCCGACAACCCGGAAGCACGAAATCCCCGAAAGCACAAACCCCGAAACCCACCAAACTGCACCAGCTTGCGGATAAACAATAAAACTGAACTTTCGCGAAAAAAAGCGCGTATTTAATACTATATTGTGCGAACACGATGTGTACGAGAGCAACTATGAGATTTTACGCCAGCCATACGCTTACCGGGTATTCCGCGAGAATCCTTCTTTTGTTAGCGATTCTTGTGCCAGCATTCCTATTCGTTCATGACGGATTTGCGCAAGAAACGGCCACCGATGAAAACCTTTCCGAGCGCGTTCCTTTTGATGAGCCGCTATCGGAAGGATCGGTTTTTCTCGTTCCTGTTGATGGCATGATCGACAATGGACTGGCGCGTTATATCGAGCGTGCAACAGAGGATGCCGAAGAAGGCAATGCAGCACTGATCATTTACCATGTGGATACGTTTGGCGGACTGGTTGATGCAGCGGATAAAATCCGCAAAACCATTTTGAACACCGATATACCCACGGTGGCCTTTATCGATAAGAATGCCGCATCCGCCGGCGCACTTATTTCTTATGCAGCAGACCGTATCCTGATGGCACCCGGTTCCTCCATAGGCGCCGCAACAGTTGTCGAAGGGGGCAGTGGCGTTAAGGCATCTGAGAAGCACCAGAGCTATATGCGCGGCCTCATGCGTGCAACTGCAGAAGCCAATGGGCGCAATCCTCAAATTGCAGAGTCCATGGTTGATGACTCGCTCGCTGTGGAGGGTGTCGTGGACGCAGGTGAACTTCTGACGCTCTCTTCACAGGAAGCGCTGGAAGTAGGCGTTGCTGATGGCATCGTGTCCTCCATTGATGAAATCACCGAAGTGTATGGCATTGCCGAAGCAGCGCAGGTAGATCACCAGGCATCGCGTGTAGAGCAAGTGCTTCGTTTTCTGGGCTCGCCTGTATTACAGTCGCTGCTCATGATGATGATGATGGGCGGGTTATATTTTGAATTGCAATCGCCCGGTGTAGGTTTTGCCGGCTTGATGTCGCTGCTCGGCGCCACCTTGTTTTTTGCACCGCACTACATGATGGGACTCGTAGAGAGCTGGGAAATTGTGCTGTTTGGGATCGGGGTGTTGCTTCTACTGGCAGAGGTATTTGTAATCCCCGGTTTCGGTATAGCCGGCCTGGCTGGATTTATTCTGGTTATCGGGTCGCTCATTGCGTCCCTTATTGGCAATGTCAACCTTCAATTTCCACCTTTTATTGAAATCACCTCGGCGCTTTCGACCATGGCTGTAACGCTGGTCTTGCTGGTGATGATGGTCTTTTCGCTGGCGCGTTATCTCCCCACAACCACGCGCTTCAATCGCATGGTCCTGGCACCTGAACTGTCGAGTGCAGAAGGGTATACGGCCGCACCAACCGACCATGAAATTCTTGGGATGGTTGGGCGTGCAATTACACCGTTGCGTCCTGCCGGTACCGTGCAATTGGCCGACAACCAGCGCCGCGTCGATGTTGTGACAGCCGGCGAGTTTATTGATACCGGAGCTTCTGTGCGCGTTGTCGATGTGCGTGGCAGCAGGGTAGAAGTGCGTCAGGTTGAAGCTATTTCAAAAGAAAGTGAAACATCTGCCGCATAATCCGTAAACTTGGCCATTAATTAACGCTATACCAACGCGCCTTTTGGAAATTCTAATCCCCATAGCCCTCATTGTACTCGGACTGGGTTTTATCCTGTTCGAAGTATATTTGGTACCCGGCTTTAACGTGGTTGGTATCATTGGTTTATTGGTGATCATCTTCGGTGTTGGGTATGGATTTAGCGAAACGGGGCTTGTGGGCGGTACGCTCTACCTCCTCGGTGCGATCGTTTCTGTTGTGGGTACGTTCTTTTGGTTGTGGAAGTCTGGGGCCTGGGATCGCTTTATTTTGGCGACAAACCTGCGTAAAGATGAAAACTTGATCGCCCGTGAAAGTGAAGATCGGGCCCGCTATCTAGGCGAAGCCGGCAGGGCAATTACGCCGCTTCGTCCGACCGGCATTGTGGAAATTGGCGGCCGGCGTATCGAAGTTATGACAGAGGGAGAGTTTATCGCAGCTGGCAGCAACGTGAAAGTCGTTGCGATGGATCGCCGCCGGTATTTTGTCCGACTTGAGAATCAGGACATCGAAAACCAATCGTAAGCTTTACGCTCGCTTTTCTTTATACGTCCGTTCATTTAGTGGATCTTGCAGCAACCTATTTTTTGCCGGCGTGTCTGTATGTAGCAGGCAGGATCCTTGTCGTTTTGCCGGCTAGCATCGGCTTATTCAGCAATACCCTGCACTGCGTCTCCTGAAACTTGTATCTCGTATCCCGGTAACTGGTTTTCAGGACCTTTTATCGCTACAGGTCCTCAGGATGTGTTTGCCACATCATCGCTATCAGATTTAATATCCCCGCGAATTATCGTGAAAAGAGTAACCTACTTTGTTGTTATCGCACTTTTTCTGATCCAGGGCTGTGCGCAGGATGCTGCGTTTACGTATGGGCCACCTGCTGGATGGGAAGCTGATGGTACAACCTGGTGGAAAGCCGGCCAGGACACCACGGGTCTGTTTCGCGAGCTTGAAACGCTCGAGGACATGCAAGTGGCAGGTGTTGATGACGTATATCTTTCCAATACCGCACTGACTGGAGGCCGCGACGCCCGCCAGCAATTTACCAAAGCTGTTAAAAGAAGCTTGATTAGAATGTACAGAAACGAGCCGGCGATAGTTGACTCGCTTTTTGAGAAGTTTCTGACGCCAAAAGTGGCTGATGTCGAGTTTACCAACGACCCTGTTAAAGACGTTGAGAAGTTCAAAAAGTCCTCGTACAAACTGCTATCCCGTCATTTTCGGGAGCCCCGTACGCGACTTGAGTTAGGCACAGATGTACTTGTCGTTTATCCTGATTCCATTCGCCAGCAGGGCGTTGAGGGTTATGTGAAACTTCAGGTGTATCTGGACGATGAGGGGAATCCCCTAAGCGTTGAGCTGCTGGATGGTGTACATCCTGTGCTCGACCAACTGGCGCTGGTTGCAACTACCGAGATGCGCTGGCTGCCGGCCTACGTTGAAGAAAAGCGTGAATGGAAAGCCATTCCTTCCTGGACGCGTTATAGAATAGCGTTCAAGACGTCGTAACCACGTCTTACTGAACTGTAAAAACCCGGTCCGCCTGCGGCAGACCGGGTTTTTTGTTTTTTCTTTTTCTCCCCACGTCATGCTCAATTGAGTTGGGCTTGACGTCTGGTTGAAGCGGTAAATAAGCTCTCACCCGAGCAGGATGCCGGCGATGGTTGCTGTCATCCAGGAGGCCAGCGCGCCGCCAATAACCGACTTCAGCCCCAGTTTCGCCACGTCACTCTTCCGCTCCGGTGCAATACCACCCAGGCCACCAATTTGGATCGCTATCGAAGAAAAGTTCGCAAAGCCACACAAAGCGTAGGTTGCGATAATAACGCTTCGCTCCGACATCACATCCCGTAATTCGCCGAGTGACAGGTAAGCCAGGAATTCGTTGATGGCTACTTTTTCGCCCAGCAGCCGGCCAAACATGAGGATATCGGAGGACTCGATGCCCATGGCCCAGGCCAAAGGCGAGAAAATAAACCCAAAAATGGCCTCGAGCGAAAGACTGGTAAAGTTACCGTTGCTCCATGCGGCGATGGCAGCGTTGAGGTCGTACACCTCCCAGCCAAAAATGACGGGATTACCTAGTAGGCCGAGTAAAAAGTTCAACATCTTTATCAAGGCTACAAACGCAAGCAACATGGCGCCTACATTGAGCGCGAGCTTCAATCCATCGGATGCCCCGTTGGCGGCTGCTTCGATGAGGTTTGCGTCTGTTGACGTATCGACCAGATCAACTGTGCCGCTTGTTTGGGGTGTCTCCGTTTCGGGTACAAGAATTTTAGCGACGACAATGGCAGCCGGCGCACTCATGATCGAAGCGGACAAAAGGTGCGCTGCGAACATCGCCTGGGACGCAGGGTCATCTCCACCAAGAAACAGAATGTAAGAGGCCAGGACGCCACCGGCGATGGTAGCCATGCCGCCGGCCATCAACGTCATTAACTCGCTTTTGGTCATCCCCAATACATAGGGTCGCACCACCAGCGGCGCTTCAGTCTGACCAATAAATACATTGGCTGCCGTAGCCAGTGATTCTGCACCGGATACCTTCAGAGCCTTCGCCATGAAGTAGCCCATCCCTTTGACAAGAGGCTGAATCAGTTTCAGGTGATACAGAATTGCCATCAGCGAGCCAAAGAAGATCAGGGTAGGCAGTACCTGAAATGCGAAGATAAATGCCATCGAGCCCTCGGCCGTTGTCGGAATACCCAACGGACCAAAAATGAATTGCGAACCCTCGTACGTGAAGCTCAGAATTTTTGTAAATGCCCGTCCGATAAAATCGAAGAGCATAAAACCGGGTGTGGTTTTGAGGATGAGGATGGCGAACACAAGCTGAATGCCGATGCCACTGCCCACAATGCGCCAGTTAATACGCTTGCGATCTGAAGAAAAGAGATAAGCAATACCAACAAGTACAGCGAGGCCAAACAGGCCCCTGAGTGCATAGATGGCCAGATCCATAAATCAACTCCAGGTGGGTTGGGAGAACGACCTAAGATGCAGGTTAGGGAGCAAAAGCGCAAAAAAATGCTGCGAAGAAATAACGCAGAACAGACGGGCTACGGTTATGTCGCAGCCAACGTTAGTCTGCAATCTCCAATCAAAAATCCGTATTCAGATATCACAGTCATGGCTCGGTTAGAAAAAGCTTTACAAGCCGGCAAAACGCCGCGCAGAAGTGTGCAGATTTCACAAAGAAGCTATTAAGCACATCAGCCAAAATCCGATACCTGAGGAAGAGGATCGGCACGGGAAAAGGCCCTCTTCTACATCCCTACTCGCCAATGGGTTTAGCGGCGCAGCAATCAGGATAAAGCGGACACAGTGAGGCAGTATTGATAGACTAGAGACACTAGCCAGGCTCCGCTATACGCACGCCCCATTGCGATTCAGCAACCATCATCGAAGCGGAGGTATCCATGCGTATACTAATTCTGGTAGCTATATCGATTGTCCCTGGATACAGCGCAGTACAGACTACTCTGGTACAGGCTGCTATCGTAGCACCAATACAGGTTGCGTATATCTCTCATGAGCAGCCTCCCGCTACCGAAGAGCAACGCGGCACCTTGTTGGGGGCTGAGCAAATTGGAATCCGTTCACGCGATGAAATTGCAGCCGCGATGGCAGATGAGGGCGTCCCGGGTGTGCCGCAGCATGGCGTTGTATTGTACCGCGTGTTGTACCAAACTATCGATCACACCGGTCGGGCCCAGCAGGCTTCTGGCGCAGTAGCAATTCCGCTAACCCTCGATGCGCCGGCCCCCCTGATGAGTTACCAGCACGGCAGCGTGTCAGCCCGGAGCCGCGTACCATCCCAGGAAGGATTTGACCTCGTTAGCATGGGCTTGAGTGGCAGCGGCTATGTGACCGCACTTCCCGATTACCTCGGACTTGGCGTGTCGGATACGTTTCATCCCTACGTTCATGCTGCAACATTGGGTACCGCAGTGGTAGACTTCCTGCGGGCAACCCGTGAGTTGTGCGCGCAATTGGATGTGCCGCTTAATGACCAGCTCTTCCTGGCCGGCTATTCTGAGGGTGGGTACGCAACCATGGCAGCACACCGGGAAATAGAATTTTACCATGCGGATGAGTTCACCGTGACGGCCTCTGCGCCCATGGCCGGCCCCTATAATCTCTCGGAAGTGATGGTGGATCAAATGCTGGAGTCGAAGGCCTATCCCTCGCCGGGGTACCTGCCGTATACCCTGGTATCGTACAACCGTGTTTATGGGGTGTTTGATGATTGGGAAGATGTGCTCCAGCAGCCCTACGCGAGTCTGGTTGATTCATTGTTCGATGGCAACCACACATTGCGCAATATCAACAAACAGCTACCCGAAGTGCCACTGGAAATGCTTACCGAGAATTTTGTGGAAGCATTGCGCGAACAATCACATCCCTTGCGCGAAGTGTTGGCTGAGAATGACGTCCACAACTGGGCACCTATAGCGCCGATGCGACTCTTTCATTGCGTCGGCGACGACCAGGTTTCGTTCCGGAATGCAGAAAAGGCGCTGGCAGCATTTCAGGCGCACGGCGCAGACCACATCGAACTGGCCGCATTAGAATTCGGCGGCCACGAAGCCTGCGCCCCGCCGGCCCTCTTCCTCGGCAAACTCTGGCTCGACGGCTTCCGCGCCGGCCAGCAATCCCCGATGATGCAGGCGAACATTAAGATTATCACGTCGGGCACGTTTTAGGATTGCCAAGTCATTAGACAGCAGGCTTATCCTATTACCAATGCCTGTAATTGCTCGATTTAGGCGATAATGGTTGGGTTTTCAGGTTAGATGTCCGATTTGTACCAGTTTATGTCAGGTTCTTCCACAGGCAGTCAGCCTAGGTTTTGTGCAGACCCAAAGACCACTCCATTTGCAAAACCGACCTGTTGCCATGGTAAAGTCCTCGTACAGAAATCCCTATATTTTCTGGAAGAAACAAGCTGAAGGAGACCTCTCCGAGGTAGACCAGCTCAAAGCGCAAGTTGCATTACTATCCCAATTTGTTGCAGATCAGGATGAGTTGCTTCAGGCACTCACAATCGTTGCTCGCAATCCATTAACCCTTCTGAAAGATCCCGTGATGAGGATCAACGAGGGGGCTGTCAATGCCGATGATCTTAAGCTGGTTGAAGAGCAAGCAGTAGCTTTTGAGCGACTCTTCAATCTTGTGCAAAGTCAGCGAGAAGTTTATAAACTACTCCAGCGGGATACAAAGAAGCGCATTGATGTTGCAGCGATCAGTACCAGCGCCAGACTTCAGTTTATCGGCGTTGCCGAGGTTCAAGATATCGCCATCGCTTACAAGGCGAGCCGCGATACACCATACATCAAGTCAGATCCGTTGGTTGTTCAGCGGATTGTGATTGCATTACTGGCTAAGGCAATTGCTTATACGGAATCCGGCGGGAAAATTCAGATGGTATTGGCGCCGGCGGAAGACAGTGAGGATTATGCGGTCTCAATTAGCTTGAAATACAAAGGTGAAAAAGTCGAGCGTACCAGCGACGATATGATCACCAGACTCGAAGTCCAGTTAAGCAAATCCGGCCCTGTTAACTTTGACTTGGTAGATGTGCGTTTACTGGTTGGTATGCTTGGCGGCCGGTTTGAAATAGAAGCAGATCCCGGGTTCTCTACAACGTTTAAGGTTTTGTTGCCGGCAGAACACAACTTGCCGCATTTGCCCAGGCAGCTCTCCGATGAAAGAGATGATGACACAGATCGCGATTCCGATCAGGAAGAAGTGACGCCGGCTTCTGAATTAACGCTTGTTGACACAACCGATATATACCAGGAAGACAAAGAGGCGTTGATCTTATTGGTTGAAGACAATACTGACGTAAGATATTATCTCCGTTCGTGTTTAGAACCGCAATACCATGTTTTGGAAGCTGCAAATGGCCTGGACGGATTGCGTATTGCAGAAGAGCACATGCCGGATCTTATTGTAGCTGATGTAATGATGCCCGTTATGGATGGTCATACATTATGCAAACAGGTTAAGGAAGATGAGCGTCTCAACCATATTCCTGTGGTTTTGGCTACAGCGCTTTCTGCAGATGAGTATCGCTTAAAAGGATTTGAGGTGGAGGCAGACGCTTATCTGGTAAAGCCATTCGATAGCCGGGTGTTATTAGGTCAAATCAAAACGTTGCTTGTTAATCGCAGCCGGCTACAAAAGTACTTCAGCGATACCATTATGGTTGAACCTACCGGTATCACGGTGCCATCGGTCGACCGGGCATTTATTGATCATGCAAGGCGTATCGTCGAAGAGCAGATGCATCGTGTGACGTTTGACTTACACCAGTTTGCAGAATACCTGCACATGGGGCCTCGTCAACTGCAACGGAAATTCAAGGCAGTTTTAGGGATGACGCCTACAGCTTATGTGCGCACAATGCGGCTGAAAAGAGCTGCGCAATTGCTGCAACAACGAGCTGGTAATGTTTCCCAGATTGCGTACCAGGTGGGCTACAGTCATCCACGACACTTTACAAGAAACTTTAAGAAGGAATACGGTAGAAGTCCTAGTAATTATATGGCAGAATTCCATTAGCCATAGCTTGCGTTGATCCGCCAATAACGCAAGGAGATTGATCTACCTGGGTGCAGCTAGGCGACAAAAACATCACCAGAGCCGACGTTTACAGATCTTTGGGTGTTGTAGTGTTATATTCCTAACACTTGCCTGTCGGTAATGCAGTGTTTATTCGCCTAGTGAATTAGAATAATCACTGCAACCATACCCAGGTTAGTTCAACATGAGTAAACATATTTCTTCCGCAGCCCGGTGGGTTAGGAAGGGTGGACCTACACCTTCTGAGTTTAAGGCCTTTAGCGCCTGGTTAAGAGAACTTGCCGCCGACGTTGAGAATGGCGCATTAACCGAAGACGAAAAAAAAGAAATACACAACGTTTTTGGTGATGCGCTTTCGACCAAGACATTGCAGGGCATCAGCTTGGTTAAGCCACGTGGATACGCCGGAGATTTTGAAGTAATTGACCGTGTATATCAGCGCTCGCTTACAACGGACCCCGAGTTAATTAACTGGGATAACTTCCTGCTCAATACCCACGCCGCTAAGGCTGTTAGAAATAGAAAGACCTACTTTTTAAATCTGCTAAGGACACTTGGTAGCACAAGCGAAAGCGGTGAACCCATTGAGGTGTTGAACATCGCGAGCGGTCCCGCTCGTGATGTGTTCGAGTATCTCTCGTTTGCCACAGACGAGCGTATTCGCTTTACCTGCGTGGAGTATGATAAGACGGCAATCCAGTACGCAAAGGCGCTATGCTATGAGCACCTGGATGCGATCGAGTTTGTGCAGGCCAATGCCTTCCGTTATACAACGGAGAAGAAATTCCCGTTGGTCTGGTCGGCCGGTTTGTTTGATTACTTTGATGATCGCAGATTTAAGTTCTTGCTAAGCCGGCTATATGACATGACGGAAAAAGGCGGCGAACTTGTCGTAGGTAACTTCTCGACAGAGAATCCCGATCAGTCCTACATGGAAGTACTGATGGAGTGGGAGCTTCATCATCGAAGTGTAGAAGATTTACGTCGTTTAGCTACTGAAATTGGACTTGATAATGAACAAATAACAATTGGAAAAGAACCTGAAGGGGTAAATCTATTTCTACATATTGTTAAGTTATAAATTAAATATTATAGTACGTCTAGTTCTGTAAAATGTATTTGTACTAGGAGCATGATTACTAACGGTAAAGAAACTGACACGCAAGCCTGGCAGGTATCTGTAAACGATTTAAATCAAATTTGGAGGAGAAGCTTTCCTGCGATAATGGCTACATTCTGGCTGCTGTTAGATAGTAATCGAACAATTAGCTCTTCTGTCAGCCCTAATGGCAAACAAGCGTCTGATCCTGATAGCCAAATAAATGCAGTTTTTGGCCGTAGTTTGAAGGAATTGATCAATTTGCATCCAGTAACATATGGCAATGCCAGGCCACCGATGGATGGTAAGCTGGCATCTATGCATGAGCAAATGGTCCTCGCGCAAAAAGAACTGTATGAGTTAAAGAAAATTCTTAATACACTTTATCGAACGGTAGATCGTGTCTTAGTTGAATTGGTAGATTTTGAAGCTGTTGGTGCAGAGGGGGCTGACAGGAGTGATCCAGCTTATAAGAAGTCCGCTGAATTTAGATATAACTTAGACTTCCTATGTAGTAACGTAGATTTGCTGATTGCCTCGTTGATGGCAATGGTAAGTTATCGCCTTACTAATAAAGAACATGATGCAATCAAGGATGCATTAAATGTGTTCGAAACGGAGATTAAAAGCCTTAGCACGTCAATGAAGGACTACGCCGAGGCTTTAGGTAAAGGTAAAGTGCTTTATAATGAGGCGTTGAAAGAGCAGGATATTGCATTTTTGAATTTGTACACGGAATCGGATCCAAAGACAGCGATTTCACCTAGAACCTATACAGATACAGCACTGACCATATCAGCGTTATGTGATGAGTTGACAAGCACTGATTTTGAATCCCGTGTTACAGCGTTCCTAACGAAAGATAGTGAGTATCTTGCGCTACCGCAGGATTATGAAGTCGACATCGATACAAGGCTGTGTTATGATTTAATTTACACAGATCAAGGGGTTATTTTCCCCTGGCCACCCAAACCAGTTGACACATTATTAATCTTTGACCTCTACGTCACGCGGGATTCTGGAAGTAGTGCACCGGTCAATATTCCTGGATTTAATCTCTCAGGCTCTCCGAATTCCTATCTGCCCGCGCGCCGTAGTGCTAGTTTAGTAGATGGTTTGGATATGCTCGATAATGACTACTTGCAAATTGAGGAAGTATTGATCGAAAATGCTCAAAAAAAGCCGTACAAATGGCAGATTACGGGAACGACGTTTAATCGAATGCAAATGGCAATCCCGCGTGTTATTGCTTCAATATGGGGTGATCAAGAATTATACAATGAATATGCTGCAATTGCGGAGAGTGATAGTGTAGAGGAAGGTCGAAAAATAATCGAGATTGAACGCAAGGTTTTCGAGGAAGTAAATGCCAGCAGTAATGGCAATGTGTCGAATGAGTGGCTTCGAGCAAAAAGTGCAAAAATCAAAAAACTGAAAAATCGATATCTCTCAAAAGTGTATAGCCTTAAACATGACCTCTATGAACTTGAGATCGATTTTTCTATTTGGCTAGGTATTTTGAATGATGGTATTCTGCCTGAGCATGATCATGGGTTTTTGACACTTGGTGATAACAAACAATTAATCCAGTTGCTTTCTAAAGGAGAAGACGGAATTTCTGAATTTGAAGAATTTATTGCTGAGCAACAGGATAATTGGAATCGAATTGTTCTTTCGCTTGCTCGCGTTAGAGACAAAATGAAAGACATCAGCTTTCAGCTAGATATTTGGAATGTTCCTGAGGCGGTAGTTCTTGTTAAATCCATCAGAAACGACCTGGATTTTGTGAAGGGCTATGCCGGCAGTATTAGGGAGAATGTGGACAATGAGCTAGGAGTCTCTCGTTCAAGGCCAAACAAGCGAAAGATAATACCGGGACAACATGCTGAAGTTGACCAAGAGACATCTCTACAATCCGCTTCTAGCGTATTAGAAGTACTGGATAAGTTGATAGATGCTTCAGTAGATCAAACGAGGTCGCGTTTAATAGAAATTGCGAGCAAGCTTGACAGTATTTTGGCTTCAAGTGCTGATGAGATCGATTTTGAGCCCTACAGCTACGAGGAGAAGTACGAGCGGAAGTTTAGTCGATTTTTACGTACGCAGGCTGAAATCTCAATTCCGCAAGGGTTTAATATCGCGATCACGCCGACAAAGCTGAATAATTTTGCCGGAGAAGCTAAAGAGGTAATGATGACTTCGAGTGGTTTGGAGATGCCATTTCCTCTGCGGCCGAGTTTGAGCGAGATTTATCAGTCATGGGCGGCTAATGAATCGGGTATTCCTACATTCACTTTTTCCTCTTAGTTTGCGCGTGTGTAAGAACGGCGATCAGTTTTGAAAAGGCTTTGCTTTTGTCTGATAAACTTTTGCATTTGCTTAATTTGCATTTGTCCGGTCAAAGCTCAAAGAATCAAGACACTTGGCTTTGAGACAATAACTGTTGAAGATCGCAATCTTAAGATCCCTATCCGTTCGATTTTACAAGATGAATTTGGAGTCTTTTGGCTTGGAACGCCCTTTGGTCTTTATAGCTACGATGGTTATGAAGTAGAAAGTTATGCCGAACTGGGTCTTGAGTCCTTAAAGCAAGCTGTAAAAGGAATTGATTTTGATTCATCAGGGAGAATTTGGGTAGCTTCAGATAATCAATTGGCCGTATATGACCCGCGCCAACATTCTGCTGGAGTTCATGGCTTCACAAAAGACGTCCAAAACGCAGATGACGTTACATGCCTTCTTGCGTTACCCAATCAGCAGGTGTTGCTTGGTACAGAGAAAGGACTTTTTTTGCTCTCAGCCAGTTTGCCTGATTCTGTGCTTGAATTAGGGCTTAGTTTTAAGGCCGAAACGCAGCCTATTCTGGAGGCTGAAATTTCTGATCTAGTTGCTGTCGATTCTGTTAAAGCCCTTATTGGCACTTCCAAAGGGTTGTTTTCATATTCTTGGCGTTCTAAAACCCTTGAAGTACTCGGAATCGCTGATCCTATAAAAGACATTACTATAGAGAATCCAACATCAGCACTTGTATTGACTACGAAAGGGATATGGCATTGGGAGGGGGCAAAGGGCCTCACTAAAGGCCTTGAGTTTAGTGATTTCGGAAGGGTAGAAGGAGAAGATCTTCGCAGCGTTGTGTCTAATGGCGAACAAATTTGGGTAGGAAGCAATAACGAAGGTTTGTTTGTTCTTCATGCCGATACAACACTGGTGCACTATAAGAAGGAATCTGCTTATCTCGAGGGCAATGCTAATATCAATATCTATGAACTATTTCGTGATCGTACAGGCCAGATTTGGTTGGGTACTTGGGATGGGTTACAAAAGGCGGTAGAAACAAGGGCCAATTTCACGTACTTGAGGGTGACTGTACCGGGGTATGGGCTTAGCAACAACGGAGTGATGGATATTATGCGTAATCGCATAACAGGTGATCTCTGGATTGCGACAAAAGGTGGGGGGATCAATATTATTGATGAGATAACAGGAGAATTGAAGCTAGATCCGCTAGCCAGACAAAGTGACGAAGATAGCGCACGCGAAATTTGGGACTTGCACCAGGATAATGATGGTAACATATGGGTCGCGAACTGGGGGCGTGGTATTCACATCATTAGAACTGATGGTACCATCGACTACGTTTCTCAGCAAAGCACTAAACCTTTTCAACTCGTTTCTGAAAATAAAGTACATGCAATCTACCAGGATTCACGGGGTAGCATGTGGTTTTCTACAGCAGATGCTGGTATTGAAATTTATAATGAAAGTCAGGACTCAACCCATAATCATTCATACGTAGCCGATAGTTTACAAACAGTGGGCAGTAATGATATTGTGTTTGTCTACGAAGACAGTTCGGAGAATGTATGGGTAGCAACAGATGGGGCTGGCTTAAGCAAATATAATCTTGATAACGGATATTTTGAGAGGATAACCGATAGTCAATCAGCCTTAGAGACGTTAGGCAGCGTTTTTGTCACTGCATTGCTAGAATTCCCTAGAGACACGCTGTGGATTGGTACGCAGGGAGGCGGTTTGAGTCGGATGAAGATTTCGACTGGAGAAATCGAACGGCTTTACTCGACAGAATTACCTTTTGAGAATGTTGTAGGAATCGAGTCTGACTCAAAAGGATATCTATGGCTAAGTACGTATAACCATGGACTAATAAAACTCGATCCTAAAACACTCCAGCATGTGGAATATGGTAGTTATGATGGAATTCAATCTGGTGTTTTTTATGTGAGATCTCATTTTAAAGACAGAAACGGCGAATTATTCTTTGGCGGGGCAGAAGGACTTAACTCATTTTTTCCCGCCTTTATTGTGAAAGATTTGATTCCGCCTCAGGTTGTTTTTTCATCCCTCGAAATAGATGGAGTAGAGCAATTTCCACTTGAAAGTAGTTCTTTAGATGAAACGATCAGGTTTGCAGATCAGGTAGTTATTCATCCCGATCAGAAAGAAATCAAAATTAACTTTTCAGGTCTGCATTATAAGAACCCTCAGAAAAACGAATACACTTATCAACTCAAGGGATATCAAGATAGCGTTCGCACTGTTGGGCGAGAACGCTCAGTTACTTTTTCGCGAGATGCATTACCGCCTAAGGCTTATGAACTGGTTGTCAATGCCTCAAATAGCGATGCTGTATGGTCTGAAAACGCAGCATCACTGACAATTAATGTACTTCCTGACTGGTATGAAAAATGGTGGGCCAGGCTTTTGTTTTCTTTTGCCGGATTGGTGTTTGTCATGGGGATCGTGCGCTTGCGCGTTCGATCATTGCAGCAACGGGCTGTAGTGTTGGAGCGCACAGTGAGCGAACGTACTGCGGAAATTGCTGCTCAAAACAAAACGCTAGCTCGTCAGGCAGAACAGCTTAAGGAAATGGATAAGATCAAATCTAATTTCTTTGCTAATATCTCGCATGAGTTTCGAACACCTTTAACTACGATTATCGGACCAGTTCAGGACACCTTACGTGGCATGCATGGTCCGCTCAAAGAGCAGGTACGCATCTTGTTAAAAATTGTAGAGCGAAGTGGAGCTACATTGAATGAGTTGATCGATCAACTACTTGCGCTAGCGAAATTAGAGTCAGGAGAAGTAAGAGTCAATCCGAGAAGAACAAATCTTGCAGAGTACGTACGGCATCGACTTTTTGATTTTAAGTTGACCGCATCCCGAAGTGAAATTGACCTCAAATTTGTCGCTGGTCCGTCTGTACCAGATGTATATATTGATACGGAAAAACTCAAATACATCTTCAATAACCTGATGTCGAATGCTCTCAAGTTTACACCTGTGGGAGGACAGATTGAGGTGCGTGTAGAGCATGAACCTCAATCTAATGGCGTTAAATTGAGTGTCTCAGATACAGGAGAAGGAATAGCACCTGATGTCCTCCCTCATATTTTTAACAGGTTTCATCAGGGGGATGCATCTAGTACACGGTTGCATGAGGGAACAGGAATTGGCCTTGCTTTGACCAAGGAACTTGTCACTTTACATCAAGCTACAGTAACCGTCGAGAGTCAATTGGGGAATGGGAGTACATTTACCGTACATTTCAAAGGAGGAATCGATCACTTTCCTGCTGCATCAGTAGTCGATAGACCGTGGGTACCCGAAACACTTCCAGAGTCAGCAACAGAATATGAATCCTTCTTGGGAGAGCAATCAGAGGAGGAATTGCCCGATGATGCTTCGAGTATTTTGGTGGTAGAAGATAGAGAAGAAGTGCGTCAATACGTAATAAGTTTGCTTGAAGGACGCTATCAAATATTTGAAGCCATTAATGGCAGGGAAGGATTAGAGAAAGCGCTAGAGGTATTACCTGATCTTATAGTCAGTGATGTTATGATGCCCGAAGTTGACGGGATACAAATGGTTAAGGCCATCAAAAATGAGCCGGCCTTAAGCGATACCCGGATCATGCTGTTAACAGCACGCGCTGAAGATGAAGACATCCACGCCGGCCTGCGAACGGGTGCTGACGCCTACATCGTCAAACCCTTCAATGCTACTGAATTCCAGATCCGTGTAGAAAACCTGATTGAAGTCCGCAAAGCCCTTGCAGCAAATCGCGTTAATCTCGGTCCTAACTCGGTAGAGGTTGATTCAATAGATGCAGCATTTATCAAAGAAGTACGTGCTTTGATCGAAGGGCGGATGCAAGATATCAAGGTGAGTGATATCGCTTATGAAGTGAGTGTTTCAGTAAGGCACTTGAACCGCAGGATTAAAGAAATAACTGGCCTTACCGCAGGCGGTTATTTGCAATTTATGCGCCTTGAACGCGCCGCTCAACTTCTGGAACAGAACCATGACCAGATCGCCCAAATTGGTTACAAAGTAGGCTATAAAGACCCGAGTCATTTTTCACGTGTATTCCGACAAGCACATGATGTTACGCCGAAGGAATACATGGAAGGAAAGCGTGGAGGGTGATTTTGGAGTGTCGAATGCCGAGTGTATCAGGTATAGCATCATCCTGAGCTGTGCGAAGAATCTGGGCGAGGCTTGCGCCTCTTGAATGTCGAATATCGAGCAAGGAATACTGAATTTCGAAGTGGTTTAGGAATACCTCTATTCTCCACCCATGTCATGCTGAGCCGTGCGAAGGATCTGGGGTTGGCTGATTGCTGAATGTGGATTGTTGATTGAGGAATGTTGATCTGCTTTAATCCCGTCATCCTGAGCCGTGCGAAGGATCTCTGTTAGGCTGTTTCTGTACTCCCCATACGTCATCCTGAACGCAGTGAAGGATCTGGGCGAGCAGCACAGTCAGGATCTATCAGCGTACCAAGCCTTGAGAAATCCTTCGCTTCGCTCAGCATGACATGGATAAAGAATGGCGCTTGCTTCACCGCAACTGCCTCGCGGCAGCCACGATGGCCGGCCAGTGCTTCAGCAAACGGGCGTACCGGCCAAAGAGCACCTGTGCAAATTCCCACACCTCTTGAGGAGCACCATCCAGATCAGTCGGCATAAACGTTTCTTCGTCTTCAATTGCATGGGCTAAACACAGCTTGAATGCATTCACATCATCCTGGTAAAAATCCGGATACACTGACAGGTCGGCTGTAGCTGCTTCGATTGACTTCAGCGTTTCCTCATACACGCGTCGGGTAGCGTTGGTCGTGTACTGTACAAACTCATCTAACGGTACCTGCGATAGTTGCTGCAGGTAGGTACCCAGCAGCGGGATGTTGACGGTCGGATCAACCGAAGGAATACCCGGGCCAAACGATGAAAGCGTCGCTGCCAGCACTTTATTCACGTTTACGCCGGGCACCGAAATACCAGCGTCCGGTTCGCGATGATCGGGAGGATCGTGCTGGAGGGTGAACGGCACGTGTATCCTGCAGCCGTTTGGTTGGCTTAAGCCGAGTATCTCCCCAAACACGCTATCCTCGTTTCGCATATTGGGCGGGAAAGGCGGGAGGATCGTGCGGTTATCCAGGCCAAGGTTGATGGTGATAAGCGACCGGCCCGTACCGATTCGCGGTCCTTCAGGGGCCCGGATGATATTGCGGGTAAACAATTTCCAGCGGTAAGCATCCGCATCAGCCAGCAAAGCATCGCGCGAAGCGCCTTCGAACGAGAGCCGGCCCATGGTAGTGCTCATCCCCGAATCGCCGGCTGCGCCCAGACACACGCTAACGACCCTGATATCTTCAGCAAAATTAGCTGCTTTCGTGAGAGCGGCAACAGGCTTGCCCAAATACGCTTCGTACAACCCTAGTAGTTCAACATTTGCGCCTTGTGCCACGGCGAGCGCTTCGTTGCGCGTCTGAAAAAACTGGTAGTGATCTGCCGGTAACGAGGTGGAGGGCGCCAGGTCTTGCGAGCCGGCGGCGGTACTGTGGAGATTGCAGATGGTGTCGTCATCGACCTGTACATGCAGCGTGCCGGCGGTCGCAAGCAGCAAGGTATTGCGCGCGGCGCCGTATGCTGAAGGACATCGCTCATCGCCCAACAACGCATACGTCAGCAGTTCCACAGGCAAATTGGCCTTTTTTGCCAGCGTATTGGCCATCTGTAGTCTGGCCTCGCGGTTCAGATACCGGATGGATGTTTGGGTGGATTGGGTTGTGGCCGCAACGCGCGCGCGCGTCTCCTCTGCCAGTTGCTGCTCCACGTTGTCATCCACCACAAAGAAGACCGCATCCCGTCCGTATGCCTCTGCATTATCCACAAAACTCTGCAGGCAACGGGCCACGGTTGCCGGCCGGCCGCGGGTTGGAATGCCGAGGGTGATTTTTGTCGATGACGGGTGCATTTCTCAGAAAAAAGGTACACCGGAAGGTATGTAATTATCTGCTAACCTGTCTTTTGATACATATTCTTCACATATAAGGAACGGTAACACAAAGTGCGGGTTGGTATCTTCCCTTTCTTCCTTGCAAATGTTTATATCTCGAAGGACGTATGCGGCAGTATCAGCTCAACTTTGACCCCAACAGTTCCCCTTCTATTTCTGTAGAGGCTGATAAGATTTTGCAAGGATTGAACCCTGTCCAGCAAGAAGCCGTGAAGGCAACGGAAGGGCCTGTGATGATTGTTGCCGGCCCCGGATCTGGCAAAACCCGTACGCTGACACACCGCATTGCCTACTTGCTGGCCAAAGGCCTCGCGCGGCCGTACCAGATTTTGTCGCTTACCTTCACCAACAAAGCGGCCCGCGAAATGCGCGAGCGCGTGGAGCAGTTGGTAGGGGAAGAGGCGGCACGCGGGATGTGGATGGGCACGTTCCACTCGATTTTTGCGCGTATGCTGCGCGTTGAAGCTGAAGCGCTCGGGTTCACACGCGACTTCTCCATCTACGACACGGAGGACAGCGAGCGCGTGATGCGCAACGTGATGAATCAGTACAACATCGACGTCAAGCAATTTAGCCCGCGTGCGATGCGCTCTCACATATCGAGCGCCAAAAACCAGATGGTGTCGCCCGACGAGTACCACCGCATGGCAGCGACCCGCATGCAAGAACAGGCGGCACGGGTGTACAAGCCGTACCAGGAAATTCTGCGCAAAGCCAATGCGCTCGATTTTGATGACCTGCTCATCAAACCCATTGAGCTTTTTCAGCAACATTCGGATATCCTCGAAAAGTACCAGGATCGCTGGAAATACATCCACATCGATGAGTACCAGGATACCAATCACGCGCAATACCTGCTGACCAAGCTGCTGGCAAACAAGCACAAAAATGTGTGTGTGGTGGGGGATGATGCGCAGAGTATCTATGCATTTCGTGGTGCTGACATCGCAAACATTCTGTCGTTCCAGCGCGACTATCCCGAGGCCACTACCATTCGTCTCGAACAAAGCTACCGCTCAACGCAGAAAATTCTGAAGCTGGCTGATTCCATCATTGGGCACAATGAAGACCAGCTCGACAAAACGCTCTGGACCGAGAATACCGAAGGCGATCCGATTGTATTGATGGAGGCCATCTCCGAGCGGGACGAAGCGCAGAAAATTGAGCGCCGCATCCGCGACCTCGAAGTACGGACATCGTACTACTATCGCGACTTTGCTGTACTCTACCGCACCAACGCGCAGAGCCGCTCGTTTGAAGATGCCTTGCGTCGTGGCAACATTCCTTACCGTGTAGTTGGTGGTGTATCGTTTTATCAACGGCGCGAGATCAAAGACGTATTGGCGTACCTGCGGCTGTTGGTAAACCCGAACGATGTGGCGAGTCTACGCCGCGTGATCAACTACCCTACGCGTGGCATCGGGGCAAAGACGCAGAGTAAGTTGTTTGATTACGTCGAGAATACGGGCATGCCGTTGTGGGAGGTGATGCACGTCCTCGACCAGACGGGGCTGCCGGCACGCGCCAAAGGGCAGGTGTCGAAGTTTGCCAAAATGATTGAAGATTATCGGGCGATCATGGACACGCAGCCGGCTGATGATATTGCGCGCGAGTTGATCAAAGAAGCCGGCATTTTTTCAGATTTACGAGATGAAGGCACACAGGAAGGCCTGGTACGCTGGGAAAACGTGCAGGAATTGATCTCAGCCATCGCTGAATTTCGTCAACAGGAAGGCAGTAACGGATCGCTCAGCGAATTCTTGCAGCAAGTCTCGCTCTTTACCGATCAGGATGCAGACGAAGGCAACGATGATCGGGTTACGCTGATGACCTTGCATGCTTCTAAAGGTCTCGAATTCCAGGTTGTGTTTATTGCCGGCCTCGAAGAAGGCCTCTTTCCGCTAGCCAACGCATCGCAGGATCGCAAAGACCTTGAAGAAGAGCGCCGGCTGTTTTATGTGGGGGTCACACGTGCAAAATCACACCTCATCATTTCGAGTGCGCGGTCGCGTTTCCGGTACGGCGAGCACCAGTCGTGTATCCGAAGCCGTTTCCTTGAAGAAATTGATACGTCGGTTATCAAGACGGAAGGCGGCAAGCAGTTTGAGCAAAAACCCGGGCGGTTTAGCGTGGGCAGCGGGAATACGGTGTCGTACGAGAACATGGCACCCGACTATTACAAGCAGAGCCTGAGTCCGTCGTCAAACAAGCGCAAAACCCGAACAGTGAAGGTTGAGCCGCCAAGTGGCCGGCGGGTAGTTTACGATGAAGGCGAAGGCCAAATCGTACCCGGCGCGGTCGTCGAGCACGATACCTTTGGTCAGGGGAAAGTCCTCGCGATGGAAGGGAATGGTCCACATCTGAAGGCAACGGTGTTTTTCAAGTCGGTAGGCCAGAAGAAGCTGGCGCTGAAGTTTGCCAAGCTGCGGCTTGTAGGCTGAAGATTGCTGATTGAGGAGTGTTGATTGGGGAATGTTGATCTGGCTCAATCCCGTTATCCTGAGCCGTGCGAAGGATCTCTTCGGAGCTTGCAGCCGCTTGAATATCGAATATCGAACAAGGAACCCCGAATTTCGAAGTGATTACTCCTCACTCCTCACTCCTCACTCCTCACTCCTCACTCCTCACTCCTCACTCCTCACTCCTCACTCCTCACTCCTCCTCGAACCTCATCCTTTGGGCTGCGTATCAAAGACCCGATTACGGGATATAGCCAGCATTACCGGCTATCCCATCTTCCCACCCTTTGGATACACACACGATGATGCCACGCGCTGCTCTCCCCGATACCAGAACGGCTTTATTCTTTTGCTTCCTCCTACTGCTCGCCGGCTGCGCCAGTGGCCCTGAAAAAGAGGCCCTGGTTATCTACTCGCCGCATGGTAAAGAAATGCTGACGGCGTTTGAAGAGGTGTATGAAGAAGCACATCCCGATGTAGACGTCCAGTGGATCGACATGGGAGGGCAAAATGCGTACGACCGTATCCGCACGGAAAGAGAGCGTCCGCAGGCGAGCTTGTGGTGGGGCGGGGCAAGCACGGCGTTTGATCGTGCTGCACGCGAGGGATTGCTTGAAGCGTATCGTCCAACCTGGGCTGATACGGTGGATGCAGATACGCATCACCCCGAAGACATGTGGTACGGCACGTTCTTGACGCCTGAAGTGATCACCTTCAACAACCGGACACTCCCTACAGACGCCGACTTACCGACAGATTGGGACGACCTGCTCGACCCCAAGTGGAAAGACCGCATCCTGATCCGCTACCCGCTTGCTTCTGCAACGATGCGAACCATCTTTGGGGCCATGATCATGCGATTTGACACGGTTGAAGAAGGCTACGCCTGGTTGGCGCGCCTTGACATGAATACCAAAACCTACGCTGCTGATCCAACTCAGCTTTACCTCAAGCTCGCGAGTGAAGAAGGAGATGTTTCGCTTTGGAATATGCCGGATATTTTCCTCCAGCAAACCGAGAACGGGTATCCCTTTGGCTGGTTGATTCCTTCTTCTGGGACGCCTGTGCTTACGGATGGTATCGCGCTTGTCAAAAACGGTCCGAATCTCAAGCGTGCACGTGAGTTCTATGAAATGGCAACCTCAAAAGAAGCCATGACCATCCAGGCAAACGCCTACTTCCGCATTCCTACGCGACAAGACCTGGATCCTGCTGCACTGCCGGCATGGATTACAGGTACCGAAGTTCGACCTATGGATTTGGATTGGGATCGCCTCGTCCGCGAAGGGCCCACCTGGATGCAATACTGGGACGAAAACATCAAGGGCCGGGGTGAAGCCTATTTGCAGGAGAAAGGACTCGAAGTTATTGCTGATTGATGAATGGGGGATGCTGATCTGCACCAATCCCGTCATCCTGAGCCGCGCGAAGGATCTCTGCTAGACTAGCACTGGGTTTGAATATCGAATATCGAGCAAGGAACTCCGAATGTCGAAGGGTATGAGGAATGACGCGATTCATCGTCCATGTCATCCTGAGCGCAGCCGAAGGATCTGGGGTTGGCTGATTGCTGAATGTGGATTGTTGATTGAGGAATGTTGATCTGCTTTAATCCTGTCATCCTGAGCCGCGCGAAGGATCTGGGTATTGCTGATTGTTGATTGAGGAATGTTGATCTGCTTTAATCCCGTCATCCTGAGCCGTGCGAGGATCTCTGCGGGGCTTGCAGCCCCTTGAATAACGAATATCGAAGAGAATACCCTTCAATCAGCAATCCCCAATCCGTATTCAGCAATCAACTAAGCGTGCTGTACAACGACCAGCAGCCGGCGATGAATAGGCCTATGCTGGAGATCCATAGAAACACATCCCACGCGCGGCCGGTCAGCAGTTCGGGGTCGCTGCGTTTGTAGCGGAAATACAGCACAGCTACACCGAGCATGGGGAGCATCACGGCCTGGGCCACGCCGCTGGCGAGCACCATGGCAACGGGCGCCTTTACAACGACGTAGGTTGCCAGCGCCATCAGTGGCCAAATCATACTAATGACCCGGGTCCATTTCAGCCGGCTCGCTTCTGACTCCCATCGTGAAATCCAAACAACCCAAACGCGTCTGCTACCATGCGGCTGTAGCCAGCGGCTACAACAAAGAACGTTGAGTATAGACACAGCAAAAGCCCCGAACAGAAACACACCCTGGGCCCACGACCCGAACACGGGCACGTACATTTCCGAGAGCGTCCGAATCATATCGCCGCGTGCGGGATTAAGACCAACGCGCCACAGTACAGCAGCACCAAGTAGATAGAATACCACAGTGGTAAACGTATACACACCCATCGAAGCCCATGCGTCGATTTTGAGCACGCGAAACCAGCCGCGGGCACGCTCGGTCCATGCTTTGGTGCCATCCCGAACGCCGGCATACTTGGCGTAGCCTTTTTCGAGGCACCAGTATGGATACATCAATAATTCCCCCGAGCCCATACCTATGATGCCAAAGGCAGCCAGGGCAGTTGTCATCGGGTTGATCAAACTGCTTGAATCGACAGGAGGGAGGCTGAATTGGAGTCCGGTGGCAAACTCAGATCCTGTTACACCCCAATCGGTAAACTGCAGCAGGGCAAGTGTGATAATGGTAATCAGGGTAAACAAGTCCAACGAGCACCGTGGTCACGCTTTGTATCAAACCATAATGCCCAATCAACATCAAGCCCGATGTAAGCACCGCCATAATGGTAGCCCACAAGTAAGCATCGCTTGGTTCAGGCGTATCTTGTAGCCGTGCAGTCAGGCTGCTCAACTGTTCTTGCAAAGCTCCGCTTACGGGTGTGCCGGCGGCTTCCGCGATGGCAATATCGACGCTGTGTTTTAACCAGTCTCGTCTTGCAAGGCATTAAAAACTTCGCCCTGCTCGGTGAACGGTGTAGTGATGGCTAAGCGCCTGGCCAACACCACCCACAATCCCGCCTTGCTGTGAGATAATGAGCAGCGTCATGATTGTCCAGTACCACACAATCCAGTTCACCTTGTAGCGCGGGCCCGGTACCTTGTTGAGGGCCTCGAGCGGCGTTTCATTCCAGGTGATGGTGTACCGGCCCATTTCAATTTGAGCAAACACCTTGATGACGCAGCCCACAATGATGAGCCAGAGCAGCCAGAAGCCGGCTTCAGCACCCACTTTGGTGGTTGCAATCAATTCCCCCGAGCCAACGATGGAGCCGGCGATGATAATGCCGGGGCCGAGGTTGCGCAACGTTTGCCCAAAAGTTTTGGGTGGCTGTGCGCAATGTGTTCTTGCGCTGTTTGTTTTTCCGATGCTTGTTCTTGCACGGGACAGGCGTTGGTTTAATTCAGGCAGAATCAGCTATAAGCTACCGCTTTCTGGGTAGAACTACCCAATCCGTCAATACCGAGGGTAACGACATCGCCTGCAGCCAGGTACTGCGGCGGGTCGAATCCGAGTCCTACGCCGGCCGGGGTACCCGTTGAAATCACATCACCCGGCAGCAGCGTCATAAATTGACTTACATAGCTCACCACCGTTGGCACGTTGAATATCATGTTCGATGTATTGCCCTGCTGCTTGAATTCACCGTTGACCTTTGAGCCACATACCCAGATTGTGTACATCATGCCACTTCATCTTTTGTTGCGACAAAAGGTCCCAGTGGTGCAAAGGTATCCGCAGCTTTTGCCTTTTACCCATTGACCACCTCGGCGTATCTGGTAATCGCGCTCGCTGTAATCATTGTGCAACACGTAACCAGCCACATGAGTCCAGCGCATCTGATTCACTGACATAAGATGCGCGCGCGCCTATTACAATGCCAAGCTCAACTTCCCAATCGGTGGCTTTGCTGCCTTTGGGGAATAACGAGGTCGTCGTTGGGGCCAACAATGGCTGATGTGGCCTTGAAGAAAATACCACAGGTTGTTCTGGTGGCTCAAGGCCGGCCTCGCGTGCGTGGTCGATGTAGTTCAGACCAATGCAAACAATTTTGCTTGGGCGAGCAAGCGGTGCGCCAAGGCGTTCACCGGCGGGGACTAGTCTGCTGCCCATTCGTGGCTGCCTGCGTCGAGCCATGTCCTGGATTTTTTGAAGCCCACCCTGCTTCAAAAAAAGCTTCATCATAATCATTGTGTGAGGTGGCTGGTGTCAACGCGGGTGCCGTCTGCCAGCTGGATGCCGGGTTTTTCTTGGCCGGGCCGGCCGTAGCGGATTAACTTCATTTTATTGGGGCGAAATGATTACTTTGGGCGATATACATTTGGGGGATCGCCGCATGTTACGGCACAACACCTTGCTTGATGCAACAAAAGCGCGGCAGTTGGCACCGGTATTCACTTTTTTTGAAGGAGTAGAGGTGTTTGTTATGGTGAAATTTATGGCAGTAGCCATTGGAGGCGCGGTGGGGGCCATGATGCGGTATGGCGTAGCGCTGCTCGTTATAGAGCGGTTGGGTGGACGGGCCGGCACCTGTTGCGACCTGGACGGTCAATCTGTTTGGATGCCTGCTCATCGGGTTTCTGGTCCCTTTTCTGAAAAGTAGCAATGCCTCCTTGCCGCTTCAACTGTTTATCCTGACAGGCTTTCTCGGGGCGCTGACAACGTTCTCTACCTTCAGCATGGAGTCTATGCTACTGTGGCAGGATGGTCGCCACGCATTGCTCTTAATGAATGTGTTTGGCAGCGTAGCCGCCGGCCTGCTCCTGGTGTGGTTAGGCCTAAAACTCCACAGCCTACTAGTACCCATCAGCGGCTAAGAAACACCAGCCCAATCAAAGCCAGTCCAATCCCCAAACAGAAAACCTTAAACTTTCAACACCAACACATCAATGGGTTGGTCATCAGAGGTACTTGCGTACATCCGTAATGACCATGCCGGCGTCTACTGCAGCCTTCACGCCCATATCAGCATCTTCAAAAACCTGGCATTTTTCCGGTGCAACACCGATGCGTCGGGCAGCTTCGAGAAAAATATCGGGAGAGGGTTTTGGGGCAACCGGGTCATCAGCGGTGATGTAGACCTCAAAGTATTTAGAAAGTCCCGTTGCATCGAGCGATAACTTTACCGTAGCAAAGGGACCACCTGAAGCAACAGCCATGGGCAGCTTGTTGTGGTATTTGTACACCAGCGCCGTTACTTCTTCGATTTCCTTGACGTTAACCAGCTTTTCTTTTGCGAGGTTTTCTTTGGCCTCTGTGAACTCTTCCACGTCGAAATCATAGCCAAAGGCTTCGTTAAACTGGGCGATAATGCCGTGTGTTGGGACGCCTTTAAGCCGGTCCAGGAATTCAGGAGGGCAGGTAGCGCCAAACTTGGCAAAGGTGCCATGCCAGCACTCCCAGTGTATGGGCATACTATCTACCAGGGTGCCATCACAGTCAAAAATGAGTCCTTCAACACCAGGGGCAACTTCAATCATAGTCAGGATGCGATTAGGGATAAGCTAATAGTTTATGAGCCAAATACTTTTAACGATGTCTGGATCGTCAAATCGACCAACAGTATACAAAGCACCATCATGCCGGCATATAAAAAAATCTTCATGATCCAGTGCCGTTCACGCGCGACGTGCCAGCCAGAGTACAGTCCTACAAGCGCGGTCGCAATGAGAATATAGCGCGTCCCCATCCACGTGGGATCTGGTGCGATATAGAGGAGCGCAATGAGCATTGCGCCGGTGCCGGCAACGATGTCGGATACTTTGATAAGCGCGTTCATACTACACAAAAGACGCGGGGTTATTGGATGGTTGGTTCACCTTTCAGGATGCCGAGCTCGATCAGGAATTCGTCAGCTGCTCGAACGGTGGCCACGTACGGTTTGTTGCCGTGCCGGCCATAGTTAAAGAAAGCATGATCCATGCCATCAAATTGCATGAGCCGGCAGGTGCTGCCGGTATGACTCATTGCCGTGCAAAAACTGCGTGCCTGTGCAAACGGGACGGTTTTATCGGCCGTACCGTGAAAGATAAGCGTTGGGGGATGTTCAGCTTCTAACTGATGGATGGGGGAGATGGGGAGCGGATCCTGGCCGTCAAACCTGTCGTGCCACCTGATGGGCGATAAATCGAGCACCGGGTTGAACAGTACCACCGCGGTCGGCTTCGAGCTGATGCTGAGATCATCATTTCCGTCTTCGTGCCCGCGAACAACACCCGTTGTAACAGCAATGTGGCCCCCAGCAGAGCCGCCGGCTGCTACAATGTTGTCGGGGTCAATATAGAGCGAGTCGGCATGGATGCGTAGCCATCGAATAACCGATTTGGCATCAGCAACACTTTCAAAAGGTGTGGTACCATGCAGATCTCGGATCCGATATTCTGCTGCAAACGCTGTCATGCCTCGCGAGGCAAAGTATGCAGCGTGCTTATAAAACTGTCTGGCAGGGGATGGCCTGATACCCATCCTCCACCAAAAAAGAAAACGATGGCAGGTCGAGGTTCGGTCGCGACATCTGGCAGGCTGTCGAACATGTGCAGCCGTAACGTATCTGTGCCAACAATCTTGTAATCAATCAAAGACGTAGGCTGCTGCGCGCTGAGCAGGAGCAACCAAAACAAGGCAAGCCGCAGCGATGACGAGTACTTTTGAGAACATAGCATGAAAACCTAATGGTATCAGAACCAAGAACTTTCGACCTGTAACCTTCAACAGCAAACACACAAATCCGTCAGGATTGGAGTGTTTGCCCTACAGCTCTTTGATCATGATATTGCGAAATTCAACACGATGATCGTGTCCCAGAAAACCGATGTAACCTTCAGCATTGAATAACCCGGGATGCTCTTTCTCATCGACGGTCTGTGGCGTAGCAGCTTCCTGGATGTCAACGTCAAGAATGGTCTCGCCGTTCAGCACAACGGTGATCTGATTGCCTTTGGCGGTCACCACCTGCGTATTCCATTCCCCAACGGGTTTTTGAAAACCCCGCTTTGCCGGCGCTACACCATACACGGACCCATGGTACTGCCAGGATTCGAGTTCGGTATACGCCGGCCCATTGTTGTCAAGAATTTGCAATTCCATCCCGTAGTACGCGGCGTCTTTGCCTTGCTCTGCACGGATGCCGAGTCCGTTGTTGCCGTTCTCTTCCAGCTTAAACTCAAAATGTAGTTCAAAATCGCCGTACACCTTGTCGATGTATAGATTGCCGCCGCCTTCTTTGAGACAAACAAGATTGCCATCTTCCACCGCATAACCGTCGGTGCTACCCGTCCAGCCGGCCAGGTCTACGCCATTAAAAACGGATACAAATCCATCGGTTACGGCTGTCTCTGCGGCAGCGGGAGGCGGAGGTGCTGCTGCTTTTTCGGCCTGGCAGCCGGCGCAGCAGATGAGTACAAATACGGCGGGTAGAAACGTACGAGATATCATAATAATTATTCTTTATGCTGATGTAGGCCGGGTACCAATAAGCATTTCGCGCTTGCCCAGCGGACCGGGTGCTTTGGTGGTTTCAAAGCCCGCAGTTAGCATGTTTTTTCTAACCATGCTTTTGGCAGAATACGTTGCTAGCTTGCCGCCAGGCGTAAGCGCACGGCATAGTTTTTCGAGAAAGCTGATGGTCCATAACTCCTCATTTTGCTCCGGACTGAAGGCATCCATGTACACGGCGTGTACGGCTGTCTCTGGCAGCGGGGCATACACGGCATTGCCAAGGATGAGGGTCAGGCTTAAACTATCATCCACAACCCAGCGAAGCAAGCCATCCGGTGGATGGGGGGGCAGCGAATTGCGCCACTCAAAAAATGTATCAACCAGGCCAGGGTCTGAAAGCATGCCGGAGATATCTACTTGATGAATGGTCGCTGCATCCAACAGGTTTTGTTCGAAGGCCCAATATGACAAGGCTGTGTTGTGAGCGCGTGCGAGATCTGCTGTGAAGAAGAAGTTCATGCCGGTGCCAAATCCAACTTCCAATATTCGTGTTGCCTCGCCGGCCTGGAGCCGTTCAGCGACGCCGGTGCCGGCGAGGAAAACATGTTCTGCTTCTGTTCGGGCACCATGAACCGAATGATACGTCTGCTTATATTGCGCACTGTAGAGCGTATACGAGCCGTCTCTGGTTTGCCTGAGTAAAGGCATAGTTGGTTCGGTAGAAGGTTGTTGGTTATGCAGGTTGAAGGGCTGTTGCCTTCCGGTATAATAATTCCCAATCTTCACAAGGTACAATCTCACTGGCAGACAACCACCCGAAACGATACTGCGATCCTATGTCTGATTCTTTATCTCGCGCAATGGGCATATTGCATGATGCAATGCCCGACCAGGTATCCACAGCAGATGACGTGCTGGAGGCACACGGTAAAGACTATTCCTGGCATCGTCCTGCGGTACCGCAAGGCGTTTGTTTCCCACGCTCAAACGAAGAAGTACAATTTGTGGTTCAGACATGTGCCGGCCTCGGCGTGCCTATCATCCCCTTTGGTGCCGGCTCTTCGCTCGAAGGCGGTGTCCTTGCAACGCGTGGTGGCATCAGCGTCGACCTTACCCAAATGGATAAGATTCTGGACGTGAGTGTGGCTGATATGGATTGCACGGTGCAAAGCGGCGTGCGCCGGCTCAGTCTGAATGATCGCCTTGATGCTGATGGCATGTTCTTTCCCGTGGACCCTGGAGCGAATGCAACGCTGGGGGGCATGACGGCCACGCGCGCCAGTGGGACCAACGCGGTCCGGTATGGCACCATGCGCGAAAACGTGGTATCCCTCAAAGTTGTGCTCGCGGATGGCCAGATTATCGAGACAGGGACGCGTGCGCGGAAGTCAGCTGCTGGCTATGACCTGACACGCTTGTTTGTGGGGTCAGAAGGGACCCTCGGGATTATTACGGAAGTCACGCTGCGGATGCAGCGGAAGCCGGCTCGCATTGAAGCGGCCGTTATCCGGTTTCCAGACATTGCAAGTGCCATCGACGTCGTGATCCAAACGCACGCTGCCGGCATTCGGATGGCCCGCATCGAATTGCTCGATGGGCTCATGATGAAAGGCATGAACCTGTATTCGAATCTGCAATACCCTGAGCAACCTACGCTCTTCCTTGAATTTAATGGCAGTCCTTTAGAAGTAGACGAACAGGTGCAGGCATTCCGCCAACTCGCCGATAGCTCCATCAACAGTGCAGCAAAAGGGGAGGGGTTTGAACGGGCTGCTACGCCGGCAGACCGGGACCGGTTGTGGCATGCCCGGCATCACGCGTATCACGCGTCGATTGCGCTTCGGCCAGGGTGTCGGGTCATGTCGAGCGATGTGTGTGTCCCAATGTCGCGTCTAAATGCCTGTGTACAGTCGGTACGGGAAGACGTGGCGCAGTCGCGATTAATGGCGCCGCTGGTGGGGCATATCGGGGAGGGTAATTTCCATATGCAATTCCTGGTTGATCCGGAAGACGAAGGTGAAATTGCGGAGGCACGCCGGCTTCATGAAAGGCTGGTAAACAAGGCGCTCGCGTTTGGCGGTACCTGTACCGGCGAGCATGGCGTGGGTATCGGTAAGCGTAAATATTTAGAGGCCGAATACGGTGACGCATTCGGCCTCTTAAAACGTATTAAACGTACGCTCGATCCAGGTAATATTATGAATCCTGGGAAGGTGATTGCACACCCCGAAGTCTTGTAGAATGACGCTCTGCAATGACAATTGTGTCATCAGCATTCATCGAAGGTAACAAGTGCGTCAAGCGTGCAAGAGCTTCTGAGCTGTAAATAATAGTGCCTGTGCCATGGAATTGAATGTCGGCAACTGATGAGCCACTACCCATTGGTGTGTCATAGTTGAACGAAGACATCCATGAAGAAGTGTTGTCGCCAGCAGGTAGCGTGCCGTCGGGGACATAGTTAACAATGATTTTTTCATCGTAATAGTCCCAGTTAGCCGCTTCCACGCCGGCTGTCGCAGCTTCAGATTCGCTCATGCCAGCCACGCCTGTTTCAAATGTGATTTCCCAGCTGTCGTCGCTGATTGGGCGTACCTTAGCGTGTGGTTGCGATACAAAGTCTGGCGCATTAAAACGAGCCATACGATTAAAGCCGTCTCCTGAAGCCGGAGAAGTGGCCGTCATGAAATTAATCTGCTGTCCTTGAGGATATGTCGTGCTCCAACTCGTCGACTGATCTGAAGCACTGTTTGCTCCTGAGGAGAAAATAGTAGCAGGAGAATGCCCCATTGCTTTGATGTCCAGGGCTGAATTCATGGATGAACCGGATTTGTAGTACGTCACATCAAGCGTACCATTACCTGGCATATTGAATGCTCTAGCGCCATTCATGATGATGACGCTTCCAAAAACGCGCGACCAGTTATCCATCTTGAAAAGTAGATCGCTTTCTTTGTTAACAATCACTGCGCCTTCCCACTGAAGATGACCCTCAGATGTATCCAGGTTGCCATCAATGACCAGTACGCCAAAGCCTTGCAAGTTGCCATCGATTGAAGCATCACCAGTCACGTGAAGTACGGTCGGATTTTCTGCCGATCCGTAGAGGCCGGTAATGTTTTCGCCATTGTGCGTGTCTTGCACGTTACTGATGGCCTCGTCATAAATTTTGTTGATATCGAGACTAAAGTTATCCTGATAAATGTCCCCTGTGCCGCTCGCGCCAATAACATTGTATTGTCTGTCGCTTCCCATGGCTGTACGAATCTGATCGCGCACAACATTGGAAGTGGTTTGAATACCGCTGACATCAAGGCCAGGCGATGAGCCGCCAATGGACGGTGGGTTATAATCTTTACCAATTACACAGTATAAAAACCCGGTAAGAAGCACGTTTGCTGAGTGTGCATCAATCATGAGTGCCGCATCCATGCTGCCTGATCCGCCACTTCGCCGAAGTGTAGTTTTGATTTCCTGTTGCATCCCCGCGTACTCAGCAGTGACAGTAACCAGCATTTCATCTGAACCATTAGCAACGGCGGTTGCACTGAAATGTCCACCCTTCATATCCACGTTATGGTGGTTGATGTTCGATGGCGCGTTTTCGAAATCCCGCTTTACATGCGCGATCACAAGATTTTCTGCCGATTTAGCAATTTGATTCAGTAATACCTCTTCCTGGTATTCTGAAACTTTTGCATCGTTGTGTGACGCCTGCTGTGACATACCGACCATCAGGGCGGTACCCGAAACAAGGCTGATTGCAATGAGGAAAAGTGCTCTAGTACCCATGTTGAACCGTCTAAAAAATCACGCAACACGCAGGTTACGGCGCGCGGTGATATGAGAAAAACTAAGAATGATATACGCGTTGGCCGAGGTGAGGGAATTGACCGTCAGAGGTAACCCCGGGGTACAGTTATCTTTTTATAAGATATACTGCGCTATAGATAATCAATCGGGCTGAAGTGGACAATGGGGAATTGGCGCAACTTAGTGGATGTGTTTTCGCTTTTGGATTAAGCCTGGGCTATTAAATCGAATGGCAGATAAATAAAATGCAAGTTTTGTTATAGCTAATTTTGTGTTATCATAAATTTAAGGTCAAGACTCACAAGGCCGGATGATTGGATTAAGGAGAGCTATACCATGGGTAAACTGGAGGCAGTTGTGGAGGTGCTGGAGGAGCGGCAAAAAGAAAACCGGCAACATTTCTTTAAATTCTTGAGAGCTTTTCTAAAGAATCCCGGCAGCGTTGGGGCCATTGTCCCGAGTGCTCCAGAACTTGCGCGAGCAATGGTAGCGGGACTCGCGTTACGGGCTGGCGACACCGTTCTCGAACTTGGGCCAGGCACAGGGGCATTCACCGAGAAAATTCGCGCCATGCTTCCTCCCGGTGCACACTATCTTGGCATCGAGCGTGAACAGGCGTTTGTTGAATTGCTCGAAGCACAGTACCCCGATTTACGTTTTGTAAACGGAAGCGCAGAGCGTGCTTTTCAAATCCATGCTGCTTCGGGATTTGGCGATGTAAAAGTCATCGTGTCGAGTCTGCCTTTCGCAACGCTTAATGCAGATGTGCGAAATAACATTATTGCCGACCTGGAGCAGTTCATGACGCCGCGTTGCATCTTCCGAACCTTTCAATACGTCCATGCTTTCCCGCTGCCGGCTGCAGTCCGTTTTCGGAATGCGATGGAAGTGCGTTTTGGGGCCTGTACGCGTAGTCGCGCGGTGTTGCCCAATGTGCCGCCGGCCTATGTACTTACGTGGCAGGGAAGGGGGTAACGAGGTGATTTGGCTTAAACAAAAAAAGAACGGTCAGGCTCTGCAGTATTAGGGTCACATTTAACAAAGCATCGCCCGACCGTCCGCCTCTATTCTAAGGATCTGCGATGCATCCATACATGACGTGAATACACTATTTTTTGCGTAAATCACGGCATTTTAGGTCCAATTAAAGGAAAAAGGGGAAGGGGTTGAGGGCTTGCTCTGGAGTTGGCGCATCTTGCCAGCCCATTTTTACCGGAACGTCATAGAGTCTGCCGGGCGCCAGGCGCTTCCAGAAGATGCGTAGCCCAGGCACCATGACTTTGACAACAGGCAATCCGACATCGGGACGCGTCTGGTTGAGTACGAGCACCTCAAGACCAAGGCCGGCTGCTTTTTTTACAACATGCTGTACATCATCCAAAACGGCATCCGGCTGGGTGTATGCAAAGTCGCCCTGGGTTCGTGGGCGCTCTGCCGAAGCCGGCAACAGATACCTGTTTCGGGCAACCGTTTCTTCCTGCCACCACTTGTTTTCCAGCACCCCATCGTAGGCATAGCGGGTGGTGCCATCGGTATTTTGCTCGGCCACAAAGGGGAGGAGTTGGTTCATTTCTGTAATGGCGCGTTGCAATGCAATCGCTGCGTGTTGGTGGGTCCCGAAACCAAAGATGATGTCCTCCGGCTGGCGGTCTATGCGCTTGGAGATGGCGGCGAAGGTGGGGACTTCGAGGTCGTTGGTCAGGTCGAGTACCCAGAAGACCCGTTTTAGTTGTTTGTAATAGCGTTGCATGGTCTCAGCATACGGCACATTGAACGTGCTGATGTCGAGTTGGGGCCGGTTCAACCTGTTGTACCACCACATGCTCACGCAGTCGCGCTCAACCAGTTCATTGTACCCATGTAAGACGGCCTCTTCCAGTGAATTTCCCGCAGCGTTACCATTTGAGTCTGCCTTACAAAAGGCCGGGTGCGGTCCTTTGTAGTTGAAGTAGCAATAGGCGGTTGGCAAATAGCGAACGCGTTGCAACGTAAGCGACCAAACGGGTGACCATTCGATGGGGACTTTGGGGTCAAATGGTTCGGGTACATACTGAAAAGGGTGATTACAGGCGGCATGCCATGCTTTCCGGTTTGCGTACTGCGAATCACTGAACAGCATGCAGGCATTGGGGTGGATGGCATCTTCACCTAGTTCAGCGTACGAAGAAAGAATGCGGGACTCGGTACCCTGGTAGATCCCCGAGAACCGTTCCAGGGCTTCACAAAGTGCGCTCGTTTTTGCGGCCTGGGGTGTGATGCCTTTGCCGGCACTCTGATCGCGCAGCAGCGACGGCAGATGTGCCGGTAAATCTGACAACGGCGCATGTTGTGGCTCGCAGAATACACAAACACCTGGTCACCGGGCGTCTTAATCGGCCGGACGTGCTTAACAATGCCTGTTATTGGACTGATGTGGTGTGCAAATGCATCGTACGTTTGTTCTGGGGCTTGCAGGCGGTAGCCGTTTGCTGCGGCCCGTTGGCTTTTTTGTGATGCAAGTGGTAGGGCCGGCGTGTCCTGGTTGGCAAGTGCAGGATCTCCGCAGGCTGGGCATTGCGGCCTGCGTGTGAGTGTGTGCAGTGCTGATTCGTTTGTATGGATGTCGTACGAGCGCATCGCACCGCTTAGGGGATGCTGCGTTTCCATACCAAACCATTTAAGTAGTTCGAGTGCCACAAGGCTGCCGGCCAGGTGTGCCTGTGCGTTGAGCGTAAAAGTGTCCGCTACAAGGGCCGGCGGTGTCTCCGGATCCTGGGCAGCAAGTTGATAGAGCGGACGCTGGTTGGCGAGTCGTTCTTGCAGACAATGCCAGCATCCCGTTTCACCCGGGTACATGAGCGGCCCAATCCAGATTTCCCGGCCTACAGGCTTTACCAGCATCCAGGGCTGTTTTGTGGCGAGGTTTTCTTCATTGATTGCAGCAAGGGTGGGATTGAGGTAGTTGTCCGTGAGCACCAGTTGCAGGTGGCCCGGTTCGCCTGTTTGAATGGCCAGTTCATGAAGAGCCTGTTGGATGGCCGTTTCCGAGACCTCGCCTACTGTTTTGATACTGAGCCGCGCATGCTGTAAGGTATGATATGCTTTGTCCGGGTCAATGCCGGCTTCCATCCAGAACAACTGCTGCTTTGCCGGCACGTGCCCATGCAATGCGGTAATGTATCCACCCTCTTTTAATTTGATCAGGCAATAATGTATTGTTGGAGCACCCAGCACGGGACCAAGCTGGTCAAGAATTTCTTGCTCTGTTTTTACGCCATCAATGGCTGCTGCAACCAGTTCTACAGCTTTGCCACGTAGAATAACTTCGTCCTTTTCAGAGACAATAATGACCCCGCGGCCTTCGATCACCTTTACAACCAGATCGGCTCGGAATGTGGGAATGTGCACAGAAGTGGGGGATATAATTGCGGTTTTTCTAAAATACGGATCTGCCGGCAGCCGGACCAGCCGATTCATAAGAAACAGACAGAAGCCGGAATGAAGCCGCCCGTTGATACGTGTATGGCAAAGCCTCTAGGGCAAAAAAAATTAACAGCCACAGGAACAGGCCTGTGAAAAGGGTGTAGGTTAATTGAAGAAACAATGTTTCTGACAGCTCATCCAGAAGGGTGGAGGGAATAGGCCCTGCGAAGCCCTGGCAACCGCCAAGCTTGATTTAATCAGGTTGGAAAGGTGCCACTTCCTACCTCAGCGTTTAACGAGAGGGAAGATGGGCGGGAGTGAAGCCACCGGATCTGGGATAGCATACCAGTATACCTTTGAGCCTCTTCCGCAATGAGCGTGAAGGGGATTTTTTATGCCCTTCCGTTTTTTGCTAACAAACTCCCCGGCATCGAATGCCAGTCCTCTGGATGTATGGTCAGGACCCCTGAAACCATTAAACCATACGATATCCATGAGCACCAACGGACAGTCTCTACGATACGAAACACTCCAGCTGCACGCCGGCCAGGAGCCCGATTCCGCCACCAATTCCAGAGCGGTACCCATCTACGCGACAACATCCTTCACGTTTAACGACTCGGAGCATGGCGCCAACCTGTTTGCGCTGAAGGAGTTTGGCAACATCTACACGCGCATCATGAACCCCACCACCGACGTGTTTGAAAAACGCGTTGCGGCATTGGAAGGGGGACTAGCCGCGTTAGCGACATCCAGCGGCCAGGCGGCACAGTTGCTCGCCATTACCAACATCGCAGAAGCCGGCGACAACATCGTTGCTGCCAGCTATCTCTATGGCGGCACCTACAACCAGTTCAAAGTGACGCTGCCACGCCTCGGCATACGCGTCAAGTTTGCTAATGGCGATGATGCCGATTCAATCGAGCGCCTTATCGACGACAAAACAAAGGCAATTTACGTCGAAACGATTGGCAACCCACGCTTTAACGTGCCTGACTTTGAGGCCATTTCTGCTATCGCCAAAGCGAATGGTGTGCCGCTGATTGTTGATAACACGTTTGGTGCTGCCGGCTACCTGTGTCGCCCCATCGAGCACGGCGCAGACATTGTTGTCGAAAGTGCAACCAAGTGGATTGGTGGTCACGGCACCACGATTGGGGGCGTCATTGTCGATGCCGGCACGTTTCCCTGGAATAACGGCAAATTCCCTGTGTTCACTGAGCCCTCACCCGGGTATCATGGGCTGAACTTCTGGGAAGTGTTTGGTCCTGAAGGTGTATTGGGGGCTAACGTAGCCTACATCATCCGCGCTCGCGTGGAAGGCCTGCGCGACCTGGGGCCTTGCCAGAATCCGTTTGGTTCGTTCCTGTTATTGCAAGGGCTTGAAACCCTGTCGCTTCGCGTACAGCGGAGCTGCGACAATGCACTCGAGCTGGCAAAATGGCTGGAATCACGGGATGATGTATCCTGGGTGAGCTACGCCGGCCTCGCGTCCCATCCTTATCACGAGAATGCCAAGAAATACCTGAAAAACGGATTTGGTGCGGTACTCTCGTTTGGTATCAAAGGTGGTACTGCTGCCGGGCAGTCGTTTGTATCCAATGTGAAGCTAGCCAGCCATTTGGCCAACGTGGGCGACGCAAAAACGCTGGTAATCCACCCTGCATCTACAACGCACCAACAGCTTTCCGCCGAAGAGCAGGAAGCATCAGGTGTTTCTGCAGATTTGATTCGCGTTTCCGTAGGCATTGAGCACATTGATGATCTGAAAGGCGATTTTGAGCAAGCATTGGCTGCTGCCAAGGTTGCTGCATAGCCTGACTCATCAATGCTGGGGTTTAGTATGGTTGTGATACATGTGGGACATGGGCCCATGCGTCCATGTCCCACGGTATACTGCCAGCTGACACCGCGTTCGTGTTCTGCAAAACGAGTGCAAAAACGAGATGCATACTTTTATTGCGCCCGAGTTTCAGTTTGAAAACGGAGCTGTCATTACGCAGGCCCCTGTGCAGTATAAAACGTGGGGAACGCTCAATGATGCAGGTGATAATGCCATTATTGTTTGTCATGCGCTGACGGGGGACCCGCTCGCCGATGAGTGGTGGGGAGGACTCCTGGGCCCTGGAAAAGCGTTGGATACGGATCGGTATTTCGTGGTAGCTGCGAATGTACTGGGGTCACCGTATGGCACCGCCTCGCCGCTTACTATCAATCCTGTTACTGACGAGCCGTATGGCGCTGATTTCCCCCAGGCCACGATCAGAGACACCGTTGCGATCCACAAAATGTTGCTCGACAACCTGGGTGTAAAGCAACTTGCGCTTGCCATAGGTGGGTCGATGGGCGGCATGCAAGTACTTGAGTGGGGATTCTACGAAGGCTTTGTACGGGCGTTGGTGCCTATTGCAGTTGGCGGCCGGCACTCAGCGTGGTGCATTGCATGGGGCGAGGCACAGCGGCAGGCCATCTACGCGGATCCCAATTGGCAGGACGGATACTATGCCGAGGGTAATGAACCTGCTGCCGGCCTGGCTGCAGCTCGGATGATGGCGATGGTCTCATACCGATCCATGCCTTCGTTCAAACAACGCTTTGCCCGCGATCGGATGCAAAACGCTGCCGGCGAAGACGTCTTCTCTGTAAACTCCTACCTGGATTACCAGGGGAAGAAACTGGTGCAACGCTTCGATGCCAATTGTTATGTGCAGTTGACATTACAAATGGACAGTCACGACGTAGCAAGAGGACGCGGTACATATCCGGATGTATTGATCCCTTGAATTAACCCAGCCGGCACTGGTTGTTGGCATTGCATCGGATGTGTTGTACTCGCTCCCGGAGCAAGAAGAATTGGCGCAGTACCTGGGCAACGCGCGCCTTGCGCTACTGCCCTCTATCCATGGACATGATGCGTTTTTAATCGAGCTTGAAACGCTCAATACGCTTGTGTTCGACTGGATGAATGAACACGTTATTCCATCACCATCAAAAAAACAAACAGCTGTTTGCCCATCATGAAGCATCCCGTTGTCGTGAAATTTGGAGGATCTTCTGTAGGATCACCTGACCGATTCAAGCGCGCCGTACAGGTTGTACAGCGGCTTGCTAACGATCAGCATCGGGTGGTGGTGGTGGCGTCTGCATTGTCGGGCGTTACCAACAAACTGGTCGGCCTGTGCGATACAGACTTGCCTGCCTCAGCGCGCCATGTGCATCTGGATTGGCTGCGGGAGCGGCATCAGTTGCACGCTGCAGCTGTGTTGAGTCTGCGTGCGCAGCGTATCTATACGATCGAGTTGCAACAGCAGGTAGCTACCCTCGAAGCCCGTGTTTTTGACCGCACAGAAGATCGGGCGCGGAACGACGCCTTGTTGGCTGCCGGCGAGCGGCTCTCCAACCAGTTGTTTGCGCTTGCGCTCGAAGATGCCGGCCTGAAAAGTTGTCCAACTGATGCCTCGGAACTGATAAAAACCGATGATCGTTTTGGCGAAGCAAATGTTGATTTAGCTGGCACCAAACAAACGGTAGCTACATGGTTCAGTCAACTTACGCCGGCCGTTATTCCTGTGATCACGGGATTCATTGGTTGTGCACCAGATGGCAGGACCACCACACTGGGGCGTGGGGGGAGCGATTATTCTGCTGCCTTGATTGCAGCATCACTCGAAGCGTTGCGGCTGGAGCGTTGGACCGATGTAGACGGCATTTATAGCAACGATCCACGGTTGGATCAAAACGCCGTTCGTTTCGAAGAAATTGTGTTGGAAGAGGCCATTGCTTCAAATCGCGCGGGCAAGCTGGGGATGCACCGCAAAGCGCTTGATCCGTTACTGGCCGCAAAGATACCCGTCTTCGTGCGGAGTATTGATCATGTAGATTGGCCCGGGACCGTCATTCGGCCCAAGTGCCAAAAACTTGCCCGCACCGGGTAACAAAGGACGCATGCTTGAGACATTGTTATACGGGATACGCTACCACCGAAATGGGCAATCTCGTTTCTCGAAAAATGCAGCGCAAAATGATATAGAAAGCCATGACTCCCAAGTTAAAAGTAGGCATCCTCGGTGCAACAGGCGCCGTGGGCCAAAAATTTGTTCAGATTCTCGGTAACCATCCGTGGTTCGATGTAACTGTGCTTGCAGCCTCTGAGCGGTCTGCCGGTAAACCGTATGGTGAAGCGACCAACTGGATTGGTTCGACGTCTATCCCTGCACATCTTGTTGATAAGAAGGTAGAGCTGGCGAAGCCCGGCTTCGACTGTGACTTTGTATTCTCGGGACTCGATTCCAGCGTTGCCGGCACGCTCGAAAAGCAATTTGCTGAGGCTGGTTACCCGGTAATTTCGAACGCAAAAAACTACCGCATGCACGAAGCGGTGCCCTTGTTGATTCCTGAAGTCAACCCGGAGCATACCCAATTGATCAACAAACAAAATTGGGGGAGCGGCGGCTATATCGTGACGAATCCGAACTGCTCCACCGTAGGCCTTGTTTGTGCCTTGAAGCCGTTGTATGACGCGTTTGATATCGAAGCGGTACAAGTCACTACGATGCAGGCGCTTTCTGGAGCAGGTTATCCGGGGGTGTCGTCACTTGATATCCTTGGGAACGTGGTACCGTACATTGGCGGGGAGGAAGACAAACTGGTAACCGAACCGCTCAAACTGCTGGGTACCTTTGAGAATGACGACATAACACATGCATCGTTCGCAGTAAGTCCGCAGTGTACGCGTGTGCCGGTGCTGGATGGACATCTGGAAACAGTAGCCATCCGTTTCCGTGAGCGCGTCTCTGCTGAAGCGGTTTGTGAGGCGTTTGACAACTTTGAATCACCTCTCGCAGGCCTGGGGTTACCTACTGCACCTTCAACATTCCTCCAGCGTTTTGACGACCCTCGCTTCCCGCAGCCACGCCGGCACGCCAATCTTGGGAATGGTATGACGGTAAGTGTCGGGCGCGTACGCCCCTGCGAGGTGCTGGATGTAAAGTTTGTAGTGCTGTCTCATAACACCATCCGTGGTGCGGCCGGTGGCGCTGTGTTAAACGCAGAACTGCTTGTGAAACAAGGATATTTGAAACCTAAAAATGCACCGGCAGCGGTGGGGGTGTAATGGACGCGGTGACCTACCGGTCGGCTACAGCAGCGGATGCCGACATACTCTGCGATTTCTGGTTGGCGTTGATGCGTGAGCATGAAGCCATGGATCCACGCCTGGTCCTGGCAGACGATGCCGGCATGCGCTGGAAAAACGACTATATCCACTGGCTGGAAGACACAACCTGCAACATCATGGTTGCTGTGGATGCGACGGGGCCAGTCGGCTATATTCGAGCACACAGGATGCTGGAATTACCCATTTTTGCGCCAATTCCGGAGGTATACGTGGATAAGGTATATGTCAAGCCGGCTGCGCGTGGGCAAGGAATTGGAAAGAAGCTGCTGGCTTTTATCACCACATGGGCAGAATCCTGTGGTGCGGCACGCGTACGTCTGCGCGTACTTAAAGCCAATGAAAAAGGCATTGCTTTTTGGGAGCGAGAAGGGGCCTCAGCCTTCTATGAAACCTATACAATGGATCTCAATCCGCCACCTGAATTACCGAAAAAACAGGAAAGTCGGCGAATAGGATTTTAACGGAACCTTGACACGGATTCTTGGTTTCACCCCACCCAACAGGCGGAACTAGCTCAGTTGGTAGAGCGCAACCTTGCCAAGGTTGAGGTCGCCGGTTCGAGCCCGGTGTTCCGCTCCAAAGCCGATCAGTCACTGATCGGCTTTTTTTGTTGGTGCAAAAGGCAGAGCACAAGCACACCGTTCTAGACGACTTGACCCGGGCCCCAGAGGGCCTTAGCACAACGAATAGGTTTTATGATGCGCAGTACTCGCCCAGATTCTTAGGCATCGCTCAGAATGGCGTGATGCACAGGACTATGCTATTCTTCGAGAGATCCCTCGCGTGCCTCAGGACGAGACACACTCGACACTCGGCATTCGGCATTCGACACTCGGCATTCGACACTCGGCATTCGACACTCGGCATTCGACACTCGGCATTCGACACTCGGCATTCGACACTCGGCATTCGACACTCGGCATTCGACACTCGGCATTCGACACTCGGCATTCGAAAATCGGCATTCGACATTAAAAAACCTTTTTGCCGTTGCACATCTCAACTGCGTACCCGTACTTCCATATAGTAGCATCCGAGTGCCCGTATGACCCGTGAAGATTATACCACCTTACTCCGCATTGCCACACGTCACGCGCGCGTAGCCGAAGAAGCTGAAGACTTGTTGCAAGATGCACTTGTGGTAGCCATGGAAGCATCAAGGTCTGATTTTTCGAACGAATCGAATCGAAAGTGGATTTCAGGTGTGTTGCGTAACCTGGCAACCCAACAGGCGCGGACAGCAGTGCGGAGGAAGCAGCGTGACTTCGCATATAACGAGAGTAAATCACCCGAAACAGACGCAGAATCTCCTACAGATGCGGCCAGCCAGGCACGCCGGCAATTCCTCGACGCATTGCCTCCTGCAGCACGCAAAGTAGCTGTGCTGGCGTTACATGGGTTGCACAAACAAGAAATCTGTATGCTGCTCGACGTCAAAGACACCGCTTTTCGTCAGCGACTTGCTTCAATTCGAAAAGCCCTGGGACCTTTGGGAGAGGATTTGCAGCGCGAAGTGGTAGGGCTTGCCTATGCCAGCCGCCGGCAACGTGAGAGCAATGAAGACCTGCCGCTTGGGCTCATACGCCGGGCCCTCATGAAACGTCTGAATTTTGTCATTAAGCCTGGCCAGGTATCCGTAGGCACACACGATCCGAGTGGACACCTGATCATCTTTGGAGACTGAGAAGGAGTGTCGAATGCTGATTTTTGATTGCGGATTTTTGATTGTGGATTGAACGTACTTCAACGCTTAATTCAACGAATTCGGCAATCGAAAATCGACACTCGAAAAAAATTTTACCTAAACCCTAAATTTTTGCTCACAAAATCAGAATTGGCGGCAACTACAGGACAAAACCATCCTGTTTAACCTATTTCAAGAATAACAATGCTTACTTCTTATCCTATTACCAACCTGGTTTTCTTTGTTAAAGACCTTGAGCAGACCCGCAAGTTTTATAGTGGGGTGCTCGGTATGGACGTGCAGGAGACCGCCGGCCATGAAGGGGCTTTCCTCACAGCCGAATCCGGTTCACTGATGCTTGTCTTCATTCCAGCCGATGAAGCGCCTGGACAGAGTCCGGTGGTTGTATTTGGCCTGGATGGCGGTATCGAAGATCTGGTGGACTCGCTGGTGAAGCAGAACGTTGAGATTGTCGTACCCGTCAGCGAGGCACCTGATGGTGGGTTGACTGCCGACTTCCTTGATCCTGATGGCCACGTCCTGAGTCTTTATCAGCCGGCAGAAGCGCCGCGCCGACACGAAAATGCGTAGTTAATCTGGCACCTGAACCCGCTGGTAGCCGCCGGCGGGTTCAGCATAGCCTCGTTACACGCCTGCCCTTCTTACGCGTAATTCCGGATCCATTTAATTTCACATCAGGAGTCCGATACTGCCAGAGCAGCCTGCGTGCTCTCGCTGATATGGCGTTCATCATGCAGAAAGAAGCTGATTTCGGGTAGAATACATCAGGTTGCATTCAGTATCCGGTGTGCGTTGAAACGAATCTTCAACTGCTATCGGCCCCCTTTCCGGCAACCTGCATTTCTATCGATATGAATGGCCGCATCACGCGCATCAGCCTCTTGATTTATGCGCTTACTCTGCTTGCCGGCATCCCCTTGAACCGAGCAATTGCCCAGGGTTTTTCGCTGTGTTCTGTTGTGGATGCCAAACACAAAACAATGACACTCGCCTGGAGCAAACCTGCCGAGGCAGTAGACGGCTATTCGTTTCACTACAATGGCCACGAACTCACGCCGTACCGGCCTACCATCGACGACGTAGAGCAGCAGAGTTACGAAGCCAATGTCGAGTTTGGTACCCATATGTTTCAGATATACGGCTTTGAGTCGGACTTCAATACCAACGAAGTTGAGCTTCACTTGAAGCGTCCCCACTATTACACGGCGTTGGTACCGGGCCTGTATCAAAGCATCTATCGCCAACGGTACGCATCGTCATGTGGCGGTACTTCCGGGGCGTTTAAGCGGATCTGGCATGTTGCTGAGCCGGCGGTCCTCCTGGCAGCTACAGGCTACGCAACATCACTCTGGTTAGAATTCTTCAGTAACAGAAATGCAGCCCTCAACGCGCGAAATACCTACCTCGATACACTACGCGGCGAAGAACTCGAATTGTGGCGCGAAAAGCGCGACAAAGCAAAAGACATTTTCCCCAAAGCCATGGCGGTATCGGTAGCCACGCTCACCGTGAATGCAATCACTACGCTCTTCATGTCGCCACGCGGCAAAGCACGGATTAAGGGTGGATTCAGTCTCGATTGCAGGGGCCAAAGCAGTAGCTTGAGCGCCGTTTGTATGAAGCTGTAACCGCTAGTTGGGCAATTATTCTGGGCAATCATGCGACGTATTTCTTTTTTCTTATCGATGTTTATACTGTTCGTGGCAGGGTGCGATCTGAATTCGTTTCCTGACGATCCGCTCCCTACTGTGCCGCTGCAAGTGCGTGAGGATATTGTACTGTTCGAACGGCTTTCTCCCTACTACATGCGCGGCTATTCGGTTATCGAACCCGGCGTTACGCTGACCATTGAGCCGGGTACGCAAATTATCGCTGAAAGCGACGGGTGCCGGCGCGATAACATCGGTTCCTGCGCAACCCTTATCGTTTCCAAAGGGGCATTTTTGGTTGCAGAAGGGACGGCAGATGATCCCATTCTTTTCACGTCTGATGATGATGGCCGAGGCGATTGGGGCGGTATTGTAATTAATGGCGATGCGCCTTGCAATACGGGCGCCGACTCTATGCCGCTGGCTGAAACGGGCGCATATTGTGGCGATAACACGGCAGACAGCAGTGGCGTGCTTCGGTACGTCGTTGTAGAAAACGCCGGTGCCGTTGCTGTGGACTCTTCCACGCACTACCCGGGTAGCATTGCGTTTCATGGTGTGGGGAATCGTACAGTGGTAGAACATGTCCATGCCGTCAACAGTGGCAACAACGCTTTTTCGCTTGTTGGAGGCACGGTAGACCTCCGGTACGCCCTGGCAACGTGCGCTGCAGAAAACGGCTTCTCCTGGTACGACGGTTGGCAGGGCAGGGGGCAATTCTGGATCGCACAGCAGTGCAACGATAGAGCTGATTCCGGAATTTACGGGGCGAACGTAACCCCATGGGACGTCTCACTTGAACTCGAACCGCGCTCTGGCCCTACCATCTACAATTTCTCCTTGATGGGATCGCCCGACCGTTCGGTAGGCAGTGAAGGCATCGAACTCACCCTCGGTACGGCCGCGACCCTGGTGAATGGTATTGTGTTCAACCACAAGCAGAAGGGGTTCTGGATAGATGATTCAGAATCATGTGTGTACATTCAGGACGGGAGCATTGAAATGCGCCATACCTATTTCGCTGCCAACGAACGCAACTTCACCAACCGTTGCGGCGAAAATGCACTTTTCCTCAATGACACTGCAGGCAACCAGGAAGGAGCGGACAACTTCATGCAAAACCCGTTTAGCCTGGCTGCTCCCAATTTCATGCTGACAAGCCAGGGACAGGCATTTCCGGCAGACCAAAGCGCTGCAGCCCTGAATTGGTTTGCGCCGGCCGCTTTTGTGGGGGGGATGGGCACAGATGATTGGACGGAGCCGCTGCGTATATCTGGCAATTGAGCTCCCAAAAGGGAGCCGTTGATTTTATCCCCTCGTCTTGGAGGGCTAGCCTTACCTCACATCATAACGATTGAATGTAACAAAGCTAAGGCCTGTTGCGATGCCGGCAAACAGGAAGAGAATCAGCGCATCAGGTAGCGTTTGACGGATGGGGCTGGTGAGGGATGGCTTTGCGAATTGCGGCATGTCCGTCAGATCCGGTTTGTCAGCCGCTGTTGGTTCAGCGCCAATCACAAAGCCGCTATTTGGGTTTTTCTCGTCGAGATACGCCCGGAAGATGGTCCGGTATTCAGACAGAGCCGTCATGTAGCGTTGCTTGAGTCCTAAATCTGTTTGGCCCAACGTCATGCCGGCGAGTTGGAACGCCGCCGCGGGTGAGAAGCGCGAGAGCATAAACCCAAACCGCTGTTGCTCTTGCCGTTTGTTTGCCGCATCCTCATCTATTTTGCGGTTGTACTCTGCTATGTCTTCGTCCATCTCTTTTTGCAGATTCTCCGACTCAACCATCCAGTCCCATTCATTGTCTTCTTCGAATTGAGTTTGCTCTTCTTCAGACATACCTTCTGTTGCCTGATTCCGCTCGCGCATGGCCTCGCTCATGCTTTCAAAAAACGCCATCCGTCGCTCTTGCGCATAGCCTTCTTTTTGACTCTCTAGCTCCGTAACGGACGGGACTTCATATACCTGCGAAGCAATCATCATCCCGCCTCGCGGAATCACCAGGACCATCAAGATCCAGAATACCAGCAAAATGAGGAACGACAAATTTGATTGATGCGTGAGGGTTGAGACAAGCATGCCCACACAGAGGAAGGCCGTCAGATACAACGCAGCGTAGCCTGTGAGGGCAGCAATGCTCATCCAGTCGTCAGGCGTAAACGGGATGCGTTGCAGCAGAATGAGTAAAAGTCCGAGTGCCAGCGGAATAAGCAGGGGGACCATTAAGCCGAGCCAGGCACCACTCAGTTTTGCTGCGATGTATGTAGTGCGCGGGACAGCGTTTGAAAGCATCAGCCGCAGGGTCCCCGTTTCCTTTTCGCCGCTAATCAGATCGTACGAAAAAACGATGGTCAGCAGCGAGAGCACCACCTGGACGATAAAAAGAAAATCGATGGCCCGGAAAACGGCAAAAATTGGCTCAATGGAATAGGCACTCTGCCGCAGCTTAATGTCTTGCCAGGAGCTGATAACGGAGTAACGGCCGATATCGAAGTGGACGCCGGATACAAAAATTTGCACTGGTTGGGGCTCACGAAAAACACGTTGCCGGCCGCCGATTTGTTGCCACCGATCTGCTTCGTTCAACTCCTGGCTTACCAGGGCTGTTGCTGCGTCGTATTGGGAGCGGCCGTTTTTGTATTCCATGATGCCGGCCTGGATGCTCAGCAATGTAAGCACGGTACAGGCAACAAAGGTAGCGGTAAATTTGGGGCTCAGCAGCAGGTACTTGAGTTCTTTTTCTACTAGGGTCAGAAACATAGATCTGTGTGGGAGAGGTTGGGGGTGGCAGACAAATACGAGCTAGCGCACGTCGTACTTGAGGAATGCCACAAAGGCGGCGGCGAAGAAGAAGAGATTGAAAAAGATGAGTAACCCGACATCGAGTGCAAGCGCAGGCATGATCGCGGATAACTGTGGGGGCGTGTAGTCAAATGCCGGCACATCACTGCTTTTAATGGGCTCAGGAGGCGGCGCGCTGTCATCTTCTGTGCGCATCACGATCATAAAACCGCCACCACCGCTCATGCCGGCTTTCTCTTCCTGAAAACCCCGAAAGGTTTGCTGATAATCTTTTGCAGCCTGCATAAACTGATCTTCTGCATCCAATGAAGTCCCTGCAAGGTTTGTAATGGCAAGGGTGAATGCTGAAGCAGGGGAGAGTCTGGATAATCCGAAAGCCCACTGTTGCTGGATGCGCTGGCGGTTGTAGCGTTCGGTATTTAACCGCTCGCTCAGGTTGGCCATCTTTTCTTCGCGTGCATCGGCTAGCTCTTCCTGGGTTTTGCGGAATTTCTCCATCCGCTCTTCCATTTGGCGCTGCGCTTCTTCTTGCGAGGTACCCTCTGAACTAAACTCGAAGCTAAAACTACTGCCGTCGCTGTCACCACCGAGTGCCTTTGCAAGAGCTTTCATGTCCTCCTGCACAAGCTGCGATTGGAGTTGCCGCTTTTGATAGGAGATCTCATCAATAGAAGGCACTTCAACAGCCCGGCCCGCAAACAGCACGGCAGTGCGAGGGATAATGAGGATGGCCAGGATCCAGACAACGAGCAGGAGGATAAACGATGATGAAGAACGGACCGTAAGCGCCGAGACAAAGATCGAAATCATCACAAAGACGCCAAAAAACAGGAAGCCACACACGATGATGCCGGCCAGCCGAAGCCAGTCATCGCCCGTCATCGGGATCCCCATCAGCATAAATAACAAGCAGCCGATGAGAATCGGGATGAGCAGTGGCAGGCTCAGTGCGAGAAAGGAGCCGGCAATTTTACCGAGTATGTATTGATCGCGCGCCAGGCTGTTGGAAAACAACAACCGGAGCGTCCCCTGTTCTTTTTCGCCATTTACCGCGTTGTAGCAAAAGAGAATGGCAAACAGCGAAAAGACAATCGTGAAGACAAACTCCAGATCAAGCAGCCTGAACACCGCAGCCGAGGTATTATCGCTGAAGTAGCTGTTTTCGAGGTTGAGTTCTCCACGACCCTGGATGGGCACACTCCGGCCAATGTCATTTGAAACCCCGGAAACGAGTGCTGCAAGTGCGCTTGGGGGTACAAAGATGGTTGGCGAAACCATGAGCCACTGCTCGGTTGTCAGTGACTCAATCTGCCGGTTGTTTTCTTGCTGGGCTGACTGATACCGCTGCTCCATCAAGCGATAGTTCTTGGCCCCCATAAAGAAGGCCAGGATGATTAAGAGCGCTGAGATGGCAAACGTGAGGACAAAGCGCGGGGTACCAAGGAGGTCGCGCAACTCTTTTTCTACAAGGAGTCGAAACATGACGAAGGGGTCTGGGCGATGTGTTGTAGGGTGGCGTAGTGTATGGCGTTACTGCTGACTCACCCGCGATTGCTGGTCGATGCGCATCCGCACATTGGGTGTTGCAGGTTTTTTGAACATCACCTTTTCTATTCTATCTTCACTTTTGTATTCCACGGTTACATCATCGCCCTGGTTGATGGCCCCGTATACCTCTTCAACCTGCTTTGCGCGTGTAATTTTGGTATTGTTGATGGCGAGAATCTGATCGCCTGATTTTAAGTCTGATAGCGCTTCTGCTTTTCCGTTGATTGGGAGTGCAGCGCCAATTTCAACGCGTCCGTCTTTTTCACCTACCAGGAAGCCGGCCATCCACAAGCTTTTGTTTTCGAGGTTTTCGATGTTTGCCGCATCAACGCGGGCTGTGCTCATGTTGATAACCTGATTCCCATCAGCGCTTTCATACCGGTTTTGTGCTTCAGGTTTAATGAAGGTCTTGATCATCTTTTCTTCCCCGCGCTGGACGCCCATTTTCACTTCGTCGCCCACAGCCATACTGTTATACAACGTGTTGAGCTGTGAAGCTGATTTGATCCGCTCGCCGTTGAGGTAGATGATTTTATCGCCGGCATTGAACTTCGGCGCATCGGCGCTGCCACCGGTTGCGATATGCCGGGTAACGCGTGCTTCGTCTCCCCCTTCTACGAGCAAGGCTCCGCCGGCTACGGGGAGCATTACCATGTTTTGACCCGCAGTGCGCATGACCACTTCATTTCGCGTGATGGGTTCGTTTTGGGCAGTTGCTGTGAGGCTGATGCAAAAGAAAAGCAGTAAGAGAATGCTGATTCGGCGGAGCGAACGTTGGGTGATTGCAAACATGGTTGTAGCTGATTAATTCAAATGAGAAGTTGTGTTTATGCAGGTAGGTGTGTGTCGATGAGCATGCGCTTTTTGGGTGAATTAATGTGCGCAATGTGGCTACATAACGTGCTATGAAAAACGATTATTGTCACCTAATGCTATTTTTTACCAGCATAAGATTCGAGTTCATGAAGGGTGATGAGCAGGTAATTGCCAACAAGCTATGTCAGATTATTGTAAGAACGTGCGATGGACGTCCACCAAATGTGTGGCGGTGTGCGTAGGCAAATTTTATCGAAGCGTTTTCTGAACGAAGTTCAGAATAGCGTGTGCGAATGGGGATAAAAGCGCGTCTTTATTTGGTGGTGCCCTTTTTTTGGTTCGTTTTTTTGGGCAAGCAAAAAAATGAACGTACGCAGCGTTTATTGGGTAATTTTAGCTTGCACCGCGTATTCTCGATAAGCTGCAACGCCCATCTAGATAAGAGTCTCTCACATGAAACAACTTGCACTTACTGTAAACCTTAAAGACAACCCGGAAGTCATAGCTACATACAAGGCGTATCACGCCGATGCGTGGCCGGAAGTGGTAGAGGCGTTGCAGCGCGTTGGTGTGCTGCAGATGAAAATCTGGTTGCTCGGACGCCGGCTCTTTATGCTCGCTGAGGTCGAAGATACCTTTGATCCCGCCATAGATTTCCCCAGGTATCTCACGCTGCACCCGCGTTGCCAGGAATGGGAAGATCTGATGACCACCTTGCAGGAGCCCGTCCCGGAAGCCGGCCCGGATGAAAAATGGGCAACAATGGAAGCCGTGTTTTCTTTGGTATGACGTGGTAGCTGTGGCAAGCATCTCCTATATTCGAGTATATCAACGTGTGTAACGGCTCGAAATCAAATACAGATGCGCCTTTCCCTGTTCTTTTACCTGGTCTTCGGCTGCCTATGCCTGGTGTTTGCGGTGGGATGTCAACCTGCAGCTGAAACGCCTTTAGCGGCTGTGGTACCTGACACTGTAGATTATAACTTCCACGTCAAACCGATCCTTTCTGATCGATGCTTTAAGTGCCATGGTCCCGATGAACAGTCCCGGGATGCGGGTCTGCGCCTGGATACACCCGAAGGAGCGTTTGCAGCGCTTGCGGACGATAGTACCCGCTATGCAATTGTGCCCGGCCGGCCCGAGTTAAGCGAAGTTATCGCGCGCATCAACCACCCGGATCCGGAGGAGCGTATGCCGCACCCGGATTCAAAGCTCTACTTATCTGATACCGAAAAACAAATTATCGAACGCTGGATCGCACAGGGCGCAGAATGGAAGACACACTGGTCGTTCATTGTACCTGAAAAAGCGCCGCTGCCGGCTGTTGCAAAGGAAGATTGGCCGCGTCACCCGCTTGATCACTTTGTCCTTGCACGCCTCGAACAGGAAGGCTTAACGCCGGCACGGGAAGAGAGCCGCGAAAAATGGCTCCGCAGAGTGACGCTCGACCTTACCGGATTACCACCAACCCTTGATGCGCTTGATGCTTTTCTAGATGACTACTCGCCCGAGGCTTATGAGAAGGTAGTTGACGGCCTCCTCGCCTCGCCGGCGTATGGCGAGCGCATGGCTACCGTCTGGCTCGACGCCGCGCGCTATGCTGACTCGCACGGTTACCAGGACGATCGGCCGCGCACCATGTGGCCGTGGCGTGACTGGGTTATCAATGCGTTCAACGAAAATTTGCCCTACGATGCCTTTTTAACCTGGCAACTTGCCGGCGACCTTATGCCCGATGCCACCTACGAGCAGAAGCTGGCCACCGGGTTCAATCGAAACCACGGCATCACGCAGGAGGGCGGCGTGGTAAACGAAGAGTACATCACGGAATACGTGGCTGACCGCGCAAACACAATGGCAACCGCCATGCTTGGGCTGACCCTCGAATGCGCCCGCTGCCACGATCACAAGTACGATCCGATATCGCAGCAGGAATACTTTGAGATGTTCTCCTTTTTCAACGGCATCGACGAACGCGGGCAGATTAACTATTTCGACCTGGCACCGAAGCCGCACATGTTAATGCAAGATGCTGCGTACGAAGCAGAAATTGCTGCGCATACTGCCCAAACCGAAACCGCTGCTGCGGCGTATGCCGCGCTGGTTGAGCGGCAACCCGATAATCACTTTGCCACCTGGCTCGACACAACGTGGCCTACCTTTGATCTGGGGCCTGAAGTAGTAGCCGGCCTTGTCTCGCATTACCCATTTGATACGCTCGTTGCTGGCGCTACGCCCGACAAACACGTTGCGGGTCGCTCGGGCAAAATCAATACGCGCCTGTTGAACGTGCTGGCCGATCCAGAGCTTGTTGAGGGCCGGCTCGGACAAAGCATTCGGTTTGATGGTGAGAACTACGTGAATCTGGGCGACGTTGGGGATTTTGAACACGCAGATCGCTTCTCGCTGGGCGCCTGGGTCCAGTATCCTGCGTCTTTTGAGAAGGAAGCTACCGTGCTTGTGAAACGGAATGAAGAGCAGAAACGCGGCGGGTATCAGCTATCGATTACGCCGGCTGGCAATCTGAAAGTGAGTTTGATTCACAACCAGGGGGATGAGCGGATCGAAGTAGTAGCTGATGGCGCGGTGCCGACGGGCATGTGGTCGCACCTGTTCTTTACGTACGATGGCTCGGGCAAAGCTGCGGGTCTTCGTTTGTTTGTAGATGGCGAACATCAGCAAGTAACCGTGTTGCGCGATAGTCTGGCGCGCCGGAGTTTGCTGAATGGCAATGACTTGCTTGCCGGCAACTGGACAACACGTAACACACCCCATGGAGGCCTGCAAGGTTTTGTAGATGGGCAAATTGACGATGTACGCGTGTACAATCGAACGCTGGCAGACGTAGAAGTGCTGGTGCTCGCCGGCCGCGATGTGCGCGCACAACTTGCCGCACATACAGGCGCAGCAAACGAAGAGGCTGCTGCTGCATTATTGCATCCGTTTTATACCGCTCGGCAACCCGATGTGATCGCTGCACGGCATACCCTTGACAGTTTGCGGGCCATCCAAAAAGAGTTGCCGTACGTGATGGTGATGGAGGAAATGGCTGAGCCACGAACAACCCATATCCTTGAACGTGGGGCATACGATGCTAAGGGCGATGTCGTTGGCGCTGGCACACCGGTCGCTGTTTTAGCCTTCTCACCCGATTTGCCACAGAATCGCCTTGGGCTCGCCCAATGGGTAACCGACACCGAGAATCCTCTAACAGCACGCGTTGCGGTAAACAGGTTTTGGATGCTGCTCTTTGGCCGAGGCATTGTTGCTACGCCGGAAGACTTTGGCAGCCAGGGAGCCTTGCCGTCGCATCCTGCCATGCTTGATTGGTTGGCTGTCGACTTTATGGAAAACGGCTGGGATACCAAAAAACTGATGAAAGACATTGTGCTCTCTGCTACCTATCGACAGCAGGCCAGTTTGACGCCTGCATTGCAGCAACGCGATCCAGCAAACGTGCTCCTTGCACGGGGCCCGGCGCAACGTTTCTCAGCTGAAATGGTGCGCGACAATGCGCTGTATGTCAGCGGATTGCTGGAAGAAAAGGTAGGAGGACACTGGGTCAAACCATACCAGCCACCCGGCGTCTGGAAAGAATTGGCGAACCAGATTGGCGAAAATAAATACCGGCCAAGCAAAGGGGCTGATCTGTATCGGCGTAGCCTGTACTCGTACTGGAAGCGGACTATTCCGCCGCCGGCAATGCTCACGTTTGATGCCGCAGAGCGCACCGTTTGTGTCGTGAAACGTCAGACGACAAGTACGCCGCTTCAGTCGTTGGTACTGCTGAACGATCCTCAAATTATTGAAGCCTCTCGCATGTTGGCTGAGCAGGCTATGCTGGCTGTGTCAGATACCGATGAACAACTCGAGCGCATCTTCCGTCAGGCGACAAGCCGGCTTCCTGATCGAACAGAAAAGAGGCTGATGAATTCGCTCTACCAGGAAGAATACAATCGTTTTACTACAGATACTGAAGGTACTGCCGCGCTCCTTGGTGTAGGAGAACGTCCAGTGAATGTTCAACTGGATCAACCTGCATTGGCTGCCCTCACAGTCGTTGCCAGTACGTTGCTGAATATGGACGAAGCCAAGATGCGAAGTTGATCCGCGCCTACGCGGTGTCATCCTACTATGCCCAATCGTAAAGCCATGAAAAACGCGAATAAGCCCATCACCTTTACACCACCTGAACAGGAAGCAGCGTTGCACATTAACCGGCGGCATTTTTTGTCGCGGGCGAGTCTGGGCATAGGTGGTGCCGCACTGGCTTCTTTGCTGCCGGGATGCCTGTCGAGTGGCGGTAACGGACCGACAGCAAGCACAGCTAATGCGTTGCCCGGCTTGCATTTGCCGGCCAAAGCCAAGCGGGTCATTTACCTCTTTCAAAGCGGTGGACCTTCACAAATGGATTTGTTCGATTACAAACCCAAAATGGCCAGTATGCATGGCCAGGACCTGCCCGGCTCGATTCGGATGGGACAGCGCCTTACGGGTATGACAGCCTTTCAAGAGAGCTTTCCGCTTGCCTCTTCATACTTCAAGTTTGCAAAGCACGGGCAGAGTGGCGCGTGGGTCAGTGAATTGATGCCGTACACGGCGGCCATTGCTGATGATCTCTGTTTCATCAAGTCGATGCACACCGAAGCGATTAACCACGATCCTGCCATCACGTTTTTCCAGACGGGGTCGCAGTTACCGGGGCGCCCGAGTATGGGGGCATGGTTGAGCTACGGGTTGGGCAGTGAAAACGAAAACTTGCCGGCGTTTTGCGTGCTTTTGTCGCGCGGTTTGCAGCGTCCCCAGCCGATTTATTCGCGCCTCTGGGGATCCGGTTTTCTAGCCTCCATGCATCAGGGAGTCCAATTCCGATCGGGGAGTACGCCGGTACTTTATTTGGATAATCCGCCGGGCATAGATTTGCAGGATCGCCGCCGTGCGCTCGATCATTTGAACGCACTCAACGAAAAGCGTGCTGCATCGTTTGGTGACCCCGAGGTATACTCGCGCATCGCGCAGTACGAGATGGCCTACCGGATGCAGACTTCGGTCCCGGAAACCATGGATTTGTCGGATGAGCCAGACGAGACCTTTGAACTGTACGGTGAAGATGCCCGCCGGCCCGGTACGTATGCCGCCAATTGTATTCTCGCGCGCCGGCTGGCAGAGAAAGGTGTGCGGTTTATTCAGCTCTATCATATGGGCTGGGACCAACACTCAAACCTGCCTAACGACATCCGACTCCAATGCAAAGACACGGATAAAGCCAGCGCAGCATTGATTGCAGACCTGAAGCGCAGGGGTTTGCTCGATGATACGCTGGTTGTTTGGGGGGGCGAATTTGGGCGTACGATTTATAGTCAAGGCCAACTCACGGCAGACAATTACGGCCGCGATCACCATCCACGTTGCTTTACGGTTTGGGCAGCCGGCGGTGGCATCAAACCCGGCGTGTCGTATGGCGAAACCGACGACTTTAGCTACAACATCACCGCGAACCCTGTGCATGTGCATGATTTTCACGCCACCATATTGCATCAGCTCGGCATCGATCACGAGCAACTGACCTTCAAGCACCAGGGGCGCTACTTCCGTTTGACGGATGTACACGGTAAAATTGTGGACGGCATCCTGGCTTAGGTGTAACTACATACCTTTCCTGGGGAATTATGTAGTTACAGCTGAAGGTTTGTTGGTCTGTATCATTCTTTTTGAAATTACCCCCCACGTAGATGCGTTTCTTTGGTCTCCTTTTGCTGGCTTTATTTATCGCCGGCTGTAATCCTGTAGGCGATGCGCCTGCTGGCCCACCTAACATTGTCTTGATACTGGCTGATGACATGGGATACGGCGATCCCGGTGCCTACAATCCGGACTCGCGTATTCCGACACCGCATATCGATCGATTGGCGAAGGAAGGGATGCGGTTTACGGATGCGCACTCGCCTTCAGCCGTCTGCACGCCAACCCGTTATGGTGTGCTTACTGGCCGCTATGCATGGCGTACATCACTCAAATCAGGCGTCCTCTGGGGATATAGCCCAAATCTGATTGACACCGCGCGGGTAACGGTAGCTTCGTTGCTCAAATCAGAGGGCTACACAACAGGTGGGGTTGGTAAATGGCATTTGGGATTGGGTACTGGAGACAGCACCAATTACTTTGCCGATCTCTATCCTAATCCGGCTGACCACGGTTTTGATTATTACTACGGCATTCCTGCTTCGCTCGATATGCAGCCGTACGTGTATTTCCAAAACGAAAAAGTGTTGGAGTTGCCTACAGAAGATGTCGAAGCGAGCGCGCACCGCCGGCAGCAAGGCGGTGGGTTCTGGCGGGGGGGACCCGTTGCTCCTTCATTTAAGCATATCGATGTGTTGCCGGAGATAACCAATAAGTCGGTTGCGTTTATTGAACAACACGCGGCATCGGACAATCCCTTTTTCCTGTATGTACCGTTGTCGGCACCGCATACGCCCTGGTTGCCAACGGCAGCATTCAAAGACAAAAGTGGTGCAGGATATTATGGTGATTTTGCGATGGAGGTTGATGCATCGGTCGGCGCTATCCTTGATGCGCTCGATGCTGAGGGAATAGCTGAAAATACACTGGTGGTGTACACAAGTGACAACGGCGCCCACTGGTACCCTGATGACATTGAGACGTTTGGACATAGCGCAAATCTCTCCTTACGCGGCCAAAAAGCAGATATTTGGGAAGGTGGACACCGCGTGCCATTCCTGGTGCGCTGGCCAGGGCATGTGGCAGCTGAGACAACCAGTGATGCGCTCACAACCCACACCGATTTCCTTGCGACTTTTGCTGCGGTTGTGGGTACAACGCTGCCGGATGGCGCAGGAGAGGATAGCTTTAACATGTTGCCGGCCTGGCTCGGCCAGCAAACTGCGCAGCCCATTCGCTCTTCTGCCATCCATCATGCATTGGACGGTATGTTTGCCATTCGACGTGGATCCTGGAAACTCATTGAGGGCCGAGGATCAGGCGGATTCACACAGCCGCGAAGAATTACGCCCGAACCGGGTGAACCAGCCGGCCAATTGTATAATCTTGACACCGACCCCACGGAAGCAACCAACCTGTATTTGGAAGAACCAGCGGTTGTTGCTGAACTTCAAGCCCTGCTGGACGAAGCACGGCAGAATGGCGCAACGCGCAAGTAGTAGCTGTTTGTTGCCTTGATACCCACTTATATCCCCCGATATTATGCTGCTCTACAATACAACACAGGGTATTGTTGTCAAGTATGAAAAAAACTGGTACCAGCTGCCCAATGTAAGCTGGGATTACTGGTTACGACTCGACCGTTTGAAAGAACGCTTGCTCGATTATGTCGATGTAAATGGCCGTGAAACGCGAGCGCCAGATGCTGGCGATTTGTTGGCACCGATTAGCAAGCAGGAAGTTTGGGCTGCCGGCGTCACGTATTTCAAAAGCCGTACAGCGCGCATGGAAGAGTCGAGCGATGCCGGCGGGAGCGATTTTTACGATCGGGTCTACAACGCAGACCGTCCTGAGCTCTTTATGAAAGCCACTGCGCATCGGGTGGTAGGCCATGGTCAGAAAATGCGACTGCGGTCAGACTCCAGTTGGATGGTGCCTGAGCCCGAGCTTACGCTGATGGTTAACGCTTCCGGTAATATCGTTGGCTACACGGTTGGGAATGACCTGAGTTGCCGGGATATCGAAGGCGAAAACCCGCTGTATCTGCCGCAGGCGAAAACCTTCGATGCGTGCGCGGCCATAGGGCCGGCCGTCCTTATTGCGGATGAGCCGCTCCCGTCATCGACCAAAATCAAATTGAAGGTGGTTCGCCAGCAAAAAACAGTCTTTGAAGGGCAGACGGACCTCGGCCAAATGAAGAAAAAACCCGACCAGTTGGTGAAGTATTTGTTCAGTGAGGCGAGCTTTCCCGAAGGGTGTTATCTTATGACCGGAACCGGCATTGTACCGCCTGACGACTTTACCCTCAAACCTGGCGACGAAATGCGGATCACCATTGATCCGATTGGCACGCTGGTTAATACGGTTTAGGGTTGAAGGTTGCAAGGTAAAGGTTGTTGAGATTGCATACGGGAGACGAGAATACCTGTAACATTAAACCTTTAACTTTCAACCATGACACGCTTTTTATAAACTATAATCACTAGATCTAATCAGTATGGCATTGCAAGGCAAGCAACTCATTGCGGGCGAATTTGAAGCGCAGGGCACAGAAACGTACCAGGCTGTAGACGCAGCTACCAACACGCCTTTTGGGACCCATTATGTGGAAGGCACCATAGCTGAAGTTGCCAAAGCTGCACAGCTTGCTGATGCATCGTTTGATGCACTGCGCACAGCAACCGTTGAAGCGCGGGCGCAGTTGCTGGATACCATTGCTGATGAGATCATGGCGCTTGGTGATACGTTGCTGGAAATGGCCAGCAAAGAAACAGGATTACCGCTTGGCCGCTGCACCGGAGAACGAGGGCGTGCCGTCAACCAGATTCGCTTGTTTGCAAACGTGGTGCGGGAAGGCTCCTGGGTGAATGCGCGAATCGATACAGCAGATCCTGATCGGACGCCGGCCCCCAAACCCGATGTGCGTAGCATGCTCCGTGGCATTGGCCCCGTTGCTGTGTTTGGTGCGAGTAATTTCCCGTTGGCCATTGGGGTTGCAGGCACGGATACCGTCACCGCACTCGGCGCTGGCTGCCCTGTGGTTGTAAAAGCACACCCGGCGCATCCAGGCACCAGTGAACTGCTGGCAGTAGCCATCACCCGTGCGGTGAAAGCATCAAGCTTCCCTGCCGGCATTTTTTCGATGGTACATGGTCGCAGTCATGAAGTTGGACTCGCCATGGCGCGTGATCCACACATCAAAGCCGTTGCGTTTACAGGGGGCTTCCGTGGAGGGCGTGCGCTGTTTGATGCTGCAGCAGCCCGTCCGGAGCCGATTCCAGTGTACGCAGAGATGGGCAGTACCAATCCTGTCTTCCTGCTTCCCGGTGCATTGCAGGAACGCAGCGAAGCCATCGCTAAAGGATATTTGAATTCAGTCAATCTTGGCGTTGGACAGTTTTGTACAAACCCGGGTATCGTACTTGGTTTGAAAGGGGAGGGGTTAACATCGTTTGAGGCTGCATCGGGCGAGTTGGCGACGGCCGTTGCGCCGGCTACGATGCTGCATGCCGGCATCAGCGAGGCCTTTGCCGGCGGTGTTACAAAAATCGAGCAGACGCCAGGCGTTGCTGTCCTTGGGCAGTCTTCAGATGCTCCCGCTGTGGCAACGCAGGCCGGCTGTGCAATCTTTGCAACAGATATTGATACCCTCAAAAATACCCCGCACCTGATGGAGGAAGTGTTTGGGCCGGCGTCTATCGTGGTCTCCTGCAATTCCGTGGCCGAAATGGAAGAGATGGCTGAAGGATTGGAAGGGCATTTGAGTGCAACGGTACACGGCACCCCGGAAGACTTCGCAACACACAAAAACCTGATTCAGATCCTCGAGAAAAAGGTAGGCCGTATCATTATCAACGGATACCCGACGGGTATTGAAGTGTGTGCAGCGATGCACCATGGCGGACCCTATCCCGCATCGACCGATGGCCACTATACGTCGATTGGTACAGGCGCTATTTTGCGGTTTGGCCGGCCTGTTTGTTACCAGGGATTCCCCGAAGAATTGTTGCCCCCACAGCTCCGCAATGCCAACGAGAAGGGTATCTGGCGGATGGTAAACAATGAGATGACCCGCGAAGATGTAGCTGATTAGCCGTTTTTTAAGATATCGTCAGCTTTTGGATCTAAAAAGGCATATACTCCGCAACTGGTATAGTCTTTGGGTTAAAAGCGCAATATGCGGAAATAGGGACTGCTTAATGTATAGAAACGATCCCTCCGCAGTATAAATCCTTATAATTATTGGATATCCCCCCATTTGGTATTGTTCATTAATCCAGGGATCTATACCCCAGATATCATTAATAATCGGTTTTAATCTTAAAATGCGACACAAATTCCTACAAACGCTGGTATTCTCATGTGTAATGGCCGCGTTTTGCCTAATCACTACGCCCCGCCAGGCATCTGCTTTTTTCATGCAAGAGGCTGAAGTTGAAGAAGCCCAAGAAGAAGCAAAAAAAATTGAAGGCCGGGCAAACAGAGAAGCCAAATCAGCTAAAGAACGAGGCCGCAAAGCTGCCGACGAAGCTGAACGGGAAGCGCGCCGAAATGGCGAAAAAGTCAGAGATTCTGCGCGTGACGCCGGCGAAAAGGTAAAACGTGAAGGCCAGGAAGCTGGCGAACGTGTACGACGCGAAGGCCGCGATGCTGCGGACCGCGCCGAAAAAGAAGGCCGTGAAATGCGCGATAAAGCGCAGACGCGTAGAGACAGCACCATGGAGCGCGGACGCAAAGCAACCGAAGAGGAACGCGAAGCGCGCCGGGCTGAAATGGACGAACGCATTAATCCGCGTACCCTCCGTGGTTCAGACATGACGCCTGAGCAACTCGAAGCCCAGATTGCTGATGCCCGTACCAAAGAAGTGGCGCGGCACGAGGCCCGTTTGGCACGTATTGCTGAAATCAAAGCCCACGCTGAGTCGGATGGCAACGAAGATGCTCTCGCACGCGTGAACGCTTTGGTAGAAAAAGAAAATGCCAAGCACGAGAAAAAAATTGGCAAGCTGGCAGACATGGAAAAACGCTTTGCCCGCAAAATGGAAAAGAAGCAGGCTGATCAGTAGACGCACCGCAGGTGTTATCTACTGCGAATCCTCTTTATTAATTGATTCAACTGATTTCGATCAATATGAAAACTTACGTTTTACCCCTTTGTCTGGCGCTTTGCTTTGTACTGGCAGGTTGCAACAGTTCGACAACCCAGGAATCTATGGCCGCTTCAGAAGCTGCTGAGGTCGAATTGACCGAAGAAGATGTCCAGGTCCTCGAATCCATCGAAGCAGCGCCGCTTGAAGAAGCTGAGCCTGTTACCGAAGAAAACTACGAAGAAGCACTGGAGCAGCTCGAAGCTGAACTCAGCGAAGATCAGTAAGTCCAACGCGACTTCTACATTGCAACAGCCCATCGATGCCTTGCGTCGGTGGGCTGTTTTCTTTTGTACGATTTGAACGGAGCCGAGGCACGCATACCGCTCAGGCATCCAATGAAAAAGCAAAAATTTATCATTAACATGAGGTTGTATTATACCTGGCAATTTGCCCCAGCTTTTAAACAGTTTCTAAACACCCCAGCTTCATCATGTTATTGACAAGAAAAGCCCCGCGGTCAATATATTCCTTGTTATTCACCCTCTACCTGGTGTTGTTTGTGTATCCATCATCAGGCGTTGCCCAATCCAGTGGGCCGCCCAATATTGTCTTGATCCTGGTTGATGACCTTGGTTATGGTGATCTGTCAAGCTACGGTGCTACCGACTTACAGACTCCCCACATCGACGCGCTCATCGCGTCCGGCATGCGGTTCGATCAGTTTTATGCAAACTCTTCCGTTTGCTCGCCCACACGCGCTTCCTTGCTGACTGGGCGGTATCCGGGCATGGTTGGCGTGCCCGGGGTTGTGCGTACACATGCCAGAAACAACTGGGGCTATCTGGCGGAAGATGCCGTGATGATGCCAGCCTTACTCAAACGCAATGGCTACCACACGGCCATGGTTGGGAAATGGCACCTGGGTTTGGAATCTCCGAATCGTCCGCAGGAGCGTGGGTTTGATTTTTTCAAAGGCTACCTGGGCGACATGATGGACGATTACTACACGCATCGCCGGCATGGTATCAACTACATGCGTGAAAACGATCATGTGATCGAACCAACGGGCCATGCAACGGATCTGTTTACGGAATGGTCGCAGGAATACATCCGTTCACGTACGGTTTCAACCGCTCCCTTCTTCCTCTATCTATCGTATAATGCGCCGCATACACCCATTCAACCGCCTGATGAATGGACTGCCAGGGTGAAAGCGCGGGAGGCAGGCATTGACGATGCGCGTGCCCGACTGGTTGCCCTTATTGAGCACATGGATGCCGGCATTGGCGCTGTGTTGGCAACGCTGAAAGAAGAAGGATATGCGGAGAATACCGTTGTGGTATTCACAAGTGACAATGGCGGCCAACTAAATGTTGGTGCAAGAAATGGTGCCGTACGAGATGGAAAACAGAGCATGTACGAAGGCGGACTGAAAGTCCCTGCCGGCATTGCCTGGCCGGGTACCATCGAAGCCGGCAGTCGATCTGATTACGTTGCCCTCACCATGGACATCTTTTCAACCCTTGCCGATATCGCGCGCGTTCCCATTAACCATTTTGTAGAAGCCAAAAGCTTTTGGCCCACGCTTCAGGGAGAAACGCAAGAATGGCGCAACCGTGACCTGTTTTTCTCCCGGAGGGAAGGGGGGACCCGGTATGGCGGCAAAACGGTCGAAGCCATGCGACGCGGCGATTGGAAGCTGTTGCAGGATAGCCCGTTCAAACCACAAGAGTTATACAACCTGGCAGACGATCCGCTCGAAACCACTAACCTCATAGAAGAGGCGCCCGATGTTTTTCGTTCTATGGCGGCTGCACTCCGGGCCCACATTCAAGCCAGTGGGAGCGTGAAGTGGCAACCGTAAATGGCTGCTTTGTGTGATTATTGCGTATTATCTCCGTAAGTATTGTCCTTGAAGATCGGACATCAAAAGTTATTTGTTGTGAACGACAGATTTTAAGCTATGAAGCATCCAAGAATCGCTGCGTTTTTTTGTATTAGCATCCTGATGGTAGGGGATCTTTACGCTCAGAAAATTACTGACCGCCGGCCTGTGGCTACGTATTCCATTGTAGCACGGGATTCAGCAACCGGCCAACTGGGTGTTGCGGTGCAATCGCACTGGTTTTCTGTGGGGTCTATCGTTACATGGGCCGAAGCCGGCGTGGGTGCTGTTGCTACCCAGTCGTTTGTCGATCCTGCATACGGGCCCCTGGGATTGGCCTTGATGCAAGCTGGCAAAAGTGCACCTGATGCACTGGCGGGCTTGCTTAAAAGCGATGAAGGTCGCGAAGTCCGGCAGGTAGCCATGGTTGATGCAAACGGACTCGTTGACGCGCATACGGGAGCAAATGCAATTTATGCGGCCGGCCATCACGTCGGTGATCAGTATTCGGTACAGGCCAATCTTATGGAATATGACACGGTTTGGGGGGCCATGGCTGATGCCTATGAAAAAGCAGAAGGAGACCTGGCTGAACGTATGTTGCAGGCGTTGGAAGCTGCTGAAGCTGCAGGTGGGGATATCCGTGGTAAGCAGTCGGCCGCCATTCTTATCGTTTCAGGGACGCCTACGGGGCGGGCATGGGAAGATCGTCTGTTTGATTTGCGGGTGGAGGATCATCCTGATCCGGTTGTTGAATTGCGCCGGCTTGTCAAGGTGCAGCGCGCGTACCAGAAACTAAACGAAGGCGACGGTTGGGTCACCCAGCAAAATTTCCCGAAAGCACTCGAAGCATACAGCGAAGCGCTGGCTATCTTACCCGATGAAGCCATCAACGGTGAAGCCGCTTTCTGGGTAGGCATTACACTGCTCGATGCCGGCGACATGGACGAGGCACTCCCGTACCTAAAACGTGCCTATAAACAAGATACCCGTTGGGCCAAACTGGTACCCCGGTTGCCCGATGCCGGGTTGCTTGGGGCAACGGAGGCGGAAGTCGCAACCATCGTCGCTCGGATGAAAGAGTAGGCGCAAGCAGCCCGTACGCAAGCTGATTCAGAAAGCTGGATTCAGAAGGCTTGATTAAGCACAGCAATCAATTGATCTCGTGTATAGGGTTTACTCAAATAGGCATCCATGCCGGCTGCCAAAAAACGCTCCTTTTCACCCTGCATCGTCCGGGCCGTCACTGCAATAATACGCGGCTGACGGTCTTGGTGAATTGTCTTGCGGATATGCTCTGTGACTTGCAACCCATCGATGCCTGGCATTTGAATGTCCATGAGGATGATGTCGTAGCGTTTTTTACTTAGATGTTGGATGGCTTCACGCCCGTTGGTCGCAATTTCGATCTGGTGTCCCATTTGTTTCACCACGTACGCAGCAAGGTGTCGACTGGAAGGATCGTCTTCAGCCAGTAGAATGTCGAGTTGCGGCCCCTCGCGATTTACAATCGGAGGGCGATCTTCGAGACGCGGCTTTACCTTAACCTGCCGGGGAGCGCACTGGACAACAACCCGTGCTTCGAAAATGGAGCCTTCTCCCAATTTGCTGTTTACCGAAATGGAGCCGCCCATCAATTGCGCAAGTCGCTGGCTGATCGCGAGCCCGAGGCCGCTACCGCCAAACGTACGCGTGTCGGAGGCGTCTACTTGCGTGAAGTTGTTGAAAATGTCTTCCAGTTTTTCTCTGGGGATGCCGATGCCGGTATCCTGGACAATCATGGAAAGGGCGAGTCGGTTGTTATTGATTGGTGCAGAGAACACAGAGACTTCAACCCGTCCATACTCGGTAAACTTGACAGCATTGGCTACAAGGTTGATGAGCAGTTGCTGAATGCGCTGTTGATCACCCAATAGGGTAGCCGGGACGCCGGCATCGATTTCATAGTGTAATTCGTTTTGCTTTTCTTGCGCGTGTACGACAAACATTTCGAGCACGCTGCGTACCAGATCTTCGGGAGAGAAAACGGTTTTCTTGAATTGGACGTGGCCGGCTTCAATTTTTGAAAGGTCCAGGATGTTATTGATGAGGCTAATCAGCCGCCGGCCACTGTCGCGTATAATATCGAGATGCTTTTGTTGCTCATCATCGAGGTCGCTGTCTTTAAGTACGTCTGTAAAACCCAGAATACTGTTCATGGGCGTCCTGATTTCATGGCTCATGTTAGCCAGAAACTCACTTTTTGCGCGCGTACCCGATTCCGCTTTGTCGCGCGCCATTTTGAGCTGCTCTGCGTAGCTAACAAGGTTGGTTTCTGCCAGCTTCTGCCGGTCAATGTCCGCAATAGAGCCAACCATACGTGTTGTGGAGAGTGCGCCACTCCGGTTGATCACACCCCGTCCTCTGAACCACTTGTATCCCTGAGCTTTGGTTTTGAGTCTGTACTCAACGTCAAAGCTTGTGCGGCCGGCTTTTAATGCTTCCACTGCTTCCGCTGCATGTTTCCTGTCTTCGGGATGGAGCAATTTTCTGAACTGTGTATGGGTAGCCGGTATCTCGTTATTTTCATAGCCTAACAGCTCATAAAAACGAGGGGACCACCATCCTTTTTCCTGGTCAATATCAATCCAGTCCCAGATGCCGCTGTTTGATGCTTTGGCAGCTAAGGCAAACCGTTCTTCGCTCGACTTGAGTCCTTGCGCGGACTGCTCTAATTGATCAAATGCCGCGACCAGTTCGCGATTGGCTTTTTCAAGCTCTTTGGTTCGCTCATAAACAAGGGCTTCCAGTTCGTCCTGGTGCTTGCGTAATTTTTGCTCGAGAATTTCGCGGTCAGCTAGCTCTTTTTGCAGGGTTTCGTTGGTAGACTTTAGTTGGTCTGGTCCTGGTATGGCAAGCGCTTTGGGCAACATGGGCCAGATTGTGATGGCTGTCACCACAGAAATGATAGCGGTGCCGGCTTTGAAATAGCCAGTGACATGGTAGATACCTTCCCACACAGACCAGATGCCCATCATGTGCGTGAGGCCACAGGCCAATATAAACGCGCTGAACAGAAACGCGATGTTTTTATATGCCAGGTCGGTTCGCCTTCTGACAAAATACAGAATGGCAAACGGAATCGAGAAATAGGAGAGGGCGATCAGGGCATCGGACCCGACATGGAGTAGCAAAAGGTCTTGCTGCCACATATAGCAAGCGCCGTGCGGCATGTAGTCGCTGCTGAAGAGCGACTGAAAAAACTCAATCATATCGCTGATTCTTTGATGTGACCGAAGATTGGGTAAGAATCTTTGTTGTGCGAGAAATGCACAGCATTGCGCGTCCAATTTGAGGGAGGACAACTGGACCGCAGTATGGCACGCAGATATGATATTGTTATTAAGTAATTCCTTACGGTGGGTGTGTGGTGCGAAGGAAAACTGGGCAAAATCCTGCTACAAAAAAAGGCGCTCCCACTTTGGAAGCGCCCGGGGATCTATACGATCCTCTTTAACGGAACAACACCTGAGTATCAGCCGGCGGATCCAGTACAACGCTGATTGATGAATGCGTCATCAACATCATCTTGCACGAGATCGTTGTTGAACGTACAGGAGAACGATTCGCCATTACAGGTGGATGCGATCCCGCCATTAAGGAAAATCTGATCATTGCCATCATCTGTTGACGTGAAGTTCATTGCAAAATTGTTGAGCGACATTTCACAGGCCTCCGTCAGATTGCCATCTAGCGAAAGGTTGAAGTCAAACCCATTGTCTGTAAAGTTCGTGGTCAGACCCAGGTTAATGTTGCCTGTCAGGCCGTTACAATCATCAAAAATCAGATCGTACTGGTTGGCTGTACTGCTGGCGCTGTAATCAACCGTACCGGAAAAATCGCAATCATAAATGGGCTGCGACTTTGAGGCGGGGTTCAGCAGGATATCAACCGCAACATTGCCAAATACTGAAAATGCATTTTCAAACATATTGCTCATTTGTTCAAAAGATGCGCTGATATCGTCATCGTCGTCATTGCTGTCACAGCCGGCGGTGAAAACAAAGAGGCTCAACGTGAGCACGAGCGAAGCGTACTTATTAAAAAAGGATTTCATGCAACTAGGTAATCGTATGTGATAAACGTGTTATGTATGAGATTTGCATAGATTTTTGCGTATCTCGTCTATAGAAGCGTAATGAACGAATATTTACGACATGCCAGGAGAAAAAAATTAAACAGTCAATTCAACGCGGTACATCGCTGTGCACTGGCAAGTACTTTCAACCTGCAACTTTCAACCTGCAACCAGCTCCTAGTCACCGGCATACTCCGGATTGGACTCTGGCATCTGGGCATCGATGGCTGCTAACCATGCATCCAGTTTGGCCTGGAGGTCAGCGGCTTTCTCAGGCATTGCATCTGCCAGGTTGTTTTGCTCCCCCAGGTCGGCATCCAGATCGTACAGTTCGATGGAATTATCCTCGTAGTTTGCGATCAATTTGTAGTTTCCTTCGCGAATGGCGCCGCCGGGTTTGCCACCCTGGTTGGAGTAATGCGGATAGTGCCAGTAAAGCGCATCACGGTCGGGCTCGCCGGCATCTGAGAGCAGCGGTGTCAAGCTCGCGCCGTCTACATCTGCAGGCAGTTTATCTGAAAGCTTGAGCATGTCGAGAATGGTTGGGAGAAAGTCGACACTCGAGACGGGTACATCGCACAACTGGTTTACGTCGGTCACGCCGGGCCACTTGATCAACATGGGGACACGGATGCCGCCTTCGTACAACCAGCCTTTCCCTGTGCGTAGGGGAAGGTTCGACGTTGGCCAGCCTTCCGAGGTTGAAAGTCCGCCATTATCGGAGAAGAAGATGACGATCGTGCGGTCACTGATGCCGGCCTCATCGATCGCCCGCATCACCATGTCCACGCTAGCATCCATGCTTTCAACCATGCCGGCGTACACCGCGTGGTTTTGCATCGTCCGTACCGGACGGTTGCCTTCATAGCCAAAGTCTGAGCTATCGGCAATGATTTTCTGCCGCGCCTTGTATTTGGCTTCGAGATGTGGCCGGGCCTGCAGGGGTGTGTGCACGGCATACTGGGAAAAGTGCAGGAAAAAGGGCTCGTCTTTTTTGGATTTGATATACGCAGCTGCTTCCTGGCCGAGCCGATCTGTCAGATACTCACCTTCAAAGCCTTCTTCAACGAGGTCTGTCAGTTGATAGACCTGCGTAGTATCGCGCCAGAGTTTTCGGCTGTATGGGTAGAAATAATCAGGGGGCGAACCGTACTGGTTGCCGGCGATGTTGAGTGCAAACCCGCGGTTTTCCGGGAGAAATTCGTCGCCAGCCCCCAGGTGCCACTTTCCAATGTGGGCGGTTGCATAGCCGGCATTCTGGAGAATATCCGCAAGGGTCTCATGCTCCAGCGCCAGATAATCCAGGTCTTCTACCTGCTTTAGCTTTTGGTCCGGTCTGTCATTCCGCCCAGGAATCCAGTCGGTTTGCTTGAGTCGGGCCGGGTACTTGCCTGTCAGAATACTGGCACGTGTGGGCGAGCAGACCGGGCAGGCTGCGTACCCGCTCGTGAACCGCATGCTTTCACTTGCCAGCTTGTCGAGCGCCGGTGTTTGGTAGAAGGTGCTGCCAAATGCGGCCGTGTCGGTCCATCCCATATCATCAATGAGGATGAACACAACATTGTATGGTTGTTCTTCGGTTGACGTACAGCTGAAAAGCAGCAGCGTCAACAGGATAAAAAGCGAAGTGCGTTTCATGATAGGTTAAAGGGTTAAAGTTGCAGGTTTAAGGTTGTTTGTCCTGTTACTTTTGCAAGCATACCCTGCAACATTAATTTCTGACTTAATTGGGTGCAAATGCTGCCGTAAAGTGGCGTAGCGCTGGCGGCTCATCGACAATCCGATAGCCTGGCAGGCTGTTTTTAGTTGCGTTGACTTCTTCAAAACACTCGATCACGTAGTCGATGTGACTCTGTGTATAGACGCGACGCGGGATGGCGAGGCGCACCAGTTCCATACTTGCCGGCTTCTCCGAGCCATCGGGCTGCCGGCCAAACATCACCGAGCCAATTTCGCAACTACGAATACCACCGACTTCATAGAGCGCAACAGCCAGCGCCTGGCCGGGATAGCTCAGCGCCGGAATATGTGGCAGCATGCTCGCAGCATCAACATACACGGCATGGCCACCAACAGGCCGAATAATGGGCACACCCATTTTAGTGAGTGCATTGCCGAGGTACTGCACGGATGCCAGGCGATAGGCGAGGTAGTCCTCATCAACAATTTCTTCGAGGCCTACCGCGATGGCTTCCAGGTCGCGGCCGGCGAGTCCACCGTACGTGGGGAAGCCTTCCGTGAGAATGAGCTGGTTTCTCGCTTCCATGGCCCAGGTGTCGTCGTTGAGTGCCAACCAGCCGCCGATGTTTACCAGTGCGTCTTTTTTGGCGCTCATCGTCATGCCATCAGCAAACGAAAACATCTCACGTACAATTTCCGGTACCGACTTGTCTGCATAGCCGGGCTCCCTGAGTTTGATCAGGTACGCGTTTTCTGCAAACCGGCAGGCATCCAGGAATAGCGGAAGCTTGTGTTTATCACAAACTGCACGGGCGCCGCGTATATTTTCCATCGACACGGGTTGGCCGCCTCCGGAATTGTTGGTGACGGTAATCATCACAAGCGGTACATCGCCTTTGTTCGCGGTCAGAAAGCGGTCGAGCTTGTCTAGATCGATGTTGCCTTTGAATGGATGTTCGAGGGCCGGGTTGAGACCTTCTTCGATGACGAGGTCGGTGGCGAGTGCACCGCTCGCTTCAACGTTCGCGCGTGTTGTGTCAAAATGCGTGTTACTGGGAATTTTAACGCCGGCTTTCCCGATGATCGAAAATAAAATGCGCTCTGCTGCACGGCCCTGATGGGTAGGAATGATGTGCTTGAACGGCATCAAGTTGTGGATGGCCTTTTCGAAGCGGTGGTAGGAGGGGGAGCCGGCGTAGCTTTCATCGCCGCGCATCACACCCGACCACTGACTTGCACTCATGGCAGAAGTACCCGAGTCTGTCAGCAAGTCGATCAGCACATTATCAGAATGCAGCGTGAACAGGTTGTAGTTTGCTGCTTTGATGTAGTCTTGCCGTTCCTCACGGGACGTCATCCGAATGGGCTCAACCGACTTGATGCGGAAGGGCTCAATGATGGTTTTCATAAGATTCTCTATGCTAAAGCTATGCGTGTCTATGTATGTCCCAATAGGGCACTGAAGGATACTCAAACCCGCTTAAACAAGAAACCTGTAGCACGAGGAATTCAGTGAGAAATATTGCCTGTCGCTGTTATCGCTGTTGTATTTGCGCTTGGTGCTGAAGGGGTTATTCTGGCGCGTGAAATGCAATGAGCTTATCCATGTACCCGTTGAGGGTAGCATTCGGTCTGTTTGGTAGGCCGAACGGGTCGCTTGGTTCTGCTTCAGGGTTTTGTAAAAGACGAAGCGTGGTGAGGACGCTGTGGGCCAGGGCATCGACGTTGTAACCACCTTCGAGCAACGCGACAACTTTGTTATCGCAACATGTGCGCGCCCATCCCAGAATCTCTCGCACAACGGCTGCAAAACCGGTGACCGTCAGATTGAGGCCACCCACGGGATCCATCCAATGTGCATCGTAGCCGGCAGAGATCATCACCAAATCAGGATTAAACGCGTGTGCTTTCGGGGTCAGAATGGTGTGGAAGGCGTGCATGAAATCAGCATCGCCTGTGTAGGCTGGAAGGGGGATGTTGATCGTAGTCCCTGTGCCGGCGCCCGTACCGGTTTCGTGTAATGCACCGGTGCCCGGATAGAGCGGCCATTGATGCGTGCTCATGTAGAGTACGTTCGGATCATCATAGAAAATCTCCTGGGTCCCATTGCCATGGTGGACATCAAAATCGATGATCAGGACTTTGTTGATGGCCGGCGATTGCAATGCCTTCCGCGCAGCAATGGCAATGTTGGCAAACAGGCAGAAGCCCATGGCTTCGTCGGGTCGTGCGTGGTGGCCCGGCGGACGGACTACGGCAAATCCATTGGTCATGGTGCCTGCAACAACAGCATCTGTGATGGCCACTAAACCACCGAGCGCTTGCAGCCCTACACGGAGGCTCTGCGGTGTAGCGTAGGTGTCGGGATCGAGTTGGGCCCCGCCGGCTTCTACGGCAGCTTCAAGCCGGTCAAAGTACGCGGGCGGGTGCACAAGGGCTGTTACTGCAGCGTCAGCTTGCGGTGCGTCGAGTTGGATTAGCGTATCCAGGATGCCGTCGCGTTGCAGTACCTCAACGATGGTTTGCAACCGTGCGGGCCGTTCAACATGACCCGGCTGGGCATGGCCTTCGTGTGCGTCGCTAAAGGTTAGGGCAGTGTTCATACTTCGGGGTTTTCCTGCAACATCAGGCTGTCAAAGGTCAGATTGGTTGCCTTCGGGTAACAGACAAACGGCTTACGCACCAGTTGGGTGAGCGCCGTAACGGCCGCATTGTCTGTGACTACCGAAAGCTCCTTGATTTCTTTGGTGTGCGCAATTACGTCAATGGGGTCACGGTCAGATCGATACGACACGTGGTTGAGCTCGCCGTGGCTCAAGTAGTAGGGGACTGCAGCCTCTGCTTTTGTTGCCGATAGTTTGAAGCGTTGCTGTAGCCAGCGGGCTACTTTATCCTCCCACGCTGCGATTGTATCAGGGGAGGGGACTGTGTCCATGTAGGTTACGCGAAGGAATGAGCGCGAGATAAAGCGCCGGCATAAGTCGGCGAGAATCGGGTCCTCACACCGCATCCATTGTTTGAGGCTGTAGACGATGTCCGTATCATCCAGATCACAATACGCTTCGATAACCGTGGGATGCTGGATTTCATTGCCTTTGACCTGGTTGCTCAAGAAAAAGAAGAGCGGGGGCGAACAGCGCGCTTCTACTTCCGGGACACCGCGTTGAATCAGGTCGCGGGCACGTCGGATAATGCCGTACAGCAACCGGTCGCCGGCGACCACGGTTTTGTGTAGATACACCTGCCAGTACATCAGCCGGCGGGCAAACAGGAAGTTCTCAACGGCATACACCCCTTTGGGCTCGATGGCAATCCGTGCATCAGCGCCCCCTTCAATAGGATGCACCCGCAGCGTTTTGATGATACGCGGTACACCCACTTCACCTTCTGCCACGCCGGTGTGAAACGAGTCGCGCCGCAGGTAGTCGAGCCGGTCCATGTCGAGCTGGCTCGAAATGAGTTGGTGGAAAAACGGCCGATTGTACGTGTTGTCAAAGATCTGGAGGACGAGATCCAGTTGCCCGGGGAAACGGTTGTTGAGCAACTCGATGAGTACGCGGCTCATGCTTTCGTGGTGAAAGTCTTCGATAAGTACGTGCTCCAGCGTGTGCGAGAATGGACCGTGCCCAATGTCATGCAACAAGGCTGCGGCCAGGGCAGCAGTATATTCTTCGGGTGAAATGGCAGTGCCTTTTTCGGAAAGCACATTGAGCGCATCTTGCATCAGGGCCATGGCACCCAGCGCGTGTCCAAACCGCGTGTGTTCTGCGCCAGGATAAACGAGGTTGCCAACGCCTAATTGCCGAATCCGGCGCAGGCGTTGTACTTCGGGTGTATGGATGAGGGGAAGAAGCAATTGCCGGGGCACAGAGACAAACCCGTGCACAGGGTCGGCAAAAATCTTGAACTTGGGTTTCATCATAATGTTAGACCAACGGGTTGCATCTTGCGTGTCGGCTGTTGTACCTATCTACGAAACGTTGACATGCAGCTTGCTTATTGTCTACACAACCTTGAGATGAACGGAACTGCGCATAAAATGACAGACGTACCCTGCTGTGTAGAGGGACCGCCTGATTTTGTACCCAAAGCGCAATATGCGCTCCAGATGTTATTGATGCCGCTTGGAATCAATCCTGTTTGGTGTGCGCGTGCGGCCATGACCGAGGGGAGCATCTATTACGGGAGTAAGCCGGCTGGCCTCGCGCCAACCGTGGTACGGTTACCGCTGGCACCGACTACCATCCGGTATTTTGAGCAAAAGACTGCATATCAAGCTGAAGCCGTCCATTGGCAGGAAGACGCCGGTGAGCGATTTCCTGTGTTGTTTGGCGGACCTGATACGGATACGTTCGATTATGTAGCGTCTGCCTTTTTCTGGTTGTCCGGATGGCAGGAATATACGATTCAAAACAGAGACCGTCACGGTAGATTTTTATGGGCCGATTCGTTGCAAGCTGCGTGGGATTCGGTCTATACCCCGGCGGTTGATTGCTACCGCGTTGTGTTGCGTGATCATCTGGTTAAACACGGCATCCCTGTTGCGCCACGAACCTGGGGCGGCAAAACCTGGACGTTTTGTCCCACCCACGATATCGATTACATCTGGAAATGGCGGCCGGGGATGGTGTTTCGAGAGGTTGTGGAGTATGGCTTGCTGAACCGCCGAAGCGTAGGCATCGGGGGCCGGCTCAAGCGACTGGGTGCCTTTGCCGCAGATGCGCTGCGACCGGGTGACATCTTCCGGAAATCGCTTGATCGCATGATTGAAGAGGTGCACAAGCGGGGGGGCAAAGCAACGTACTTTTTCAAAACAGGCGCCCACGGACCACACGACGTGTACTACGCGCCGTCGAACGGGTATCTGAAGCGTACGCTCAAACGATTGCATGACCTCGATTTTGAAGTGGGGTTGCATCCGAGCTACTATGCGCACACGCATCCCGCCTATATGCGCCAAGAAAAAGCTGCACTTGAATCCGTGGCACACGCGCCGCTAACCTCGGTCCGGCAGCACTATTTGCGGTACGCGTATCCTCAAACCATGCGCCTCCAGCAGGCAGCCGGCTTTACCATCGACTCCACCCTCGGCTTCTCCGATCACGAAGGCTTCCGCCACGGCACCTGCCAGCCGTTTCTACGCTTCGACATAGTCAAAAATGAAGCCAGCACCGTTTGGGAAGTCCCGCTTTGCTTCATGGATGGTACGCTATTCAACTACCGGGAGCTCAGTTTAGACGAAGCGCTGGATGCATCGAAGAGGCTCATTCAGATCTGCAAAAAATATCAGGGTGTCTGTGTGGGGTTATGGCACAACATGTTATGGGATGAAATGGATTTCCCGGGATGGGGGGCACACTTCGAGCAAACGCTTGATGTTGTCGTAGAAGAAGGAGCCGATATTGCAACCCTCCAATCGGTTGTTAAGGCGATCTGAAGGCGATTAATAGGTCGTTTTGTTGGGAGAAAAGGCTTGTTGTGGATAACCACGTTATAGCGCGTTCCGTACGTTATCTACAACTCGCACTCCGTTAACCTACCTCTGGTCAGAGGATGATATAAACCCAAAGAATCATGCAGATATTTAAGTCTCTATTTGTGTTATTCACCCTGGCATTGTTCACTGGAAATGTTGCTTTTGCCCAGCAAGCCATTGAATCGAGCGCATGTGAGTTTCTTGTTTCCCAAGAAGAAGCATTCTCCTCAATCAAGATCACCGAAGCATCGTTAAATCCGGGTGCAGCGGAGATTACCGTTGAAGCGCAGGTCGATGATAAGAAGCCATGTATTATGCAACTCGTGACGCCTGCCGCGTTGTTTTTTGAAAAAGGAAGATTGAAGGTTCAAGTAGCGCGAAATGAAGGCGAACCCAACATACGCGTAGCACTACTTGATAATGTCGGAGAGGTTAAAGGATCTTCTTTTGACGTAGAAAAAGCATGTATGACGTACGAGACTACAAGAAGCGTAATAATTGGTTGTGGGCCACCTGAATAGTGCTGAATGTATGCGCTTAAGCGACTAGTAGCCAGACTTGGGAGATATTGCAACGGATTGAACCCAAATCCGTAGATGGGAGCACGTATTCCATAAACAAGCTCAACTACGCCATGTCTGGACGCACCTTCGACGAGAAAGAGGTTGCCGAGATTTTTCGCCTGGCAGCCACGCGGCAAGAAAAGGCATTGCAAGCGCTGTCGCCGGGTGGGGGATTGACGCTGGAGGAGCTTAAAGCCATTGGCGAAGAAGCCGGCATATCACCCACCTTTATCGTCAATGCAGCCCAGCGTGTGGGGAAATCTGCACCGGCAGCCAAACGTGACCGATTTGTAGGCGTACCCATCGGGTTTACGCGAACCGTTGATTTGCCGGCTTCCTTTGATGATACCCATTGGCAGCAACTCGTAGCCGCGCTGCATGATGAGCTCGACGTGATTGGCGAAACCCGCACAGATGGCAACACGCGGATCTGGCAGAGCGACATTGGGCAAATGGTGGTAGAGCCGGCTGGAGGAACCTACCGCTTGCGGCTAAAACTGGCAAAAGATACCTTCCGGGGGACGCTCATCATGAGCTCCGTATTAATGGTGATGGGCCTGTTCTTTATGTTAGTCCTGGCTGCAAAAGGCGACCTGTTCGTTAACATGGAAAAAACCCTCTTCATATCGATGTTTTCGATTTTAGGGTTGCTTGGGTACGGCTACGCTGGCATCAAATTTCCAGGCTGGGTAGCAGATAAAGAGGCCGGCCTGGATAATGCATTTGATCGCGTACTGGCTGCATTGGATGCTGAAGTGCTTGAATCGGATACTAAAAACGCTGTCGCTGCGGCAGCCGTTGCAACTTTGGAGCAGCCGTCGCTTGATCTTGACGAGGTTAATCCAGCCTCTTCTACTCAAACCACCCGCCGTAGAACTCGTTCTTAAGGCTGCCGAATCTCTACGTTTACCTTTAAGCAAACGGTAATCCCGACGATTCTTATCGAGAAGTCTGTTCAAGCTACTCTATAAGAACCGCGGTCATGAAAAAATTCTGGGGACTATCCCTTATTGCACTCTTTTTAGTAGGGTGCCACACGTCTAAACGTCCCGTGCTGTATGGATTGATGGAAGAAGAGAGTCCAGCCAATCTGGAAACCCTGCAGCGGCAATATCCCGAAGATGACGGCGTCTATCTCTTCTATAAACACGATATCGCCAACGACCTCAAACCCGATTTCAAAAACAACGCACCGCGCTGGTACTTTTTTGAGTCGTACCACTGGCGTGAAATGCGCCTGGAAGACGCTGCGGGCGAAATACAGGAGTTGATGGAAATTCCGCTGGCCTCGTACGAAAAAATCCGCGAACTGAAGTACAAGGTCATTCAGCCCGATGGTACAACCTGGGGCTACAGCAAATCTGCGCTGAAGCGTGAGCGCCTTGGGGGCGATTCTACGCTGTTTCGCGTGGTTGTGGATAGCATTCCAGCCGGCAGTATCGTAGAAGCTACCTATGAAATTGAACGCGGTGATCTGTACAAGCGCTTGCCGCTGAGCCACGATGTAGCGTTTCAGCTAGATAAGCCGGCGCTTGATATGGCTTTTGCCTATACGTACCCGCGCGACTGGAATGTACAGGTAAAACAAATTGGCGAGCAGCGTGATCTGTTTTTGTCTGAAACCACTGATGAAAAAGCTGAAACCAAGACATTGCATTACCGGGCTTCAAAAGTCCCTGCATTTACCGCTGAACCGTTTGGTCCATTTCTGAAAGAAGTAGCGCCTTATTTCCACGTACAGGTCCTGGACATGGAAGTAGGTAATGTGCTTACGTATGATGCACCAACGGCCTGGGAAGACATTGCGCGTGATTTTGCACACCATGCTGATCGTCCGGGACGCAAGGTGAAAGCCGGCATCGACAAAGCTTATCTCGACCTTGCAATTGAAGAAAACGCTTCGGATCAGGAGAAAATAGACGCTATCCTGGCGCATGTGCGAACCGACATTCAGCCACATGCCTGGCGCGGACTTGAGGACGTAGTGAAAAAAGGCAAAGGCAATCCGTACGCGATCACAACGTATACCCGGGCCCTGCTCGAAAAGGCAGGCATCGCCTCGAATTACCTGGTTGCGCATACCGCAAAAGGCGGTAACTTTGATGCTGAATTTGTTTCTGGCGAGCAGATGTATCATCCGGTGCTGGAATTGGATGCTGCTGGTGAGTCGGTGTATCTCTTCCCCGCACTGGCCCACGTCCCTGCGGCGTATGTACCCTCTGCTTTTGAACAGCAGCCGGCACTCCGGTTTGTTGCGGATGATTTTGAAGGGTTCACAACCATTGCTAATACGCAGGCTACATCGTTTGCAGACAACAATGCCTATGATGTATACATAAACGCAGACGGCGACGCGCGTGTTGAGGCAACCCTGCGTATGGGACACCATGCAGCATACCAGTTTTTCCATACGCTGGCGCGTACTGATGAAGTGGAGACCGTAAAAATGCTGCTGCCACATTCGGACGCCAATGTAGAGGAAATGACGTACCACATTGTGCCGGGCAATTGGGATACGCCTACACGTGTTGAGGTGACGTATGCGTTGAACGAATGTGTAACGCACGAAGACGATACCGTGGTATTGGCCTCCTGCGGTCTCTTTGACGCGATGCATCAGGGGACGGCACTGACACGCATGCCGCGTCGCGTAGGCTCTGCGTCAGGGGTGACGATGACCATGAAAAACACCGTCGCCATCAGTTATCCGGCGGCATGGACCATGTTGACGGATGTACAGGATGCTGCCGAAACGGTCATTGGCGGTCGGTTTACGCGCACCGTCAACGCGCAGCCCGGCTTCTTGCAGGTAGACCAGGCATTAGCGCTCGAACGGAATGCAGTACAGCCACTCCAGGTTGCCTCAAACAACGAGATTCGCTTGCCTGCACGCGCGGCTTTGCCGATGCTGGAAATGACAACGACTCCGATTTTTGCTGACGCCGGCGAAGGCGTAGAAGTGGAACCCGGTGGACCCTGGACGCTCGTGATTCAAACCTTCGAGACCGTTGAAGAAGCGGAGCAGGAAGCAACAAAATATCGCAAAGAGCTCGCCGAGAAAGGGTTTGATATTGAAGTGCTAATGGATGGTAACGCTGCAGCCTACCGTCTTGTACTGGGTACCTTTGCCACACGAACGGGGATTGAGTCAGCCCGCGAGACCTTGGGCGAAGCACTGCCCTTCGATGCCTGGATGCTCTCGCTGAAGCCACAAATGACAGCAGTATCCGGCAAGCCTGGTCCTGTGATGCAGTAATTTATCGCAATACAGATTTTATCGCGTTGCATGCAAGCGCCCGGTGCCTTTGGGGATCGGGCGTTTGTTTTGTGTGGGAGGGGAGGCGTGACACACCCCGCCGATTCTGCATGGCAGAATCGCCACCCCTCTCATGATGCAAGGCTGTTAAGTTCTTGGCACCGGGCGCGTACACACCCCTGTGCCGACAAATATTGTCGACACGTTCCCCTCTCAATGAGGGGATTATTCAATAAATCCCCTCCACCGGAGGGGTGCCCAAAGGGCGGGGTGGGTCGGATAACGATGAATAAGATAGCCCACTTACAGAACTTAACAGCCCTGCCTTTTGAGAGGGTCGATCCCGACACGAAAGTGTCTGGATCGGGGTGTGTCCAGGCACGAACGCAAACCAGTTAAGCAATCACTGCCTGCACCACTTCACCATGCACATCCGTGAGGCGGTACCGCCGGCCCTGGTGTTTGAACGTTAGCCGTTCATGATCGATACCTAGCAGGTGCAATACGGTAGCCTGGAAATCGTGGACGTGCACTTTGTTTTCCACTGCGTTGAAGCCAAAGGCGTCAGAGGCACCATAAGAGAATCCGGGTTTTACACCGCCGCCGGCCATCCAAATCGTAAAAGCATAAGGATGATGATCGCGTCCCCAGTTTTTCTTGTCTTCGATTTTACCCTGTAAGAACGGGGTACGACCAAATTCACCACCCCAAATCACCAGCGTATCTTCCAGCATTCCGCGTTGTTTGAGGTCTTTTACGAGTGCCGCGCTTGGGGCATCGGTATCCATGCACTGGATTTTTAGCTGGTGGTTCAGGTTTCTGTGCTGATCCCAGCCGGCGTGCATCAACTGGATAAACCGAGTGCCGCGCTCAGCCAGCCGGCGCGCCATCAGGCAATTGTAAGCATAACTACCCTGCCTGTGTACCTCGGGGCCGTACATGTCTAGAATGTATTGCGGCTCATCTGAAAAGTCCGTCAGTTCGGGGACACTGGTTTGCATGCGATAGGCCATCTCATATTGGGCAATCCGGGTAGCAATTTCAGGGTCGCCGTAGTCTTGCAGGCTACGTTGGTTGAGTTTGGCGATATCGTCGAGAATGCCGCGCCGCACGTCGCTGCTCATGCCGTCGGGATTTGACAGGTACAGGACTGGATCCCCGCTGCCGCGGAATTTTACGCCCTGGAGCTTGGACGGAAGAAAGCCGCTGCCCCAATAATAGTCGTAGAAAATTTGGCCACAACTGGCTTCTTTGTCGCGCGAAGTCATAACCACAAACGAGGGCAAGTCCTCCGTGATGCTGCCAAGCCCATAAGACAGCCACGCACCCATACTGGGCCGGCCGGCCATTTCGGAGCCCGTAAGGAAGAAGGTGATCGCCGGCGCATGGTTAACCGCTTCGGTGTACATCGACTTGATGAAGCAAAGCTCATCTGCAATTTCTGCGGTGTAGGGTAGGAAATCTGAAATCCACGCGCCCGCGTCGCCGTGTTGGGCAAAGTTGGTAATCTCCGGTAGTACGGGACGGTCCGATTGGCCGCTGGTCATCGTGCTGAATCGTGCATTGCCCACAACTTCATCCGGAATCTGCTCGCCGGCTCGGGCCCTGAGTTCTGGTTTATGATCGAACAGGTCTACGTGGCTTGGCGCGCCATTCTGAAAAAGGTAAATGACGCGCTTCGCCTTCGGAGCGAGATGGCGCAGAACGTTGCTGTCTATAGCGGGAGGAGCGTCCATAGGAGCTGCGAAGCCTGTTTTATAGAGCAGGCTCCCAAGCGCAGCTGCACCGATACCTGTAGCTGCACGGCCAAAAAACTGCCGGCGCGTAAGATGTGCAGAGCGTTCTTCTAGTGGATTCATGCGTCGATCTTGCGTTTAAGGTGGGCGCTAGTGCTTGGTTAACGACTCGTCCAGGTTTAGCAGGAGCGAACTCAGCCCGGCAAAGGCGGCTTGTTCAACAACGTCAAAGGTTGTGTTTACTGGTGCTTCGCCCACGGCAACAAGTTGGGCTGCCTCTTCTGGACGAGCAGCGTATTGCTCTCGCAAGGCATCGAGCCGGCCCTGCAGGATAGCAAACTCATCTGCTCGGGGTATCCTCGCGGTGGCAAGCCTGAAGGCTGTTTCGATACGCTGTTTATCGGATGCAGCCATTTCCATCACGCGAATTGCCATCACGCGGGCTGCTTCCACATACGTGATGTCATTGAGGGTGGTGAGTGCATGCAGGGGCGTATTGGTCAGCGGCGACTTGACCGAGCAGGTTTGCCGGCTCGCTGAATCAAACAACATGGTTGGCCCCACGATACGTCGCCAAAACGTGTACAGCGTTCGGCGATAGAGGTCCTCGCCAGTATCCTGCTCGTATTTAATTTTGCCAAACGTAGCTTCCTGCCAGATGCCCTCTGGTTGATACGGTTTGACCGAGGGGCCGCCCGATTTATCGACCAGCAAGCCGCTCGCGGATAAGGCTACATCGCGAATCATCCAGGAAGGCAGTCGGTACCTCGGGCCCCGTGCGAGCAGGCGATTCTCCGGGTCGGCGTCGAGCAGGTCGGCGTCTACAGCAGAAGCCTGCTGGTAGGTCGCGCTCATGACAATCTGTTTGTGCAGGGCTTTTACATCCCACCCGCTGGTCACAAAGGATTCGGCCAGCCAATCGAGTAGCGCCGGGTGTGAAGGTTTTTCGCCCTGGATGCCAAAATCTTCAGTTGTTTTAACGAGACCGGTGCCAAAGAAGGCTTGCCAGAAGCGGTTAACCGTTACGCGCGCCGTCAACGGATTTTCTGCATCAACAACCCATTGCGCGAGTCCTAATCGATTGGTTGGCGCATCGTCCTGTAGTGCGGGCAAAAATGCCGGCACACCCATCACAGCCTGCTCTTCGGTTGGTTTGTCGTAAATTCCTTTGGTCAGTACAAACGTCTCGCGCGGTTCTGGTTTTTCATCCATAACCATCACGAGCACGCCGGCGTTTGCCTGTCGCGTGTACGCAGACTCAGCTTCCTGGAGTGATCGGAGCAGATTGGTATAAGCCGGCTGGGTTGTCTCAAATGCCTTGATCAGCAGGCCATTGTAATAGCCGCTTCGCTTGCTCGGATGTACACGGAGCGCATCAACGTTCTCCCCAATGAGACCGCGGGCCTGTGGCGATTCTGCTGCACTTTTTCCAGCCGGTCGGGGGAAGATGTTCTTTTCTGCAGCCTCTACCTGCGCTGCTACCCTGTCTAGCGCAGCTTTCAATTCTGCAATCACGGCTTTATCGGCGGCTGTGCCCATATCGAGATAAGGGGGCACTTTCCCGCTGTACGATCCACCTTCTTCGGATGTCTGGTTGAAGTAATCGAACAGCTGGTAATATTCTTTTTGGGTGAGCGGATCGTATTTATGATCGTGGCAGCGACTACAATTCACCGTGAGGCCGAGCCAGGCGGTGCCGAGGGTTTCCACGCGGTCAAACACATTTTCGATGCGGGTTTCTTCGGGGATGCGTCCGCCTTCACCGTTGTACATGTGGTTGCGATTGAACGCAGTTGCAAGGATTTGCTGCGGTGTGGCATCGGGCAGTAAGTCGCCGGCTAGTTGCTCAACTGTAAATTGATCAAAAGGCATGTTGTTGTTGATGGCATCGACTACCCAGTCGCGCCACGGCCACATGGTGCGCGTGGGGTCGCCCTGGAATCCGTTGGTGTCTGCATATCTTGCAACGTCTAGCCAGTCCCAGGCCCAGCGCTGCCCATAAGCCGGTGAAGCCAGTAGCTGGTCGACAGCCTTTTCATAGGCGTCTGGGCGATCATCAGCAAGAAATTGATCGAGTGCGTCGAGGGTAGGAGGGAGCCCGGTCAGGTCGAGCGTGACACGGCGGAGCAGGGTGGCTTTGTCGGCCGGCGGGGAAGGCTCAAGATTGGCTGCCTGTAAGCGGTTGTAGATAAACCCATCTATGGTATTGTTACCCCAGGCTTCGATTTCGGGAGCATCTTGAGCGGTGGGGTGCGTAAACGCCCAGTGTGGTTTGTATACAGCGCCTTGTTCGATCCATTTGACCAGGATGGCACGTTCGTTATTTGAGAGCGTTAGTTTGGAATCCAGGGGCGGCATCACCTCTTCAGGGGAGGCATACATGATCCGATGAATCAGTGCGCTTTCTTCAGGATGCCCTGGCACAATCGCCTGATTACCAGTTTCCGGGAGCGTATCTAATGCTGCTTCCCGAATATCAAGCCGTAAATCAGCCTCACGTGCGTTTTCATCCGGGCCGTGACAGGCATAACAACGATCCGAAAGAATGGGTTGAACGTCGAAGTTGAAATCGACGGTTTCTGGTAACGATCGGTAGGCTTGTGCTACATCACGTGGCAGGTCGGGCCGGCAGCCGGCGAACAGCAGGAAGGTCACTAAAATAAAACGGTGAGGCATGGCGACATAACAAGAGAATGATGCCTGGTGGGATTATAAATAATAAGATTCTTGCGCTAAAAACAAGAAAAAGAGCTGGGTCTGACCGATTTGTAGAGGGGAATATCAAACAGGATCAGGTAGATATCGGGAATGTTAGGGTGAAATGAGTGCCTGTGTGGCTGAGTCGGGCTTCCTTGGCATGAAGTTGGTGGTAGCGTTTGGTGCTATTTTTTGCTGATACAGTGGGCGGTCTATGATGATCAAATTCTTTGCTCACACGTATCACATCCCCGACCAATCGAAAAATAGTGTTGCAGCCTGCCGGCCATTTAGCTTCTGGTGTGGACTGTAACGAATGCTTGTTGAAGGATAGACACGCGTAACCCTAGAAGATGCTTCGCTATGAAAGCAAAAACGGAGCATCAATCGAACAAACAGGCTTTTCTCAAAAAGCATCATTACTGAGCCAATTTTTGTAAAAATACTCCCATGAGATCACCTCTCTTTTTATTGATTCTTGCGTTCGTGTTCACGTCGTGTAACACAACCGAACGCGTTGTACATTTTCCCTCCGATTCAGTAGGTGGTGTGCAGTTACCCAGCAATAACCTCGCAACGCTCCAGTCCCAGTATGGCAATGTTGATGGTGTCTATCTGAATTACAACCAGGCGCTGGAGCACAATGTTAGCATTGCGTTTACGAGCACCATTCCACATTGGAAATTTTATGAGATTGTAGATCGCAGTTTTGTGGTATTCAATCCAGGTGGCCAGGCAGTGCGCGAGTTCAGACTCGAGGTGGCTTCGAATAGCAAATTGCAGCAGGCGGCCATTACGATGAACGCGCCGGGAGCTTCCAGCCGTACGTATACAAAAGACGACTTGATCGCGCAGAGCGGCCCTGAAGGGGAGATGATATACACGATGGATTATGCCAACGTTGCTGCCGGCACTGTGATTACCGAAAAGTATGAACTGACACGGGGCGACCTCGAACGCAATCCACCCGTTTCACACGACGTGCGGCTGCAGTACGATATCCCGATACAGGCACTCGACTTCCAGTATATCTACCCGATTTGGTGGCAGGTGCAGGTGAAAAATCTCAGCCTGAACCAGCCGCTGCGTTATGATCGGATTGAAGATGCGGATCGCCGTAAAATCATCCTCAAGTACCAGGATCAGAATGTGCCGGCGTTCCAGCAGACCAATGCTACGCCGTACTTCAAGCAGGTAGCACCGTACTTCCAGTTGCAGGTAAGCAATATGTCGATGGGGAGCGCTGTGAAGTATCGCGCGCCGGAAGACTGGACGGACTTTGCCGACGATTACAGCAAATTTGCTGTAGCGCCGAGCGACAAACCGTCCCGTGCTGTGAAGAAAGCAGCGGATCAAATGTTAGGCGGTGTTTCTTCCGAACTTGAGCGCGTAGAGCGTGCCCTTGGATTTGTGCAGGATAATATCCAGTTGCTTGATGGCAGCCAACACCGTAGCCTCGATGTCGTTCTTTCCAAGCGCGAAGGCAATGCCTATCAGGTGACCAGCCTGATGCAGGCCATGCTCCATGCATATGGCATCGATTCGGAGTATCTGCTGATTCACCCTGCGTATGAAGGCTACTTTGATCCTGAGTTTTATTCAGAGAGCCAGCTTAAAGAGCCGGCCCTCGGTGTGTTTGCTGATGGTGAACAGTACTACGTATTCCCAGGCCGGCAGCGTTCCGTGAACGATGCAATTCCAAACCACTATGGCGGGCAAACCGCAATGGTGGTCACCGATGATGGCTTTGGAGGCTTCACCGAAGTATTGAGCGCACAGTTTGCAGCTGTGCCAACACAGGTGGATATCAACCGCGGTGGTGGTGTGGCTGAAGTGCCTGTGCCACCGGTAGAAGAGGTAACGTTGCCCAATACAGAGCAGCAGGTAATTACACCGCCGCCTACGTCATCGCCTGTGGAAGACATTACCACAGCGAACAACGGCGAAATGCCGGTAAATACGCCGCCTTCGAATACGGTGGTGGGTTCACCCAATGCCGGCCAGGTAAACGTGCCGGTGCCCGTGCCGAACCCAACAACCACACCCGTTGTAGAGCCTCCTGTGGCTCAGGTCGTCGAAGAGTTTACGGAGCCCAACGTATTACCTGAGTGGCTGGGATCGATTAAGCGTAGCCTCGGGGGCTGGACCTGGATTGTAGCGTCTCGCACATCCATGGAAGAGGCGGAAGAGCTCGCCAATACGTACATGGCGCTCTACCGTCAGGGCATTAGCGTCGATGTGCTCTCCGGTGAGTCGGGTGGCGTGGTTCGCTACCGTATTGCAATTGGGCAGTATAGCAGCCGCTCGCTCGCGCAGGCTGATAAAGCGCGCTATGGCAGCGATTTCCCGAGTGACGCCTGGTTGCTTGAAATCAAACCGAGCATGTAGTGTCTCGGGTAGTGAATAGAAAAAGGCCTGGCAGGATTGCCGGGCCTTTTGTGTTTATGTGCTCTCGGGTTTATGTGCTCTTGCTGGTAGGGTCAGGATTAACAGCCGGCTTCTGAAAGGTTGCTGGTCAGTTTACAGAAGAAGGTTGGGGCATCGAAGCTATTGCGAAGTGCCGGGAAGCTGAGTCCAATTTGTTGGGCATGGTCTGCTTCAATCGTGCCACAAAATGTACCCCATTTGGCGCTGTCAACGGAAACAAATCCATCGTTCTCACCCTCGCGGCCATAGAGGATATAGTTCAGGGGGCGTAACACAGGCGTGATGCTTACTGATGTATCTTTGCCGGCCCGGGCGGCATACGACCAGTATTGGACGTCTGGGTGGTCTTTTACGTTTGGATTGAACGTGTTGCAAAGGTGATCCGGGGTCAACTCAGTTACGGCATTTAGAAAGTCAGACTCTACTTCCCGCATCACCTTGGTGCCCATCCAGTTTGCAAATTCAGAGAGCCATTCCCGGAGTTTTTCTGGTTGTTCGAGTAGAAATGCAGCTATTGAGGAGCCATGATGCGGGGCAGCGATGGTTGTCAATGAAGCAACCCGGTCGTGCCAGCCATTTACCGAGATCAGGTACCTTGCATCGAGGCCGCCCATGGAATGTGCAATGAGGTTTACTTTCTCAGCGCCAGTTTCATTCAATATATAGGCGAGGCGTTCCTGCCATATCGCGGCGCGAACAGGAACGGCATTGTACGGAGACACATTGGGTGCGTATGCGAGCACGCCCCGGGCACGCAGGTGCATGGCCAGATCGTGCATATGCCCGCTCCTGCCGAAGGAGCCGGCCATGCCAAAGCCGTGCATCAACACAACAGGATATTGGAGCTGAATAATCTCAGGCTGCGGAAACGCATCCAGACTCATGAATTTGGTGATAGCGCCGTCTGCCATAACAAGCCAGTTGTTCTGTATTTCCCTTCTATATGCGTAGCCGTGGATCTGCTTGGGCCAGGATACTTGTATTTATTTACGCGATAAGGGTTGCATCAGGGGTGGCATAAAATGATAGGATAGGCAAACCCATAAATCCTGGGGATTTATGGGTTTGGGGTTGAAGGTTGCAAGTTTCAGGTTGAAAGTTCTGGATCTTTATCCCGTTAAGTTTACATCAGGTGGCTTACGAACAACCCATCAAAATTCATTTGATTGTACAAAGAGAAAAAATAGAGGCTGCGTCAAAAAACCTTCAACCAGTAACCTTCAACTTTTAACAGCATACACAGCAATCCGCAGGATGAAGGTGTATGCGCTTAGAAGAATAATGCTACGTCTTGTAGTAGGATGAAGCGCAGGAGGCAGTAGATGAGGCTGGCGGAGAGTAGGGGGACGTAGAGGTTGTCGTTTATTCGGAGCGGGATCAGCTCGAGTGCGGCCGCAAAGATGGCAACTGCCAGGCTGTAGGGGAGGGGTAGGATATCAAACAAGAGGAGAATACCCAGGGCCGTAGCCAGAAAAGCGAGCGATCCCTCGACCGTTTTTGATGTGCCAAACCAGTGGGTTTTGCCAAAGCGCCGGCCCACGAGCGCTGCTGCTGCATCTCCAATCATAAACATAATCATCGCACAGGCAGCAACTTCTACAGGAAAAATGACTACAAGAAGCGTCGCAGTCAGGAGAACCCAGGTTGCGCCGTTAATTACAACTGCATCTCCAATCGCGGGGCGCTCGTGATTACGCATCATGCCCCCAAAAATTGTCTCTACTATATCGGCAACGGTTTGAAAACGGACACGCGCAATTTCTGTAAATATCGCCAGTCCGCAAAACGGAACGAGTATTAATAGAGACGTGGTCTTACCGAGGTACAGCATGCTGGCTGGAATGACGAGTGCCAGCAGGTGCAGCGATTTCCTGAGAAGTTCTGCGCGGTACGGGATCTCGGAATACGGTTCAGAAGTCTCTTGCAAAATGCAGAAGAAAAGTGTGTGATGAACTGTTAAAATCGACGCTGTTATACCGACGAAGGTAAAACAAGTTGAGCACTTCTTTCTCTAAACAAGCGTTAACGCATTATCTATTTGTAAAGGAACGATGCCACATAATTTCCCCGAACTTCAGAATGATACCCTGTTGCGCGCAGCACGCGGACAGGCTACCGAATATACGCCTGTGTGGATTATGCGCCAGGCCGGCCGCTATCTCCCAGAATACCGCGCCAAACGCGCCATGGAAGAGTTTTTTACTGTGGTGCGTACCCCTGAATTGGCGACAGAAATCACCTTGCAGCCTATCGAACGGTTTCCACTTGATGCGGCTATCATCTTCTCCGATATTCTGGTGATTCCGCAAGCTATGGGCATGGAGTGCCAGATGATCAAGGGACGCGGCCCGGTATTCCCCGAGCCATTGCGCACCCCTGACGATCTTGAGCGCCTGGTTGTGCCAGATGTACAGGAAGCACTTGGCTATGTATTTGATGCATTGACGCTTACCCGCAAAACCCTCAATGGCCGTGTGCCTTTGATCGGTTTCTGTGGTGCACCCTGGACCCTGATGGCGTACATGATTGAGGGCGGTGGCAGCAAATCGTTTGCAGAATCGAAAACCTGGCTTTTCCGTTATCCCGAAGCAGCACATAAGCTGTTGCAATCGATTACCGATATCCTCATCGAATACGTGATTGCGCAGGTGGATGCCGGCGCCCAGTTGATCCAGGTTTTCGATTCATGGGCCGGCTTGCTTTCCCCCGAAGCATTCGACGAATTTGCGCTGCCTTACCTGAAGCAGGTTGCTGATGGCTTGCAGGCTGCGCGCCCGGATATCCCTAAAACCGTTTTTGCTAAAGGTGCATATTACGCCCTGGAAGATCTCGCGGCAACGTCGTACGATGTAATCGGGCTGGACTGGACGATGGATCCACGCGAAGCACGCCGGCGCGTAGGCAACAAAACCCTGCAGGGCAATCTCGATCCATGCATGCTGTTTGCATCAAAAGAGCGGATTCGCGAAGAGGTCCGGAAAATGATCGAAGCCTTTGGTGATGGTCCGCATATTGCGAACCTCGGGCATGGCATGCTGCCGAGCCACGATCCAGAACACGCTGGTGCGTTCATCGACGCCGTACATGAGTTTTCTGGTACGGAGGTAGCCGGCTAACCGCGTAGGGTGCCCGTTGCCAACCAGAAGTACGTGCACGTTTGCACGATGATGTTTTTACAAAAGGGCTGTAGCGTTTGCTGCAGCCCTTCTTTTGTTGGAAAGTTTTTGAGTACGTCATGTTGGCTGCCATCGCGCAGGCTGCGGCGTTGGTAGGTGTCGCCGGCAGCGGATGTTGTATGATGGATGGGTGTACTGCTGCCTTCCACGTATTGGTTATCAAAAAGGATGAGTGTGGTGTTGGGCGCAAAGGCATCGGTGAGGCCAGCTAGAAACGGCGCGCGTTGCGCTTTCAGGATGTGTGAGTAGAGAAAGCCGGCGACGATACAGTCGATATCAGTTATAGCAGAAGGGCAGGGTGGCCGGCAGATTAAACGCGTCGAGGGTACCGCCTGTAACGTTATTGGTCTCGCAACTGGCAACTGCAGCTTCAGCAAGTTGTGGTCAGAAATATCTGTAGCGAATATACTATGTGCTTGCCTGGCCATTTGCCGAGTCCAGTATCCTGTACCACAGGCCAGCTTGAGGACACGTTTGCCGGCTACCAGCCCAGAAATCTGATTTCCAATCCACTGCAAATCCGCTTGCCGCTCTGGTTTTGCATAAATGGCTTCGTACTCGGGCTGACGTGTCTCGTAATAGTGCAGCAATGTGTGTTAACTTGATTACACAGAACTTCAGGCAATTGTCGAAAAGCGTGCTACAGACGTGTGCCAGTCTACCAGGGTTCCTTCATGGTGCTCAGTGTGGCTTGTTTGATTTATACCCTAATTCATTCGGAATTCCTGCACATTAAGGGGCTAAATCCGTCGTGGGTGAAAGACGCGCAGGTTTTAGGCTGATTTCGTGGCAATATAAGTGAATCAATCGGCACCCGACCTACGGCCCGGATCCCCTCATCCCCAACACGTCATTCCGGACTTGATCCGGAAACCAGTCCTCAACGACCCCAACTGGATCCAGCATCAGGTCTGGGACGACATAAGAGAAAGATGTTGTGCCGGCATTCGAATGATGTGCATTAAGGGGCTAAATCCGCATCCCCACTGCTGGCACATGAAAAAGTGTGCTGACACCACCAGGCAGCTCATTTCACCCGGGCGTTCTCTGGATACCGGATCGAGTCCGGCATGACATCGTGGGTGAAAGACGCGCAGGCTTCAGGCTGATTTCGTGGCAATATAAGTGAATCAATCGGCACGAACATAAGCTCGCTTATGCGACTGATGAGATGAAATCGACAATAGATTCAACCCTTGTTCGATTCATTCGGCATTCAATGCATCGAAAACGCAATCGGACTGCCATCTTCATTCCGAAGCCGTTTCCCCGCGTGCACGTACCAGTGCAAGTGTTTGGTGGATTGGTAGTCGCCAACATTGCTGCTTACCCGGCATCCACCGAATTCTTTTTCTAGCTTGCTGACGACAACGTGGATGGCTTTCAGAAAGGCTACAGCCAGTGTGGTATCTGTGCTTTCTGGATCGCTCAGTGAATCGATGTGAGCCTTGGGGATGATGACAATGTGATGTTCGAAGAACGGCCGCGTATGGTGAAAAGCGAGCACCTCAGGCGACTCATAGACCACGTCAACAGAGAGCTTCCCGCTCAATACCTGGTCGCGATAGAAGTTCTGCATCATACGACTGGTTTAATTCTGAATGCCGTTTAACATACAACGGTGGTAGCAGATTACCAATGATATTGTACGCGCTTAAACGGCCACTGCTCATCAAGCCAAGCCCTCTGATGCCTGCTTAATAGATTCCTCTTTTGCAAGCTCGCTGGTTCGTACCCAGAGATGGACCTGTGCATCGTAGGTAGATGATTCGGTTGGGTTAATGTACATACACCCGAGTACTCGATTGTTAGCTGGATTCATAATGCTGTATGTGAACGAAGTACGTTCATCGAACAGGGTTTCATGCAGGGCGATGTCAGCTTTGTTTTGCGGAAGTGAAAACGTATCAGCCGGCCAGTCGCCCCCGAAGAGGGCGCGAAGCTCGAGCCGGCTTTCCATCACGGCCTCGTAGTCCATCGCAGCATGTGCCGCCGTGAGTTTGGTAAACGTAAAGTCGGGGAGCTGATGTTGCATTGGTGCTTCAAACGACTTGGGGACGAAGCTGGACGTGCAGCCAAATGCAAGGAGGAGGACGAAAAATAGGAGCCGGGTATAGAAAGGCACAGGATTGCTGATTTCGGATTGCTGATTTCGGATTGCTTGCTGATTTCGGATTGCTGTAAAAACAGCAGCCGGCCCAACCATGTCATCCAGAGCCCTGCGAAGGATCTCTGTCAGACTATCACAGCCCTAACCATATACTTTGCTGCTTGTGGACACGTCAACCTTTGTATCGGCAATGGCCTGGCTGCGCAAAGTCGAAAGCGCGCGTAGTGCCGGATCTGTTCGATAGGCATCAAACGCGGCGGCATCAGGAAACGTCAAGAGATGCACTTCTTTTCCCGAGTTATCCGCGTTACGTTCCGTTTCAAAAGCAGCTACAATCTGTCCGCCGTAGGTAGCCATTATTTGTGCAGCTTGTTGTTCAAACAGTGCCAGTGTGCCAAAATCTTTGACTTCCAGGCGGACCAGGACGTGCAGCATCTATCGATTTGTTGGTGTTGTTATTCGTATACCTTGCCGGCCCAGAGGAATTCTGCAAAACGACGCCAGGGTGAAACCTCGTACATCTCAAAGTCAGGGAAGGCCATCCTGCGACCAAAATTTGTGCTTTCTGCCCAGGCGGTTGCAGCATCGAGAAATGTTGGCAGCGTTGCGTTTTCCCACGCCGCATTTGGCTCTGCCGCGTGTTCGCTATTCGCTGCTAGCGCACGAGCAAACGCCAGAAAACTGGCTTCATCAACCACGTTTTCGAGCAAGGCGTAGAGTTTGTCTTCCATTTACAGTAACCTTGTCTATCAGCTTGCAGACTGGACCTGTCTTAAATCAGAAAGGCCAGACCAAGAACCATGGCCAGTAGCACAAAGACGCCGGCGCAGCCGGTAGCGCCACCACTTCCCAGATCCTCTGTTGTCCATACATAGTCTTCAGTCCATGAGAGATCATTCCTTCTGAATTTCTCCATAGCTACAGCCACTTCTTCAACAGAAAGATCCATTCGGACCGTACTGTTGATCGTTGTAGTGTCTAACATGCGGTATTGCACAAGCAACCCGTTATCCGATCCAGTGGCGGTTTGAATAAAGCCGTGCTCAGCATCCAGAATTACAAAGCTGCCGTTGTCGTCTTCGATATCCAGTAAAGCCTGGGTAACCTGTGTTGCTGAAGGATTTTCAACAGGCCGGCCGTGACTGGCAGAGAGCTTGGTCATGTTCAATCTATCAAATTAAGATCCTGGCACGAGCAAATAGCGATTCAGTATATAAGGCGCATCATTCAGAGGGATCAAACCCGCCAAAAATACAAAACCAAGTCCTGGATCCAGACAGTCTTGCCAGATGGGTGCAAACTCATTGGGTTCAAAATGTTCATAGCGCCAGCAAGGCAACAGATCTTCGTGTTCATGCACGACGTCCTCGTATGCCTTAACACCCCAAGTCAGCGTATCCTGGTCTCGAACAAAATCAAAGAAATAGGTAGTGTCTTGCTGGAGTGGCTGTAGATATAGCCATTCTGTATACCTTATTTCTGCTGTTACCTTGTTTGGTATCTCGGACACAAGGTGTAACCCTGTTTCCGTGATTCTGGCAAAAACGCGGTAGTCTTGACTTTCCTCTGAAAAGTCGAAATGCAGGACTTGAAACTCACGTTCCCGATAGGTCTCGCGTTCCTGACTTACGGTTACGGTCAGCGAATCGTCTATATAGATTGTAGCCCGTTTTTTAACTTTTTCATAAACCCAGAAGCTTCCTGGTGTTAGGGAGATGACATCATCAACGCGTTCTAAAATATCTTCTGGTAGATTTAAGTCTTCTTCGACCACATCCTCAGCCGGGGGCTGCTCATTCGCAGTATCACAAGCTGCAATGCCAATAGAAATCAGGAGCAATCGCAGTAGAAAAACGGGTGCCTTCATCGTCACTGTTAAGGTTGATCGCCGTATTATTATGTTTGACAGGAATAAATCGTTTGAGTTCTGTAATACCTCAGGATGGAAAGGATGAGCCTTAAAAATCCCTATGCGCACTAAGCCGGCTGGTCCGTCTTCCGTGAGATAACCGACCACAACGTCCTACACTCTCCTAACAAAAAGGATCTGATTGTTGAATGTGGCTTGGTGAAATGGTGACGATTGAATAGCGTGGAAACAGCACAGGCCGCTGCATCGATATGATACAGCGGCCTGTTATGGAATTTGTACGTAGTGTCGGTGCTAGTCTCGCAGAGATCCTTCGCATGGCTCAGGATGACGATTGGGGTACAGGGTGCCATTTACTCGGCAATCTACACTCGGCAATCTACATTCACTTACTCATCGTACTTCAATGCTTTCAAATACGCGTAGCTGACCGGTGCGTTGTCAACCGGCTCAGTGGTTTCGTCTTCCAGGTAGAAGTGCTCGAATCCATCTTCAGTGGCGGCTTTCAGCACGGCCGGCCAGTCCACCTGTCCCTCACCGATGACGGCTTTGTCTTCGTCAGGGATACGACCTGCCAGCGTACCACGTTCGATGCCCGGCTTCATGTCTTTAATGTGCATCAGCTTGAAGCGGCCCGGGTGGCGGGCAATGACTTCAACCGGATCCAGGTTGGGCAACCATGTCCAGAGTACGTCCATCTCAAAGTAAACCAACTCAGGGTCGGTTTCGTCGATGATCAGGTCGAGGAGCGTACCGTCGCCGTATGGGCCAGGCTCGTATCCGTGGTTGTGGTAGAAGAATTTAAGGCCGGCGTCTTTCATGGCCTGTCCAAACTCGTTGAAGTCAGCAATTGCCTGGCGAGCTGTGGCTTCGTCAAAATTGCCTTCTTCGTGTGGGTACCACGCGATGCCGGCGTACTCAGCGCCAACAGCTTTGGCATCAGCGATCACCTGGTCGATGTTGTTTTTGAACGCGTCGTATGGCGCGTGCATGGAGGTTGCTTCCAGGCCGGCATTATCGAGCGTTGTGGCCATTTCTTCTCCTGTCATGCCATAGAGGCCGGCGGTTTCTACGTGGGTAAAGCCAACGTCTTTTACCATGTCCAGCATGGCTACGGCACCTTCTTCTTCAGCCATTTTGCGGAAGCTCCACAGCTGAACGCCCATCGGGACCGTGAAGTCCCCCTGTACCACTTCGGCCTCAGCTTCAGCAGTACTGGATTCGGTTTCAGCAGTACAGGCCGCGAGGGTGAATACAAGGAGTAAGGGGAGGTAAAGGGACTTCATAATGCTATAATTTGGTTAGAGGGATAGTACAGCAAAATATGCAACGTGGCTCTTTTAATCCACAGGAGAGGAGATGGATTTTCGAATGTCGATTTTCGAATGTCGATTGAATTGGGTATGGCGGTACCCCTCGCCTATGTTATCCTGAGCCACGCGAAGGATCTCTGTCGGTATGGCGGTGTGCCTCAAACAATCGAAAATCGGCAATCGAAAATCGACATTCTAACGTCGGCACTAAAACACAAAAGCCGGCAGGTGCCCATCACCCAGCAACCGATTATCCCGTCGTAGCGAGGCGCCGCGTTCGTGAATTTCGGCGATGCTTTGTACGCCAACCAGTCGCATGGCGCGGTCGAGATCAGATTTCAGGATTTCGAACGCACGGGTAAGGCCGGCTTCGCCACCCGCGCCGATACCGGCTGCCGTAACGCGGCCGATACCTACCGCTTTTAAGCCATACGTTAGCGCAATCAGGATGTCGGTGCCGTTGCGGATACCGCCGTCCATCATAAAGTCGAGCTGTGTGTCGCCAACCAGCGGCATCTCCTGGGCAACCATGTGCAGGGTGGGAGGGACGCGGTCTTGTTGCCGGCCGCCGTGATTGGACCAGATTACCCCCGTAGCGCCCATTTCTTCTGCTCTACGCGCATCGTAGGCGCAGTGCACACCTTTAATGATTAATGGCTTGTCATCCCCCCAGGCTTCTTTGATCCACTTCAAGTCGTCCCAGGTGACGGCAGATGCCGCCAGCTGTGTCCCAATGTCGGCATACGGCATTGGGTTGCCATCTTTATCCGTGATGTTTACAAACTGCATCAGGCCGCCATCACGAAAATGGTCCCACAACCAGGGTAGCCGCGTGATCATTTGGGGGGCCAGCTTGAGTTTTTTCCAGGCGAGCGAGAGCCGGCCGCCGAGCGATCGTCCTTTAAAAGGCGCAGTTGCTTCCATCGGTTTCATGCGCGCGTGCATTGCTCGCATCCCGGAAACGCCTGTGTCTATGGTCAGGATAAGCGCTGAAAAGCCTGCATTTTTAGCCCGTTCAATGCCACGCAATGCCGTTTCCCGGCCGCCACACAGGTAAAGTTGAAACCAACAATTCCCGGTTGATGCAGCAGCTACATCCTCTAAGGGTGTTCCAGAAAGCGTGGATTGCGCCATGACGGTCCCAAAGGATCCTGCAACGCGTGAGGCTACAGCATCGGCCATGGGGTAGAGGGCGCGCAGACTGCCAACGGGGCAAATAAACCACGGCACGGACAGGTTGTGGCCGACTGTCTCTGTGCTGAGGTCTAATTCAGGAAAACTCAGTGCACCGTATGCCGTAGTGACCGATTGCTGGAACGCGTGTACATTGCCGCGAAGCGTAGTTTCTGCATCAGCACCACCACGGAAGTATTCAGATACCACGGGCGGAACCCGCCGGCGCATCAGCTTCCACAGGTCTTCAGTTGTCAGCGCATCAGCAAGTTTTTTTGTACGTCGCATAGCCGGCTCGTCTTTCTTTTGCCCAGGTTATCTAGCTTTGTGAAGACGCTGAAGTTAAGCAATTTAGGGGACCTATGGGAATACTGAGAACACGCAGGGGCTTGCCCTGGATGGGGGGCGATAATTCGCCAATAGCATACCGTGTTAATGCTAGCCTAAGGGAGCTTAAGTGTGAACGTATTTGATACGAGCGATTCAATCTCGACCGGTTTGGTCCCTTCAGGGTCATAGTAGGCATCAAATTGACGTAATCTGTAGGTGCCCGTAACAGGTCCATCAAATGTAGGACCGCAGTTGTTATCGGGATAACAAGCACCATAAACATGAGGGAGCGACAACGTATCGCCGGGCACAAGCCGCAGCGGTTCGCTGAGGCATAACAGTTGGATAGGCTGATATACGGGCTTCCATTCGTTGCCTTCTTTGATATCCAACAAGGGTTGTTGGGGCGGAAGACAGCCCACAAAGTACACCGGTGCATGGGTAAGATTGGTAAACGTTGCCACTATCTCAAAACTAAAGAAGCGGTCATCTTCTTCGAGAGCCACTGCCTGGTATACAGTCTGCTGGGTTTCGATGGCAAATTGTTGCGCATTTGCTGCAGGATCATCAGAGGATCCGAAGATTTCACAAGCTTGAAGAAGAAGTAATAAAAGAAGGCAAACAATGCGCATGATTGAATAGAGCTGGGAGATGTTGGAAAACAGTGCTAAGACAAATCAGGCGTTTCCTTTATTCCCTTGCCCGACGCGTTTTTGACAACGTCCTGGCAAGGGAATAATGTATTATTTAAGAAGGGGTATGTCCAGATTACCGGCCCACAGGCTCCTTAATCTGCGTTGCTTTGGCCGGCGTCGACTGCCGTACATGAGTCTCTAACCAGGTGTTGGTTTCCCACAGCATGTGGAGCAGCGATTCACGGGCGCGGTAGCCGTGGCTTTCATGGGGCAGCATCACGAGTCGTGCTACTTTCCCGTGGCCTTTGAGCGCATTGTAGTAGCGGATACTTTGGATGGGGAAGGTGCCCGAGTTGTTGTCGGCTTCGCCGTGAATGAGTAGAATCGGCTCGTTTACCTTGTCGGCGTGCATAAACGGCGACATACCGAAGTAAATCTCTGGTGCCTCCCAGAAGGTGCGTTGTTCAGCCTGGAAGCCGAACGGGGTGAGCGTACGGTTGTATGCACCGCTACGCGCGATGCCGGCCCGGAAGAGATCCGAATGCGCGAGCAGGTTTGCTGTCATGAACGCACCATACGAATGGCCGCCAATGGCCACACGTTCGGGATCAACAGCACCCGTAGCTGCGCCGGCTGCAATTGCTGCTTCTGCGTTCGCCACGAGCTGTGGTACAAAAGTGTCGTTGGGCTCTTCCTCTCCTTCGCCAATGATCGGCATTGATGTCTGGTCCATCACTGCATAGCCCTGCGTGACGTACGGGATGGCGCCCCAGAAACTGATCGATTTAAACTGGTAGGGTGATCCCGATTTCTGGCCGGCGTTGGCCGCGCTTTTGTACTCGCGCGGGTAAGCCCACAAGAGGGTGGGAAGGGGGCCATCGCGCTCTGCGTCGTAACCCGGTGGCGTGTAGAGCATCGAGGTAAGCTGTACGCCATCTTCACGCTCGTACGTTAACTCCTGTTTGTTCACAGCAGCCAATTCAGGATACGGATGCGGGAAATCGGTAACTGCCTGCATCTTATCCTTTTTGAGGTCGCGCATGAAGAAGTTCGGTGGCGTCTCAGGCGATTCACGACGTGTGAGCAACTTGTTGCCGCGCGCATCCAACACGCTTACAGGATACTCGTAGTACGGTGCTTCTGAGCGGAAGAGGGTTTCTGTGTCGCCCGTCTTCAGATTCATTTTACGCAGGAATGGCCGGTTGCCTTCGGGTGATGCGCCTGTGCCGGTAAACAGTAACGCTTTGCCTTTATCCGCCTGCATCAGCACGCGTGTACCCTGTGCGGTAGCCTGGGTGAGGGGCCGGCCAGGATTGTTGTAGCGATCCTCCATCGACAGGTCGTACAACATTTCGGGGGCCTGGCCAGGGGCAGACGGATCAATTTTGTACATCCGTGTTTGCCGCGTCAGCCACCACGACTCGTTCAAAATGGCGAGGTTGTCATCACCCCAGTTGATACCGCCGTAACGCAGTGGCATTTCAGCAAGTTGTGTTGGGTTTGCGCTGAATGGTGCATCGAGGGTAAAGAGTGCATCGCGTACTTCGGCTTCTTTGAGCGCGTTGCCTTCGTCTTGCGCTTCAACCCAGTAGAGGGTATTTGGCTTGTCGGCGCGCCAGTTGATCGAACGTGGTCCCTGGCGTGTAGAGCCAAAAGCCGTCGGGATGTTTTCTGCGAGCGGTAGCGCGGCCACTTCTTTTACTACGTTCCCTTCCAGATCAAGCACTTCCGTCTTTTGTGGGAAGCGACTGGCCGGCACAAGGTAGGAAAACGGTTTGTGCAGGTGTTGCGCGAGGATGTAAGTACCCGAGGGGGAAGGATCGAAGATGGTATTGATCTGCGGTTCGCCAAGATTATTGACTGAGCCGTCCAATGCAATGTGGACAAGCTGATTGGTCAGGTAGTAGGCAAAGAGGGCTTCATCGTGTGCATTTTTGAGCAGATCCTGGTACGTACGCGCCGGCGCTTTTTCGCCCAGGTTTTCCTGAATCACGGGGCCGGCAGGCGCAAGCGGTGCTTTTGGTACTTCACCATAGTCGACAGGCACGGCCCGCGCAATCAAACTCTTGTTGTCAGGCATCCATTGAAACGGCGCGCCATAGTAGACGTCGTGCATCGCGCGATCCGATAACTTTGTAGCTGTGCCGGTTGCGACGTCCGCTACATACAGGCTGATGCTGTTGGTATGGTCGATTGTAAAGGCAATGTGCTTGCCGTTCGGTGACCATTGTACGTTACGGATGCGCGCGTTTTCTGGTAATCCGGTTACAGCTGTTTCAGCGTTGTCTTTAATCGAAACAAAGCGGAGGCCGTTGTAGGAGCGCGTGCGTGACGGACCAAAATTACGCGGATTGAGCCGGAGGCCGGCCAGTTTGAGTTCGGGTTCAGCCAGTTCCGCGATGCCGGCAAGTCCGGGCTGCTCCATGAGCAACAGCGTCGATTTATCGGGCGCTAATGATACGCCGGGTGTAGCCGGCGTATCGACCAGTTTTTGTAGGGCTGGCGGCGGTGTTTCGTATTGTTGCGCGGTTGCAGGGAGTGAAAGGCAAAAGCAAAGGACAAGCAGGATTGCGTTCCGAAGCATGATGGGAGTTAGGGGCTTTGTTATGGGGAGTTATAAAGGTAGGTCACGAGCCGGCTTTTTTCAATGCAATATACACGGCCTTTAGTATGTTGGAGACCTTCGCATGCAAACCCTTTTCATCGTCATCCCCAGCTTGACTGGGGATCCACACGAAGGGTTATCAATAACCAAGGGGCACCGCAATATCCTGGTGGATGCCCAATTCAGTTGGGCATGACGAATGAAGATATAGTTTTACAATCCAGCCTAAATTACCCGATTCCAGGCAGCAAACCCTGTACTTGAAGCCATACCTCCAACTCCTTGAGTAGGCAATCCAGATATGCAAAGATATCACCACGTGTAGCACCTGCATCAAGTAACTGGTTAACCTGCTCTTCCATACCCGTTGGCTGCAGTGCGCAGGCGGTTGCAGTAATTTTGAGCAAGCGTTTCTCGCCAGGGTGAGGGAGTTGATTGATTGCAAAGATGACATCAAAATAGCTCGCCAGCAGTGCTGCGAGCCGATGGTTCACGCTTACCCAATCACCTCGGTCAACAGCTTTCTTTAACTGACCACGATATGCGGACATGGTATGGCTGAGTACCGGGAAGTTCTTATGGATGATGTTATGCCGAAGCTGATGTGGATAAGGTTGATCTGCCTTGTGCTTCAGTGCAGCAAACCACCCGTTTCTATCAAACAGGATTTGTGAGGTAAGCACATTGTGCCAGAAGCACGTCGAATAGCCCATGGATGCCTCGTGCCGCACCAATACACGATCCAACTGCTCTTCGATCCATGCCGGCGTGCGAAAGGTAACATCAACGTGGATACCCGTAGCTGTATCCATCCACTCATCACCTGATTCCCAAAACTGGTTGTTGACTTCTGCTCTTGTAGATAAAGCAGTCGCAATGGCGCGGCGGTCTTCGATTGACAAGGGGGTACTTTGGTAGACGTAGAGATCAATGTCGGAAGCAGGGCCGGCATAAGCAGTTGTCTGTGAGCCGGCGAGCACAACGGCTTCAACAACAGGTATTTGACAGTACGCGGCTGCGATTTCTGTGGCAAGCTGGTGGGCCTTGTGTTGTTTGTTCACGTGCGCCATGGGTGTGGTTAAAGGTGGTTTCTCCGTACTCCTTCCACGTCATGCCGGACTTGATCCGGTATCCAGGATTCACCGATGCAAACTGGATACCGGATCAAGTCCGGCATGACGTGGAAAGAATGATCTGCGGAGCGATCAAACAGTACAAAGCGCTGCTGATCGCATGTGCGCAAGGAGTGCAATCAATTTAAAGACCAACCACAGCGCTGTCCATGAGTGAAAGAGTCGTCTTTTCTTATCTTTAGTACAAGGCCAATGCCTGGCGAGGTATACGAGTACACCTGCTTCTATCAGCGTTAACAGCATCGAGATCCACATCCCAAAGATACCCGTCAGGCAGGCAAAGCGGCCGATCGCGTACTGACTTGTTGCAAAGGCACCGGCTGATGCGGCGATGGCTTGTAGAACCAGTCCAACAAGTAGTCCCAGCATCATCGGGTGCCGGAAGATGAGTGTGATGTAGGTCCGATAAGCTAAGCTGGTCCAACCGGCAAAAAGAAGGAACGCCCAGATCCATGCGGGGATGAGTACAACGTATAACATGTAAAGCGATAAGTGGGCTGGACAGCGTATCTGGGACTGTTAACCATGTTAGTGAATCCCAGACAATCTATCTAAATCATATAGTGTTTTAGGCTTATTCTTTGTCGCGTGATACCCAACACGTGACCCAATAATACCACCGCCCACGGTGGCGGCCATCATTGCGAAAGGAATACCCAGGGAGGCCCAGTCGGAGCCCACGTCTTTGTAATTGAGGTAGACGATGAAATTTCCCAGTCCTATACCTGCAAACCCGCCTAGAAGGGCGCCGGCAGGGACCCGCGATTGCTGTATTTTGGAGATGTCGGCGGTCGGCCACGAGCGTAGCAGTTTACCCTTGAGGGTGTAACAGGTGGTTTCGATGGGGCTCACATTGAGGTCCGGACACGTTTCTGTCATCTTATCCTTGAACACGACGGTTACCTTTTTTCGCCAGAGCTTTTTGTTGATTTCTTTGTAGGGAGCCGGAAGTGACGTGTCGAGTGTTCGCGACGTATTGTTATACGTTTTGATCGTTGTGCATCCGGTGGAGAGGATAAGAAAGCCAGTAACCAGGATAAGCCGTCTCCACAAACGTCTGTGTAAAATTCCTGACGACATAAGAATTGCTTGGATGGTGACAAAGCCTCAGGTATTGGAAGGTCCTTGCGTAAGAACGGCGGTACTGATTATAGGAAGAAAGTACTGGTGTACATCAACATGCAGTAAAAAATCTAGAAAAGTAGGCGCGTGGTTTCATAGACATGGATAATTATAAGTAGGGTCGGTTCCAGGATTAGATTTTTTGATTTTGGAGATATTGTTTTCTCCAATGTCCAGCATTGGCCATCCCTGATGCCTTGCTTTAAGACTTGTTATCTGCAACATGCTTAACCGTGGGGTAGTCAGAACTTCGGAAAGGGCATTTGTTTGCTTGACCAGCATATCAATTAGGTCTTCGGTAGCTTTCAAATCTCTTTCAATATCGGCGTAGCTTCTAGGGGTAAACGGATTGCCACGAGGTTGGACTATTTCCGATGGATACGTTTCAAGATTCTTTTTTATGCTTTCTGCCTCTATAATCTTTCGATCTATAATAGAAGCATAGAATGCCAGTTTGCGTTCAAGCCGATCTCGCCATGCAGAATAGATATCAACGAGTTCCATGTCTGCTTCAAAATGGTAACAGGAACTCCTGAATACAGGGCTCTGGCTGTCTTTTGTCAGCGGAGCGGCAGTTAAGGAGAACAACGCTAATTTTTTATTTGAAGCAAACTCGTAAGCTTCTTCTAGAGAGATGCTTTCGCTAAAATGGATGGTTACATCGGATTGACAACCAGCTGTCAACAAAAAGAGGAGGCACCCAAAAATTCTTGCCATAAGAAGGAATAGCGTTTTTGGGGAGCATATAATATAAAGATGGAGGACTATGCAAACATTTCAGACAGCACGCTAAGCACTTCTGATTGCGCTGCCGGCGCCAGCGTACCCAACTTCTTTACGAGCCGGCGCTTGTCTACTGTACGGATCTGATCGAGCACCACCTGCCCTTGTTTATCATCGAACGTACAGTTTACCCGCGTTGGCTAATTGCGGCCTTTTGTTGTCATGGGCGCGATGATGACCGTACGGATGTGCCGGTTCATTTCATCGGGGGAGATGATGACGCAGGGACGTGTCTTTTTGATTTCGCTCCCAATGGTTGGGGCGAGGTTTACCAGATAAACTTCGAAGCGCAATACGGTCATTACCAGGTCCACTCCTGCGCATCCCAGTCACTTTCTGTAGCGTCATCCAACAAGGTGTCATCTCCATGTGAAGCCATGGCTGCAAACGCTTGATCCCAGTCTTTGCGTACGTCTCGAAGGGCGTGAATGACAATTTTATCGTTTTGCACTTCGAGCTCTACCTCACCTTCAATGCCAGTCTGCTCTAGCAAAAGCTTAGGGATCCGTACCCCTTGTGAGTTACCTATTGATACGATGCGTGCGCGAACCGTCATGATCTTGGTCGTGATTACGATGTAATAACATTTAGATGGGTATCGGCCGGCTTTGTTTCAGGGCAAATTGATGTACGATAAGCGGTTAAATCTCATACTCATCCACCCGCCCCGTTTCGAGTTCGGACTTACGGATGGTTTTGACGGCAATTCCCGGGCAAAACTTTTCGGCAATTTGGGTGAGCAAGTCTTTGTGCCGTTGCTCGGTATTAATGCCGAAGATCAACTCTTTAACCTTCACCGGGACAAAGGACTCATAGCGTTTGAAGACGCGGTGCTCGCGTTCGTGAGACCAGAGGGCTAGCTTTTTGGAAAGGATGGTTTTTGCAAGGTCAACGTTCTCCCGCTCATTGAGTCTGAGGTCTTCTACGTAGTTCACCGGCTCGGTTTCAGCATCGTTGTCGTCGATCTCCACCCCGACGACAAAGCCTTTGTGGCCGGCGCCGTAGTAGGCCCACATCAGCATGTTGGTCCATGATTCGCTCATGGATAGAATGTTGTAGTCCGATTTGCTGCCGCGGATCATCCGCAACTCATCCTGCGACAACGAGCCCGTGGCATAGACAAAGCGTCCCTCCATCGGGTCGTTCAGCGCGCGGAAGTTGGCGGCGTACAGCCGGTTGTTCACGAAGATGTCCAGTGCAAACTCGAGGTTTTCGAGGCTTCTGTATTTGTAGAGTGTCATGACAATCTTAGCTGAATAATGATGGAACGGTCGCGTTATCGCCGTGGGTGATCAAGTACTCAGTCGCCATGAATCTGATGGGTTCTGATGGCTCTTTTTCTCGCCAGCCATGTTGTGCCATCTCGCCTTACTACAGTAGGGCGACACGCCTTGCTGGCAACAAAAATAGCGCATCATTCATCCATCATCTTCACGGCGACTGAGTACTAGGTGTTCTTGAATGATGACTTGAAATATAAAGCGCCGTCATACCGGACTTGATCCGGTATCCACCGGTATGGCGAAACCAGGAAGCTTATGCTAACAGCTTTTGCCATTCGGGTGGATGCCCAATCCAGTTGGGCATGACGTTGTGCGGGTTAGCTTAAAACTGGGTTTTGAATCGAGCGTTAAGTAAGGCCACGCAATATAGCTAAGCGATTTTCTGGCGCGTCCGGCGACAAAAAATCTGGGATGGTGTTTTCCGTTCTTCTGGGCCGGCTCAAAAATTCAACCGGCCACTCGGTGAGGCGGCGCTCTTTGACGTGGATGTACTCACCGGGGGAAGGCTCATCGATATACTCTTCTTGCAGGATGAGTGCAAGCGGGGCTTCAGCACCTGTTGTTGCTTTCGAAAAAGTCAGGGCTTCTTCGTAGGTGGCAAAGCTATAATAATAATCGTTGCCATCTTCCAGATCGGATGCACCATCGTGTGGATGGCACCATACGCGGTATTCGAGGACCTCGTCCCAGACGTATCCGCCACCGGCTTTTGTTAGGGCAGGGTAGCTGCCGATGAGATCCGGATCTTTGACGTTGGGATAGGTGCTCAATGCTTATTACTTCACCAAAATTAACTGCCGGCTCAGACTTGTCTCATTGGTCTTCAACCGGTACACGTACACGCCACCCGGTAGCCCCTGCGCGTCAAACACGACGTGGTGCTTGCCGGCTTGCATCATGCCATCCACCAGCACGGCAACGCGTTGGCCGATCAGGTTAAACACCTCCAGACTCACGCGGCCAGGCTCGGGCAGGCCGTAGTTGATTGTCGTCTGCGGATTAAACGGGTTGGGGTAGTTCTGGCCCAGCATGAGCTCATCCGGTGCAGCGTTTTCGTCCATGTAGATCTCTACGCGCCCTTCTGCCATACCGCCTTTATCGTCGGTTACGATGTAGGTGAAGGTATCGGTGCCTGTGAAGTGCTTGCCGGGATGATACGAGACGGTGTTGTCGGGTTTCATTACGACGCGGCCATAGTCGCCGTCTTCAGCAGACATGATGCGAAGGCTGTCGCCGTCTACGTCGTGGTCATTTGCGAGCACATCGATGACCAGTGGTTGCAGCCCAATGAGGCCGACGCGGTCCAGCGTAGCCGTTGGCGTTTTGTTGAGCGTGGGGGAGAGCAGGAACGCCTGCCGCTCGCCGTTAAATAAGCCGATGCCCGTAATCTGCGCTGCATTGTTGATCGCGCGGGCTTCCAGTAGCACCCACCCTGACGCGGCATCAATAAATTCGTTGAGGTCAACAATGGTATCACCCTGCCAGAGGAAGGCGCGTAAGTCGTTGTTCACCTGCTGGATTTCTTGCTGTGCCGTATTACCTTTTGCTTTGCTCGCTTCTGTGTCGCCGCGTAACGCATCCGATTTGCGGACAGGTGCGCTACCCGTCTTGCCGGCACCTACGGGCAGGTACGTACCCACCACCCACGTCGAGTTGTTGATGCCGTACGCTTCGCTGAAGGTGCTGCCGTCTTTCTGTAGCGAGATGGCTGTGCCGTCGTCGTCCCAGAAGGCTGCTTTCACCGTGCCGTCGTCGATGCTGCCTACCGTTTCGCCACTTGCGTTGATGGCATAGGCGCGGCCGGCCGAACCGATGAGTCGGCTTTCAATTTCTGTGTCGCGCCAGATGGTAGCGGTGGTTCCTGCGTACCCGGCCACTACGCCGGCTTCGTTGATGTCAAATGCCTGGCTTTCTTCGTTAGCGCCAGCTTCGAGCTCCGCGAGCTCCATGCCGTCCCACTGCACAGCCTGCAAGAGGTCGGTGCCTTGCTTGCTGGAGATGCCCACGATCTGCGCAGCGTTATTAATGCTGTACGCTTTGCTGATCCGGCCGTCCAGCGAACCGAGGTTGTTCACGCCCGATGTGTCCCAAAGCGTTGCCTGGAATACTGGCCCGGTGTTACCTCCGGTTTCAAAGGTTGATGCACCGACAATCTGCCCAAAATCATTGGCATCCAGCGCTTCGCTGACGCCAAGCGGCAATTCCTGGGTAGAAGAGAAAGCCTGAATGCCACCGCCTGTACCCAGCGATGCACCCACCACCTCGCCGGCGTTACTGATGTTGTACGCTGCACTTGCGCTGCTGACGTTAAAGCCGAGATCATCGACCACAAACCGGCCCGAGAAAACGGTGACTGTCACGAGGCCTTCCGCTGCGGCTGAGCTGTCATCGCGGATGGAGTAGTTGAATGTGGCGACCCCGGTGAAGTCGGTTGCCGGCCGGTAGAACAGGTTGCCGCTGGGCAATGCCTGCACAGTGCCGGCATTCGGATTGGTGATTCGGAAAATAGTCAGGTTGTCGTTGTCGAAGTCTACGTCATTCGAGATCACGTCGATTTCGATGGAGCGGTTCTGGATGGTTGCCGTGATGTCATCCACCGCAATCGGCGCGTCGTTGATCGAAAGGATGGTGATTTTCTGCGTGGCGATCAGCGGGTCGCCACCTTCATCTGGCGTTGCTGTGATGTTGATGTTTGCTTCACCGTTGGCGTTTGGCGCGTACGAAACAGTCAGCAGGCCGGCCAGTGTATCAATTTCAGTGGCAGCGAAGAGGGCCGGGTTTGATACGTTGGAGATGATGTACTCGTACCCATCCGCCAGCGAAAGCGCCGCCCGCACGTTGATGATCGAATCATCTGCATCTTCGGGCACAATAAGTTCTGCAAGCGACAGCGTACCGGATGGCTGGATCGAAATGGCCACTGTGGTTTCGTTTGAGTCGTCAAACCCGTCGTTTGCCACGTAGGTAAACGCGTCGTTGGTTGATGCTGTGTTGTTGTGGCGGTAGGAGAACGAGCCATCCGTATTCAAGGTAAACGAGGAGGCATTGGCTGGCCCCGTGATGAGTCGGACGGTCAAGTCATCGTTCTCCGGGTCGGTGTCGTTTGCCAACACACCGTTTGCAGCACCCACCGTAAGCAACTGCCCCTGATCGACGATGTAATTATCCGCGACGCCTGACGGGGCCGTGTTGAGCCGGCGGATGCTGATTGTAAACGTTTGTGCTTCCGTCTGTGATACGCCGCCGTTATCTGTGCCGCCGTTGTCGCCGAGGATCACGGACACTTCCGCATCACCAAATACATTGTCGCCAATGGCCGGCGTAAAGGTGAGTACACCGTCTGCGTCGATGGCTGGCAACTCTGCAAACAGCCCTTCTGCTCCATTTGTAATGTTGGCTGTAAAGAACAGCTCCTGACCACTTTCGTTGGCGGGCCCCGGACTCACATTATCCGCCCACTGCTCTTCGTAAGCCGGCGAATTCTGTCCGATAGTAATGTTTGGTCCTGCATCAAACGATGGCGCGTCGTTCACCGGATTGATGGTGATCTTGACGTCTTCCTGTGCAAACAATCCTTCTGTATCGGTTGCGCGGATTCCAATGGTAGTTTCACCAAAGGCATCTGCTGCGTAGTTGACGGTGAGGATTTTGGGATCAGCTGAAGAAATTGAAAGGTCCTCAAACAGGTTGTTGTTGAAGTTGCCTTCCAGCGTGTACGTCATTTCTGAATCAGCATCTTCTACATCATCAAAAATCTCGAACAGGTTAAACGTGATGGTCTCAGCATCTTCATTGACGGTAATGTCCTGAATGGTCACCGATGTCGGTTTGTCGTTGTCGCCCTGGATGGTGATCAGGAAATCGTAGGTGGCGCTGTTGTTGCCGCCGGCATTGTCCGTTAGCGTAAGGGTCACACTCGACTGTCCGTCGGTTTGTGGGGCAGGGGTGAAGGTGAGCGTGCCGTTGGTGCCGTTGATTGAAAGCGCCGGCTGGACGCTGAATAGGCCAGGGTTAGACACATTGAAGCTCGGTGTCACCGTTTGCCCTGATTCATCGGGCGGGCCGGCGACGAGGTTTGTTGCCCAGTTGGTAAAGGTCTGTGGGCCCGGATCTTCATCTAGCGTGATGTCGGGACCTGGCGTTAGTGACGGTGCATCGTTCACCGGCGTCAGGGTCACGTTGAACGATTCTTGATCTGAAAGGCCGCCGGGGTCGGTGCCCTGGACGGTGATTGTCGAGGTACCGTTGGCATTGGGGGCGTAGGTGATTTCGAGCTGGCCCGTTTCCGTATTGACCGTCAGATCTGCAAAAAGGGCAGGGTTGGAGATGTTCTCAACCGTGTAGGTCAGGGCATCGTCTGGATCGTCGGGGTCCTCGAAGGCCGCATAGAGGTTAACCAGGCGCAGCGGTCCGTCTTCCACGTCTACAATATCGCTGATGTTGCTGGCGACCGGCGGGTCGTTGCTTTCTTTGATATCGATGTAGATGGTGGCAATGTTGGAGTTTGTTGTGCCATCAAACGCGACGTACGTGAGCGAGTCTCTTACATTTTCAGAACCGTCGTGTACATAGAACAGCGTACCGTTTGGAAGCAGGGAGTAGCTGCTGCTATGCTTGGGCTCAAGGATAACGGAAGCTGTGAGTACATCGCCGTCATCGTCGAGGTCGTTGTCGAGTACGCCGGGCGGGGTGCCACCAGGTGACGCGGTTAGTGAAGCACCTTCGATCACGGTGTATGCATCGTCAACGGCGACCGGCGGATCGTTTTCTGCTGCGATGGTCAGTGTAAAACTAATTTCAGGACTGATGTCGATGCCTCCATTGGCTGTGCCGCCGTTGTCTTGCAATGATACGGTCACTGCAGTAGCGCCCGACATGTTGGGTTTTGGGGTAAATGACAATACGCCATTTCCATTCAAGACGGGTAACACGTCAAACAGCGATGGGTCGACTGTGACTACGTTGAACGTACCGGTTTGGGCCGACTCATTGGCTGGCCCAACTGAAATATTGGTCGCCCATGGTGCGCTATATGCAGGGGAATCTTCCGGTACGGACACATTACCACCCGATGTAAACGACGGCGCGTCGTTGACGGACAACACTTCAACCTGGAATGCTGCATCGACCGAAAGGCCGCCGCTGTCAGTAGCACGGACCGTCAGTGTTGCCACACCACTTTCGTTTGCGGCTAGTGGCAAACTCAGGATACCGTTCGTTGAGGGAATCGGCGGTATAGTGCCAAACAACCCCGGATTGGTGTTGCCAACTATAGCGTACGTTAATTGTGTATCTGCATCCTCTTCGTCAGCAAAAGAAGGGAAGAGGCTCACCGTTGGTGTTGCTGCATCCTCCACGACTTGAATGTTTGCGATGCCCGTTGTAGTCGGCGGATCGTTTTCGCCGCTCACGGTGATGGTAAACGTTTGGGGAGGACTCTGATTATCGCCACCGTTCGCCGTGCCGCCGTTGTCTGTCAGGGTTACTGTGACGGTCGATACGCCGCTGGCGCCGGGTGCTGGATGATACGTTAATGTCCCCGTGCTCGACAGGCTGGGCTGCGCCTGGAACAGCGCAGTGTTTGTGGCTGAAACCGTGAAGGTCAGGGTCTGCGAGGCCTCGTTGGCGGGGCCGGCGGAAATATTGGTTGCCCAGCCGATATCGGTCTGGAATGCCGCGTCTTCCGGTACCACCCGGTCAGCGCCTTTGGTAAACGAAGGTTCGTCGTTCACGGCTGTGACATTTACCGTGAAAGATTCATCGACAAATAAACCCTGCGTGTCTGTTACCCGGATGGTGATGGCGGCTGTGCCATTGGCATCGGGCGCAAAATCCAGGGTGTATGTACCGGTTGTTTCGTTAATTGTGGTACTGCTAAAGAGGGCCGCATTCGAATTGCTGAGCTCCTGGTAGGTTAGCTCATTGTCTGCATCTTCTTCGTCATCAAACGCAGAAAACAGGTTGATGACGCGGTTGTTTGCGTCCTCCAGTTCATTCTGGTCGCTAATGCCCGACGTGGTGGGCGGGTCATTCTGGCCATCGATGGTGATCGTGAAAATCTGTGCCGGGCTCTCGTCGTCGCCCCCGTTTGCTGTGCCGCCATTATCCGACAGAGTCACTGTAACAGTTGAGGTGCCCGAGGCGTTGGTTGCCGGCGTAAACGACAACGTCCCCGCAGATGTAAGGACCGGTTGTACAGCAAACAGGTTGGTATTGGTAGGCGAGAGGTTGAAGGTCAATACCTGCCCGTCTTCATTCGGGCCGGCACTAATGTTGGTTGCCCAGTTTGTTTGGCTAAATGCACCTGAATCTTCTCCTACGTTGATGTTGGCACCCCGCGTAAAAGACGGTGCGTCGTTGACTTCGTTTACCGTGACGGTGAACGTCTGACTCGGACTGGTGTCTATCCCGCCATTTGCGGTGCCACCGTTGTCGCTGAGAACCAGGGTGATGGTGGCTGAGCCAGATACGTTGGCTGCCGGCGTGTAGGTGAGCGTACCAGCGCTCGATACTGTGGGCTGCACAGAGAAGAGGCCGGCGTTGGTGTTGTTGGTAACCGAGAAGGTCAATGTTTGCCCCGCCTCGTCTGCCGGGCCGGCGCTGATAGCTGTTGCCAGATTGTTTACCGTCTGCGCGCCGGCGTCTTCATTGACTGTTGGCGGCGCGCCCAGACTAAACGAAGGTACGTCATTTACAGCATCCACGGTGACGTTAAAGGATGCATCTGTCGTTTCAGCGTCCGTATCGGTAGCACGGACCGTAATAAGTCCGGTACCTGAGATGTTACCCGTAATCGTCACGGTCAGCAAGCCAGTTGCCGGATCGATAGAGGTACTCAACAGGGTTGGATTGGTGTTGCCTTCGATAGAGAACACGAGGTCCTCGTCTGCGTCGACGTCGTCGTCAAATACGTCAAACAGGCTGATTACCTGCGGCAGTGCATCTTCAAGTACTGTAATGTCATCGATGCCGTTTGAGACGGGCGGATCGATGAATGCATCGCGGGCTGACATAGCTGCAGCGTCTACCGGATGTGCTGCCGCCAAAAGGGCAAGGCACAGCACCGCCAAACTGGCGCGGTAGCGGGTTAATATGTTGGATAGCGAAGTCATCCTTGAATTATTGGCTTGCAGTAGGGCGAATACAGACAGGCTGGCTAGGGCGGCTTCTGTTGCCAGAGGTGTCTATCGCCAGGACGCGGTAACAACGGGTTGCAGACTGATCAGGGTCTTGCCAGTTGTTATCTGTGAGGAGATCGGAGGTAATGGCCGCATAAGTGCCCGTAAGGCGTGATGCGCGCAGCACTTCATAGCCGGCCATATCAAAAGCTGAAACAGGCTCCCAGGCAATCGACACGACACCATCGTTTGCTGAAAGCTGGACGTTGCGCACGCTCCGCGGCGGGGCGAAGTCACGCATTTGAATTTCGAAGGGAGCAGATTGCAGGCTCTCGTTGCCGGCTGAATCCGCCGCAGTAACCCAGTACGCATAGGTGGTGCCGCGTTCAACCTGCGTGTCTTCGAGCCGGCGTGTGTGTGCCGTAACTGGCGTCGCCGTCAGCTTGCTCGAGCCTGTCTCCCTGCGGTAGACGACATACGACATGACATCGCGCGCAGGGGAAGGATTCCAGAAGATGGCAATGCGGCTGTTATTTTCGACTACTGCCTGTACACCATTGGGTGCCGCAGGGGCCGTGACATCGGGCACAAACAGGGTCGTGGCAACTGGGATACTGAAATTCCCCGAGGCATCTGCGCTGTGCACGGTATAGCGATACGTAGCACCTTCATAGAACCCGCGCCCGGCTTCTCCACGGTCTACAATGGATGTAGTTGTGAGCGTGCCCGGGTTAATGCGCATGGGTATTTGGGGCGCGTGTTGTCCCAGGCGCTGTCGCAAGACGATGTAAGTTTCGAAGTCATCAGCCGGCCGTGGTGCGCGCCAGTTGAGCAAAACGCTGCCGTCTTCTTCCACAACGGCCTGCACGTTGGCAACGGGCCGCGGCGGTGTTTGATCTTCGATTAAGGCCATGGCTGCGGTACTGCGCGCGCCTTCGTTACCGCTCGCATCTACAGCCGATACGCGATAAAAATAAACGGTGCTGCCGGAAACAACAGCCAGGGTATCGTTGAAGAGCGTTGTATTGGCGCCCAGCGGTAGGGGATTTAATAGCTCGTACGATGCTTCGTCGTGGAGGGCTGTTGACCGGTACACGTTGAAACCGGCAATGTCGTTACTCGCAGCCGAGGCATCCCGCCAGGATACCTGCACGCGCCGGCCAGAAAGCGGACGCGCTTCAGCTTCGAGTACGGCATTAGGCGGATCCACGTCGATTGCGTCATAACGCAAAATGACACTTTCGTCGCTTTCCTGGCCCGTGATATCCACCGAGCGCACATACAGCTGCTCCGTTTGGCCAACAGTTGGCACATCAAACGTCAATGCGTATTCAAACAGCGCGTTATTGCGCAATACCACGTTGTCGTTGAGTTTTTGATGTTGGTTGGTCATCGGGTCTACACGGTAGACGTCAAACCGGATGACCTTATCGTCGGCATTTTCGTTGGGCGGGATGTAGCGCCAGTAGAGCGTAATGAGGTTGCCTTTATTTTCTGCGCGTAGCTGGGTTGGCGCATCGGGTTTTTGGGGGAGGAGGAGCGCGGTTTGTTCGAGCACTTCTCCTGTAGGCGCGTCGAGGGCATCGACAAATTCGATTTTATAGGTTGCCGGCGCGTCCAGTGTCGCGGTATCATCTTCATAAATGCGGCCCAGTGAAGCAGCAATTTCTGGGTAGATGAACGTAAGCAGGTTGGCCGTTTTAAAGTCACTTCGGAGCTTGGTAAGCGTCCCGTTGTCGGTAGACTGGCCCGTTGTTGCTTCGATGTCGTCGTACAGTGTCCCCAGGAAAGCGCGTAGTTCCGTGCCTGAGGCTACGCCGCGGATTGGGTATGCGTTAAGCTGTTCGTATTCACCATCTTCCGCATCTTTACGGTAGATGTTAAAGCCGTGGCCAATGGGGACCATCGCGGTATGGTACACAAATACCGTTGGATTATCCTCCTGCACGGCAATCCTGATTTCAGGCTTGATAGGCTGTGCTATAGCCTGCCAGGAGCACGCGGCTATACCTAACATGCAGCAAGCCAAAGCTGCAAAAAGCCGCCGGCCGCCGGCCAGCAAGCGAGGCGGTACAGTTGGACGATATGGGAGCGTACGTATCATTGGTCAGAATCGGGGGATCTGGCTAACACGGTTTTACTGACAGTTGTTTGCAGGCCGGCACCGTTGGTGACCCGCACTTCAATTTTGAGCGTTCTACCCGAACGAACTGCTGGCTGATTAATGTTGAACGACTGCTTCGGATACACGCCTTGTGGCGTCACGATTTCGAAGAGGTCCGTCCATGGCTGCAGTTCGCTTTGGTCGACGTTGTCGAGGAAGCGGTATTCGACCTTTCTGATTTTAGATTCAGGATCGGCCAACTCATCCAGCACAAGCGCCAGTGCGTTTTCGAAGTAGTGCAGCGAAATCACGGAAGCCGGCGGCGTTGCATCGTTCTGGATATCCACACGGACGTCCTCTGTGATGGTGTTAATCAGGCCGGCTGTATTCAGGATTTCTACCTCAATTTTGTACGACGCGCTCTGCTCGATTAACGGGAGCTCTTTAAAGACAATCGTTCCCGGGAAGTAGCCTTCCGAAGTGATGGGCAACTGCGTCCACGTTGTAAGTTCATCACCCGTTGCAGTGTTGACAATTCTGTACTGCGCCTGTGCAATCGCCGACTGGGTATCTTCACTTGATCCAATCTGGATTTCTACGGTATTCGGATGCAGCGGGTCGTAGGCGTTGCGGTGTGCAACGATCAGCGAAGGTGAGTCGGGCGGACTCACGTCGCCCGGTAAATCGACGGTAGAGCGCCGGATACTGAAGAGGCCGGCGCCGTTGGTTGCGCGGAATTCAGCAGCCAGTACTGCCGCGCCGTCGTATGGGATTTCTGCGCGCGGAATGGCAATGGGGGCTACGGAAACGCGGATATCATCAGGGACCGGAATCTGTACCCAGTCTATAAACACGGTTTCAGGGTTGTCGCTATCAACGAGTCGGTAGGCGAGGGCAGCTATGTTAGATTCAGCATCTCGGAAGGCTCCTGGTTCGATCAGCAAATAATCCATGCCGAGGTCGCTTTCACGATACGATACCTCGACCTTTGGCATTTGCGGCGCTGAGTTATCCAGGTTTGCGTTTGCTTTGCGTTCGAGAGTGGTCTCCAGGCCGGCTTCGTTCTTGGCCTCCAATTCCAGCGTAAACGCGTCTCCCAACTGCTGCGCTGTCAGCGGCGCTGAAAGGGCTGGTAAACGAATATGGTTGCTACTCACCAGTTCAGGTGATGTCCAGTCGATGAGCGTTGCTGACGGATCATCGTTTGCATAGACACGATACGCGACCGACGTTATGCGCGATTCTTCGTCGTTAATGGCGCCAAGGTATACGACCAATTCCTGATCTTCTTGCGTCGATTGCACACCCGTGAATGTAATTTCTGGGTCTTCAATTTGCGGCGGCGTACGGTCAACGGTGATGGCCAGCGTTGTATCTGCCGTTGCGGCGAGACCGGCGCCGTTTAGGGCGCGGGTTTCGATACGAAGCTCCCGGTTTCGGCTAAACTCGGGCAAGGTAATCGCAACATTGTCAGGAGAGAAAATGCCGGCTTTGTCGATGGTTGATATATCGGTCCAATCAACTACCACATCGCTTGTGTTTTGGTCATTCACCACGCGGTAGCTTACCTGCGCGATACGCGAGTCTGCATCGCTGATTTGTCGCAGGTTGAGGGTAAGCGCATTTGGTGTGTCAGCGTTGTGATAGCCGCTGTAAACAAAATCGACAGGCTGGATAGCTGGAGCAGTTGCATCCTCATCCTGACGAAGCTGTTGCGTTGCCTGTGCAATGGGTGAGGGTCCTGCGGCATTGATTAGACGAACGTCAACACGCACAAACGCCATCTTGTCCTCCAATTGGAAGGGGAGGTAGGTTTTGAATGGCTGGTCGGGCTTCGACGTGCGGTAAGGCACGGTGCGCCACATACCACTGCGCCGACGCTCGATTTCATTTAGCTGGTTATCAAATGTCGTAATGCGATATTGCAACGAATCGAGCAGCGTATGTACATCGATACTTGGCAAAACCGTCAATTCGAGCTCGTCTTGCCGGATGGTGTTTTCGCTATCGAAGTGAAACAGTTGAACGGCTGGTTGCGCTGGCGCGCGTTCCAGAAAAACCGTTTCTGTGCCGCGATCAACAATACCCGAAACGCGGGTTGCGAGGCCCGCGGTATTGCGTACCTCAACTTCGATGGCGTATGCCTGCGTATCCGTGAGACCGCGGTAAGGTGGTGCTGATGGTTTGCGCCGGCAGCATGAACGTCGCCTGTGCTACATCGATGGTTTCCCATGGACCTACGCTTCCCGCACGTATATCCCGGACGCGGTAACGGCTGCTGGCAATACCCGATTCAAGATCGCGGCTTTCGCCGAGGAAAATTCGCAACGGAATTTCTGCGTCTTCTGAGCCGGCTGCATCGGTTGTTCGGGCGGCTTCCAGCAGTAACGTTGGAGCTATTGGCGGTGTCAGATCACTCGATCGATCCAGCGCCTGGGTGACCACGGTCTGAAGTCCTTGTTGGTTGACAAACTGTATCTGGACGCCTGCATTGATTCCAGTGGGCACTTCCGTGGCGTCAAGGCTTGTGGTCAGGCCAGGGAATGTTGGGAAGGGTTGTGCAAGCTGCACCAGGGGCTGCCAGCTTTGTAGTGCTTGCTGGTTGCCCATATTCACAATCCGGTAGTTTACCGCGCTGATAAACGACTCCGGATCTCTGCTTTGCCCAACGGTCAGCAAAATGTCGTTTGCATCAGATTGCTGGGCCCAGGCCACTTCTAGGGCCGGTGCCGTAGGTGCACTGTTGTCTTGTTCCAACTGGAGGAAGCGAACGCCTTTGTTCGACGTAAGGCCGGCCGCGTTGGTTGTTTGTGTTTCAACAATGATGGTGCGGCCGCTGTCAAACGCTGGTAAGGCAATCTGTTTTTCCGAGGCCGGCAAAATAAACGTTGGACTGTTCGGGTCAAGGAAGAGGAAGTCTTCCCAAGGTGAAATCTCAAGCCCTGTTTTTCCATCGATTATCCGGTACATCACAGCGCTGATGCCCGATTCAAAGTCCTGGCTGCCACTTACAATAATGCGCAGCTGGTTTTGCGCGGTTGTGCCATAGAATCCGCTGTGCTCAACAGACACCATCGGTTCCGAAGGCGGCGTTACGTCGCGTCCCGGAATTTCGATTGTCTCGCTGACGATGGTCTGCAAGCCGGCGCCATTTGTCACACGCAAGTTTAGTGCAAAGCGGGTTCTGCTCTCAGGCAGGGCTTCATCTGCCAGATTGATGTAGTAGGTTTCAAAGCCCGCGCGGGTGTCGCGATTGGCAAAGGATTGGAGGGGTTGCCAGGTAGCATCAGCCAATGTCGCACGCGCGCCACGAAGCAAGGCATATTCAATCAGGTCGATGCCTGACTCTGTATCAGAAACTTCACCCAATGTCAGGGCAATGG
>CBDHHF010000031.1:0-225871 GCA_965263205.1 Rhodothermales bacterium
CTCCTGCCACAAACACGTGCTGCACCCCCGACGCATACTGATGCGGCTCCTGAAACGTCGCGTGGTCCTGGATGGTAGCTGGATCTAAGACAGCGAGGTCAGCAATGTTACCCACACGCAGCGAGCCTCTTCCTTCTAAGCCGAGCCGGCTTGCTGGTAAGCTCGTCATCTTCCGCACAGCCTCTTCAAACGAAAGGACCTCCAATTCTCGCACGTAGCGGGCAAGCACGCGGGCGAAGGTGCCGTAGTTGCGGGGATGGGGAGTGCCCACGTTCATGCCCGGCACGCCGCCGTCTGAGGCAATCATCGTCATCGGGTGCTGCATAATGCGCTGAACGTCCTCTTCAGACATCGAATGGAATACACCCATGCACCCGCCTTTCTCTTCCAACTCCATCGCCAGTTCAGCGGCGTTTACCAGTGTCACTTCTTTGTTGCGCTCGGTGAGGATGTCAGAGAGGCTTTTGCCGTTGTGATTACGATTCCAGGTACAGTTGGCAACAACAATGGTAGAGGGATCACTACCGCGTTCGGTCTCGATGTGTTTGACGATGTCGTTGCGGACAAAAATACGTTTCTCGGGGTCGCGCAGCCGGTTTAGACGGGCTTGCCGATTGCCCTCTTTACTCCACGCCGGAAAGAGGATGTTGATGCTTGTGCTGGAGGCCGTGTAGGGGTACAGGTCGCTCATCACGTCGACGCCCCGGTCACGGGCTTCATCAACGAGGGTTAGTGATGCTGAACTGTTGCCCCAGCGGTTTTTACCAATCACTTTGTGGTGCGTGATGTGGGGCGACAGGCCGCCTTCTTCGCCGATGCGGATGGTTTCAGCCACGCTATCAAGGAGTTTGCCACCCTCATCGCGCATGTGGCTGGTATAGATGCCACCATACGGAGCGCCGGCAGCTACCAGTTCGATTAATTCTTCCGTTTGCGCGTAGGCACCCGGGGTATATTCAAGGCCAGATGAAATGCCAAGCGCACCGTCTTCCATTGCCTCCACCACCATTTCTTTCATCTTGGCCATTTCTCGGTCGGTGGGCTTGCGATCACGATTACCCATCGCAAAGGCTCGAATGGTGCCATGCCCGACGGTGGTGCCGATGTTGATAGTCCGCGGGTGGTCGGCGACGCTTTGTAGAAATTTGTCGATGGGATACGGTGACGTGCCATCCTGGCCTACAATAGCCGTTGTAACGCCCTGGCGGATGTAGTTCTCTGCGGCGGGTTGCCGGCGCAAACCGCTGCGCAAAAAGTTGCTGCCCGATGCATGGCTATGCACATCGATAAACCCGGGTACCACGGCGAGTCCTGTGACGTCGATACGGAGTGGTGCCTCGAAGGTGGACAGATCGCCGAACGCAACGATCTCTTCGTTGACAATGCCGATGTCGGTAATGACGGGCGAATTTCCGAGGCCATCGTATAATGTGCCTCCTGAAAGAATGACGGTGTAGTTGGTGTCGGGAGGTGCCGGCGCCACCTCGATGCTCCCGTCAGAACCAGTGCAAGCGATGAAGGAGAGCGAGCAAGCAAATAAAAGGAATGGGATAAGCAGATTTTTCATGGGGTGCAAGCTATTACAACCATCAATTTCATGCCCTTACGCACTGTTCTGGTATGGGTTCGTGATTTCGATAACAAATACGGGGCAGCATAAATCAATTGCAACTTCCCCCTAGATGCGGTTATTTTGGAGATTCATCGAAACCACTCCTTCCCGACACCATGTCTTACAGCTCATTGTTTTGCGCATTTTTGCTTTTACTCACGACCTCTACGGTAGCGTTTGCCCAGCACGGTGGAGGTGATCGCGTCTATGGTGAGGCCTTTGCCACGCGCAGCCCCGTGGTCGCCCAGCACGGCATTGCTGCAACCAGTCAGCCCCTTGCGTCGCAGGTGGCTATCGATATTTTGAAAGCCGGCGGCAGCGCTGTTGATGCCGCCATCGCTGCCAATGCAGCGCTTGGCTTGATGGAGCCGGTGGGGTGTGGCATTGGTGGGGATCTGTATGCCATCGTCTGGGACCCTGAAACGAAACAGGTGCATGGCCTCAATGGTAGCGGCCGTTCGCCGTTGGGACTCGATTACGACGCCATGCAGGCACGCCTCGAAGCACTCGGCGTGACGAGTATTCCTAATTACGGCTCGCTTTCGGTTTCTGTACCCGGCGCAGTGGATGGCTGGTTTACACTGCACGATAAGTTTGGCAAACTGCCGATGAGCGATGTGCTCGCGCCGGCTATCAAATATGCTAAAGAGGGTTTCCCGCTCACCCAGGTGATCGCGTATTACTGGAACGGCGGCGCGCGAAATTATGAAAACCGCACGGACGAAATTGAGGAGCTGGATAACTTCAGAAAGACTTTTCTGATCGATGGCAAAGCACCCAAAGAAGGTGAGATTTTCAAAAATCCAGACCTGGCCCGCACGTACGAAATGCTTGCCACCCAGGGCCGCGATGCATTTTACAAAGGAGAAATTGCCGACGTCATCGACGCCTACATGAAACGCATTGGCGGACCTTTGCGCAAAGCTGACTTTGAAGCCCATCGCAGCGATTGGGTCGCCCCTGTTTCTGTAAACTATCGGGGCTATGATGTCCATGAACTCCCACCAAACGGTCAGGGTATTGCTGCGCTCCAGATGCTGAACATCCTCGAAGGCTTCGATCTTGCATCGATGGGGCACAACAGCGCTGAGTATTTGCATGTGCAGGCAGAAACGAAAAAGCTCGTCTTCGAGGACCGCGCCAAGTTTTACGCCGACATGGATTTCTATGATGTGCCGCTGGAGTGGCTGCTTTCTGATGCTTACGCCGACGAACGCCGTGCGCTTATCAAGATGAACGAGTCCATGAAGCAAATCGACGCCGGCGATGAACGCTTGCAAGAAGGCGATACCATTTACCTCACCGTAGCTGATGGCAACGGCATGATGGTTTCGCTCATCCAGAGCAACTATCGCGGCCTTGGATCGGGTCTGGTACCCGATGGCCTCGGGTTTCAACCTGCAGGACCGCGGTGCCTTGTTTACCATGGAGAAGGGGCACGCAAATGTGTATGCTGCCGGCAAACGTCCTTTCCATACCATCATTCCAGCATTTATGACAAAAGACGGCGAACCCGTGATGAGCTTCGGTGTGATGGGGGGCGACATGCAGCCCCAAGGCCACGTGCAGATCGTGAATAACATCATCGACTTTGGCATGAACGTGCAAGAAGCCGGCGACGCAGCGCGTTACCGCCACGCTGGTAGCAGCCAGCCCACTGGAACCGTCATGACTGACGGGGGTGTGCTCAACCTCGAAAGTGGAATCGGTACAGACGTACGCCAGGCACTCGAGGCCCTTGGCCATAACGTACGTCTCGGGCGCGGCGGCTACGGCGGCTACCAGGCCATCTGGTGGGACGCTAAAAACAAAGTCTACCACGGCGCAACCGAAATGCGCAAAGACGGTATGGTTGCGGGCTACTAGGGGTAGGTTAAAGGTTGAATGTTAAAGGTTTAAAGTGATTAGCCTCTAACACCTGCTCAAGTACTTTAAACCTTTAACTTTAAACTTTTAACCCAATGAAAGTGGGCGTTTTACGTGTTGCGGGGATGGCGGTGGAGCGGGTGACAGCGCTTAAGCAGGCGGATGCGCTTGATGCGGTGGAGGTGCTTGATGTGTCCGAATCGGCGCTGTCGGATGGGACAATATTGGGCATACTACCGGATTGGTTGAAAGACTTGCATGCAATTTTTGCAGGCATTCCTGGCGCGTACGTTCCTCATGTGGTCAATGTGGCGTTACGTGCCGGAGTACACACGTTTTTGGGGCGTGCAGCTGTGCCTTCGCTGTCGGAATACAAAGCGTTGGCCACACTTGCGGAAGAAGCCGGCGTAGAAGTAGGTGTAAGCCGGGTGATGCGTTTTCACCCATTCAGGGAAATGCTACCTGCAGCCTGGCGAACCACAGCCATTACGATGCGACACTGCAAAAAGGGGCAGGATGTCACGGGCTTTCAGCAGATGTTGGAAGATGCGGTAGATCTATGTTGTAGTCTCGCTGGCACTGGTGAAGTAAGAAAAATCGAAGCGCAACTGGTGCAGCGCAGCCGGCGGTATCCGGTGTGTTTACTGGCCGGATTGCGTTTCCAAAATGGTACCTATGCCCAACTTGAATTGAAGCAGGGTGCGCAGCAAAATGTGCATACCGTGTATGCCGGTGGTGGTGGGTTCGAATTCGAAGCAGACTTTAACCAACAGCAAATCCACCTTTCACGTGCAGCCGGCCAGGAGAACGAGGTGGCGTCGAGCGCGTTTGACGAAAAAAAATTCAGCTTACAGGACTTGATCGCCACCGAGACGATTGCGTTTTTAGCCTCGCTCCGAGAAAGGAAACCGGTACCCATCTCCATCATGGATGGCTTGCAAACCCTCCGTCTCGTAGAAAGCATCAGAAAGAAACTCCGCTAGACCTTAATTGCGAACGCCCGCTGCGTACACTGTATCGATGGATAACCTCAAAGAACGCATACTGGAAACCCCGTACTGCACGATGTTGCAGGAGATAGGGAATGTGGCGGCGCAAGAAGGCATCGAGGCGTATGCGGTAGGTGGTTTTGTTCGCGATCTTTTTCTGCGCCGGCAAACGACAGATCTCGATTTTGTATGCATCGGTCAAGATAGCGGAGTAAAGCTGGCAGAAGCGGTGAGTGAGGCGATGGGGGGGCAGACCGCCCATATGTATCCCAACTTTGGTACGGCTGCCATTCGAATCCCGGTTGATCCGGTGGACGAATCGTTTGTCGTGCTCGAATTTGTAGGGGCGCGAAAGGAGAGTTATCGCCGCGATTCCAGAAAGCCGATTGTAGAAGCCGGCACACTCGAAGAAGACCAGCAGCGGCGCGATTTCACCATCAATGCGATGGGCATTCACCTCAGTGCGGACCGTTTTGGTGAAGTCATCGATCCGTTTGATGGTCGTGCTGATTTGAACGCTGGTGTGCTGCGTACTCCACTTGATCCGCGCAAAACGTTTGAAGATGATCCGCTTCGGATGATTCGTGCGGCCCGGTTTGCATCCCAGTTGGGCTTTACGATCGACCCGCATACATTTGCCGGCATGGAGGCCAAAGCCGGACGCGTTAAAATCCTGACGCAGGAACGGATCACGGAAGAGTTGCAGAAAATTATGCGTTCTGCGACACCTTCGGTCGGATTTGCACATTTGTTTGTTACTGGCATCTTGCACCACCTCTTTCCGGAATTGGTGGCGCTAAGTGGTGTGGAAGAGGTGAATGGGCATCGCCACAAGGACAATTTTTATCACACGCTCCAGGTTGTCGATAACCTGGTCGATCTGACGCGCGATCGCCCTGCAGATGAGACGCTCTGGTTACGCTGGAGCGCATTGCTGCATGATATTGCCAAACCACGAACCAAGCGCTTCTCCCGTGGCAGCGGTTGGACCTTCCATGGGCATGAGGATCGCGGCGGTCGCATGGTACCCAAAATCTTTCGAAAGTTGAAGCTGCCGCTCGATGATCGGATGCGGTATGTCCAGAAAATGGTCAAGCTACATCATCGGCCCGTAGCGCTTGTTGATGACCAGGTGACAGATTCGGCTGTTCGCCGGCTCCTGTTTGAGGCCGGCAATGACATCGAAGATTTGATGACGCTTGTGCGTGCTGATATCACCTCGAAAAATCCCCGCCGGGTGCGCCGGTATTTGAAAGCATTTGATCTGGTAGATGAGAAGCTGTTGGAAGTTGAAGAAAAAGATCGCCTCCGTAATTTTCAGCCGCCGGTTGATGGCAAAGAAATTATGGAAGTGCTCAATCTGAAGCCCGGCCGTGTTGTGGGTACGCTGAAAAAGGCCGTGCGGGAAGCCATTCTTGAAGGCGAGATCCCCAACGAACACGAAGCCGCCTTTGCGTACTTGATGTCGATCAAAGACGAGATTCTTGCACGCGAGTCTGCGGATTGATGGGGCGCCACCCTCCTCCGTCATACGCAACTCGATTGGACATGACGATGTAGAATCGAAATCCCGAAAACACGGAAAAACCACGGCACGTAATTACAGCATATATCACCCTAGCTATGACACCACCACAAGATCAGCAGCACACCCATCAGGTAATTGCCGCGATACAGCCGATTACGCAAAAGGTTGACGGGATTATTGGGCGGGTAAAAACGCTTGGGTGGATTTATATTGCCGGCGCCGCAGGGCTCGCCGGGGCACTGTTCTCCTGGATGTCACTCGAAACCAGTGGCTGGTTTTACGGCATGGCCGCGCTGGTATTTCTGCTGTTATGTTTGCCATCGGGTATTCTGTTTCTCTTTCATAGCGCGCTCAGAGCAGTTATTGCGTTGCCGCGCCGGTTGCTCGAGAAAGCCGGTGTGGGAGAGGCGTCAGCAAGAAATATGTTGGGCGCTATCAAAGCATCAACGGCAGAGGCGCCTGTGCAAAAAACCAAAATCTTGCGCACCTTGTCTGAAATGCGTGGCCTCGTGCTGGAAAGCAAAGACATGCTTATAGAATACAGCGTGCTGTTGCGGCTTGCCAATCCGTTTGTGTTGGGTATTGTGGCTTTTGCTACGGTAGCCGGCTTTGGTATTGTGGTGGCCGCTGTGATTGGCTTACTTATCGTGCTGCTCTGATCATTCTTTGCCGCTAATCCTCTGCCGCTATGACCGACTATTCACACCGTCCGCTCATCAAAAAACTCGGCATCAAGCCAGGCATGCGGGTTTGCCTCATTCAGGAGCCACCACACTATGGCGAACTGACCGGGCCGATGCCCGAAGACGTGACCGTGAGTGCCCTGGAAGGCACGCTCGATTTTATCCACTATTTCTCAATGGGCGCCGCTGAGCTTGCAGAAGACTTCCCAAAGCTAAAAGCACACCTCGATAAAAAAGGGATGATTTGGATTTCCTGGCCCAAAGGAAAATCCGGCGTCCCAACCGACCTGAGCAGCAACATTGTGCGTCAAATCGGCCTGGACGCCGGATTGGTAGACGTAAAAGTCTGCTCCGTAGACGACGTATGGTCAGGCCTGAAATTTACCTACCGCAAAGCAGACCGGTAACGTAACGTATTCTCGGATTTTCGTGTTTTCGGATTTCCGTCATGCGTTTCCCCCAAAACCAATCGGCATTCGGCACTCGACTCGACATTAAACAGTTCTCAATGCGCCTACAAGCGTTGTAGTATTCTGCAATTTGATCAACGGCCACCCTTGTGTTCTCGGGATTTCGTCAGTTGTCCAAAAAACAAATCAATCGGCATTCGGCACTCGAAAATACACAGTTCTCAAGTTGTCTGCAAACGTTTCAATATCCCGCAGTTTGATCTTACGAGCTACCTTTCTGCCCAAAACAAATCAATCGGCATTCGGCACTCGACTCGAACATAAGCTCGCTTATGTGACCGATGAAATAAAATCGGCATTACACAGTTCTCAAGTTGTCTGCAAACGTTTCAGTATCCCGCAGTTTGATCTACGAGTTACCAATCTAGGAACTACTCTTCGGTTGTCTATGGAAAATCTTACTCACAATGAGCCATTCGCCGTCTACTTTTAGCAGATGCATGTAGTCGACAAACGTAAATGTCGGATACTCAATTTCGAGTTTAGCAAACGCGGCGCTGCCGGCTACGTCGATGGAAACGATACGTGTTTCCCGGTCTTGTTTCGGACCACCGTCTTTCATACCTCTCCCAAAGAATTCCAGCGCGTTCACTTCGCGATATTCTCCGTCGGCCATGTACTTCATGGTGGCTGTTTCGTGGAACGCTTTTTTCAAGGTGTCGAAATCGTTGTTGGTGCCGCCCTCAAGGTAGTAGTTCACGGCTTTGGCGATGGCAGGGTATTCTTCAGCAACGGACTGGGCGTTGGCTGATGTCTGGAGGGTGCATACCGCCAACATCAGGAAAAATGCGATTCTGGCTAAACGATTCATGAATTTGTGTACGTTGAAGTGGTAGAGAGATCAATAATAAGACAGGTGTACGGGCAGAAGTTGCCAGTGTTATAGTGCAAGGCTGGCTAAATAAATAAAAAGTGCAGGGTCCCTTTCTTGATAAGGCCCTTTTGTGGTGGGTTGTGCCGAGATTAATACGCAGGGACGGATAAGAACATGAGTGCCCCGTTCACCGTAAAGATTACACGAACCGCCCGGGGTTACAACCGTTACATCGAACAGTATTTAAAAAACAGTAAGGGACGCGGACATGGCAGGCCACAATAAATGGTCAAAAATCAAGCGGCAGAAAGCCGCCACTGACGCAAAGAAATCGAAAGCGTGGGCACGGATTACACGCGATATTATGGTTGCTGCCAAAGAAGGTGGCGGTGATCCCGGCATGAATGCCAAGCTTGCGCTCGCCGTTGAAAAGGCGAAAGGCGAGAACATGCCGAAGGATAACATCGAGCGCGCCATTAAGCGAGGAACCGGCGAAATTGCCGGCGCTGACTACGAAGAAGTCAACTACGAAGGATACGGCCCCAACGGCGTTGCCATCTTTGTAGAAGCCCTGACGGATAATACGAACCGGACGGTAGCCGACGTACGACACTTGTTCAGTAAACACGGCGGAAGCCTGGGGCAGTCGGGCTCCGTAGGATACCTGTTTGACCGCAAAGGTTTGATCGAAATCCCACAGGGTTCACACGATGAGATGGAGCTTTTTGAGCTCGTGGCGGATGCCGGCGCTGATGACCTGAGCCACGAAGGCGAATCCTTTGTCGTTACGATGCCGGTGGAGAACTTTGGTGCTGTCCAGGCTGCGCTTCAGGCTGCCTCCGTCGAAATCGAAGAAGCAAACCTCACGCGTATCGCTACCACAACCGTGACGCTCGACCCGGATGGCGCCAAGCGCATCGTAAAGCTGCTTGATCTGCTAGAAGAGCTCCAGGATGTGCAAGCCGTGTACTCAACGCTCCACTTCGACGACGCCACAATCGCTGCGCTTTCGTGATTGGTATTACATAGTTTTACCCACGTCATCCTGAGCCTTGCGAAGGATCGCTGCGGGGCTTGTCGCCTCTTGAATCTCGAATATCGAACAAGGACTATCGAATTTCGAGGTGTCTTTCACTCCTCATTCCTCACTCCCATGCGCATACTCGGCATCGATCCTGGCTCCCGCGTTACCGGGTATGGCGTCATCGACGTAGTGAAGGGGAAAGAAACGTTGGTCGAGTATGGCGCGCTGAAACTGGATTCAACAAAAAGCCACGAAGTGCGCCTCAAACAAATCTATGACCGCTTGACGCAAGTGGTTGCGCGGTGCAAGCCGGATGAAAGTGCGATTGAAATGCCCGTGTATGGCAAAAATCCGCAGGCGATGTTGAAACTGGGACGTGCCCAGGCGGCTGCAATGCTGGCTGCGTTGAACAGGGAAGTTTCTATTGTCCAGTACACCCCGAAAGAGGTCAAGCGGTCTGTTTGCGGAAATGGGAATGCCGCGAAGGAGCAAGTGTGGTTCATGGTTCGCTCGATTTTGAACATCAAAGAAGCCGGCCCAACAGGCGCCTCTGCATTTGATGCAACGGACGCGCTCGCTGTAGCAATATGCCACGCACACAGACGCAACAAACCCGGTGGAGCTCAGCACAAGAATTGGGCGAGCTTTCTTCAGGGATAATCCAGACAGGCTTGCTGGCTAGGGCTTCAGGTCATTGATTGTTGATTTCGGATTGTTGATTTCGGATTGTTGATTTCGGATTGTTGATTCGGATTGTTGATTTCGGATTGTTGCAAGGATAGCACTTGCTAATGCGGATTTTTGATTGCTGATCAGGGTTGGCAAACTGTACTATCCATGTCATCCTGAGCCCTGCGAAGGATCTCTTCGGGGCTTGCAGCCCCTTGAATAACGAATATCGAACAAGGAACTCCGAATTTCGAAGGGACAATTCAACCACCCTCACTCCTCACTTCGTGCTAATCCAATGCGCAATCGCTAGATTATACCCCTTCATACTCCGTAACATAAATCAACCATAGACACCATGATCCGTGCCATCGCTGCTTTTTGGCTGTTCCTCATTCCCGTTATTACATCCGCGCAGGATCGGCCGAATATTCTCTGGATTACAACGGAAGACATGAGTGCAGCACTTGGCTCATATGGTGATGCCTACGCTGACACGCCACACCTTGATGGACTTGCTGCACGTGGGGTGCGATATACGCAGGCTTTTGCCTCGGCGCCGATTTGCGCACCAGCCCGTTCAGCGCTGATCACGGGGGTACATGCAACCTCCCTGGGCACGCAACATCTCAGATCTGAAGGCCGGCTCCCTGATTTTATACAAACCTTACCGGAATACCTGCGCGATGCCGGCTATTTCACCTCCAATAACGTAAAAACCGATTATAACTTCAGTGCGGACGATCGGTGGGATGAAAACAGCCGCGAGGCACACTGGCGTAACCGGCCGGATGATACACCATTTTTTAGTGTGTTTAATTTCATGACCACCCACGAAGGGCCCATCAACAACAGCAGCGAAGGCTTCTTTTCAGGGCTGCAGACACGGCATGATCCAGCAGCAGCAGCATTACCGCCCTATTTCCCGGATACACCTGAGATGCGCCGCATATGGGCGCGGATGTATGATCTCATTACTGTGATGGATGGTCAGGTTGGCGCCCTGCTGGCCGAACTGGAAGAAGACGGACTAGCTGACGACACCATCATTTTCTTCTTTGCTGATCACGGCCATGGTTTGCCGAGATACAAGCGCTGGGCCTACCGAACGGGCTACCATGTGCCAATGATTGTGTACGCACCGCCCAAATATCAGCACCTGCTGCCAGCGGATCCGGGCGAGGCGACTGATGAAATTGTAAGCTTTGTTGATCTCGCCCCTACATCACTACGTGTTGCCGGCGTTGCGCCACCCGATCACATGCAGGGGCGCGTCGTGTTGGGCCCCGACCGTGATACGCCGCGGGACTACTTTGTGGGGGCCCGTAGCCGTGCAGATGACGTATACGATGTTGCGCGTACCGTAATCGACCGGCGCTATGTGTATATACGCAATTACATGCCGTACAAGCCATACATCCAGGAGGCGCTTATTTTTGGCGATCAAAAATCGAGTTCGGCAGCATTGAATCGGCTTCATGCTGACGGTGCATTACCCGCAGCTGCTGAGGCCATGTATCAACCCAAGGTACGGGAGGAGCTGTATGATTTGTCGGTTGATCCTTTTGAATTACACAACCTCGCGGCATCATCTGAATACACCGAAACCTTGCAGTTGATGCGCGACCGGTTGGCTGAATGGACGCTCGAAACAAGAGACGCCGGCTTTTTGAATGAGGCAGAAGTCATGTTGCGTGCTGAAGGAGCTACGCCGTATACGATGGCGCAAGATCCAGCGCAGTACAACCTTGGCGCCGTATTACAGGCTGCTGAACGCGTAGGCAATCCCGCGGTGCTAAACGAAGCAGTTGCTGCACTTGGCGACGACGACAGTGGAGTCAGGTATTGGTCTGCACTTGCCTTGCAGGCCGGCGGTGCTGAGCGACTGACCGATGACGCTCGCGATGCGCTCCAACTTGCATTGAATGATGCATCTCCTGTTGTTGCCATTGCTGCAGCGGAGTCCCTGTGCGCCGTATCGGGGCAGTGCGAGGAGGCGCGATCCATACTGCTCAATCACCTCAGCGACGAACGTTCGTGGCTGGCGCTGCAGGCTGCCATTTCAATGCGGCGCATAGGTGAACAGGCGTGTCCGGTTGCAGCGGATGTTGAATTGATTCTTGGCACCCACATGGGCGACTCCATGGGCAGGTACAAAAACTGGATGTACTCGATGTTTGTTGGTTTTGCCCTGGACCAGGTGTTAATGACATGTGGTAAGCTCGATAAAAACCCACTCATGCGGTAAATGAAGGGGGTAATCCTGATAATAACACAGATTCACGGTTTACCCTGTAGGCAGCATGAATGAAAAAAGCATAGCCCCATCATAGCAATGGGCATGGGTATACCACTCTCGGGTGCTTTTTAGCATCGAGTTATAGAAAAGAAGAGATAATCCAGACAGGTTTGCCGGCTAATCGACGCCGGCTGTAAAAACGAACGGTCTTGCGCCGGGTGGCAGATCAGGAGTTTCAGGAGAAGAACTGCACGGGCGCGGTAAAGCGTTTGGATTAATCAGTCGTAAAAGAACCCGCGTTCCTCATCACGTACGCGAACCACCTCTGCAACTTCATCAACATCGAGCAAATCGTTGCTCATTTTTGAGATCATCTGGCCCATCTGGCGGTCCTTCTGTGGCGCCTGATTCCATTCTGGGTGGGCCTGCTCAACGATGCTGATCAGGATGCGAAGGTAAGGGTAGCGTTGCTCAGGAGTTTCGAGTTCAGTGATAGACCGGGCAAACAATTCGGCGTTACGGCCGACCTGTCGATCTACAATTTTCTCGTGCTTAGTCATGAGATTGTACAAAAGAAGGGGTTGGTTATGTCCTTGGGAAAGCTGCTATGATTCGGTGGATTTAAAACGGTGGGGTAGCAGGTTTTTCTTTCCCATCTTAAAGAGCTATGCCTGCTTAAAATAACCATTATTTTATTTGAATAGAATCATAATAGCTAATTGTTCATGAAGAACTAGCGCATAAAAGCGAAGAATATGCCGTTTTTAATCCTGACAAGATGAGCTTAGTTGGATTACACCGCAGAGGGAGGATCTTCTAACTTAGAATCTTCATCCCTAAATTGGCGTAAACTATATTCCGAAAAGGAAATGCCAGGAAGAATAATGTCTTTCCGTACACCTATCAGATCCAGTCCGTATCGACTTGAGCTGTTGCCTAGCGTTCCTGCTTTTCACAGAAGGGCGAGGAAGAAAAGAACGCTGAGCAAGGGACAACTCGTTTACTATGGACCGATGCCGAGTTATTACGGTATCGGCGAAGTCGTACGTATCATCGGGGGCTATGTCGCCGTAGATTTTCGAGGAACTGGCCAGTTTGGCGTTCACGAAGATGTTTTCGAACAACAGTATCTTATTCCGGTTCCGAATCCCACCATGCCGCTGCTCTGATAAACGGCGAAAATTACCCTTTTTTCAACGCATTTTCTTTTTTCTAGTGCTGGACACGTTGTTGCGTGTCCTTCTTTGTTTATGCCCTTTTCCTTCCGGATATTGTAAGCGCGTGGATTCGCTGTCCACGGTCGACCCACCTGTTGGCTTACCAGTTTTTCGTTGTGTAGCTTCCCGTATCCCACTGCTGGGCGGAAATTTCTTCCGAAAGCGGTTTTGCAACAGTAAAATTTGGTTTTCGTATAGGCGACTTTCACCCTCCCACCAAAAATCACTATATGCCTGATCTTTCTGTTGAACGAATCACCAAACGTTATGGCGACAAGATAGCCGTCAACAACGTGACGTTTGAGGCGAAGCCTGGTCGAGTACTCGGATTGCTTGGTCCCAATGGGGCCGGCAAAACATCTTCCATCCGAATGATCACCTACATCACCGCGCCCGATGAAGGTAAGGTGCTGTTTGGAGGCAAAGAAGTTGGGCCCTGGAGCCAGGAACGGATGGGCTATTTGCCTGAAGAGCGAGGCCTGTACAAAAAACTTAAAGTTGGCGAGCAGCTGCTATACTTTGCCGAACTCAAAGGCATGGGCCGGCGCGAAGCCATTGAGAAAATTAAGTACTGGATGGAGCGGTTTGAGGCGATGGACTGGCTGCCTAAAAAAACGCAGGAGCTTTCCAAAGGTATGCAGCAAAAAGTGCAGTTTATCAGCACCATCCTGCATGATCCTGATTTGCTGATCCTCGACGAGCCGTTCAGCGGTCTGGACCCAATCAATTCAGAGGTGTTGAAAGATGTGATCCAGGAGCACAAAACCCAGGATCGCACCATTCTGTTTGCCTCCCACCGCATGGAGCAGGTTGAGCAGCTTTGCGACGACATCTGCCTCATTTCCAATGGCGAAATACTCATCCAGGGTCCGTTGCGTGATGTGAAACGCAGTTTTGGTCGCAATACTGTAGTGCTGGAATTTGACGGCAACGATGCGTTCATCCAGGAAATGTCGGATAAAAGCCTGGTTCGTATCGAGCAGGCGTCGGCAAACCGTGCGGAGCTCAAGCTACTCAATGGTACGCCCTCGCGTACAGTGCTTGAATTTGCGATGCAACGTGTGGATGAAATTATCCGCTTCGAATGCGTTGAACCTTCGCTGAATGAGATTTTTGTATCTGCTGTTGAGAAGCAGAAAAGCACCCTCGCCGCTGCGTAAGCCGGCCGTATCTCCCAACTTCAAGGATAGATTGACTGATGGATAAAATCTGGATTGTTTTTAAGAGTGAATTTCTGCGCAGGGTGCGGTCGAAGTGGTTTATTATCGGGACCCTCCTCGCCCCAATCATCTTGATTGCTATTTCGGTGTTGCCGGCCGTACTCGGCGTTGCCGCATCTGAAAGTGACGAGAAAAGTATCATCGTGCTCGACGACACGGGGGTTTTCCTCGATGGCCTGAAAGCCCATGCCGGCGATCAATATGCGTTTACTATTTCCGATGCTTCACCAGAAGTGCTGCGGCAGGAAGTACTTGATGGTAATTACAACGGCTATCTCTACATCCCTGAAGTGCTGCTTGATGGTGAAGGAGAGGCCACCTTTTACTCGGTGGAGGGCAGCGGTTTATCAGGAGGCTCTCGCCTGGAACGCGCCCTCACACGTACGCTTGAAGAGCATCGGTTAGAGGAGTTCGAGGTATCGGATGAAATTAGAGAAGTACTTGCAACCTCGGTGCCGGTACGTACGGTGAAGATTACCGAAGACGGCGACGAGGCAGATAGTGCCGCGTTTTTCTCTATTCTTGGTTACATCATGGGCTTCATCATTTATGCAGCCATGTTTATCTACGGCGCTTACGTTATTCAAGGGGTGCTGGAAGAGAAAACCACGCGTGTTATTGAGGTGATGGTTTCTTCGGTTAAACCGTTTCAAATGTTGATGGGTAAAGTGCTTGGTATTGGCGCTGTGGGCATTGTGCAGATGATCGTGTGGAGTGGATTGATGTTGGCAGCGGTCTTGTTTGCCGGCAACATTGCGGCCTCGTTTGTCGATCCTGAAGCACTGAGTCTTGCTGCTGACGCATCCCAGGAGGAAATCTTGAACGCCATGGATTTCACCATCCCATCCATCCGACCAAGTGTCTTTGTATGGTTTGTACTGTTCTTCCTCGGCGGTTATCTGCTCTACTCCAGCTTGTTCGCTGCTGCCTCCTCACTTGTTGAGCAGCAGCAAGATGCGCAGGGTTTGTTGATGCCCATCTACGCGCTGATCATCATTCCGATCATGTTCATCGTGTTCTTTGTTGAGAGTCCAAACAGCACCCTGGCTGTATCGCTTTCCATGGTACCCTTTTTCTCGCCGATCCTCATGGTCGTGCGGGTTGCAGTGACCGAAGTGCCGTTCTGGCAAGTAGGCGGTGCATTTTTGCTGCTGCTTGCGACGTTTGTCGGTGCGATGTGGGTGAGCAGCCGGATTTACCGCGTCGGCATCCTGATGTATGGCAAGAAGCCAAGCGTGAAAGACATTGTCCGCTGGCTTCGGTATCAGTAACCGTTCAGTGTTCTGCGTCAGGCTGCGTTAGCGCATCATACATGTGACGAGCACGTTCATCGTGGGCATCGCGTTGCAGTGCCTCTTTGTAAGCGGCTTTTGCTTGCTTCAAGTTGCCCTGCATGAGGTGTACGTCGCCCATCGCCGTCAAGGGAGCTGCAGCATTGGGATATGCTGCGGCGTATTGCTCGAAGGTCCACTGTGCATAATCAAATTCATGGCTTGCCAGAATGCGGTAGCCTAATTCGCTGTAATATGATGCCGGCACCTGGATCTCAAAGCCGAGTCGAGCTGAAAGCGCCTTGTAGTGTCGCTCAACGATGCTGATATCCAGGTCTGTCAGGTAGGACGCAGGGATTTGCCAGCCATCGAACACGGCTTCCAGCGCGCTTGATGTGGCTGGATGAAACACCGAAACGTGGTCCTCCTCCTCGAAATGATGGAATCGCCAATCCAGGTGGGTTGGTGCTTGCTTTTCGAGTACGGCAACCAGCGCCTCGGTGCCGGCCTGCGTATTACCGCCTTCGTTGCCAAGCATGAGTTGCAGGTTTTTACGTGGCATGTTCTGGACTTCAAACGCATTACTTGCTCGCGCTACTTGTTGCTGGTTGTTTCGCCCCAGACTGGGACTGATTGCGACAAATGCAGCAAATGCTTCAGGGCGTTCCAGCATTGTGTAGATGGTGAACAAACCGCCCATCGAGTGACCCAATAACGTGTAGTGCGGTTGGGTACGGTATGTTTGATTGAGGTGGGGGATGAGTTCATCCGTGATGAATTGTAGAAAGTTGCTTGCACCATCATTGCCGGTTTGTGTTGTGGGTGCAAGATCGCGTAGACGCGCCGGGCGACCTTCAGCAAGTATGTTGGGGATTCCCACAACAATGTGTTGGGGAATGCGCTCACTGGCGCTGAGGTGATCGACAATGCCAATCACCTTTCTGAAATGCCAGTCGCCGTCGAGCACGATCAGCACAGGGAGTTGCGACGTCTCACCTTTGTACGTGTCGGGCAGGTGAATATAGATGGGCCTGGTTTCATTCAGTGCTTTGGATTCCAAATAGTGCCGTTCACCGATTGTTAGCTCTGTCGGCTGCGATACGCCTGGACAAACAAAGAGTGCTACAAGCAAAGTTGAAAGGAGGACTGTTTTCATCTGACTTCTGTAACGTAGGTCGTCGGGTATGTATTAAATATTAAAAAATTAATAGTTAATATTCCATACTTCCCTTGCTGTATAAACTGGCAGTAACGTTCTTGTGCGTGTTACGTATTGGAGGGAGTAAAACTGTATTTATTTGAGCGCAAGTGATTTGTGATGTCTTTTGGGCCACAGGAACATGCCCCGGTACGCCGGCTAGAACTTAAACGCCCCTTCTCCATCGTTCAGGGTTGGATGTTGACAATGCGCAGACAACTGGTACCGTCCTTTTTTATCTGCCTCGGCCTTGTGCTTAGCTTCTCGCTTGGTATAGTTGCGCCGGCGTCTGCGCAGTATTTCCGGTTTGGAAAGAACAAGGTGCAGTACGATGAACTGAAATGGTCGTACCTGCAATCCAAACACTTCGACATCTATTACTACGAGGGCGCGCAACACCTCGCTGACTTCACCGCCAAGGCTGCTGAAGAAGCCTATCTTCAGGCAGAGCGGATGTTTGATCACCGTATTTCCAATCGTATCCCGATCATTGTGTACCAGAGCCACAATGATTTTGCTGTAACGAATGCCGTTAACCTGCCTACCTTTTCAGAAGGCATCGCGGGGGTCACGGAGCTGTATAAAAACAGAATTGCCATTCCGTTTGTAGGCGACTACCGCCAGTATCGCCAGACCCTGCACCACGAACTGATCCACGCCGTCATTAATGACATTTATTATGGCGGTACGCTGCAGTCGGTGATCCAGAACAACATTGCCCTGCGTATTCCTCACTGGTTCAACGAGGGGCTCGCTGAGTTTGCGTCGGAAGGCTGGAGTACAGATGCAGACGATTGGTTGCGTGATGCCATTATTCACGACGATGTGCCGGCGATACCGTACATCGGTGGTTTTGCATCATACCAGGCCGGCCAGGGTGTGTGGGATTATATCGCTGAGCAATACGGGCAGGAAAAAATTGGCGAGATTCTACAGCGGCTTCGCATCACACATTCGGTAGAAGCCAGCTTCAAACGGGCCACGGGGCTCACACTGGAAGAGATTTCGGAGCGCTGGCAGAAGACCCTCAAGCAGATTTATTACCCTGAACTTGGGGCCCGAGAAAGCATCACAGACTTCTCCCGAAAAATTGTATCAGAGAAGAATGCCGGGTTTTATAACACCAGCCCTGCACTATCGCCGCTTGGGGATCGGATGGCGTTCATCTCTTCCAACAATGGGTTGTTTGATGTGCTGATTGTGGATACCAACGATGGCAATATTGTCAAGAAACTGATTGCCGGCCAAACAAGCGCTGAGTATGAAAGCCTGCGCATTCTTACGCCCGGTTTGTCCTGGAGCCCCGATGGGACACAGCTTGCGTTGGCGGTGAAAAGTGGTAGCTCTGATGCCATTGCCGTGGTCAACGTGGATGATGAAGCGTCTACCCATTACCGCATTCCGGATGTTGACCAGATTATCTCGGTTTCCTGGAGTCCAGATGGTTCGCGGATTGCGTTTGAGGCGGCGATGGACACGCAGAGCGATTTGTTTGTGCTTGATCTGGAATCACATGAGACGGTGAATTACACCAACGACGTGTTCAGTGATCACGAACCGAGTTGGAGTCCGGATGGGAAATCGATCGTGTTTCACAGCGACCGTGGCTCGTACACAGCACTGGGTGTATATCAGGCGGCAACGTTTGACATGGTGGAGCATGATTACGGGCAGCACGACGTGTATTTGTTATCCCTCGACAAGAGCAGCGAAGCGCGCCGGCTTACCTACAACACTGTGTGGGATGATCAAAGCGCCCGCTTTGGTAGCGATCCCGACAAACTGCTTTTCTTGTCCGATCGAAACGGCATTTTCAACCTTTACGAGAAGTCGTTGTCGTCAGGTCTTGTGCGCCCTTTGACCAACACGTTGAGCGGCATCAAACAGGTGAATCTATCTGCAGATGGCGATGAAGCGGCACTGGTGAGCATGGAGCAGGGTAAAACGATGATTTACCTGATGAATGCGCCATTCAACAGGCAAATTGACACGGACGAATTGCCACCGAATGTGTGGGCGCAGCGGGTGATGCAAGAGACCATCCTGCCGGCGCCGGCTATTACGCTTGCCCCGCGCTCGTTGCAGCGCGACAACCCGTTTCTCCGCGATGCTACAGATGGGATCGCTTACGTCCGGCAGCCCAACACCGGGGGCGCCCTCATGGCTGATCGGTTGATGCTTTTGGCGAACCGTTCGCCCCTTTCTGCATCGCCGCTTACAGAGTTGCCGGCGGGCGACGATGTGCCTGAAGATGAACTGGTTGTGGCTCGCTCGTCCTGGGACAGCACGCGGTACGGCAGTGTCAACGTCAATTTTGAAGACTATGTATTTACCGATCGCGCCGAGGATGTCACCGACGATCTGCTCGTGTTGCGGGATCCGTTTGACATCGAGGACAATATTGATGAACGCGGCCGTTTCAAGCCCAAGCGTTACAAACTTCGGTTTTCCCCGGATCTCGTGTATGGCGCTGCTGGGTACGATGCGCTATTTGGAGTGCAAGGTATTACCCAGATCACCTTCAGCGATATGCTGGGTGATCATCAGGTGCTGGTGGCCTCGAACCTGCTGATTGACCTGCGTAATTCTGATTACATGATGTCGTATGCCTACCTGCCCAACCGGCTGGATTGGAGCATGTCGGCATTCCACGTATCACGCCTGCTGCCCGACAATAACCGGGCGACCATCTATCGGTATCGGCAGTATGGGTTACGCTACAACGTCTCCTATCCGCTCGATAAATTTCGCCGGATAGATGCAAATCTGTCGGTTGTTGGGGTGAGTCAGGCTGACATTATTGAGCCAAGTGATCCAGCGATTACCCGTACATTGCTGTATCCCTCGGTGACGTTTACGCGGGATGTAACCACACCTGGCTTTATGTACCCCGTAAGCGGCTCCCGGTATGCATTCAGTGTTGCCGGCAGTCCGTTTAGTTTTTCGGAAGGGCAGGTTCGATTTATTACTCTGTTGGGTGATATGCGCCGCTACATTGACCTTGGACGGGGGCGGTATACGCTGGCTTTGCGTGCATCCGGCGCTACATCGCTTGGGCCAACGCAGCAGTTGTTTTACACAGCCGGCGTCCAGAACTGGGTGAATCGGGAGTTTGATGAAGACAACGGCTTCCCCATCGACGACATTTCTGATTTCATCCTTGCTACGCCCATTGTGCCGCTCCGTGGATACCACATCAACGCACGAAGCGGGACCAACTTTGGATTGTTGAATGCGGAATTACGCTTTCCGTTGGTTGCTGCTTTTTTGCCTGGTCCGCTGCCCCTGTTACCTTTCTATAATGTAGAGGGATCTGCATTTGTAGATGTTGGTGCCGTTTGGGGAGGACGAGGACTGGGCAATCCCATCAACTTCTTCCGTACCGATGAAGCCGGCGATCGGGTGTTCGACGACATGGTCGCCAGCATGGGCTTCGGCGTACGGACTATACTATTGGGTTACCCCGTGCGCCTCGATTTTGCATGGCCCCACAATGGCCAGCGCTTCGGAAAGCAGCGCACCTACATTTCTTTTGGATTTGATTTCTGATAGGTGCTTTCGCATTTCCGGGTTTTCGTTATTTCGTCTCCCGATTGCTAATACACCAAAACGAAATCCCAAAAACACGTCAACCCGAAAACACGCTAACCGAGAACACACCCATTAAGTCACAGGCTTGCCACGCCGATACACCATCTACGCTATCGCATATTAAGCCTGTAACTTCGCATGCTCTCGCCCAAAAACAGACGCGAGAAGGAAGAAGTAATGCTCACCAGCCGTTTCCGCGACCCCAAAAAGCGGCTCTTTTTTACCAAGGCACTGCTGTTTCCCAATCGTATTGAACTTAGTGGCATGGCTTTGACGGGTGTGTACCATCGTCTTTTGATGCTCGACGGTATTGAACACGTTGAGTGGAAGGCTGGACAACTCAAAAAAGCGAACCTCACGTTCTGGATGCGTGATGGTACAAAGCTGCGCTATTGGATGAATAGTGCTGGTTTGTGGAAGTATATGATTGACGCCAATGTGCGCAATCTATCGCGCCAGTTGCCTCAGCAAGCCGGCCCCTCGCAAAACGGCGGATAATCCCCGGTGGCATAGCGCTAAATCCGTTCAGATTACCTGAATAGTACGGGTAAATTTACCCACCAGCTTTTCCGAATCCACGTGCAGGAACCACAGCCACGCTACCCGGATTCAATTGGCCTCTTTAATTCATCCGCAACGCGGAAATCTCTTCAAAGAATAGCAGGCCAAACATAGTGCAAACCACCATCAAGCAAATCACCCCCGTTGAGTACGAACTGGAAATTGATGCAACGGCAAAAGATCTGGCGCCCAAAATCAACCAGCGGCTCAAAGCCCAGCAGGCGCAGATTTCTCTAAAGGGATTCAGAAAAGGCAAAGTACCGATGCCGATTCTGAAAAAAATGTTTGGTGAATCACTGGTGATGGAAGTGATCGAGCGCGAAGTGCTCGGTGTATTCCAGGACCAAGTCATCGAGCCCGATGAGCTCAAAGTAGTTGGTATGCCAAGCTTTGGCGACTTCGATTACAAACTCGATGGTGACTTGCACGCCGTATTGAAGTTTGGCGTACACCCTGAGATTGAAATCAAAGACCTTTCTGGCGAGAAAATCATGAAGCTGGTACATGAGGTCACGGATGAAGAGGTAGATGAGCAGATCAAGCAGATGCGGTTGCGTGAGGCAGAGTTGAGTGTGCGCGAAAAAGGCGGTATCGAAGAATCTGACTACGTCACGATCGACATGCAGCGCCTGGATGCGGAAAGCAAAACGCCTATCATTGGTGAGCGCGAAGAAGACGTTACGTTTTTTGTGGATGACGAAAAGCTAAAAGATGCGTTGCGCGCCGGCCTGATTGGCAAAAAGGTGGATGCAACGTTCCAGGTAGAGTTGCCCGTCGAAGAAAACGAAGAAGGGGAGGCAGAAGCTACTGCGCCATACGAAGTGACAGTCAAAGAAGTGAAGGAGCGCACGTTGCCTGAACTGGATGCTGATTTCATCAAGCAGGTTACCCGCGAAGAAGCAGAGGACGAAGCCGGCCTTAAAGCGTTTATAAAAGGCCAGATTGGCAAAGGTCTTGAAGAAGAGTCGCGCAAGCTCCTGGAAAGCGAGTTGATGACGCGGATGATCGAACTCCACGAGTTCCCTGTACCAAACGCTGCCGTTGATATCTTCATCAACTCGTTTGTAGAAGACATCAAGCGGAAAAATAACAACGAATTGCCGGAAGGTTTTGATTACGCTTCGTTTGCCGCAGCAAATCGCGACTACGCAGAGCAGCAAGCGCGTTGGAAAATGATGCGTGATACACTCGTTGAGCAGCAATCTATCGAAGTAACCGATGAAGATCGCTCGGCCTACTTCCTCGAAGTAAGCGGTGGTAGCGAAGAGACAGCGAGTGCGTTTGAGCAGTACTACAAAAGCATGCAGGGCGCCATGGATATGATCAACGAGCAACTCCTCAGCAAAAAGCTCTTTGCATACCTCGCTGAACAGGTTACAATCGAAGAGAAAAACAAAGACGAGTACATGGAAGCCCTGAAAGCCAAGCGTGAAGCCCAGCAAGAAGAAGCTGATGCTGCGTCATAAGACAGGCGTATTGGTTGACTAAAACGTGTTCTGTATCGGCTTTGCTGCAGACTGAAACGTTCTTGCCGCATTTCCATTAAAGATTAGCGTCTGCTTCAACACTAATGCAGCGGTTTATACTGGCACACGTTGTGCTTGGTATAGTTTATCGGCCTAAATACCGCAGGAAGCACTGGTATGAGAAACTGTGTTGAGAGAAGCAGTAAACTGGTCGATACAAGAAGGCAAGCGTAACGGAAGACGAGCGAAGAGACAGCGCAAGCCAGGTTGATGCCGCTGGTCGGATAAAACTATTTATCAAGTCAAAATAGATCTATGGTTGAAGATTTTCTGAAGTTCAGTAAGAGCCTGCAGGTCCCAGGCGAAATTTATAGCCGGCCGTTCCAGGAACAGCCCCTGAACGCCCTCGTCCCGATGGTTGTCGAGCAAACAACCCGTGGCGAACGTGCTTATGATATTTTCAGTATGTTGCTCAAGCAGCGGATTGTTATGATTGGTACGCCGATCAACGATCAGATTGCTAACCTCGCTGTTGCACAGCTTCTCTACCTCGCAAGCGAAGATCCTGATCGTGATATCAACATCTACATCAACTCCCCCGGTGGTGTAGTGTACAGTGGTCTCGCGATTTATGATACGATGCAGTTCATCTCCACGCCTGTTGCAACCATTTGCGTTGGACTTGCTGCTTCCATGGGTTCTGTGCTGCTGGCGGCTGGTACACACGGCCGGCGTGCGTCACTGCCAAACTCCCGTATCATGTTGCACCAGCCTTCTGGTGGTAGCCAGGGTACGGCTGCTGATATCGAGATCCAGGCCCGCGAAATTCTGTGGCTCAAAAAGCGTCTCTACGAGATTCTGGCAGAGCATTCTGGCAGAACCTATGAACAACTGCAGGAAGACTCAGAGCGCGATTACTGGCTCAGTGCTACCGAGGCACAGGAGTATGGCCTGATTGACAACGTGCTCAAGCCGAACAAAAAAGACGAGGCTGGGAAAAACGGCAAAAAATAACGGAGACCTACTGGTTTTTCTACACTGGTTTTCTACAGAGGCCGGCACCTTCGGGTAGCTGGCCTTTTTTGTTTGTGGCTTTGGCACTTCTTCCTACCCGCCAACTGTGCCCCTAAATTCCTATTTTGGATGTCCACCAGCGTTTTTGCACGCAGCATCCACCCTTAGCCTACCAGGCACTCCTGCGCACCATGAATACCTCTGCAAAGAAACCGTTCTATAAAAGGAAGCTATTTCTTTTTTCCATCGTTCCGCTTGCGTTCGTCCTCGCCTACTTTATGTTTTTCAAAAGCGAAGGCGAAATCAACGTGCTCGTTTTTTCGGCTACCGAGCAATTCAGACATGATTCCATTGACTCGGGTGTCGAGGCCATCAAGCAGTTGGGTGAGACACATGGGTTTACGGTACTGGCAACCGAAGATGCGTCCGTATTTCACGAAGAGGCGTTGCAGCAGTACAACGTGGTTATGTTTCTGAACACCACGGGCGATGTGCTTAACGATGCGCAGCAAATCGAATTTAACCGCTTTATCCAGGCCGGCGGTGGATTCGTTGGCGTACACGCAGCTGCTGATACTGAGTACGAGTGGCCCTGGTACGGTGAACTGGTAGGTGCCTGGTTCAAGAGCCACCCGATGGATCCCAACGTACGGGAGGGGGTGCTTCAGGTTGTTGACGCCGACCATCCGTCTGCGCAAGGTGTGCCTGCTACCTGGAATAAAGAAGATGAATGGTACGATTACCGTTCGATTCATGAAGATGTAAAGGTTGTTCTAAATGTAGATGAGACGTCGTACAAACGCCCCGATGAAAACCCCGAACCCGAGCCGCGTCCGATGGCCTGGTATCGGGAATATGACGGTGGTCGAACGTTTTACACGGGTCTCGGCCATACGGCAGCATCATTCGAAGACCCGATCTTTCTAGATCACCTTTGGGGAGGTATCCAGTACGCAGCCGGCGATGGGCAGCCTGTCGATTTCAACAACGCCACCGTAGCGCCGGAGCAAAACCGGTACCTCAAGCAGGTAATCGTCGATAATCTCAATGAACCCATGGAACTGGAGTACCTGGGCAACGGACGTATCCTGTTTGTGGAGCGCCATGGCGATGTAAAGCTGTTTGATCGCGCCACGGGACAAACAGAAGTGATCGCCACGGTTAACGTGTACTCCGACCTGGAAGAAGGATTACTTGGCGTGGCTGCTGATCCAAATTACGCCTCGAATAACTGGATTTACCTGTCGTATTCAGCCCCGGATGCTGACGAGATACGGTTGTCGCGATTTGATTTGAACGATAAAGACCTTGACTTCGACAGCGAGAAGGTGTTGTTCACGGTGCCCGTGCAACGCGAGCAGTGCTGCCACGTAGCCGGCTCGATTGAATTTGGTCCTGACGGCAATCTCTTCTTATCCATTGGCGATAATACCAGTCCACGGGATACCGGTTTTGGACCTATTGACGAACGCGAAGGGCGCGGTCCCTGGGATGCGCAAAAGTCGTCGTCGAACACAAACGACTTGCGCGGGAGCATTATGCGGATCAAGCCAGAGGCGGATGGTACATATAGCATTCCCGATGGTAACCTGTTTCCCAAAGATGGCACCGGTGGACGTCCTGAAATCTTTGTACTCGGTAACAGGAATCCATTCCGGATTGCTGTAGATCAGCGTACGGGCTATCTGTACTGGGGCGAGATCGGTCCCGATGCCGGCGAAGACAGCACAACGCGTGGATCGCGCGGGTACGATGAAGTAAACCAGGCGAAAGCTGCCGGCTTCTTTGGATGGCCCTATTTTATTGGCGACAACCAGGCCTACAACGACCACAACTTTGAGACGGAAGAATCGGGTCCGCTTTTCGACGTAAATGCGCCGATCAACGACTCGCCAAATAATACGGGTGCGCGCGAGTTGCCGCCTGCGCAGCCGGCATTCATCTGGTATCCTTACGGGCCTTCTGAAGATTTCCCGCTTGTGGGCAGCGGCGGTCGTAATGCAATGGCCGGCCCTGTGTACTACTTCGATGATTACGAAGCATCCGAAAGCAAAATTCCGGAATACTACGACGGTAAGCTCTTCATTTATGATTGGATGCGTGGCTGGATTATGGCGGTGACCATGGATGACGACGGCAACTATGTGCGCATGGAGCCTTTCCTGTCGAACATGGAGTTCATCAACCCAATGGATATGCTCTTTGCCCCGGACGGGACCATCTACATGCTCGAATATGGACCTTCGTGGTTCTCTGGAAGTCCGGAAGCGCGGCTTTCGCACATCGAATATATTCCAGACAACCGTCCACCTGTTGCGGCGATTGAAGCGGATCAATCGGTTGGCGCTGTGCCCCACGCAGTTCAGTTTACTTCTGCGTCAAAAGACTTCGACAACGATGCATTGACCTACAGCTGGGACTTTGGCGATGGCACAACATCCACCGAAGAAAACCCGATGCATACGTTCACGGCATCCGGGGAATATGCCGTAAGCCTTACGGTAAGCGATCCGGACGGTGAAGCGTCCAGCACCAGTTTTAAGGTACTGGCCGGCAATGACTTGCCCGAACTCGATATCCAGGTATCAGCCGGCAGCAGCACGTTTTACTGGGATGATTCGGTACTATCGTACGCAGTAACCCTGGCTGACGGAGAAGATGGCAGTCTGGCTGATGGTAGTATTCAACCAGGCGATGTGACGCTAACGATGGATTACCTGCCCCGCGGTTCCGACCTCGCAATGCCAGTGCTCAGTCACGAGGCCATGATGGATGCAACCCGCTCGCTTGTGGGCAAGCAACTGATTGAGGGCTCAGACTGCGCCGGCTGCCACTTTGTTGAGCAGGCTTCTGTGGGGCCGACGTACAAAGAAATTGCCGAGCGCTACCAGGGTGACGCCAAAGCGCCAACGATGCTGGCTGAAAAAATCGTCAACGGTGGTGGCGGCAACTGGGGTGACGTGGTCATGGCTGCGCATCCGCAACTTTCCGTCGTAGAGGCCAAGAAAATGGCCGAGTACATTCTATCGCTTGATGGGAGCAAGGCGCCGGCTGCCGGCTTGCCGCTCAAGGGATCGTATACCTTTAGCGAACACAAGGGAGAAGCTGAATCAGGGACCTACACCTTAATTGCGACCTACACAGACCGCGGGGGTGACGGCGTAGGGCCGCTTACGGTGCGGGATATCATAACCTTGCGGAGTCCGCTTATGGCTGCAGTAGATTACGATGAAGCCAAGGATGCGCAAAGTGTAACCGCACCGGAAGATGCACCAGGTGGACTGGGGGGACAAGAATTACTTCTCGGGGCGCATGGAGCTGTTGTAACTTACAAGAACATCGACTTGCGTGGTATTGGCGGCATAACAGGTACGTTCGTAGTAGCCCCTACCTTCACAACGGGCGGTGAGGTTGATGTGTACCTCGGCAGCGTGGATGGACAGTTGCTTGGGACTTTCGACGTGCCACAGGGCCTGACGGACTTTGGCGCCAAAGATGCGACCATTTCCTTTGACGAAGTAGATGGCTCTGGAGATCTGGTTTTTGTGTTCCGTAATGAGTCCGAAGACGGCTTGGTCTGCATCGGTATCTCGCTCCAGTTTAATCGAGCAGTTGCGTCATAAAAGGTTATAATCGAACGAGAAATACATGATGGAAGGGATAGCTATCCTGGCACCAGTCCTGTTTTTGAAACTGGCTTGCCTGGCATTTTTGAGTATACTGTTTTTGCAGTCGGGTTTGGACAAGGTGTTCAACTACAAAGGCAACCTGGACTATTTCAAAAGCCATTTTGCTAACAGCCCACTCAAGAACACGGTTGGTTTGATGATGCCGGCCATTACGCTGCTGGAAGTTGGCGCCGGCGTGCTGTCAGCTGTAGGACTCGTCCTGTTGTTGCTGAATGGCGATAGCCAGATCGGATTGCTGGGGGCGCAGGTATCCTTACTTTCGATCATTGCGCTGTTTTTTGGGCAGCGCGTGGCACAGGATTACGCAGGGGCGAGCACGTTGGTTGGCTATTTCCTCGTTGCTGCGGCAAGCGTCTACGTTCTCGGTTTGTAGTTCAACTACGACCGCAGTCGGTGTTTTTGTTGATCGATCATCACGGCCCCTACGATGATGGCGCCAATGATGATTTCCTGCACAAAGTTGGGTACGCCCAGCATGTTACAGCCATTGCGTAGTACAGCCATAATCAGCGCGCCAATGAAGGAGCCAATGGCTGTGCCTTCGCCACCGTTCAGCGATGCGCCACCGATAACCACGGCAGCAATAATGTCGAGCTCTAGGCCCACCGCTGAGGTGGGGTCGCCAATGGTAAGGTAGCTGTATTGCATGATCGCCGCGATGCCGGTAAACACCCCGCAGAGTGTGTAGATGATGATTTTCATCAAGCTGACGCGGACACCACAGAGGCGGGCAGATTCTTCATTGGAGCCAATAGCGTAAACGTATCGCCCAAAGATCGTATACCGAAGCGCAACAGCGGAAACTAGCAGCAGCAAGTAGCGTAATCCAGATCCCCGGCGCAAACACCAGCCACCCCGGCTCGGGGTCAATAAGCATCAGGGTTTGCAGCCAGTTGTCATCCGTCGGTACCGTTTGCTCAGCCCCAATCCACTTTGCTGCGCCGCGGGCGATTTGCATGGTGCCGAGGGTTACAATGAAGGGAGCTACGCCGAAGCGCGTGATAAAAAACGCGGCTATAGCGCCAACAACAGCGCAGGCAAGGATGCCGCCCAACGCACCAAGGGCTGTCCACCAGCCACCACCACCCATGTTGAGGATAACAGCGGTTACCACGGTACCCAGGGCTACCTGCGAACCCACGCTCAAGTCGATGCCACGCGAGATAATGACAAAGGTCATCCCCAACGCGGCAATCGCAATGATGACGCTCTGGGTGAAGATGGTCTTCAGGTTATAAAACGAGGTAAATGCCGGCGGACTGAGGATCGCAAACAGCACGAACACAAACAGCAAGCCCCAGAATGGTCCGGATGCTGCCAAAAATTGCTTGAGCCTGGAAGACATAGGGGGCGGGCTACTGAACAACAGGTTAAACGGGTATAATACAGGTCGCAGCGCTACACAAAAAAGCTGTTTGATATTGCTTCAACATCCCACAGCTAGCAGGATCATCAAACAAACCCTAAAGTCCAACTCCTCACTCCTCACTCCTCACTCCTCACTCCTCACTCCTCACTCCTCACTCCTCACTCAATTATCTTCACCATCACATTTTTGTAATAGATCACGCTTTCCGGGTCGTGCCCCTGGAGGGCGATGGTGCCGCTTGAAAGCTTTCGCCGGCGCATGTTCGTGGGCCTGAGCACGTTGGCTGGCTCCTCATAATCCGTAACTACCTCGCCGTTTACCCGCACCTGGATCCAGTTGTCTTTTACCAGGATGTGTTGGGTGAACCATTCATTGTCTTTGGCGGGAGAATTGTCGAGCACATCATCGATCGCGTACAGACCACCCGTTTTTCGCTGGTCGCTGTGGGTATTGTTTACCTGTACTTCATAGCCTTTCTCGGGCCATCCTTCGTCCAGGAATTCAGTGTGGAAATACATCCCGGAGTTGGCGCCGGGAAGGGTCATGATGTCGGCTTTAAACTCGAAGTTCGTGAAGTTGTGATTCCCCACATTGCCGACGTAAAAAAGGTGGGATCGTGGCCCATCTACTTTGATCACGCCGTTTTCAACAGAGAAGGTACCCGTGTTTTCATTGGCTTGCCAGCCGTTGAGGGATACGCCGTCAAACAGGCTTACCCATTCGCCTTCAAATTCTTCGAGCGGGGGCAGTGCTACTGCTTCAGCTTCATCCGGGGGCGTAGAATCGCTGGTGCATGCGCCAAGGGTGAGCAGGAGCATGGCAAGCAAAGCATATTTTGTCATCGTATATCGCGTAGAGAATCGTTAGAGCTATTAAGTAAAAACAAGTTGATGGACTATGCTTGAACCCAGTAGGTAAAATGAATAGCCAAGGACAAAACCTTCAACCTGTAACTTTCAACCTTCAACAGCAAACATGTGAATCCGCCAGGATTTACGTGTTTGCACTTTTTCTAAACATACGCAATATTTCGCATTTTAAAAGGGAGTACAGGCGCACAGACCCTGTTGCCATTTTTTAGCTTTTCTGTGCTTCCGTATACAGGTATTCTTAAGGATGCGGTGTTTATTGGCAGGTGGTCTTCAAGCTGATAAACAGGTTTTTTCCCGCGTAAACGCTGAAATTGCTGAAGATTTTCTGAAGATACGCGCAATACGCGTCTGGTCGGCACAATACTACGGTGCACTTTCGTATTATTGTAGATGGAAAATGTAGCGTGGATTGCTAGTCTAATTTGCATCGTGTGCCGATTAGCATATTGAATAATTATATGGCAACCCTGGAAAAAGCTATAGAGATTGCAGCAAAGGCGCATGCCGGCCAGAAAGACAAGTCTGGTCAGCCTTACATTATGCACCCGCTGTGGTTGATGCAGCAGTTTGAGGATGAGGAATTCCAAATCGTTGCTGTGTTGCACGATGTTGTCGAAGACTCTGCGTTTACGCTGGAGGACCTTGCAACAGCAGGATTTGCGCCGGCGGTTATTGCCGGCGTAGAAGCCATGACCCACCGCGAAGGTGAGTCGTACACAGCGTACATAGATCGCGTGCAAGCCCACCCCATTGCACTTCGCGTGAAGCTGGCAGACCTCGAACACAACATGGATGTTCGACGCCTCGCCCGATTTCAGGATAAAGATCGGGATCGTCTGGAGAAATACCACCAGACCTGGCGAAAGCTAAAAAAAGCTTCTGGTCTATAGTTTTGCAGATAAGTTTTGCTTGCAGGTATCAAAATTATGGTAGATAAAGACGCACTCGATGTAGGCAATCTGCATCGAATTTTGGGTATTGTGATGGCACTGGTGTTTGTGGCCATCGGTGCCTATATGCATTTTGCTTATAATGGATTGGATGGCATGGAGGAATCGCAAAAGCTTCTCTTCAAGTCAGCTCACATTTACATATTGTTGTCCGCGCTCGTCAATATGGCCCTGGGCGTACACTACTGGATTTACCCACAAAAAAGCCTGCAAGCACTCCAGCGCGTTGGATCTACCCTGGTTGCACTGGCGCCTATTTTGTTCATGCTAGGCTTTTTCAACGAACCCTATCTCGACGAATTACAGCGCCCTTTTAGCGGCCCCGGCGTCTATGCCATCGCCATTGGCTGTTTGCTGCATTTCATTGCATTCTATCTGAACTACCGATCTGAGGCTGAGGCCCGCATTCACAACCAGTGATGGGGCACTAGTTCAGAAAGGGTTACAATTTTGTTTGCTGTGACAGCTACTTCAGCCTGTAGATTTCTTTGGTCTACCTGAATCAGTAATTCGCGGCACCGCCCACAGGGCGGAACCACGCCTCGTTCAGCAACGGCGACGATCTTTTTGATGTGCGTTTCGCGATGTTTGAGCATTTCGGCTACAGCCGCGTGTTCTGCACAAAATCCTATCCCACACAACAAATCGATATTGATGCCGGTGAACTGGTTACCGGCTGCTGTTTCTAGCGCGCACCCGACGGCAGCGGCAGCTGTCCATTCATTGCATAGTTCAAACTCACCCACCAGTGCGCGCGCGCTGGCAATTAAATGCTCCATCTAATACCTCACGTTTTATGTCTGCAACCAACGAGTACCTCACCCCCGCACATGCCAATGCTTACTTACAACAGGCAGATGGCATCCCCCATCGTCACGAAGGTGAAGCCGTGGTGCTCGAACTACTCCCCGAGAAACTCTCTGTTGTAATGGATCTTGGCACAGGTGATGGCCGGCTGCTGGCTTTGATCAAGGCAAATAAAGACGTGGCGCAGAGTATAGCAACCGACTTCTCCCCAACCATGCTAAACCACGCCCCGAACCCGGTTCGCGTCAGACCCAACGGTAGAGGTCATCGAACACGACTTGAATGACCCGCTGCCAGCCGGCCCGCCGTGCAACGCCATTGTCTCCAGCTTCGCCATCCACCACGTCTCAGACGCCCGCAAAATCAGCCTCTACCAGGAAATCTACAACCGCCTAGCGCCCGGCGGCATCTTCTGTAACCTCGAGCACGTGGCCTCGCCAACACAAAAGTTGCACGAAGACTTCTACCATGCACTCGGTACGACCGCCGATCAGGGCGATCCGTCAAACATATGCGCACCCGTAGAGGCACAGCTCGGGTGGTTACGTGAGATTGGTTTCGAGGATGTGGACTGCTTCTGGAAATGGAGGGAGCTTGCGCTGTTGGTTGGTAGTAAAGCCTAAAGGCCTACCACATTTTATGCTTCGACCTCTCCTGACTTGCAACTCAAAGGTGAATCACTGTAGCTTCTCTGTCTTTGATCACCTCCGTTGGTAAGACGCTTTCATATACAATGAAATCTATTTATTGGACAACAACAATTCTGCTATCCGTATTTCTGCTATGGAGTGCCTGGAGCTATCTTTTCAGTAAACCAACTATTGAAGGCATCAAGGAGTTAGGTTTCCCGGATCATTTTAGAACGCAACTGGCGGTCCTTAAAATTATCGCAGTTGCTGTGATTCTAATACCCAATGTCCCAGTTCAAATCAAAGAGTGGGCGTATGCCGGCATTGGATTGTTTTTTATTACTGCAATCGTTGCCCATACCGCGCATAAAGATCCTTTTGTTATAACATTAGTCAATCTTGTTTTGTTGGGTCTCTTGATCGCATCCAACATATACTTGCATAAATTGCTGGCAATGAACTGAACACACATCCATCGATCTTTTGTCAAAGAAATAACCACAGAATTGAATAGGCGGAAGAATGTACGAAATGCTAGTTGGACTACAGGTAACGAATGATGAGGTATACTAGGATTATCGCGAAGCAATGCTACCTATCCTGAAAGCACATGGCGGTAGTTTTGGGTACGACTTTAGGGTATCAGAGGTGTTGATTAATCAGTCTGGGAATCCGATAAATCGAGTATTCACGATTAATTTTCCAGGCGAAGAAGTATCAAAGAAATTCTTTGGTCATCCTGCCTATTTAGAAGTGAAAGAAAAGCACTTCAACAAATCAGTTGGATACACAACTGTAATCTCTCGTTACGAGAAATGAGGATTTGCCGGCCTTAAGTTCAAGCCGTTAAACGCTATCTTTCTCCCCCCCGAACCGTACCGCCAATCACCTTCACCCAATTCGCCGGCGAGAGCAAGGACATCCAACTCACGGTTGATTCAACAAGTGGGGCTGTTGCAGAAATGCCAAACGGTTTAGAGTTGCCGAACCAGATAAAAATGATGCCCGTCTACCCTGCCATTCGATGATAGAGGCGAAACTCTTGTGAATAGGTATGGTATTGTATATAATACCAAAATGGTGAAGCCCCAGATTATCATCGATACCAATGTTTTGTATGCAGCACTGTTCTCCAACAAGGGTGCTTCGTTTAGATTGGTATCAATGATCAAATTGGGCCTCTTTGATTTTCACTTATCTGTTCCGCTGGTACTTGAATATGAAGAGGTGTTGCTTCGAAATAGAAAAGAATTAGCGCTTTCGAAAAACGATATCCATGCTTTCATCGACTTTCTGTGTGCGCAAGCAACCTTGCACGAGGTCTATTATTTGTGGCGACCTACATTAAAAGATCCAAAAGATGAGATGGTGTTGGAGGTGGCTGTAAAAGCACAGTGCAACTATATCGTTACATACAACAAAGCTGATTTCAATGAAGCGGATCGATTTGGAATCAATGTGGTCAATGCTGCTGAATTTGTTCAGCTACTAAAGGACAAGAATCTATGAGTACGCTCAGTATACGACTTCCCGAATCCTTGCATAAGCAGCTTAAAGTACTTGCTAAGTCTGAAGGCATTTCTATGAACCAGTTCATCGCACTGGCCGTGGCTGAAAAAGTGTCGGCGTTGATGACGGTTGATTATCTTGAGGAACGAGCTGCAAGAGCAAGCGAGGAGAAGTTCGATGCCGTTTTAGAAAAGGTTAGGGATGTAGCGCCTCTAAAATTCGACAAACTTAAGTAGGCACCTGCATGAGGCGTATCTGCCAACGCTGGACGTGAGGCTCACTACCTCTCTATATGGTTGTGCCGCAATACTGATGTCCTGAGTTGTCTTGCCTATAAGTCGCTATGCACTGCCTTTCTCCCCCCTAACAGTACCTCCAATCACCAGGGCAGCCGAGATAATCAGCAGGTTTTTGATGATGTACTGCCCTTCCATGGTGGGTCCATAAGGAATGCGACCCGGCTGAAAAGTCACCTCAGGTAGCAAGACCAGCGGCATGAAGGTGCCGGCCATCTGCATCGCCATCAGGCCAATCGCGATGCGCGTGGTCTGTTTGAAGAGAAAGGCCACGCCGATCGCAACTTCCCACCAGCCGATTACTTTTACCCAATCCGCCGGCGAGAGCAAGGGCATCCAACTCACAGTCGATTCAACAAGTGGGGCTGCTGCAGAAATGCCAAACGGTTTAAGGATGCCAAACCAGATGAAAATGATGCCGAGCGATATGCGGAGTGCGCGGATCCCATGCCGGCGCATAAACGCCGCGATTGATGCATCAAAGGTATCGATGGTGTTTGTCATGGTCACCTCCGTGTTGGTTTGTCCCTTGCGATCTTCCCGTTATATCGAAGCAAAAGTGCCGGGGTTTAGCCAATTGGGGCCCGTATGATCTGATTCGCAGCTTCTTCGCAAAGGACGATTGTTGTGCCTGTGCTTTCCTGCCCTGCTTGCTGTCGATTTGCCTGGAAACTGGATCAATAAAGGGGTGAAGCGATTTTGCGGCAAATGGGACCAACAACGCCCACATCATGCGGAGCTTGATTCAGGGCGCCGTCTTCGCACGAAGTATTCTGGATACCGGCTCAAGGCCGGCATGACGTGAAAGCGAAGCGGTGTGGTAGCTAACAAGCTGTTCGATATGCAGTCCGCCGGTCAGAGAGAGATCCTTCGCATGGCTCAGGATGGCATGTGTGAAGAATGATGCTATTCCTCACACATTCGAAAATCGGCATTCGACACTCTTTAATCAAAAACCATGGTTTCTGCGACCGTAAACGGCAACCTGCTTGTTCACATGCAACCGCACAGCACGTGCAAGCACAACTTTCTCCAGATCGCGCCCGGTGCGGACGAGGTCCGCTATGCTGTCGCGATGGCTCACGCGGATGGTATCCTGCTCGATGATGGGCCCTTCATCCAAATCGGCGGTAACATAATGGGCGGTGGCGCCAATCAGTTTTACGCCGCAGTCGTAGGCGCGGTGGTAGGGCTTGGCGCCGGCAAACGCAGGGAGGAATGAATGGTGGATGTTAATGATCCGGTTGGGATACTGGTCGACAAAGTGATCGGAGAGCACCTGCATGTACCGGGCAAGGACCACAAAATCTATGTTTTCAGATGCCAGTAATTCCAGCTCTCTGGCCTCCTGTGCCGCTTTGTTCGCTTTGGTGATTTCGAAGACGTGGTACGGGATATCAAACCGTTCTGCCAATGCGCGGAATTTCTCGTGGTTACTGATGATGAGCGGAATCTTTACCTTCAGTTCGCCCGATTCCACCCGCGATAGCAAGTCCCACAGGCAGTGGCTCAACTTGGTGACAAACAGCGCCATGCGAGGTACTTTACTGGTAGATGTAAGGCTGTAGGTCAGGTCTAGTTTTTTTGCAACCTCGCTGTCAAAGCGCAACTTGAAATCTGGCGCCACCTCATCCATCTGCCAGTGCACGCGGATAAAGAAGCGCCGGCTCACATCATCTACGTGCTGGTCCAGGTGCAGCACGTTGCCGCCTTGCTCAAAAATCCAGTTGGAAATGGAGGCGACAAGTCCGACGCGGTCGGTACAATGGGCGATGAGGATAAGTTCTGGCGCTGCCATGGGGGCAAAAGTACGTTGAAGGAAAGTTTGGTAACAGGATCCAGGTTATAACCTTTCTGTAGTATCGGCACAAGGTAGTGATATTGTTGCGCCGTCCACGTAAAAACAAGCTGATGAGTAGATTTGCCGAAGCCATTGCACAGTTTGACGCCCTGAACGCAGAGGATCCCAATACTATTGATGTATCAGGCACTCCCACACCCAAAGAACTTGTTTATGCCCAGCGGATGACGGCACGGTTGATTGCGTTTCAGCCGGCTGCTTCCGAAGCCTTGCGGTTGGCTGCGCGGTGTCAGCATATCCAGCGCTGGAAAATCCCCCGGAATGCCTACGCAACCGGACCCATGGGCTACAAAAAATGGCGTAATGAACTGAAACGACTCCACGCTCAAACAGCCACAAGTGTCCTCGAAGCCGTAGGGTACGAACCAGAGATCATCGAAGCTGTACAGGGCCTGTTGAAAAAGAGAGGTTTAAAGAGCGAGCCAGATGTGCAGGCGCTGGAAGACGTCGCGTGCCTCGTGTTTCTCGAACACTATGCGGTTGATTTTGCCAGTAAACACGACGAAGAGAAAGTGGTTAACATTTTGCAAAAAACATGGAAGAAGATGTCACCTGCCGGGCACGCGGCTGCGCTTGAACTCAAGTTGCCAGATGCTGTCGGTCAGCTGGTGTCGCGGGCCCTGGCGACATGATCAGGAGTTAAAGGCTTCGGCGAGGTGTGCAGCGAGCAATACCTGGGTGATCTGAGAGCCCCATCCATGAAAGTTGAAATCGAAGCCGTGCTGGGCGTATGGGAGAAAGAGGGCTTTGTGGGACGCCGGCGCATTACTTTTTAACCGCAGTCGCCGGTAGAGCTTGTTGCTGTGTTCGCTGCGCACAAGCTGGTCCTGCCGACCATGCACTAAAAACGTAGCCGGCGCACTTGGGCGTATCTGATGGATCGGGGAGGCTTGTTGGTACACCTCCGGGATAAAGTTGGGTGTGCCACCCGTAAATGCGCGTAACGTGGCTTTTCCATCGATGACACGTGGATTTGCAGGGTTCGCATACCCCCATCGCAAGTCTGTAGGTCCGTAAAAGCTGACGATGGCTGCTACCTGTGCATCATGGGGTGATTCCGGGCGTGCGGTATAGCCGGCGAGTAGCGCGAGATGCGCGCCGGCTGATCTTCCCATAAGTGCAATGTTTGTGGTATCGACGCCAAACATATCAGCACGCATTTTTACCCACTTAACAGCTTCCTGAACGTCTGCTGTGGCAGCTTGCCAGTTGGGTTGTGGCGCGAGTTGGTAGTCGATGTCGAAGACTGCATATCCTGCATCGATTAGCCAGTGATTCCAGCGAGGGAAATCGCTACGTTTACCAGCGCTCCACCCGCCGCCATGGATGACAATCACGGCCGGCCGTTTTTCTTGCGTTGTTGGGTTAGCCGGGAGATAGGCGTCGAGATACAGCGTGTCTTCCTCGGCCGTTGTGTACGCGTGTGTTTCGATGGTTGCTTCCTGTGATGGACCACCAAACAGACCACCAAACAGACCGCCAACAATGTATCGGCTCAGCGAAAGCTCAACGCCGTGGTTATTGGCTGTAGAGAAACCCGTCACAATCGGATAACTCACAAAAACAAGGGCCAGCATGCCACTGGCAACGGCAAAGGTACCTGCGCGTGATCGTTTTTTACGATTGGTTAGCCAACCCAGAATGATGCCTACAACGGCGAATACACCAAAAAAGAGACTCCACTCGCTAGAAACTACAGCCACCAGCCACAGCACCGTTAGTTGTGCCGGCACCAAAATCCACATGGTGAAAAAGAGGGCAAACAGACTGAAAGACAGGGCTATGGAGGGACGAGCCAGATGCATGAGCTTGAGAACACAACAAAGGCAGCGATGCGTACACGCATGCCTTTGATCATTGCGTCAGTTCTGATACAGGATGTTGTTTGTTGTAAGGAGAATAGCCAGCTTGGTTTCTAAGCGCAGCAGAATTGCCCTGGATGCAGGAGGACAAGGAGTAACCCCAAGCCTTTTAGCACTTCTATTCTGAAGAATGGTACCGTATTGGATTCACTCGACAATCGGCATTCGAAAATCGGCATTCGGCACTCAAATCGACCCCGCGTCCACCATGTAGTTCTGCGCCGTGCACATGGCGGCGTCGTTTGAGGCGAGGAAAAGCACCATGCGCGCAACGTAATGTGGCTCGATGGGCGTCGGGAGGCACTGGCGTTCGAGATGCCGGGCCAACGATTCCGGTGTAACCCAGCGCTCTTTTTGCCGCGCCGTCATAATCCAGCCTGGCACCACCGTGTTGACGCGGATATTGTGTTTGCCGAGGTCGCGGGCAAACGAGCGGGTCATGCCGTGTACTGCGGCCTTGGCTGTGGTGTAGACGGGAAATCCGCCGGCTGCTTCCCACCAGGAGTTTGATCCCATGTTGATGATGGACCCACCGCCGGCTGCAATCATGCCGGGGGCAACAGCTTTTGTGGCAAAAAACATGTGACGCAGGTTGGTGGCAATCCGCTCGTCGTAGTAGGATTCCGTTACATCTTCCCAGCCATGCCGGTCATCACGGGCGGCGTTATTGACCAGTACCGTTGCAGCGCCTAGCGTTTGCGTTAGCTCAGTCACGCCGGCTTCGAGTGCGCTGATATTGCGAAGATCACAGGCCACAAACTTGGCTTTGCATCCTGCTGCGGTCAACGCTTCTTCTGTAGCCTGCCCATTGGCTTCATCAATATCCAGGATACCGATGCGTGCTGACTGTGCGGCAAAGGCATTAGCGATATCACGTCCGATACCTGAGGCGCCGCCGGTGATAAAAACAACAGCATCGTTCAGATCCGCATACTTGGTATAGGTCATGATTTGCAGGGTGGATGAATAGAATGCTCGCAATATAATACGAGCTTTTTTGGGATGCCCGGTTTTGTACCACGTGTGTGCTTCTTGCTGATTGTCTATACGCCCTAAGCCGGCTCGTCGGCCAGGGCCCGCAAGTATGCCGCGGCTTTGGGGTCGTCCCAGTCCTCTCTACCGTGTTTTACAAAACGGATGTTTCCCTGCTTGTCAATGATAAACGTACTCGGTAATGAATTTGTCCGGATAGCATAGGGGCGCTTGGATTGGGAAGAGTACAAAGGCATACCGTCTAGCTTTCTGCCATCCCAAAACGTTGTAAGGGCATCTTTTACGAGGCCAACAGATTCGTCTGTGACAAGCATAAACTTGATGCGGTTGTCATCTGCGAGTTGTGTTTCAAGGGCTTCAATAGAAGGCATTTCTCGTATACATGGACCGCACCAGGTTGCCCACAGATTCAAGAAAACAACCTGGCCCCTGAGTTCTTCCATGAGCAGGGTTTCCCCGTTTATGCTGCGTACGGTCCAATCTGCATCGACCTCGCCATGGGTTTTGGTAAAGGCTGCTGCACTGGGGAAATTAAGGCCCTTTTCTTTACCGGGCGTTGTTACCATTGCATTCCGTCTGGGAATGACAAAAGCGGCAGCAAGAATGACAAGGATGAGGACCATGCCTGTGAGTACACCGGAGAAAAATGCGACTTTAGGTTTCATTTGGTTTATAACTTAATCAGGTTGAATACCTTGTTATACGCTAGGTCGTGTTGATGTGGGGGATGCCGTGAAGCTTTGCTGTGATCCAAATTGCGTGTGATCTGTATCTAGCTAATCAAAACGTAAGCACTGTTCAAACAACGCCAACACGTGCTTATGGCCCAATTGGTTTAGTTTTTTGATATTCTGCTCCGGAATGCGTTCTGGTGCCGGATGTTTGCGTACCACGGCTTCTACGCTGGCTTCCCGAAGCACGTGCAGCATCGGGTAAGGGGAGCGGTTTGTGAAGTTCTCCACATCTGCCGGCGCGGTATCGCTGAACTGATACTCGGGATGGAAACTTGCGATTTGAAAAACACCTTCCAGATCCATGGCGGCGAGCAGCGCGTCTGCATAATCCAGAAATTGGTTGTACTCGGAGAAGTTGCGCAGGACCTGTGGATGAATCAGCAGACTCGTTTCGATGGCCGGGTTTTGTTCGAGCAGGGCTAGTTCATGTTGCAGTACTTCCAGGAGTGCCTCTTCCGTAGCTGCGCCCGTCACAAAGAAGCGCACTTGTTTAGCAGCCATCGCCTTTTGTGCAAACGGACACAAGTTCAGGTCGATAACCACAGTATTGATCCACTGCCGGGTGGCGCGCTCTATTGCCTCGGTGTTCACGCCGGTTCTCCGGATTGCTCCAGCTTTACCCGGATGGATTCTTCGCCAAAGACAATCACATCACCGTCCACAATCTGTTTCCGTTTCCTCGTTTCTATTTCCCCATTTACCTCAACCAGTCCTTCTGCAATCACCATCTTTGCTTCCCCGCCACTTGACACCAGACTTTCGAGCTTCAGAAGTTTGTAGAGTTGAATCGGTTGGGTATGTATAAACGCGTCTCGCATGTGAAATGATTACGGTTTGGTTTGGGTAGCTTCACGCACAAGCGTGAGCCGTTGGATGCTGCGGGGGAGCATGGGTTGCACAGCCATCAATCGCCGGCTTGTCATCTACAGACAAATGATCTTCCTGCATTACGTTGTCGTGCACACTGGTTTGGGAGACGATGAGTATGCTGTTGTACTTGAATGGGGTAATCAACTGATTTGCAATGAGCCGGCCCGACAGCACGATGCCGTCACCTTCATCGACGAAGTACACACCAGGTGCTTCGCCTTTGCACAATTTATAGTCTTTCACCTGCTTGAATTCACCCTTTTCCACATACGACGTACGCCAGCGGGTACAGGCTTCCGCTTCTTGGGGCCAGGCACCTATTTCCCGGACAACTTCTACTTCAGGCGCGTTGGGCCGGCTGGGGAGGTTTTCGAGCGTACCGCGCCAGGTGCCTTCCCAGTCAGGGACTTGCGTCGACTGTGCGTTTGCTGTAACCGCGCCAACGTATAAACAGCAGCACACTAACATTAAAGAAAAACGATACATAGCATACCGGATCATTTCAAGCAATATACCCAATTGAAGCAATAGTTTATGCCGCTGGTTGCTTCGAGAAGTGGCCATGTGCCAATGCAGCTACTTCTGCTGCACACCCCCAGGCTACTGTAAAGCCACCGCCGCCGTGTCCGTAATTGTGGATGATCGGATTGCCGGCAGGCGTGGATGCCAATTCGAGGCGAACCGACTTGCGTCCGGGGCGCAGACCAACCGTTGTGCCCAGTATGTCACAGCCGGCTAGTTCCGGTACAATGCTGGTACAGCGATGCACAATGGTTTGTGTATCCGCATCGCTAGGATTGGTGTCCCAGCTACCTTCCTGTGCGGTGCCGCCGAGGATGACATCGGAGGTACGAGGCAAGATGAGTGTGAACTGATCTTCTTTCTGAAAGATGCGAGTGGATGCCTTAAGGTTTGGTGGTAACGAAAGTACAACGGCTTGCCCGCGAATCGGATAAACTTCTGGATCCCCTACAAATGTTGATGCCCAGACACCCGTGCAATTTATGACCAGATCATATGTAGGGTAAAGGCTGTCGGGTGTATCGATTTCTTGCTGAAAAAAACGTGCGCCGGCTTGTTTTACCTGGCCTCGAAGCCATGGCATGTACACGGGCACATTGATAACGGGGACCATCATTTTGTACGCTTCAGGGCATGGTATGCCGTGTGTTGCACCGTCAATTGCCTCCCATGCATCGAGCAAATGGCGGGCATAGGCCCCATCATCCGGGTCGAGGCAGAATCGGTAATGCGGGGCCATAAAAACGCCCGTACCCGTATGGTTGCTTTCTGAAACGAGGTGCCGATACGTTGCCGCAGCCCAGGCTGATACGCGTGCTTGTGGATAGGCTTTGTGGGGCCACCAATAAGCGCCGGCAGCCATGGAGGTTGTTTTCTCAAAGGAATCTTTACTGAAAAGATCTACCGAATGACCGTTTGCCAGCAATGCTGCGGCGGTGCTAAGCCCAATGATACCTTGACCAACTACGGCAATGTTGCGAGAAGCTGCCATAACTATAGGTGCGACGCAACCATGTTGATCACTTCTCTATAAACCGGGTGGAATTGCTCTGGAATGGAATCAAACGATTGCCAGAAAAACTCGAAATTAAGTCCCTCTTCGGCCTCGCTGCCTTCAGCAGTGTGGTGCCATTGCGCCGGTAGTGGATGTTCGGGTTTGACAAGGAAGATGTGCCACTCCTGGTGCTCGGCCTGCAAAAACGAATGGGTGCCGGCTTCAATGATCCAATCCAATTCGCCGACCTTGCTACCGATACTAGCCGCTGTGATCCCCGACTCTTCTGCTAACTCGCGGAGCACCGCTTCTTCTATCGATTCGTGATCTTCAACGCTGCCTTTAGGGATTTGAAATCCGGCAGATGGATGTTTGAATGCGAGGATTTTGTTGTCCTGGATAACGCAGGGGCAGGCTTTGAGAACTTTGAGCATAGCACAAGAACGGAAGAACCCGTGGCTTATTGTAGAGGCATTTTTATCTCTCAAATAAATCAGCGTTCCAGTATGAAAAACCCCGATAGGTTTATAAGATCGTGCCTAAAAAATCCAGGATGGCTGCAACCGTAGCCTGTTGCTGGGCTTCCCGGGAAATCGTTGCGCTGTCATCTCCCAATTGCCTGCCGTACCAGCCAAACTGGGCGTGGTTGCCTCCTTCGATGCGGTGCCACATCGTGTGTGCCGGCAGGTTGTGTTTGAACTGCTCAACCTCGGTTGGGCCCGCTAATCCGTCTTGCGAGCCGTAAATCTTTAGTACAGGAATCGACAGATCGGCATGACTGACTTCTCGTGGTTGCGAAGAGCCGATCATGAGTAAACCCGCCAGCTTTGCTTCGTTTTCTACTGCATAATCAAGGGCTATGCGAGCACCACGTGAATGGCCGCCCAGCACCCAGTTGCGTGCCATAAAAGCAGTATCTGTCCGGTTTTTGACTGCTTCACGCTGCCACGGAAACCGATCCATGCGGCTTGGGAATTTGACGATGCGAACCGTATAGCCAGCCTCGGCGATGTCACGCGCCATGGGGACGTAAGCTACAGGATCTACGAGTGAGCCGGGATAAAAGAGCAAGCCGGCGACCCAGCGTATCGACTACCGGTTGGAATTCGATGTAGTCATCAATATCGGTTACTGCAATATCCGCAGTGCTTTCCAGCAGCGCATCATCTACGTTTTTGGCCTGCATGGAAGAAATTTGCCAGCCAAGGAAAGACAGGGCGAGAATGGGCATCAACAGACGGACGCCTAGCAGGGCTTTGTTCGATTTTTTTGATGTAACAGCCATAGCATCTTCGTTTATGATTGCTCAAAGATACAACTGCCGGTACATCCAGTTACTCGTTATCCTCGGCGGCTGCAAAGACTTCGTGTGAATTTATTTCATTACCACCAAGCGTTTTTGAGCCGGCTGCAATGTAGACTGCATTGTCATACACAATGGCCTGTGTACCATGCCGGCCCTCAAGCATCGGTGGCAGCGTTTCCCAAGCACCAGTGATTGGGTTATAGGCTTCTACTTCGTCGTGCGCCAGTGGCGGATTCTGCTCCATGCCCGGAATTTGCCGGCCGCTCTCGCCACCAAGCACAACTACCTTGCCGTCCAGCGCAATAGCTGCGGTACCGGCGCGTTCAGTTGGAATATTTGCTGATGCCGGCAGGGTTGACCAGCTGTCTGTTGCAAAATCATAAACATCTACAGCGGCTTCGGTGAGCTGAAACACCTGGTTGGTTGCAAACGAACTGCGTCGGCCGGCAGCAGCGTAGAGTTTGTCATCGACAACCACTGCCTGGAAGTGGTCGCGAGCCCTGGGTGCATCAGCCAATTGCGTCCAGGTATCAGTTGCTGGATTGTATTTATCGAGCCAGGTAACGTGCCCATCCGTGTGACCATTTTGAATGCCGGCCACGATATAAAATTCGTTGTTATAGACAATAGCACCCGCTGAGCCGCGTCGGCGGTCCGCTGGAATTTCCGGGCCTGCCGTCCATGTATCAGTCTCCGGGTCGAAGATGTAGATGTTCGGGATCGGGTTTTCATCGGGATAACCATCCGTAAAGGCACCCATGACGTAAATTTTGCCATCGTAAGAGACCGCCTGGAAGTGGTGCATTTGGAACGGCGGTGCACTCATGTCCTCCCAGGTTTTTGTGGCAGGGTCATACTTCTGCACGGGGCGCTGTCCGCGGCCGCCCACCAGGTAAAAGGCATCACCAACAGCAACATAAGCGTGTTCATGGCGCTGTTGGGGCGTGTTGATTGAAGCGACCATTTGCCAAAAACGGGCCACGGGTGTTGGGTCAGGCGCTGGCGCTTCTTCTTCCTGACCATCACACGCAGATGCCCCTACCAGCATGGCTACAAGCAGGAAGAGGGTGAATAGGCGGGTAAAAGGTCTAAGTTGGGCGGAAAAGTACATTATGATCTTTGCATATGACGAATAACACCGTGCCGGCATAAGCCAGCATCTTCCCGAAAATTACGTAAAGCTCATGCTTTGCGCAAAGCCTTGCTTTTTCAACATCCTATGACATGACTGAGAGCCTATCCGAAAACCTGATTTGTGCAGCCGCGCGAAGTCGAAATGAGGTTTTCGGATAGGCTCTAAAGCAAGGTGCCATCCCTTAATCATCAATCGCCTGCCCTGTAAACAGCCGAAAGCGCCAGCCTGTATTGTCCATCACGGGTCCCTGGGTTTGCTTCAGGATGACGCCGATTAACTGTTCTTCGGGGTCTGCGAAGTACTGTGTGTTGAAGTAGCCGCCCCATTCGAAGGTGCCGGCGCTACCAGCCCCCCCTCGTGTGACCCCTTTGTCGTTGACAACACCAAAGGCCAGTCCGACGCCGCTCGTTGCGTTTTCGCCGTTAAGCGCACCGACCTGGTTTTTCATGATGGTCTCAATGGTTTTGCGGCTCAGAATGCGGGTGCCGTTGAGTTCGCCGCCATTCAGGTACATCTGCAGGAAGGTGGCGTAGTCTTTGGCAGTACTTGAGAGGCCGGCACCGCCCGAGAAAAAGGCGCGTGCGCCCGTGATCGGGTAGTCGGTGTCGTAAAACGTGACAGGGTATTTCTCCCAGTTACCATCACTGTCTTTGCGTTGCACCGTAACGAGCCGATCTGCTTTGTTATCTGGCAGATAGAACCAGGTGTCGTCCATACCAAGCGGATCGAAGAGCCGTTCGCGAAGGAATTCATCAAACGGCTGGCCGGAAATCACTTCGATAAAATACCCCAGCACATCGAGCCCTTCGCTGTAGGTAAACTTCTCGCCAGGATTGTGGTGCAGTGGGAGTTTTGCGAGTTTTTTGACGCTCTCTTCGATCGTGATGGGTTCAGTGGTGAAGAGGTCGGTGATGCCGGCTTTGGCATAAATCATTTTCATGCGCTCATCCCCATCAATCACGCCATATCCGATGCCCGAGGTGTGCGTGAGCAACTGGCGGATGGTGATTTCTTTGTCAGCATCTACCGTGGTGTAAGTAGTGTCGCTGTACCGGAAGCGTGACAGCACCTGCGGGTTCTTGAAGGCGGGGATGTACTTCGAAATCGGGTCGTCGAGCTGGAAGTGCCCTTCTTCCCATAGCATCATTACAGCGGTTGAGGTAATGGCTTTGGTCTGCGAGGCAATACGGAAGATGTCATCGCGTTTCATGGCCCGGTTACTTGCGTTGTCTGCGTGGCCGTACGCTTTCCAGAATACAATTTTGCCGTGCCGTGCAACGAGGGTCACAACGCCAGGCAGATTACCGGAGTCGACCGCCTCTTTTGCCATGGCATCAATGTGCATGAGCCGCTCAGGCGACATGCCAACATCTTGCGGTGCAGCCTCCATCAAGGGTGGGGAATTTTGCAGGGAGCGGGTTTGTGCCGTGGCGGTGCCGGCAACAATACAAAGCAAAAGAACAAGGGCGTATCTGGCGAACGACATAAAACACTAGGGCTTGTCTGTGGAATGGTGGATATCCCTAAGCTAGTTGTTTGTCGGCTTTAATGCATACATGCTCCATGTTTAAGGCTCTTTTTCGATGTATTCTTTTATTCTTGCTTGTATATTTAAGAGCGTCTCTACGTAGGAATAATCATGCGATATCTGCTTCTTTTATTGCTTCTCTTGCCGGTTGCGGAAGTTCATGGCCGGCAGGCTACAGAAGCGTGTACTGATGCTTCATTGAAGCTACATGTCTACGATCAACAAATCATCAAGCCGCTGGGAAATGTACAGGTTAAGCTGAAAAACACTGATTTTGAGGCTACAACAAATGATCGTGGCGAAGTTGTTTTTCAAGACATCGACTCGGGGTTATATACGCTTACCCTGGTAGCTGACGAGGCATATTTAAGTGAGGTTTTGGTGTTGCGATTGGAGCCCTGCGAAGACCGACAATTAGCGGTTGGCCTTGATCGAACGCCCATTGAGCTTGAGGGCATTGTTGTTAGTGAAGAACGTATGGAACGCACGCTCGACAGGCGAGGATTTTATCAGCGTAAAGCGCGGGGAATGGGGCGATTCATGACTAAAGCTGAGCTAGAAGAACGAAACAAAATTTTGCTTTCTGAGGCGTTGCGCGGCGTCTCCGGCGTCCAGGTTATTTCTTACGAGGGCGCGCAAGTTGCCGTCTCGCGCCGGCGTGGACGTACCTGTCCCCTTAAGGTTTTCCTGGATGGCCTGGCGATGGGCGGTTTTGATAGTTCCAGTCCGCAAGCGTTCGATTTAGATAGCATTCCGCTAGAAGGTACCGCGGGGATTGAGGTATATGTCGGCACCTCGGAGATCCCGATCCAATACAGCCAGTTTAATCAGTGCGGGGTTGTTCTTGTTTGGACCGAGTGAGCCGCTTTTGTCAGCCGGTAACGGAGAAACAGCGATTCTCCAATCACAAACTCGCCATCGTTTTGGAAACCGAGGCGCTGCAGTCCGGCAACCCTGGTTCTGCTAGGCGGCAATAATGCAATTACAGAGTCAACGCCTAGTTCGTTGAAGGCTTGATCGACAATTCTGCTGTATAGCAGCCGGCCAGCACCCCAGTGCTTTTTGTGTAAGATAAGCCCAACATCCACATCACCGTCTTCCGGTTGTAAGCCACCCCAGCCCACAAATTCATCCCCAAGCATAAAAGCCCATGGGCCGTAGCCGTGGGTTGTCCAAATGTGCTCCTTCGCAGCAATAAAGTGCTTGTAGTCTTCCTTGCCAAAGTGGCCCCGGGCAAGCGGCAGGTGGCGCCGCACATCCGGATCGTTCATCAAGTCGATAATCGCCCGCGGCTTCACTTGCAGCAGCCGTCGGAATTCAATCTGTGTGTAGTCGTATGTATTCATGAACAAACAGCTGAAGTCAATGTCTCCGGTGTGACTGTTTGGGCACCGGTGCCAGTCTGGCAGAGATCCTTCGCATGGCATCAGGATGACATGGATGGCACCGTTTGCCAACCCCCAATCAGCATTCACCAATCAAGCGCCGCAAGCCTCCGCATGACACCATGGAAGCAGATCGCCATTCCGCAATCAACAATCCACATGTAACAAAGAGCCATACCCAGATTCCTCGGCAGGCTCGGAATGACAAGGATGAAAGATAGCGCTATTCCTCATCCACTCGACATTCGGCATTCGAAAATCGGCACTCGCAACTCGGCATTCTCAAAACCCATACCCCACCGGACCATACCCCGGTACGCTTACGTAGCCGCGGCCGTTGCCGTCGTGGTTGCCGGCGCTAAAGCGGGAGGACCAGAAGTTGTCGCCGCTGCCACCGCGTCCGTTGTAGGCGTTTTGCTGTGCAAGCAGGTACAGGTTGAGCACGGGTTGCGGATTGCCCTCGTAGCCGGCGTTGCCTTTTTCGTCGAGCCAATATTTGCCCACCTGGATCGGGTAGCCGAGCATGTAGCTCCAGACAATCCACTCCAGTTGTGGTAGTTCTCGCCCATTGATAAAAACACGCGTGTTGCCTTGCGATGCGTTGGTGGTCAATGTGCCAAAGTCGTGGCCTGGGAGCATGAAACCATAGGCCTGGAAGCCCTTAACGCCGTATAGCCCGCTGCTGGTATCGTACCAGTATTCACCCGGTAGCGGTTTGACACCATACTGCGTTTCGAGCGCATGTATCTGATCGCTTGTGAGTGTGACGTCATTGATGACAACATCTTGTGCGTTGACTTGCTGGATAAAACCAAAAATGAGGACAAGAACAGTAAAAAGGAATGGCCGGGTCATGCGCTTTTTCAGATGGTTTGAGGTAATCAGAACGGGGACCTTGGTTTTGCTATCTTAATAAACCCAAAGTTTAACAAGATTGTATCATCCCATGACTTTTTTGCTCGTCAGAAAAACGTTACGTCTTCTCACGTTGTTCATGCTAGTGACGGCCAGTACGGCCGGCGCCCAGGAGCTCGATGCCTACTGGGACGAAGTGTCTCGCACGGTTGCGGAAGGTGACTTTGAAGGCTACGCCGCATTGTACCATGAAGATGCGGTGCTCGTTTCGGACTTTTCTAAATCAAGTGTCCCTATTTCAACGGCACTAAAGAACTGGAAGTCTGGATTTGACGATACCAAAGCCGGCAACATGACGGCTTCTGTTGTGTTCAGGTTTTCAACCGAGTATGTCAACGAAGGTACAGCCTTCTCGCGCGGCATCTTCCGGTATGCATCAGCGAAGGATGGTGAAGCTGAAAACGCACAGTACATCAATTTTGAGGCCCTGCTCGTCAAAAAAGACGTCTGGCTAATGGTAATGGAGTCCCAGCTTTCGGTTGCCACCGAGGAAGACTGGAACGCGCTGGCTGAGTAGCATCCTTGATTGCTGATTACGGAATTTCGATTGAGGAATGTTGATTGCTGAATGCGGATCGGCATTAAAACAAGAAAGGCTCCTGCCTGCAATCGAGCAGACAGGAGCCTTTTTACGCTTACTCAGATCCAGCTGATCAGCCGGCGGCTGCGAGGGCGCGGATGGCGCCTGCAAGCATCTCAACTTTTCCAGCGTCAGAGGAGCCACTGGTGTTGTCGTCAACCTCTGTGGCGAGAGCGTTGAGCGCTCTTGTCCGTGCATTACCCGAAAGTGCTTCAGCAGCAGACAGGGCCTGACGCACAGAAGCAAGTCGAGTTGCAGACAGGCCACTCGAGCGTTCGAGCTGGTCGACATATGCACCCGCGAGTGCGAAGGTAGCCGGCCATTCGAAAATAGGCTGTCCCTGCGCATTCATAAAGCTATGCGTAACCGATTTGGCAGCAGCAATTTCATTTTCAGAAATATAGTAGCTCGGCATTAGCTCAAAGATATCAAGGCCGCGTGCAATTTCAGAGTTCACGATCAGGCCGTTGTACCAGTACACCGACCAGCTACCGCCCATTACCATACGATTTGGGTCAACTGGACCACGGTCGTGGTAGGCAATTTCGATCGGGTTGGTTACATCGGTCCAGTCCATGATGGTAATGCCACCCTGATACCAGGACTGCACGAACAGGTCGCGGCCTGGAACTGGGATCAATGAGCCGTTGTGGGCTACACAGTTTTCTTCTGGTGTCTGAGGTGCCGGCAGCTTGAAGTAGCTCTGGAACACCATTTTGCCATTCTCAAGGGTGAAGAGCGCATTTGCACCCCACTCTTTCGGATCATTTGCGCGGCATTTTGGACCGCCACCGCCGCCCCACTCATCCGTGAAGAGGATTTTTGAGCCGTCGTTGCTGAACGTTGCAGAATGCCAGTAGGCAAAGTTGGAGTCAGCTACAGCATCCATGCGTACCGGGTTGGCCGGATCAGAGATGTCGAGCAACAGGCCGTATCCTTCACAGGCGCCACCAGCGAGGCCAATAGCTGGATATAGCGTGATGTCATGGCACTGGGTTGGGCCAGGGCGTGGACCGTCAGACTCTTCCTCTTCTTCGATACCAAAACGCTGGGCGATGATTTCAGGCAATGCTTCGCGGAATGCCGCGCTGTCAGCGGCATTAGCAGGACCTTCTTTGCCCTGGCCGGTAACAAACTCATTCAGCATCATCGCAGCAAAACGGTCAGGTAGTACCTGCTCCTGGCCGAAAAACTCAACGATGAATGCACCGCGTGCGCGGGCTTCTTCGAGTGCAGCAATATCGTCTGGTGCGAGGCCATGCTGTGGCGGCTCAACGAGGCCATTGAAAATACGCGGTGAGCTAACGATAGCAGCCTGCTCGGGATTGGCGAGCGGCACTTTGATGACTTCGATGCGGAAGAGCGCAGAGTTCGGATCATCGGTAGGCATGGCTGATGAGCAGCCGGCCAGTTCTTCTTCCGGACGTACAGGTGCTGAACCAGAAACGTAAACATAAACGTTCTCGTCATCACCAGGGCTTTTCAGCAACGAATGCGTGTGCGAGCCGCGGCAGGTCTGTACGTTAGTGATGTACTCTGGATTGTAGATGTCGCTAATGTCAAAAACACGGATACCGCGGAGGCGGTCGCCACTGATGGCTTCTTCAACACCCTGTGTGCCACAATCGAGCCGGCCACCAAGGCCTTCACCCGATACAAAGAGCAGGTTTTCATACACAGACACGTCACTCTGCGAGGCAGGGCATACGTATTCGGTTGCCAGTGAAGGTGCTTTAGGATCCGTGATGTCCCAAATCTGAACACCGTTGTAGTTACCCTGGATGACATAATTGTCGAGGAACGCGAGATCCGAGTTGGTTACGCCAACAAAGCTTTCGGGTGGTGGCGTTGTTGAAACCAATTCGAGGTTCCAAATAGCTTCGCCGGCATCGAAGAGGCCAGCGCTAAGTCCAACACGTGGGTCGGGGCTTGGCGCATCTTTGGACATCATCATTTTGTCCTTGGCTTCTTTCATGGCCTCCATGGATTCTTCCATTTTGGCTTCAGCCATGGGCTCAGCTTCTGTAGAGGTCGCGATGGGTTTAGGGGCACACGCTGCGATGGTAAACATTCCTGCTACAAGCAGGACTGGCCACAAGAGGCCAGACATTGAGCGCCGTGGTTTGGCATTGCCTTTCATAGTAGTCGTTTAGTTGGGATAGTAAAATTCGTTGGTAGGTCGAAATTTGTGTGGTTACTGGTCGACGTCCATGGCGTTAAGCTGGTCGAGCATGAGCTGCATGCGCGCAATTTCCGTGGTCTGATCGACATTGATTTCTGCGGCGAGCTTGAACGAAGCTTCGTCGTTGCCGGCACCGTCGGTTGCAAATAGCACGTCCACCATGGTAATGGCGCCGGCGTGATGCTGAATCATATACTTGAGGAACAGTTTGTCGAAATCGGTGCCTTTGGCGGCAGCGAGTTCTTCGAGCTGTGCAGGCGAAAGCATACCGGGCATGTCTGAATGGTCATGCATGCCGCCATGATCTCCACCTCCATGATCACCACCGCCGTGGCCGCCGTGTGCACCTTGACCGCCTTCATCTTCAAGGCCGTGGATCATGAGATTGAGCCCATCAATGTGTACTTCGGGTACAGGCTGGTCACGATCACGTAGCCAGGTTTGCATGATGGCAATTTCGTCCTTTTGCGCATTAATGATCCGCGCGGCAAGGGTTTGGATTTCAGGGCTCGCACCATTCTTGGGCGCGAGGTCTGACATAATGAGTGCCTGTGCATGGTGGCCGATCATGCCTGTCATAAAGTCGACGTCAGCCTGTACAAAGCGGGTACGGGCGCTTTCCTGGCGAGCCCAGAAAATGGATTCTTTTTCAGCGGTATCAGGAGCTGGTTGGCTTGCTGCGGCAGCCGGGGGAGTAGTTGGTTCTGTAGTGAGGCTTTTCGTGTTGCTACAGCCCACCAAGACAAACAGTGCAAGCAAGACTGTGGAAGTCTGTATGTTACGCATGCGTTTATGTTAAGCGATGAAGCGAATCTGGAAAAGATACGCAATGTTGTAGAAAGTTAGGGTGGTACGGTCATTTTTGACCTATATCGGCTGTTACGCGGAAATTTTCCTTTAGTTTGTAATGGGTTCGCGCCACAAGGTGTGGGGGCTTACCCGGCCTCCTGGACAAATTCTACGATGTTGCCCTCGGGATCTTCAACCATATAAATCTGCGCGCCGTTGCCGAGTGTTGTAAGCGGCAAGAATACGGGTGTGGAGGCAGCTTCGGTTTGTGCTACAATTGGGGCCATGTCTTCAACCATTAGTGTGATGTACCGATACCCAAAGGTTGTTGTTATGCCGGCCTCGGTATCTGCCGCCGGGGCCGTTTCCATTTGTACCAGTTTGATCAGCGAAGCGCCGTGTTGCAACTGCACCATACGGCCTTTACCGATGAGGGAGGTCGTGATGTCTGCTATCACAGGGAGGCCCAGCAAGTCTCTGTAAAAAGCAAGGGCAGCATCCATGTCAGCCACAATAACGCCGGCATCTACAGCGATACGGGGTGCAGGTGTGGCCTCCTGTGTCGTTGAAGTGGAAGCTTCCTGAGCACAGCCCGTAAACACAAGGGTGCATACAAGAAGCGTTAAGAGACTGTTGAGATTTTTCTTCATGTTTTGAGGAAGATGAGATTTTGAGTGATTTTTGGTACATCTCGACGATTGCATAGCCGAGCTACGTATGAGGAGAGTGGGCAAAAAAGCACCAAAAGATCGCTTTCTCAGGATGTGAAGAAATTTCTCAACAGTCTCTACAAAGGCTAAAAAAGGGTTGTGAACGTAGCGTCGCGTTTGCATTGGATGTCTTGGAGACCAAAAAGTTGATAATCGGGTAGGTGTGTAAAAAGGTAGGTACCTTTGTGTTCATGAACAACCGTTAGGTTTGCCACTTGTCTCATTTAACAATTGAGTGGTTATGACCTGTGGAAGTACACTTGCTTTAGATTAATAACACGTTCTACTTAAAGCCGTACCCTCTCGGAGGGCAGGGCTTTCTTCGCTAACCGGCAAACCGTATTACTTTACGTGTTACCCAGATTCTTCGCGGTGCTCAGAATGATGCGCGCGATGGACCAATTGGGCTGGCAAGACGAACGCAATCAAAAATCAGCCATCCAAAATCAACAATCTAACTCCCCTTGATTGTAACCTCCGCGCCAAGCTGCTGCATGCGGGTGACGTATTCTTGGGCCAAATCAGGGTGCCCACTTTTAAGCAGCAACTCCAGTACTGTCGCCATACGCTGGGTGACCTGGGTTTGCTGCTGGGGGCCTGTTGCATGGGGCATAACCTGGTCAAACCAGTGCAAGCTTTGACTGATTTTGCCGGCCATACCACAAATTTGACCCATCACCGACAGCACATCTACTGCTTGCGGTACAAAGCCCAGGCCGACAAAGATGCGCTGGGCCTGATCAAAAGCTTTAATGGCTTCATTGAGTTGGCCTTGTTCGTGCAGGATTGAGCCGATGTTGTAGAACGCATTTGCAGCGTCGGCCGGGGCATCATGTTGTGCGGCGATTTTTAGTTTTTCTTCCAGCAGCGCAAATGCGTTGGCCAGATCGCCACGCTGGCGGTGCACAAGCGCAAGGTTGCCAAGTGCTGCTGCCCGCTGCAAAGGTTGCGCTAATTCAGCGTATCGTGCAATCGCGAGGTCAAAGGCACTGGCGGCATCGTCTAACTGATTGTGGCGCCAGAGGAGGATTCCCAGCGCGTTGCTTGCTTCTGCTTCTTTGTTGAATAAGCCGGCTGCGTTGTATGCATTGCGGATATGCTCATAGAGTGGGATGGCTTTGTCAAGCTGGCCGGCTGCTTCGTGGATTTCGGCCAGTTTCCACTGACATTGCAACCGCGCTTCATCCAGATTATGCTCCATTGCCAGCGCAAGCCCCTGTTCCACACAGTTACGAGCACTATCCAGGTTACCGGTTGCCCTGGCGATGTCCGCTATGTTGTTAAGCGTGAGGATTTCATTAGGCCGGTCTCCTAATCTTCGAAAAATCGACAGGATTTCTGCATGGTATTTTTGCGCTTCTGCCGTTTTTCCCTGTCGATAATCCACTACAGCGAGGTTGCCTAGGCAGTGCGCAATGCCGCGATCATCGCCGAGGCGTTCACGTAGCTTGATGGATTCTTGTAAACGGCTTTTTGCTTCGTCAAACTGGTTTTGTTGTTGGAGTAATTCGCCCAGGTTGTTCAGTACCTGGGCTTGTGCAACAGCATTGCCTTGCTGGCGCACAAGATCGAGTTCTTTCTCGTAACAGGTTTTTGCCTGGTCAAGGTCACCTAAAGCGGTTAGTGCCATGGCCTTGTTGTGTAAGGCGATGCCCTGTCGGTGGGTATCGTTTTGCTCGATACCCGCTTTGTAGTTTTTCTCAAATAGCTGGAGTGCTTGTTTGAAATTACCACGCGTCTGTAAGGCCAGGCCCAGCGTGCTTTGCAAATCTGCTTTGTCGCTAAACTGGTCGGCCGCAAGCTGTGCTATGGCCTCTTCCAATAAGGCAATGGCTTCATCCAGTGCGCCCTGGTTGATGAGGAGGTTGGCGAGGCTGTTGCTTATCACCACAAAGGCGCGCTCCGATGGCTCGGTCGTCGCGAGGACATTGCGGAGAAGGGGCAAGGCTTCAGCCGGCATCCCAACAGCAAAAGAAAGGATATCAGCCAGAACTAGTGCGGCACGAGCCGGGCCACGATCAGTTGCCCAGGATCGGGTATGCTGCACGATGGCATCGGAAGCCTGCTGTTTGCGTTGCGCAATTTCATCCGGTGAAGCAGTCACTTCCTGAAAATCTGCGGGCAGCAATGAGCCAAATTGCTCAAGGAACCAGCCGGGCAATTCACCGCGCGGTGTTGATGCCCTGTCGCCATATGCCTCGCGCAAGGTAACCACGGCCTCAATGGGTTCATGGTTAGATGCATCGCGTACCAGCCAGGTGAAGCCGGCGGCCTGTTGCTGCATGGGGCGCAACCGCAGGTAATTGGGGTTACCCTCCAGATCTCCTCCCGAGAATCCCATAAAAAGCCAGGGGTACGCTGTGAGCAAGTGGTCAAGGCAGGTGACAACTGCTGGTGACAGGCCGCGCATCCGCTGGGCTAGCGTATCTACAAGCGTCAGGGGATTCGCTACGGAACCATGAAGCTTGATAAGTTGACAGGCAGGTTGATCGAATGCTGTATGGAGCGACGTTGCCAGGGTTTCGAAATGGGCCTGACTGAAATGTACGTCGAACGGTATGTCGGTTTGGGTAAATGCTGCTTCGAGGACGCGGTCGAAGTTGGTGGTAATGACGGCACGGACATGGCCGGCTTTGGCGAGTTCTGCAATTGCGAGGTGGACGGTGTTGGGGGTATCCCCATCCAGGCAGGCCAGTACATCGAAGTACGCGTGGCCAAAATGTTTGGTGATGAGCTCGGCTTGAAACTCGGGCGGAAAGCGCCGGCTATCTCGTCGTTCGTTGATTGCTTGCGCCCAGGTATCAGCTTTTTCTGAAGATACGTAGTCCGTTACCTGAAGGCAGAGCGCACGGATCACTTCTGCATTCATTTGCCACCACGACGGCAAACATGTGGGAGGCACCATAGAAACGCCGGCACCGCAAAAAATAACCAACCCTTTTTTGGCCTGGTCTTTCAACGTTTTTGACATGAATTAGCCTCGGTACGGTGTGATGTACCTGTGCTTTTAATCAAGAAGCCGAGGCGCGTACACCTGCTATTTTTCTGTTTGCTCCGCCAACCGCAAGTCTGATAAACACGCTGGTCATGGCATTGAGCTTGTTTATGCCTTTGCCATCAGCATAAAAGGCGATGATGTCAGGATAGACGCCATAGTCGGATGTTGTCAAGTCTGCTACACTACCATCATTCAGAAACTGAGAGAAAGCATCAGACTTTCCATCCCAGTTGACAGTACCATTGCGGTGGATGCCATAACCAAGCAATCTATTTTCAGCGACCAGTTTTGCGCGTGCAGCTTCGAAAAGCGCCGTGTCAACGATGTAGCTGTCTACTGCAATCCACCTTTCATCCAGAAATACCTCTGTATAAGAATGGTCTACATAGCTTGTGCCCGGTGAAATGAAATCGCGTACAATACGGGTGTTGATGTTAACAAAGCGTTGGCGGGCAGGGATGCCCGCTGCACGGAGCATGGTGACAAATAGTGTCCCTTTGGTATTGCAAAACCCGATGCCGGCGCGCAATACCTCCGAGGCCTTTTGCTTGTAAAACTTGCCGTGCCAGCCAAAGGTAATGTTGTCGCGTACGAAGTTATGGATACGCACCGCTTTTTCCCGGTCCGTTGCCGCAGTAGCAGTTAGCGAAGCCGTTTTTTTGACAATTGATGGGTGGCCCGTGTTGATGAACGTTGTGGATTGCAAGTAGCGTTGCTGATCATTCTGCGCATAGGAAGGATTTGAGGAGAGTGCAGAAACCATGAAAGAAAGCAGCAACCAAAAGATGCCGGGCTTACGCATTGACGTATTGAAGTTTGAGATTCGACAATGCTACTACCCATGTATGCCGGCAGGTACCCATTTTTGTAGAAAGAAACCTTCAACTTCAAACGTACAGCCTGTATTGCTTCTACAGATGGATGCGGAAGCGGAGCGCGAGAGAGGCATCGTAAAAGAAGTCAGATTTGGCTACAAGCGGCTGGAATTCAAACGTGCGGTCATCCTGAAGCGGATTTCTGCTATCGCGATAATCAATCTCAAGCGAAGGAAACGCGACCACACGCAGGTCTAGTCCGATGGCCAGCCACCGGTTGATGGCCCGGGTCAATTTTGCGCCGAAGTATCCCCCAACTTCGAACGTGGAGGCATAGATGGTTTGATTTTGCGAAGCGTAAGCCGTGTAAAAACGAGCGAGTTCTGCTCTTGCGGCACGGGTGTCTATGTGGAGATAGGAAAAGGTCGGCCCAATTTCGATCCGCATCTCAGTTAAGTCGAGAAATGCTGGTTTTTGCAAGGCCTGTAACTGACGCGCTGGCGACATCAGGTTGATATTCCACAATACATCGAATGAAATACCTGATACTTGAAAGAAAGACCGATCACTTTCGTTGGTAGACAAAAACAACCCGGGTAGGCCGTCGAGGCGTTGCGTGTCTTGCAATGGATACCTGGGACGGTAATGGAGCCGGCCAATGAGGTCTGTGCGCAGGGTAAGACTCTGGTAGTAGTCTAGTTGCAATGAGGGTGAAGCAAAAAAGATATCACGCCGGCCGCTGTCCTGGCCGTCGAAAAAGAGTTTAAACGCTGAAGTAACGCTTGCTCCTCGTATCCGGCTTGTCATCGTGAGATCCCAGTGCCGCCACATTCGCTTGATGCGTGTTGGGCTTTCCGAACCAGCGAATCGTGTATTGGGTTGTTGCGCCAACGTTTCAGTTATGCTAGCGGTCAGTTCTGGCGGGATGAATGAAGGCAGTGCTGCAACCTCTTTTAGAGGTGCTGTTATGTTGGCAGAAAACGCTGTTGAGTCGTTGTAAAGCGTTGTGCCATAACTGCGTAGCAAACCCAGTTTACGCGGCACAGCTACATGCACCCGGTACAGACTTGAGCGCGGTAGAACATGGAGATTTTCGGCTGCCGGCCACTGGTTTAGCGATTTCTGCCGGGCAAGCACGAGGACGTTTTCGTCAACATACAGCAACTGCCCCTTGCGAAGCGTCTTGTCGACCAGTGTGGCGGTTACTTGCGGCGATTGCCGGTTGATATGCCATACCGGGTTTGCCACTTTGATAACGTATCCCCAGGCAACACTTTGCTCGTTATCGAACAGGGTTTCAAAGTTGTCCAGGTAGTGCTGGATAGCTGCCAATCGGTTGTTGTCCAACTCGATGACCGCTTCTGATTCCTGGTTGTTGTCAATCAGTTGCAAGCGGAGGCGATAAAGGGTTTCGTTGACTTTATAGAGCCGTCCGGACTGGAAATTGGGATAGAGTGGAAAGAGACCGAAGTAGTTGCGTTCACTGGCGTCGATGGTATCCCCGAGGCGCTCACTCAACGGCATGAGGGTGCCGGCCTGCCCCATGGCTGTATGGGACAGAATGCCCTGAAGGAGTAACAGCAAGGCGATTGTTTTGAAGTACATGACAAAGGAAGGCATGGGGGATTCTGCTGATTATTTACGCCACGGCGTCGTCAAAAGGGGTGAAGGCGATGTCATACCCATACGGTTTATCCCGTGGCGGCTCAACGGGGTCGGTCTGGTACACTTCGATTTTTCCAGTAATCTCAAAGCCCAGTTCTTTGCCAATCGACTGAATCATGTACCCGCACTCATCAACATTTGAGGCCCAGGATTTCATTGCCATCCAGGCAGGGCCTTGCGGGCATGCAAAGTCATTTTCTACCCGCTCCATTCTGCCTTCTGCGAGAATGGTAAAATGTTTATAAGGAGTGCGCAGTTTGCCGTACCGCAACTTGAGCTTCCAGTCGCTTTCCGGCTTCTTGTGATTCATGTCTGCAGACTGGCTGAGCTGTTCTTCAAAAGAAGTGACTTTAAATGTATTCGTGGCACGCGCCGCGGTTCACGTACGTCTTTTGTTACCCAATAGCCGTTTCAAGCAGAAAAAGCCTGATATAACTGGTAGAGTTGCGGGTCGAGGTTTTGCTTGAGCTGCTGTTGTTTGGCTACGGGCAGTTCCATTTCGAGTACCCCGCGCTGGTGCGATAAAACGCGTGCATCGAGGGTTTTGAGTCGCTTGACGAGCGCAAATCTGTTTGCATGGATCCGCAAAGTGAACGAGGAGATGCCGTGTAATGCAGCAATTTTGTTGAGTGCTGTCAGGAGCAGGGTACCCACGCCGTGTTGTTGGTAGGCGTCGATAACAGTAAGTGCCAGTTCGGCGCGCTGCATGTCAGCCGGCTGCCTGATAAATCGTCCAACCCCAATGCCTACCTCCTTGTTTTCCATTCGTCGAAAAACGCACAGTGCAACGTGGTTTACCTGATCAATTTCTGTAAGGTAGGAGATTTGGGGTTCTGTTAATTTGCTCCGGTAGCTGTTGAAACGAAAGTAGCGTGAGCGTGCCGACAGCGCGCGCATGCCGGCGTGGAAGTGTTGACGGTCCTCGGGTAGAACACCACGGATTGTGACTTCAAGGCCATCCTGCAACGTACACGAAACGGGTTGTAAACACGTGGCGGCGAGTACATGATGTTGGGGGACTTCATTCATAGCGATGCCCGGCATGATCGATCCATCCACCCGGGTGGCGGCCGGCGGGATCGTGGTGCGTCCAGTGTACTACGCCACCTTGCGGATTCCACTCGTACTCGCCATAAAAACTAACCTCATCTCCCTGACGCAATGCATCGATCCGAGGTGCAAGATCGATGTTATGTGCAATGAGTACGGTTTGGCCCGTTGGAAGTGTAACAATGAATCGCTGGTGCCGGCTGCCTTCGTTGTCGTCAGAAAGCAAACGGGTTACTTCGCCCGTACCTCTGACCTGGACATCGCTTTGCTGGTTGTCAAAAGCTGCTTTGATGTGTTGTGCATCACTTGCTACGGTTTCCGTGGCAGGAAATTTACCAGGGTTTTCTTGCTGAAGGTAGATATAGGCAGCTAGCGCAAGAACGATTAGCAGGGCAATTTTTTTCACAGTGGGATACCTGAGAGGCTAAAGCGAACATGTAATATAAGACAAGTTAACACTGTTAACTAATGCTTGAACGCGTATGTTGGCTATTCGTTTTGTGCCAACCTTTTATTAATCTGTTCCACATGCCGATCCATGTGGGCTTCCATCATGGCAAACATCTGACGGGTCGACATAGGACCAGAAGCTGGGTGGGTGAATACAGCCTTTTTTAAACCCTCGTCGTCTTGCTGGGCGATATACGCTCGCAGCCAGGTATGATTGGCGTGCCACCTTTTTACTAACGTGTCGAGGTCTAGCTTACCAGCAGGGCGCATATCGCGTGCGGGTACCGACACGGGAATTTTAAAGCGCAGGATACCCAGCACCATCAGATAGAAAAGGTAATTGCCGGGCGTTCGTTTGCGGTGTGGCAGTGAAGCCGGCGTCGGCATACCCCGAAAGACATGATCTTCTGCCAGAATCATGTGCTCCACAATTTCGAGAATTGACCAGCTATCATCGGTTGGACGGTGGTGAAGCTGCGCTGCCGGCAAAGCCGCTACGCGTTCCAGTAATTGCGATTTCTGATTTTCAATGGTATCCAGCCGTGCGAGAAAAGCTGCTTTAAATGCGCTATGCACTGTGTCGTTTGGAGTGTTCATCAGGAAAGGCGGGTGTTCAGGAACGATTTCTTGCCAGATGGCATTCGACTCGGGACCAATATACTTGCTGCGCCCTATGAAAATAGCTCTAGCTCAAATCAATCCCATCGTTGGTGATCTTGCCGGCAATCAACAGACAATTGTAGATGTTGCGCACCAGGCGCACGCACAAGGAGCAAGCCTGGTGGTTTTTCCTGAGCTGGCTGTTACTGGATATCCGCCGCAGGATTTACTCGAAAGCGAGTTGTTTCTTGATGCCGTTGCACAGACGCTGGAAGCCATTGCGCAGGCGGTGCCGGCTGAAATAGGCGTGTTGCTTGGCGCACCGGTGCAGAACAAAGAAAGCACAGGGAAGCGCCTCTTCAACGCCGCCCTTTTTTATGAAGGGGGCAAGCAGCTTGCGGTGATCCGAAAGCAATTGTTGCCTACCTACGATGTGTTCGATGAAAACCGCTACTTCGAGCCGGCAGATACGTGCACGCCGTTCCAGTGGCGTGGTCTCAAGCTGGGTATTCACGTGTGTGAGGACATGTGGAATAACGAAGAGCAAGCACCGTATCATTTATACGACCAAAACCCGATTGATGCGTTGGCTGCGCAGGGTGCAGATCTCTTTATCAACATCAGTGCTTCGCCGTTCTACGTGGGGAAACATGCGGTACGGAACCGGTTGATTGCAGAAAATTGTCAGGAGCACAATCTGCCGTTTATCTATGTGAACCAGGTGGGGGCAAATACTGAAATTGTGTTCGATGGCGATAGCCGCGTGCATGACGCAGCCGGCCATTTGATTTTATCAGCACCTTCGTTTGAAGAAGCGTTGCTGGTGTGGGATATGGCAGCAGCTTCAACGCCGATAGCTGTAGCCGGCCAGTCTGAAGTTGCCCAACTGCACGATGCGCTCGTGATGGGCATCCGCGACTATTTTGAAAAAACCGATGCGTTCTCCCGTGCGCTTGTAGGGTTATCGGGCGGGATAGACTCGGCGGTAACTTGCGCGCTTGCTGTGCATGCCCTTGGTGCAGATCGCGTGGTGGGGGTAACCATGCCGTCCAAATATTCATCGTCGGGTTCAGTTGACGATTCTGTAGCGCTCGCTGAGGCGTATGGCATTCCGTTTCATAATATCCCCATTGTGCCAGCTGTTGCAGCCTTTGATGATATGCTCGCTGGTGTATTTGATGGGACAACGCCCGGTGTGGCTGAGGAAAACATTCAGGCGCGCACCCGGGGCCTCACCTTAATGGCGTTGTCGAATAAGTTCAATTATCTGTTGCTCACAACAGGCAACAAGAGCGAGATGTCTGTTGGTTACGCTACCTTGTACGGTGATATGAACGGTGGCTTGGCTGTTTTGGCAGATGTATTCAAAATGCAGGTGTTTGCCCTGGCAGAGTACATCAATGAGGTGGCTGGCCGCGACATGATTCCGCGCAACACCATCACCAAGCCTCCTTCTGCTGAACTGCGTCCTGATCAGAAAGACGAAGATTCCCTGCCGCCATATCCGGTGCTTGATGAAGTGCTGCGGTTGTATATTGAGGAGCAATTGGACTTGCATCAAATTGTAGAGGCCAAAGGGTGGGAAGTTGACTTTGTACACGACTTGCTCAAGAAAGTAGACCGCAACGAATACAAGCGCCGCCAGGCACCGCCGGGGCTCCGGGTATCCAGGAAGGCTTTTGGTGTTGGCCGCCGGCTTCCCATCGTCATGCGCTGGAATCGACCCGTGTCAGTTGAGCAGTAAGCAGAAAGAAAGACCACCAGGGAAAAAAGATGATTGCATACCTCGCCGGAAAACTTGCTGAAAAACGCCCCACAGAAGCTGTGATTGATGTGCAAGGCGTTGGCTACCAGGTACTGATTCCAACCTCGACGTACGAGAAATTGCCGGCTACGGGCGAGTCTGCAAAAGTGTTTACCTACCAGCACGTAAGAGAAGATGCACTGCTATTGTTCGGATTTGCATCGCGGCCGGAGCGCACCATTTTCGAGATCATGCTGGGCGTTTCGGGTATTGGACCCAAGTTGGCGCTTGCAGCACTCTCTGCCATGCGGCCGGCAGAATTGCGCGACAAAATTGTTGATGGCGATGCTGCATTTCTTACCAAAATTCCTGGCGTGGGTAAAAAAGTCGCTGAGCGCATGGTTGTAGAATTGCGTGACAAGCTTATCAAGGTAGATGGACTGGGTGGCAGCAGCACTGCCGGCGGAGAAGCCGACTCTAAAAATGCTGCCCGCGCCGACGCCCTCGCCGCCCTCGAAGCGCTGGGGCTAAGCCGCGCCGCCGCTGAACGCAACCTCCGCAAAGTCCTCCGCTCCAGCCCCGGCATACAATCCGCCGGAGAGAACTCATCCGCCTTGCCCTGCGCGAGAACTAAGGATGAGGGATTGTCGAATGCCGATTGTCGAATGCCGATTGTCGAATGCCGATTGTCGAATGCCGATTGTCGAATGGTCGAATGCCGATCGAATGCCGATTGTCGTCCAGTATGGCGCCATCCCTCGCACATGTCATCCTGAGCCGTGCGAAGGATCTCTGCCAGTCTTTTACATTCCTTGAATATCGGAGGACTCGTTCAATCCGCAATCGAAAATCAACAATCTCCAATCGAAGGGGCGCAAGCCCCGAAGAATGTCGCTATTCCTCACCCACTCGACAATCGGCACTCGAAACTCGACATTCCTAAGACCCCGTTGCTAATTGCTCCATTCGTGCGGCTAGCTGGAAGTCGTAATTGCTTAGACCGTCGATATCGTGTGTGGTGAGTTCTACGGTAACCTTGTTGTACACATTGAACCATTCAGGGTGGTGGTTCATGGCTTCGGCGACAATGGCAGCCCGTGTCATGAATCCAAACGCTTCGATGAAGTCATTGAACTGGTACTCACGGCGCAACTTGCCATTTACGAGTGACCACTGGTCGAGGGCACCCAGGTTTTCACTGATTTCTTCTTCCGATAACTTTGTCAACATTGCAACAGGGATTGGGATACAAGGTAGTTAAGCACGTGTGTCACGAACACATAGTAAGCCATTTCTGAACCATTTACCTTTCAGAAACCTTAACAATCAGTTTGCCCTGGTTCGAGCCGTCGAAGAGCTTGTTTAATGCATCGGGGGCAACCTCTAGGCCGTCAACAATATCAACCCGGTACTTGAGTTTGCCGGCACCAATCCACTGTGCCATCTGGAGCATACAGGCTTCGCTCTGGTCAAGGTAGTCGAGTACGATGAAGCCCTGGATGCGTAGACGCTTTGCAATGATGGAAATGAAGTTGTACGGCCCGGGGACTGGCTCCGTCGCATTGTATTGTGAGATCATACCGCAGACAGAAATGCGTCCGTGCAAATTCATTTGGGCCATCACGGCATCCAGGATAGCGCCACCTACATTTTCGAAATAGATATCGATCCCGTCAGGACACGCTTTCTTTAAGCCGGCGGGCACCGACTCCGTTTTGTAATTAATCGCTGCGTCAAATCCGAGCGTGTCTGTGATCCAGGTGCATTTCTCGTCGGTGCCGGCGATACCTACCACGCGGCACCCTTTGATTTTCCCAATTTGTCCCACGAGCGAACCCACAGCGCCCGCTGCTGCTGAAACGACCAGTGTTTCGCCGGGCTTGGGATCAGTGATATCCAGCAAACCAAAGTATGCGGTCAGGCCGATGTGGCCCAGAACAGCGAGGTAGGCATCTATGGGGATACCTGGTATTTCGGGAAGCGGCGTCATCCGGTCAGCCGGCGTCACGCAATGGGTTTGCCAGCCGAGCATACCCTGTACGAGTGTACCTTCAGGCAGCGAGGCGCTCCTGGATTCTTCAACTACGCCAATGCCGATACCGCGCATCACCGAACCAAGCGCAACCGGTGGCAGGTACGATTTTACATCCATCATCCAGCCCCGACTGGCAGGATCCAGAGACAGTTGGAGGACACGCACGCGCACCTCGTTTTCTTGAAGATCGGGGATGGCGCTTTCCTGCCATTCAAAATCGGAGCGTTGCGGGTTGCCAACCGGGCGGCTGGCCAGAAGCCACTGCTTGTTCATTGGGGTCCTTTGTTGGTTGTTTGATGCCAAAATAGGGAAAAAGGCTACCGTACGATACACCTTTTCGCTGAAAAAGCGGTTCTAAAATGAAACAATCGCCAAGCCTGTAATCGGCAGGAACAATACGTCGTGCCATGCGAAAGAGGCAGTGCCCGCGGTTATGACCCGTGGGCAAATTTCTATCTCTCAAGTATAGGTCAAGAAAGGGGCGACTGCTGTACAGGGCGCCTTTTTGTTTATACCGTTTTCATAGATGCCGACTCAATCGGCAGTACACCTGGATAATAAGTAATGGCTACCCAGCTTCGTAATATTGCAATTGTTGCCCACGTAGACCATGGCAAAACCACGCTTGTGGATGCTATGCTTTGGCAGAGTGGGACGTTTCGCGCCAATCAAGATATTCAGGAGCGCGTGATGGACTCCATGGATTTGGAGCGGGAGAAAGGCATTACCATCATGGCCAAAAATACGGCCGTGGTCTATGAAGAAACCAAAATCAACATCATAGATACGCCGGGCCACGCCGACTTTGGTGGCGAGGTGGAGCGTACCCTCCGCATGGTTGATGGCATTATGCTGCTGGTTGATGCTGCTGAAGGTCCGCTGCCACAAACGCGGTTTGTGCTGCAGAAAGCACTGGCGCTCAATTTGCCGGCCATCGTGGTCATCAACAAAATTGACCGCCAGGATGCACGTCCGGAAGAGGTGCTGAACGAAGTCTACGATCTCTTCATCGACCTGGATGCCTCGGAAGATCAAATTGAATTCCCGGTTTTGTTTGCTGTTGCGAAAGATGGACAGTGTAAAACGGACATGGAAGAAGAGCTGACCGATTTACGTCCGCTTTTCCAGACCATCATCGACAATGTGCCGGCGCCTGTCGGTGATGAAAACGGTGACCTCCAGGTTCTCGTGACAAACGTGCAGCCAGACAATTACCTGGGGCCAATCGCTGTGGGCCGTGTGATGCAGGGCGTGATCAAAAATCGCCAGCATGTGATGCTGTGTCACCGTGATGATACGCAGACCAAGGCGCAGGTTGCCTCGCTGTTTGTGTACGAAGGGTTGAGCCGCGCTGAAGTGAGCGAGGCCGGTCCCGGATCTGTAATCGCCATTGCCGGCGTTGCAGGTATCGGTTTGGGTGAAAGTATTGCAGATGCTGAGAACCCGGTACCCCTGCCACCGCTGCACGTGGACGAGCCAACCATGTCGATGGAGTTTCGCATCAACGACTCGCCGTTCAGTGGACGCGATGGACAGTATGTCACCTCGCGCAACTTACGCGATCGCCTGACAAAAGAGGGTGAGACAAACCTGGCCATGCGCATCGAAACAACCGATACACCAGACTCTTTCCTCGTGTACGGCCGTGGTGAACTCCAGATGGCAATCCTGATCGAACAGATGCGCCGCGAAGGCTTCGAGTTCTCGGTAGGCATGCCGCAGGTCATTACCCAGCAAATCGACGGCAAAAAGTGTGAGCCGTACGAAATTGCGTTGGTTGATGTGCCCGAAGAGTTCATGGGTACGGTTGTGCAGAAGCTCGGGACACGCAAAGGCGTGATGACCAAAATGGTCAACAACGGTTCTGGCCGTGTACGCCTCGAATTTGAGATCCCAAGCCGTGGCCTCATCGGCTATCGTACAGAATTTCTGACGGATACCAAAGGGACTGGTTTGTTGACGCATCTCTTTGATGAGTACAAACCGTGGAGTGGTACAATTACCCACCGTACGTCGGGTGCTTTGATTGCAGACCGCGCCGGCAAAGTAACCGGTTACGCTGTACTCAACCTCCAGGAGCGCGGGCAGCTGTTTGTGGCGCCAACCGAAGATGTGTACAATGGTATGATTGTCGGTGAGAACAGCCGCGACAAAGATCTGGACGTGAACATCACGAAGGAGAAGAAGCTCACGAACATGCGCGCCGCTTCAGCGGACTCGTTCGAGAAGTTGCTGACGCCGCGTAAAATGTCGCTCGAAGAAGCCATTGAATTTATCCGCGAAGATGAGCTTATTGAGGTGACGCCGAACCAGTTCAGGCTCCGCAAACGCGATCTCGATCCGCATGCTCGCAAAAAGCGTGTGATGGCGATGAGTCAGTAACCCAGCCCTGTAAGTGACATGCCCCTTGAACATCAAGTCCTGTTTCTTTTACTCGGGGTTGTGTGGGGAGGTCTTTTTATTTGGTATGCCCGTTCACAAGGTGACGTAAACGAACGACTGCTATTGGCTTCGGGTTTGGTGATTGCTGCGGTGATCTACATCGGTTTTGGCCTGGTTTGGGGAAATGTGTATTGGGTGGGGATTGAATCAGGGGGCGTCGTTTTCTATACGTTATTTGTGATTCTGGCGTACCAGCACAAGTATTGGTGGCTGGCTATTGGTTGGTTGCTGCATGTAGGATGGGATGTTGCATTACACTTGATGGGACCCGGTGCCCACATTGCGCCGGCCTGGTACGCAGTAGCTTGTATTGGTTTTGATGTGTTGATGGCGGGCTATATTTTGATGTTTTTGCGCCAACCCGCATCACCCGGTATTCGACATGAAACTGTATAGCGAACTTGCTACCTGGTGGCCGCTGCTCTCTGATCCGGCGGAATACGAAGAAGAAGCAACGTTCTTTACGCGGACCTTATTAGACGCCTGCCATGAAGCACCGAGAACACTGCTCGAATTGGGTAGTGGTGGCGGCAACAATGCCTCGCATATGAAGGCACATTTTGCGTGTACACTTGTGGATAGCTCCCCCGAGATGATCGCCGTTAGCAAGATGTTAAACCCCGCGTGCACACACATTGTTGGAGATATGCGCACGGTGCGTCTTGATCAAACCTTCGATGCCGTATTCATCCACGATGCCATCGAGTACATGACATCGCGCACGGATCTAAAGCAGGCTCTCGAAACTGCGTATCTGCATTGCAAGCCCGGTGGTGTAGCCCTGTTTGTACCCGATCAAACCAAAGAACAGTTTGTCCCCGAAACAGATTGCGGCGGCCACGACGGACCCACACGTGCCATGCGGTACATGGAATGGCAGTGGGACCCGGATTCCACCGATGATACCTATGTAGTGGACTACACGTATACCTTGCGCGATGCTGATCAATCCGTTATCGTGGTGCACGACAGGCATCACATGGGCCTGTACCCCCGCCAGGTATGGCTCGACCTGATTGCCGAGGTAGGCTTCGAAGCATCCGCGCTTCCTTTCCCCCACAGTGAACTACCGCCAGGCCACGAGGTGTTCGTTGGCATTCGAGGGAACTAGCGACACTACCCATCGTCATCCCCAGCTTGACTGGAGATCTACAGGGAAGGCACAAGGCGCTCGGTATTACCATTCTGGTGGATGCCCAATCGAGTTCTGTCTCTATATCACAATTAACATCATCCGTTCAAAAGGGCCAGCGCGCCCGTTTTTCCCGCTACGTCATGCCGGACTTGATCCGGTATCCAGAGAACGATTGGGTAAATTAGCCCTTTAAAAGATGTCTGGATTCTGGATCAAGTCCAGAATGACGGTTTGCTTAGTTGTGATATAGAGACAGAATCGAGTTGGGCATGACGTCAAGGCTGTAGGAAGCCCGTCGCTACAGCATCCCTCGCTTGTCTATTCCATCTCTCCCTTAAGCGCCTCCGCGTTTGCGCAGTACACGCCCTTGTTTGGGTGGTTGGTCTCGGTGCTGAGCTCGCACGCTTTTGCGTAGCTTTCTGCTGCCTGTTTCATCGCACCTTTGGCTTTGTACGCATCGCCGGCGCTGTCGTACACATTTGCTGAGCTTGGGAAATTTTTGATGTTGCGCTCAAACACTTCAATGGCATCGTCGACCTGGTCCTGGTTGAGCAGTTCGTAGCCCACCAGATTGACAACCGTTTCGGGCACTTCTACATCATAGCCATAGCGCGTAGAAAGGGATTTTGCGTGGGCTTCGATGGCGGCCAGTCCGCTTTCTGCAACTTTCTCTCTGAAATTGTCGATTGCCCAACCGTCGTATAACATTTCCAACCCATCGTAGGTGCTGCGGTGCGGAATGGAGCCGTGGGTTTCTTCTTCCATGAGTTCAAAGTGCCACTTGAAAAACGGGCCACCTTTTTCTTCCATGATGCCGGCAAATCCCCAGGCGCCGGCGAGCATACCACCGCCCTCATTGCCCATCGTCATGTAATAGAATTTTCGCATCCCCCGGTTTTCTGCAAAGAATGTCTCTGCTTTTGGGAGCAGGCCTTTGTTGTCCCACCACAGGCTGGGGCTAATCGAAATATGCGCATCAAACAGGTCGGGCTTTGCCAATAGTGCATTCACCGAAAACAATCCACCAAAGGAGTGGCCGATCAGAATGCGGTAATCCGCCGTGCGATAGTTGGCATCGATGAATGGGACCAGCTCTTCTTCGATAAACGAGAGGAAGGTATCTGCGCCACCTGCTGTTGGGAATCGGTTGTTTGGTGCCGATAGTGCCGGGGTGAGATCGCGCGTACGATCCGTGTTGGGTATGCCCACGATGATGACCTCGGGCATTTTACCGTTGCGCGACAGAAATTGCGTGATGCCGGCGGTGTGTAATAAATGGCTGTCACCATCCAGCAGGTAGATGACCGGGTATTTTCCGGTGCCATGGGCATAGCCGTCGGGCGTGTAGATAAGCAGCTGACGTTCCTCTCCCATTATTCCTGAATCAATGCTTGTCTGTATGCCCAGTGTGATGGGCTGGCCCATTTCCTGCTGGCTCATTTCCTGCTGGGCGAAAGCCTGATGGGTACAAAGCAGTGTGAGGCAAAAGAATAAGCGAAAGAGGCGGTAGTGGAACGTGTTGTTCATGGTACAAACGGGGCGTGCGTGGTATGGAAAAAGATGAAGAGGCCGGCCGAATTCAAACTCCGGTGCGCGATGGCTATATTCGATCACTCAAATCATACGCTACGATAAAGCCATGCACATGTACAAGACCCAATTAACTGCGCTATTGTTGCTCATAGCGGCTTTTTTGCCGGCTAACAAGTCCACTTTTGCACAAGACGCAGCCGACTCGTCGTTGCTTACCGTTGCCCGCATTACCGCAAGCAACGAGTTTTTCGGCGCGTCGGCGCGCCAAATCAAATGGCATGAAGACGGCACGGGGTACACGACACTGGAGTCTTCCGCTACTGGCAATGGGGTTGATATCGTACTGCACAATCTGGAAACAGGGACGCAATCCATTCTGGTTGAGGCCTCGCTGTTGGTGCCCGATGGACGTGCTGCTTCTCTTTCGGTAGAAGGGTATACGTGGTCTCCTGACCAGTCGCAGGTGCTTATCTACACCAATTCCAAAAGGGTGTGGCGTGCAAATACGCGTGGCGATTATTGGTTGCTGAATCTTGAGCAGGGTACACTACAGCAACTGGGGGCTACATTGCCGGCTTCAAGTCTGATGTTTGCCAAGTTTTCTCCTGATGGTGCGCATGTAGCATACGTATCTGGCCACAACATTTATGTAGAAGACGTATCGACGAGCCGCATCAAACAAATCACCGCGAATGGGTCGGACACGCTGATTAATGGCACGTTCGACTGGGCGTACGAGGAGGAGTTTTTCTTGCGCGATGGTTTTCGCTGGAGTCCCGATGGTAGCCGGATTGCCTTCTGGCAACTCGATGCATCCGGGGTACGCGATTTCCTGATGATCAACAATACCGATTCGCTGTATTCGTACACAATCCCGGTGCAATACCCCAAAGCCGGCGAGACAAACTCTGCCTGCCGTGTCGGTGTAGTCGACTGGCAAACGCTCGATTTTACCTGGTACGAACCGTCTGATGACCTGCGCAACTATTACATCGCGCGCATGGAGTGGACGCCGGACGGGACGGAGATTATGATGCAGCACCTCAATAGGCAGCAAAACCGGCTGGAAGTAATTTTGGGGGACGTAGCGACGGGTGCCATGCGTACTGTATTTGTTGATGAAGATGATGCCTGGATCGATGTGAGAGATCCAGGACAGCGTTGGCTCAACGGAGGTGAAGAGTTTCTTTGGATCAGTGAACGCGATGGCTGGCGGCATGTCTTCCGCATTGCGCGCAGTGATGGCACGGCCAAGCTCGTAACGCAGGGCGCCTACGACATCAAAAGCGTAAAAGGAGTCGATGAAGCCGGCGGGTGGCTCTATTTTGAAGCCTCCCCCGAAAACCCAACGCAGAATTATCTTTACCGTACGCGTTTGGATGGGGAGGGAGCCCTGGAGCGTGTTACGCCGGCAGACGCATCCGGAACGCATGGTTACACCCTTTCCGGAAATGCCCGTTTTGCATTACACAACTACTCGGCTTTTGGCGTCCCCGGTACCATTGACATTGTAGATCTGCCGGCGCACACGATCAAAGAATCACACGTCGATAACCAACAACTCCGGACAAAGCTGGAGATGCTTAGCACGGGCGAAAGCCGCTTTTTTCGGGTAGACATTGGGGATGGTGTGTTACTTGATGGCTATGAAATGCGCCCACCCGATTTTGATGCGTCTAAGCAATATCCTGTCTTGTTCTATGTCTATGGCGAACCCTGGAATCAAACTGTTCTCGATCGATGGGGAGGGAGCACGTACCTCTGGCATTTGATGCTCACCCAGCAAGGGTTTGTTGTCATCAGCCTGGATAATCGCGGTACGCCGGCGCTGCGTGGGCGCGACTGGCGCAAAATTGTGTACGGCTCGATTGGTGAACTCGCCTCAGCAGATCAGGCTGCTGCTGTACGGGAAATTGCAACCTGGCCGTATGTTGATGCAGATCGTATTGGCATGTGGGGCTGGAGCGGGGGCGGTTCGATGACGTTGAATGCGCTGTTCCGTTACCCGGAACTGTATAGCACGGGGATTTCCGTTGCGCCGGTACCTGATCAGCGATATTACAACTCGATTTATCAGGAACGCTACATGGGGTTGCCGGCTGAAAATCCTGATGGGTATCGCCGGGGTTCACCCATTTCTTTTGCGGAGAATCTGGAAGGCAACCTGTTGTTGATCCATGGTACCGGAGACGATAATGTGCACTACCAGGGATCTGAGGCGCTCATCAATAAACTGATTGCGCATCAGAAACAGTTTGAGCTGATGTCCTATCCCAATCGGTCGCATGGGATTTGGGAAGGCAAAGGCACCCGTCAGCATTTGTACACGATGATGCTTCAGTATCTGCGGCGCCATTTATTAAAAAATTAGACAGGTTGGAGCAAGTCGGGCGGATGATTGTATACCGCAATTGAGTCCTGTCCCATCAATGTACGTGTTACCGCTTCTGGTTAGACACGATTGTGGAAGCCCTTCTTTTTTTCTAATAAAATTAGGATATAAAACAAAAAGCCCTTCCTGTGTTAAGTTTTTGTGACGAAAGCCCTTTCTTTTTAAACAAAAACTTCCTTGTGCGTATCTAGAACCGCAACCACTGATGTGTTATATCACTGACGCAGCAGTGCTTATTGGTAAACCGGCTGCTACGGATTTGCCGGCAGCTGGTTGTCAAACTCTAACCTTAGAAGAGGTTCTAGCTATGAAAAATAACATTGCAAAATATACAGTTCTTGGTCTGTTTCTCCTGATGTTTGCACCTGCAGGTGCCAGTGCCCAGGTGGCAACAGTATCCCATCAGCCACTCATCAACCAGTATGTCGAGAACGACGCGGTAACGGAGAAAAAGTCCTGGTGGAATTTGTTGGGCCGGCAGCTCAGCTACTCGATCGACAAGCCCTACAGCGAAGTCACGGTAGCTGAAATGCAGAACATCATCTTTTTTGCATCCAACTACAAAAACAAAGTGAAACTGAACGACGCCAACGCATCGTTGCTTGACGTTTTCAAAAACCACGAAGACCCACAATTCCGCCTGATGGCCGTATCAGCTATCAACGCAATTGGACAGCGCAGCGCAATGGTTGAGCTTGCACGGGCGGTGGACAATGAAACGACACCACTGGTCAAGCGCGTAGCCACGGCTGCTGTCAACAAATACTTCGCTATCCAGTAACCTCACCAGCGTTTATCTGGTCGCTGAGGTTTTAGCGTAGTTACCTAGAGAGAACACAACAGGGCATCCGGTCGCCTAGCCGGGTGCCTTGTTTTATTTCTTTCTTTTTTGAGCAGGATTTCTGAGCTTGCGGTGATCATCGACAATAAATCTCTCGCAAATCCATGTTTTTGCCTCGCTATACGGTATGCCTGCTCGCACTTTGTTTTTTGATTGGATGTACATCTGATAACGCGTCCGATGGTACTGCAGAGGGTAGTGCCGGCCAGTCAGATGCAATGCAGATTGCCGTTATCCCGAAGGGTACCTCGCACCAATTTTGGAAGAGCATTCATGCCGGCGCCAACAAAGCCGGCGAAGAACAGGGGGCAGAAATCATCTGGCAGGGACCGCAGAAAGAAGACGACCGGCAATTGCAAATTCAGGTGGTCCAGAATTTCATCAGCCGCGGCATCGACGCTATTGTACTTGCGCCACTGGATGCAAGAAGCCTTGCAAAACCTGTAGAGGCAGCGGTAAAGCGCGGGATCCCCGTGATTATTATTGATTCGGGCCTTGCGTCTGAGGCCCACACCAGTTTTGTTGCTACCGACAATTACCAGGGCGGTGTACTTGCTGCGGATCGGTTGAACGAAATCATGGGTGGGGAAGGCAATATCCTCATGATGCGGTACCAGGAGGGTTCAGCGAGTACAACCAATCGCGAAGCTGGATTTGTCGATCGTATCAAAGAAATTGCGCCAAACCTGAATATGTTGTCCGACAACCAGTATGCCGGCGCAACGATCGAAAAAGCATTGCAGACAGCGCAAAACCTGTTGAATCGGTACCCGGAAGTTGATGGCATTTTTTGCCCCAACGAATCTTCGTTGCAGGGCATGTTACGCGCCCTACAAACCTCGGGACGCGCCGGTGAGGTCAAGCTGGTAGGGTTTGATGCCAATGAGACACTTATTCAGGGCATGCGTGAGGGGCACATTGACGGACTCGCCGTACAGGATCCGTTTACGATGGCGTATACAGGCGTGAATACCGCTGTGGCTGTTGTCAAAGGAGAAGAAGTTGAGCCACGCATCAATACCCGGGTGATGATGATCACACCAGAAAACATGGATGCACCGGAAGCACAGGACCTACTCAAACCGGACCTGGCGAAATGGTTAGATTAAGGCGGCTCGATTAATCGACGAGTCGGACCGGGTGCTGTACAGCAATTGTCTTCGGTGCAAAACACATCCGGTCGTCGCAGACCTGGTAGCGGAAGCTACCCGTTAGGGTATGATCGCCCGCTGCTGCGTTTTCCGATGGACTGACGGGGATGCCAATCTGGAAGGTCCCATCATACACGGACAACGTATCCGTGCTGCCGGTCAAAACGTACGTATGACCAGGGGGATAGACCGGTGCCTGGTAGGTGAAGTGTGGTGAACTGTCCGGTGTGAGGGTTGCGGGAATGAGGTAGCCGCGGGGTACCGGGTTGGCCTGGACGTGGAAGCCTGGTCCAACGGAGAACGTAAATGACAGCGTGTCCGTAACGCCTGAGCGGAACGTCTTAGCATCAGCCGGCTGTTGGACCAGCCGAATAACGTTTGATTGTGGTGCCACTTGCGGTACTGGAGCTGTTGCCATGGGACCCGCTGAGCGCGTTTCCGGTGGCGCCTCACACCCGAGAAGGAGCCCAATAATACATAAAGTCCAGAACGGCGCTACGTTTTTCATGATCAAATTAAACAGTTCCTCAGGAGACATTTCCTGATTGCGTATATCCCTATGACTCCGCGAGGATCCTGTCCAGTGTTGCGCGCAGGGCAACCAGGCGGGCGTCAAAATTATTTGTGTCCAGCAGCGACATAAACCGCACGGTACCCGTTCGGTCGATAACCAGGTTTGAAGCAATCATTACTTCGTGCCGAGGCAAATCGGGTTGTGCGTCAATGGGTGCATAACGCGCTGCTACAGTACCATCTCGGTCCATTAACATGGGAAAGCTGAAGCCGGCTTCTTTTTTCCATTTGGTAGCAATTTCATCATTTTCGCCAACATTAACGACGAGTGTTGTTACACCACGTTCTTGATACAGCTCGTGCAATGCCTGTAAGTGTGGATCTTCAGCGCGGCAAAACGGACACCAGCTTGTTCCAAAGTGAACGACAACGACCTCACCTTTCAGTTTTTCCAGCGAAATTTCCAGGCTGTCAAGACTGGTCAATGTGAATGCGGGGGCGTCGAAGTTGGTGACGCTGTTGTCTTTAGGGGCACAGCCACACAGAAATAGACTGGTTATGAGCAGGCTGGCAACGAGAACGAGGATACGGGTACGCATGGCAGGTTGATGTTTGAGAAATGGATCTATCGAAAAAGGCCGGCAGCCTGTTGGGGTTGCCGGCCTTAGTTCTCAAGACGCAGTTTTATCTCAATTCACCAAACGGTGCGTGTAAATTTCTACTACGATGCTTTGCGTACCAATACTGCCCAGTCCATGTTGCCATCTGCAGGTGCGCTACCCAGGCTTGCCTGGCCGCCACCTGAGACACTGGTTACCGAACCTTCCTGAAAGTCGCCGCCTTCGCGCGGGTTGTACCACTGCACGGTGTAGTTGCCGGCTGCGAGATCCAGTGAGGCGCTACCGCCTTCAGGGAGGTACACGAGGTACACTTCGCCCGGATTGGCCATGACGTGGGCTTTACTGCCCGAAGCGAGTCCATCATCTGGATCCATGGTCCAGAAGGGGATGTGGTTTTGGAAGAGGTGCAATGCGTGCCGGGCATCGTCCCATACCGTTTGGCGCTGTCGCCAGTCTTCAGAGTTCAGGTCGGTGTGGGGAAACTCGTAGCCGAAGTAGTATTCCACGCCGGCGCCACCTGCCATCAGGTTGCCCCATAACGTGAGTTTGCGGATGTCATCCCGGTTGCTGCCTGGTCCATCAGGTTTTACACCTACCGTGTGCCGGCCCTGCTCGTCGTTCGAAACAACCCAGATCTTTGAGGTTTCGCCGGAGGCTTTGACCCATTTCAGGGTTGCGTTGTGCACGTTATCAAACATTGTCTGGACAGACAAGCCATCCAGGTTAGAGGCATCGCCGAGCAGTGGACGGTAGACCTCTTCGTGTTGCTCTGGATATGTATGAATAACGACCGGGTGATCGTATGGATCAAGGGCGTGGAAGTAGTCGATGTATTCTTTTATCCGCTCCAGCGTTGGATCTTCGCGTTCTTCCCAAATATCATTTTCTTCCCCCAGATTCCAGTTCGAAGCGTGATGGTGCCCAAAACGAGCAATGAGTTCGCGGTAGTAGAGTTTTCTTTCGGGACCAAGATCGCCATTGTTGAGCAGCAAATCGTTTTCGGTTTCCTGCGTTTTGAAGTGCAGAAACATACCGAGCGAGTCGCCATGCGAAAGGACAACTTCCCACTGGTCGAGTTTGGACACGTCGTAGCGGTCGTGGACATCTGGTGAGATCCAGGGCCACACGTCCTGGCCGTCGCCTATCACGTTCATCGTAAGAAAAGAGAACACATTGGGGCCCTGTGCTGCGAGGTAATTCAGTGCACCGATCAGGGCTTTGCCTTTTCCATCTTTCCAGGTCGGATCACCTTCATTCCAATCGGCCAGGTGTGGCTCGTATTTGTGAAGCGGTGCCGTTGGGGCTTCGCCTTCACGTGCCTGCCCCTGGGCGAGTTGGGAGTATGTATCGTCAAAGTCCACATAGCCAAACAGGTTTTCAGGGCTGTCGGCGCCGGCTTTTACGAAGTAGGTGCCGTCGTCAAAGCGGAGGTAGCGTTCACCCACATAGCGCAGCATACCTTTGCCGCGGTGGTCGCGCCCTGTTTTATCGGTATCTGCGATATCGAAATCACCCGATGCACCGTCAAAGCCCGTTGCGGCACCGGCGTCTTCATCGAGGCTTATGGCTACGTCGCTGCCCGAGCGGAAGGAGGCGCTATACTGCCAGGTACCTGTTTCATGGGGCGTGAAGTGCACCCGCCATTTGTTGCCGGATATGGCACCTGTTTCACCAGCATTCCCATCAGCCGCAAAAAAGCCAGGTACCACGATGGATGCGCCCGAGCCGGCGTGGGTGAAGGTTACCGAAAGCCGGTAGTCGCGAAACGGATTAGGGGAGCCGGATTCGGACGCTTCCGGGCCGTCAAACGTTAGCGTGATGGGGTGCCATTTTTTTAGCTCGCCCGAAAGATCAGTTTCACCCGACAGGTTGCCGTTGCTTGCAGCGTTGCAAGCGACAAGGGTCACAGCAAGGAAAAGCAGGGCGATATACTGAGCAGGTCTTAAGGTGATGCGGCGATGGGTTGCGTGCAGCATGGTTTTTAATAATGGTAATTGGGGAGGTAAGTGGAGACGTTGCCGTCCGATGTTCGTCACAGGTGCAACTGCGCACCTGGAAGGTGGGCTTTGTTGTGACCCATTACCGGGTTATAGCCGGCTATTGGACATGGTAAGCAATCAATTGCCCTTCTTGCATAACCGGTACGTAGAGCATGTTTTCGTCGGCGATGTAGTCGACATCGGCGCTGCCTTGTCCGAGCTGCTGTAACACCGTTGACCCACTACCTTCGATGAAATACATGAGCCGGCCACTCGACCAGTCGGTGGTAAACACACCGCCCTTTTCATCAGGCTCAACAGCATCCAGCGCGCCATCCGGTGCGCTGCCATCAAGTGTACGGATAGACTGATCAGCAAATGAAATAGCCTGGAAATAGCGCGACATACCCGGGTTTTCAGCGGTACTGTCACCAGCGACAACAACCAGTTCATCGCCAATCACGTGAGCGCCGTTGGGCATTTGAATCTGACCGTCTTCCAACCAAACCGACAGTGCGCCATCTGTATAACGATAGATTTTGCTGAATCGAGAGTCGGTCACAAATACAGACCCATCGGGATGTACGGTTACATCATTGAGGAATGCATCGCCGGTAACTTCATAGCGGCCGACAATGGCACCGGCATCGAGGTCAATTTCTACGAGTGCGTTGATGTCTGATGCCCAAAGCCGGTTACCGGCCAATGCAATACCTTTGGGTGCATTGAGTCCAGTAATCCAGTTTTGATCCATCATCTGGCCGTCTGGCGATACTTTGGCTATGTAGCCATTGCCATCCATGGCATCGGCGGCACCCACCAGGTTGGTGACATAGATGGCGGCCCGGCCGGCGTCATAAATGGCCGACTCGGGGCGATCCAGACCCGTATCAACGCGCCATGCTTCTTCGAGGGCGGGAGCGGTAAGTTCTGGCGTAGCTTCTGATGTAGCAGGTTGTTCGGGGGTTGCACATCCAGTAAGCAGTAAAAAGCTGATGGCAAAGAGTGCTACGTATGTAGTGGGTTGCATGGACTGAGTTTGTTTAATGGTGGCTAGTTACACAAACTTAGTCAAAAGTAGCGATACCTGCGCAGTTTCGCGTGCCGGCGCCTGTTAAGAATTAGAATTTCATTAAATAATGCAAGGCTAAGCCGATACTGCGGGAAAGGGTCATGCATCTTGTCTCACATCTCTCGCAATCACATGAAGTCCAGCATTTTCTACGGCTTATTTCTGTTCAGCCTGTTTCTGATCATCAGTACCCTGCAATTGGGGAAATCGCGCATGACATACAACAGCGTGCAGCAACAGATCAGAGACAAGCAGCCTGCCCAGGAGATGCGCCGTGGCGAAGTTTCTATCGTGGCGCAACTACAGCGCCCCATGTTAATGCCTGAAGCACTGCATACCCCCCAATCGCCCATAAAATCCGATTCCATCGATGTTTTACTACCTGTTACAGGTAAATAGTTAACATCCATTTAACAAACGCTTGGTAACTTGTCCATACATATGTCGTTGTACTGACCAAATGGTTGAATCAAATGGTTTGACGATCTGGTTTGTCCCGCATGCCTGAACAAAAAAAGCAACAGCAAAAAGAACAACAGGAAACGGAAGAGCGAATTTTCAAAGCTGCATTACAAGTTTTTGCAGCGAAAGGAAAGGGTGGTGCTCGCATGCAAGAAATTGCTGACGTGGCAGGCATCAACAAATCCATGCTTCATTACTATTTCAGAAGCAAGGAAAAACTCTACGAAGCCGTCTTTGGATACGTACTCAAGCGCTTCGAGACGCTTCAATCCACTTTAGAACACGCAACATCCTTCAAAGACACACTGCGTGCCTTTATTAATGGATTTATTGATGCGCACCATCAAAACCCGGCAATCATTCGGTTGATGGCAAATGAGAATCTGGCGGGTGGTGCAACCATGGGGAAAATCATCTCTCGTGAAGAGCACGATGCTTCGCCGCCATCCATTTTGATTCGAGAAACCATCAAGGCGATTGATCGCGGCGAAATTCGTCCTGTTGATCCCCATCACATGCTGCTGACCATCCTGTCGAGTTGCGTGTTTTTTATGATCTGGATGCCAACCATCAAGATAAAAGTGCCCGGTGCCCACGAGAACTGGGATGCCTTTGTGGAGGCACGAAAGAAACACGTATTTGAGATGATTTACTACGGCATCTCTAATAACGAAGATGTACTTGGTCAACAGGCAAACCCCATCAAAACCCCTGTTTGATGCATATGAAAGTGAAAATAAACCCCTTCAGCCGGCTCACATACCTGCTCGTTGTATTCGGCTTGTTGGGGATCAATGCGTGCAGTTTTGCACCTAACATCCAGGCGCCGGAGACGGTAACGGCACTGCCTGAGGCGTTTGTTCATGCAGATGAGACCTCAGCCAACGACACGTATGCGCCGGCCAACTGGTGGACGTCTTTTGAAGACCCCGTACTGAACCGCGTGATCGACTCAACGCTACACGCAAACCTGGATCTGGTAGAAGCAGTCGCCCGTGTTGCTGAGGTTCGTGCGCAGTACCGGATTGAGCGTTCGGCGCTTTTTCCAAGCCTGCAAGCGAGCGCCAGTGGCTCGTTTAACGATCAGCCGTCGAATTCAGGTTTTGGTGCCCAGTTTGCGGCGCTAGGCGGAAGTGAAGGTGAGGGCGGAGAAGACGTGCCGCAGCAACCCGCCGGCCCGGATCGTATCTCGTTTGAGAATTACTCAGCTGATGCAACCCTGTCGTATGAACTCGATTTTTGGGGGCGTATCCGAAACGCAAGCCGGGCCGCACTGAGCGAGTACTTTGCCTCTGAGGCTGACTTGCAAGCCGCTTACCTGGCGGTAGTCAACCAGGCCGTGCTGACTTATTTTGATGTGGTCGATTTACGACGCCGTATTGCATTTAGCGTCGAGACGATCGATATCCTCACTGAGCGCGTTTCGCGCACGCGGGAACGATACGATCGCGGCCTCGTCACCTCGTTCGAGTTGTATGCCACACTCCAGGATTATCGAAATACCCAGGCCAACCTGCCTGTTTTGGAGCGTCAACTGGTTGATGCAGAAGGCCGACTGGCCCTTGTGATGGGCAAGTACGCCGGCCACATTGATGCAGTGCTTGGCGATACGCTGACGCCTCGATTGGATACAGCACCCATTCCAACGGGTGTGCCGGCGTCGTTGCTTGCGCAGCGCCCGGATGTCCGCGCCGCAGCACAACGGCTCGAAGCTGCCCGTTATCGGATTGGCGCGCGTAAAGCAGAACTTTACCCGACTATCGCGCCATCGGGCACCATCGGTCTGCAGAGCAACAATCTGGACAACCTGTTTGATCTCAACCAGTGGTATGTCAGCCTCGTGGGCAATATCACGGCGCCGCTGTTTCAGGGGGGACGGTTGCGGGCAAATGTGGATGCAGCTGAAGCGCAGTACATCCAGCTTGCGGCTGGATACACCCGGGCGGTACTTACGGCGTTTCAGGAAGCAGAAAGCGCGCTTGCCGGCATGGAAGAAGAACGGCAGCGGTTTGCTTTTCTCAGTGGCCAGCGTGAAGAGGCGCAGGCTGCAGTCGACTTGCAGGCCAGCCGCTTTGACAGTGGCGTCGGCGAGTACCTCGATTATTTGGATGCATTACGCACCTATTACAATGTAGAAACGAACCTCTCGGCAGCAGCGCGCGATCTTGCATTGGCAAGGCTCGGCGTACACCGTGCGCTGGGTGGTGAATGGATTGAAGCTGAAGTGGACCCCGTCCTGCAAATGGTAGATGCCCCGCTCGATGGCATCGAATAACAACTTGCAGTTCCTACCAACAGATTAAGACGCTTAAACATAAAACTCCCATGCTCAGAAATTCTCTCATCATTGCGGGCATATTGTTGATCGCTTTCGCCGCGTTTTTTGTCATGATTGCGCTCAAACCCGAACCTCCACGTCGAGCGCCGGATGTGCAGGCACCGTTGGTGCAAACGGTGTTGGCCGAAGTAAGAACCGGCGCATTGCAGGTGGCCGGCAACGGTACCGTGCGTCCACGCGCCCAGGTGAATCTGGCACCGCAAGTAGCCGGAAAAGTGGTGTATGTTAGCCCTGCCATGGTAAGCGGTGGTCGTGTGCGCAAAGGACAGGTACTGGCTCGAATCGAGCAAGCCGACTTTGAAAACCGCTTGCGTCAGGCACAGGCTGATGTAGCGCAGTCGGAAGTAGGTCTTCTTCAGGCGGAAGAAGAAGCACAGATTGCCAAAGAAGAATACAACCGTTTCCAGCAACGCGAGTCGACGCGGCAGACCATCAGTCCGTATGCGAGCGTAGACGACAACGACTATGCGGCGCGGCTGATTAACAAGCAGGGTGAAGCGTCGATGCCTGAAGCCGGCACGACTGATGAGCCGAGTAGCCTGGTACTTCGCGAACCCCAACGGCTGGCTGCTGAAGCAGCACTGGCCCGTGCAGAGGCTGTCCTCGAAGATGCGCAGCTTTCCCTGTCGCGGACCAATATTGTAGCCCCATTTGATGGATACATTCGTTCTGAGTCTGTGGATATCGGCCAGTTTGTGGCCATGGGCCAGACAATCGCCGAAATTCATGCAGCTGACGAAGTGGAGGTGGTTGTGCCCCTTTCAACCGATGAAGCCTCGCTAATTCCGGATTTGTGGGTCAAGCGTGCGGATCGGAATGATTTGCAGATCCCTGCCAGCATTTTTATGCAGTACGGTGGTCAGGATTATCGTTGGGATGGCTATGTACATCGTGCAGAAGCAGCACTCGATGCTGCGACCCGGACCGTTGATGTGGTTTTGCGTGTGCCGCGCCCATACGATGGTGGTGAGCTTGTTGAGTTACCGGGAGAAGTGAATTTGCTTGCCAGCCATGCGCCGCCGCTGCTGGTTGGACAATACACTTCCGTTGAGATCAAAGGTGTTGAACTGCAGGATTATTTTGTGATTCCCCGCCGGGCTCTGCGCGTTAATGACGAGATATGGACGATTAAAGACGATTCGTTGATTCACATCGCACCTGTGCAGGTGATCCAGAAAATTGATGAAGAAGTGTATGTGTTGGGCGATATGGATGAAAACACCGATGTAGTCATCAGCGACATGGTAGCTGTAACAGAAGGGATGCGTGTGCGCCCGAACAGAAACTGAGACAGACCAAAACCGAATTGAATCAACAGAAAAATGAGTGATTTAAAACCCAAAGGACCCGTCGCCTGGATGGCGCAAAATGGTGTCGCGGCAAACTTGCTGATGGTATTTTTGCTGGTAGGTGGTCTGTTTTCGCTGAGCACCATTGTGCAGGAAGTTTTTCCTGAATTCAGCATGGACACCATCCAGATTAGCGTGCAGTATCCGGGTGCCACACCCGTTGAAATTGAAGAATCGATTGTTCAGCGTATCGAAGAGCGGATTAAGTCCGTTGAGGGGGTAAAGGAGATAACGGCAGTTGCTTCTGAAAGCGTAGGTTCGGTTTCGGCCGAGGTGACGATTGATGCCGATGTGAGCCGGGTGCTGGATGACATCAAAGCAGAAGTTGACCGCATCATCACATTCCCGGATGAAACCGAGCGCCCGGAAGTTCGCGAGATCACAAACCGGCAAAGTGCGCTGCGGATTGCGTTGTACGGTGCGGTGAGCGAACGTGCCCTCAAAGAGGTGGCGTATCAGGTAGAAGAAGAGCTCGCCTCGTTGTCTGATATTACCTATGTAGAAACGAGCGGGGTGCGGAATTACGAGATTTCGATCAATGTGCCCAACGAAGTATTGCAAGCGTATGGCTTGACCTTGCGCGACGTTGCGCAGGCGGTTCGCCAGGGAAGCCTGGATTTGCCGGCTGGTAACATTCGCACAAGCGCGCAGGAAGTACGTGTGCGGACTCTCGGCCAGAATTACAATCAGCAAGACTTTGAAGACATCGTGGTGATCAGCGCAATCGATGGCACCAAAGTAAAGCTCAGCCAGATTGCCCAGGTGTCAGACGGGTTTGAAGAAACCCAGCTTGTTACCCGCTACAACGGGCAGCGCGCCGCGTTTGTTGAGGTGTTTAGAACGTCGGATGAGCGCGTGCTGGAAGTGGTTGCATCTGCTGTTGGCCACATCGATGAAAAAATCCGGCCCAATTTGCCGGCAGGTGTTTCGATCGAAGTATGGGAAGATGGCGCGCAGAACCTCCGCGATCGCATGTCGCTCCTGGCAAAAAATGCATTGATTGGATTGATGCTGGTCATCGTGGCACTGGCACTATTCCTGAATATTCGCCTTGCCTTCTGGACGGCCGTGGGGATTGGGATTTCGTTTATTGCTGCGTTCTCTGTAATGCAGTTTTTCGGCATTACGCTCAATCTTATGTCGCTCTTCGCGTTTATTCTCGCAATTGGGATTGTGGTGGATGACGCCATTGTTGTTGGCGAAAATATTTATGCTGCGAGGGAGAAGGGAGCCAGTGCTTCTGAAGCTGCCATCTTGGGCGCCAAGCGCATTACGCGTCCTGTGATTTTTGCAGTTTGTACAACGGTGGTTGCCTTTATCCCACTCCTTTTTGTACCCGGGATGATGGGCAAGATTTTTACAGCCATTCCGGTTGTGGTAATTGCTGTGCTCGGCTTGTCGCTCATCGAATCGTTACTGATTCTACCGTATCACCTGTCGCATTTGCCGGCGCCGGGCGAGAAAACCAAGAACGGATTTGTGCGATGGTTTGAGTCGATTCAGGGTGCCGTGGACCGCACACTGAAGCGCTTTACCAATGGGCCCCTTCGCAATGCACTGCGATTTTCCACCAATAACCCGGGTGTCGTAGTGGCGTCGGCGTTTGCGATGGTCATTTTGTCTGTCGGATTGATTGCCGGCGGCTACCTCCGGATTACCTTCTTTCCGACTATTGAGGCTGATGTGGTGACAGCTACCCTCGAAATGCCGGAAGGTACATCCATCACCGAGACGCGTCGGATTGCGGACCGGATCGAGGCGGGTGGGCGCGAAGCCAGTGCGGCCATCCAACAGACCCTGGGCGATGATGCGCCGCAGCTGGTAACGGCCATCTACACCATTGTTGGACAGCGCGCGCAGCAAGGTGGACCGGATGGCGGTGGCTCAAACAATCTGCAAGCCAATGTGGCAAACGTGCAGTTCCGCCTGTTGCCTGGTGAGCAGCGAACCGTAGAAGCGGATAAGTTTGCAAACGAATGGCGTGATCGCGTGGGTGCTGTGAACGAGGCAAAAGTGCTGAATTTTAAATCAGACTTAATGAATTTTGGTGCGCCGGTTGCCGTTGAGATCTCACACCCCAATTCAAATACATTGAAGGTCATCACCAGGCGGGTCATGGGTGAGCTTGCGCTCTTTGACGGCGTGTACGACATCGAGAGTGATCAGTCGGAAGGGACGCGTGAGATTCAGCTGGAGCTCAAGCCCGCAGCCCGCAGCCTCGGCCTGACCCTTGATGGATTGGCCCGCGAAGTGCGTGCTGGGTTCTTCGGCGAAGAAGCATTGCGGGTACAGCGTGGTCGTGAAGATGTCCGCGTGTATGTGCGCCTGCCGCAAGATGAGCGCGATGCCATAGCCGACCTTGAGGCATTCCGGGTGCCATTGGCAAACGGCAGTGAAGTGCCACTCGGCAGCGTTGCTTCCGCATCGTTTGGTTCAGCGCCAGCCTCGATTAATCGAAAAGATGGCAAACGCGTGGTAACACTCAGTGCCGAAGTGAATGAGTCGGTTGTTACCGGCCAGGAAATAACGGACCAATTGCGTACCGTGAACTTGCCGGCCATTCAGCAAGACTATCCTCAGATGCAGTATTCGTTTGGCGGTGAACAGGAAGAGCAGGCAGAATCGATGGGTGCGCTAGGGCGGGGCTTCTTGCTGGCATTGCTTGCTATTTATGCACTACTTGCCATTCCTTTCCGGTCGTATACGCAACCACTGATTATTATGTCGGCGATCCCATTTGGGATTATCGGTGCGTTTCTGGGCCACTTTTTCCTCGGTATTCCTGTGGGACTACTGAGCATGTTTGGCATCATTGGCCTCAGTGGGGTAGTGGTGAACGACGGCCTGGTGATGATCGACTTTGTAAATGAACTGTATCGTAAAGGCAAGTCGATGAAAGATGCGGTAGTCGAAGGCGCGATGGCGCGTTTTCGGCCGATTCTGCTGACGTCAATTACTACGTTTCTTGGGGTCTCGCCGATCATCCTCGAAAAAAGCCTGCAGGCACAGTTCCTGATTCCGATGGCGGTAAGCCTTGGGTTCGGAATTCTGTTTGCAACGGTAATTTTGATGTTGTTGGTGCCGGCCATGGCGATGTTACAATACAATATCACGGGATGGTTCTCGCGCAAGTTTGGTAGCAATAGCGCACAGATACAGGTAAAACCTGAGCCGGCTGCCTAACACTACTGTCTGGTAATACACGAAATAAAAAAGCCCCGGCGAGCAGCAGCTTGCCGGGGCTTTTACTGTTAAGCTTGTCCCTCTTACTCATCTTCTTCCGGCTTGCGCGAACCAAGCTCTCTGTCGAGTAAGAAGAGGTTAGACCCAGAGTCACCAATCAAACGAAGCGTGTCGATGACCGCGCGCACAGAGTCTTCTTCTTCAACCTGCTCGTCTACAAACCAGTTGAGCAGGGTCATGAGTGGATAGTCTTTGTTTTTTGTGGCAAGGTCGTACAACTCATGGATCCGGCTTGTGATGTACTGCTCATGACCAAGCACCTGCTCAAAAGCCTCGAGCGGCGTATTGAACTTGATTTCTGGTTTATCCAGCGACTCAAGTTCGATGGTACCGTCGCGTGAAAGCAGGAATTCGTAAAACTTCAGCGCGTGTTCGGTCTCTTCTTCCCACTGCAGGCGGAGCCAGTGAGCAAACCCGCTGAATCCCATTTCATTGAAACGGGCAGACATGGCGAGGTAGAGGTAAGCAGATTGGAATTCTGCCTGGATTTGCGAATTGATGGCTGCTTCAACGGTTTTGTTTACACTTTTGGCGGGCGCACTGCTCATAGGTTATTTGGAGTTGAATGTTGCAAATTAGGTTGAAGGTTTGGGCCTTATACCATTCGATTGTCCCCAAAGGGATGGATAACAACGCTCAAAATTTATTTGATCCACATAGACTGTAGCGTTTTGAGGTTGCAGGTATATAACTGTGGAGAGGGGAAGTCTAGTTCCATACATGACTTTCCCTGGTGATTCTTTTGCGTGCGCTTTTACTTGGTAAACGTGGTATCTTGCCCCTGTTAAGTCTAAGGTACAGGAACAAAGCCGGCCCTGGAATTCTAATACCCTATCCTATCTACTGAAAAAGGTGATTATGAGGTATTGATACAACGTGCTACTCCCGATTGACCAGACGTCCACAATGAACATTGCTTTTCTGTGGGGTCTCGACGGTGCGTATACCCTGTAAGATCTATCACCTTTGACACGTTTATTTTTATGGCAGTACCTCAAATTTTGTGGGCGGACGACGAGATTGATTTATTAAAACCGCATATCCTTTTTCTGGAAAGCAAGGGCTATACGGTAACCAGCGTTTCAAATGGCTCTGATGCCGTTGAACGCGTGCGGCAAACCCGGTACGACATGGTGCTGCTGGACGAGCAGATGCCGGGGATGGGTGGACTGGAGACGTTGGCGGGCATCAAAGAAATCGACCCCGATATGCCGGTGGTGATTGTCACCAAAAGTGAAGAAGAATACCTGATGGAAGAGGCGTTGGGGCAGCAAATCAGCGACTACCTGACCAAGCCTGTAAATCCGAGCCAGATTTTGTTGACGTGCAAGCGCATTCTGGAGCGCACGCGCCTTCGCAGCGAAAAGGCTTCACAAACGTACCTCCAGTCGTTCAACCAGATCAGTGCATCGCTGATGAATCCTTTGACGCATCAGGAGTGGGTTGAGCTGTATCTCAAACTTGTAAACTACGACCTTTCTTTGGAAGGAGACGATGGGGCACGGCAGGTGTTGGATGACCAGTACCGCGAGGCAAATCGGGAGTTTGGGCGCTTTGTGGAGAAAAACTATCGCGACTGGATTGCCAACGTAGCAGAGCCGGCGGGCGAGCATCGCCCGGTGTTGTCGCACGAAGTGGTCAACAAATTTGTGCTACCGCACCTTGGCCGGAAAAAGCCGGTGATTTTCCTGGTTATCGATTGTATGCGTCACGACCAGTGGCTCCAGTTTGAGAAATTGTTGTACCCGCTATTCAACTTTAGCAAAGCATATCACTATTCAATCCTGCCCACCGCAACGCCCTATTCCAGGAATGCGATTTTCAGTGGCTTGTTGCCGCACGATTTGGAGCGTCAGTTTCCTTCGCTGTGGTCACAGGGGGAAGAAGACGAACACAGCCGTAACAGAAACGAAGAAGCATTTCTGACAAAGCTGCTGGAGCGTAAGTCGCCCGGTACCCGGATGCGCTATGAAAAGCTGGTGACCACGCAGCACGGGCGAGAGTTTGCTCAAAATATCAACGAGTTTTTCCAGAGTGACCTGAGCGCGGTAGTTGTGAACTTTGTGGATATCCTGGCGCATACCCGGTCCGACTCTGCTGTACTCAAAGAAATTGCCCCAGATGAAAAGGCGTATCGTGCCCTGACCCGGACGTGGTTTGAGCATTCCTGGCTGTTTCAGGCGTTTCAAAGCCTGGCCGAGCGAGACTGTACTGTGGTAATTACAAGCGACCATGGCGCCGTACGCAGTTTACATCCAACCAAGGTAATCGGTGATCGGGAGACCTCAACCGCCTTGCGCTACAAATACGGCCGCAACCTGAAGTGTGATGAGAAGCACGCCATCTTTGTCAAAAACCCGCTCGATTTTGGGCTGCCAAGCCGTGGCATCAACACCAATTACATCATTGCCAAAGAAGATTATTACTTTGTCTACCCGACAAACTATAATCACTACGTGAACATGTATCGCGACACGATGCAGCACGGTGGTGTGACCATGGAAGAAGTGATTCTGCCCGTTATCACGATGAATCCGAAGCGTTAATACGCCGGCTCTCTCCCCATGATGAATCTGAACGAAGGCCCTGTTATATCAGCCTCTGCCGCACAAACGCACGCGCTTGGAAAAGCATTTGCTGCATCCCTGGAGCCGGGGCAGGTGGTGGCGTTGTATGGGACATTGGGTGCCGGCAAAACCCAGTTCACAAAAGGGATTTGTGCATATTGGGACATTCCGGACGCGCTTGTCAGTAGTCCGACGTTTACCCTTGTGAACGAATACGCCGGCCCCACCGGACCCGTTTATCATTTTGATGCCTACCGGATTGAACAGGTGAGCGAATTTTTTGAAATGGGGTATGAAGACTATTTCTACGGCGATGGTATTTGTATCGTAGAGTGGCCAGATCGGGTTGAGGCGCTGTTACCTGATGATACGATTCGGCTCCGGTTTACCCATATGGGTGATGATCGCCGCGAAATTATTCTGCTCTAGGTGCCCATGAAGTTTGCTGAGGCAGCAGATTACCTGTTGAGGCGTCCGCGTTTTGCAGTGGCGGGCAAGGCGGCTTATGAGCCGGGGCTTGATCGGATTAGCGGTGTACTGGCCGCGATGGGGAATCCGCATGAGGATTATCCGATTGTGCATATTGCAGGCACGAATGGCAAAGGATCTACTGCTTCGTTTTTGGCAGCAATACTTACGGCGTATGGGAAGCGTGTTGGGTTGCACACCTCGCCCCACCTGATGCATATGGCAGAACGGCTGCGCATTGACGGTAGGCCAGCAGATGAATCCTGGATTGCAGCACGTGTGGCGCGGTATCGTGCGGTGTTTGATCTCCACCAGGTGAGTTTCTTTGAAGCAATGGTTGCGCTTAGCTTGCTGTATTTTGCTGAGCAAGCAGTGGACCTGGCAGTAGTGGAGGTAGGGCTTGGTGGCAGGCTCGATGCAACCAACATTGTTTCCCCTGTACTGGCGATTATTACCTCTATTGGTCTGGATCATACGCAGATCCTGGGTAACTCAATTCGAGACATTGCACGAGAAAAAGCCGGCATCATCAAGCAGGGTGTACCTGTTTTTTCTGGTGTGGTGCAAGCAGATGCTGCGTCGGAGATTAAGAAAAGTGCTGTATTGCATGCGTCAACTATGACGGCTGTTGACGATGCTGTGGCCTGGCATGCAGTCGACGGAAGATCTGCCGTCACGCACATCAATGCAGTCACGCAAAGCCAGCAATACAGCAACCTGTATGTGAGCTTGCCGGGCGAACATCAGGCGCGAAACGCCCTTTTAGCGCTGATGGCTGCAGAATTCTTATTGCCGGCAGGTGGGCGACGTAATCAGGCGATCATGCGAGGATTGGCTGAAACGCCGGCTTTGTCGGGGTTACGTGGCCGCATGGAAGTTGTAGCTGAGGAACCCCTTGTGGTTCTGGACGTAGGCCACAATACTGAAGGTCTCACCGCAGCGCTTAAACACATGTCTAGGGCTGCTGGAGAGAATGAAGGGCAGCTCTTTGTAATGTTTGGCACGATGCGTGATAAGGATGTAGAGCAGATGGCCAAACAACTCGCAGCTATTGGGGCACTTGTTTTTGCACCCCCGATACAATCCGACAGGGCATTGCCCCCAAAAGAATTGGCTCAACTTCTCCGTTCCCAAAATGTCGCATGTACGTGCGTTGAGAGCGTCGAAAAAGGGCTTTCACGGTTCTATGAACAAGCTACCAGCAAGGACGGTTTATTAATCGTAGGCTCACACTTTCTTGTTGCTCAGTACAATCGAGCAAATAGGTGACTCCTTAATAATCCTTGTTGTATATTAAGATAATCCGACTGATAGTAGTTAAACTATCTCCTATGAAGGCGGCGGCAACAGACAGATCATTTTTTGTGCTGTTGTAGAGGACGAAGAAAAATTTGGATTCACTCAGACGTTAGTAGCAACAGTTCTATTTGTGGGTTTTGGATAAATTCTAGAACTCTTGAAAATTGCTACGCAGTTCACATAGAAACCAGTGAATCGTTAAAAATAAACAGATTCAAGCCTCTTTGCAGAGGATACATTGCGTATGAGATTTTCCTGATGCTGTTAAAAAAAGCTGAAGTAGAGCGTAATGCGTTGATATTAAGGCGATAAGCCCTATCTTAATTGACACAGCATTTCGAAAGAAAGCTAGGGGTGAACGTGTCCCCTCCTGATCGATACCTGAGGATACCACCCGATTCAACATATTCCGCCTACCTCCTTTTTAAAGCATTCCTTCGTTCCACGTTACTTGGAATCTATCCCATGTGTGGCCTCTCTAAATGCAGCAGAGCCGTCTGGAGTAGCAGATGACAGTGAGCAGTTGGTAAGGAAAAAGAGGCAATCATCAAATTAACCCACTTGACAAAGCAACAATCGTTGCGTGAGAGAAAGACAATTCACGCGTTATGAATATTTCTGATTTAAAAAGCAAAAAACTTGCTGACCTGAGAGACATCGCCCGTGGCCTCGGCCTTACGGGGTATTCTGGATTGCGGAAGCAGGATCTTATTTACCTTATTCTAGAAACCGAAGCTGAAGTAGCAGCTACACACACAACCGCAGCAGCTCCACAGAGTGCTGCCGTCGCTTCACCACCTAAACGAGCACGTCGCACTGCCAACGGCACAGGCCAGGCCTCATCTCAGCGATCAGCTTCAGGCGATGACAACGACTCAAGCGCTAGCGGTCCTGTTCGAGAAGAACAGCAAGCACGTCATGAAACCAAGGACCACAAGGAGGGTGGTGACGACATGTACGACTATATGGACGACGATCAATACGACCGGAGAGATGATCGTAGAAGTGACGATCGCAGAAGTGACGATCGCAGAAATGACGATCGCCGAAGTGACGACCGCAGAAGTGACGATCGCAGAGACGACTATCGCGATTCCCGGTACGATGATCGCCATGATAATAGAAGTGATAACCGCCATAGTAGCCGGCAAGACAGCCGCAATGACAGACGGCGCGACGGAAGATCGGACAACCGTATGGATGACCGTCGCCGTGGCCGTGGTGATGATCGGCGCGACAACAGGGACCGAGATCGTGACCGCGACCGTGATCGCGATCGTTCCCGGGGACGCTCCGAGCGCAATGATTCCAAGTCAGGCCGTTCAAACCGGAAATCCAACGACCGTATGGACTCCAGAAAAGCAAATGATCGTAGCCAGTCGAGAGGTTCTGACTCGCGCTATGATCAACGCAAAAGCAATGGCCGCAACGATCGCCGCGATTCTCGTGGTGACTCGCGTGGCCGTCCCGACCGCGACAACCGCCGGTCTTCTTCGCGCGACCGTGATCGCGACCGCGACAACCGCCGCTCTGATTCCGGAAGAGGCGGCCAGGATAATCGCCGCCGCCGCAACAGCGGCATGAACCGCGAAGAGCATCGCAGAAGGGTTTACGAAGGACGTCCCGAGTACATGTCTGCCTACGATCCGAATAAAACGGAACTCGAAGGCATGATTAACAAAGTCGGTGTACTCGAAGTACTGCCCGATGGCTACGGTTTCCTTCGCTCAAGCGAATACAATTACCTGCCAAGCCCCGACGATATTTACGTATCGCCTTCTCAGATCAAGCGCTTTAGCTTGCGCCTGGGCGATACGGTAGACGGCGAAGTGCGCCCGCCAAAAGAAGGCGAACGCTTCTTTGCACTCATCCAGGTAAACAGCATCAATGGCCGCAAGCCATCTGAGCTGGAAGAGCGGGCAAGTTTTGATTACCTGACCCCGCTGTATCCAGAAGACCAGCTGGTGTTGGAATACCATCCTACCGATTACAGCATGCGCACCATGGATATGTTTGCGCCAATCGGTAAAGGCCAGCGCGGCTTGATTGTAGCGCAGCCAAAAACAGGTAAAACGGTATTACTGCAGAAAATTGCGAATGCCATTACCACCAATCATCCAGAAGTTTACCTGATCATTCTGCTTGTTGATGAGCGCCCGGAAGAGGTGACCGATACACAGCGGAACGTACAGGCTGAAGTGATCTCTTCAACGTTCGACCAGGAGCCAGAACGTCACGTAGAAGTGGCTGATATCGTCCTGGAAAAAGCGAAGCGCCTCGTAGAAGCCGGCCAGGATGTTGTAATTCTGCTCGACTCTATTACGCGCCTCGCTCGTGCGCACAACTCGGTAACGCCAAACACGGGTAAAACGCTTTCCGGTGGTATGGAAGCCGGCGCGCTCCGTGGTCCCAAGCGTTTCTTCGGTGCCGCGCGTAACGTAGAAGAAGGTGGATCGCTTACCATCATCGGTACCGCACTGATTGACACCGGTAGCCGCATGGATGAAGTAATCTTTGAGGAATTCAAAGGAACGGGTAACATGGAGCTCGTCCTCTCTCGTGAGATGGCCGATCGCCGGATCTTCCCTGCAATGGATACCATCAAGTCTGGTACCCGTCGCGAAGAGTTGTTGCTCAGCGAAGCCAAGTTGAGTCGTGTATGGATTCTGCGCAAGCTACTGGCCGACATGGACTCTACGCAGGCCATGACATTCTTGCTCGACAAGATGCGCGGTACACGCGATAACGACGAATTCCTTATTGTAATGAACTCTTAATTATTATTTAGCGTTTGTTTAACAGGGCCGGTTGAAGTAATTTAACCGGCCTTCTGTTCATCAGGCGTTATTAGCTGGACAGTCGGTATTCGACAATAGTCAACCCTCAGAACCCCGAGTCGGTATTGTGGAGATAAAGGCTTTACTCTTTGATATGGATGGCGTGTTGGTGGACGTTTCACGGTCCTACCGTCGCGCTATTGAAGAAACTGTATCCCATTTCACCGGACGCGAAATTGAATCGGGTACCATTCAGCGTTACAAAAACCTGGGTGGGTTTAACGACGATTGGAAACTCACCCATGCCATTGTCTCAGACGCCGGCATTCAGGTATCGTTCGGTCGCGTGGTTGACGAATTCCAAAAACGCTATCGGGGCGAAAACTGGGACGGGTTTATCGCTGAAGAAGAAGCCCTGATACGCCACCGCACCCTCGAAGAGCTGAATACTGAAACCCGCATTCTGGGGATCGTAACAGGTCGTCCTGGAGCGGAAGCTAACTGGACCATCGACCGCCTGGGCTGGAAGCAATACTTCCCGCTTGTGATTCCAAAAGAAAAGCAGGAAGGCCGCGAAAAGCCCGATGCATTTCCCTTACTCCACGCCCTCGCCATCCTCGATGCCGCCGGCCGCAAAGTTGAGCCGGAAGCTGCCATGTATCTGGGCGATACGGTTGACGACATCAAAGCGGCTCGTGCTGCAGGCCTTTGGGCCATCGGCAATGTGCCGCCGTATCTCGATAAAGAAGTACACGGTGAGATTCTGCGCGAGGTGGGTGCCCATTACGTGATCTCAGATCCGAATACGCTACCACATCTGCTGGATAACTTTGAGGAGTTGGTTGTTGTGCCTAACCAGCCAGAAGAGGAAGAAGAGTAGATTGTAAGGGGCGCTTAGCTTGACGTAACTGCGCCACCACTTTCTGGCTCTGGGATAAAGAACGCTACAACTCCCGCCATGATCACCATGGCCAACGCACCCATAATCGTGTTGCTCAGATAGCCGTATTGTGTGTACGCGAGGCCGGCTACTGCACTACCAAGTGCCATGCCTGTTTGGCCAATTGAAATGGAAAGGCTCATCAAGCTACCCCGCCGATCTGCTTCCACAAGCGCCGTAATCAAGGCTTGAAACGGACTGATGCGCATGGAAATCAGAAGCATTGCGAGCCCGAAGAAGACAAACGCCAGTACGCGCCCATTCACAAAGTAGGTGGTGGCTGCCATAACAATGGCAAGGCCAATACAGGAATAGATGATAATGGGTTTGCGTCCCGTTTTGTCAGATATGCGGCCGGCCATTGGGCCCATGATCACGTTCAGTACGCCGCCCATCAAAAAGAGCAGTACGATGTCGTTGTTTGCCAGTCCAACCTCCCGCTCCAGCCAGGTGGGCAGAAAGACGAGGTAAAGCCCAATGCTTGCAAACATCAATGTATACGCTGCCGCTGAAGCAACAATTTTGGTTTCTTTCAGCAACTCGAAATAATTTGTAATTGCACGCCCGATGGTAAGCCGATCGGTGTTGCGGACAACATTCGGTTGGGGCACAAAACGCCAGATAAATACCACGGCAAACGCCATGGTGACACCAAACATGATAAATGGCAGTCGGAAGCCAAAAAGGCCGGCAAGAAACTTACCCATGGGGATACCCAAAATCTGGCCGGCTGCCACACCGCTCATCACCCAGCCATTGGCCCATCCACGGCGTTCATACGGGAAATAGTCGCCCACATACGACACCGCCGCACCACTCAACATACCTGCGGCTGCGCCCGATAAACTGCGCACTGTGAGGAGAGACCAGAATGAATCTGCAAGGCCATGCAGGAAGAGGGTTACCCCAAGGGAGCTACAGCCAATCAGCAAAACGAGGCGCCGGCCAATTTTGTCGGAGATGGGGCCAATAATAAGCGCAAAAATGCCCAACATCACCGCATAAGACGTCACCAACCAACTCAGTTTGGCTTCTTCAATGCCGAGTTCAGCGCTGATGTTGGGTAGGATGGGTGAAATGATGATTACCTGGCTGCTGGCTGAAAACATCATGAGCCAGAGGGCAAAAATAATCAGGTAAGGATTGGAATTATCCGATTTCAAAAGCCAGGTACAAACTACGCGGTGAGGATAGAGGGTGAGATAACTGTGACCAAACTGGTGGTGTGCTGTTCCTCTGCCCAGAAGATAGATATTCTTGTGAAGAAATGCGTCTGCGTGCAAGATCTGTGGCCGGGGGCAGCATTCCTTAATAATTGCGTAACATTAACTTAATCTACGGTTAACCTCTTTTCGATAATATCCCTTTGCATAAATAGGACCCAGTGGGAAGCGATTGTCCCCCCGCCCCTTTTAACAACTTCAATAAAGAAAGAAATGAACCTCAAAGGGTTGTTTACGGCGCTTTTACTCGTCGTTTTAGTGCCGCTAATGGCATCCACCGCATTAGCCCAAAAAGGATCTGTATTTGGTGTAATTGTCGATAATGAAAATGGAGAAACCCTCATTGGTGCCAACGTGCTTGTCGAAGGTACCATGCAAGGCGCTACAACAGATCTCGATGGACGTTTTGAAATTGCAAACCTTGATGCAGGGACGTATACCCTGGTAGTCTCCTACATTGGTTACAACACGATGACAGTGACCGATGTTGAAGTAGCAGAAGAACCCGTGCGCCTTGATCTTACCATGACCTCAGAAGCCATTGGGCTGGATGAAGTGATTGTTGAGGCCCGGGCCATTAGAAACTCTGAAGCGGTTCTGCTTCGCGACCGGCAGAAAGCAATTGCCGTAAGCGATGCCATTAGCTCAGAAGCAATCAGCCGCTCTGGTGGTTCTGATGCTGCAGATGCGATGGAAAAAGTGACCGGCGCTTCTGTTGTTGGCGGGAAGTATGTGTATGTACGTGGTCTTGGTGAACGCTATTCTAATACCCAGCTGAATGGCGCGGAACTGCCAAGCTCCGATCCAGACAAAAAAGCCATCCAGTTTGACCTGTTCCCTGCCAATCTGCTCGATAATATCGTAACCCTTAAGACGTTCACCCCCGATAAGCCGGGCAACTTCAGTGGCGGCCTTGTAGATATCGGCACAAAGTCATTCCCTGAAGAATTCAGCTTCCAGTTCTCTACGTCCACGTCATTTAACAGTGAAACCAACTTTGGTGCAGACTACCTGTTCTATGATGGAAGTGACACCGATTGGTTGGGTTACGACGATGGTGTGCGTGATATCCCTGAGTTGCTTCAGGATTCCGATCTTGAAATCCCAACAGAGTCATCTGCCGGCATCGATGCCCGTATTCGGGGCAACAACGAACCGGCGCTGCTGCTCGATGAATTGTCGAAGTCATTCAACAACATTATGGCGCCCGGCGTGAAAACGGCACCTGTGAACCAGGGCTATTCGCTTTCACTGGGTAACAAAAGCCTGCTGTTTGGCAAGCCACTTGGGTATGTGTTGAGCGCGACCTATGACCGCAAAGCTTCTTATTACGAAGGCGGTGAAACGGGCCGTTATTCATTTGCCGGCAGCGGGGCCAACGAACTGGCGCCTGATCTTTTGCTGGATGATAGTGAGGGAACGACCGAGTCGTCTTTGGGTGGTTTGGCCAATATTACATACCAGTTTGCCAAAAACCATGAAGTCGGGTTTAATACCCTTTATACGCGTACTGGTGAAAGTTCAGCACGTTTTCAGGAAGGCCTTTGGCCAAAAGAGTTTGGTGCAAACGATACAACCTCCAAGTTCATCAACAGAACGCTGGAATACAGCGAACGCGAACTGACGTCGTTGCAGCTGCGCGGCAAGCACCACTTACCAGAGTTTTTGAGCGCAACCATTGAATGGTCTGCATCCACCGCAGATACACGCCAGGATCAGCCTGATTTGCGCTTCTTTGCGCACACGTCGCGTGTGATTGGTGCCGGCGAACCTATCCTTACAACCAAAGCGTCTGGTTTCCGGGATCCCTCTCGACTCTTCCGTCAATTAGATGAAACGAGCCGGAGTGCCAAGCTTGACCTTTCTGTGCCATTCAAGTTTTCCAATGGTCAGAGCGGAAAAGTAAAAGTGGGTGGCTTGCTCCAGCGTGCTGAGCGCGACTTCGGTGAGCGTTCGTTCAGCATCACGCCAAACCAACCGTTCGATGGGAACGAGGCAACGTACTTCTCGCCAGAGAACATGGGAATTGTTGGTGTTGATACACTTTCCAATGGTAACCTGCGCTATACGTTTGGCAACCTGGTTGTTGATCGCTCCAAAGATCGCAACAGCTACCGTGGTGAGCGGGACATTGCGGCTGTCTACGGTATGATTGAGTTGCCTGTGACGGATCGGCTGAAATTCATCGGGGGTGCCCGTCTTGAATCTACTGTGATCGACGTAGTGAGCCAGGATTCTACGCAAGGCATTGGCGATCTCGATGAGACAGACCTGTTGCCCTCGGCCAACATCGTTTATCAGCTTACGGATAACATGAACCTGCGCGCTGCGGCGACCCGTACGCTGGCGCGTCCTACCTTCCGGGAGATTGCACCATTCGAGAGCTTTGAGTTCATCAATGGTAACTTCTTCATTGGAAACCCGGACCTGGATCGCACGCTGATCACCAACTATGACCTGCGCTGGGAATGGTTTACGCGTCCAGGAGAGATTCTGGCCGTCAGCCTGTTCTACAAGAAACTGTTTGATCCGATTGAGCGCACCATCATTGGTGGTACAAACGGACAGATTCAGTTCCAGAACGTAGATGAGGCGGAGGTAACCGGATTGGAAATCGAAGCCCGTACGCGTCTCGACTTTATTAATCCAATGCTGAAGAATCTTGCGTTTGGTACCAACATCTCTTTCGTGAATTCGACCATTGATATTCCCGAAACAGAGTTGGAAACGCGTCGTGGTGTTGATCCGGAGGCATCAGCGACACGTGAACTGCAGGGCCAGTCGCCATTTATTGTAAACGCCGATTTGAGCTACGAGAACTTTGACTCTGGTACAGTAGCCGGCTTCTATTACAATGTGTTTGGCCGGCGCCTCGTGAATGTATCACTTGGTGGTACACCAGACGTGTTCGAGCGCCCAAGTCCACAGCTTGATTTCACGTTCTCACAGCGCCTTCCGATGAACTGGCGCATCAAGCTTTCTGTGAAGAACATCCTGGATGCTGAGTACAAAGAGACCTACCGCTTCAATGGTCAGGACTTCATCTTCCAGCGCTACGATCCGGGCCGCACATTTTCACTCGGATTTAGCTTCTCCCCGTGATTTTAACGTGTGAAAAATTGTAACTGAGCAAAGCGGCCAAAACAGAATGTGCCTTTAACGTCCTGTTTTGGCCGTTTTTGTATGTGTCATGGTTCTTAACATTGCGGTAACAAAACCTTAACACAGCCATTACGGGTGTTATTCTGATCTCCTCTAGTTTCTCTGCGATGTTGTCTTTTTGCACCGGCGTGCCGGCTGCAATTTGGGAATTTGATTTCGACCCCAAATCTGTTCCCTTGACTTGACTGCATTATTCCGTGCGACCCTGCATTGGTTGCTTTTTAGATATCCACTTTATAACCCAACCCTTGCCTTACGAGGTTCAATCCATGAATCCATCTGGTACCAAATTTCTTGCAGCGTTGATGCTGTTTGTATTCGCTTTCTCCACGGCGAATGCACAGGTCAACGTTACAGATGACATTTCTGTCAATACCACCTGGACAGCTGATAATGAGTACACGCTCGACGGTCTGATTTTCGTCGAAGCGGGTGTTACGCTGACCATCGAGCCAGGAACTGTCATCAAAGGTCTCGAGCAGGCCAATATTTCAACAGGCGACGGCGCCTCCGCTTTGATTGTTCGCCGCGACGCGACAATCATGGCCATGGGCAACGCTGATGCGCCAATCATTTTCACCAGTGAACTCGATGATGTAAACGTTCCTGACGACCTGGACCAGCGTAATCGCGGTCTCTGGGGCGGCGTGATCATCCTCGGTAACGCTACAACCAACCAGCCAACAACCGACAACCAGATTGAAGGTATTCCTGAAACGGAAAATGCCCTCTACGGTGGTACGGATGACGAAGACAACTCAGGTGTTTTCTACTACGTATCTATCCGCCACGGTGGTTTCTCCATCTCTGGTGTTGAAGGCGACGAAATCAACGGCCTCACCCTTGGTGGTGTAGGTAGCGGCACGACAATCGGTCACGTAGAAGTGTATGCTAACTTCGATGACTGCTTCGAGTGGTTCGGTGGCACGGTTAACACGAAGTACCTCGTCGGTGCTTTCTGTGGTGACGACTCGTTCGACTACGACCAGGGCTTCCGCGGTAAAGGTCAGTACTGGTTCTCTATCCATGATGATGACACTGCCGGCCGTGGTGGTGAGCATGATGGTGGCGACGCCGGTGGCGACGACGCTACGCCATTCTCTACTCCTGTAATGTCAAACGTAACCTACATTGGTTCAGGTGAGAACGCGACGGTAGCAGGTGGCGACAACAACGACCGCACCTTCGCAATCCGCGACAACGCAGGTGGTCAGTACTGGAACTCAGTATTCACCGACTACCCAGGTGTTGCAATCAATATCGAAGACCTCGCAGACGATGCAGCTGAAGATAGCCGCAAGCGTCTCGAAGACGGTTCACTTGCTTTTGCAAACAACCTCTGGTTTGGCTACGGTGCTGGCAGCATGCTGACAGACATCGTACAGGACTTCGCGGTTACGCCGCTTGTAGATGCAGGTAACTCACTGGACGATCCTGAACTGGCCGGCATCAGCCGTACAGCAGACGGTGGTCTCGACCCACGTCCTAGCGCAGCGGGTGCTGCCGGATCTGGTGCAATCGAAACCGGTGATGACTTCTTTGATGATGTAGATTACCTCGGTGCTTTTGCTCCAGGTTCTTCTCTCTGGACAAACAACTGGACAGCGCTTTCGCAGAATGGCTTCACGCCTGCTCCTGCTGACATCGTAGTTACCGATGACATCACGGAAAACACAACGTGGACCGCTGACAATACCTACTTCCTGAACGGTCTGGTATTCGTAGACGCCGGCGCAACGCTGACGATCGAGCCAGGTACCGTTATCAAAGGTCGTGAGCAGGCAACTATCACTTCAGGTGATGGCGCTTCTGCACTGATCGTTCGTCGTGATGCAACCATCATGGCTATGGGTTCTGAAGATGCACCAATCATCTTCACCAGTGAGCTCGATGATGTAAACGTTTCTGACGACCTGGACCAGCGTAATCGCGGTCTCTGGGGCGGCGTGATCATCCTCGGTAACGCTACAACCAACCAGCCAACAACCGACAACCAGATTGAAGGTATTCCTGAAACGGAAAATGCCCTCTACGGTGGTACGGATGACGAAGACAACTCAGGTGTTTTCTACTACGTATCTATCCGCCACGGTGGATTCTCCATCTCTGGTGTTGAAGGCGACGAAATCAACGGCCTCACCCTTGGTGGTGTAGGTAGTGGCACGACAATCGGTCACGTAGAAGTGTATGCTAACTTCGATGACTGCTTCGAGTGGTTCGGTGGCACGGTTAACACGAAGTACCTCGTCGGTGCTTTCTGTGGTGACGACTCGTTCGACTACGACCAGGGCTTCCGCGGTAAAGGTCAGTACTGGTTCTCTATCCATGATGATGACACTGCCGGCCGTGGTGGTGAGCATGATGGTGGCGACGCCGGTGGCGACGACGCTACACCATTCTCTACCCCAGTAATCTCCAACGTAACCTACATTGGTTCAGGCGAGAACGCGACGGTAGCAGGTGGCGACAACAACGACCGCACCTTCGCAATCCGCGACAACGCAGGTGGTCAGTACTGGAACTCAGTATTCACCGACTACCCAGGTGTTGCAATCAATATCGAAGACCTCGCAGACGACGCAGCTGAAGATAGCCGCAAGCGTCTCGAAGATGGTTCACTTGCTTTTGCAAATAACATCTGGTTCGGCTATGGTGCTGGCAGCATGCTGACAGACATCGTACAGGACTTCGCGGTTACGCCGCTTGTAGATGCAGGTAACTCACTTGCTGACCCGCTTCTGGCTGGCATCAGCCGTACAGCAGACGGTGGTCTTGACCCACGTCCGAATGCAGGTAGCCCTGCACTCGCGGGTGCCATTGAGCTTCCTGAAGATGACTTCTTTGATGACGTAATCTTCCAGGGTGCGTTCAGCCGCGACAACTGGCTGGAAAACTGGACCGCACTGAGCGACAACGGATTCCTCGGTGACCTCCGCACGAGCGGTGGCGAAGTTGTAGTTGGCGCTGATATTACAGCCAACACGACATGGACCGCTGACAACACATACATCCTCGATGGCCTCGTGTTTGTAGACGCCGGCGCTACGCTGACGATCGAAGCAGGTACCATCGTAAAAGGTCTCGACGCTGGTAGCATCACCACCGGTGATGGCGCCTCAGCCCTGATCGTTCGCCGTGGCGCAATGATCGACGCTGAAGGTACAGCAGATGAGCCAATCATCTTCACGAGTGAACTGGATGACGTTGCAGTAACCGACGACCTGGATCAGCGCAGCCGCGGTCTCTGGGGCGGCGTGATCATCCTCGGTAACGCTACAACCAACCAGCCAACAACCGACAACCAGATTGAAGGTATTCCTGAAACGGAAAATGCCCTCTACGGTGGCACGGACGACGACGACAACTCAGGTACGCTGAAGTTCGTATCGATTCGCCACGGTGGTTTCTCCATCTCTGGTGTTGAAGGTGACGAAATCAACGGTCTTACCCTCGGTGGTGTAGGTCGTGGCACGACCATCGAAAACGTGGAAGTATATGCTAACTTCGACGATTGCTTCGAGTGGTTCGGTGGCACGGTTAACACAAAATGGCTCGTAGGCGCCTTCTGTGGTGACGACACGTATGATTACGATCAGGGCTTCCGCGGTCGCGGTCAGTTCTGGTTCTCAATCCATGACGACGACGTTGCTGGCCGTGGTGGTGAGCATGACGGTGGAGACGCTGGTGGCGATGACGCTACGCCGTTCTCTACGCCAATCATCTCTAACGTAACCTACATCGGTTCTGGCGCTGGCGCTACCGTTGCAGGTGGCGACAACAACGACCGTACGTTCGCAATCCGCGACAACGCAGGTGGTCAGTACTGGTACTCAGTATTCACCGACTACCCAGGTGTTGCGATGAGCATCGAAGACCTCGCAGACGACGCAGCTGAAGATAGCCGCAAGCGTCTCGAAGATGGTTCACTTGCTTTCGCTTCTAACGCATGGTTCAACTACGGTGGTGGCAGCATGCTCGCCGACCTCGTGCCTGACTTTGCTGTTACGCCGCTGGCCGACGCTGGCAACGTACTCGTTGACCCAGATCTCGCTGGTATCAGCCGTACAGCTGATGGTGGCCTTGATCCACGTCCGAATGACGGCTCTCCTGTTATCGTTCCTGGCGAATCATTCCAGGTAACGGATCCAGACGGTCACTTCGAATTCGAAGCTACCGACTACTGGGGCGCTTTCCGCAACACGGATAACTGGCTGGAAGGCTGGACCGCGTTGAGCGACAATGGCTTCCTTGGTGATCTGGTAACGGCTGTAAGCACGGAAGATGAAGACGTAACGCCGAACTCGTTCGCGCTGTCACAGAACTTCCCGAACCCGTTCAATCCTGTTACTACGATTGAATTTGCGCTCGACCAGTCTCAGGAAATTCGCCTGAGCGTGTACGACGTACTTGGTCGTGAAGTGAAAGTCCTCGAGCAGGGTCTGAAAGCAGCTGGCGTTTACAGCGTACAGTTTGACGCACAGGACCTGGCTTCTGGAATGTACTTCTACCAGCTCCAGGGCGAAGCAACTACGGTTACAAAAACCATGTTGCTCCTGAAGTAAGCCGGCATAACCCACGCTAGCCTGCACTGACTGGTTAGCTGGTAGCCACACTATCGAAAACGTGCTGGTACCGCGAGGTATCAGCACGTTTTTGTTTTAAGTTATTTATAAACAAACGTTTGCTAATAGTTTGTTTATCCGCGAATCGTAACTTTGGCGTATATATTTGATCAATCAGATAGTACACTGTGGGCGGTGATAGCGGCAGGGGAGATGTGTTATTTCCTATCGATCTGGCTGTATCCAAAACATGAACGGAACGAATAAATACCGCGCAATCTGGATTTCGGATTTCCATCTTGGCACCAGGAATACCAAGGCAGATTTTCTGCTTGAATTTCTGAAGGCCACCGAATCAGATTACCTCTACCTTGTGGGGGATGTAATTGATGGCTGGGCCCTTGGCAAATCATGGTACTGGCCACAACAGCACAACGACGTAATCCAAAAAATTCTCAGGAAAGCCAGAAAGGGTACGCGGGTAACGTATATCCCTGGTAATCATGACAACTTTGCGCGAGGTTTTGTTAACCTGCAGTTTGGTGGGATTTATACAAAGCTTAGAAGCATCCACACAATGAAGGATGGCCGGCAATTTCTGGTCTTGCACGGCGATGAATTTGACGGTGTCATCAAGTATGCCCAGTGGTTGTCTGTATTGGGCGCATGGGCGTATCAATTGACGCTTTCGATGAATCGTTGGTATAATGTTGTGCGCGGTTGGTTTGGTTTGCCGTACTGGTCGCTTTCTGCGTACCTGAAGCAAAAAGCCAAGCGAGCTGTTCAGCATGTAGCCAACTTTGAAGAAGCAGTTGCTACAGAAGCACGTAAATTTGACGTAGATGGAGTCATCTGCGGACACATCCATCACGCTGAAATCCGCGATATCGATGGGGTGATGTACTGTAATTCCGGTGACTGGGTAGAAAGCTGCACAGCGCTTGTTGAGCATGTGGACGGTGCGTTAGAGATCATCAACTGGTCAGTGCCAGAGGCGGCCAGGAATATCTCAACGAAAAAAATGCCGGCGCCAGTAGAAGAAGAGCGCCAGGCGGAAGAGCCACACGTGCTTCGCCCAAGCCGGCATGCACAACCCGTATTTTCATGACCCCAACAGGTCAATAGTCTCTTTTTCATCAGGGCAGTAACGGTAAGGCCCTGCTTCAATCAAAATATTCCCACGCATTCAACACTAAGCAAGGCTGTATTATGTCACAGTTACGTTGTCTGTTTATTATTCAAGGTGAAGGCCGCGGTCACATGACGCAGGCGCTGGCATTACAACCAATGCTTGCCGATGCAGGCCATGAAGTTTCAGCCGTTCTGGTTGGGCACAACGAGCGCCGCCGGGTCCCTTCGTTCTTTGTCGACAAAATTGGCGCGCCAATCGTTTATTTTGATAGCCCCAACTTTGCAGTCGACGCAAGCGAGCAGTCTGTCAAAGTGTGGCCGACGGTAACGCAGAATTTGCGGCGTAGCCCCGAGTTCAAAGAGAGCCTCGATATTATTCGAGAAGCCATCGATACGTACGAGCCCGATGTGATCGTCAACTTCTTTGAACCACTGGCGGGGATCTACAACCTGTTTAATGTTTCACCTGTCCCTATGGTGTGCATTGGGCACCAGTACATGTACCATCATCCGGTATATCCTTTCTCGCCAGGCAAGTGGGCCCAACGGATGGGTGCCAAGTATTTCACGCGTCTCTCTGCTTTTGGCGCAACCCGTAAACTTGCCCTTTCTTTTTACAACACCTCAGATCGGCCGCGTCTTTCTGTAATGCCGCCGCTGCTGCGTAAAGAGTTGTTTGATTTGCCGCTAGACCAGGAGGAAGACTTCTTCCTCATCTATATCCTCAACCAGGGTTATGCAGATGCAGTGATCGAGTGGCACAAACGCTATCCTGAAATTCGTCTGCACTGTTTTTGGGATAACGACGACCACGAAGAAACGTATGCGTACGACGATACCCTTACGTTTCATCAGCTCCACGATACCAAATTCCTGGACATGATGGCGCGTTGCAAAGGCCTGATTTGCACGGCCGGCTTTGAGTCTGTTTGTGAGGCCATGTACCTCGGTAAGTCGATTCTTGCCGTACCCGTGAAAGGCCATGTCGAGCAATACTGGAACGCCCTCGACTTGATGCAATACGGTGGAGGCATTTATGACGCCGAGTTTAACATTGAGCGCCTCCTCGAAGTGAAGCCAGTTAATCGCGAACTTACCCGGGAATTTCGTCGGTGGGTAGATCGTGCGCCCCATATGTTTGTTAGCACCATCGAGAAAGCAGCAAACAAGAAGATCCAACGCTGGGCACTTGTCGAATAAGCCGTACCAGGTACTATGCAATGCCCCCCTTCAGATACGCTTGTCTTTTCCGTCGAAGTGCGCCGGCTTGGTATGCTTGTGCACCAGCAAACGGTATGTGAGTCTGATCTCCGCGAGCTCCTGCTGAGCCTGGCGTCCATCTTTCCGCCAAGTCGTTTTAGCCTGTCATTTAAAAGCGTCGAGCCGGCTACGCTGGTAAACGATACTTCGGCCGTGGCCAATCAGCGATTTGATCTCTTTGTGGTTAAGAACCTGTTATCAAATAAATAGCAGTGTATCTCTGCAGCACTGTTGCCGTATAAGCTGCTTTATCCTGTGTTGCGAACACCTGGATTATCAGAAGAGATCAACAAATGAAAAATACATTTATAACAGGCTCATTTTTGCAGGGATACAATTCGGTATTTCGATACCGACGTCCTGTAAATTCACAACAGACACCATCGTTCTCGATGGAGGATCTGTCCAAACGTTTTAGTGAACGCGCTGCCCGTGTACATAGAAAGGGCGCAGGTTATCTTACTGGCCTTCAGGCCGGCATGCTGCTAGCCTTGCTGCTTTTGCTTGCCGCATTCACGGTCCCATTTTCCTTTGATGGCGATTTTGAAATTGTTCAGGTAGAACAGGAGATCGTCACAATGGAGGAGATTCAGCAGACGCGCCAGCAAGTACAACCCCCGCCCCCACCACGCCCTATGATCCCCGTTATGGTGCCGGACGACGAGTTGATTGTTGACGAAGATCTGGAACTGGACGTTTCGCTTGAACTCGACGAAATGCTTGTCGACCTTGGTCCCCCTCCCGCTGAGGAAGAAGAGGAAGAGGTAACCGACGAAGTATTTATGGTTGTCGAAAGCATGCCGAAAATGATTGGCGGCATGGCCAAGCTTTCGCAGGCCGTTAAGTATCCTGTGATTGCGCGGAAGCAGGGCATAGAAGGCAACGTGATCGTCAAGATCGTTGTAGATGAAAATGGCAAGCCAGGCAATCCTACAGTACTGCGTTCACCAAGTCCACTCCTGGATGACGCAGCTGTAACGGCTGTGATGAAGCAGCTTTTTGAGCCAGGCCGGCAACGCGGGCGCGCAGTGAAAGTCGAGGTAGTTATTCCAGTGAAATTTCGCTTGACAACTTCCTGATTCGCTTCAGTACTGAACTGAAAATATTGGACAAAGAAAAAGCCCGGTGTCTGTCATCACCGGGCTTTTTTTGACCATAAGTAAGGGAAGTATTGAAATGAGGATTTGGGATGTGATGTAGTAGATTTGCACTGTAAAAATAAGGAACAGGGGCTGCTCGCAAACTACCGTATCGTTTTTAAAATATTATCATAGGATTACCGTTTGGACGGTTTGAATGCGCGGTTAACAATCCTCTAACATTTAATTAATACACGGATAACATAGTGTTGATAAATTAGTGACTCGCAGCCGCGCAGGTTGATGTGAAATTATTCCAGTGCCACCCAATGTGAAGTATGAAGTCCACCTGGCATCGCATTCGATTCTTTCCGGGGGAAGTCGCCCAGGGGAAACATCGTCAACTTCGAAATACAATTCTTCGCCTCTATAATCAAAAGGGCAAGCCGGCAGATGTAGCGTTGTTTAGTTCGCCACTTATGTCTAATGGCGACATATACATGTACCTCTCTCCCGCTGCATGTGAAGTGTTTTCCCGCATCTTTAAAGCCTATCGCGTTCGTCCTTGCGAAGCCCCTGCCGTTGAGGAAGTAAAACTTATTATGGGGCAACGTCAGGTGTTGTCGTTACTCGAAAATTAAGCGCTATGGTTTATTAAGCGCTATGGTTTAAGGCCAATCAACCTGTAACCTGCAACTTTCAACCACAAACAAATCAATCCTTCAGGATTGATTTGTTTGTACTGCATTCACAAGGTTTTTGCTTCGTTCTTCTTTCTTTACGTTGTATTTTAGCAAGCGAAGTAGTTGACCCTGTTGATGCATATCTGTCGGACTTTTTTGTAGGGAATTATGGAATATCGCTGGATCTTGAACCCGGACCCCGATCCAGAACTTACCACGCAGCTTGCCAGCGTCCTGAATAATTTACCAGATGCCCTTGCACGCGCATTGGTTGCACGCGGTGTAGCTTCTTTTGATAAAGCGCGCCTCTTTTTCAGGCCTTCCATGGACCACTTGCACGATCCCTTCCTGATGCAAGATATGGACGCTGCCGTGACACGAATAATACGTGCATCAGAAGCCGGCGAAAAGATTTTGGTGTACGGCGACTATGACGTTGACGGCACTACATCGACGGCGCTAATGACCCTGTTCTTACGTGCGCTGGGCGTAGAAGTCACGTATTGGATTCCCGACCGTATTGTCGATGGCTACGGTTTGTGTAATGCCGGCCTCGATGTTGCCCGCGAGCGAGGTGCTTCCCTTGTGATCGCACTTGATTGTGGCGTTACTGCCGTTGAAGAAGCTGCCTATGCCCGGGAGATTGGCCTGGACCTGATTATTTGTGATCACCACAAACCGGCAGATACGCTCCCCGACGCTGTTGCAGTGCTGGATCCTAAGCGCGAAACCTGTCCCTATCCCTTTAAAGAGCTTTCAGGGTGCGGTATTGGATTTAAAGTCATTCAGGCCGTGTTACAGAAAATGGGGAAGCCGGCAGAAGATGCGTACCCTTACCTGGATCTCGTGGCTATCTCTACGGCGAGTGATATTGTGCCGCTTGAAGGAGAAAACCGTGTTTTGATGGTTGAAGGGTTGAAACGCATCCGCGAAACGCCGCGTGTAGGTATCAAAGCGCTGGCCGATTTGACGCGACAGGATTTACGGCACTGCACCACCAGCCAGATTGTATTTAGCATTGGACCGCGTATAAACGCAGCCGGCCGGCTGGGTGATGCCGAGCGTGCTGTCACGTTACTGGTTGCCGAAGGAGCTGAGGACGCGCGCGGACTTGCGGCGGAACTGGAGCAGGCAAATCAGCACCGTCGCGAACTCGACCAGGAAACGAAGCGTGCTGCCATCGTAAAGGCAGAGCGCCAACTGAGTGGTTCGCTTCAGCATGGCATTGTAGTACACGACGCTGAATGGCATCCAGGTGTGATTGGTATTGTAGCAAGCCGGCTTGTTGAACAGTTTTATCGGCCGGCCATTGTGCTGAGTACGGTGAACGGCGTTGTCAAAGGATCCGCCCGTTCCATCCATGGCCTCTCGGTGTACAACGCCATCAAACAATGCAGTGATTTACTGACTACGTTTGGGGGCCACGACTATGCAGCCGGGCTTGCAATGCCTGAAGAAAACCTAAACGCGTTTAGGGAAAAGTTCAATGCGGCTGTAGGTGAAATGATAACACCCGAGTTGCTAAAACCTGTTATTAAAGTGGATGCACCGGTTGATCTCAACGATGTGAGTGACCGATTCTGGGCTGTATTGCGCCAATTTGCGCCGTTCGGGCCGGCAAACAGCAAGCCGGTTTTCCTGGCCAAAGACCTCGAACTTGCAAAACCGCCGCGGCGCATGGGTAAAGATGGAACACACCTCAAGTTTTGGGTGCGCCAAAAATCGGGCGGAATGAACACGATGGAAGTTGTCGGCTTTGGCATGCATACCCATCTAGATACCCTCCAGGAAAGCAAAAATGCCGGAATTCCAATTGAACTGCTTTTTTCTGTCGAAGAAAACACCTGGAATGGACGGTCAAGTCTACAGTTAAAGGCACGAGATTTGCGTCTCCAAAAACGCATAACTGTTTAAAGAATTGAGATAAAGGTTTACAGTATTTAACCGGATTCTTTATGATCTTGGGTACGCTGTTGCCCGCAAATCGACTCTATTCTGAGTCTCATTCCGAGCCCCTCAATCGCTCAATTCAGATCCCCCGAGTTGTCACTGCTTTTAAGCGCAGCTGATAATGTCCCCCCTCCTGTAGTGTTCGCACTACTTTTTGTGCTTGCATTTTGTGGCTCCTGATCGACACGTATCCCGGCAAGAAGCTCGACTTGCTGCGTGGTCGCTATCAATCCGTTATTTCCAGCCGATCCGATAGGAAGGGCTAACAGCAAGTACACTCGCCCCCTGTGCTCCATATAGGTCCCATCTGACTTATATGGCTTCCAAACCGTCGTTATTTGCTTATTAAACCCCTTAACACAAGGGAGATATTGCCATGGTATTTACGTTGGCTCGACGTCCTGATTGGGCGCCGGTACGTGCATGGAACACCACCTGTATCTTTTTACGTGTTTTTTCGAAAGTCGAACGTCTGCAACCCGTCCCTTCCAGGCGGACCCTGCGTTTCGCTGCAGCTATCGCGCTCTTTAGCCTGATGCCGCCGGCGCATACACACGCGCAGCAGACGTTCCTCAGACACGACATTGACTTAAATTTTGGCGGAGCACACGCGCTGCAGTCGTACGATCTCGACCAGGATGGCGACCTCGATATCCTTGGGGCCGGCCTTGCTGTTGATGCAATCGCCTGGTGGGAGAATGATACGGCAAATGGTCTATCGTGGGTTACCCACACGGTTTCCGATACGTTCAATGGTGCGCGTTTTGTAGATGCGGCTGATTTGGATGGCGATGGCGACCTGGATTTGTTCGGCGCCGCTGCAAGCGATGACCTCGTAAGCTGGTGGGAGAATACGGCCGGCGACGCCAGCGCGTGGACCCAACATCCTGTGGATATCGACTTTGATTTTGCAATGCACCTGCACGCAGCAGATCTGGATGCAGATGGCGACCTTGATCTCATGGGGGCAGCCTTGAAAGGAGACGCCATTCACTGGTGGGAGAATACCGATGGGGATGGCTCTGCATGGACAGAGCATATCATCAATGAGGAGTTTGATGGCGCACGCCACGTATGCTCAGTTGACCTCGACGGCGACGGCGACCTCGACCTGCTGGGTTCAGCCTACCTCGCTGATGATGTGAAGTGGTGGGAGAATACCGCCGGCGATGCAACTACCTGGACGCTACATCCGGTAGATGAAGATTTTGATGGCGTCAACGTCGTGATTCCTGTCGATATCGACGGCGACAATGACGTGGATTTACTCGGTGCCGCAGATGTTGCAGACGACATCGTGGTGTGGTTCAACGAAGAGGGCACCGGGCTGGTATGGGAGCGCGTTCCGATCGAAGAAAATTTTGATGGCGCCTTTTCCATTATGCCGGCCGACATGGACGGTGACGGCGATGCCGATGTTCTTGGGGCCGCAACAGAAGCCAACCTGATGGTCTGGTGGGAAAACGAAAACGGCCTTGGCAATTCCTGGAATGACCACACCATCGACGAAGCATTCGATTCACCGATGGTGATCAATGTCGCTGATCTCGATAATGATGGCGATCTCGATGTGCTTGGTGGAAGTTTGAATGGCGAGGTCGTTTGGTGGGAGACCGATCCTGCTGCGCTGCCTGTTGAACTGGTTTCTTTTGATGCGGTAATCAATCGCGGCGAAGTTATGCTGCGCTGGGAAACGGCCTCTGAGCTCAACAATGCCGGGTTTGAAATCCAGCACAAGCCTGGGTCACGTGACCAAGAGGCCGCTTCTCCTTGGGCATCGATGGCGTTTGTAAAAGGTGCCGGCACCGACAATACGCCGCGCAAATACCAGCGATCGTTAGCGGAGTTGCAGCCCGGCAATCATCGCTTCCGTCTCAAACAAATCGACTTCGACGGCACATTCGAATATAGCGCTGTGGTCGAAGTTGTGCTTGCAGCGCCGGGTAATCAGACGATGTCTTCCCTGTACCCAAATCCGTTTAATCCGGAGGCGAAGTTTTACCTCACGCTCGCGAACGCGCAAGAGGTCAATATTGAGGTGTACAACGCACTCGGGCAACGTGTGACGCAACTCTTCCAGGGAGTACTGGAGGCAGATCAGGTACATACGTTCAATTTTGAAGCAAGCGGGTTGCCCGGAGGCTTGTATCTGATCAATGCTACAGGGCAGAATTTCTCAACAACCCAGCGGGCGATGTATTTGAAGTAAAATACTCCTATAGAGAAAATTGAAAAAATTATTTCGTCACAAAACAGTTTATATCATAACCAATACAGGTATCGGTTTGTGAATTAGTTTTTCATTATTTAAACTGCATTGAAATACGATAAAGAGAGAGCACGAAAATAATTGCTTGTTATCGTAGGTGATGTTTTAGTCTTTTGTTGGTAGTTGGTTGATGACTAAATTGCAGTTTAAATGTGCCGAAGTATTGCCGCGTTGGAAACGGTATATGTCGGATCCACAGCAAAACCTGGAGTGGTTTGTTGGTGAATTACGGGATGAAATTACCGATCTTGAGGATTGGATAGGGGCAAAGTTCAATAACCCTGCAGTTGTAGATCCTGCGAGGCATTGTGAATTTTTGACCCGAGAGTTAATTAATGAGTGGGACTGGGGGAGGGCAAGCGAGGCAATAACCGCAGGTTTGTATTGTTTTGTTGGTGCATATAAGACTGGGGCAGGTCATCAGATTTTGATGCTTCGTAACGTTATAGCATCTCGAAATTTGAATGAAGAATCTTTACCATACAAACACCATGTGCAAGCTCGGCAGCATTTTGGACTGGCTTTGGAGCTTTTCAGGATAATGAGAGGACAATCAGGGCTTGAGCTTGTGAAAACAGCGGACAAGTGTGTGGCTCAATTTTGTAGAGCGCTTGGTGTCGCTACTAGAGGTATTGACGCTGATTAGGGTGTTGTCGGATCCTTTGTGGTGATCTGAGGTTCAAGCCGCCAAATTGACACCTCGATTTAATTCATCTCCGAACGGCAATTCGAAGTAAATTTGGCAGAGTTTTGGTGTAGGATCAGCTTATGCGTAGGGCATTTTATAAGCTAAAAGTTTACTTAGGCTACTCTAAAAACGACCAAAATTAGCGCATTAGGACATGCAGCAAGTTGTATGGACATAGTAAATTTCTACATCGCTAATCGTTCTGTCAGCTATAGGCAATTCAATTTCTGTCGATTGGTTTATAAGGCGTTGGCATAAATTCTTTGTGTCGTCACGACATGGGAGCTAAGGTGTCACGCTTATGGATGAATGCCCTCATTGTGTAACTAGAGACATTCTGTGAAATACAAATCTGCGCGTACATAGGCGTATCTCTGTAACATCTCCCCGAGAATTTTATTACATCAGAAAGGTCTCCTTAAACCCTGATTTCATGGCTAAAGACGATATTATTGATACCGATTACGATGACGAAGATGTGATGTCAGATCCTAAACCTAAATTAGGACAATGACTTTAGCATCTTTTAGGTGAGAACTCTTTATAGGTTGGTTGAAAACCTGGCAGAAAGAAATTGCTGCCAGGTTTTTTATTAAATGAGGGTATTAATTTATTCTGTAGTGACTGCTTAAAATGGGTTGAAGACGCTTTATTTAAAGAACAAATTTTCTTATATAACCGTATTAGCTGTCTATGCAGCATTTTTTCTAATCATTTTTTTTCTGCTCAGGTATGAACGCAATGCAGCCGGGTGTCAAAGCACGAAGTGCGGATAATCTATTTTCTACGTATACGAAATCACCCTCTCCTCAAGTAAGCGTTAGTGAACCCGCCATTTCTGCAGGCTACATACCGCAAGAGCAAGCTGAGCAGTCGCGTACCGTTCAGAATGTTGAGCGCGATGAACGAGGTTACGCAGTAATCTCTTTAGATTATGATGATAGTGTAGTGATGAAAGATCCTGTTATTAGACGGGCAAGTTAGGATCCATATCCATATCCATATCCATAAAGTGTTGTGCACTCTCTACCTTAAGGTAGAATCGTCTAATCTGCAGGATTGATTTTTTGAAATTTCTCCGTGCTAGATCATAGTTTTTTTGTATCTGAGCGATTCGGCCAGATTCGTAGTAAAACCGCGCTTCTTTGTGAATTACGATTAGTGGAGCAGGGTCCTCTTGCCATTCTCTTTGCTCTATAAAATTCCTGGCTAAAACAATCTTGTGTGCTGCAGTGTGTTGATAAGCTGCGAGCAAGCTGTCCAGGCTGAAGTAGATTGCGCGTCTAGCGGCTTTGTCACCGGCTTTGTAAAAAGTTCTTTGCCAAAGGCTTTTGGCGCGGATCCAGTTATTGCGCGCACGTTCTCCGGCTTCTGTTACTGCAGGATTGTGTAAGGCGACCTCGTAGCGGTCTTCAAGTTGTAGCAGCTCTGTGGCAATAGTATCAAGTGTCGGGTAAAGTTCTGTCTGAAAGTCTTGCTCGCAGTTTAGAATTAGTTCCGAAAAGCTACGGATGTAGTCTTGCGGTAGTGTTAGCTCATGTCCAGAGGAAACTCCTGAGTTCGTGGCTGAAGAAGGTGCAGTATTATTTTCTTCAGAAGCTATTTTGTCAATGTCAACCCCATGCTTTTTCCAGATGTAGTCCCTCAATGTGACTTCTTCTTCCATGGGTCCGGGAGTAGCTGTGGCGCGTCAAGTGAAATTACTTTGAATTGGATCGATATTAATTACTGTCTTTGAGGTATTAGGTTGCCCGTTTTCTGGGTTGAGTGGTGTAAATAAGAGGTTTTTGGCCCATGTGACGTATAGCGTGATATGATTGACGTTTACTGGGTTGTTTTCTGACAGACTTACTTCTGTTAAAGGACGCCAATGTCTCATAACATGTCATCCTGTCATCCCGTCCTTTGTGGTACGCTTTTCGTACTATGACCAGGCGCAATCGAAATCAATTTTACCCTGCCAAAAATTCAGATAGATAGATGAATCTCCAAAAATTTACTGTCAAAGCGCAAGAAGCTGTCCGTAAAGCCACGGAGATTGCAGCCTCCAAAAATCACCAGGGGGTTGAATCCGTCCACGTGTTAAAGGCTTTTCTGGGCGATGCTTCCGGGATCGTTGTGACGATGCTGCAAAAGCTGGGCGTTAAAAGCTCCTTTCTCGATACAAAAATCGATCAGCTAATGGGCAAATTGCCTGTGGTGACTGGTGCGAGTGTGTCGGGTCAGTATGTTGGACAGGGATTGAAAAAAGTGTTTGACCGCGCCCTGGCAGAGGCCGAGCTACTCAAAGATGATTACGTAGCCAGCGAGCACCTTCTGATGGCGTTTGCTGAAGACAAGTCGGAGCTTGGCAAGTTTTTGCGCGAGCAGGGCGTTTCGAAAGATAGCATCCTTGCGATTCTAAAAGACATTCGCGGCGGACAGCGCGCAAGCGACCCGCACGCCGAGGAGCGTTATGACGCCCTTAAACGGTATACGCGCGATCTGAATGCGCTGGCACGTAAAGGTAAAATTGATCCTGTTATTGGTCGCGACGAAGAAATCCGCCGCGTATTACAGATTCTTTCGCGCCGAACCAAAAACAACCCTGTGCTAATAGGTGAACCTGGTGTTGGTAAAACGGCGATTGCAGAGGGATTGGCCATTCGTATTGTGTCTGGGGATGTGCCGGAGAATCTTAAGTCTAAGCGTATTCTGGCGCTTGATATTGGTGCGCTCATTGCCGGCGCAAAGTACCGGGGTGAGTTTGAGGATCGCCTGAAAGCCGTTGTGAAAGAAGTGACGGATTCGGATGGTGAGCTGGTCCTGTTTATCGATGAAATTCACACGCTGGTTGGCGCCGGCGCAGCGGAGGGGGCGGTAGATGCAGCCAATATTCTTAAGCCGGCCCTCGCACGCGGTGAACTGCGTGCCATTGGCGCCACCACGCTTGATGAGTACCGCAAGTACCTCGAGAAAGACAAAGCCCTCGAAAGAAGATTTCAGACCGTTGTTGTTGACGAACCGTCTGTTGAAGATACCATCTCCATTTTGCGTGGTATCAAAGACAAGTACGAGGTGCACCACGGGGTGCGTATCATGGACGGTGCGCTTGTGGCTGCCGCCGAACTCAGTCAGCGCTATATCACCGACCGCTTTTTGCCCGATAAAGCGATTGACTTGATCGATGAGTCGGCTGCCAAGCTGCGTATCGAAATCGACTCGATGCCTGAAGAGCTTGATGCCCTGGAACGCCAGATTCGGCAGCTGGATATCGAGCGGGAAGCTGTAAAACGCGACGGGCACGAAGAGAAGCTTGCGCTGATTGCAGAGCAACGCGCTAATCTGGATGAAGACCGCAAAGAACTGCAGGCGCGCTGGCAGAATGAGAAAGAACTCATTCAGAAAATTCAGCAGGCCAAAGAAGAAATTGAACGGCTTCGTGTGGAGGCAGAGAACCTGGAGCGCCAGGGGAATTACGGCAAAGTAGCAGAAATTCGCTACGGACAAATTCCACAGCTAGAGCAAGGTGTAGAGTCGGCTAAAGAGAAGCTCGACGAAATCCAGCAGATGGGCGCGTTGCTCAAAGAAGAAATTGACGCAGAAGATATCGCCGCCATTGTATCGCGTTGGACGGGCGTGCCGGTGTCTCGGATGCTCGAAAGTGAGCGGGAAAAACTGCTGAAGATGGAAGACGAGTTGGGCCAGCGTGTGATTGGTCAGCGGGATGCGCTTGAAGCTGTTTCACACGCGGTTCGCAGGGGACGTGCCGGCCTGCAAGAAGCGTCTCGTCCCATCGGTTCGTTCATTTTCCTGGGAAGTACCGGGGTAGGTAAAACCGAATTGGGCAAAGCACTCGCAGAATTCCTGTTCAACGACGAGCAGGCGATGGTACGCATCGATATGAGTGAGTTTCAGGAACGCCATGCCGTGAGCCGGCTGATTGGTGCGCCTCCGGGCTACGTCGGGCACGATGAAGGGGGGCAACTCACCGAGGCTGTCCGCCGGCGTCCGTATGCAGTTATTCTGCTCGACGAAATTGAAAAGGCGCATCCCGAGGTGTTCAATATCCTCTTGCAGGTACTGGATGATGGCCGGCTCACCGATAACAAAGGCCGTACCGCCGATTTCAAAAATACCATCATCATCATGACCAGCAACCTGGGTTCAGAACTCATTCAGGAGCGCATGGATGCCATGAATGGGCTACTGACTGATGAGGCTGAGCAGAAACTCAATGACGACCTGATGGGCATGCTCAAAAAGAAATTGCGTCCGGAGTTTCTCAACCGTATCGACGAAGTGGTTATGTTCAAGCCATTGGGCCGGAGCGAAATCCGGAGCATAGTGGAGGTGCAATTCGCCCGCGTATCTCGTATTGCGCACAAGAGCCACAACATTACGCTTGAACTGACGGATCCGGCAAAAGACTGGATTGCGAACAAAGGCTTCGATCCGGTGTTTGGTGCACGTCCGCTCAAGCGTGTCATTCAGCGCGAGGTCGAAAATAAGCTGGCAGAACAGGTGCTATCCAATTGGATTCAGGACGGTGATGTTGTACAGATCGACCTGAGTGAAGATGGCACCGGGCTTACATTCGAGCAAATCAAACAACAAAAGCTGGTTGAAGCGTAGGGGGCGCACATCAATCCATAAGGATTGATGTGCGGTTGAAAGTTACAGGTTGCAGGTTGAACGTTTTTTGGTCTTTAACCCGTCAAAATTCCTGTGATCGTACTTGTCCACATGCTGTGGAAAACTTCCGTTGATAGGTGTGGATTAATTGTGGTGAACTAGCCCCAGGTACAGCGTTAAATTGTGCGGCTGCGATTCGGTGTGCACGCACGCACCGTTGTACACTTGATTGCTGTTCACCTGATGGCAGTACCAAGACACACTCCGGAGCTTGTGCGGTTCGGGGCGAACGTTAGGTAAATAATATCCTGCGCATATTTTTACCCTAACCAGGCATCCCGCGCCATTGCTTCTGTATTGCAGCATCTAATAACTATTATCGCTGCTACGCTTTGATCACCAAATTCACATCCTTTGAAGGCGACGCGTCCTGACAGAGATCCCTCGTAAGTTATGTATCTGAGTAAACTTGCACTGCACGGTTTTAAGAGCTTCGCCCAGCAAACCTCCCTCAACTTTGATCCAGGGGTGACGGCAGTTGTTGGTCCGAATGGGTGTGGCAAGTCGAATATTGTAGATGCTGTTCGCTGGGTGACTGGTGAGCAACGTGCCCGTGTGTTGCGCTCTGACAAAATGGACAGCGTAATTTTTAACGGCACGGCCAAGCGCAAAGCCCTGGGGATGTCTGAGGTGACCCTCACGATTCAGAATACAAAAGGTATTCTGCCCACTGAGTACACGGAAGTGACCATTGGCCGCCGGCTGTATCGTTCGGGAGAATCGGAATACCTGTTAAATGGTACCCAGTGCCGGCTTAAAGATATCCTCAACCTGTTTATGGATACGGGGATGGGGCCTGGTGCGTACTCGGTCATTGAGCTGAAAATGATCGATGAGATTCTTTCCGAAAACACTGCAGATCGCCGCCGGCTCTTTGAAGAAGCAGCAGGGATCACCAAGTACAAGCTCCGCCGTACCCAGGCATTGCGAAAGCTGGATAACACACAGGCAAATCTGACCCGTATCCGCGATTTAACGGAAGAGATTGGGAAACGTGTGGTTTCTTTGAAGCGGCAGGCTGAGAAAGCTGCACGGGCAAAAGAACTCAATGCCCGGTTGCATGCGCTCGAAATGACGTTGGCGCAGTGTGAACTTAACCAGCTTCGCACCATCGAGCAGAACCTGAACGATGAAGCAAAATCGTTGAAGGATCAGCTCGAAGTACATACAGCACAGCAGGGCAAAGAAGAAGCAGAGATTGAGGCGCTCCGCGTTGATCTGGTGGCCCACGAACAAGAGCTTCGCGCAAAACAGCAGGTGTTAAATGAACACCTCGAACAAGTGCGTACGTTGGAAACTGAAAAGCGTCTGACATTGGAGCGTTTTGAGTCGGCCAACCGGAGCATTGAGCGGTCGATGCAGGAGCAGCAGGAAGCAGTAGTACGCATTGAGCAGCTCAAAACGCATCTCGCTACGCTTGAGAAAGAGCTTGAGGCAGCTTCACCCTTGCTGGAAAAGGCGCGCAAGGTAGCCGACCAGGCAAAGGCGGAAAGCGAAAAAATGAGCAGTTTCTCTAAAGAGGCCTGGGAAAACCTGCAGAGCATCCGGGCAGATGAGGAGCGTGTTGAAAGAGAGCGCGGTGACCGTCGGCGTAACCTCGACCGGCTTGCTAACCGGCTTGAGTTGATTCAATCTGAGTCGGAGAAATCACAGCAACTGATTACTGGCTTCGACGCGCGGATTGCCGAGACGGCGCTGCGGATGAAAGATGCCGGCACCAACCTGGAAAGTGCTAAAGCCACCGTGGGCAAAGCCCGCGCGGCCATGGAAAGTGCTGAAACGGAGCGCGAAACACTTCGGCAGAAATGGGAGAAGTCAACAGAAGCACTCCGGCAAATCGAGCGTCAGCACGATGCAATTGGCGCCGAAGTCTCGCTTTTGGAGAGCCTGATTAGTTCGTATGAAGATGTGTCGGAAGCTTTCCATTACCTCGCTGAAAGTGAGGGTTGGGCCCGTGGCCCTATGGAAACGGTCGCCGATATTTTGGGCTGTGAGCCTGAATACCAAATGGCACTGGATGCTGCACTTGGTGTCTACGGTACTTGCATTGTCGTGCAGACGGAAGCGGAGGCTCGCAACGCCGTTTCTTTGTTGCGTACGGAGGACAAAGGACAAACCGAAATTATAGTACTCGATCGCCTGCGTCCGCCAACCCGGTACGCTGAGTTCATCGAAGAAGCTGCCGACCGTGGGGCTACGCCTCTCCTCGACAAAATTCGGGTGAGCAAAGCCGGCTACCAGAAACTCGCTGATGCGTTACTACACAACAGCTTTCTCGTTAAGTCGCTCGAGCACGGACAAGACCTCATCGATACACTTGATGAGATGGCCAATATGCTCTATGGCTCTAGCGTACCGATGCGTTACGTAGCCCCAACGGGCGAGTGGCTCGATGCGCGTGGTATTCTGCGTGGTGGTAGCAAAAAGCAGAACGATTTTAATCAGACAGGCCGGCTTCAGCGGCGCGAGCAGTATGAAACGGCAATCCAGAACCTGCGAAAACTGGAGGCAGCACTGCACCAGAAGCAGGAGTCGACTGCCCAACTTAAGCAGGCACTGGAGAGCGTACCGTTTGACGATAGAAAAAGAACGGTTGCGGAAGCTGAGCGGTTGCTTGCTGCTGCCGAGAGCGAACACATGCGGGTATCCCACGAGCACAATGCCATCGAGCAACGGCACGTGGAAGCCATGCAGCGTATCGGCGAACACAAAGATCTGATTGCAACGATTCACGCCGACATTTCTCAGCTTCAGGCACCGGTTGAGGCTTCGGAAGAACTACTCAAAGAACTGCGCAACGCGCGCATTGCAGCAGAAGAGGCTTTCCGCGCAGCTGAGGCCGACAATACGCGGGCGCTCAATCAGTTTAACGAGGCGAGTATTGCTGTTCTGCAGGCCAAAAACCACTTTGAAAACCTGACCCGCGACCTGGATCGCAACAAGCTGGACACCGCAACACTTGCCGGCCAACGGGAAACGCGTGAACAGCATATCCAGACGCTGAAGAAGAGTATTTCTACCCACGAAGCAACGCGCGCTGACCTCGAAAAGCAGATTTATGATCTGTACGCAGATCGGCCGGAGTTGGAAGAGGCCGTTGATAAAGCGGAGCAGGTGCGGCAGGAAGCCATGTCACGTATTTCTGAACTGGAAGTAAAACTCAGGAATATCCGCCAAACGCGTGAGAAAGGCATGCGCGCTGAAAACGAGCGGGCTGTTCAGCTTGCCGAAGTACAGACACGCATCTCGGAGCTTCTCAAAAATGTCGATGAGAACTTTGAAATTTCGCTACTCGACAATCCGGTGGAGGTACCAGAGGAGTTTAATGAGCGGGAGTCGAAGCAGGAAGTGAAAGAATTGCGCCGTAAAGTGCGTAACCTGGGCTCAATCAACGAACTGGCGCTTGAAAGCTATGAAGAGGAGAAAGAGCGCTTCGAGTTCATGAGTACCCAGCAAAAAGATCTCGAAGACGCAGAGCAGAGCCTGCTGGATACCATTACCGAAATTAATACAACCGCAGCGGAGCGTTTCGACAAGACGTTCCAGGAAGTGCGCACAAACTTTGCGCGGCTCTTCTCTACGTTGTTCGGGAAAGACGATACAGCAGATTTGCTGTTAACCAATCCCGATGATCCGCTCGAATCCCCCATCGAAATTATTGCCAAACCTAAAGGCAAACGACCAAGTGCCATTACGCAGCTTTCGGGTGGTGAAAAAACGCTAACATCTACGGCGCTACTGTTTGCCATTTACCTCGTCAAACCAAGTCCATTCTGTATTCTCGATGAGGTCGACGCTCCACTGGACGAGGCCAACGTTGAGCGGTTCATGCAGCTCATTCGTGAGTTCTCCAACAACACGCAGTTCATCATGGTAACCCACAACCGCCGCACCATGGAATTGGCGGACCGCCTCTATGGCGTGACCATGCAGGAAGAAGGTGTGTCCAAGCTGTTGGGTGTCAAATTTGACGAAGCCGCTGACCTGGTGTCATAAATCCTTTCGGATTTATGAGGTTAAAAGTTGCTAGTTAAAGGTTGAAGGTTGGTTGGGATTGACGTTTTAGCTAGTTGCCTCCGTCACTTATCGACTGCTGCCGTCACTCGTCGAAACTGCCTCATCTATTCTTTATTTCTCACCGTACGGGTTGTTAAAATTGTCTTACGCAATAAACCCGCACGCGTTATGTCTGGTGATATTCGGCACCGTTTTACCCTTCTGATTTGCCTGTTTCTAGGCTTTATTGGTGTGCAAGATGTCGTGGCGCAGGAAGCAGCTGTTGTACAGGGGCGCGTGCTGTCAGAGAAAGGGGAACCGATGCTGTATGTCAATGTGCAGCTTGAAGGGACCATCGACGGAGCCGCCAGCAGTCAGGACGGTGCGTTTTCTTTTTCCACAACCCAACTGGGCCGGCAGACCGTGCGTGCATCCATGATTGGCTTTGAGCCGGCTATTAAAAACATGGTGCTTGCAGCCGGCGACACGGTATCGCTGGAATTGGTTATTAAAGAAACGCTGATCACCCTTGAAGAAGCCGTCGTTACAGCAAGTGCGTTTGCCACGGGGGATGCGGAGGCTGTGACCTTGCAATCGCTGGAAGTAGTGACAACGCCGGGTGCCGCTGCAGATATCTTCCTGGCCATCAAAACCTTCCCGGGTGTTGCAATGGTGGATGAAGGTGCCGGCTTGTTTGTGCGCGGTGGAGACGTGAGTGAAACGGTGCTTTTACTGGATCAGGCCACCGTTGCCCACCCCTATAAACATGAAACGCCTACGGGGGGCGTCTTTGGTACCATCCCGCCATTTCTTGTTGGCGGCACCTTCTTTTCCTCGGGCGGTTTTTCCGCCAAATACGGTAATGCCCTTTCCGGTGTGTTGTCGATGGAAAGCCTGGATATGCCCCAGCAGATATCGTATACCGCAAACCTGAGCCTCGCTGCCGCCTCGCTGGGGGCCGACCTGCCCATCACCGATAAATTGGGCCTCCGGGTGAGTGGTAACCAGAGTTTTACCAAAATGATGATGGAGGTCAATGGGTTTGCAGACGAATTTTCGCTGACTCCCCGGGGTACAGACGTAAATGTTAGCCTGATCTACAACTACTCCACCACCGGCCGGCTCAAACTTTTCAACTATACCAACCACGACCGTGTTGGGGTTTTTGTTGATGAGCCTTCTTTCGACGGTATCTTCGAAGGAAAGACCCAGAACTGGCTGCACAACCTGCAATGGTCCGATATCTTTGCCGACTGGCTGATGTCTACCAGCTTTTCGATTAACCGCTACAACACCCATCGACAGCTTGGTGTACTGGACCTGCGGCCTGGCGATGTTTCTGCCAAGCTGCGGACGGATTTTGAAAAAGAATTGGGCGAAGACTATCGAGTCTACTTGGGGGCAGAGTACGAGCAGATCAATAACACATTTAAAGGAAGCATCCCAGCGTATGATGAAATCCTTAATCCCAGTGCAGCGGCGACGCAGCTTGATGAGTCGTATCGTGGGTCGCGTGCCGGCATGTACACAGAAGTTGAATTCAAAGCCACGCGCCACATTGCTGCCCGCGCAGGTCTTCGACTGGACTATTTTGGCCTGGCGGATGCGCTAACGCTGGACCCGCGTATTTCCCTACGCTATGCGTTCAATAAATCGACTGATTTTCGATTAGCCTGGGGGCTGTATCACCAGGTATCGGCTCCTTCAACCTTTAGTCCAACAACAGGTAGCCCCGGACTTAAACCGCAGCGCGCGCAGCATTTCATTGCCGGCCTCAACCATGAGAAAGGACAGTTGATGATGCGGCTTGAGGGTTATTATAAGCCATATGATAACCTGGTCATCGAAGGGGAAACGCTTAATTATTCGAATGCTGGGAACGGCACTGCACACGGGCTGGATGTATTTGTGAAATACGGCGGCTTCCTGCAAACGCGGGCCAATGGCTGGATTTCATACAGCTACCTACAATCCAATCGAAAGCAGGCCCGTAATTTGGGCCGCGACATTGTGCACCAGACGGGGCCTTCTTCGTTTGACATTACTCACAACCTGACGGTGGTTGGTAAAATGCGGCTCATTGGGTTTCTCAGTGGGGGCATGACGTACAGGTATGCAACCGGTCGGCCCATCACTCCTGTGGTCGATGCGTTTCCCGATGAAAGCGGTGCATTTTATTGGCCCATCGAAGGCGATATCGGATCAGAACGTTTGCCTTCGTTCCAGCGGTTAGACGCAACCATCAGCTATTACCTGCCTTTTGGTACGGGACACAACGCTACATTTTATCTCGCCGTCAGCAATGTGCTCAACCGGACAAATGTACTCGACTACGAATACGTGCAAGATTACAGCACCCGTACCGCGAGGCGGTCTAACTACCGCAGATTTCTCTACTTCGGTGTATCCGTCAATTTTAATCGGATAGCCGGCTGATTTTGAGTGCCGAGTGTCGATTTCCGAGTGTCGAATGTCGATTGCCGAGTTTCGATTGGTGCTTTGTGGAAGGGCAGAATCTTGGCTCGGCTAGTAATCAGGTATCGCGAATCCTGGATTTATATCAACCAATTTCATTTAACCATGCATAGACGGATACAAAAAAGTAAAGCGTACGTTCGCTGCTACGTAATACTGGCCGTTTTATTGGCCGCAGTAGTTTTCCCCGGGGTGCTGCAGGCGCAAGAACTTTTGATTACCAATGCAACCATTGTAGACCCGGCGACGCAAATCATCCAGCGAGGTGATATTCTGATTGCTGAAGGTAAAATTGTGCGTGTTGGTGAGTTGGAGACTGCTGCGTTTAACGGGCCTGCTATTGATGTGGGGGGGAAGTGGGTGATGCCGGGATTAAACGATATGCATACGCACTCCTATGGCAATATGGGGCCAACCCAGACTTCAGGTGACTTTGTGATGACGGGGGTTGTTGCGCAGCGGATGCTCTACGCTGGCGTAACGGGTTTTCTAGACCTGTTTTCTGCCGAAGACTTTATTTTCAATCTCCGTGCGCAACAACGAGAAGGGCGCATGACGGGCGCAGATATTTATGCAGCTGGTCCGATTCTTACTGCACCAAATGGACACGGCACGGAGTACGGTGTCCCCACACGAATTGCTGCAACACCCGCTGAGGCAAAAAAAGAAGTAGACGAACTAGCTGAAAAAAAGCCAGATGTTGTGAAGCTGGTATATGATAACGCATCTCGTATGCCGACCATGGATAAAGTCACCATGCAGGCAACAGTAGATGCCGCGCGTGCGCACAACGTGCCCGTCGTTGCTCATATTGGTTCGTGGGATGATGTACGCGATGTGGTACTGGCCGGCGTGCAGGCCATCACCCATACGCCGCGCGGAGAGATACCGGAAGACATTGCAGCATTGATGCGCGATCATGGTGTTGTGACCATCCCCACACTTGCTGTCCAAACAGAACTAAGGCACCTCGTTGAGAACCTGGACGCTCTTGATCACCCACTTTTGGGGGCAGTAACGCCAGATAATCTGATTGAGGCCTATCGCGATACAAGCGCCTATAGCCTGGCCTTGAGAAGTTTTATTGTCTATCAAGCCGGCATGCGCGAAGACATTTTTCGCTCTGTTGCAACACTGGCCGAAGCAGGTGTCCCGGTCTTAGCTGGTACAGACGGCGGTAATCCAGGTGTTTTTCAAGGGTATTCCGTCCATCGCGAAATGGCGCTACTCGTTGAGGCAGGACTTACAACCTGGGAGGCCCTCGCCAGCGCGACCACTGCTGCTGGACCACTACTTGGCCAATCAATTGGCATGCAGCCGGGCAATATCGCAAATCTCATTGTCCTGGATGCTTCACCTGTTGATGATATCAGCAATACCACAGCCATTTCTATGGTGATTCATCGTGGAGAGTTAGTGGATCGGGGCGGTTTAATTCCAGAGGACGAATCAGGTGCTGTGCCGGTTGCAAACCCCGTGTTTGAAGGGCCACTGGTGGATGACTTTGAAGAGGGCGATCTGGTTAGTGCGATGGGACATACGTGGACGGCTATGACGGATAAGGTGATGGGCGGGAAGTCGACGCTGGTGCACACTTACAATGCCGGCGCTCTCGAAGTGGAAGGTACTGTTACGCCGTTGACAGGTCGGCCCGGTTTTGCCTCGCTAACACTACAACTGAGTCCTGAAGGTGCGCCGATGGATGTGTCAGCTTTTGATGGCGTTGAAATTACCCTGGACGTGACGAAAGGAGGCGTTGGCCTGCAACTGATGACACCCGGCATCACAAACTACGACTATCACGCAACGCTGGTTATGCCCACAGAAGGCCAGCAGACGATACAGCTCCCTTTTTCAGCCTTCCGCCAGATGTGGTCCGCGCAGATACCCTGGACAGGGACTGATGTGACGGCTATTGCCTTAATGGTAAGCAATTTTCAACCCATCGAATTTGCCTATAAAATCGACGACATCAGGTTTTATACCGATGACGCTGCACCTGAATAAGGACGTGAATCTAACTACCGCGAATGGAAGACCGCGATTACAGCATTTAACCAAATCCAATACCATGAAAAGATCCTACAGCAAACCCGCTTTTACCCTGCTTTTAACCGGGCTACTTGCCATACTCATTTCCCTGCCGGCGTTGGCGCAGGACGTTGATGCGTTACTGCTCGAGGCAAAAGAGAAACTTGTCGCTGGCGAAAACAGCAACGATCAAAGTAAAATCATGGAGGCGCGTGCGATGTTTGAACGTGCAACCGCAGATAAAGAGCGTAGCGCACTTGCGCACTACTATATGGGACTGGCCGCGTATCGTTTGGCAGGGATGAATCCGGAAAAAGATGCGCAACTTAAACACCTCAATGACAGCATCAAGCAGTTAGAGAAAGCCATCAAAATAGATGAGGATTTTGTTGAAGGCATCGCACTGCTTGGTAGTGTGGTGGGTTGGAAGTCTGGACTGAAACCGATGCAAGCGATGTTTCTCGGACCCAAAGCCACTAAGTTGGTTGCCCAGGCAAAAGGACTGGCGCCAGACAATCCGAGGGTAAGGCTTGTTTCTGCAATCAGCGACTATAACACACCCAAAATGTTTGGCGGTGACCCAGCGCAGGGGATGCTCGGTTTCCAGCAAGCAGCTGATTTGTTTGCTGCAGAAGTAGTTGATGATCCACTCATGCCAGATTGGGGGCACGCTGAAGCGTATGCCTGGCTTGGACAGGGGCACATGGCAAATGGCGCCAACGAGCAAGCGCGTGCCGCATTTGAAGAAGCCCTTGCCCTGAATCCTGATTATGGCTGGGTCAAATATGTCCTGATGCCCAAAGTAGCAGACAATTCCCAGTAAGTTGGCCGATGCCTTCGGTACGCTTCATGTCGGATATCTATAACAGAATTACCTACTTTGCAGGCAATCGATGTAAATGAAGATGTAATACGAAGTAGCATGGCTGATGCGTCCATCATGACCGAACCTGTTGTCATCCCAAAGCCGCGTATGACAACCCGTGCTGTATTGCTCAGCGCATGTGGCTGGGTACTTTATGCGCTGTTTTATAGCTCGATGGTTACAGCCAGCGGGCAGCAGACAGAATTTGTCGGTGTATTTATCGGGCAACTGTTTGCTGCCGGCATCATGGGCGTGTTAACCATCCCTCCCTGGCTGCTTGTTGTTCGGGAGATGGACGCGTTTCGATGGCCGGCAAAGATCGCTGCGCACATCCTAATTGCACCGCTGTTTGCATGGTTAAGTCTGACCCTGTTTCTGGCACTGATAGGCTATACCACGAGTCCCGATGTACAGGCATCGATTCGCAGCGCGTACTCGTTTGTTTTTGGCAGCAACCTCACGGCGTATGTCGTTGCTTTTTCGCTGTATCATGCGCTGCGTATCTTGCAACGCTTGCGATTGAAGGAAAAACAGGCTGCAGAATTGCAGGCATTGGCAAAAGAAAGCGAATTGGCAGCGTTGAAAGCGCAGATCAATCCACATTTTCTCTTCAATACGCTCAACTCTATGAATGCCATGGTGGTGCGCGACCCGGTAGAAACGCGCAACATGATTATTCAGTTGGGGGATTTATTACGCTATGCGTTGGATAGTTCGCGCAAAGACCTCGTGATGCTGGAGGAAGAACTTGCTTTTTCAAAAGCGTATTTGCAACTGGAGTCGCATCGATTTGCCGAACGGCTTGCTGTTGTATTCGATATTGCGCCTGGCCTTGAACGTGTGTTGATTCCTCCCATGGTGCTACAACCGCTTGTAGAAAATGCCATCAAGCACAACATTGCGCGCCGCGAAGCGGGAGGGACAATCACGATTCAGGTTTCTTCTGTAGATGATCAGGTGCAGATTGTGGTAGAGGATGAGGGGCGAGGAGAAATGCTACACAACGTGGCGAGCAAAACAGGCATAGGGCTTTCGAATACGACCAGCCGGCTCGAAAAACGCCTTGGGCCGGCAGCTGCGCTTCGCACAGAAGTTCTCCGTCCTTCAGGCTTCCGCGTTTCATTTTCCGTTCCGCTACAAGTCGCTTAGGTATATGATAAAAGCCATCATTGTAGACGATGAACCCCTTGCCAGATCGATTATCCGCGAGTTTCTGGCAGACTATGATGACATTGAAGTGGTTGCTGAATGTGTAAACGGACGCGAGGCCCTCGAACGTATCGATGCCGACCACCCCGATCTGTTATTTCTAGATATTCAGATGCCGGGCTTGTCGGGTTTTGATGTGATTGAGCGGCTCACCTACTTGCCGCAGATCATTTTTTCGACAGCCAACGACACGTTTGCTATTGATGCTTTCGAGACGGGCGCGATAGATTACTTGCTGAAACCGTATAACAAAGAGCGGTTTGATCGCGCGGTGCAGCGCGTGTTGAAGCATCAGCACCTGGAGCTCGAGCAGGAAACGATGCGGCATTTCCTCGCATCCATAAAGGCACCGGCGTCCTATGCCACGCACCTGTTTGTGCGCCTGGCAGAGAAGATTTTTCCTGTTGCAGCAGAGGATATATTGTGGATCGAAGCTGCCGGCGATTATTCCAATTTACATACTGTCGAAAAGATATTTCTGAGCAGTCAGGGCATTGGAGCCCTCGAAAAACGTCTCGATCCAGCGATGTTTGTCAGGGTACACCGTTCTACCATTGTAGCCCTATCCGCTATTGCCCATATTGTGAGCGACGGAGAAGGCGGATATCATGTTACACTGAAAAACAGGCAGCAGGTCAGGGTAAGCAGGTCGTATGCTACGCGGGTACGCGATCGGATTGTTTAAGATGGTGTCAATACCCCAGATGAACGGGCAAAAGCGTCTGAAATTTGTGTTTATCCCATGATATGAAGCGTGCTCGGTAGGGTTTTTGTAATGGGATTAAACTCTTCATTCAAATCGTGATAAAATTGTGTAAAGTGCCCGGTAATTAAGTAGGGAATTACCGTGAAGCCGGGCAAAAAGGGAATCTGCTGGTTGAATTTTTTATTTCACTAGAAGAGATTTAAAAGATGCTTACGCAATTTTTTTGTTTTTTATAATTGATAGCATAGAAGATCATCACCCGGGGGTTCGTTTTGAACGAATATCTACTTCTAGGATTGGCTGCGATTGTTGTGTTGGGCATCATTGCCCAGTGGCTGTCCTGGCGGTTTAAAATACCTTCTATACTTTTGCTGCTCATTTTTGGCTTTCTTGCCGGCCCGGTAACCGGGCTGCTGAATCCGGATGAGTTGCTTGGCAGCTTGCTGTACCCGTTCCTTTCGCTCTGCGTGGGCCTGATCCTGTTTGAAAGCGGGCTCCGGTTTAATTTGACCGATTTTAGAGCCTCCGAAAAGGCCGTCCGAAATCTGACAACCTTTGGGGTGGTCATTTCACTTGGGCTGATATCAGCTGCCGCCCATTATATCATCGGACTCGACCTGAGCATGTCTGTGTTGTTGGGGGCGATTCTCGTTGTTACAGGGCCTTCCGTATTGATTCCTCTTTTACGCCATGTGCGTTCTTCCGGGCGTATTGGAGCAATTGCAAAGTGGGAAGGCACGATGATCGATCCGATTGGGGCCATCATTTCTGTGCTTGTACTGGAGACGGTCGTTTTCTTCAATGCGCCGATTGTTGAAGGGCTTGAAGTAAGCAGTATGGGCGAGGCAGTGTTTCATGCGATCGAAGGGCTGTGTCTCGTCATTTTTGTGAGCCTCGGTGTTAGTGTGTTGAGTGCCGGCTTGCTGGTTACGCTGTTCAAGCGCCGGCTCATTCCCGACCATCTGAAAAATGCCGTTGCGCTTATGGTGGTCGTTGGCGTCTTTGCTATCACCGAAATGCTGCGCCAGGAATCTGGTCTGCTGGCTACGGGCCTGCTTGCCACGCTGTTTTTGGGCATCATCATCGCCAACCAGCCCTATGTGCCGGCGCGACGCGTATTTTTGTTTAAAGAAGAGTTTCGCGTTTTTCTTTACGCGGTGGTCTTTATCCTCTTCAGTGCCCGCCTCGAAATTACCGAGCTCGAATTTATTAACCAACAAACCCTCATTTTTCTTGTAGTACTGATGCTGGTCATTCGTCCGGTGGTTGTCGCGTTTGCTGCCATCGGCGCCAAGCTGAACTGGCGAGAATACGTGTTTTTATCGTGGCTTGGGCCCCGCGGCGTTGTAGCTGCTGCCCTTGTCGCCTTGTTCAGTTTCCGTCTGCAAGAAGTCTTCCCTGAAAACAGCGGCGGACTGGTGCCGATTGTCTTTTTGGTCATCATTGGTACGGTGGCCATCAGTGGGTTGACAGCCACGCCGTTGGCGCAGCTCTTGAAACTGGCTGAGCGAAATCCTCAGGGTAATCTCTTTATTGGCGCGCAGTCGTGGGTGCGACGCATGGCGAAGGTGATTCAGGAGCAAGGTTACAAAGTGATGCTTGTTGATTCTGATCCGCGCAATATCGCGCACGCAGAGCAGGCCGGCCTGGATGCAAAGCTTACCCACGTGCTCACCAAGGAGGTCGTCGACGACCTCGAGCTTGGCGAGTTTGGCCGTATGCTGGTGCTTACACCAAACGAAGAAATCAACGCACTCGCCACACTCAATTTCCACGAATATTTTGATGGCTCTGAGGTATACCAACTGCCTGTCCGTGGTCACACAGAGCCGCAGAATCCGGAAGAGGCATTGCAGCACGTTCAGGGCCGGCACCTGTTTGGCGAAGACGTGACGTATGCATCATTGAATACGCGTTTTATCAGTGGTGCTTCCATTAAGACAGGCAAGCTGACAGAAGACTTCACGTTTGAAGATTTCCACATGCGCTATGGTACCAACGCGATTCCGCTCTTCCTGATCAGGAATAATGGTGACCTGCATGTGTTTACAGCAGAGGATCCCATCGAACCAGAAGCCGGCGAAACCCTTATCGCCCTGATCAATCGGGTTGATAAAATCTCCGAAGAATCGGATGGATTGCTGACCCTGGGAGATGTGACGATAACGGAGCGCACCTGAGAACAAACAGATAAATCCTGAAGGATTTATCCGTTTACTGTTGAAGGTTGGACGTTACAGGTTGAAGGTTTTGGGCCCGTTTACTTTGATTGGGTTTACGAACATCTTTAAACGCCTTGTAAGCGCAAAGTATATCACCATTGATTTGCCTGCTCATTGTTTGTATGCCCAGAGGCGTTTGAAAAAGGTGTGACATACTGGTGTGCAGGTAACCAACAGAGAATCTTCCTCACTCCTCACAGATGAAAATCGACGCACGCACCCGACTGGTTACCCTGTTGGGGTATCCGCTTGGCCATTCCCTTTCTCCAGAGATCCACAATACGGCGTTTCAGGTCCAGGACATTAATATGGCCTATCTGTGCATGGAGGTGCATCCGGATCGATTGAAGCAGGCGATAGATGGCTTTCGGGCAGCGCGGTTTGTTGGATCTAACGTCACCATTCCCCATAAACAAGCCGTTTATAGACTGGTTGATACACTTTCCGAACAGGCGCGCGCCGTAGGGGCTGTGAATACAATCGTCAGTCAATTTGATGAAAACGGAGAGGTGGAGAGTTTATATGGCGACAACACGGATGTCCATGGATTTTTAGTGCCTCTTGTGCCATTTGCTGATCCCTTGTCTGGTTCCGAGATGGTGATTTTGGGTGCCGGCGGTGCAGCGCGCGCTGTGGCGTATGCGCTCCTGCGGGAATACCAGCCGGCCGCATTAACCATTGTCGCGCGTAATACAACCAAAGCTGATCAGCTGGCAAACGATTTGTCGCCGTATGACAAGCGACAAGCCTTGCGCGTTGCATCATTCGCTGATGCGCATACTGCAGTCCAACAGAGTCGGCTCCTGGTCAACGCTACACCCGTGGGAATGCATCACAGCGCAGATCAGACACCATGGCCCGAGGCAAACGCTTTTTCCCCTGATCAGGTCGTCTATGATCTAATCTACAATCCCGAACAAACACGCCTGTTGAAAGATGCTGCTGGTCGCGGAGCCAAAACGCTTGGAGGATTAGAAATGCTAATTCAGCAGGCTGCAGCATCTTATCAACAGTGGACAAATCAACAGATGCCGCTCGATGCGGTTCGTCAGGCGGTGCGCACCAGGCTCGGGTTGTAGCCGGCGCTAAACGTTGCCTCTGATTTGCCGATACTCTGGAGGAGCCACAAGTCTATGCGAGCCGCGGGCTCGCGCATCACACATGTAGTGGCTGTCTCCCTGAATCACGTCAACTATGCAAATTCGACCGATCGAATGAAATTAGCCGTATCGGCCAAAGGGACTTCTATGGGGAATTTTCAGCTCAATTTCCCAACATTGCCTCATACGTTTCTGCGCGCAATGGAGTTATCTCGCGATGTAGAAAATATCAACCTGGATGAAGTGGTGAATGTGGTGCAGAATGACCTGGGCGCGGTCACGCGAATTTTACGAGTGGTCAATTCTGCTTACTACGGCGTTCGATCTGAAATTAACAGCATCCGCCGCGCCGTAGTGGTGTTGGGCCCGGAGGCTGTGCTGGGCATCGTGATGAGCATGAGCCTTGTCGATTTGCGCTCCAATCTCAATGTAACCACGGCTGTCCCGTTTCTAAACCTGGTGCGACATAGCATCGCTACCGGATTTATTGCCCGCCACCTTATTTCCAAAGCAGCGCTACCTGATGTGAGCGATCGGGATAAACAGGAATTACTCAACGAAGCCTTTACTGCCGGACTACTGCATGATTTCGGCAAAATTGTTTTGTTGCACAACTTCCCGGAAGAAGCCGCTGTATTGTATGACGAAACAATGGATCCTGCGTTAAGCGACGAAGAGATCCTCGAAAAAGAGCGGCAGGTGTTTGGATTTAGCCATGCAGAAACGGGCGGTTTTTTGATGAATCAACTGAATTTCCCGCCGGCGATATCTGCCGTTGTAGAGCGGCACCATGACCTGACAGGTGTTGACGAACTGCCGAAAAGCATCCGTACCTTGTTGTACATAATTGTGATGAGCAACCGCCTGGCAAATACGATGGGCTACGATTTTAATCATCAGATTTCAGAACAAATCTTTGCAGAAGACCCGGTGCTCGACCTGCTTGTGGAAGATGGCGTTTTTGACACGGAGAGCAAGGTCATTTTGATTGAAGACGCGCTGGCGCTTCAGCCGGTGGTCGATGAATACCTCAATGAGGTAACCTGAGAACCTCAAATAGAGGGATGAGTACCCTGCTTATTCATTACAGTATTCCATCTAGCAGTACTTCATCTAACAGCCCAAATCATGCGGTACATCCAACCGGATTCGTTTGCTGATGAAAAGGACATCGTGGCCGGCTTTAGCACCCGGCTTGGCGGTGTAAGCAAATCACCTTATGATAGCCTCAATCTGGGCCTAAGCACAGCTGATCATAGCGAGGATGTGCGACAAAACAGAAAGCTCCTGTTTGAACAGGCAGGGTTTTCAGTCGATCAACTTGCGATTACCGGGCAGGTGCACGGCGCAGAGGTATTGGATGTCGATGCACCTGGCTTGTACGTTGGCTATGACGGCATGGTCACGCGAACACCTAATCTTTTACTGTGCCTTAGCGCTGCTGATTGTGCTTCTGTACTCATCGCTGATCCTGTGGCGCGTGTACTTGGTGCATGCCATGCCGGCTGGCGTGGTACCGTGGGACGAATTACCGTGAAGACCGTTACCCGCATGCTGGCGCATGGCGCCCGGGTAGCGCAGATGAAAGCCTATGTCAGTCCTTGCATTTCTGCGTCCCAATTTGAAGTTGGGCCTGAGGTGGCTGCGCAGTTTGATCCAGCATTCGTTTGTAGCATTCCAGGCAAACAGAAGCCGCATGTCGACTTAAAAAAGGCCTTACAATCTCAGCTAGAAGAAACAGGCATAGCACCGAGTGCTATAGAAATTTCTCCCCACTGCACCTTCTCTGAAACAGATCGCTTTTTTTCTCATCGGGCAGAACACGGAAAAACCGGTCGTCTTATGGGATTTATAGGATTGAAGGGCTAAGTCCCCACATAAAAATCTTCTGTCGGTCTATACGGAACGATTATAAAGCAGGATAGCATGCCCTGTATGAAGCAGGGCTATGCGTATCTTGCTTTTTTCTTTGTTCTATCCAGTGTACATGTAGTACCGTTTTGCACAGCACTGTGCGCATTACACAAGATTGTTGGAATCAAATCTAGCGTTGAGTCGATCAGGCGAACATATTATTGTGAAGTTCTGGGGGGTACGCGGGTCTTTGCCTTCTCCTGGACCGAATACAGTGCGATACGGCGGGAATACACCGTGTGTGAGTGTAGAGGGCGTATATCAGGATGACCAGCAATGGACGGTGATGCTGGACGCCGGCACCGGGGCTAAGTTATTGGGCCAGTCGTTGCTGGAAAACGACAGCGATATCTACTTCTTTCTGACCCATACCCACTGGGATCATATCCAGGGCTTTCCATTTTTTGCGCCGATCTATCAGGCCGATAGGAAAATCTTCCTTTCCTATCTCGAAGACCGTCGCGGTTTATTCAAACTCTTGCTTGAACAAATGGATGGCCGGCGATTCCCGATCACGCAGGACCAGATCATGTCGCTGTTAATTAGCATGAGCCCGGAAGACGTCGCAGATCGGAGTAAAGAAGGTTACTTTGTGGATCGTCTGCGCGTGAACCACCCGGGTGAAACCCACGGCTTCAGGCTCAATTTGCAGAATCGAAAGATTGTCTACATCCCTGATAATGAAATCGATGCGGTAGATGATCGGTACGTGTCGTTTGAACGACTGGTCGCTTTTTGTCGTGATGCGGATTTGCTCATCCATGATGCGCAGTATATGCGTGACGACATGCCGGCCAAACGCGGATGGGGGCACAGCGTGGCTGAACGCGTATGGGAGTTGGCCGACAGCGCTCGCGTCAAACAACTGGTCCTGTTTCATCACGATCCAGATCGGAAGGATGATGAACTTGACGACATGTTAGCGCGGGCCAGGGCATGGTTTGCATCAAAAAATGCGAACGTCATCTGCCATGTGGCGTACGAAGGGCTTGAACTACACTTTTGAGCGTAGCCCCGCCCTTGTTTCCATTGCAGGTTCTCCTGCATCTACTGCATGCCCGTACTCCCCACGCCCAATTACCTGCCTGCCTGGCTTTTTCGCAATCGTCACGTCCACACCATTTATCCAGCCGTTTTCAGGCGGATCCGCGACGTAGTATATCAGCGAGAACGCATTACGCTACCCGATACAGATTTTCTCGATCTTGACTGGTCCCGATGTGCGTCTGGGGTAGATAACCCTGAAGAAGAGCGGCTGAGTATTGTTTTGCACGGGCTCGAAGGTAGCGCCGCGGGGGGGTATGTGAGGGGGATGGTGCGGGCGATGAATCGAGCCGGGTGGGACGCTGTTGCGGTGAACTTTAGGGGGTGCAGCGGTGAACCGAATCGATTGTTGCGTTCTTACCATGCCGGCGCAACCGAAGATCTGGCTGCTGTACTGGAACACATCACTGCCACATATGCCTACCGGGAGATTATGCTGGTAGGTTTTAGTCTTGGGGGAAATCTGACACTGAAATATCTGGGAGATGTGGGGACATCGCTGCCGGCACAGGTGGTTGCTGCAGCGGGGGTATCGGTACCTTGCGATCTTGCAGCGAGCGTGGAAGCGATGTCTACACGCACCAATCAATTTTACATCGCTCGCTTTATGCGCAACCTTCGGGAAAAGATGCGTGAAAAGGCTGCATCCTTTCCCGGGCAGCTATCAATAGACGGGCTGGATGAGATGACGACGTTTTACGAGTTTGATGACCACTATACGGCACCGTTGCATGGATATGGGACTGCGGCCAACTATTGGCGCGTGTGCAGTTGCCGGACTGTCCTGCCAAACATCCGTATTCCTACGCTTATCCTGAATGCTGCGGACGATCCGTTCCTGGGGCCGGCCTGTTTTCCCGTCAGAGAAGCTGAGCAGAGTACGTTTGTTTACCTTGAGATGCCTGCCTACGGAGGCCATGTGGGGTTTATTGACCGTGCGAAAGACAAAAGATATTGGTCAGAACAGCGGGTCGTGTCATTTTTTCAGCAGCAACTAGGCTGATTTAGAAAAAAGTTAAGCGATATCGCAAATTTTTTTATCGATATGCCTACATAAAAAATGAGCCCAAGTGCGCCATTTGTAAGCAGTGGCTACCTGTTGTAGGTAAAATGACCTACGATACATTCGGTAAAGGTGCCTACATCGCTGCCGGGGGTTTTTGCGATATATTTAGACAACCTTGGTGTATTTCCACACCTTCCTATCTGTCTTATGCAAATCTACAAGACAGTGACAGAGCGATAGCGTCGCAGCTAGGTCGGGGCCTCCGGGTGGGGGAAGCCGGGCCTAGCTGCGAATTTTTTTGGTTTATAGCGATTCTTGAACAACCTGGCTCCGGGAATACCTGTATCAAATCCAGACGTGTTGTTGGTTTATATGTATGGGTTAAACTATCGTGCCATTTTTGCACGCGGGCGTTGAGAGGTGATGGGTAAGCGAGCGGCTTTGTAAGCCAAGGCTTATCTGTGTAGGGAGATTGTCTCACGCACTATTCCGAAGTCGTACCTACAGACAAGCCCCTATCTGATTTCGTAGATTGGAATCACTTAAAAGCTGGTACACATGATGGAGTGTTGCCAGTTTCACTTCTTTCTCAAAGCACATCTGATGTTCGCGGGCTTTTGTTAATCCACGCAAGATCATAGCTTCCGGGTGGGGGAAGCAAGAACTTGTATTTAATGGAGAGACAACTGCTGGTGAACCCAAGCAAATCTGTCTCCGCACTTCTAAAGACAGTGATAGAGCGATAGCGTCGCAGAGATGCCAGGCTTCCGGGTGGGGGAAGCCTGGCTTACCTGCGAGCAGATTAAGTAATTTTGTTGCCGCATCCAAGCAATTCTCTGCCGCAACAAAAAATTCTTTCAAGTACAGTTGTCCTCCTAGCATAAGAAAGCCTGAGTCAGTCTTCAATTGACTCAGGCTTTCCTGCGTATAGCGGTTTGGCGCGGGCGATGCCCGAACAGGGCTTGCCTGTCCGGGTATGTGCGCCAGAAAAGGGTTACTTCGTGTCTTTGAGCACTTCGTCGATGGTTTCAACGATCTGCCCTACCAGGCCATAATCTTTGGCATCTGGTGCTGTCAGCCAGAAATTACGGTTGGTGTCTTTCTGAATACGCTCCAGTGTCTGATCGGTCTGCTTGGCAAAAATCTCATTGAGACGTTTACGCATTTTGAGGATTTCCCCCGCTTCAATCTCGATATCGCTTGCGGTACCACCCGCACCACCCGCCGGCTGATGCAGCAGGAAGCGTGTGTTGGGGAGGCAGTAGCGGTCTTCGAGGGGAACGGAGACGAAGATGAGGGCACCTGCGCTAGCTACCCAGCCTGTGCCGATAATGCGGACGCGCGGACGGATAAAGCGGATCATGTCGTGAATCGTGTCGCCGGCTTCTACGTGGCCGCCCTGGGAGTTGATAAACAGGGTGATATCGCCGTCCGATTCTGCCGCCATTCCGATCAGCTGTGCAACAACACTGGCTGCCAGCTTCTGGTTGATTTCGCCGCTGATAATGATCGTTCTTGAATCAAACAGCCGGCTGGCTAGGCTTTCAGGTACAGGTTGGTTTGGTTTGTTCTCCATACAATATCAACTACTTCATGTTCTATTTCACAATACGGTTGCTGCAGTATTTTCAGGCCAAAGAGGTGTCTTCTAAATACGACGCAGCTAATACGACACAGCAAACGGTGTTGCACCCGCAACACGCTGAATGTCTATAACAGATTAGTTAATCACAGGTTGCCGGGAATGTGACTTGATTCTGTATATCGCCCGGCACGCGTAATGTGATAAGCCAATTCCTCCAAAATGTACATTTTTTCTGTTTTTCCGCCGCTTACTGCTGCCCCTTTTCTGTTCGCTGAGGCTTTTCCACAACTCACCGGCACAGATCGTGCTGCACCATCTAAAATTAGGTATTATCTTTCTTTACAAAATGCCTCGACTTGGCTTAGTTTTTGTCGCGTTTTTGACGATACCCGGAGTTGATGCAACAGAATTTCAGTGGTTCATTCTGTGCATAGCGCTTTTGCACAAGGATGATGTTGCGGGCCATCGCCGCCAGGTCCGCAATCACGACCCCGCTTCCGTAACCACCCTATCCCTGCCTACTTATGACATCCCGTATAGCTACACTTTTTGTCATTCTATTTGTTTTATCAGCCGGCCATCTCGCTGCCCAGGACAAACACAAGGTCCGTCAAATTGCCAAAGAAGCTGCCGGCGAGCAGGTAGCCAGCGCACAGTTGCAGTCGATTTCTGGCGATAAAGTTACATGCCAGAATGGTTTTGCTTCAGGCTTTCCTTGTCAGCAAGCTGACCTGATGGCCTTTGTGAACAATGCAGATCTTGCTGGCGGGCTTGAAAGCAGCCGGCCGCTTGAAACCAACGATATCTGGGGATGGACCGATCCGATGGACGGTAAGGAGTATGTCCTCCAGGGTATGCGTGGTGGCACTTCGTTTGTTGATATTTCTGATCCTGAAAATCCCGTAGTGCTTGGGTATCTCCCAACCCACACAACTGCTTCAACGTGGCGCGACATCAAAGTCCATAACAACCACGCGTTCATTGTGTCTGAAGCCAACGCGCATGGCATGCAGATATTTGATCTCACGCAGCTCCGCTCCGTGGCTTCGCCGCCGCAACTGTTTACAGAAACAGCACACTACGATGCTTTCAATGATGCACACAACATTGCTATCAATGAAGACACCGGCTTTGCCTATGTAGTGGGTGCCAATGGTGGGGGCACGACGTGTGGTGGTGGGTTGCACATGATCGATATCAGCGATCCGCTGAATGCAACGTTTGCCGGCTGTTTTTCAGATTTAAATACAAGCCGCGGGTATTCACACGATGCCCAGTGCGTCGTGTACAGCGGGCCGGATACCGAGCATGTGGGTAAAGAAATCTGCATTGGCTCCAACGAAAATGCAATCAGTATCGCTGATGTTACCGATAAAGCCAATCCTGTAGCGCTTTCACAGGGAACGTATCCGCAGGCAGAATACGTGCACCAGGGCTGGTTTTCGGATGATCATCGCTACTTCTTCCAGGATGACGAACTTGATGAAGGCCGGCGTGGCAACAACACTAAAACGATCGTGTGGGATCTGGAAGACCTGGATGATCCTGTGGTTTTGAAAGAATACATTGCAGCGACGCCTGTGATCGACCACAATATGTACTACAAAGATGGCCTGCTTTTTCAGTCCAACTATACCGCTGGCCTGCGCATACTCGACGTATCTGACCCCGCAAACCCAACGGAAGTATCGTTCTTCGATACCGTGCCTAGCGTGAACAATGTGAGTTTCGATGGCTCATGGAGCAACTACCCGTACTTTGAAAGCGGCGTGATTGCTGTGTCGAGTGGCTCGGAAGGACTCTTCCTGGTTACGACGAACGTTGTGGGTACAGCCATAGAGGAACCAGAGCTTCCTGCGCAGCTCACGCTGAGTGCACCGTATCCTAACCCATTTGATGAGCAGACGTCTATCACATTAACCGCCGATCAACCGCAGCAGACGGAAGTGATGGTGTATGATATGCTGGGCCGGCAGGTTGCTGTCCTCTTCGAAGGCCGTATCTCACCGGACGCGCCGCAGGTTGTCTCTTTCGATGCAAGCGCACTGCCCAACGGCAAGTACATCATCCGTGCGACCAGCGAGACCGCCGCGCTCTCCCGTGTTGTCACCCTCATAAGATAAATAAAGACAACGGGTTACGATTTCCACTTAGACTAGCACTTTAAGTTTTTTTGCCATAGATTTACCCTCCCAAGGTGTGTTCTTGAGAGGGTAAATTTTATTTGGCTAAAATTGTAGCCGTCTTTATTGGAGTCCACATCTCGGTACGTGGCGCGCGAAAGTATTGCGCGTAGCCAATTGTGCCACCATAGTGTGCTGGTGCAAATGCCACGGAGTGAAATTGCTAGAGCGCAAATTGCCATAGATCGAAATTGCACAGATCGAAATTTCATAGATCGAAGATGAAGACAAATCTTGGGCGACTCCTGTCGCTGTTATTGCTGGGCGTCGTTGTAGTTGCCGGCTGTGAACTTGTTACGCCCCCCTCGGCGCTGAATCTGGCCAGTATCCAGACAGAGAACATCAAATACACAGAGCATATCCAGCCAATTTTCGATAGGCTTTGCACACGGTGTCACGCCGGCGCTGATGCCGCAGAGGGTCTCCGCCTGGATTCTTGGGAGAATATGGTAGCCGGCGGCAACAATGGCAGCGCGGTGATCGCATTTGATGGGGATAATAGCCTATTAACCAATATGGTCACCAGGCTGGTTGGTGGACCGCACCCCTTTGAACTTTCTGCTGATACGTTGTCACTGGAAGAGGTCACGTTCCTGAAACGGTGGATTGATGCGGGTGCCTTCTTTGACGATGGCACGGTCCCCTACGAAGATGCATCGGAGTTGCTCTACGTACCTAATCAGAATGACGCTACAATCTCGATTATCGATACAGAGTCCCAGTTAGTGATCCGTAATGTGGACCTCGTTGAGTTGAATTCGACGCTGTTCTCACCTAACGCGAGGCCGCATGATGTGGCTGTTGATCCATCTGGAGATACATGGTACGTCTCGTTGATAGGAGACAACAAAGTTTGTGAGTTTTCCAATGGCGCCCAAAACAAGCCGCTGTTTGAAGGATGTGTTGACTTCGAGACACCGGGCATTGTAGCAGTTAATGGTGTGACCGATGAGGTGTATGCCGGCCGCTCGTTGACAGCTGTAACGCCTCCTCAAAGTATTGGCGCAATCAACCAACTCGACCGCAGTCTGCGAGAAATCGACGTGTTTTTCTCTCGTCCACACGCCCTTGCAGTGGATCCTTCTGGTGAGTTTGTGCACTCAGGCAGCCTGAATGAAAACCGAATCATGACGGTAAATACGGCAACCGATGAGGTGACCTTTACGCTACTGGCTGCGCCGTTCCACTCCTTTGTACAGTTTGCTATTTCGCCCGATGGTTCGCAAATGGTGGCAACAGGCCAGTCGTCGAATCAGGTTGTTATCCTTGATAGTGCCTCGCCTCCGGGCATTAACCGTATTGGTGCCATCGAGGTTGAAAATCAGCCGTGGCATCCGGTATGGACACCAGATGGATCGCAGGTTTATGTAGGCAATCTCAACAGTAATTCGGTGTCTGTGCTTGACATGAATGGCTTCACCATTCAGCAAACGATTACAGGCGATGGGTTATCGCAGCCACATGGTGCGTCGATTACCCCCGATGGCGACTACGTCTATATTTCGAACAGAAACATGACCGGTGGCTACACGCCGCGCTATGATTTTGGTACGAACCAGGATAAAGGCACCGTCGTTGTTATCAATACCGCAACCAATACAATTGAAAAGGTAATTGAAGTTGGACGATTCCCGGCCGGCCTCTCTGCAATTGTACCGTAACGCGTTATTCTGCTTTCTATTTGTGCTTTTTGCCGGATGGGGCGGTGCACAATACGCAACCGCCCAGTCATTCCCCCTCGAACGGCAGATCGCCCCCTTTCCCGTGTTTGATGAAACGGCAGCCCCCTACGAGCTGCCGTTTCTTGATGGGTTCAATACCCCGCGCCCACAATTCGCAGACATCGACGCAGATGGTGATCTCGACCTTTTTCTACAGGAAAAGTCGAATCAGATCATGTTCTTTGAGCACACCCCTGACGCTGCATCCCCCTTTTCTCTACGCAGTAGTCATTTTCAAGAGTTGACGGTGGGTGAGTGGTTTCGCTTTACAGACATTGACGGCGACGAAGATTTAGACTTGCTTACCGAACGCTCGTTTAGCTATGTGCAATATTTCGAAAATAAAGGCAACCCGGTAACGCCTGTTTTTGAGCTGGTGGCTGATACGCTGTTCGAAGAAAGCGGTGAGCCGTTGTTTGCCGATCGCCAGAATATCCCCAACGTAACAGACATCGACTGCGACGGCCTGCCCGACCTTTTTGTGGGCCGGCTCGATGGCACCATCCGGCGCTACGAACTCGTGCGGTTTGATACCGCCGACGTACCACTGTTTGCGTTGGTCGATGAGCGCTTTCAGGATATCGAGATAGTTGGTGAGACCGGCAAGCGTGTCTCGCCAGATCCGCGCCACGGCGCCAATACCCTCGCGTTTGTTGATTTCGATGAAGATGGCGACCAGGACCTGTTCTGGGGCGACTTTTTTGAGCCTGGGTTGCTCTATTTTGAAAACACGGGCACGTGTGAAGTGCCCAACATGACGGGCGAGCCGGCGAATTTCCCACTGAACGACCCACTGGTCACGAGCGGCTACAACGCCCCGACGTTTGGTGATGTGAATGGTGATGGCGTACTAGACTTACTCGTTGGTGTGTTGGGAGGCGCCTTTTCGGCCTCGAGCAACCTGGCAGATAACATGGTTTACTACCAGGGAGAAGCTGGAGATGGACTCGCACTACAAACTACGCGTTTCCTTTCCAATCTCGATTTTGGTAGCGATAGCTTGCCGGTGTTGCATGACATCGACAACGATGGCGATTTGGATTTGTTTGTTGGCAATAGCCTGGATCCTGCAACGCTGGAGTCGGCAGCCGTGTATGTATTTGAAAACAGAGGTACGCCGGCTGCACCTGCGTTTTATCAGCAAGGACAACTGGCACTGGCATCGGCATTTAATTATGCGCCAAGTTTTGGGGATTTGGATGCAGATGGCGATGCTGACATGCTTGTTGGGTCATGGCAGGGCCCTATGCAATATCTCCGTCAGGATGGCATGGGGGTAGCGGGATTCACGTTTGTAGACGCTGAGTTACTCGACCTGCCAGCCGGCAGCAACAGCACGCCGGCGCTGATCGATATTGATGGAGATGGGGATTTGGATGTTGTGGCAGGTGAAGCCAATGGCACCCTCAATTTTTATGAAAACACCGGTTCAGCAGCGGTGGCTACCTTTGCGCCGGCTGTTGAGAATTGGCTGGATATTGATGTAGGACGAAGAAGTGTCCCGACATTTCTGGATGTTGATGGCGATGGGGATCAGGATCTGCTGATAGGGTCTGACCAGGATGGTGTGGTACTCTATCTGAATGAAGGAAATGCCGGCATGTCAGCGTTTTCGCTGGTGTCTGGTGCAATTGATTTACCTGAACTACGCCGGATTACGCCAGCGATGGCCGACCTGGATGCTGATGGTGACCTGGATTTTATGACGGGGTCGCTGACTGGTGGCTTGGTGTATTTTGAAAACGAGACGGTTGCCGCGAATGATGAGTCGTTACCAAACACGAAGGTAGCTCCTGTCTTGCATGCCTATCCCAATCCATTTGCTGCAACAACGACGCTGTGGTTTGAGTCCCTGTCAGGTGTACCGGTCTCTGTGTCGGTGTACGACGCCGTTGGTCGGCTGCGTTACGAGGTATTCGAAGGGGTTGGGGGCACGCAGTCAATCGAATTGACTATACCAGGCTTACCGGCTGGTGTATACTTTGTACAATTGGTACAAGGCGGGCGCGACAAAAAGCGGGTTGTGCGCCCGATTGTATTGCAGCCTTGATTATTGCAGCCTTGATTAATGCGTTGCTGGTTGTCGCTTATGCTCCCACCAGACAAGCGAAGCAACAACGACAAATCCCACAGCGGCCAGGATCACAACCCAAAGCACCGGATCGCTTTCTGTTGGCATGTGCAGGACCTGCTCTTCTGTCTGCCAGGGCCACAGGGCGCGCAGCGAGCCCAGCATCAAGCCAACCAGTGCGGCCATGGTTGCGTCGTGATGGTTGGCAAGTAGCCACTTGAGAAACCTGGAAAACGCGCCCATTCCAACAACGGCGCCGGCACCAAAGATAGCGATATATCCAAAGTCGAGTGCTTTAATGGCGGCTGTGGTTGGTGCATACAGTCCCATTACCAGCAATAGAAATGCACCGCTTACGCCGGGTAAAATCATGGCGCAGATGGCAATGGCAGCAGCGCCGAAAATTTGCCAGGTACTGGGGTTGGGGATTTCCTGAGGCGTGAGGCCGGCGCTAAGAAAAGCGGCCACACACATGATCACCGCAATCCCCATTTTGGCAGGCCCCCGATCTTTGGCGCGAAGCCATGGAATGGCAACAGACGCTGCAATCAATCCAAAAAATAGCCCGCGGCACTCAATGGGATAGTTGGTAAGAAAATGGTTGATAATAGAGGCCAGCAGGAAAATAGCCGACCCAATTCCAATGGCCAGTGGCAAGATGAGCGACCATTCAATTTCTTTGAACACTTCCCTGGCATCGTCAAAACGGAAACGAACCAGGGCAAAAGCGAAGTTGAATACCTGGGAAATGGCCTCGATCAGTCGTTCGTAGATCCCGACGATAAGGGCCATGGTGCCACCGCTTACGCCGGGAATAATATCGGCGCCCCCCATCAAAAACCCCTTGAAATAATTCGTCAGTAACGTACGCGCTGAAAAACTGGAATTCGTTCCACTCATGAATATTAAAGCCCGAAAGGCGGCTGCAAAAACGCTGATTGTGCTACAAAAAGAGACGTGTCCACACGTGATTACTAAGCCTAAGAATAATGTGCGGGCACGTACTATGCACAGTCATATCGTTGAAGATTGTATGCGAAACCGCATGGCACCGGTTTTGGTGCTACGTTTTGTGGCACTACGTTCAACGGTCAGGCAGACTACTCGAGGCCGAGTTGCTTACGGATGGCAGGATCCTGGTGGAATTGCGGGTAATGCTGCCAGTACTCATCTTTTTTGGCGGGGTCGCATTCGAAGGCTTTTTTCAGCGATGCAACGCCATCATCGAGACGATTCAGTGCAACGAGTACTTTGACCTGCTGGAAGTATGCCGGCCCGTGTTTAGGGGCGAGGGCGAGGGCTTTGGTGAACGCCTGCAGGGAATCTTCAAGGCGATTACCTTCAAAGAGGGTTTCGCCGTAGTCCATCCATGCTTCGCGATTCATACCGTCGAGAAGCACAACTGCATGGTACGATTCCAGTGACTCTTCGAGCATGCCGGCGTTGTATTCACAATCTGCTTTGGCATACCAGAGTTCTGCTGAGTCCGGGCACAGTTTTACGGCGCGGTTGAAATACTCGAGTGCCTCGATAAAACGCTCAAGCGCGTCGTAGCAGCAGCCCAATCCGTACCAGGCCTCGGTATATTTCTCATCCTGGTCGAGGGCAAGGCGGAAATACTTAATAGCCTGCTCGTACTCTTCGAGTTCTTCGTGCGCGAGGGCAATATTGTAATACGTTGCTGCGTCGCCGTCTTCGAGTTCAACAACACTGTTGTAGCTCTCAATTGCGCTGCGTAGATCGCCAAGGTTAGCGAGTGCGTTGCCGCGGTTGTAATGGGCTGACGCAAAGCCTTCGTGAATGGCAAGCGCCATATCGTACGAATCAACGGCGTCTTTGTATTTACCCATTCGGTTCAATACGATCCCGCGATTGTACCAGGCATCATATGAATACGGGTCGTTATCGATGTGTTGGTCGTAGCACTTGAGGCTTTTTGCATCTTCGCCGCGCCGGTCGTAGCAGTACCCGAGTTCGTACCAAACTTCTGGGTGCTCGGGGTTCATTTCGACGCACATCTCGAACGACTCAATGGCCTGTTCGAGTAATTCGCTGCGCTCAAAGGCTACACCGCGGTGGAAAAGTGCCTCTTCATTAAGCGGATCGATTTCCAGCGCATTGTTGAAATAGGTCAATGCTTCATCGCCGCGTCCCAGACCGTCCAGGGTAATACCCAGGTTGATCATGGTTTCCGGGTCGGTTGGGTTGAGGGAGAGGGCTTTTTCGTAAGCCTTCATGGCCTCGTGGTGCCGGCCCAAATTGTTGAGTAAAATGCCACGACGCATCCAACCATCTGAAGAGTAAGGCTGTGATTCCAGGATGCGATCTATGACGCCAAGGGCATCTTCGAATCGACCGTGCTCGAAGTAGAAGGTAGCAATGTCCTCCAAAGCATCGGAGTCAAAGTAGGCTCCTTTGCCATCACGCTCGTACGATTTAACGAGCTTATTAAGACGTGATTTATCAGCTGAATCTTCGAGGTCGTCAAATCCGAAGTCGAACATGCTCATCTGGCGCAATTGGATGATTCGCTCGCATGGGCGCAAAACCGAACCCAAACAATAGGTAGTATTGTATTGAGCCAAAAAGGTTCGCTACTACAGTATAACCGGACAAAAATGATTTTGCAACCAGTCTATAGATAGCGGATGCCTTCTTTAGGCATTTGCAACACGAACAGAGCGAATTATGTAAGAGTATCCCTGGTTCGAAATGCTGTAATACGCAGCAGGGAGAACCAGGTTTACCAATTATGGCGTTGCGGCGAATGGGTATGCGTCGTAATGTAGGGGTACCAAAAACACTGGTACGGCCACAACGAAAACGTAACCCATCCAAGGTATTTATCGACGCGATCTCCCCGGGGTTAAGTGTCGATGAACAGTGTATATACTGGGGCTTACTTTTAGATGTCGTTTTTGAATCAGATGGTTTCGGAAAACAGCAGCAAGTTTTATCGGTGGAGCACAGTTTATGTTTATAAGTTTTGAGGGTATTGATGGCAGTGGGAAGAGTACCCAGATCAAGTTGCTGGTTAGTCGGCTGCAACAGCTTCAGCAACGGGTTCAGGTGTTTCGAGAGCCTGGAGGCTCGGTGCTTTCCGAAAAAATCAGGGATCTACTACTTGATGATGCCTATGTGGTCGATCCTTTTGCTGAGATGTTGCTGTTCTCAGCGGCCAGGGCACAGTTGGTTGCCAAAGAAATTCGTCCACTCGTGGATGCCGGCACGATAGTTATATGCGATCGCTTTTTTGATTCAACAATTGCCTACCAGGGCTATGGACGGCAATTCGAAGATGTGGATTGGTTGATAGACTTCCAGTCGAGGGTAACGGCCGGCCTTGCTCCGGCACGTACTTATTTGTTGAAGATATCTGCTGAAACAGCTGTTGCTCGCAGGCTTGCGCGTGCCGGTGGCGGCAAAGGTGATCGCATGGAGCAAGGAGGCAGCGCCTTCTTTGAGCGCGTAGAAGCAGCGTATGATACACTAGCTGGTGCTGCACCCGATCGTTTTGTCGTACTCGATGGGCAGGCATCTATCGAAGTTTTACATCAGCAAATATGGGCCGATTTCAAAACCTTAGAGGGGTATGGTATCGGAACTCGGGTGTAGGGAGCGTGTATTTCTAAAACCCGACATCCGGATACCCACATAATGTCAACGGTATACGAGCTAAATGGTGAAGCTGTCTGAAGAGCAAATGGTGGAAGTGCGCGAAAAATTCAGCGCATTTCTAAAGCGCCGAAATCAGCGCCAAACGCCCGAGCGTTTTGCTGTGCTTGAAGAGGCCTATGCGACAGATGACCACTTCGATGCTGATGAGTTATACATCCGGCTGAAACAAGGGGGCGCCAGTGTAAGTCGAGCCACGGTTTACAATACGCTTGAATTGTTGCTGGAATGCGAGTTGTTGGTGCGGCATCAGTTTGGAAAGAATCAGTCCAAGTATGAGCGTGCATTCAGTTACCGCCAGCACGACCATTTAATATGCATGGACTGTAACGAACTGTTTGAATTCTGTGACCCCCGGCTGCAAAGTGTGCAGGAAATGGTCGCTGAAATTTTTAAGTTCGATATTAAGCACCACTCGCTTAACCTGTATGGAAACTGTCAGCGGGAAGCCTGTCCGAATCGAGCTAGCTAGGCACGCTTTTTGAATAATAAATCATTACTATCGCACACTATCGATTGCACAGATACAATTCCAAACGTAACTTATCTAGAGTAAACTTCTATTCCCATCTATGAAGCGGTTCTTGCAACTTACGCTCGTCATTTTCCTCCTGGCCGGGTTCTCTGGTCAAGGAACTGTGCGTATGAGCTTTTTTAAGGTAAACGAGGAAGGGGGCGACCTGGTTGTTTCCTGGCAAACGGAAGAAGAACTGGATGTTCGCGAATATGAGCTACAGCGCATGACCCGGTTTACCAATGGCCAGTTTGTAAAAGTTGAGTCGCTGGCACCCCACGGCCCTGACAAAGCCTACCTGTTTACTGATGAACAGATTTTTAAATCTAGCAGCGAGCGTGTTGATTACCGGCTTGAAGTCATCTACACCGATGGCGTTCGGCAGCAACTGGCCCGCGAGCAGGTAAACTACACCTCGACTGCGATCAGGAGAACCTGGGGTAGCATCAAGGCGATGTTCCAGTAGGCAGTTTATTGCAGTATTATAAGTAGGCAAGCGTACACGAGCCCCGTTTATCCCCCCCCCACTTGCTCATGGCCCGATCTTTAATGTTATCCGCTGAACGCGTCAGACGCACCATTGTACGTCTTGCATTTGAGATCATGGAGACAAATCGTGGTGCGCAGAACCTGGTGGTGTTTGGAATACGGAATGGTGGCGCAGCCCTGGCACAAGCGCTCTTGCAGCACATCAACGAGCGTGAAGGATGTAATCATGCTGTTCATACACTAGATGTGACGCCTTTTCGTGATGATCAGGATTGGTCTGAAAACCATGGCACGCATATCGAACCCGGGATAGATGTGACAGATAAAGATGTGATCCTCGTAGATGACGTGTTATTTACGGGACGCACTGCTCGTGCTGCATTAGATGCCATTATCCGCGGGGGCCGGCCACGATCCATTCAGCTTGTTGTCCTTATAGATAGGGGGCATCGCGAATACCCCATTCAGCCGAACTTTGTGGGGCGCGTGATTAAGACGAAGCACAAAGAACGTGTTGAGGTTGAAGTAGCTGAAAGCTTTTCAGTATATGTGGACGAATAGCATCGCTTGCTCAGCTATATAAAATATCAGCTATATAAAATAGATGTGGCTGTTTATAAGAGGTCCTTTGTGCTCAATGCGCTATGTTATCCCTGTGTTTTCCTGTTTCCTTGGCGCGCTTCTAATTTTCAGCGTCCGCCGGTGGTTTTACAAAGAGTCGGATTTCATCTCCCTGTCGCAATCTCGTTCCATCAGGTTGACTTTGTCCATTAACAATAAGGCTCATCGGATCAGGATAGTCGCCTGCACCGAGTACGATGGAGCGAAGTTTTAACGATAACAATGTTCGCTTGGCTTCTCTTGCTGTCATGCCCACGACGTTGGGAACGGTTGAGTAGCTGTTTCCCAATCCCGTGCTGTACCAGATACGAACACGAGATCCTTCTTTAAGCACTGTGCCAGGAGCCGGGTATTGCCGGGTGACAAGATTTTTGGCTTTTGAAGGAATTGAGTCGGGCCGGATATCACTTTTCTCCGCTTTGAGGCCAGCAGCAAAAAGCTGGTTTTGTGCTTCGGTGAGTGAGATCCCTTCGATTGACGGAACGACCACCTCGGGTGTCGAGCCTGTATTAATAGTAAGGTATACGCGCCGGCCGGGTTTGACGAACATGTTGGCTTTTGGATTTTGATCCACAACAATGTTGCGCGGCAGATTGGGATTGTAGCGGCCAGACTCTACCTGGGCCTGGAGATCCATGTTTTCCAGGAGGAGTTGTGCTTCTTCAACAGGCAGTTCATTTACATCGGGCACCGTGATGGAAACGTTGTACCGTGCATAGGACGGCATGATGACGCGGTCTACCAATAAGTAGCCGGCACCAACAAGCAAAATAAGTGCAAGCAGACCGAGAATGAAAAACTTATTGGTGCCGAGGGAAAGGATTGACGAAAAAAAGTTTTTGACTGCAGACCCCGTTTTCTGTTGTCCTTGCATGGTATGAGTATTGCCCTTCTTGAGGATTAGATGAAGAGTTGAATGCCGTAGGAAATTTTTTCCGTGTTTGGAAACCTGCTAGGGGAAATAGTGTTTCAGACGACCGCTCCGCAAAAAGGGAGCCAGTTAGTTGTTTTGTTCTTCTGCTTTTTGATTTCGATCGTGTTCTCTTTTTTGAGAATGAGCGCTCAATATACAACACAAAGGTGATTGGTAATTTGACACGCTCTTCACAATAAAAAAAAGAACAGGCGGAACAACCTAAGCAACTTGTTGTTTGATGAATTCTGCAAAACGCAGGGCATTTTCTTGATTTTGAAATTTGATTTTCTTAATTTAGTTGTCCTGCCCAAAAATTGACTAAGGTCAGATTTTGGAAGAGCAGAAAGTTCTTTGATTAGATTGGAAGCATAGCGAGTCCTGTCAATTTTGATAGGTTAATTTCAGCGAGTAAACGAGCTCACGATTATAACTTTCTTACAATGGAGAGTTTGATCCTGGCTCAGGACGAACGCTGGCGGCGGGCTTAATACATGCAAGTCGAACGAGAAGCTTCGGGTTCGCCCGGAGTGGAGAGTGGCGCACGGGTGAGTAACACGTAGGCAACCTACCCCTGAGAGTGGGATAACCATTGGAAACGATGGCTAATACCGCATATTGTCTTTAGGACGCATGTTCTTTAGATGAAAACTCCGGTGCTCAGGGATGGGCCTGCGGCGGATTAGTTAGTTGGTGAGGTAACGGCTCACCAAGGCAACGATCTGTAGCTGGTCTGAGAGGATGATCAGCCACACTGGCACTGAGACACGGGCCAGACTTCTACGGAAGGCAGCAGTAAGGAATATTGCGCAATGGGCGAAAGCCTGACGCAGCCACGCCGCGTGGAGGAAGACACCCCTATGGGGCGTAAACTCCTTTTATATGAGAAGAAGGCCTCGGTCGCCGAGGTTTGACGGTACCATATGAATAAGCACCGGCTAACTCCGTGCCAGCAGCCGCGGTAATACGGAGGGTGCAAGCGTTGTCCGGATTTACTGGGTGTAAAGGGTGTGTAGGTGGAATTGCAAGTCAGTGGTGAAATCCTGCGGCTTAACCGTAGAACTGCCATTGATACTGCTTTTCTTGAGTACTGGAGAGGTCACTAGAATTCGTGGTGTAGCGGTGAAATGCGTAGATATCACGAGGAATACCAGAGGCGTAGGCGGGTGACTGGACAGATACTGACACTGAGGCACGAAAGCGTGGGGAGCAAACAGGATTAGATACCCTGGTAGTCCACGCCGTAAACGATGGATGCTCGATGTTGCCCTGTATGGGGCAATGTCCAAGCTAACGCGTTAAGCATCCCACCTGGGGAGTACGCTCGCAAGAGTGAAACTCAAAGGAATTGACGGGGGCCCGCACAAGCGGTGGAGCATGTGGCTTAATTCGATGCAACGCGAAGAACCTTACCTGGGCTCGAACACTACCGGACAACCTCCGAAAAGAGGTCTTCTTCGGACTGGTAGTGAGGTGCTGCATGGCTGTCGTCAGTTCGTGTCGTGAGATGTTGGGTTAAGTCCCGCAACGAACGCAACCCCTATTGCTAGTTACCAGCGGATAATGCCGGGGACTCTAGTGAGACTGCCTGCGCAAGCAGTGAGGAAGGTGGGGATGACGTCAAGTCATCATGGCCCTTACGCCCAGGGCTGCACACGTGCTACAATGGATAATACAATGGGCAGCCACTCCGCGAGGAGGAGCGAATCCCCAAAGTTATTCTCAGTTCGGATTGGAGTCTGCAACTCGACTCCATGAAGCCGGAATCGCTAGTAATCGCGTATCAGCAATGACGCGGTGAATACGTTCCCGGGCCTTGTACACACCGCCCGTCAAGCCATGGAAGCTGAGGGTACCCGAAGTCCGTGACCTAACCTTAGGGAGGGAGCGGCCGAAGGTAAACTTAGTAACTGGGGCTAAGTCGTAACAAGGTAGCCGTACTGGAAAGTGCGGCTGGATCACCTCCTAAAGAGCACTACTCCTGAAAACCTTGTTGGTAGGACTCGCTATGCTTCTTTCTAATTCTTGTTCTTTAATTGGTATGAGATTCCGTGTGAACGCGGAAAGCCCCATGGGGGGCTGTAGCTCAGGTGGTTAGAGCGCACGCCTGATAAGCGTGAGGTCGGAGGTTCAACTCCTCCCAGCCCCACTATCAGGAGTGTCGAATTTCGAGTTCCGAATTTCGAATCTGAAGTGTCAAACACTCGACATTCGTCACTCGACACTCAGCATTCGAAGTGATGCTGGGGCTATAGCTCAGTTGGTAGAGCACCTGGTTTGCAACCAGGGGGTCGACGGTTCAAGTCCGTCTAGCTCCACTACGATGTATCGCTGACCTTCAGCAATAGGATGCATCATTGTTCTTTGACATGATAGTATGTTCTGCATAATGATTGATTCAATCATTGATTAGTTTCTATTTCTCATCGAGATCGAAATGAATCATCACAAATTAGATTGTTGGCCGGCTTCGGTTGGTTAGTAAAATAATTTGCGAGTGCTAATGTGGATACTAATTGTATGTACCTGTAAAAAATAGGTAGGTTTAAGCAATTAAGAGCGCAAGGTGGATGCCTTGGCATGAGAAGGCGATGAAGGACGTGATAAGCTGCGATAAGTCACGGGGAGCTGCAAGTAAGCATTGATCCGTGAATTTCCGAATGGGGCAACCCGACAGGTTGAAGACCTGTCATCCGTAAGGATGCTAACCCGGAGAACTGAAACATCTAAGTACCCGGAGGAAGAGAAAACAACAGTGATTCCCCAAGTAGTGGCGAGCGAACGGGGAACAGCCCAAACCAATGTCGTTTCGGCGGCATCGGGGTTGTAGGGCTTGCATACGGGACCACGCGTTGAAATCGAAACGGTTTGGAAAAACCGTGCCATAGAAGGTGAAAGCCCTGTAGGTGTAAGACAACTGGCCCAGCAATGTCCCTGAGTACCACGGGACCGGAGAAATCCTGTGGGAATCTACCAGCACCATCTGGTAAGGCTAAATACTCTCTCATGACCGATAGTGAACTAGTACCGTGAGGGAAAGGTGAAAAGAACGCCTAGTAGGCGAGTTAATAGTACCTGAAACCATGCGCTTACAACCAGTCGGAGCTCCTTCGGGAGTGACGGCGTGCCTTTTGCATAATGAACCTACGAGTTACTCCTAACTGGCAAGGTTAAGGTGTTCAGCACCGCAGCCGTAGCGAAAGCAAGTCTTAATAGGGCGTTTAGTCAGTTGGGGTAGACGCGAAACCGAGTGAGCTACCCTTGGGCAGGTTGAAGCGTGGGTAAGACCACGTGGAGGACCGAACCGGTGTCTGTTGAAAAAGGCTCGGATGACCTGAGGGTAGGGGTGAAAGGCCTATCAAACTCGGAAATAGCTCGTACTCCCCGAAATGTATTTAGGTACAGCGTCGCAATCAAGTGTACTGGAGGTAGAGCACTGATTGGGCTAGGGCCCTTCACCGGGTACCAAACCCAGACAAACTCCGAATGCCAGCTACATGTTTTGCGGCAGTGAGGGCATGGGTGATAAGATCCATGTCCGAGAGGGAAACAACCCAGACCGACAGCTAAGGTCCCTAAGTTCAAACTAAGTTGATCAAAGGAGGTCGGACTGCATAGACAACCAGGATGTTGGCTTAGAAGCAGCCATTCATTTAAAGAGTGCGTAACAGCTCACTGGTCGAGCGGTCTGGCATCGAAAATTTTCGGGCATCAAGTTTGACACCGAAGCTTCGGGCTAGAAATAGCGGTAGGGGAGCATTCCAGCGGCGCCGAAGCTGCTCTGTGAAGAGTGGTGGAGCTTCTGGAAAAGAAAATGTAGGTATGAGTAACGATAAGAAGTGTGAGAAACACTTCCGCCGTAAACCTAAGGGTTCCTGATCAACGCTAATCGGATCAGGGTTAGTCGGGTCCTAAGGCGAGGCCGAAAGGCGTAGCCGATGGCAAACAGGTCAACATTCCTGTACCACCCAAAAACGTTAACGTAAGGCGTGACGCAGAAGCGTAAGGCCCGCGCACAGACGGATGTGCGTTGAAGTACGTAGGCTGGAGAGTAGGCAAATCCGCTCTCCGCGAAGGCTGAAATACGACAGTAGCGGGAGTCGTCAGACAAACGCATAGTGGCCCCAAGCAGGCTGCCGAGAAAAGCGTCGTACGTTGTTTAGGGTGCCCGTACCGTAAACCGACACAGGTAGGTGAGGAGAGTATCCTAAGGCGCTCGAGTGATTCGCGGTTAAGGAACTCGGCAAAATAGTCCCGTAACTTAGGGAGAAGGGACGCCTCCATTCATCCAAAAGCGAATGGAGGCCGCAGAGAAATGGCCCAATCGACTGTTTATCAAAAACACAGCTCTCTGCTAAATCGTAAGATGATGTATAGGGAGTGACACCTGCCCGGTGCCGGAAGGTTAAGGAAGCTTGTTATTCTTCGGAAGAAGCTTGCGACCGAAGCCCCGGTAAACGGCGGCCGTAACTATAACGGTCCTAAGGTAGCGAAATTCCTTGTCGGGTAAGTTCCGACCTGCACGAATGGTGTAACGAATTGGGCACTGTCTCAACCGCGAGCTCGGTGAAATTGTGGTGCCGGTGAAGACGCCGGCTACCCGCAGCGGGACGGAAAGACCCCGTGCACCTTTACTACAGCTTAGCATTGACTTTGACCAAGGTATGTGTAGGATAGGCGGGAGACTATGAAGCTGCGTCGCCAGGCGTGGTGGAGTCACCCTTGAAATACCGCCCTTATCTTGGTTGAAGCCTAACCCGCAGGCGTTATCCGTCTGGGGAACAGTGTTAGGTGGGTAGTTTGACTGGGGCGGTCGCCTCCCAAAAAGTAACGGAGGCTCCCAAAGGTACTCTCAGCATGGTCGGTAATCATGCGTCGCGCGTAAAGGCAAAAGAGTGCTTGACTGCGAGACATACAGGTCGAGCAGGCACGAAAGTGGGGCTTAGTGATCCGGCGATTCCGAATGGAAGGGTCGTCGCTCAAAGGATAAAAGGTACGCCGGGGATAACAGGCTGATCTCCGCCAAGAGTTCACATCGACGCGGAGGTTTGGCACCTCGATGTCGGCTCGTCGCATCCTGGGGCTGGAGAAGGTCCCAAGGGTTGGGCTGTTCGCCCATTAAAGCGGCACGCGAGCTGGGTTCAGAACGTCGTGAGACAGTTCGGTCCCTATCTGCTGTGGGCGTTGGAAACTTGCGCAGATCTGCTCCTAGTACGAGAGGACCGGAGTGGACGAACCTCTAGTGTACCTGTTGTGGCGCCAGCTGCATCGCAGGGTAGCTACGTTCGGATTGGATAAGCGCTGAAAGCATCTAAGCACGAAACCAACTGCAAGACTAGGTTTCCCCTATGGGTCGTTATAGACGATGACGTTGATAGGCTGTAGGTCTAAGCATGGTAACATGTTCAGCCGAGCAGTACTAATTACCCATGAGGCTTAAACCACTTTTTTACAAGTATATATCTTAGTATCCACAGCATAATTGGATCATTCGTTTTCAGAACATACTGCATGTCAAACCTTATTTCTCGGTGGCTGTAGCACAGGGGATCACCTCTTCCCATTTCGAACAGAGAAGTTAAGCCCTGTAGCGCCGATGGTACTGCCTCTAGGTGGGAGAGTAGGTCGTTGCCGAGATTCTTTTTGAGAAAAGCCCGTATATCGCTTGATATACGGGCTTTCTCCGTTTCCCACCTTCCCTACGAAAACTTCTTGCTTCTCCATTAGTAAACACTTAATCAGCCGGTGCAATGTTGGATCGTACTAAATCTTCACGATTATTCCAGCATTCTATCTGAAAGAATGGTATTTTATGTCTGCGTGCACCCCCGGCATTTCATATATACCTTCATGACCTAAACAAAAGGCCTCAGAGCTCCCCGACCATGGTGCTGACTCCTAAAGATTTTCGTTTTGCTTTTCTGGTGTCTGCTCTGTTATGCATCGCAAGTGCGCAACTCTCTTACGGTAATTCTCCGCTCAACCGTTTCGAACACCTCGATCAACAGACTACCTCCGTTTCTTCACTTTCCGTTGTAACCCTAACTCAGGATGCCGCAGTTCAGGCGGAAGGCGCCGACGTTACCTCCGGTGTGCCGTTTGCCTACATCATTTATGGCCTGCTGCTTTCCATTACGCTATTTTCCATTTTCCGCTGGCGTGATAAGTCGGCGCAAAAGAAAGCACGCAAAGCCGAAATTCAGGCCAGCAAGAAAAAACCCGAAATTGGTGCTGTTGCTCGCAAACTGCAACGTCGTCTACCGGAAAATCGAATTGTACGCGATAAAATTTCCAACACAGCGCCTCGTATTCGTAGTAAGCCGGCTGAAGCATTTACCGCCAGCCCATTCAGCGTGCAACGCCACGCAAACAATAACCCTAAAATTCTCATTATTGATGAGAATCGGGACTTGCGGACTGCAATAGCCAACCAACTGCACCGTTATTACAGCGCACTCGAAAGCAGTGACTTGAATGAGGCACTGCGTATCGCGCGTATCGCGCGGCCGGCGTTGGTGATTCTCGGTACCCATACGTCCAAGCAGGATTCAATGGCATTCTGCCGGAAATTAAAATCTGACTCTGCGCTCTGGCATATTCCGATTTTGCTTCTTACTTCCGGACGTAGCAAAACCGATGTGTCCAAACTTGTGCAGGCTACGGACGATCACCTCGTTACACCAATCCAGCCCGAAGCCCTGGCAGTCTCCGTTGAAAACCTGGTCGATGTGCGTGGTTACCTCAGAGAAGGTGGCTTGACACGACCCAAAATCAATGGCGAAGATTCAACCACGCAGATTTCGGACACCATGTTTCTCGATGCCGTACATACCGTCGTTGAGAACAACCTTTCCAATAGCCTCTTTGGTCTGGAAACGCTTGGCCAGGAAGTCAATGTGTCGATGCGGCAATTACACGGAAGACTGCGCCAATTAACGCGCCTCTCCCCTGCCGGCTTTATTCGAACCAAACGGCTCAAACAAGCTTCCGACTTACTTGCTGCTGGCAAACATAATGTGCAAGAAATTGCGCACATGGTTGGATTCCACAGTCCTGAATACTTCCACAGAGTGTTTAAGCAGGCCTTTGGTGTAGCTCCCGCTGAGTACCGCGGCTCCTGATGTAGCAGCTACTGCTTCATCCTTGATGGAGAATTGACAAATCCTTACAGCTGTTCTGCGACGCGGGTCGTCATGGTTTTGTATTTTGCTGCCAATTATTTCCCGAGAAGCACGACGCTGATAACTATATGTCTGTAACCAGACCGCTGGAACCAGAAGTAAACCTCTCTCTTGCACGCGAACACGGCCTCACCGACGAAGAATATGGCTGGATAATCGACACCCTCGGTCGTACGCCAACTTTTGTTGAACTGGGTATCTACTCTGTAATGTGGAGCGAGCATTGCTCGTATAAAAACTCCATTGCGGAATTGAAGAAGCTGCCTCGTGAAGGTGATTGTCTCCTGGTTGAAGCCGGCGAAGAAAATGCCGGCCTCGTTGATATTGGCGATGGACTTGCAGTAGCATTCAAAATTGAATCGCATAACCATCCTTCGGCTGTGGAGCCTTATCAAGGTGCTGCTACCGGTGTGGGGGGCATCCAGCGAGACATCTTTACCATGGGCGCACGTCCCATTTGCTCGCTCAATTCCCTTCGTTTTGGCTCACTTTCAGAACCCCGTGTCCGCTATCTGCTGGATGGTGTAGTTCGCGGCATTGGCGATTATGGGAATTCATTTGGGGTACCCACGGTTGCCGGCGAAGTCTACTTCGATGCATCGTATGAGGGCAATCCCCTGGTAAATGCCATGAGCGTCGGTGTGGTGAAAGCCGGCGAGACGGTCTCTGCCATTGCGCACGGCGAAGGTAACCTGGTATACATCGTGGGTTCTGCAACTGGCCGCGATGGTATCCATGGGGCAACATTTGCTTCTGAAGAAATCTCTGAAGAGAGCGAAGCAAAGCGTCCGAGCGTCCAGGTAGGCGATCCGTTTACGGAAAAACTACTACTTGAGGCATCACTGGAGATTATCCAGAAAAAACTACTCGTTGGTATGCAGGACATGGGAGCAGCCGGCATTACGTGCTCTTCTTGCGAAATGAGCGCCAAGGGCGAAAGCGGTATGGTGCTCCACCTCGAAAAAGTACCTGCGCGCGAAACAGGCATGACGCCGTATGAACTCATGCTGTCCGAAAGCCAGGAGCGCATGCTTGTTGTGTGTGAACCCCATTCGGCAAAAGAACTTGAAGCTGTTTTTGAAAAATGGGATCTACATGCTGTTCAAATCGGACATGTCACCGACGAGCAACGGGTTAAAGTGTATTGGCACGGAGAGCTTGTGGCCGATGTCCCCTCGGAACACCTCGTACTGGGTGGTGGAGCGCCTGTATATCACCGTGAAACAGAAAAACCTGCATACCTTGCAGAGACAGGCACATTTTCTTCGGATGCTATTGCCGATTTGAAGCCTGAGAATGCATCTGGCATGTTATTGACCATGTTGGGTGCGCCAAATATTGCCTCCAAACGTTGGATTTTCGAGCAATATGACAGCCTGGTTCGCACAAATACAGTTGTAGGCCCTGGTGCAAGCGATGCTGCTATTGTTCGTATCAAAGGGACCAACAAAGGGCTCGCTGTAAAAACTGATTGCAACGGCCGCTATGTATATTTGAATCCGCGAAAAGGAGGACAAATTGCGGTGTCTGAAGCTGCTCGCAACGTCGTATGCGCTGGCGGTAAGCCATTGGCAATCACCAACTGCTTGAATTTTGGGAATCCGTACAAGCCTGATGTGTACTGGGTATTCAAAGAAGCTGTTGGTGGCATGGGGGATGCGTGTCGTGCACTCAACACGCCTGTCACTGGGGGAAATGTGTCGTTTTATAACGAAAACCCTGAAAATGCCGTGTTTCCCACACCAACGATTGGCATGCTCGGCTTGATCGAAGACATCGACAAGCGCGTTACGGCGCCGTTGAAAGCAGCAGGTGACACGGTCTATCTGTTGACGCCGGCAGCGTGGGTACACAAGAACGCAATCGATGGATCTGAATACCTGTCATGGGTTCACAAAAAGACGGCCGGCGATGTACCACATTTTGAGCTGGATGAAGAAGTGGCCGTTCAGGAAGCCCTGTATGCACTTATTCAGGAAGGCGTTGTGAAAAGCGCTCATGATGTATCTGATGGCGGCCTTGCGATATGTTTGGCAGAAAGCGTGATTTTTCTGAAGGTTTGGGGCTTCGCGTGGCATTGGATGCAACCGACATACGGCTTGATGCATTATTGTTTGGAGAGGCACAGTCGAGAATAGTATTTACAGCAGCTCCTGATGATCATTCGAAAATCGAAGCCTTGCTTGCCAAGCTTGATGTACAGGTCCATAAGCTAGGTGAGGTTACGAATGATGGTTTGGAAATACACTATAGTGGATCACCGCTAGTGGTACTGAACGCTTCAGCCCTGGAAACTCCGTATGAATCTGCAATTCCTTCGCTCATGGCGGGTAATTAAGCGGATTTTATGGTACCGTAGGAGTAACTGTAAGGCTCGTGCACATGTTGCTGTAACGTTTTTGTGTTGATCAGAAACCTAATAGCCGACGTTCATGTTGAGCGTCTAGACCATACAACGAAATATCATATACCATATACATTGGAGGCTAATGCCATGGCAGACAATGCCAAATACGTAACGCTGTCAGATGCCAACTTCCAGGAGGAAGTCATGGACTCAGGGGCTCCCGTCCTTGTTGATTTTTGGGCAACCTGGTGTGGCCCCTGCCGCATGATCGCGCCTGTTATCGAGCAGTTGGCTGGCGAATTTGAAGGCCGCGCTAAAATTGCTAAGATGGACGTCGACCACAATCCAGAAACGCCAATGAAGTTTGGTATCCGCTCGATTCCTACCCTGCTCTTTTTCAAAGATGGCCAGGTTGTAGATCAGGTTGTCGGTGCTGCTTCTAAGAAAGTACTTGCAGACAAACTGGAAGCGCTGGTTGGTCAGCCTGCCTAATTGGTGTATGGTTGAACTGGTTGCATACGGCACTGTTTGTAGATAGCAACAGCCCGCGTAGCCTACATTCCTAGATTGTCCCGGAAGAGGCTTGCATGAAAATCGTAAGCCTCTTCCGGTTTTTATACCCTATGGCCAGGATGTTTTATCCTGCTCAGTTTTATAAATCAGCATAAGAAATGGATCTGTCCAAATTTAGCAAGTTTGACTTTGCCAACGCAGAACACGCCAACGTAGTAATCATCGGATCAGGTCCTGCTGGTTTGACGGCTGCATTGTATGCCGCACGCGCGAACCTTTCACCTGTCGTGTACCAGGGCATCCAACCTGGTGGACAGCTGATTACTACAACGGATGTTGAAAACTTCCCTGGCTTTCCCGACGGTATTATGGGGCCCGAGATGATGGAGTTGTTCGACAAACAGGCATCGCGTTTTGGGGCTGATCTTCGCTATGGGACTGTGACAGACATCGACTTGTCGGCACGCCCGTTTCGTATGCTTGTCGATGAAGAGACACCAATCGTGGCGCAAACAGTGATTATTTCCACCGGTGCTTCGGCTAAGTACCTGGGTATCGAAAACGAGTCACGTTTGCTTGGGTATGGTGTTTCTGCGTGCGCTACGTGTGATGGAGCGTTCTTCCGAAATGTCGACGTTGCGGTAGTAGGCGGTGGCGACACAGCGATGGAAGAAGCCATGTTTCTGACGCGCTTTGCTTCAAAAGTTTATGTGATTCACCGTCGCGATACGCTTCGTGCTTCGCAGATCATGCAGGATCGCGTGCTTGGGAATGACAAGGTTGAAATGGTCTGGAATACCGAAGTTTTGGATGTGCATGGTGAGAAAGAGGTAGAAGGTATCCGGGTGAAAAATCGGGTGACAGGTGAAGAGTCGGACATGAAAGTCGGTGCACTCTTTGTTGCCATTGGTCATAAACCCAACACGGAAGTGTTCAATGACTGGCTGGAGATGGATGATCTTGGTTATATTAAGACAAAACCAGACTCTACCTACACCAGCATTCCGGGCGTTTTTGCGTGTGGAGACGCGCAAGATCATGTATACCGCCAGGCCATTACAGCAGCCGGCACAGGCTGTATGGCAGCTATCGATGCTGAACGCTGGTTGGCAGAACACGGTGTAAAAACGTTATCAGAAGCAGTATAATCAACCGTTTCTGTTACCTGTAATCAGTTAACCTGCCCTCGGGCTGTTATGCAGGCCAAGCCTCTCGCATTAACGATACTTGTAGTGGGCGTCCTCGCTTTTCTGGCGGACGCCTTGCTGGTGGGACCTTCTCCTGCTGGTGCGCGCCTGGAGCAAAGTCAAGTTGCTCCAGTGCCATCGCGTCATTTACTCAACCAAAGATTTCGGATACGGTTCAGGTTGCCCCCAAGCCGGCTATTGTTGCCGTTGATTCTATCGAGGGTTCGCTTAGTGTAGCCCAGCAGTTACAAGATCTAACCATTGCTGCGCAGGTAAAGAAAAAGCTGTTTCGAACCCGTACGCTGGAGCATATCCAATTTGATATCAAAGCAACAGAAGGACATATCGTGCTCGAAGGCGTTGTGCCGTCCATTCTTGAACAACGCCGTGCTGTGCGTATTGCCCAGAGTATTCGTGGTGTACAGTCTGTGACCAGTGAATTAAAACTGGCTGTACAACCTGCTACTACTTCCGGATCAAGTTCCGAATAACAAACCAGACGTTTTCTTTCCGTTCACGTAGCCGGCGTGTAAAATAAGGCAGCCATTCCGTGCCGAAAGGAATGTAGACGCGCATGTTGTACCCCTCATCCCGTAGCGCCAACTGGGTTTCCGGTCTGATCCCGTATAACATCTGGAATTCAAAACTATCTTTTGAGATCTCTCGCTCATTAACAAATCGCTTTATTCCACCAATCAAGCGGTCATCGTGTGTTGCGATGCCCGGGTAGCGCGAATGTTCGATGAGCTGCGTTGCATACGTCATAAATCTGGAGCGGATATCTTCCATATCCTGATATGCGATACTGGCCGGCTCTTTGTATGCCCCTTTGCAAATCCGAACACGTGCATTTAGTTCACACATGCGATCAATGTCTTTAGCCGTTCGCTTTAAATAGGCTTGTAGTACGATGCCCACGTTGTCCGGATATTCCGGATATACCGATTCAAACAATGCGAGGGTAGAATCAGTAATGTCTGAACCCTCCATGTCTAGCCTTACAAAGACATTGTGTTCTTTGGCTGCGTGTAACAGCTGGTTTAAGTTTTCCCGGCAAAAGTCTTCATCGATTTTCTGCCCCATCATGGAAAGCTTAATGGAAATGCCGGCCTCTTTTTCTGAGTTGCGTGATGCAGCAACTACTTTGACGAGCTTGATATAGGCATCTCGTGCGCGGCTGGCAATTTTTTTGTCAGTGATGTATTCACCAAGCAAGTCGAGGGTAACAAAAAGCTGTTTGTCAGTCAGGACCCTGATAGCTGGAAGGGCCTTTTCGAAAGACTCGCCTGCTACGAAGCGTTGCGCCAGGAAAAAAGGGAGCTTCATGTCTTTTCGCTATGTCTTGTTGCGCTGATCGTTGTAAATGCCTGTTTCACAGGCAACTATTGATCAGGCGTAATAATCTGGATGTAAATTGGCGGGTTGCTCTGCCCCAGCAAAAGCAAATGATTCACGCATCAACCATCGTATGGATGGCTTGTTCAAGATCCTGCAATAAATCCTCAATATGTTCAAGTCCAACCGATACGCGCAGCAGGGTTTGGGGGGTCTGCGTAGGTGGTGTTTCGATTGATGCACGGTGTTCAATCAGGCTTTCCGTCCCCCCAAGGCTTGTGGCTTGTTTGAACACGCGGGTGCTGTTAGCAACGTGTTTAGCTTGTGCAGGAGTGCCGGCAATCTCAAAGGATAACATACCGCCAAATCTGTGCATTTGCTTTTTCGCTACCGCATGTCCGGTATGTGAAGACAATGCCGGATAGTGTACACGCGCAACGTGTGGGTTTGACGCCAGATAAGATGCAAGCTGTTCAGCACTATTACTCTGTACCTGCATCCTCGCCGCAAGCGAGCGCATGCCACGCAATGCAAGCCATGCACTAAACGGATCCATGACTGCCCCACCTGCTTTTTGTACCGTACGCAGCCGTTCAAACAAAGGTGACGTCGAACGGGCAATGACAGCACCACCGAGCACATCGGAATGGCCGGCGAGATACTTTGTGACCGAGTGTAGTACAAGATCAGCGCCGTGTAACAAGGGTTGTTGCAGAAGCGGGGTTGTCCAGGCGCCATCCACCACAACCTGTGCCCCATGGTCATGGGCAAGAGCCGAAACAACTGCGATATCTGTGATTTTGAGTAGCGGATTGGAGGGCGTTTCAATCCAAACCAGCGCCGTGTTTTGCTGTATCGCTTTTTCGACAGCCTGTAAATCGCCCATGTTGACCTGGCTGATCTCTAGCCCCCAATCCCCAAACAGAGTTTGTGCTGCAAAACGAGCACCATGGTACACATCATCAGGCAACAAAAGATGGTCGCCAGGCTTTAGCGACTGAAAGATAGCTGTAGTTGCGGCCATGCCCGATGCAAAAGCCGCACAGCTTTCGCCACCTTCAATCTGTGCCAGCGTAGATTCGAACAGTTGCCGGGTTGGGTTGTTATCTCTGCTATACATGAAGCCGCGCGGATACGAACCGTCGGCATCGCGAATGAATGTTGTCGAGAGGTGTATAGGGGCAACCACTGCACCTGTATCAGGGTCTTCCAGGCAACCCGATTGGGCAAGTAGCGTTTCGATGTGAGGCATGCCAGAGGATATATTGGTTAGCGTTTTACGTTTTACTTGGTTATTGATTTACAGGGCTTAGCAGAATAAAGGAAAACCAGATGTCAATTGATGTAAATATTGCAGATATACGTGAAGGGTATGAGCGGGAGGGGCTTACGGAGCAAGAGGTATCCAGAAATCCAATTACGCAGTTTGAGAAATGGATGCAGGAAGCTGTAGATGCCGGCATCAGCCAGCCGAATGCACTTACCCTGGCGACTGCATCAAAAGAAGGCCGGCCATCCGCCCGAATTGTGCTGCTCAAAGCTGTTTCTGAGGCAGGGTTTGTGTTTTACACCAACTATAACGGCCGTAAAGGGCGCGAACTCGCCGAGAATCCATATGCTTCGATGGTCTTCCTCTGGCCCTCGCTTTCCAGACAAGTTCGAATCGAAGGCATGGTTTCCAAGGTAGATGCTGCTACCTCGGATGCGTACTACCATTCTCGCCCACGGGGCAGCCAGTTGGGTGCATGGGCTTCACCGCAAAGCGAAGTCGTCGCTGACCGACAAGACCTTGAAGATGCCCTCGTGCAATACACCACACAATTTGAAGACCAACAGGTACCACGCCCCGAACACTGGGGCGGCTATTGTTTGAAGCCAGATGCGATCGAGTTTTGGCAGGGCCGGCCCAGTCGTTTACACGATCGGTTACTATTTCGGCGTGAAGATAATCAACCCTGGCGCATCGAACGGCTGGCTCCATAGTTTGTGCGATGTGAGTAAAACGTATACTAAAGCATGATCTCGATGCGTTACTCAAATAAAAAACAGCAAATCACAAAAAAAATCGGGGTAACCGTAACTTTGCTGTTTGAGGTGCCGTAAGGTGCAATGTGTCTTCCGATGAGTGGTTCATAGGCACCGAGATCATCCACGCATACTTTGGTCTCGGTGCCTTGCCTATTTAGGGAAGTTTTGTCTTTTGTCCTGTCTGTACCGTCTAGTAAAAGGCGCGGTCTGTAAGCAGCTCAACTTCTTCTCGGCTAACCAGCCGCCATTGTGGCCGTCCCAATTGCCGGCTTTTGTTTCGCTTGAATGTCGCGCGCAAAAACAACTCTTTGCGCGATTTTTTTGCCCCTTCGAAACTGAACGCACCCCAGTGTAAAATCCAGTTGATGCGAGCAGGATCAACCTGCAATGCGCGTCCCGCTTCTTCAGCCAGGTACGCAAGATCATCTACAACATTGGGGCCGGTGTTTTCTGCAAGTTCACGTAAAATGAGTGTATAAGGGCGCGTTGTATCAGCCAAATTGGGGTAGAGCCGGATATGCGTTTGGCCTTCGCTGTAATAGCCATCCCATACCAACATGGTGTCAGCCAGGGGTTGTCCGTTAACTGACATCACAAAAAGGGAGAGTACAATAGAGAGCGTAACTTTCATGTGATCGGGGTTTGCAGTGTTAGACACCCGTGGCCCCGATTACATACCCTTAGTTGTCTCTGGAAGGATCGGGTAGTGGTGCATTTGGAGGCATGCCGGCTTCCGATTTTGCATCTTGCACAATGGCCTTAACATCTTCCAATAACTGCTTGGCGTCGTAGATGACCCCATCTTTGATCGTGTACTTTACGCCGCCCACACGTTCTACCACGCCATTCTCGTCGTTCAGTTTGATAGCACCCGTGCCATAGAGCACTTTGAGGTTTTGCAGTGGATTTTCTTCAACGATGGCAAAGTCTGCTTTTTTACCTGTCTGGATGCTGCCAATTTCGTCTGCAGCGCCCAAGGCTTCTGCACCTTTAAGCGTTGCCGACCAGATGACCTCGAGCGGGTGGAAGCCAGCTTCGCGCAGGAGTTCGAGTTCGCGGATATAGTCGAAGCCATACAACTTGTAGATGAAACCTGAGTCGCTGCCCGCAGCCACACGCCCGCCCCGGTTTTTATACTCATTCAGGAAAGTCATCCACAATTGGTAATTATTTTTCCAGTCGATTTCTTCTTCAGTGCCCCAGTAAAACCAGTACGATCCGTGGGCACGCCGGCTGGGTTTGTAGAATTCCCAGAGCGAAGGTAGCGTGTATTCCTCGTGCCATTCAGCACGCATAGCGCGCATCAGGTCGCGACTCGCCTCGTAAATGGTCATCGTTGGTACAATGGTGAAGTCCAGCGATATCAACGAGTCCATCACGGCATTCCAGTGATCGGAATACGGTTTAGCTGCTTGCTCCCAGAGCCGGCCGGCTTCTCCAAAGCGATGCTGCTCGTTGTTGTAGTTGTAATCGAGCGGATAGTCTTGCACCGTTCTGTCGATGAAGAGTGCTTCGGGTAACCCGTACCAGTGCTCCATTGTGGTAAGCCCCCAGGTGGCTGAGTCCAGGACATTGGCGCGCGCCACATAGAGCTGCGCGTGGTGCATGGCTGTCCTCAGACCAAGTTTAGTTGCTTCGTCAAGTGCAGCCTGAAGTAACTCGGGTGCAGCACCGCCAAATTTGATGCCGTCTGCACCTTTATCTTTTACAAAGCGAACCCACTCGCGGGCATTTTCTGGCGTAATAATCTGTTGATTCCATCCTGTGCCAAACCATGCATAGGCAAATAAGCGTGGCGCTGTGATTTCACCAGCAGCACTCCGTTCTCTGTGCTCAATGGTCCAATCGATGCCATTGCCGCTCCCTGGGTCGCGGACGGTAGTAATGCCGTGTGCCATCCAGAGCTTCAATACGTATTCGGCCGGCGTGCCCTGATTTCGACCACCTATATGCCCGTGCATATCTACAAACCCCGGGAGTACATACATTCCGCTGACATCGACTTCTCTGTCGCCGGCAGCAGGTCTGTTTGGGTTATACAGATTCCCTGCAGTCCCACCAGGATAGCCAACTGGCTGGATCTGCACGATGCGGTCCTGTTCAACTACAATATCGACAGGGCCAACGGGCGGTGCTCCCGTGCCATCGATCAATATGCCACCCCGCAAAACAAGCCGGTCGAAAGGTCCCTCCCCTTCAGCACGCTCGGGTGCGGGGGTTACCTGGCTGAATACGGCTGGTAAAATGAAGCATGATACGCTGAATACAAGCAGGCCGGCGAGTTTTCTTGCAGCCATGGCAGTTTCCATTTGGTCGATGAGCACGTGCAGCAAGATAGGTAAAATCTAGATTTGACGAGAAGCGATGCCACAAGCGCTCTTGTTAAGGATGCCAGACGGGAAATGCACCGGGGTACTTATGGCAGATTATGTCGTATAAAAATTAAATCAGTTGGAAACGCCTATGAAACGCCCTGTTTACCTCGATTATAATGCCACGACCCCAGTAGACCCTCGGGTTGTTGATGCTATGGTGCCGTTCTTTACCGAACACTACGGTAACGCGTCGAGCAAAGGCCATGCGTTTGGTTGGGCTGCTGCTGAAGCTGTGAAAATTGCAAGGGCTTCTGTTGCAGCGGTTATTGCTGCAGATCCGGCTGCCGTGTACTTCACGGGAGGCGCTACAGAGTCGTTAAATACTGCAATCAAGGGCGTTGCCACTACCTATCGAAAGAAAGGCAACCACATCATTACAGTGAAGACAGAGCACAAAGGGGTACTAAATGCCTGCAAGGTGCTTGGACGCAGTGGTATCGAGGTCACCTTGCTTGATGTGGATGAAAACGGGTTGGTTGATGTAGACCAGCTTGCAGCAGCGATTACCGATGAGACAATTCTTGTGTCGGTGATGTGGGCGAACAATGAAACGGGTGTTATCCAGCCGGTCAAAGAAATAGCATCGCGCGTGCGGGAACGCGGTATTCTGTTTATGACGGATGCAACGCAGGCTTATGGGAAAATCCCAATTGACGTATCTGAGATTGACCTGCTGACGTGTACGGCGCACAAGCTGTATGGGCCAAAAGGGATTGGGGCGCTTTATGTTCGGAAACGCAATCCACGTGTGCGATTGGTGCCGCTGATTGATGGCGGGGCGCAGGAAGATGGGATGCGTGCCGGCACAACCAATGTGCCGGGCATCGTAGGGTTTGGTGCGGCTGCTCGCATTGCCGATGCAGCGCGTGAAGAAGAGGCAAGCCGGCTCTCTGGTTTACGCGATCGGTTTGAGCAGCGCATTACGGAAGCGTTGCCGTTTGTGAAAATAAACGGCGGCGGAGCACCGCGCTTACCGCACGTGTCTAATCTGGCGTTTCCCGGCGTTACGGCAGCCAGGCTGGTAACGGAATTGCGGAGTCTTGCCATGTCTACGGGCAGTGCATGCTCTACGGGTACGGGAAAACCAAGCCATGTGCTCAAAGCCATGGGGCTGTCTGATGAAGAGGCTTATGCCACCCTGCGCATCAGCTTTGGCCGATTCTCAACGACAGAAGAGGTGGACTTTGCTACGTCGGAGATTATCGAGAAAGTGAACTACCTGCATGCAAAAGTTGCTGTAACGAATTCTTAAGTAATACCGATACAGAGGGTTTACCCTCTTATCCTGGGTATTTAGCAGACCTTTCTACAAAGTACATCAAGCTATGTACAAGCGTATAGTTGTCAAGTTGGGAACGAGTGTGCTCACAGGAGGCACAGCATTCCTCGATCGAGCGCACATGATCGAACTGGTCCGCCAGTGTGCAGCGCTGCATCAGCAAGGCAGCGAAATTATCCTGTGCTCCTCAGGCGCTATTGCCGCCGGCCGCGAAAAAATGGGTTTTCCGAAGCTGGAAGAAACCATGGCTGTCCGCCAAATGCTTGCTGCTGTCGGGCAGAGTGGTTTAATGCGGACATGGGAAAAGTTTTTTGAGATTTACCAGATTCACGTCGGACAAATGCTCCTCACGCGGGCTGATGTGCAAGACCGCGAACGATTTCTCAATGCACACGATGCGCTGCATGAGTTGATCAAAAATCGGGTCGTCCCGATTGTCAACGAAAACGATGCCGTGGCAACCGCCGAAATCAAGGTGGGCGATAACGACAATTTGTCGGCACTCGTGGCGCTGTTGGCCGAAGCAGATTTGCTCATTTTGCTAACTGATCAGCCGGGCCTGTTTACCGCAGATCCGCGTAAAGACCCGGAAGCACAGTTAATTCCCGAGGTACGTACAATCGATGAAACGTTGCGTGGCCTGGCTGGCGAAAGCGTAAGCGGACTCGGCATTGGCGGCATGGCAACCAAGCTGCAGGCAGCTGATGTTGCTCGTCGTGCTGGAATTGATGTTGTCATCGCAGCCGGCAGCGCCGAAAATGTGATTTTACGAATCGCTGGCGGAGAGGCTGAAGGTACGCGATTTCCAGCGCTCGAAAATCCGCTCGATCAACGCAAACGCTGGATATTTGCCGGCCCCTCCCCGGTGGGTACCCTGCATGTAGATGCAAAAACTGTAGAAATGCTCAAGTCCACGGGTGGCAGCTTGCTCTCTGAAGGTATCACAACCATCGAAGGTGCTTTTGTTCGTGGTGATACCGTTATGGTAAAGGGACCCGATGGCGAGGAAATTGCCCGGGGTATTGTACGGTATGACGGTGTGGATCTCTTGAAAGTAAAAGGACTCCGCGCCGAAGAAATTTCAGATTATCTGGGGTATTGGTACGGTCCGGCCGTACACAGCGATGACCTCATTCTCCTTATTGAAGACGCACAAACATGGAAGTAATTACCGACCTGCAAGCCATTGGCAAACAGGCCCAGGCTGCGAGCCGCTCGCTTGCTGTGCTCAAAACAGATCAAAAAAACAACGCCCTCCTCGCGATTGCAGATGCGCTCGAAGCGCAAGCGCAACACGTATTACAAGCCAATGCGCTGGACATCGCTGATGGTAAGAAAAAAGGACTGAGCGAAGCACTACTCGACCGTCTGCTTCTCACCGAAGCGCGCATTGCAAAACTGGCTGCTGACGTACGCCAGGTTGCCACACTCAAAGATCCGGTAGGCTCAGATATCGACAGCCGCGTGCTTGAAAGTGGCTTGCGTGTCACGCGCCGGCGAATTCCGCTGGGGGTGATCGGGGTGATTTACGAGGCGCGTCCAAACGTGACCATCGACATTGCCTCATTGTGCCTCAAAACGGGAAATGCTTCGATTCTGCGTGGAGGCAGCGAAACCCTGCGTAGCAACCTGGCGCTTGTAGAAGTTATCCAATCAGCGTTGAAAGCATCGGGCATTTCTGAGCATGCTGTACAGTACATCGAAAACCCCGACCGGGCCCTCGTGGGTGAACTCTTGCGGTTGGATGCGTACGTGGATGTGATCATTCCACGCGGTGGCGCCGGCCTGCATCGTCGGTGCAAAGAGCAGAGTACAATCCCTGTGATAACAGGCGGTATCGGTATTTGTCACGTGTACGTAGATGAAGGCGGAGAGATAAACAAAGCCGTCGACATTATCGAAAATGCGAAAGTACAGCGCCCCAGTGTTTGCAATGCACTCGATACCGTGCTTGTTCACCGGTCCATGGCAGAGACTGCGATTCCTGCCATCGCCCAGCGCCTGAATGTACATCCTGTTGAATTACGGGTGACGGAAGACGTACAGGCTGTGCTGGAAGCACACAATCTGGCTACACACGCAAAGCCGGCCGGCCCTGATGATTTTGGTACCGAGTGGATGTCGCTTGTCCTGGGTATCAAGCTGGTAGATTCTATTGACGAAGCGATCCTGCACATCCATGAACACAGCATGGATCACTCAGACAGCATCATCACCAGCAATGTGGAGCGTGCTGATCAATTTGTCAATGAGGTGAATTCATCTGCCGTATTTGTAAATGCGAGTACACGCTTCAACGATGGCGGCCAGTTTGGACTCGGTGCAGAAGTAGCTGTAAGCACCCAAAAACTCCACGCCCGCGGACCGATGGGACTCGAAGAGCTTACCACCTACAAGTGGATTGGCGTCGGGCAAGGGCACGTGCGGGGGTGGGGAGGATTGGGGATTTCGGATTGAATGCGGATTGATTGGAAGATTGTTGAATGCGGATTGTTGAATGCGGAGTGTTGAATGCGGATTGCTGATCTGCCTGATTCACGTCCTCCTGAGCTGTGCGAAGGATCTCTTCGGGGCTTACTGCCCCTCGAATATCGAATAACGAGCAAGGAACCCCGAATTTCGAAGGAAATACCCTTACTCGGCACTCGGCACTCGGCACTCGGCACTCGGCACTCGGCACTCGGCACTCTTTTCACCTTACATCATAGCGCAGGAAACGGGTGTAGGTGATCAGGAACGGAATGATGAGATAGCAGAGCAGCGTTACGAGGGGCCAGATGTTTGCTTTGATGATGGTTCCTAACTGCGGCGTTGGAACGGTGAATGGTGGGACGGCATCGGGAGTTGCTGCCTCCTCTCCAAAATTTCCCGACAGCATGGCGCCGCCGATGTTGATGCGATAGCTGTTGCTTTCCAGTTTACTGAAATACTCGCGATCTACAATTTGATACTGTTCAGCGACGGCTGTTCGGTATTGCTGGTATGCCAGGTCGCCCGTGCCGGCAGCATCCGATACCAGAAACGTAAGCGCAGCGGCTGGCGATAGCAGGGCGATGCCATTGCCGAACGTGCGTTGCGCATCCCGATCACGTTGCCAATCCAGCGCCAATGCGCGCATGCGATCGGTTTGTTGTTGCTTGGCCGTTTTGAACGCAGCCTGGTATGCATCGCGAAAGGCACCTACCGATGGATCGTCTGTGCGCAGGTGCAAGAACGCTTTTTCAGCTGCAGAGATACCCGTAATTTCAGTGCAAATAGCTCGCCAGCCCGATCATCCAGCGACGCCAGTTCTTCCGTAATTATTTTCTGCCGCTCGATGCGTACCTCGTGCTCCGATTGTACCGGCTTCGCTGCAACCGCAATCATTTCGCCGGCCTTGGGGATCACAAGCAACATCATCACCCACACCACCAGCAATACAATGATGGCTGTACGCGATGTATGGCAGAACGCAGATACCATAAGCCCGGTGCTGAAAATACCGGCGAGAAACAGCGTAGCACAACCAAACGCAAATCCGATACGGGCAAGCAGTGCCGGCTGTAGGAATTGGCCATCAAACAAGGTAAGGACCAGCAACAGGAGCAGGCTGCCAATTAGAAAAGTAGTCCAGAGCACGGCAAAGCCGCCTACAAATTTTGCAAACACCACCTGGTCTCGGGGGACACTGTTGGCGAGGACTGCTTTAAGGGTACCGCGTTCTTTTTCGCCGGCAATCATGTCAAATGCCAGCAATAAGGCAAGCAGACTAAAGACTACCAACACCAAAAAAAGGAAATCGAAACTGCCAAACGTTGACAGGATGGCAAAGTCCTGTGCTTCGATGTTGCCCGGGATGGTGGCGTCTTGCTGGTTGCCGGCGGCTGTACTGTTGAACGCGTAATAAATCGGCATGTACGGCTCATTTCCCCTGGCAAGCAGCGAGAGTGGCGCCGGCGCCCTGAAGGCCCGGTTTATCGTCTCTTCTTTATTGCCCGTTGTGAACTCGGCGTACTGGCTATCAAACGTATCCTTCCTGGACTCGTAATACGCGTGGTTAATCCAACCACTCATTGGCATCAACAGCATGCTGAACGCAGCCAGTAGCATGAAGCGTCGGTTGAGCAGGCTATCGAGAAATTCTTTGTGGATCAGGTGGGCTAACATGGGGTAAAGCGGGTCTTTGCGTTTTCCATAACAAAGTAGCGAAACGCGTATTATCTTCCTGCTTTCAGATCAATAAATATTATATAGCGAACATTTCATATGCAGGATGCAGCGGGTTCAAATCTTCACATGTCAACCGACGAATTTCGCAAGCAGGGTAAAGCACTGATTGACTGGATTGCGGACTATTACGAGAATATCGAGCAGTATCCCGTTTTGTCCAATGTTGCGCCCGGGGATGTACGCAAACAACTGCCCGATACGCCCCCGCTCGAAGGGGAATCGTTTGAGCACATGATGGCGGATGTTGAGCGAGTGATCATGCCCGGTGTGACCCATTGGCAGTCGCCGCATTTTTACGCGTTCTTCCCTTCGAATACGTCGGGGCCGGCGATTCTTGGTGAGCTGTTATCTGCCGGCCTTGGCGTGCAAGGCATGTTGTGGGCAACGAGTCCGGCGTGTACCGAACTGGAAACCCATGTGCTCGATTGGCTTGTTGACATGATGGCGTTGCCGGCAGCCTTCAAGTCGACAGCAACGGGGGGCGGTGTCATACAGGATACCGCTTCGAGTGCTGTGCTTTGTGCGTTGCTGGCTGGCCGGGAGCATGCCACGGAATACACAACGAATAAAAGCGGTGGCAATGGCAAGCTCGTTGTGTATACATCCATTGATGCGCATTCGTCTATTGAGAAGGCTGCAAAAATTGCCGGCATCGGTGTGGATAATGTCAGACTGGTGCCTGTTGATGAAACGCGTGCCATGGTACCCGAGGCACTGGAAGAAATGATCGAAGCAGATAAAAGCGCGGGACTGACACCTTGTTTTGTATCAGCAACCGTAGGGACTACCTCTACCAACGGGATTGATCCGGTGGCAAAAATAGGTGAAATCTGCAACGAGGCCGGCATCTGGCTACATGTGGATGCCGCCATGGCCGGTACAGCCGCTTTGTGTCCCGAATTCCGCTACATCAACAACGGACTCGAACGGGCAGATAGTTATTGCTTCAATCCGCATAAGTGGATGTTGACCAACTTTGACTGTACCGTATTCTATGTCCGCCGGCGCAAAGACCTGATTGATACGCTGAGTATTTTACCCGAATACCTCCGCAACCAGGCAACGGCATCTGGGGAGGTAATCGACTATCGCGATTGGCACGTGCAGTTGGGCCGCCGTTTTCGCGCGCTGAAACTCTGGTTTGTTATTCGGTACTACGGCGTACATGGGTTGCAGCAGTACGTACGGCAGCATATTGCCATTGCACAGGCGTTTGCAAATTGGGTACAAGCGGATGATGAGTTTGAACTGGTTGTGACGCCGCCGCTTAATCTGGTTTGCTTCCGAATGAAGGCAGATGATACCACCAATGAGAATTTGCTCGCCGCATTGAACAAAAGTGGTAAACTTTATCTGACACACACCAAAGTCGCCGGCCAGTATACCATCCGGTTGTGCGTAGGTACCCGAACCACGACGTTCGAGCATGTAGAGGCTGCGTGGCGCCAAATTAAAGAGACGGCTATTGCAATAAATGCCGTATAGACCCGTTTAACCCTGCTTCTGCGGTATTGGCCCCAAACTATTTAACAGGTTGTTCGTTGAACTCGCGCTTACGATCAGGCGGTTGGTTCAGAGGAGACGGGTATTTTTGGTTTATAGAATGATGGAATAAAAGCGAAATCTGTCTGATCCAGGGCTTTTTAGACGAGTTAGCGCGTATTCGGCATTTTTATTGATGCAAGATTTTACTTCGCGATAGCACATTAAGGGTAGAAGGAAACAGTCAAGATTTGAATCGATATTTAGTGGAAAACTAAATGCGCTGTAGACCGGGATGTCCTTTCATAATATTTACGCGGCTTTGACAGCGCTCAATGATAGTAAGAAGAATCTAAGTCAAGTCTGCGTCGCTAATCACGCTAGTATTTTTTTAGTTGATCGACTGGATAATGCCCCATTGAGGTAACGATTAATGAGATATTACATTTCTGCTATATTAACTGCTTGTTTAATCACTGTAACGCTGGCCGGGTGTGATCTATTCACGGGAGATAGCGAGTCGGGTCCGGTTACGTTGACGGGGCTGGTGATCAATTCAGTGACCAACGATCCGGTAGCCAACGCCTTTGTACGCGTACTGCCGATGGATGAACTCGGTGAAACAGACGAACTTGGTCGCTACAGCATCGTGGTTGATGTCGACAGCACGATGGATGTTGACCTGACCATGTCAAAGAGCGGCTTTGTAAACCAGTCTACGTCAGTACTGGCCGTTGCAGACCGCACCATTGAAGTAGCTACCATTCGATTGGTCCCACTTGAAGGGACAACAGATCCAACAAACCCTGGCGGAGCAATTTCAGGCAGTGCAGCCAACTTGTTGCTGCTTAGCCAGACGGCATCGTCTATTGGGGTAAGAGAAAGTGGCTCTCAGGAAGTAGCAGAACTCGTTTTCCAGGCGGCCGACTCGCTAGGTAGGCCGATTAACCTGGATAATCAGATCACTGTGAATTTCAGTTTTGGTGTTAACCCGGGCGGCGATGCGTTTATCTCGCCTGAATCGGCACAAACCAATGAGAATGGCGAAGTGCGGACAAACGTGTCCAGTGGCCTCGTTGCCGGCGTTGTCCAGATTGTAGCTGAAGCTACCGTTGATGGTCGTACCATCCGTTCGCTTCCTGTACCGCTGACCATCCACGGCGGTCTGCCGAGTGCCAACAACTTCGGTATTGCAACCTCGCGGTTGAATGTGCCGCGCGCATGGGACTTCTGGGGTACAGAGAATACCATCACAGCATTTGTGGGTGACCAGTTTGGTAATCCGGTTCGTGTGGGTACCTCGGTATACTTCACAAGCTCTGCCGGCATCATTGCCGGCTCAAGCCAGACAGGCCCAATTGGTACCGCGCCTGTCCAGCAGATTTCGGGCCCGCCGCAGCCGGTGCATCCTGAGTTTGGCAACGGCTACACCATTGTAACAGGTAGCACCGCCGACCGCAATCAGAATGAAATTACGGACGACGTACTGGTGTTATTCTCCGGTTCGAGCAACATCGTTGTACCATCGGGCCAGGGGCCCATCCTGCTGGGTAACGCATACGAATTCCACGTATACGATCAGAACCAAAACCCGCTGGGTGCCGGCACCAACATCATTGTGACCGCCAACGGTACCAACGTTGAAGCGTTTGGTAACACCAACACGACGCTACCGGATATGCTCTTTGGCGACCACAACAGTGGTTCACCAACGCAGACCTTTGGCCGTACGCGCTTTACCTTTGGCTACCAGCAAGGTGAGCAGACCGACCAGAATGGTGACCTCATTCCACCAGAGCTGGAAGCAATCACCATCCGCGTTACAGGTCCGAACGGTGCTGCAGAACGTGTAGTACTGCAGAGCGGTGGCGTCCTCAAGCGCGATGAAGACTCAGGCGAGATGGTTCGCGACTTCGGTGGCGAAGGGGTCGAATTTTTACAGCAGTAACGCTGTCCAGGTAGTACTTACCTGCTAAATACGAAAGGCACTGCATCGAACCAGATGCAGTGCCTTTTCTTTTGGTCATATGTTGGATTTAAGGCTCTTCGGTTGCCGGCTGTTGCTGCGCTGGCCCAACGGATGACTCGATCAGTTCGAGGATACGGCGGTATTCATCGGTCCAACTGGAAGGCGTTTGAAAGCCATGCCCTTCTACAGGATAGACTGCCATTTCCCAGTCCTCTTTCCCCAGTTCAATCAGCCGCTGTGCCAGCCGAACTACATCTTGAAAGTGCACATTGGTATCCACCATGCCGTGTGCAATGAGCAGCGGGTCTTCAAGCCCTTCAGCGAAGTAGATGGGTGAGGAGCGGGCATACGCCAGGGAGTCTTCAGCCGGCGTATTCAAAATGTTTGAGGTGTAGCCGTGGTTGTAGTGGGCCCAGTCGGTTACCGATCGAAGCGCAGCGCCTCCCCCAAAGTGCTCAGGCTCGGTGAACAATGCCATCAGCGTAATAAAGCCGCCGTAGGAGCCGCCATAAATGAAAACGCGCTCAGGATCAATGTTGTGGGTTTTGCTCACAAAGCGGGAGGCATCTACAAAATCTTGCAGGTCCCTGCCGCCCATGTGCCGGTAGATGGCCGTGCGCCAGTCTCTACCGTAGCCGGCCGACGCGCGGTAATCTACGTCCAGCACGGTATAGCCGAGATCGGCGAGCAGATTGTGAAACATGTATTCCCGGTAGTAGGAGCTCCACCAGTAGTGAACGTTTTGTAGATAGCCGGCTCCGTGAACAAACAGCACCGCTGCCCCATTGGGGGTTTCAGGCGTGTATATACGGGCCGGCACGTCAACACCATCCGATGCTTTAAATCGTACAATCTCCGGGGCACGCCATGGATACGCTTGCCATGCTTCTGAAGGTGAGGCAGTTACCTGTTGCATCGTTTGCCCGGCCGGCTGCATGTAGATTTCTGGTGGGCGATTGCTGTAAGAATACACCATACCCATCGTTTCTTCATCGGGCGCCAGTTGTACCTGATTATTTCCCGGCATGCTGGTCAGTCGCGTGCGTTTACCACCCATCAGCGGCATGCTGTAAAAGTGCCGTTCGTGCGGAGAGCCTTCGCTGCTTGTAAAGAACCAGTGGGATCCATCTTTTGACAACCTGGGATTAAAAACTTCAAATTGTCCGCGTGTGAGTGCTTTGGTTTCGCCAGAAGCTGTATCCACCAGATACAGGTGGCTATATCCTGTTTTTTCGCTCTGGAAATAATAGTGCTGGTTATCGGGTAGCCATCCTTCAGCAAAGCCAAAACGGTAGCGAGAAACCCCCGGGCCGGCAATCCATGCATCATCGTGTTGTCGGTCCAGGAGTTTTAATGTGCCATCTTCCGGGTTTAGTTGCGCAATCCAGCGGTCTTTGTTATCGCGTGCGCGTACCTGGATGACGGCGGTAGGTGTTGCAGCATTCCAGTCTACATACGTCGGAATGAGCGCGCGCCGATCCTTGATAGAATCTGCAATGACACCCATCAATTTTTTATAGGCTGGCAGGTCGTATGTGCCGGGGAGTTGGTGTAAATCGACAGCAAACGTGGTATCCCGCTCAAGGTCTTGTACGTAGAGGGTTGTTGTCCCAAAGGTGCCGCCAACTTTGGGACGAGCGGTAAGATCTTCTGCGTACCCCGATTCAGTGACATAATCTTGCACCAGTGTGTTTTCTCGGCGTGTGGGAGAAGAGGAAAGGGTAAACGTCACAAATCGCTCGGTGGGGTCAATCGTCAGGTTGCGCAATTGTTTTTTGCCTGTATAAAACCGAGGTGGATTTGCTTCGGCGTCGGTGTCCCGGTCCCGGGCTTCAGTACGTGCTTCTCGCTCTTCTTCTTCGTCTCTTATGTATTCAAACAAAAACGCCTGTTGTTCATCAAGAAACGCTTCTTTAGGCGTGGGGTCAGCATCTTTTGATGCTTGCCCAGACTTCAGGTCAGTCAACTGTGTAATCATGCCTGATTGTAATGATAGACGGTAAAGATTGCTGCCTTTCTGGAAGATAACGGCGTTTCCATCAGCAGAGAATCGCGGATTGGACTCTGATTCCAGGGTTTGTGTGAGCCGCGTGGTTTGCCGGCGCACGCTGTTGTAGATGTATAAGTCGCCGTTTCGGTTATAAACCCTGCTCGAGAAGTCAGCGCTGTACACATGTTTTCCATGCCGCCAGCCCGAGAAACGAGGCGGCAATTGCCGGCGCTCGGCTGGAGCTACCTGTACAGCTTCCAACGTTGCCGGATCAACTTTGAAAAGTGAGTCGGACGGGAATTGGCCGGCAGGATTCCAGTTGAAATACAACGCGTCGCCGGCATCTGTCCAGTAGGCATTTTGCGGCCAGGCGCCGATCCAGGTGGCTGGATCCTGCATGATCTTGGCTACGGATAGGACGGGTTTTTCATTCGAACCTGTTTGTCCCTGCACGCTATGTGCCTGCGTCAGGAGCGCGAGGACAACTATTAACAAAATTTTACGTCTCATCTAAATCAGATAGTTCACACAACTGGATGGGAAGCCCCTAATTTAGGGAAATTGAAGCAGGATTAGAATGCATAAACTGGTCAAAGCAAGCAGGTGGTTGACGTCGGGCCGCGTGCCCGTTGAGGCGTTTATATGGCTTGGTGGTTTGCTTGCTGTTGCGTGGCCTGATCCCACGGTTGTGCGAACATGGACCTTGTGCCTCTTCGAGACTTTGGGTTTGGTAGAGTGGCTGGGTATGCAGGCTTGTCCGGGGTGCGGACTCGGGCACGCAGTAGCTTACCTGGTTCGCGGAGAGCTGACAGCCTCGTTTGCATCGCATCCCCTGGGGATCCCTGTTGTGTTGGTACTAATTGGTCGTTCCACTAAAGCGATTTATGAAAGCCTGTCGTTCCAGGATGGAAAGATGGGTCCTTTACTATGGCAAAAGTAATCAAATACACACCCGAACTGGAGGGAGATGAGCAGCTCTATGTGGCGCAGCTCATGAAAGATATGACCGAGTCGCAGGCGGAGCACTTCGCCAGTGTGTATCGCGAGCGGCGTAAAGATCCTGAGGTTATTTTGTTTACGGATCTGGCCGGCTTGTTAGGATTTGCCGGCATCCACCGGTTTGTGCTTGGGCAGGTTTTCCTGGGATTGATTTACCTGTTCACCTTGGGGTTATGTGGCATTGGGACAATCGTGGATCTTTTTATGTACAAACAACTCACCCTGCGTTTCAATCAAAAAAAGGCTGATGAAGTAGCCTACCTGATTACTCACGTAATTGATGTGCCGGAAGATGACGAAGAGCAAGAATAGTTAAACGCTTTGCCTTGCTCGCTGAATCCCATTAAGGCAAAGAAACCTTCAACCTGAAACTTGCAACCTTCAACAGAAATCCTGTCAATCCCATAGATTGACAGGATTGCTTTTAAAAGTTAGAAAGAGAACACACGGTGAACGTTGAAGCCAAACCGGAAATCACCGTCAAAAAATTGATCCACATTCCGTGCAATCACGTGCTGCTCCGTCATTCCCTGGGACGTAGTAAAGAAGAGCTGAAAAACGTGCCCGCCCGTTTCAATGTCTAAACCAAGAGACAGGGCGTCGTTTGTGCCATCTGAGCGGTCGCTGAATACCGGAATGTATTCTACAATCAGTGCCATCCGCTCTGTAAGGCCGAATTGCCCTGCAAAAGCAACCGCAAGGTGCTCGTGCATTTCCCGGACGATGTTGTCATCAGCATCCCGTTCGATCGTAACCAGATTGAAATGCGTGAAGATTGGCGCCACCTGCAAGCTCACACGGTCGCTGAACTTCCGCGCGATCATGACAGATGAAGCATAGCTCAAGCGGTCGTTGAAATCGAAGCCGTTTTTGAGTGTGTTGATACCCATGTTACCCATCACAGCCAGTTCAATCGGCACGCGATCATCCTGGGTTTGGCGCAGCACGTTGACCTTGGTTCGGAAGTCATACAGTTTATCAAACCGCGAGCGGCCAAATCCTATCGAAAACCGATCGGTGATCCCGTAGTCCAGGCCAAACCGAATGTTTGCTGCTGCATCCAGGCCCCAAAGGTCTTCAGCGCCATTGGTTGCAATCCCGAAGGAATGCTTGATCGTGAAGTCCAGGTTATTCTTGTCCAGGTTGGTCACGTTGCTGGTGAGAATGAGGCTGGGTGCCCAAAAAACCTCGTCTACAGGGCCATCCTGGTTGGCTCGTTCACGTGGCATTTGTGCAAAGGCGCTCGATGCGCAGGCAGCAAAAATGAGAAGGAAAATTCCTGAACGGGATATAAGCCTGGAGATCATGGGTGTTGATGTAATAATAAGGTTGAATAATTATTTGGCTGGGGCAAGCAGGGCGTCGATTCGGACTTTTTGCACCTCGTCTACTTTAACGATCAGCAGGCTTGGTGGTACAATATCATAATCCTTTAGGTTTAAATCCCAATTTGCCTCTACCTGAAGTCCTTTTGATGTAGCCTGAAGCGTACCTTCGATTTCAACATCCTTGCTTACGCCATGAATGGTGAACTTGCCTTTCACCGTCACCGGCTGTTTCTCTGTGCTGGCCGGGTCAAACGGTGTGGCAAGGGTACCAAAGAATTCTGCAAACGGAAACTCCTTCGACTCGAGCGTGATACGCATATCCTTGTCTCGCTTTTTGTTGCCCGTTTTAAGGGTGTTTACATCGATATAAAAGTCGATGCTATTTTCGGCCAGGTTGATCTGCCCGACGAGCTTGTCAGACGTCCCTGTAAAGGTATGCAAGGGAACGCTCGAAGTGAACTCAGCTGTGCCTTTCTCGGTGTTGTATACCTGCGCAGTAGCTGTAGAAGAAAGCAAAAGGAAGAAGGCAAGCAGAAAAAATGGGAAACGAATTGCCTGATATTGCATGGTTATTTCTTTGAATTCGATGTTGTTGGGAGTAGGGCCCTGGTGTTAGGTCGTGTCTGAAAAACAGAAGTGTCTTGGAGAGATCCGTTGCGTATGCTCAGGATACAGGGTTGTCTCCGTATGGCCATGCTTCTCTTCGAACAGCGTCCTAATTATCCAGGGCTCCTTCGTCGATCCAGGTACGAATGGTTGCAATCTGGGTCGTTGATAGTGCCGCGCGTCCAAGTGGCATCCGGGACCCTACCTGGGGCCGGCTACCGATTTTGTCAATAATGGGACTGCCGGCGCCATCGCCAGCTCGTACAATGGGGCCGTTGTATCCCTCACCTATGCTCGTTGTCACTTGCTGATAGGTTGAGAGATTTACACCGCTGGTCCGATCGTTGCCAAGGTGGCATCCGCTACCTCCGCAACTGTTGAGGAAGATGGGCTGAACTTCAGTACTGAAACTCACCCCTTCTACCTCAACCAGACCTGAGTTGTCCAATACCTCGCGTTGACAGCCGGCGAATAACAATGCGATAACCGCAGCGCTCATAAGTGTGCGAAAGCAAGCAGAATGAATTGGTGTTCGGGCTGTCATTTGGAGCATGGTATTGAAATGTGCAAGGAGTCAGGTTAATGCGTTTCGAGGAACAAGGTAAGCGGACGCTTATCAGTTATCCAGTGCACCGTCAGATATCCAGGTTCTGATGGCATCTATGTTAGTTGTGGACAAGGCATCTCCACCACGTGGCATTCGCTGCCCCTCAATATTGGCGTTGCCTTCAATCTTCCAGACGAGATAACTGCTGTCGGGTTTGCCCGGGGCCACCAGAAATAAATCAGGGTTGTCACCGCTGGTAACATCAACCAGTTCATCAAAGGCCTGGCCAGTGGACAGGTCGAGGTTACGGGCCGGGTTAGCGCCACTATGGCATCCCGACGTAGCGCAGGTTGGTGTGAAGATGTTGGCTTGAATGCTTGAAAGTGTGGGGTCGACCACAACGGGGGCGGGCGGTTCATTGTCCTGGTCGGCATCCGGGTCTGTGGAGTCACAGGCGGCTACGAAGAGCATCAAAAACATGCCGGCAAGCAGGGTGCGAACGCGTGTTAGATCTGAAGTAAGCTTTAACATGGTAACAGTGTCTAGGAATAAGTAAGTGATTGGAGGCTTTGCTGAGAACATGTGGCGATCAAATGCGCCATTCTTCCAGACGAAATACCTGTGGTTGAGATTCCCCTCAGTACAGATGCAGCATGCTACACCATGATGGTTATCACTTACACGGTTTTCTCGGGAGGCCTGAAAGCAACCCGGCCCGGTCGCCCTGGTGCCAAAGCACACTTGACAACCCATGGGCTCGTGAATGAAGTACACCAACGAAAGGAGATAACCACTAGCGGTCGAAAAAAGTCTGATGATCGAAAGCAGGAAGGTAGTGGAGTAGCCAAATCTTGTTCCTTGATCGATCCGAGTCAGTAAAGTAAAGGAATAGAGAGGTTAAGTTATTAATTTATAATTATTTACATGGTTTCATTTGGTTTGGTGTGATAGCTTGTGATAAGCAGTTTTGGAGCATATGCCTTGTCAAAACTTGTCATAACAAATAACTGTAAAGATGGTGTGAAATGGCGATTTTTTACATTTTAAAAGCGCTACCAGCTTCCGTGCAACATTGAACTTGCCGGCATCGCATCTCATATTTAATTCCAGATTTTTAGACGCGGGCGCCAACGTTGCGTTCGTGTAGCCTAATCAAAAAAGGTCTCGTTGAAACGCGTTTTTCCACATAGCACCATGTACCCGATCTGCATGCCCACCGGCATGTGCTGTTGTATGCGTGTTGCTATGCTAAAGCGTGCCGCCTGAGATTTTACAATCAATGAGACCTCTGGTGACACGCCCTCACACATACCTGTGTTTGGGCGTTTTGCTTTAACTCAACTTCTGTTTTTTCAACCTAGCAGCTGGATTAGATGAAAGAGCTTACCTGGAAAGCAAAGGTAGCCGCAGAAATGCCCGAGACGGTTGCGCACCAGATTGACATTTTTGAGGGCCAGATGGCACTCATGCAGCAGGGCAAACTTGATGAAAAGGTGTTTGCCGAGACGCGCCTGCGTCAGGGGGTGTATGGGCAGCGGTACGACAATGGCCGGCGCCACGATGGGCAGCAGGATCGCGTCATTCCGTTTGATGCTGCAACCAAAGGGCCGGGCACCGCATGGGATGCGCCAGGGATGCAACGCATCAAAATACCGTTTGGTCGCCTGACGCCTGCGCAACTCGAAGTACTGGCCGATCTGGCTGACGAATACAGCGACGGAATTCTGCACGTGACAACCCGGCAGGATATCCAGCTGCACTTTGTCCATATCGAAGATACGCCGGATATGATGCGCCGGCTGGCCAGCGTTGGCATCACAACCAAAGAAGCCTGTGGTAATGTGACGCGAAATGTCACAGGATGCCATCTGGCTGGCGTTTGCCGATCTGAGCATTTTGATATCTCGCCGTATGCTGAATCCCTCACAGCGTTTCTACTTGGCCACGACGATGCGCAGGACTTTGGGCGGAAATTGAAAGTTGCTTTTTCTGGTTGCGAGCAAGACGCGTGTGGCCTGGTGAACATGCACGACCTTGGCTTCATTGCGAAGCAGGAGGTGCAGGATGGTGTACGTGTAGATGGATTTAAAATTGTTGTTGGCGGCGGATTGGGTGCTGTGCCTCACCAGGCAAAGGTACTGGAAGAATTTGTGCCGGCGAACGAAATTCTCCCTCTTTCGCAAGCCATTGCCCGCATCTTCGCCCGGTTAGGGGAGAAAAAAAACCGCAACCGCGCCCGCATCAAGTTTCTTGTTGCCAAGCTGGGTATCGACGCATTCAAAGCAATGGTGCACGAAGAGCGCGAAAAATTGCCCTATGATCCGCGTTGGGACGCCATCACCGCAGAAGCAGCGGCGTATGAAGAAGCCCCATACAAACCATCAACGCTGCTCAACGGTGCAGCGCGCCCGGCCGGGTTTGATGCCTGGCACAAAACGAACGTGTACACGCAGCGCCAGGCCGGCTATGTAACGGTGACCCTGCGATTGCCGCTAGGCGACCTGACCACAGCCCAGGCCGTTCAACTCGCCGACATCGCCCGTGAATTTGTCGGCGAACACATGCGCTTAACCGTCGAACAAAACATTGTGTTGCGGTGGGTGAGCGAAGCGGATCTGCCCAAGCTTTACGAAGCACTACATGCCATTGGTTTAGCTAAAGCGGGGGCTGAACACATTACGGACATCACCTCATGCCCCGGCACGGATACGTGTAAATTGGGTATTGCCGCGTCAAGAGGGCTGGCCGGTACGTTAATCAAGCAACTCGACAAGAAATTCGAAACGCTGCCCGAAGAGGTCAAGCAACTCCGTATCAAAATCAGCGGGTGTTTTAATTCCTGTGGACAGCACCACGTGGCTGATATTGGATTCTATGGCAATAGTCGGAAAGTGGGCAACTTCAAGGTACCCCATTTTCAGGTTGTCCTGGGCGGTAAGTGGAAAGAGAATGCCGGCGCTTTTGGGTTGGCTATGGGAGCCGTGCCTTCCAAACTGATCCCTGAGGTCCTTGAGGCAATCACCGGTACGTTCATGGCCGGCAAGCAGGATGACGAGTCGTTTCAGGATTGGGTGACCCGGTTGGGTAAAAAAGAAGTACGGGAGATCATCCGGCCGTTTATGATTACCCCCGTCTTTGAAACGCAGCCCCATTTCTTCTCTGACTGGGGAGACCCGCGTGTGTTCACGCTCAGTGATTTGGGCATTGGCGAGTGTGCCGGCGAAGTGGTGTCCCTCTTTTCGATAGAAATCTCGAAAGCGGAATCTGAAGTATTTGATGCACAGGTTGCCCTCGATGATCACCGATACGCTGAAGCCGACGCAAAAGGCTATCAGGCGATGATTTGGGCTGCACGTGCATTGCTGCGCACCAAAGATCCGGATGTGAGCACGGTAGCCGATGACATCGTCCAGCACTTCAAAACCCAGTTTTACGATACAGAACTGTTTTTTGACAAGTTTGCCAAGGGAAAATTTGCCCGGTACCTCTTCCAGCGCCATGCGCGTGAAGACGTCGTGTCCACGGTGGAGGTAGCGCGGCAGACGATAGAGGAAGCGCAGCTATTTATTGAAGCCGCGCATGCCTGTGATATGCGGATTAATACGCCGGCCATAACGCTCCCCGCTCCCGTTCCGGAAGCAGTCAGGGCCAACGTCAAGCTGCCACCAACACTACCACCAACACTGCCCCCAGCTAAAGCCGCGCCACGCGTCGCTAAACTGCCGCCTGTTCTACCAAAAAAGAGAAACTGACATGTCTGAATTATTACCTGTGCCCAAAAGGCTGGGTGCCAAGATCTTTGTCGAATCTGGTACTTCACTAACAGCCACGCAACTGATTCCAGTTTTTCACGACTGGATCACAAACAAGGTGGTAGATGAAATGCTTATCGATGTGGCTGATTACAGCCATGTGTTACACGGGCCGGCGCTGTTGCTGGTGGCGCTTGAGGCAGATTATGTATTGGATGAAGGGAATGGAGAGACGGGCATTCGATATATCAGAAAGCGCGCATTACCCGCAACGTTTGCAGCTGCTGTAACGCAGGTCATCGGTCAGGCTGTGCACGCAGCAAGTCACATTGCGGTGGAACCCAGTTTGGATCCACCGGCTGTCTTTGATGCTACCCGCATTGAAATTGAGTTGTTGGATAAGCTCAATTATCCGTCAACTTCTGTAGGGCTGGAAGATGCATTAACTGTTGTGATCCAGGCCATCTTTGGTGATAACGCTGCCTTAACCGCTGTCCAGGACGACCCACGCCGGCCGCTTCGATTTAGCGTCCGGCTCGACAGCGTGGATTCACTCCGCGAACTCCGCGACCAACTGGACGCGCTTACTGTAGGCGATGACCTCCTTTCACCCGCTTTACCAGGTTAGTCGATGTTAAAATTACAGAAGAAACAAACCGTGTTGCCGGCAACCGGAACGGTCTACCTGGTAGGCGCAGGCCCTGGCGATCCAGACTTGATATCGGTGAAGGGTGCGCGCTTGCTGCAACAGGCTGACGCATTGGTCTATGATCGGTTGGTGCACCCGGCTCTTGTTGATATTACGCCGGCACGAACAGAAAAAATATATGTAGGCAAAGCGGCTGCGCGTAAGTCTATGCCGCAGGATGGCATCAATGCATTGCTGGTAAAACTCGCCAGGAAATACAAAACGGTGGTGCGCCTGAAAGGGGGAGATCCGTTTGTATATGGGCGGGGGAGTGAAGAAGCTTTGGCCTTGCGTGCAGCGGGTGTTCCGTTTACGATTGTGCCGGGCATTTCCAGTGCAACATCGGTGCCGGCTCATGCAGGCATTCCGGTCACGCATCGGGGTGTTGCCCAGTCCTTTACGGTTGTAACGGGGCACACGGCGTTGCAGGCTTCTGATATCGATTGGTCGACCTATGTAAGCGCGGATACCCTCGTCATTTTGATGGGACTTGGGCGGTTAGCAACAATTGCCAAAAAACTTATATCTTATGGCAAACCTGCAAACACCCTCGCGGCAGTCATAAGCCAGGGGAGCACCGCCGGCCAACAGACCGTCACGGGCAATCTTGTGAGCATTGCTGCACGCGCCAAAACATTGCCTACCCCAGCGATCGTAGTTGTTGGCGATGTGGTTTCGATGCACGAGAACATTGCATGGTTTAACCCGCGCAAGACAGCTACAGACAGTACGAATGTTTTTACAGAACACATCTACGCCGTTTCAGCCTGATAACAATTAGTATCCGTTTTGCAGGGTAGTTAAGTATGAATGGGTATTCCTGGAATCGATCGATGTTGGAGGCAGCCAATCGTGAGCTGCAATTTGCCTCACCACGTGCCATTCTTGAATGGGGGCACGCGTTGTATGGGGGCAAGATGGTCATGGCCACCGGATTTGGTACATCCGGTATTGTGATGATGCACATCCTTTCTCAATTGGAGCAAGGGCCACGGGTTTTTTATCTGGATACAGACCTGCTTTTTCCCGAAACCTATGCCTTGAAAGCTCGGCTTGAACAAGAGCTCGGCATCGAATTTATACGCGTGCATGCCGGCATGTCTGTTGAAGAGCAAAGTGATCGGTATGCAGCTGACCTGTGGGAGCGCGCACCAAACACGTGCTGTTTCATCCGCAAGGTCATGCCCCTCAGGAAATTTTTAGCTGACAAAAATGCGTGGGTCACCGGAGTGCGCCGCGATCAAGCCATCACCCGGGCTACCACACAACTGGTTGAATGGGACAGCGCCAATCAGCTACTCAAACTCAACCCGCTCGCCCATTGGACTTCAGAGGATGTATGGACCTACATCCGCATTAACGATTTGCCTTACAATGAACTGCATGAAAAAGGGTATCCGAGCATTGGGTGCATGCCGTGTACAAAGGCTGTAAAACCTGGTGAAGATGAACGCGCTGGCCGTTGGGGCGGGCGTGATAAAGTAGAGTGTGGCATCCACGTACAGTCCGTGTCGCAATGAATCCATTTCCCATCTTTCTAAATGACCTCGCCAGCCGGCCTTGCCTTGTGTTTGGTGCTGATCATGAAGCAGAGCGCAAGGTTAAAACGTTGCTTGCATACAATGCATCGGTAACCGTAATCCATCCTGAGCTAACCGATGTGTTGCAAGCGCTGTTTGATGCCGGCGAAATCGCCTGGCGCGCACGGTCGTATCAGGCCGGCGACCTCAAACATGCTTACCTCGCCATCGCAAGCGAGCCCAATCCGGAGCTAAACCATGCCATATGGCTGGAGGCTGAAGCGGAGAACGTGCTGTTCAACGCCATGGATGATGTGCCGCATTGTAATTTCGTGTCGGGCTCTGTTATTAAACAAGGCCCGCTGGTCATTGCCATTTCCACAAGTGGCTGTGCCCCTGTTCTCTCGGTGCGTCTGCGCGAGCGGTTCGAAAAAGAGTTTGGTCCGGAGTATGCAGACTTTTTACACCTCATGAAAGCACTGCGTCCCTACATGGCGCAAACATATGCGGACTTCGAGAAACGCAGAGCGACCTGGTATGAACTGGTTGATGGTCCATTGTTCGAGCTTGTGAAGCAAAAGAAGGACCCCGAGATAGAAAAATTACTGCGTAAATATTTGGGAGAAAGCTTCTCGTTAAGTACTTGTAAATCAATGAACTAGCAAATGCATTTGATTTGTTGTTCAAATAGTTGCCCACAATATCTTCGGTAACTATATTGTACCGCCCACACGAAGTTCGGAATGCCTCACGTCCGCATTTCTTTCCGAAATTTTTTTGAGTCCGACCCTGAACTTTTGTGTTTTTTCGCTCTGCTGCAATAAGGCTCGATGAGCCAATACGCTTAGTTTTGCTGTAGCTTATGTAGAACCCACATTAAAAGCTACGCTTACTTTGGTGAAACTTTGTTGGTATCCCTGCCTGGGTGCCGGGACGCAGCTTCTATCAAGAGTGTTGTCCTTGACTGAAATACCCTTGCAGCTTGCTGAAACCCGGTATGATCAGTTCCTGATGGATACTGCATATTTGTTCGTCTTCCCATACACTACTATCTGACAATCGATGATTGCCAAGAGCTACTATCGTAAAAGAGGATGGGTGAGTGCCTTTATTTGGCTGCTTGTTCTTTTCTTTATCACACCCAATCAATTTGTACAGGCTCAACAGCAGACAAACAAGGCCCTTGATAGCATACAGCCTGCTCGTTTGTCTGCCGATGCGCAGGCACGGATCGCGGATACTATCACCCGATTCCGTCAGAACAAAGGGGTAGCCGGCGAAAAGTCGGCGGCACAACGCCAGACCTTGCAGGCCTTGCGCCAGCAAATGCAAGCAACGGCTGCTGTTACCACGTACAGCAATCCCTATTTTGACACGCAGGCCGGCGACGACTTTTCCTTTCCTGAAGATACCCACGACTTCTGCCGCGCCTATTTTGGTACGGATTCGGTACAGTCAGATTACTACCTCAACAGCCGCCTTGATGCAGGAGAATCACTTGTCGTTTCGCTAACCTGGGATACTCCAGCAGATTACGATCTGTATCTGTTCGATCTCGATGGCTTTCCAGTAGGTGATCCAGATCCAGACGCCGACTTTGATGGCACCAATGGCACTGACGTTCAAAACGCTGCGACACCTTTTGCAGGATTGGTGGAAGAGGCCCTGATCTCGCACAGTCGTGCGTCCGCTGACCGTGATAGTTTTGTGGTTGTCGTCGATCGGTTTCGCGGAACGGCGTCTAACGCACTAACCCTCACGGTTTCTGGTAACGACGACGTGTTTGAAGTGCTTGAGTATGTCGCCTCGGAAAGCTTCACCGCAATCAACGCGCTAAGCGATGAAGCCATTGGCCCGGTAACAGATGGTGCAAGTTTTAATCTGGATGACCTCGGCGCCCGCCCCAACTTCAATATTCAGTTTAACACCGATGGCTGTGCTGAAAGCATCGTATTTACGCTGATTAATACAGACACAGGCGAGTCAACAGAATTCACGGACGACGATCTTCCGTATGCGCTCTTTGGAGATACGGATGGCGACTATAACGCCGGCGATCTTGCGGATGGTACCTACATGCTTATTGCTACCCCATACAGCGAAGACGGTGGGGAAGGTGCTTCAGCTGATCCACAAGACGTAACGTTTGCCATTGTGGGCAACCGTCCACCAGCAATCGAAAGTTATTCGTTGATCGATGCCGTTGCTGATGAACCGATTGCCGGCTTTGACCCCATCATGGAAGGCGGTGTGATTGATCTCGTAGCACTTTTTGATCTGGGCTTCGACATAACACGTCTCAACCTCCGCGCCAATGTGTTTGACCCCGGTGGTGATATTGAGCAAGTGGCCTCGGATCTTGTGATCGCCCTGTTTGCTGGAGGCACGGAAACCGTCAATGCTGTAGATGACGCTGCTGACTACTCGGTGTATGGCGACGACAACGCCGGCGATTTTGCAGATGCTGCGCTTCCTGTTGGCATCTATGCCCTGAGTGGTGTCGCCCAGGTTGCCGGTGAGGCACTGGCGCCGCTGCTCTTGAATTTTGAAGTGATCGGACCGCGCATTGGCAGTTATACGCTGATCGATGCTGATACGGAGCAGCCCATTGCCGGCTTTGATCCTATCAGAGAAGGCGCTGTGATCGACATGAACGCCATCGGTACGCCTAACATCAACATTCGCGCAAACACGGTTGATTTTACGCCACCTGTTATCGAGAGCACCCGTCTCATTCTAGTGGGACCCAATGGTACAATCCAGAACAGGGTAGAAAGCTTCAGGCCGTATGCGGTATTTGGCGATCCGTCCAGTATGGATCTTGATGACGATGATCCCACGCTCGACTACAATGTTTGGTCAGCTGTGCAGAACGGTGACTTGAATCTCAATGGTGTGCCGTTTGGCTTAAATGGTGGTGTAGGCGAGACCTTTGGCCCTCTTACACTCAACTTTAGCATCGTAAATGCGATTGCTGGCCGTGCAGACGTCCCGGCATTTGAGCCTTCCCTACTGCCCAATTATCCCAATCCGTTCAATCCGGTAACGGCTATTCGTTTCAATTTACCTGAGACGGCGCCGGTTAGACTTGAAGTATTCGACATGCTTGGCCGATCTGTGATGATCCTGGTAGATGCTACCCTGGATGGCGGATTTCACGAAGTCAACTTTGAAGCAGGTGAGCTTTCCAGCGGTATGTATTTGTACAGGTTGGAGACACCCGGATTTGTTCGAACCCGCCCCATGACGCTCTTGAAATAGTCTGGCGCGATGGTAAAATCGTGTTGAGTGCATGGGCATCTACATGTGAAAGGGCTGCGTCCCACAGCAACGCCCGTTTATACTTTCCCCCACAGGAATATGCAATCCCGAATGAAATACTCTCTGTATGCCAGTATGCTGGCTGCTGTACTGGTCTTTGCTGGCGTATCGCCTGCAACCGCGCAGGATCGATGCGATGCCATTGATCACGACGTTGACGTTGCCATGTGGACCTTGCCGGCACCAAACAACGACGTGACCGATAAAGAGGCGCTTAAGGACGACTTGGTAGGCATCACCAATGCCGTGCTGGATGCCATCAATAAGCGCGACCGTCAGCCAACGCATCCTGCGCTCTCGGCTGCCATTAAGTCCAAACTCGCAGCTGAATTCTACAGCGATTACTGTGTGCGAAAAGGAAATGCAAACCGTGGCAATCAGTACGGCCGCTACAATCTTTTGCTCGTTCCGCGGCTTGAAATGGTGAATACGTTTGAAATTCGGGGATTGCATCTGATATCCAATTCAACCGGCACGGCGGATCTCCCCCAGGCAATCCTGACGTTCGAAATCACCAATGACACCGTTCTGTTAACCGACGTTAACGTAGAAACGCGCCAGCAACGCAGTGCACGGGGCATGGACCGGGTACCCGCGTCAGACAGCCGTGCCGTAGCTGCATTCGAAATTGTGCAACAGCTTGAGAATGCATACAACCTTGACGGTGCTGCTATTGATGTGGCCATGCGCGAGGTATTGGACGATTCAAAAATCGAAGGTGGCGTAGAGGTTATTGTCTCCCAGTTAGGCCGAACCGACCGCAAGAAAACAGCAAGCCAGTACATCCGCGATTTGCGGCGCAACATCGATGTGTTTGGCGAAACGGAAATTGCCTATGAGTTGGTGGATGTTTACCAGCTGAATAACACAGATACCTACCGTGTAACCCTCGTCCAGCATTGGATGTACGACGGACCCAACTCGTATTTGGACTCGGATTTCCTTGCGATTGATGTCGCATTTAATGGCGATGAGCCAGCCATCAGCCGGCGCCAGGCCGGTCGCGGCGCATTCAATGTGTACAGTCGCCCGTCCAATGTGCAAATTGTCGAAATGAATGCGGATGACTGGTCAGATCTAGACCCGCCCAGGACCACGCCATTTGAGCAAATTCTAAACGCACCGCTACAGTATCACGGCATTAGTCTGTACAATGTGTGGTATCACCCCGTAGATACGTTTCGCACCCCGCAAGACGTGCTCAATCTGCGCAACCTGACTGTGGATATGAAGCACAAAAACGGCAACGTTGTGCTCAATGTGAATCCAGATCCGCGAGGTGCTACCTTCCTGATCAACGGGCTCAACGAACAGCCGGTGGTTAATGGTCAGGTAATCGAAATTCCATGGGAATTGCTTGGTGGCGTGCCATCACCGGATGGGATGATCACCTCGAATGAGCGAACCGTGCAAATCGAAGTACGGCATCCCGATCTCGAACCTGTAACGTTTTTTAATGAAACGGTTGCACTACCAAGTCCGGAGCCGTTTACCCTAAACATTCCATTCCCTCGCGGTACGCTGGATGCAACGTCGGTACCAACCGCTGCTACGCTGCTTATCAACGGTGAGCCTATGGGGACCACACCGCTCAGCCTTGAACTGGATGTAACGCCCCGTGATGCGCCGCTAATGGTGCAAGCCCGGAAGAACAGTTGTGAGGAGGATGACGATGTTTCTGTATGTAAAATGCACATCCCCTCCGAAGTGCGTCCGGTACACATTCAGGCGCAGCAAACCACAAGCGAGGTGTTCAACCTCATGCCGCTGCTTTTTGTGAACGAGACAGGCGCCGGCAAAATCACTGCGTTTCCCATTGCGCGCGAAGGCAATCTTGTTCGCGTCAAGTATTTGATTGAAGACGTTAATGATCGCAATCGCAAGTTTTTTGTTGACTTCGACATGGATCAGATGCCGGGTGGCGAGAAACTGGGGGATCTGGAAGATGAAGTGGCTTGCGGTGGGAATGAAACGAGCGCAGCGCAGTGCCTCGGTAAAGGTATACGGCCTGGTGAATACGAGTTTACGTGGGACATGAGCAATTGGGCTGATACGATGGATCAGGATACCATGCCTGTGTTGACCCTGCGCCGTAAATCAACCTGCTGGCCTTGCGTGCTGATTCCAGCAGCTGCTGGCGTTGCAGCCGCTTACATCTGGCCCCGTACCGGAAGTGGAGGGGATGACAACACCTTTATCCCACCACCGCGCCCGTAACGCGCTATTGAGATTTGATGACCATGTCGGACATAAAAAAGTTTATACCTATGCGTAGTTCTACCCGTTGGATCGGTGGCCTGGTGTTGCTGTTTTCCACTGCATTTGTGATGCCGGCCCAGGCGCAGGATGCACCGTCGGATGCCCCTGTGCTGGTAGCGCCAGTAGATCAGGATTCCATTCTCGTAACAGAGCCCGAGGTGGCACTCCAATGGGAGGTTGCTGCGGGTGCTACGACACACGAAGTCCAGCTCTACTACAGCGAGCCCATTGCAGGGCAAGAGCCCATTCCACTCAAAACCAAGGTGCTGAACGATGCTTCACAGTCCATCGAAGTAGCTGATCTCCTTGCATTTGTGGCTGATGCCGCGTCTGACGGGGACAGTACATTTCACTGGCGTGTCCGTGGTCGTAACGCAGACGGGGAAGGCCCCTGGAGCGATGTGTGGCAATTTACCCTGATTGAACTTGATAATGGCCCACCAGAAGTTGAAAACCCGGGGCCACAAACAATCGATGAATTACTGGAGCTGTCGGTACCAATTGAAGCCACGAGTCCATCAGGCAGCGCGCTGACCTATGCCCTTGATCAGGCCTCACTCGACGCCGGCATGACAATCGATCCTGATACCGGTGTGCTTACCTGGACACCAAGCGAAGAACAAGGTCCGGGTAGCTACGACGTGACCGTGACGGTGACCGACGAAGACGGACAAGAGACTACACAAACATTTACCATCACGGTGAACGAAGTGAACCTGCCACCTGAACTTGATCCGATTGAAGATCAGGTTGCGATGGTGGATGTAGAGATTCAGGTTGATGCGAATGCAACAGATCCGGACATCCCGGAGAACAATTTGACCTACAGCCTGGATCAGGCCTCGCTTGATGCCGGCATGACAATCGATCCCGACACGGGCGTGATCACGTGGACCCCAACGGCTGATCAGGAAATGACGGACTTCGAGGTAACGGTGACGGTAACCGACGACGGTGATCCTGCCGCATCAGACACCGAGACCTTTACCATTTCAGTTGGCGATGCTGGTGGTCCGATGGTTGAGAATCCTGGCCCGCAGTCGATCGATGAGTTGCTGGAATTGACGATACCGATCGAGGCAACGAGCCCTTCGGGTAGCGCGCTAACTTACGCGCTTGATCAGGCCTCACTCGATGCCGGGATGATGATCGACCCCGACACCGGTGTTATTACCTGGACGCCGAGTGAAGAACAAGGTCCTGGTAGCTACGACGTGACGGTAACCGTGACAGATGAAGAAGGTCGCGAAGGTATGCAAACCTTCACCATCACAGTGAATGAAGTCAACCTGCCACCTGTGCTCGATCCAATTGATGATCAGGTCGCCGAGGTAGATGTTGAGCTTACAATAGATGCCAACGCAACGGATCCGGACATCCCGGAGAACAATTTGACCTACAGCCTGGATCAGGCCTCGCTTGATGCCGGCATGGTTATCGACCCGGACACGGGCGTGATCACGTGGACCCCAACGGCTGATCAGGAAATGACGGACTTCGAGGTAACGGTGACGGTAACCGACGACGGTGATCCTGCCGCTTCAGACACCGAGACCTTTACCATTTCAGTGGGCAATGCTGGTGGTCCGATGGTTGAGAATCCTGGCCCGCAGTCGATCGATGAGCTGCTGGAATTGACGATACCGATCGAGGCAACGAGCCCTTCGGGTAGCGCGCTAACTTACGCGCTTGATCAGGCCTCACTCGATGCTGGGATGACGATCGACCCGAACACGGGCGTGATTACCTGGACCCCGAGCGAAGAGCAAGGCCCTGGTAGCTACGACGTGACGGTAACCGTGACAGATGAAGAAGGTCGCGAAGGTATGCAAGCCTTTACCATCACGGTGAATGAAGTGAACCTGCCGCCGGTCCTCGATTCGATTGCAGACCAGCGTGCTACCGTGGATGTCGAGATTCAGATTGATGCTAATGCCACAGATCCTGACATCCCTGAAACAACCTGACCTACAGCCTTGATCAAGCGTCGCTGGATGCCGGCATGGTAATCGACCCGGACACTGGCGTGATCACCTGGACGCCAACAGCCGATCAGGAAATGACAGATTTTGAGGTAACCGTGACCGTTACCGACGATGGGGACCCTACCGCATCCGATACAGAAACGTTTATCATTTCTGTTGGTGAAGCTGGCGGGCCGATGGTTGAAAATCCGGGGCCACAGACCATCGACGAAGAAGTTGAACTGACTGTACCCATTGAGGCAACGAGTCCGTCGGGTAGCGCGCTGACCTATGCGTTGGACCAAGCGTCTTTGGATGCCGGCATGGTGATTGATCCCGCAACGGGTGTTATTACCTGGACGCCAAGCGAAGCACAAGGTCCGGATAACTACAGCGTTACTGTGACGGTGACCGATGAAGAAGGACGGATGGGGACGCAAACGTTCACCATCACAGTGAATGAAGTGAACCGTCCACCGGTGCTCGAGCCCATTGCAGACCAAACCGTTCTTGGAGGCGACACCATTGAAATCGCGGCCATCGGCAGTGACCCGGATATTCCTGAGAATACCTTGACGTATAGCCTGGATCAGGCCTCATTAGATTTGGGAATGACCATCGATCCTGACACGGGCATCATCACCTGGACGCCAGCGGCCAATCAACCTGTAGGTGCCTATCCAGTAACCGTGACGGTTGATGACAATGCTGATCCGAATGCTACCGCGTCGCAGTCCTTTACGCTGACGCTGGATCGGACCGTTCCGCCAACATCACTGCCAGAAACAGAACCATTCTGTAGTGCTGCAGCTGATTTTGACCTTTCATGGACGGTGGATGGACCGGGTAGTTTTGACGGATTTGTACTTCAGATTGCCACAGATACCGGATTTAACAACGTTGTACGCGAAGTGCCTACCGCCACAACAACAGCAAAAGCACCGCTGGCTGATCTGGACTTTGGAGTGACGTATTTCTGGCGCGTTATTACTACGCTGAATGGCGTTGAAAGCGTGCCTTCCGTTGCCTCTCCGTTCTCTCGCTGGCCGGCAGAGATTCAAGTCGCGCATACATTGGCATACCCACAGGCAACGGAGTCCAGACACTTCCGCATGATCAGTGTGCCAGGGGAGTCAGGCAACATTCCTATTGCATCTACATTCTCTGGCACGCAGGCACCCGATGGTCCTCTTCGTCCGGGTGGTGACTGGGACTGGAGTGTATGGCGGGATAATTCGAATAACACGGAATATCCTGGGTATCTCGACCAATCCATTGGTGACAATCCGTTTGCACCGGGGGTAGGATACTGGGCGATTAGTACGTCTGCCTGGGAAGTGCCGGCTACGACCATTGCAAGCGCGCCACTTGCCAATGATCGGCTTTTCCCGATTCCTCTGAATCAGGGCAACGGCACGGGCGACCTGCGTTGGACCATGATTGGTAATCCGTTCGATTTCCCCGTGCTTTGGCAGGACTTGATTGATGAGAATAGCCTTACAGAGAGCTTTGAGCTCTGGGACTGGACAGGTGAGCGCTACGAGTCTGTCACCATTCTTGAGCCTTACAAAGGATACTATTATTTCAACAGTAAGAACGACCCGTCGTTGTTGATGCCGTGTATCCTTACACCTGTTACCGCTGCTGCAGAACGTAAAGACGGACCAGATACAGATGTGCCTTCGGTGACCTTGTCGACCGATCGCGCCGGCACCGAATCTGTCTCAACCGTTTGGGTGCGTGCTGATGAAGAAGCCACAGCTGACTTCGACCAGTATGACCGGACGATCCCTCCGGCGCATTTTGAGTCGCACCGTGTAACACTTATCAACAACGATATGCGTGTTGATTATCCGTACCTCGTCGAAGAATCGCGGGCGTCATTTGAAGATCAGGTATTTCACCTTGAAGTGAAAGCTGAGCCCGGGGCGCCAGTCTACCTGCAACTGCAAGGGCTTGATATCCTGGCGGATCGGGAAGTATACCTCTTTGACGACGCGGCCGGCCGGCTGTATGATCTGCACGAAGACCCTGTCGTCATGCTTGAGCCGGAAGCGGAAATCAGTGAAATTCGGCTTTTGATTGGTGATGCAGACTTCATTGCATCGGAAGAAGCTGAACTGGTACCGGATGAATTCAAGCTCATGCAGAGCTACCCGAATCCATTCACGCAGCAGACCACAATTAGCTACACGTTGCCTGATCCGGAGTTTGTAACGGTTGAAGTGTACAACATGCTCGGGCAGCGGGTACGAACACTCGTGCGCGACGAGCAGGCCGCCGGCTTCCATCAGGTTGTTTGGGATGGTACTGCCGATTCTGGTGCCTCCGTTGCCAGTGGCATGTACGTCTACGTGTTCAAGTCGGCTACCTATAGCGCAACCCAGCGCCTCGTCCGTGTCCGATAAAAGACCTCTACAGAAAGATTAAACCGATGATAAATAGAATGAAAACTTCAATCCTGCTTTCTGTACTGGGCCTGTTGCTTGTTGCACCGGCTGCCGGACAATCGAAGCACGCCTGGGACTTTACGCCAAATCTTGGCGTGATGGCACCACTGTCTAACGTTGTTGACGCCGGGGCCATTGGCACCGGGACACCTGCTGCTGAACACAATGTTGATTTCCTGTTGGGCGGACTGCTCACTTATTGGTGGGCACCGGAATGGGCAGTTGAACTCGGCGTCATGTATGCCCCCAATGGTATCGATAGCGAGGCGTTTAGTGTACCAGGTACCGTTGATGCGACCTTCCTTTCGGTCAGTGGCAGGCTGGTGTATGATTTTGGGCAGAATCCCGAGAAGCCGGCCTTTTTACTCACTGGTGGCCTTGGCTTCTTTGCTACGGATTACGATGAGCCACTCGATATGATAACAGGAGGCATGGGGCTTGTTGGATTAGGCCTCAAAATCCCTTTGAGCCCCAAACTGGCCCTGCGCCTTGATTTGCTCGACTACATGACCACAACCAACTGGGAACTGGATGGCGGTGGCGAAACGGACAAACTGCTCCAGCATGATCTGACCGTAAAAGGTGGGTTGAGCTTTTCTTTCGGAAAAACTGTGAACTAGGTAAAGGCTCTGCAATTTCTTACAAGCGGGGTCGATGTGCCACTTACGTAAACCCCGAAAGAAATGAAACAGCATGACACCAGGCCTTACCGCTTCTTTTGTGCGATCTTTCTGTTGTTAGCATCTTCCTGCGACAGACCAATCACTATACCAGACGCAGTCGCTGTAGATACGGTAGCCGTTCCTGTCTCAGAAGAGATGCCCACTGAACCGCCGCCGGCAGCAGCCACACAGCCGATAGCATCTGACGGGTGGTCCACCCTTGCTGAGCTTGGTGCGTACAATGTAAACTGTGCAACAGAAGGTGAATTGGATTTGAAAATCCCACTTGGTGAGTTTTCTAAAACCATTTCTGCCCAGCAGATTATGTACAAAAGCGAGCCGCTGTCGGATTGCTCTGGTATTTTCCATCGTACCCTTCAACATGTTGGTTCGCGGTGTGAAAACTACGAGATTCCAGCCGTAGAGATCAGAACAACGCGGGGTTTGGCCAAGTGGTATGCTGAACGTAAGGAGTTGATCATGATTGAAGATGCTGAGGCCATGGCCGAACTGATCAAACCTGGTGCTGTCATGTTCTATGGGACCAACGGCCGCCGGTACGCTTTCCCAGCCGATTCAAGTCTGGTTGTCGACACTGACATCGAGCACATGGGTGTCGTGGTTGATGTAGAGCGCGACGAAGCAGGCGAATTGATTAACTATCACCTGTTCCATGGCCGGCGCACCGGATTGGTGGCTGCAGTGACAGGGACAGAAACGGAAGGTAAATACAACCATTTACGCCGGGAGAAGCCCAATCATCCGCCTTTTGGGAATGGAAACCAGCAGTGGGTTGCGGTCGCAAGAATTCTGAATCCGGCCATGCTTGCTGCTGAAGAGTAGGCATCCCCGTTCACAAGTTTTTGAAAGAGGATCCGCGTTTTGTTGCTGTATTGCAGCGATAAACCGTGGATCTTTTTTTATCTTAGAAACAGCTTTCATCTTTCATTCCATTCCGCTCAAATCGACATGCCCTATCACGCCAAGCACCCGGATCCTGCAAAGAAAGGGACCAACATTGACGAGGCAAAATACCACCAAATCCATGATGCCATTATAGGTGCGTTGCTTCAACAACCCGGGATGTCGCTAGGTGAAATGACACTTGCAGTGAAAAGCCAGCTAGATGGTGTTTTTGACGGGTCGTTTGAGTGGTACATTACAACGGTGAAGCTTGATATGGAAGCCCGCGGTGAACTAGTGTGCGACCGCAAAAAAAGCCCCCATGCGCATACGCTGACCTGAGGGCAAACATGATATGTTTGCTGCTGCAAGTTTAAGGTTTAAGGTTTTTTGCCTTAGCGTGCAAGGTGTTTTTCAATAAATGGAATAAAAGTGGCGTTGGGTCTGTCTAGGGTGCGTCAGTTCAAACTGAGTTTTGTTTATCCAACACATTTCATGATGCGTACATTGCTTTTAGCCTGTGTGGTTTTTGCTTTTTTAGGCTGTGATTCAACGTTTGACGCGAGCCGGCTCGATAACGATTTGGCCAATACGGAATGGCTTTTTGAACGTGCTGAAGATTCAGATGGGGATGTGAATCGCAATCCCGACGCGACCCGCCGAGCTTCCATTACGTTTGGTGAGCGTTCGCCAAATTCTACAACGTATGAAGTAAACGGCTATAACGGATGCAATGCTTTCTCGGGGCGCTATAGTGTAGATGGAGACGAATTGCAGTTTATCGAAATTGCGCAAACGGAGCGGGCGTGTATGGAAGTAGAAGCGCGAATCGAAGAAATTTTTAACCGGGGCATTCTGGGAGCACGCAGTTTTTCGCTCGCGAATGATGAACTGGTGATTGATGCGCCGGCACAGTCGGTGAAACTACGCCTCGTCCGCGCCACGGACGGCTGATCGTTCGCCTCCTGTACCTTCAGTGTCATTGGTCGTTGTATTGCTTGCGGCTGTATTGTTAGGCGTAGGTACCTGGGAATACAAGTGGTAGGCACAATCTGGCCCCACCAAACCTGTTGCCGCCTTACGCTTCAATTTGACCTTCTTTGTCATAATAAGCCGGCGGTATAGATACTTCTTGCGGATATTTTCTGATTGCTCGTTCATTGCCCTTATTGGTGCGATTCTCCTTCTTCATATGTGAACTTGAGCACGGCGTTCCAGACTTGAGTATGTAAACCGTTTTCAAGTTAGGGCGTTACGAAAGGCTCCATCCTATTCCGATCCGGCATATACGGCAATGAAGCAATTCACTCGTATTCTTTCTTTGGGTACCACACCCCGCATTTCTGCTTTGGTTTTGCTTCTTTTGATGGGAACGTATACCGTTCAAGCGCAGGAAGCGGCGCTGCCTATCCATGGTGCAGATATATCTTATTTGGAAGAATTAGAAGCGAATGGTGCCGTTTTTAAGGAAGATGGGGTAGCGGATGATTTGTTTGCAATTTTTGCTCGAAACGGTATCAATACAATCCGTCTTCGGTTGTGGCATACGCCTGAGCGGGGGTGGTACGACCTGGAAAGCACGATTGGTCTGGCCAAGCGCGCCCGGGATGCCGGCATGGACCTGCTGCTCGATTTTCATTATTCTGACACCTGGGCGGATCCCGGCAAACAATTCAAGCCTGCGGCCTGGGAAGGGCTGCCTTTTGAAATATTACGCGATAGCCTATATGCGTACACTCAGGATGTCTTGAACACAATGTTGGCGGAAGATGTGTTGCCGGCTTACGTGCAAGTGGGTAATGAAACAAGCCAGGGCATGCTTTGGGATGATGGGCGGGTTGGCGGCTCGTTCAATAGCGCAACGCAATGGTCGAAATTGCGCACATTATTTAGCGATGCTATTCGCGCTATTCGTGACGTCCCGGGGGGCGATACCATACAAATCATTTTACACTCTGATCGAGGCGGCGATGTCGGCGGGGCAACCTGGTTTTTTGATAACATCACGAGTACGGGCACGGTCGATTTTGATATGATCGGCCTTTCCTATTACCCCTGGTGGCACGGTACGCTAGAAGCAATGGAGCAAACGGTGAATACGGTGGCATCCAAATACCAGAAACCCGTACTCCTGGCTGAGATTGGCTATCCCTGGACGTTGCAGTGGTATGACAACACCAATAATCTCGTTGGACTCCCTGAACATTTATTACCGGGGTATGAAAATTTGCTGGATGCCCAGTACACGTTTTTGCGGGATGTGTTATCGATTATGGGAAATATTCCAGAAGGCCGAGGGATGGGGGTTAGTTATTGGGCTCCTGAGGCGATAGCGGTGCCAGGTGTAGGCTCAGTTTGGGAAAACGTTGCTTTGTTTGATAACCAGGGAGAATTATTGCCGGCGATTGCAGCTTTCGCTGAGCGTACAGCCACAAGCCGGGAGAACGACAATGCCTCACCTGCGCTTTCGGTTGATGTTTTTCCCAATCCAACCCGCAGTGTATTTGATATTCGATACACACAACCAACTGCCGGCGTGCTTTCCATTGCGTTATACGATGTGTTGGGCCGGCAGATGAAACGGGTTGTGGATCAACAGTGGGCTGCTGCCGGGCAACATCAGTTTGAGGTGTTGGTCAGCGATTTGCCGGCAGGTACGTACTTTTGTATTGTTGATGGGCCAGGCGGGCGTAGTCTGCGCCATGTGGCTGTTTGGTAGCTCGCACGTTTAATCATGGACATTTCCGAAGTGGACTTGGTGCAGGCCCTGATTGCGCTCCGCCAGGAATTTAACCGCTACACCACGTTTACAGACGACACCTGGGCTGATATCAGCAAGCGTTGGACGGTTCGTGCCTTTCAGAAAAAACAAATCATCCTTGCGCAGGGAGACGTTGAGCACCATTTCTACTTTATTCTCTCGGGCGTACACCGGTTGTATTTCCTCGATAGAAAGGCGGTTGAGCAGACCGTTGCGTTTGGGTATCCGCCCAATTTTTCAGGCAACCTCTATTCGCTCACTACGCGGCAGCCTTCTGATTACTTTCTCGAAGCCCTGACCCATGGGACAATGCTGGCCTTGCCGGCTGATGATCTGGCGGTGCTGTACGAAAAATATCCCGCCATGGATCGCTGGGGGCGCCGGTTTTTTCAAGACATACTGGTGAGTAGGGGAAAGCGGGAACGGGAGATGATGACCATGACGGCTGCTGAACGATTTCATCGCCTGCTGCGCGAAAGTCCACACGTATTTCAGCTCGTGCCCCACAAGTATCTAGCCTCTTACATCGGCATGCGTCCTGAAACGTTCAGCCGGATGTGGAAGAACGTATAAAGGATTTTCGATTTTCGATTGCCGATTTTCGAATGGAGGGGAAGCACCATGCCCCACCCATGTCTTCCTTTAGGGGTACCACTATGCCGCACCCATCCTGAGACCCGCGAAGGATCTCTGTCAAGCTGGCATCTATTCAAATGTTGATCCAGATCAAGGTTGCCGCTTCCTCGATTGGCTATTGTTGAGAGTAGGCTACTATAAGCCGCTTTCTAACGCATTCAACTGAGGATAAAGATGTCTGAACGTTCACCACGTACCAAAACCATTCTATTGATCTTTGCCATACTCGCGTTTATTGGGCCTAATGGACTGTTTCTTTACGCTGCATTTACCCAGCCGGCGCTTATTCAGGAGGCAAATGCCAATGCAGTTGCACTCGCATTCATGATTGAGGCCATGATGCTGCTGGTCCTATTTCTCTCCTACGTCTGGATGGAGACCCGCTCCGTTGCCAAAGTAGCAACCTACCTCGCGCTGAGTTTCATCGGTAGCCTCGCGTTCTCATTTCCCCTCTACCTGTATCGCCGCTCACAACTGAAAGCCGACAAGGCAGCGTTTTGATCATAGTGTAGATGGTGTTACGCAGGCGGTATTTAAGGGGGGATGTATGCCTTAGCTGCGGTTGACTGCCGTCTCATCTTTGGCGACGCAACAAAGTGGATGTAAAGTGATAAACAGCTTCCGCAAAGACAATAAACCTCTTCAAATCAAATCACTATATGTTCACAGGAATCATTGAAGAAGTCGGGCATCTTGTTGATGTTGTTCCGTTTGGCGGTGGGCGCAAGCTTACCATTCGCGCTTCTTTTGCTGATCAGCTCAAACCTGATGAAAGTGTTGCGGTAAACGGCGCATGCCAGACGGTTGTAGCTGCAGATGCTACTACGTTCGAGGTAGTTGCCATTGAGGAAACGCTCCGTAAAACTACGTTTGGAAGCTTTGAAGCCGGCATGCCGCTCAACCTCGAGCGGGCGATGCCCATGAATGGCCGGCTCGACGGTCACTTTGTCCTCGGCCACGTCGATGCAACCGGTGAAGTCATCTCAGTAGAACAGGAAGAAACCAACTGGCTTATGCGCATTGGTTTTGATGCCGCATTTGAATCCTACATCATCCCCGTGGGATCAATCACGATTGACGGCATCAGTCTGACTGTAGCCCGGTTGGAAGGGAATGAACTGACTGTTGCCATTATACCGCACACCTATACCCATACAAACGTATCAACCTGGAAGTCCGGCGATGCGGTGAACCTGGAGTTCGATATGATTGGAAAGTATGTGGTGCGGTGGCTGGATAAGGCTAACGTGGCTGGTTAAAGGTTACAGGTTGAAGGTTGTTAGCTGATCAACCTGATACACACTTTACGAAGTCATACCCAACGTGATAGGTTATTGGGTTTGGGCGATGATGTAGGATTGGATATGGGTCACTTCGTCGGGTGTCAGGATATTCCTGAACGAAGGCATGCCACTGGTTGCGCGTGCACCGTAGACGATGCCGGCAAACTGGTTGTGTACCTCCTGAGAGGCACGGCGTAGATCGGGGACACCCGTGTTGGACATTGCATTCCTGCCGTGGCAGCGGCCGCAGTGGATATTGTATAGGCGCGCGCCGGCCGCTATAGCTTCTGCCGTAGTAGGGGCTGTCGATTCACGCGGCTCAATAGGCGCGCGATCAGGATAATCAGGCATTGGTGTGTTGGCATCCAGTGCAAAGGTGAAAATTCTGCCGGCTGGTTCTTTGTTAGCCGCCTCGCCAGCAGGCGGTGCCATCAACCCTCCAGCGCCACCCCAGCCGGCGACAATGGTTACGTATTGGGTGCGGTTCATCGTGTAAGTGATGGGCGATCCAATAATGCCCCCGCCCAGGAAATGGGCAGCCAGTTGCTCGCCCGTTGTTGCATCGTAGGCTACAAACATGCCTTCGCCATTACCATGAAAGACCAGATTGCCGGCTGTAGTCAGCGCACCTCCGTTCCAATGGTGCGCCATAGGAATCCGCCACGCTTCAAATTGACGAACCGGGTCCCATGCGATCAGAAAGCCTTCTGGCTCCGAGAGGTCTCTGCTCCGTATACCAGTATTCCAGCCACCCTCGCGAAACGACCAATTGGGATTCTGCGCTATCTGGATTTTGTGCTCTCGGATCGGGATGTACACAAGGCCTGTGTTTTTGTTGTAGGCCATCGGTTGCCAATTGTGACCACCGTAGGGTGAGGGTGCGATATCTGCCTCACCATCTTCAAAAAAACTTGCCGCCGGCGTGATGGGGCGCCCGGTTGCTTCGTCTATATCTGTTGCCCAGGTTACTTCCACGTAAGGTTTTGCAGAGATGTACGAACCATCTGTTCGGTCGATCACATAGAAGAAGCCGTTTTTGGGGGCCTGCATGATTACCTTGCGGGAAACCCCATCGATATCCAGGTCCGCAAGGATCAGGGGTTGTGTTGCGGTATAATCCCATGAATCACCTGGCGCAGTTTGGTAATGCCAGACCAGTTCGCCCGTATCTGCGTTAAGCGCAAGAATGGAGGCGAGGTACAGGTTGTCGCCTTCGCCATCGCTTCGATGCAGCCGGCTCCAGGGGGCGCCGTTGCCCGTGCCGATGTAAAGCAGATTCAGTTCAGGATCGAACGCCATGGCATCCCATGCTGTACCGCCACCACCATATTCCCACCAGTTGCCGGCCCAGGTTTGTGCGGCAGCCTCCATTGCCGGTGATTCAAACGGTAGAGATGGATCCCCTGGGATGGTATACGTCCGCCACAACAGATTGCCATACGTCGCGTCATAAGCGGAGACATAGCCGCGTACGCCATATTCTGCGCCGCCGTTACCAATAATCACCTGCCCGTTCACGACACGGGGTGCACCCGTTATGGTATACGATTTTGATTGATCGACCGTTACCGTAGACCAGACAGGATGCCCTGTGGCTGCATCCACGCCAATCAGCCGGCCATCCAGCGTTCCGATAAATACTTTGCCATTATACAACGCTACACCACGGTTGACTACATCGCAGCACGCTTTGGATGCATACGCACGGTCTACCTCAGGATCAAATTCCCACAGCAACGACCCATCGCGGGCATTGATCGCCCAAACAATGCTCCAGGGCCCCGAGATGTACAAAATGCCATCAACAACCAGCGGTGTTGCTTCGATTCCACGCTGTTTTCCCAGGTCGTAGCTCCATGCAAGGCCCAGTTCATGGACATTCGCGCTATTGATAAGCTTCAAGCTACTGAACCGGTCTTCTGCGTAATTTCTGCCGTACGAGAGCCAGTCGCTCTGGTTTGCATCAGCATGAACCAGCCGGCTTGTCGTTACCGCTTTGGTTACAGACCGCATGTGGCCGGAGGAGCCGTGTTCGTATTTGCAGCCGGCACAGAAAAGAACAAGCAGCACGCAAGAAGAAAAGTATTTTAGCATAAGGTGCCTGGTATGGATGGATGTGCGGGTAAAGTAAATCCCCAAAGGCATAACTACCATGGAATAGGTTTGCCGTGGCGAAAAAAACCACCACTGGGTCCATGGTCGGGGAGCGTGACCCCCCATACGACGCTTTTTGCGCCACCTTCAACGGGACCGCCGCCCGGGCCGCCCATGTCTGTTGCCACCCAGCCCGGGCAGATTGCATTGACGAGTATGTCTGATTGTTGCAGGGCATTTGCCATCATGACGGTCAGTGCGTTTAGTCCCACTTTGGATAAGCTGTAGGCCGGGGTACCAGCCCCCAGGCTATCCCAGGCCCCTGCGCTACTCGACACATTTACAATACGTCCGCTTTCGCTTTTCTTGATGAGCGGCAATAAGGTTTGTGTGAGTTGCCAAACGCTCAAGGTGTTCGTTTCAAACACCCGGCGTACCCGGTCCAGATCTGCGGTAAGCACGCGCTGGTCTGTATCGTAATCGATCGCGGCGTTGTTGACCAGGCCATCAAGCCGGCCATGGTTTTTGCCAATCCATTGCTGCGCTGCCTGGGCGTCTTCAAGACGGGTTACATTCAGTGCCAGGGGTTCAAGGGTGCGGCCCGGCGTTGCCAGACGCTCCACAGCCTCAGCGGCTTTTTGTTTGGTGCGAGCCGATAGAATAACGTGGTACCCGAGATCTGCCAGTTGCCGGCAAACCTCAAAACCAATGCCCCGGTTACCTCCTGTTACAAGTACTATTTTTTTGGCTGCCATGCGTGTTAGGGATACCTTTGTTAATGCTTTGTTGGTACCTTCTAACATACCCCGTACGTCAGGCATTGTGAAGCGCAAATGGTCCCTGTTCGCATCGATTTTTTTACGGTACTCATCTTTTTAGGGGCGATCCAGGGACTCTTTCTGAGTGGCTTTTTTTTGTTTTCTCGCAAAGAAGGCGGCATCGCCAACCATTTGCTTGGGTTGCTGCTCTTTTCAACAGCTGCGTTCTGTGTTGATATTTTTCTTGGGTACAGTGGGTACATGACACGGGTGCTGCACCTCGTAGATTTTACAGAGCCGCTGAATTTTGTGTTGGGGCCATTGGTGTATTTGTATGCGGTAGTTGTTCTGCGCGACCAGGATATACTCACCCGCCGGCAGTACCTGCATTTCCTCCCGTTCCTCATCTACTTTCTCTACGCGTTTCTATTCTTCCTGCAAACGGCAGACTATAAGTTCAACGCCTACATCGACGCCTACTACCCCGAAATGCCGCACATCGATGCGCCGGCGCGGTGGCATCAGGATCCACTTGGGCTAAAAAAACATGTGAGCGAGCTGCAACTGGTACATACAACGATTTATTTCGTTATGGCTGTGCAGCACTGCCGTGTGTGGGTGAAGGCACATGGGTCCGGTGCATTCAAGAAAAACGAGCCGGTATTGCGGGTACGTAATTTGTTGATTTGGTTTGGTGCGGGTACGGTAGCCATCTTTGCCATCAAACTGTTTTTTGAACGCGATTTGGGTGAGTTTCTTATTGCCAGCGTACTCATGGTGATGATCTACGCGTTCAGTTTTTATGTTATTCGGCGGTCGCTGGTTTTTGGGGGGCAGAAGGCTGTGAAGCAAGAGAAGTACAGGAAGTCGGCTTTGCCGGCAGATCGTGTAGCGCGCGCGCTTGGCCGCGTTAAAGCCGTAATGGAAACGGAGCACCTGTATTTATCGCCGGATTGTTCTTTGCCTTTGCTCGCAGAAAAAGCCGGCTTATCTACCCACCAGGTATCGCAATTGTTGAATGCGCACCTTGGGCAAAATTTCTACGAGTTTGTTGCGGCCTATCGCATTGAAGCAGCCCAGGGAATCCTGCGAGATCCAGCACAGGGGCACAAAGCCATCGAGCAAATAGCTGAAGAGGTCGGGTACTACTCGAAGTCGTCGTTCAACACAGCCTTCAAGAAAATCACGGGCCAAACGCCTTCGCAGTTCAGGAAGGGGGGATCATAATCCCATTGCTGCTTCAAACTACCACGCAGATGGCTTGATAATCTTCTTGCCCTTGCTTTGTATTGTTTCTGGGAATTGACACCTTTTAAGCGCCCTTGCTCGTAGCGTTCTTTTTGCACTTGCATGTTTTACCAGTGCTTTTGCTGGCGGCTTGTTGTTTCTGTAGAATGGATTGACAACGACAACTGGTAGTTCATACATCTTCGCTACGATTTTTACTGCGCGTCCCAGGTCTGAATCATTGGATATAACCACAGCCTGTTCATAACGACCAGCGCACCCATCGGCAATCAAGTCAACAGCAAGGTTTACATCTGATCCTTTCTCCTCGTTTTTTATAACAGTGACAATTTCTGGGTTTTCTATACTACTCGTTGCCAACATCCGTTTTACTGGATGAGATTGAAAGTAGCCATAAACAATTTCGAGTTGTGGAATCGTGCGAAGGGCTCGAAGGTAGATTTGCTGTCTCTTGGATTTTTCCGGGTTAGTCGCGTCTCTTTTTAACCGCGCCGTATAGTATTTGATACGGTTAATCTGGTCATTAGGAAAGAGAACGGTGCTTAAAGCCCCAAGGTTGAGCCATTTATGTGGGGAATAGCGAAGGGCGCCATAGTAGAGATTGAAGGCGTCGATATATACGTTTGTTTTCATGGTAGCAGTATACCAAAAAAACAAAGGCCAGGATAAATCCTGGCCTGAATCAAAGGCAATCTATGGCCTCTGATGGATATTCTAGTATAGCAAAACCAAAGCGAGAGAGCAAGGTTCCTTTGGCGCATATATCGGCTCGGCGGTTGTCTTCATAAAATCACATAGACGTGTTTAGTTAGGGCGGCATACCTTTTTCTTTGCTGAAGCGTTTAATTTGGTCAAAACACAACCTTTTTGTTCGACCCGATCAACTCGAACGTGTTGCCGATCCATTCATACATCCAAATTGAAGTTGCTTCCGTAAGCTGCTGGTGATCGTTGTAAAAACAATTAACTCGACCAAATGAACACGCGTTATACATCGCTTATTCCACTCGTACTCATCTTTTGTAGCGTACTTGCAAGTCCGCTTGCTTCGGCCCAACCTACCTGGCAGGCCTACGGCGGTGATCCGGGCGGTACGCGCTACATGCCGTTTTATCAAATCAACAAAGGCAACGTGGCCACGCTGGAGCAGGCGTGGGTGTATCGGACAGGCGAATTGGGGCAAGATGCCCGCGCCGGCGAGAAACTGACATTTGAAGCCACCCCCATCTTTTTCGAAAACACGCTTTACCTGTCGACGGCTTTTGGTAAAATTGTAGCCCTGGATGCGCAAAGCGGAACTGAAAAGTGGACCTATGATCCAGCAATAGATCGTACACGCTCGTTCTCCGAGGTTACGTCACGTGGTGTTTCTTTGTGGGTAGACAGCACAAGCGATGGCGTGTGTAGCGCACGTATCATCGAAGGCACCATCGATGCGCGGTTGATTGCTGTTGATGCGCGTACCGGGATGCTCTGCGACGGGTTTGGCGCCGGCGGCCAGATCAATCTCAATCCTGGATTTAACCGGTACCCTGGCAGCCGGTCGAGCGACTATCAGGTAACATCGCCGCCAGCGATTATTGGCGACCTCGTTGTGGTCGGGTCATCCATTGGCGACAACTGGCACGTAGACACCGGCCGCGGTTCTGTCCGTGCGTTCGATGTGCGCACTGGCGAGTTGAAATGGCTGTGGGACCCGATTCCGTATGAAAACGACCGGGTAGGTGCTGCCAATGTGTGGTCGGCCATGGCAGTAGATATTGAGAGAAACCTGGTTTTTGTGCCCACAACGAGTCCGAGCCCGGATTTTTACGGCGGCAACAGGTTGGGTGATAACACGCACGCTAACTCGGTGGTTGCCCTGAACGCCACGAACGGGGAAGTCGTGTGGAGCTTTCAGACCATTCATCATGATTTGTGGGATTACGACCTCGCTGCGCAGCCGGCGCTGGTTGAGGTTGAACACGATGGTGTTGTTGTGCCGGCCGTAGCGCAGGCAACCAAAACGGGGTCGCTGTTTCTGTTACATCGCGAAACGGGGCAGCCCCTGTTTCCTGTTGAGGAGCGTCCTGTATTGCAAACCGACATCCCGGGCGAAATCTCTTCGCCAACCCAGCCATTCCCTGTCTTACCTACCAACCTGATGCCGCATAATGGTCTGACGCCAGAGGATGCCTACGGCCCAACGCCTGCGTCGCTTGCTGAGTGCAGGGGATTGTTTGAAAAACACCTCACAACGGGCATCTTTACCCCGCCAAGTTTTGAAGGCACGTTGATGTATCCCGGCAATGGTTCAGGTACCAATTGGGGCAGTACGGCCTTCGATCCCAATAGTAATCGCCTTATCCTGAATACTTCGCAGCTAATCACGCTGGTGCAACTCATGCCGCGCGACTCACTTGCTGCGGCGCGTGCCGAAGCGAAGGCAGCCGGCATCGACTACGAGTTTAGCATGCAGCGCGGCGCGCCCTACGCGATGAAGCGGCGTACGCTGATTTCATCTGCCGGCTACCCCTGCAACCCGCCGCCCTGGGGCGAACTGATGGCCGTGGATCTGGACACAGGTGAAATTGGGTGGCGTCAGAATTTTGGTACCTGGGGCGAAGAAGACAGCGGGTACAACAGCGGAGGTCCGATTATCACAGGCGGTGGACTCGTTTTTATTGGTGCGTCAACAGACAACAAGTTGCATGCGTTTGATGTGGCAACTGGGGAAAAGCTCTGGCAACACAACCTGCCCCGCGCTGGCATTGCCACGCCGATGACCTATACCGTAGATGGAAAGCAGTTCGTTGTGATTGCAGCGGGTGGCCACGGGAAAGCGGGTCTTGAACTTGGTGATTTTGTTGTTGCGTTTGCGTTGCCTGATAAATAGAGCGGCGGAGATGTATTGCACAGGAAACAGGACATTGTCTGCAATTTTGACATGAAAATCCGTGCGTAGCCGGCAAAAGTCTGCCAGATCGTGAACATTGAGGGGTACAGTGAGTACACGTTAGTTCGCAAATTAAACCCCCTCAGCACCACAAAATTGCAGGCAGTGCCCTGTTTCCGCATGGAGCCCATCGCTGATTTAGATATACTCGAAGATATCGATGCACCGAAGCAGGTTGCATCAGAAACGCAGGGTACCCGCAGTGTTTATCTGGAGACCTACGGGTGCCAGATGAATGTGTCCGATTCTGAAATTGTTGCGTCTGTTCTTCGCCAGGATGGATTTGGGTTGACGCATAATCCGGATACGGCGGATATCGTGTTGATCAACACCTGCGCCATCCGCGAGAATGCGGAGCAGAAAGTCCGGCACCGGCTTGCCACGTTTCGCGCCCAGAAAAAGAAAGGGCGCTCAAAACTCAAGTTGGGCGTCCTGGGCTGTATGGCAGAGCGGCTGCGCCACAAGTTGCTCGACGAAGAGAAATTGGTCGACCTGGTTGTGGGGCCGGATGCCTACCGTGATCTGCCAAACCTGTTGAACGAGGCAGAAGAGAGCGGTCAGGCAGCGGTGAACGTGCATCTTTCCAAAGAAGAAACGTACGCCGACATTGCCCCGGTGCGTTACGACACCAACGGCGTATCTGCTTTTGTCTCGATTATGCGTGGCTGCGACAACATGTGTTCGTTTTGCGTGGTCCCATTTACGCGCGGCCGCGAGCGCAGCCGGCCGATCGATTCGATTCTTGATGAGTGTAAGGTGCTTGTCGATCAGGGCTACAAAGAAGTTACAGTCCTTGGGCAAAACGTAAACTCGTATCGCTACACGCGCGATGGCAAACACGTCTCTTTTGCAGAGTTGCTGTATCAGATCAGCCTGATTTCTCCAGAATTACGCATCCGCTATTCGACCAGCCATCCAAAAGATTGCTCAGATGAGTTACTGCACGTTCATCGCGAACGCGAAAATGTGTGCAACTACATTCACCTGCCCGTACAGCATGGCAACACCGAAGTACTCGAGCGGATGCGCCGTACGTATACGCGTGAGCAGTACCTCGATTTGATTGGACGCGCGCGTAGCATTGTGCCGGGGATTGCGTTTTCTACAGACATCATTGCCGGCTTTTGTGGCGAAACGGAAGCCCAGCACCAGGATACACTGTCGTTGATGCGCGAAGTGCGCTACGACCACGCCTTTATGTTTATCTACTCCGAGCGGCCTACCACGTATGCTGCGCGGAAGTACGAAGACGACATTCCGCTGGATGTGAAAAAGCGCCGGCTGAGTGAAATCATCGAACTGCAAACAAGCATTGCGCTTGAACTCAATAAAGCTGAAATCGGGCGTGAGCACACGGTGTTGGTGGAAGGCGTGAGCAAGCGCAGCGATGCGCAGCTTTGTGGCCGCACGGATACAAACAAAATGGCCATCTTCGATAAAAATGGCTTTGAGAAAGGACAATACGTAAAGGTCCGCGTCACCGACTGTACATCTGCAACCCTGCTCGCTGAACATGGATAGAGAATCGGTTCAGGAACGATTTGGCATTATCGGCAATTCTGCCGCCCTGCATCACGTAATCGACCAGATGCGTCTGGTTGCGCGAACGGATGTTAATGTACTTGTACAGGGGGAGAGCGGGGTTGGGAAAGAGGTGATTGCCAAGGCCATTCACGCAATGAGTGGCCGCCGGCATAAGTCGCTGATCATCGTAAATTGTGGCGCCATTCCTGAAGGCCTGATCGAATCTGAGTTGTTTGGGGCTGAAAAAGGGGCCTATACCGGGGCCGTGGAGCGCAGAAGTGGGCATTTTGAGGAAGCCGACGGCGGCAGCATTTTTCTCGATGAACTCGGTGAAATGCCGTTGGCTGCGCAGGTGCGCTTGCTGCGGGTACTCGAAACCGGCGAATACAGCCGTGTTGGTTCTTCCGTAGTCAAACAAACGGATACCCGGGTTATAGCGGCAACCAATAAAGATCTTGCGCGCGAAGTGCAGGCGAATCGGTTTCGGGAAGATCTATATTACCGGATTTCTACCGTCGAAATCAAAATACCACCCCTTCGCGAACGGGTAGAAGATATTCTGCCGCTGGTAGATACCTTTTTGCACGAGTTTACGCAGAAATACAACTCCCCGGCAAAACGGCTCTCGCAGGAAGCACGGCAAATGCTGACGCGCTACCGTTGGCCAGGAAACGTACGGGAGCTGCGTAATTTGACCCAGCAGATCGTAGTGCTGGTGCCCAAAACCGAAGTTGATGTTGATGACATCACCCCGTTTATGCGAGGGGTTACAGCTGCGGGTGCTTCCAATGAAGTGATCCTGTCGTCTGCTTCGGGGCGCGTTGGCTGGCAAGATGGCGAAGACAACGGCGCCGGCGCAAAAGAGCGCGAACTCATTTACCGCGCATTGCTCGAAATGCGTTTGGAGCTTCGCGAAATGAAAGAGTTGCTGCGTGGCAGTACGCCGCGCCCGCACCGTACCGATGCGCCCGCACCGCTTCATACGCCCGAATTTGATGATGGGGCAGCTGCACCATTTTTCATCGAGCGGAATGAAAATGAACGGCCCCTATTGCCGGCTGTGCAGGAAGCCAGTTATGAAATCGAGAGCTTCGATGGAGTGGAAGTTTCTGCTACAGAAGAAGAAGCCGACAAACCTGTATTCCCTACGCTGGAAAGCGCAGAGCGCCAGTTGATTACGGATGCACTGAAGTATTACAACGGCAATCGCCGGCAAACGGCGCGTTCGTTGGGGATCAGCGAGCGGACGCTGTACCGCAAGCTGAAAGAAATCGAAGAAGAGCTTTAGGTACAAACACATAAATCCTTCGGCGTTTATGTGTTTGTTGTTGAAAGTTGCAGGTTACAGGTTGAAGGTTTTTTGCCTGCTGCCATGAAATTTCCCCTGTTCACTGTCCGCAGAACTGAGGGACCAACCTGCAACCAGTAACCAATAACTTGCAACCAGTAACCTGCAACCAATCACCACGGTATGATGCTTCATTCCTCAAAACGACGGCTTGCTGTTTGGTGGTGCCTGATCGTGGTGTTTTGTTCAACTGTTGCCGGGTGTGGATATTATAGTTTTACGGGGGCTTCTATTCCCGATAACCTGAACACCATTGCAATCCCGCTGGTTGTCGATAACAGTCTGAATACGATTCCTGAACTGAGTGACCAACTCACCGAAGCCCTGGTCAACAGGTTTGTGAATCAGACGCGGCTTTCACTTGTTGAGAATGAAGACGAAGCAGATGCCCTGCTCACCGTGGAAATTCAGCGATATACCAATGCACCGTCGTCGATTAGTGGGGAAGAAGTTGCAGCAACCAACCGGGTTACGATTACGGTTAAGGTGCTATACGAAGATCTGGAAGACGAAAAAGAACTGCTTAATCGTACGTTTTCAAATTTTGAGGAGTACGATCCCCTCGATCTGAATAATGAAACGGAAGCAGCCCTGGCAGCACTACAGAACGTAGCAGATGATATTTTTACTGCGGCTACCTCAAATTGGTAGGTACCAGTTTCTGTATGTGACGCCGTTACGCACTGCTGCTGCACCCCCTCTTGGGCCCTGCTCCTGGTTTTTTACACTAACCCACCTGCACCGTTGTTAGCAATTTTATATGCCATAGCCACCGCTGTTCTTACTATCTACGGTATGAATCTGCTTTGGCTGGCGATTAAGTACGTGGCCAAAAGCCGGCTCCGTCCCGGACCCGTCCCGGAGATGGATGCACTGCCTGTAATGGACAAGCCCTGGCCTGTTGTAACCGTGCAACTCCCCTTGTACAACGAAGCACTCGTAGCAGAACGCCTGATCGATGCATGTGCCACCCTTCGTTATGCGAAGGAAAAGCTCCAGATCCAGGTGCTGGATGATTCAACCGATGAAACGCGCGGCCTGGTTGCCAAACGGGTTGCCTACTGGCAAACCCAGGGGGTTGATATCGAGCAGATACACCGTGTGGATCGCACCGGATACAAAGCCGGCGCGTTGAAGGAAGGCCTCGTTAGTGCAAAAGGCGAGTTTATAGCCATTTTCGACGCTGACTTTATCCCACCCGTCGATTTCCTCCGGCGGATGCTCCCTCAATTTACCCACGATCGGATCGGGATGGTGCAGGGGCGGTGGGGGCATATCAATGCCGACGATTCGTTGCTCACCCGCGTGCAGGCTTTTGGTCTCGATGCCCATTTTGCTATCGAACAGTATGTGCGCAACAAAGCCGGCTACTTCATGAATTTCAACGGTACCGCAGGAGTCTGGCGACGGACCTGCATCGAAGATGGCGGCAATTGGTCGAGTGATACGCTTGCTGAAGATCTCGACCTTAGTTATCGCGCGCAGTTGAAAGGATGGGAGTTCCGTTATATCGAGGATATGGAAGTGCCGGCCGAATTGCCGGCCGACATGCACGCACTGCGTTCCCAGCAGTTCAGGTGGACAAAAGGCGCCGTAGAGGCTGCACTGAAACTGTTACGCAGCCTTTGGGCATCTGCGCAATCCCACAGCGTTAAAATTGAGGGTAGTTTTCAGCTCACAGCACCATTTGTGTTTCCTTTTGTGCTGCTGGCTGCTTTGCTTCATGCGCCGCTGCTGATGCTGAAACACTTTGACATCCCGGGACCGGGAGAGCTGTATTTTGCCTGGCTTGGGGTCGGACTCACAGGTTTTGCCGGCTTCTTCCTGGCCCAATTGTTTGCACAACGTGCGCTGTATCCCGATTGGCTGCAGCGAGTGTTCTTTTTCCCCGTTTTTATGGCCGGAACGATGGGGATGGCCCTGAGTAACACACAGGCCTTATTGCAGGCGTTGAGAGGAAAAAAAACGGCGTTTATACGAACGCCTAAATATAGCACAGCTGACGCATCTGTCAGTGGACAACAAAACAAGGTCGTGCGCCGGAAAAAGCGCGCTTCTGTTATTGTTTGGCTCGAAGCGTTATTAGCTGTGTATTGTTTTGCCGGCCTGGTGCTTGTTATCTGGTTCGGCGAGTGGGCTGCAATTCCATTTCAGGCGCTATTTGCCTTTGGATTTGGCCTGATTACGCATTTTAACTTCAAGTACTTCTTTTCGAGCGTCCCGTCGTAATTGGTATCCTGGTTTAATGCCCAGCGTGTATGTTCTGGCCGATCAGGAGCACAATGTATGTGCGGGATAAGCGGTTGCTTAATCTTACTCCTTGTTTATGCTAGGTTTGTGAGATCCCTCGGATAATTGTATCTTAACAGCGACCACGGAGCTTCTTGAGTGCCCATGACGCCCGTTTATGATATACAGCCTCCTCTGGAGTTAATTAAAAGTGGCAAAGCTGCTGAGGCGATTCCTATGCTGGAATTTATCGCCAAGCAGATGCCATCGCACGTCTCATGCCACGTGCTTCTTGCGCAGGCCTATGCAAAAGAAGAACGCTGGCAGGAATCCCTCTCTTCATGGCAAAACGCCTCCTTCTTAATGCCAAACAGCCCAGCAATAAGGAAAGGATTTCGCGAAGTGCTCGGTATTCTTTCCCGTCAAGCGATTAAGCTCATCGCTACCGCACCCGAGCCACAACTGGTTCAACCTGATCCGGTTGAGGAAGAAGTAGCAGATAACAAGCCCAAAAATATCTTTTCGCATCGTGTGCCACCCCCGCTTGCACACCTTGCTCCAGATCCGACAGCACTCGCTGAAGATCTCGAGCTGGATGACCTGATCAACGAATTAGAATCTGCCCGTATCGTTCCGAAGCCCGAGCACGAAGTTGTTGAGGCGCCCGTTCTGGAAGCGGATATCGATGATATGGTGTCAGAAACGCTTGCCCGTATTTACGAGGGGCAAAAGCAGTTCGATGAGGCAGCCCGGGTATACGAGAAGTTGGCCGTTATCCAGCCTGATCGAGCTGAAGATTTTGAACAGCGTGCAAACGAATTACGCGCCCGCGCGGTTAATGAAAGCGAGTAGTTGCGTACGTACCAGCACGTGCTGTGCGTTTGTGGTCCAATACCATCATGCAAGCCCTGAAACACGCTGGTGAAGTGTGTTGAGGCGTTCCCCCCGAAACCCATGCAAAAGAAAAACAGCCGGCTCGTCGTTGGTATCATGAGTGGCACATCGCTCGACGGCATCGACACAGCCCTTGCGCGCATTGAGGGTTCTGGTACAGATATTAACGTAGATTTACTGGCCTTTCGGTCGGCATCGTATCCGCCCGTTTTACGGCACCTGCTACTCGAAAACTCGCAGCCGGCAACGTCTTCGGTATTGGTGATTTCCCAATTGAATGTCAGGCTTGCACACGCCTATGCAGAAGCTGTGCACCAACTGCTTGCGAAAACGGACTGCGCCCTGGTAGATGTTGATGCCATCGGATGCCATGGACAGACGGTTTTTCATGTACCCGATGCAATCGATTGTGCCGGCATGCTCACGCGATCAACCCTCCAGTTGGGCGACCCGTCAACCCTGGCTAATTTGCTTGATACAACAGTTGTTGGCGATTTCAGGATGGCCGATATGGCTGCCGGCGGACAGGGTGCGCCGCTCGTGCCTTATTTCGATTATGTGTACTTCACCCACCCAACCGAGCGTCGCGTGTTGGTAAACATTGGGGGCATCGGCAATCTCTCTGTGCTACCGCCGGCAAATTCACCCGGCGATGTACTGGCATTTGATACCGGGCCGGGTAACATGGTCATAGATGCTGTTGTCCAACATTTTTGGAATAAACCCTACGATGAAGGTGGGCAACTTGGCAGGCAAGGCAGCATACACACCGGATTACTGGCCTATCTGCTGGATGACGAATACTATGATCGACCGCCCCCTAAATCGACGGGGCGCGAGTTTTATACGCAAGCATTTGTAGAAAAGCTGTTGGCGCAGGCATCAACGCTTGGCGTTACCCACCCGGAAGACATCGTGGCTACAGTAGCAGCGTTCACAGTTGAAACCCTTGTACGCGCATTTAATGACCATGTATTACCCCGGGGAACGGTAGACCGGGTAATCATTTCTGGCGGAGGTGTGCACAACGTTTGTATCATGGAAGGCCTGCAACAACAACTTGCCGGCATGCTCGTGCAATCCATGCAAGACGTTGGTTTAAATCCCGACGCCAAGGAATCCGTTTGTTTTGCTGTTTTGGCGCACGAAACACTCAATCGCGTGCCTTCAAACGTACCCAGTGCTACCGGTGCCTCGCGACCCGTTATTCAAGGTAAGATCTGTTTCCCGTCCTGATTCCCCGTAATCTTGCGATTGCAACACAGGTTAGGGTATGCAGACAAATAGCTATTTTGGGTTGTGCTTAGACAAATTTAATTGTATATGACATTTCAACCTTAGGTCCGCTACCTTCAACAGCAAACCAATAAATCCTCCGTGCTATGTTTGTTTGCACACAGCGATTAGTTTAACTCGTTCCTCACCACTTGCCCCAAACTTCGACCATTATGCAAGACAATCAAGCATTCACCCCGGTAACCGAAACAGGTGAGTTCGGCCTGATCGATCGACTGGAATCGATCCTCGGTACACCTTCGGATCCCAACGTGATTCGAACCATCGGTGATGATGCTGCGGTTTACAGTATCGGGGGCGGCAAGGTACACGTTGTTACAACCGACGCGTTGATCGAAAACATCCATTTTGACCGCGCCTTTATGCCGATGGCATTTCTTGGGGCCAAGGTCATGGCTGTGAATGTGAGTGATGTTGTGGCGATGAATGCAAAACCTCGTTATGCAACCATCGCGATTGGTTTGCCGCACGATGTGTCTGTGGAGATGATCGAAGCCGTCTACACAGGGATTCAGAAAGCCTGCAAAGCGTATGGGGTTTCGTTGATTGGGGGAGATACCACGGCTGCCCAGCGAATGACGATTACTGTTACAGTCATCGGGGAAGCAGATGAAGACGCAATTGTGTATCGCCATGGCGCGCACATTGATGACATTGTTTGTGTCACGGGAGATCTGGGCGCTTCGTATGCAGGGCTACGCGTGTTACTTGAGCAGCGGGCTGCGTTGCAAAAAAGCGGGTTGGACTTTGTGCCGGCCCTCGATGGGTTTCGCTACGTTATCCAGCGGCACCTCACCCCAACACCACGGCTAACTGCCCTTGATGTGCTTGCAAAGGCAGGTGTCAAACCTTCGGCCATGATCGACATTTCGGATGGCCTCGCTTCTGAAATCGAGCACATTTGCCGGCAGAGCCATTGCGGGGCAAGCCTGAAGGCAACCGATCTACCCATCCATAAAGAAACTCGTGATACCGCCGCACACTTCTCACAGGATGCCGATACGTACGCGCTCTATGGTGGCGAAGACTATGAGTTGTTAATGACCATTCGACCCGATGATTGGAAAAAAATCCCAGCCGGCACGCTGACTGCTATTGGGACCATTACAGATTTTGAAGATATCGTGATCGAAACCCCAGAAGGTTCAAGAATTCAGTTGAAAGGACGTGGCTATCAACATTTTGGTGGGCCGTCCGACGTATAGAAAATCTACCCATCAAAAAAGGACTGCACCACGTGGCGCAGTCCTTTTTTTGAACGCATTAGTTTGAGTATTTACCGCTTTGTTTTTGTGCGGTCTATTGATGATCTACACCGCAGAGGATATCACTCTGTATCCAGGCCTCCAGCAAAGCCCGCCGTTCTTGCGTGCGCTGCAGAAAATCAGGTCCATCCTGGCCAATGGGAGAACCCGGCGGGGTGGTAACCGCTCGCCATTGTTCTGCCGGCTGGTAGTCGCGGGTGAGCACGCGCTGCACATCATCATAAATCATGTCGCGATGTGCAATGGTTTCATTGTCTCTGCCTTTGCTGCGTTCGAGCCAGGCGAGGATGTCGCGCAAGTGCAAGATCACGCGGGCGCGGGTAACAGGTGCAAGGTTGGGGCGGGTGACCAGTTCGAGCAGCGCGTCCGTCCACACCTGCTGTACGATGCGCTGTAATTCTGCATCATACGCATCTTTGGGCATACGCGCTTTCCAGACACTGTTGAAAATCCGCGAGAACACATCATCGATGCCCGGGAGGGAAGGATCAAAGTCTTCCTGGTAGATGAGGCGGGTGAGGCGCTCGGGATTAGCCAGTAAATCGGCAACCATGCCGGCGGCAATGTGAGCCGGCGCATACGGGTCGAAAGTGAGGCCTGTGAAGCCGTCGAAAAGCTCCCGATTTTGGCCATAGCCTGGCGGTCGAGGGGGAAGCTGCGTACGGAGATTTTCTGGCAGGCGTAGTGCTGAAGGTTGAATGGTTTCGAGCAGCGCATCAACGGCGGCAAGCTGTTCGTCTCCGGGTATCACCGAAGGGAGTCGGCGCGTGTCGTTGCGCATTGCATAGCTATAATCAACACCTCCGATTAATTTAACGGCTGCCTCTATTTGAAAGCGATGATGCAGGTACAGCGGGACCAGTGCTTCTTCCAGTTGCGCAAGGGGCTGACTCGCCTTGATGTTAGCGATACCAAACCGATTCAGAGCAATTTTACGGATCCGCATACTCAGGTCCAGTTGATCAACCGGATTAGCCCCATTGTCCCACAAGTGCCCCAGGGGATGTGCACCACCCTGAGGGCGTGCATCGCTATCTGTCAGGTAGTAATAGCCCGCATCATACGCTTCATTCAGGATGGCATTCAGCTCGGTGCGTTCATCCTTGTCCTCGGAAAACTGGGAATAACTGAACTTGACGGTTGTGATGTCCCATTCACCGATGCCTTCATCATAAGCGTTGTTGACGGTAAGAATACCGTTGGCATTTAAGGTGACCAGTGGGGCCGGGTAGTCCATAACCGAGGCGCGGTCGTTAACGGATGCTGCAAAGTTGTGCATAAAGCCCAGCGTGTGGCCCACCTCGTGTGCTGAGAGTTGCCGCAGACGCGCAAGCGCCAGTTCGAGCATGGGGTCGTTGTCTGGCGACAGGCCGTTGCTGTTTTCCGGGGTATCGTAAGGCGCAAGCAGGCCTTCTGCGATCAAATAATCTTGTCGTACCCGTAACGAGCCCAGCGTAACGTGTCCTTTGAGAATTTCACCTGTACGCGGGTCCTGGATGCTGCGGCCATAACTCCATCCGCGCGTGGAACGGTGCACCCACTGGATGACATTGTATCGGAGGTCCATCGGGTCAGCGTCTTCCGGCATGACTTCCACACGATAGGCATTGGAAAAGCCGGCAGCCTCGAACGCATCAGCCCACCAGCGTGCACCATCGAGCAGTGCGCTACGGATGGGCTCAGGTGTGCCCCGGTCGAGGTAGTATACGATGGGCTCAACGGGTTCACTGATGAGTGCCTCTGGATTCCTTTTTTCCAACCGATGGCGCGCAGTATACCGCACCTCTTTGGCCTGGCTAACGGGGGTTGCGTAATCCACATACGAAATGCCATAAGCGCCCGAACGCGGATCATGGAGCCGTGGTTTGTAACTACCTAGCTCGGGAAGCATGACAAACGACTGGCGCATGCGGAGGGTAACGGCGTTAGGGGTGGCGGCCACTTCGCTTACGTAACGGCCGGGGTTATCCGACAAAAAAGTCAGTTGCGCTTCCAGCTCTGTGTTTTGTGGGAACGCTTTGGTCATAGACAAATACGGCGCACTACGCGTAAGATCGAGCTTGAAGTTGCCTTGTCTCATGTTGCTTAGCCGGCGTGTAACCCCCATTACATCGCGAAGCATAAAGCCGGTGGCATCCACAAGGACACTGCTGTCGGTTGCTGCTGCAGCCTTGAATCCCCATAGAATGCCTGGCGCAAAGGCGTCACGCACCGCTTTTTGTTCATCAGGGTTGTCGCTTGTTGCGCGGTACCGCAGGTTGGGTGAAGTAAGGAGTATTTGGGGCCCAACGCGTTGAAACTGGACCACGTTTTCATCACCCAATAAGCCCCGGTCAAGGCCAATATCATTTGAGCCAAGGCCTGCCGGCAACGAGGTGACATAGAGGAGGTCGGTATCCCAGGTGTTTATTTCGAGATAGATTTTGCCGGCTTTTGCATCCCAGTAAATGGGTACAAAACCATCTTTCTTTTCAAACCCTTTGGTTTTTTCAGCTATCGAGGGGAGCTCCTGAGCGAGTGCCGGGGCTACGCACAGCATCATCAGGAGCAGGGAAGTCAGGATATAACGAGTTTTCATAACAACGGTGTCTTTGAGGCTGCAATAGCTCGGGCTAAAATCATGGGAGTTGCAATGCCACATAGGGAAAGGTACGTATTCTCAGGTTTTGTTTGGTAATGGCTTGTCTTGCAACTGCATACGATACATGAGAGTGGGCACAATCGAGTAAATACCTGCAAATTGGCTTAATTAAGCCGTTTGGGCCAAATGAAAAAGGTAATATCGTAGTAGAAAGGTTACGTCTTTTCCCGAAATAACCGGTGATAGCGCAGTTAATTCTGGTTTATCGCTTTTTTCAGGCTCTTTTTTTCGAATTGGTCTGGTTTTCTCTTTAAGTCGGCACACGCACAGGCAACATCCCCAACCACCTACCACACAGTCTGTTTGCGTTCGCTATCGCAACTTATTTGTACCCTCCGTATGTCATTTGCTCCCCCCGAAAAGCAAACGCCGTTCTTTATCATTTTTGCTGTTCTCCTTGTACTCATGTCGGCTTCGTTTACTCCGGAGGCGACAGGTGCTCCACTACACGGCGATGCCTATGCAACGCATGTCCGCGTTGTGGATGTTAGCATCGAGAGTCCCCATGTTGATGCCGGCGAAGTGTTCGAGGTTGCCATCGACGTAAGTGATGTCTCAGGACTTGGTATTACCGCATTTAACATGGCGCTTACCTACGACGCCAGTCTTTTAACAGCAACAGCCGCCGCAATTGAAGGCACCCTGAGCGGTTCAGCTAACATGACCCTGGCTTACAACGCAGCTGAAGCCGGCCGCATCGCTATCGCCGCAGCAGGTGTAGACGCTCTTGCTGGAGCCGGCCACCTTGTGATTATTACCTTTGAAAGCCTTGCCACCGATGGCATCTCCAGCATTACGTTTGAAGAAATCACGTTCAATGAAGGCAATCCTGCTGCAACGGCCAGTGATGGTAGCATCACCATTTCTTCAGCACTAGCCGGCGATGCCTCGCTGAACGGTGAAGTATCTGCCTTCGATGCAGCCATGGTGCTGCAACATGCAGCGCTGATCGACACGCTTGATACACCGTCCTTTATCGCTGCTGATGTATCTGGCAACAGCGAAGTATCTTCGTATGACGCAGCGTTAATCCTGCAGTATGTGTCGGGTTTGCTCGATTGTTTTCCCGTTGATGGCACGTGTGTCTCGAAGCAGGGCACAGGTGATCCGGATGTAGATGCAGCCTTTAGCTGGGGGCCGGCAGAGCCAGATGGAATGCTGGTTCACATCCCGCTCATGCTTGATCATGCAGCAGCAGGTGTGCGAGCACTGACTTTTGAAATCATTGCCAGTGAAGAAATTGACTTCACTTCGGATGTTCGGACTCGTTTGCCCGAAGGATGGATTGTATCACGCGGCAAAACAGCAGGAGGGAACCCCCTCATCACGATGGCCGGCCTGGCGCCGCTTGCTGCAGATACCCTGCTTGTTATCGAAGCTGATGCCGGAGCCCGGCTGGAAGCGCAAGTGCGCCTGAACGAGCAACCCGCTGTAACGCTTGATGCGCCTTCGATGGATGCTGTGCCGGCGCAGTTTGCGTTGTCGCAAAATTATCCCAACCCATTCAATCCGGTGACCACCATTCAGTATGCGTTGGAGCAGGATGTGGATGTATCGCTTGTGGTGTACGACATGCTGGGCCGCGAAGTATCGCGACTGGTTGACGGATTGCAGCGCGCCGGCACCCATCGCGTGTCGTTTGATGCACAGACCTTGTCGAGTGGCATGTATGTCTACCGGCTTGTTGCCGGATCCTATGCCCAATCGCGGCAGATGCTCCTCGTGAAGTAACCTCCAATTTTCATGACGATTCTTTCCTCTGAGTAAGCACCTCCCCCCCGCACTTCTTTCATCCGACCAGGCTAGCGAGGCCGCACCATGCAAATCAGGTGCGGCCTCGATTTTTAATAGCGCGTTTATGTGCCCAAACAGCAAGATGGGCCACAATTTTATGCTTTTGACGCTTATCAATAAAAAAACGGGACTACAACGCGTTTTTAGGTTCCAGTTTCGTAAAAATTTCCCAATTCTTTGAGATCTTCCTGAAGGAACGAGAGTAGGAGACGCAGCAGATCAGCTATCGCTGCTTTGAGTGTATATTTTTCAGTGATAGGACGAGCGCATCGCTGACCTTCCTCCGCCTTCAACGACTTATTTAGTAGAGCATAGATCCTTCATGGAAGCAACCAAAACGATGACTAAAGGGCAGGTTGTACAAATCATTGGCCCCGTAGTAGACGTAGAATTTGAAGCCAGTGCAGTACCCGAGATTCTTGATGCGTTGAGCATCGACCGGGAAGACGGTGACGCGCTGGTACTCGAGGTACAGCAGCACCTCGGCGAAAACCGCGTAAGAACCATTGCAATGGATTCTACAGACGGATTGACGCGTGGTACCGAGGTAGTGAATACCGGCCAGGCGATCGCCATGCCCATCGGCGAAGACATTCGCGGCCGTTTGTTCAACGTAGTAGGCAAAGCCATCGACGGACTGCCACAACCAAAAGGTGACGTTCGTCGCCCAATTCACGCAGAGCCCCCTTCCTTTGATGACCTCGCGACCTCTACCGAAATCCTCGAAACGGGTATCAAGGTAATCGATATCCTCGAGCCTTATTCCCGTGGTGGTAAAATTGGTCTGTTTGGTGGAGCCGGTGTAGGCAAAACCGTACTGATCATGGAGTTGATCAACAACATCGCTAAGGAGCACGACGGTTTGTCTGTGTTTGCAGGTGTTGGTGAGCGTACGCGCGAAGGAAATGACCTGCTCCGTGAGATGCTGGAAAGTGGCGTTATTCAGTATGGCGATGATTTCCTTCATGCCATGGAAGAAGGCGACTGGGATCTTTCCAAAGTAGACCTCGAAAAAATTAAAGAGAGCAACATTGCACTCGTGTTTGGTCAGATGAACGAGCCGCCAGGCGCCCGCGCCCGTGTAGCGCTTTCTGGTCTTACGATTGCCGAGTACTTCCGCGACCTGGGTGGTCGTGATGTACTGTTCTTCGTTGACAACATCTTCCGCTTTACGCAGGCCGGCTCTGAAGTATCAGCTCTCCTTGGTCGTATGCCGAGCGCTGTAGGCTACCAGCCAACGCTTGCAACGGAAATGGGTGAGATGCAGGAGCGCATTACCTCTACCAAAAACGGTTCGATCACGTCTGTACAGGCTATTTACGTACCTGCTGATGACTTGACTGACCCTGCGCCGGCAACAACATTTGCTCACCTTGATGCAACGACGGTACTTTCTCGCCGTATTTCTTCACTGGGTATCTACCCAGCCATCGACCCGCTCGATTCAACCAGCCGTATTCTTGATCCTCGCGTGATTGGTGATGATCACTACAACACGGCACAGGCAGTGAAAGAGCTGTTGCAGCGCTACAAAGAACTCCAGGACATTATCGCGATCCTGGGTATGGACGAGTTGAGTGACGAGGACAAAGAAGTTGTAGGCCGCGCACGCCGTGCTGAGCGTTACATGTCCCAGCCGTTCTTTGTGGCCGAGCAGTTTACCGGTACACCTGGCCGCTACGTGAAACTTGAAGACACCATTCGTGGCTTCAAGATGATCATGAATGGCGAACTCGACCACTACCCAGAATCTGCCTTCCTGATGAAAGGCACGATCGAGGAAGTGATCGAGCACGGTGAAAAACTGCTCGCAGAAGGATAATAAATTGGTTGATGGCTGCCGGCCGGCTCAGGTACGCCTGTTTGCCGGTCGCGCACCTTCAACAATAACCCTGTACTCCATTATAAAATGGCTGGAACTATCTACGTCGACATTGTATCGCCAACGGGCAGTGTTTTCAAGGGAGAAGCAGAGCGCGTGCGTGCACCTGGTATCCAGGGGGCGTTCGAGATTCTGCACAACCACGCCCCGATGATTGCTGCAATCGAATTGGGGCCTCTGTTTGTTACGCTTACGTCTGGCGACCGCGTTGCTTTTGCTACCAGTGGCGGATTTGTTGAAGTGTTAAATAATACCGTGACCGTGCTTGCCGAAACGGCTGAGCCGGCTACTAACATCGATATCGAGCGTGCAAAAGCTGCTGAGGCTCGCGCCCTCGAACGCATGTCTACTGGCGACGATGCGCAGCGCCGTAAAGCCCGTCAGGCCCTTGAGCGTGCCCGATTGCGGATGAGTATGGGCAACGTTGGTGGCAAGCGCGCCAATTAAAGCTGCTGAACTGCAAAATTATTTATTTGGAAAACTGAAGCCATTTCTTTAAAAAGAGATGGCTTTTTCTTTTTCCCTAACCTTCATACATCATGACGATTTCAGACCTCCCTACACCCTGCGCGCTCATCGAAAGTAGCCGGCTTGAAGCTAATTTGTTGCGGATGCAAGAAAAAGCAGCAGCCAACGATGTGCACCTGCGACCGCACACAAAGACACACAAGTCGGTTGTCATTGCGCGCAAGCAGGTTGAACACGGAGCACATGGCCTCACGGTTGCCAAGGTTGGTGAGGCTGAGGTGTTCATGGCAAACGGTTTTGAAGACGTGCGCATTGCCTACAATGTGGTTGGTGAAGAGAAGCTTGCACGCGTGCACAAGCTGATGGCCAAAGGGCGCATTTCTTTTTGCGTGGACACACGTGAAGGAGCACAGGCCGCTTCAGATTTTTTTGCAGCTGCCGGTGCGCGAGCGGAAGTACTTATTGAGGTGGATTGTGGATATGGTCGCTGCGGTGTACGCTGGGATCAGTCGGAGAGCCTTGATTTTGCTCGTACGGTGAGCGAGTTGCCCGGACTCAAACTGGTTGGGATACTGACACATGCCGGCAATGCGTATGCGGGCCCCAAAGTCGATAACGAAACGCTTGACGAATCCCTAAAGCGTGTTGCAGGGGAGGAGCGCGATCGCATGTTGGAATTTGCCGCTGCCATGCATGAGGCAGGTATTGCCGGCGTAACGCCGGATGGCTTTGAGATCAGCATCGGGTCGACCCCATCGATGAAGCATTTTGAAAACGCTGCGCACAAGGGATTCCGTGTGACTGAAATTCGCCCCGGTAATTACCCTTTCAACGATGCCATCCAGCACGCGCTGACCGTTGCAACACTAAAGGACTGCGCGTTGACTGTTTATGCGACCGTTGTGAGTAAGCAACGCAACTCAGATGGCAGTGAACGGCTGTTTCTGGATGCCGGCCGCAAAGTATTCACCGCCGATCAAGGCTATCTGACCAATGGGTATGGCATTATCCTGTACAACGCTCGCGTGATGCACGCTCTCCCGCATGCATCTATTTCGGGATTGTCAGAAGAGCACGGATGGGTGACGGTGCCCGGTGCCTCTACACTCGATGTAGGCAATACCGTGCGTGTTGTGCCGAATCATGCCTGTGTTGTAGTAAACAATTTAGACGTGTTGCACCTCGTGGATGGTCAGGAAGTCCTGACAACGCTACCTGTAGATGCACGAGGAAAGCTGACGTAAGGAATGCCGAATGTTGAGTGTGCCGATTTTCGAATGCCGATTTTCGATTGTTATAGGGTTAGCGCCCTCCAATACCATGTCATGCCCTGCTTGACTCTGTCTCTATATCACAATTAACATCATCGGTTCAAAAGGGACAGCGTGCCCGTTTTTTTACTCCACGTCATGCCGGACTTGATCCGGTATCCAGAGAACGATTGGGTAAATTAGTCCTTTAAAAGATGTCTGGATGCTGGATCAAGTCCAGAATGACGGTTTGCTTAGTTGTGATATAGAGACAGAGCTTGACTAGTTATCCACCAGAATGGCATACCACTGTTATAGGGTTAGCGCCCTCCAATAACATGTCATGCCCTGCTTGACTCTGTCTCTATATCACAATTAACATCATCGGTTCAAAAGGGACACCGTGCCCGTTTTTTTACTCCACGTCATGCCGGACTTGATCCGGTATCCAGAGAACGATTGGGTAAATTAGCCCTTTAAAAGATGTCTGGATTGCTGGATCAAGTCCAGAATGACGGTTTGCTTAGTTGTGATATAGAGACAGAGCTTGACTGGGTATCCACCAGAATGGCATACCACTCATAGATGTGACTGTAGCTGCGTGCTATATGTTTGTAGACTCACGCAGACGTCTAAAAATACCGAAAATCCCCAAATCGGCATTTGGCACTCGGAAATCGACATTCATTTCGAGAAAAGCCCTTTTTTGGTGAAGATTTTACTTTTATTCGATTATCTTCTTAGGTTGAACGGATAAAATGACCCAGCCACTAACTCAATCTTTACCATGGCTAACAACAAAATCATTATTTCCGGACTCGTTGGCGGTATTGTAGCTTTCTTTGTAGGCTACCTGATCTGGGGTCTTGCCCTGGCACAATTTGCTGTTGACAACGCTGGAACTGCAACAGGCGTGGGGAAAGAATCTCCAGATTTCTGGGCGATTATTCTCGGCTCGCTGGCGAGCGGGTTTTTGATCTCAACCATTTTTGGGCGTTGGGCTAACATCAGCACCTGGAAAACGGGTGCCACTGCTGGTGCGCTCATTGGTTTTCTTGTTGGCGCACATGTCAATTTCATTGAATTTGGCAACAGTAATGTATCCACATTGCAGCTGGCGCTGGTTGATATCGTTGGCTACATCGTCATGTTTGCTGTTGTAGGTGCTGTGGTAGGCGTTATGCTTGGACGCGGCATTGAGAAGCTGGAAGAGGCCACCGCCTAATCATCCCTGAATCTGTTGTCGCCAGGCC
>CBDHHF010000032.1:0-431433 GCA_965263205.1 Rhodothermales bacterium
TCTGGAAGGAGATGCCCGAGAATGTTGGATAGCCCAGGAGCGGCCCGTAGATGGCTGTATACTCGTCTTCTCCAGGCCACGTATGTCCTACGACCGGGTGATCGTACGCGTCCAGGCCGGCAATATAGTCGATGTAGGCTTTGCGCTGCGCATCGGTATTACGATCGGAACGAAGTTCTTCGCCAATATTCCAGATGACGCCGTTGTGGTAGCCAAAGCGCGCCACCATCTCGCGGTAGAATAATTTGCGGTCCCTGCCCAGATCGCCGTTATCTAGGAGCTGATCGTTGTCAATTTCCTGGAGTGCGAAGTGAAGGACGAGACCTTTTTCCTGCATGTGCTGGAAGACAATATCCCATTGCGCGAGTTTTGAAACGTCGTATCGGTCTAGCGTCTCGGGATCGATCCAGGGCCAAACATCTTCATTCCCTTCGTCTTCGCTATCATTTAAGCCAAGGTTGTTGATGAGGATAAATGCTGCGTTCACATCCTGGCTTGAGAGGTAGTTTATCGCCCCGATCAACCCTTTGCCTTGATCCGTTTGCCAGGCAGGGTCGCCAACCTCCCAATCCTGGACATGGGGATCAAAGTCTTTGACGAAGTTGATTTCATCCAGGCTGTACGTTCCGTCGAATTCTGTATATGCGAGGATGTTTTCCGGGCTATCGGTGCCCCCCTTTATATACCAATCGTTGTTATCAAACTGGAGGTAGGACGCTCCGGTATTGCGTAGTGCACCTCGTCCTTTTAAATCTTTGCCTGTTTTGTCGGAGCCGGCAATAGTAAAACTCCCTGATACACCTGAAAGGATGGTCTCGGTAATCGTGGCAGATTCGTCAATAGCGATGTCCGTGCCTCGCACAAAGTCGACGCTGTATGTCCAGAAACCTGTGCTCTGGGGAGAAAAGTGGGCGTACCAGATGTTACCCGATGAAGCGCTGGAGTTGGCTGCGTCCCCGTCGCCGGCGAAGTAGGCCGGCACCACATAGTCCGTCCCGTTATGGCTAAAGGTTGCTTCAACCCTGTAGTCGAAAAACGGGTTAACAAGATCGGTTTCAGCGACCGTTGGGCCCTGAATTTCGAGCGTCACTGGATGCCATTGTTTCAGTTCTCCCGAGACCGTGACAGTCTGGTTTAAAGCAAACGCAACCTTGGGGAATGGGTCACTGGTGGCGGGTTGTGCCGAAAAGCTAAAAAGGCAGATGGCAAGGACTACGATCCATCTTTGATACATAAATATACGCTGGTCAGTCAATAGCTCAGTAAAGGTGGCGCTGGTGCATGTTGTAAAACACGCGTTTCTCAATAATCGGCTTTTTCTTGTGCAACCAAATATTGTAGTAATGCCCCAACAAGTGGGAGGTGTGGGCCGAGCCAATGCTGTAGCACACATGTACATAAGCACATGGTACACTGCCTGTGCCGGGCTATTGTGCGTATAGCCCGGCACAGTAAATCACTTTGCAAGAAGCATGGTATTGGTTATCGACGATTGGGTTGTTTCCAATCGATAGAAATAGACACCGCTGGCGAGGTTCGTTGCATCAAAATGCGTTTGATACCTGCCGGCAGCTACTTCCTGATCTACCAGGACAGCAATCTGGCGTCCTGTTGCGTCGTACACAGAAAGTCGAACCGGTCCGTTTTGCGGTACGTCATAGCGAATCACCGTGACCGGATTAAACGGGTTCGGGAAGTTTTTATGCAAGGCGAGTTTTACCGGAGCCGGCAACGCCACCTGTATGGCATCTGAATAGGCAAAGGTCCCATCAAAATCGATTTGCTTTAACCGATACGTGACGTGTGCTACGTTTTCAAATGTAGCCGTATCTGTAAACTGGTAGCTTTGCGCCTCGGTTGTGGTACCGTTGCCGCGAACAAATCCGATGCGTTCGAACACATTGCTGTTCTCCAGGGCACGTTCTATTTCAAAGCCGGCGTTGTTCGTTTCTGAAGCAGTAGTCCATTGCAGGACCACGTCCTCGTTGTTGGTGACCGCTTTCGAATGCTGTCAATTCGACCGGTAATGTGCCGGACGCATCGTAGAAAAAGTGTGTTTCTGGAATGATCTGCTCTGCAAGCGTGGAAGAAGACCAGAACAGGCGAATGTGCGACGTGCCTTCGTTCTCCCGGTATTCAATTTGGATTTTATGAAAGAAGTAGGCCTGAAGCGCTACATCCACACTCGATTCGATCATACCCGTGTTGTCCCAGTTGTCAACCAGCAAGTTGTCATCGATCCATAAACGAATCGCATCGTCCGATTCAATTCGAATGGTGTATGAATCGGTATGATCCGGCATCAGGTGGCCCGTCCAGCGTACCGTGAAGCTGTCGCGGTCTACCTTTGCTATTGGGATTTTGTTACCCCAGATAAAGTTGATGCGCGGGTCCAGGCGGGTTTCTGGTGTTTCCGTCAGCGTGATGTTGTCATAGTACTCACCCATCAATCCGTTGACGGGGGAAGCAACGACGGGAAATACGATGGTTTGCTGTACTTCTTCATCGGTATTGCCCTGGCTGTCTGTCACTTTTACGCGCACCTGGTACGTGCCAGATTGGGCGAACGTGTGGGTGACAATACTGCCCGTAGCCATGGCGCCATCACCAAAGTCCCACTCGTAACTTGATACTGAGCCACCAAAGCTCTGCGAGAGCGTGCCATCGAACGTATACGTGCGCGGGTTGGACGCCGATTGGGTGGTCTGAAAGTCGGCAATGGCATAATCGCTAAAGCCTACGTTTTCGACGAGTGCTACCCAGTCTTCTTCGGTTGCTTCAGGAGGAAGTCCAAGGTTTTTGACGCCGGCGCCACTGATGCTTTTTACGGTACCGTTACGCAAGCCACCACCCGTGCGCGGATTGTACCACTTGATGCGGTAGTTGCCCACGTTCGCAGCCAAATCAAGATCGGGTGTTAACCCTTCGCGAAGGTAAACAGCATAGACCTGCCCCGGATTGGCAAACACGAGATGATCGTCGTCGTCGGTTAGCCCGGTTTGGGGCTCCATTTCTGTGAAGGGTAAGTAATTGTGGAAGAATTCAGCGGCATACCGCGAGTAATTCCACATGAGCTGGAAGGGGCGGAAGTCTTCCGTAGAAAGATCGTACTGGATTGGTTTGCGGTCACCGAAGAACCATTCTGCGCCGCTTCCGCCTGCCATCAGGTTGCCCCAGAGCACGTCAACGCGTACGTCATCCAGATTGTACTCGTCTCCCCAGGGACGGACACCGGTTTGCCAACCACAGCATTCGTCCATGGTCATGTACCATTTTCTGCCGGCGTCTTTGGCGAAGTTGTACCACTCCTTGGTAGTCTCATACACCTTCAGGTCGCCTGTGCCATCCTGGCCGTCGTGAATTTGGAAAGAGATACCGTCGTAGGTCGGATACCCCAGCAGCGGGCCGTAAATAGCCAGGTATTCGTCGTCACCAGGCCAGGTATGGCCCACAATTCCGTGTTCATACGGATCGATTGAGGCAATATAGTCGATGTACGACTTTCGCTGGACATCCGTATTCCTGTCCGAACGCAGTTCTTCGCCAATATTCCAGGTGAGTGCGTTGTGGTAGCCAAAGCGGGCCATCAACTCCCGGTAAAATAGTTTGCGCTCACGACCCAGATCGCCATTATCAAGCAAGGCATCGTTGTCGATTTCCTGCAAGGCGAAATGCAGCATAATGCCGTGTTGCTGCATATGATCGAACACGATATTCCATTGCGCAAGCTTGGAGACGTCGTAGCGATCGTAAATGGTTGTTGTAAGGAATGGCCACACATCGTCGTTGCCGAGCGCCTCGTTGTCACCTTCTTGCCCAATGTTATTGATCAGGATGAACGCGCTGTTGATGCCCTGGTCGGCCAGGTAGTTGACTGCACCAATGAGGCCTTTGCCTTTGTCGCCTTGCCAGGTGGGGTCGCCGGCATTCCAATCCTGAATGTGCGGGACATAGTCTTTTACAAAATCATTGCCATCTGCTGTGTACGTGCTGTCGAAATCGGAAAAGGCGAGGATGTTTTCCGGGCTATCGATGCCGGTTTTGATGTACCAGTCGCCGTTGTCGAACTGAAGATAGGCTTCACCGACGTACCGAAGGTGTCCTTTGCCCCGTAGATCACGACCTGTCTTGTCGGTCTCTGTTATGTCAAAGCTGCCCGTTTCGTTATCAATAAGGGTTTCGTCGACCAGGGCCGTTTCATCGATTGCGATGTCAGTGCCGCGTACAAACGATACGGTATAGTCCCAGGAACCCGTTTCTGACGGGTTAAAGTGCGCGCGCCAAATGTTGCCTGAACGGGCGCTTGTCTCGGCTGCGTTGCCGTCGGCCGCAAAATAACCAGGCACAACCAGCGTTTGGTTGCCATTGGTGACGGTTATTTCCAGTTTGTAATCCGCAAATGGATTTATTATATCTTCTTCGTCGACTGTTGGGCCATCAATTGTGAAGGTGACAGGGTGCCAACGCTTCATTTCGCCACTGACTACAACGGCTTGTTTTTTGGCTAAGTTGTCGCTTTGGTTATCGCTCTGTGTCAGCTGTGCCGCTGCGGAATATGGGAGTAGCAGGCACAGGAGCAATAAAATCCTGATGGGAGTTAGAGACGATGCCATATATATTAAGCTGAGTGCTTTGTCGTAATTTCGGAATCAAGGTGATTGCCGGGGGAAGCGCAATGCCGTGCGATACGGCGTGACTATTTTGAGGTGCAACCGGAACGATGCTGCTGTCTACAAAAATGAGTCCAAACTGGTTTGTTGGCTTTCCCGTTGATTCGGATAGCTGGTATGAGAAAGTCATCACGAACAGCCCGGATGGCATAAAATGTTTTAACCCGATAGACCTGCATATCACCTTTGCTTTTTTTGGTGCTGTAGGTGCAGAAAACGCGCAGCGCGCATGGTTTAAAGCGATCGAAGCCGGCTTGCAGCGTGCCACAATCACGCTTGGTGCTGTAGCACCTTTTGGTGACCCGGAAAAGCCTTCTGCCTACGCATTTACGCTGAATAGTGGGAGAGAGGAGGTCGTTTCGTATATGGAACGCCACAGAAAGGGAATACTCGATATCGTTGATCGTGCACCAAAATATGCGCCCAGGCCGCATCTGACCATTGCACGGCCACCGCGTAAAGCCAGTGACGCGCTACGCGCTGAAGGGTTGGCCTGGATTGAGACAATTGTAGCACCTGAAGAACGCTTGGTGCTGGACAAACTGGCCCTTTATACCTGGGCAGATGACCGCAAAAAACAGCAATTCAAAATCGTTGAAGCAGTTGACCTGGCGCCTCATCCGGAATAGAGACTTGTGTCACAGAAATAGACACAGGATGTGAATATAGCTGCAAAATGCGAAGCGGCATCAACGTACAACAGACAAAGTACGCGTCTCATCAAATATGATGCTTGAGAAACCCGTTACTTGCATACGGTAGAAATACGTGCCATTGGCCAGGTTATCCGTATTGAGTCGTGCGTTGTACCACTGATCGCCTTCCTGGAACGTGCTGACCAGATTGGCTACCCGTTTACCACGTGTATCGTAAACACTCAGGTTCACAATGCCTTCCTGATCAAGGTAATAGCGTATCGTCGTGCTGGATTGCACAGGGTTTGGGTAATTCTCACCCAATACAAAGCTGTTGGGATTGAGAATCGACAAGGAGGCTGTAGATGCAAGGCGTTGCTCGTTACCAGCAGCACTCACTGCGTACAGCGAATAGAGCACGGGCTCGGTTGTGGCTACATCTGCATCCGTAAACGAAGCAGTAAATCCGGCGGCTGGTATCTCGGCTGATGAAAACACAGTGGTTGAGGTCGCCTCCGTTTCTCTATCCACCCTGAAAAAGGTAACATCGATAACTTCCTCGAACGATAGCGAAAGCTGGACAACGCCATCTTCTGCAACCGTTGAGCCGAGGGTTGCCTGCGCAATGGGTTGGTTACCTGACAGGATGAGTTCTTCGATTTCCATACGAAGTGCCGGCAACAGGGGGTAGTTGTTGTCACCCGGACAACTCGTTGATCCCTGATCCCTGTGCCCTAGCAGATTTGAGGTAGAGACGCCGTAGCGTTCTTTGAGGTAGGCAAAGAGGGTAACTACAGAGTCGCGCATGGCCGGCGATAGCGTATCCTGGCAGCCGCCGCCTTCAGGGGGATGATAGCACCCAAGCATGGCAACACCAATGTTGCCCGTATTGAAGCCACCCACGTGTGCGCCTTGTGCCAGTACAGGGGGCTGGTTCAAGTTGGTGCGATTGTCGAGAAAAGGCCGGCCCTGGTACACGCGTCCCGACTGATCAAAAATAAAGTGATATCCGATGTCGCTCCAGCCGCGCACGTTTTGGTGAAAGTCTTGAATGCCTTTCACTGATGCCAGGCCTTCTGCTCGCGTCTCAGCGCCGCAGCAGGCTGCATGGTGGAAGGTCATGCGATTATAGCTCGGGTTGGCAAGCGGCACGGGGCTACCTACAAACGAATCTGCACCCCATTCTCGGCGCGGAATCAACGAAGGAGGGATAATGGCGCGGCTATTCCAGCGATTGAGTTCAGGCTGGGTATTGGTATCCTGGATAACAAATTCTTCCGCATCCAGTCGATTGTCAAACGTCCCGATATCGGTTACCAGCACCATGTTACCGGCATCCATGTCAAAGCGCACTTCAAAGGCGGATCCGTCATAAAATACGTCGCTTCTGTATCCAGCTAAAAAGCGATGCCTGGTGCTTGTTGCCTGGTAGGTCAGGGGATACCATGTGGTCCAGCCTTCAGGCGTCTCAAAGCGGATAAATCCGCGTTCAAAATCGCCCGTTGCACTGCCGGTCAGAATCACCCCGTTGTAGCTGATGGCGCCCGCTGTTGCCGCATAGGTAAGCGATGCTGTTTTTCCTGCTGTTACTGCGCTCGGAGAAGCTAGCTGGATTTTTTGATGGACAAGATCATCAACCTGTGCTTCACTGCTCCGTGGTAAGAAGAAAAGGGTTAACAGCAGCAGTGGTAAAACGCACTTCAAGTTTGCAAACACAACAGACCTCAGAAAGCAAACGGAATCCAGCATAGTGGTGTGAAGCAATGATTTGTTCGTTCGGGATTTAGCTAACAGAATGAGTGGAAACACTTTCAACCTTTAACCTGCAACATTAAACCACAAACAAATAGATTCACAGGATTTAATTGTTTGTACCTAGAACGCCAGATCAACGGTTACCCAGTGGGTTTCTTCGAGGCGTCCAAAATCGGCGTAGGCATAATCAAATCGGATGCGCAAGGCACGGTCGAGCCGGAGGTTTAGTCCGGCGCCGAAGGTAAGTCCTTGTTCGCCATCGGTCTCAAACAAGTTTCTCATGCCCGAGCGCAACGAGAAGAAATCCCTGAATACGTACTCCATGCCGGCATTCATGTACTGGCTGTTATCATTGGGATGTGCAGCGTCCGTCATGAGCGTAATGGTGTGATCTGGATGCGTAACGGCGTCCCAGGCCAGTCCGATCCGGAAAATCAGGGGCAGGGGGTGGCCGTCTGTGAGAAACTGGGCGTTAACAATTTCCACATTCCCTTCCTGGTCAGGATTCGGGTCTTCGCTGAAAAGTATGTCGCGACCACTGATCTGCATTTTGGGGCCAAAGTTAGCCATATTCGCGCCCAGCCGAAGATCTTCATACGGTGTGGTAAAGAGGACGCCAATATCGAATGCCATTGCCGAGGCGGAGCTGTGCCAGATCGTTTCCTGGATGTATTTGACGGTTGTGCCCACCGAAAACTTGTCGGTTAGTGCTTTGCCAAATGAAACCTGGAGTGCAAAGTTTTGGACATCAAACTCTTCGCCTGTGCCTTCTGGGGCTTCTTCTGTGCGGACCTGCATGCTTCCTGAGTCGAGGAAAATCAGCGATGCTGCAATGGTGCCTATGTTACCGAGACTGGTCCCGAATCCGGCAAAGTTGTAATTGACACCAGCCAGGTAGTCTGTGCGGGCAAGCTGTACAGCGCTGCCGTTCAAGTTGGAAAGTCCAGCGGGATTCCAGTAAAGTGCCGACAGATCATTGGCCTGGGCAACAAAGGTGCCCCCGAGTGATACAGCGCGTGCCCCTACGCCCAGTTTTAGAAACTGTGCGGCTGTAGTGCCAACCTTGGTGATGGTTTGGTTGTTTGGTTCACTTTGCGCCACTGCAGCTTGTGGCGCAGTACAAAAGAGGAGCAGGGCGAGCGCCCATCCCGGCATTACGGTAAGCCGGGTACGAAGACGAACTATGCGTGTGCTTTTCATATGGATCTTACCCGGGCGTTACTTGATGACTGCAAATTTACCAATGACTGTTCCTTCATCTGACTCCACATGGAAGATGTAAAGGCCATAGGCAATGTTCATGTTGTCTTTGGTGCGCAGGTCCCAGAAGGCTTTCCCATCGCTGAGTGCGCCGTCGTGGAAAATGGTATCTACCAGTTCGCCGGCCAATGTGTAAATCCTGATGGTACATCGTTGCGGGACGTTTGCAAAGTAGAGACGCCTATCACCCCGCTCTGAACGCGAAACCGGGTTCGTGGGCTCAAATGACGCAGAGGCTACGTACGGGTTAGGCACAACGTAAATGTCACGCAGACCTTCCTTCGCTAACACAGCATCCGTTGTAGCAGCCGTTGTGCTGATGGTGAACGCATCGTTGCCATCAAACGGCTTGGTGGTTCGAATAAAGAAGACATCGCCACCTGACGGCACCTCGCCGATGTCTTCAAAGTCTACCTGCCACGATGCAATCTGCTCACCATCTACATTTTCGAGAATGATGACTTGCTCATCGATATTCCAAATACCGTCGCGGTTAAGGTCGGGCACAAACGCGAGCAGGGGCTCATTGGATTTTGAAAGATTGAAGATCTCAAACGGAAGCGGCAGGTTCGTGACAAAACTTGTCGTTACCGGTTCATTGGAAAACACAATCTCGTAGTCGTTGGGTTGTCCGATACGTCCCGGTCCAGAAGTTGCTACGCGTACGTTAAACGGGATATCTTTGCCACCAACGGACCAGCCGGTTTGCAGGGAGTCGATGCCCATCATGTCTTCTCGCACAAAAAGGTGCATGCCGTCGAAGATCGGATTGGACTCTTCGTTGTTGAGGCGGTCGCTGGCACGCACAGGCTGGTATTTGAATGTTGCCGTTAGTGCTGCGCCATCGTTACTATTGACTTGCACAGCACCCGATTCCGCATTGAGCGTGTAATCGGTGCCGGCGACCAACGGTGCGCCTGATGCGGTGCTCAACTGGAAGCTCTCGGGCACAATGTTCTCTACACCAAGGCTGTTTGCTTTGCCAGCCGTTGCCGCAAATGTGACCGTCAGCGGTCGTTCATTGGTGACGGAGTACACGGTTTCGCCGTTGCTATCATCGAAATCGATTGTGTAAAGCCCGTCGTCAGGAATGGCCAGTGGATCGATTACGTTGACCAGTAGGGGGCCAGTACCTTTGCCGGCCGCGCGTTGCACTGGCGTGCTTCCATCGTTTAACGAAGGCGGCACATAGCCTGCTACTACCGGCGAGGGCGTAACGGAGGCGGTATTGTCGTCAAAGATAAAGTCGTCCGTAACCGGGTTGAATGTGATTGTCTTACTCGTCTCCGATGGTGGAATGCCGTTCAGGAAGGCACTGTTGTCGCCCCCATTCCAGCCGCGGTCATACGCAACAACGGTGTAGTAATACGTCTGTCCATTAATCACGTTGTTGCTGTCAACATACGTATGGAAGAGTCCCGTGTCATCACCTAAATCATACGCAACACCGCGTTTCGGATAGGGGATGGCTGAGGGGCCCGATATGCCATTGTCGAGATCGAATCGGGCTTCCACACCCACTTCGTTGGTTAGTGGTCTGAACAAGAAACGCGAGCCATTGATATCTGTAATGGTTTGCTGGTCGCTGAACTCGTGGTCCGTTGAGCGCAAAATGGCATAGCCTTCAAAATCTTGCTCCCTCGACAGGGGATCTACCGAAGTTTCGGCAACGTCATCCCAGTAAAGCGTAACCTGACGGTCGCCCGGTACAGCTGTAAGCGTAGGCTTGTTGGGTGGGCGTGCAAAGCGGTAGCCTACATCAAAAATCTGCTGCACAGTTTCGGCGTTCAGAACCAGGTCTTCAAAGCTTTCGCCAACAATCAGTGCAATGGAGAAGCGCTTGGTCTCGCCGGCACGGAGCGGGAAAGAACCTGAGCCATAAAGGAAAACGTAGTCGCCCGGCTGGGAGGGCACGTCCTCAAAGTTGCCCGGTTGCACCTGTGACCATACACGCTCATCGTTTGAGATCCTGTTGCCGGCAAAACCAGGTGATGCAAATGAAGTCAGACCAATCTGGTCGCTTTCGTCAATATCCGTGAATTCAAAGTTCGGCTCGCCGGGTCTGGTGATGTCGAACTGGCTGCCGGCCGTTGGAATGCCGTCGCCCTCTCCCTCATCACCCGTGCCAGGAATCCCGTCGATGCCCACGTCGTCAAAAGAGGGATCCCAGTCGCCGTCGTTGTCGATGCCGTCAGTCCACGATTCATCGACCAGCCCGTCGCCATCGTTGTCAATGCCATCACCAGCAAAGGATACGCCGTTGATGATCTCATTGCCGATGCCCGGGCTTTCGAGGAATTTGTACCCGAAATAGCCTGGCGCACGACCCGGAATATCAGAGCGTCCATCTGCATCCCACGCAAAAACCATGTTCAGGTCGCGGTCAAACAACGCAAGGTCATCCGGCCAGTCACCTGGACCACCAACGTGCGGGTCGCCCCACATACCAAAGATCACTTTGTCGAGGTCTTTTTCGCTCTTGTTTGTGATTTTGTAGATCAGAAACATCGCGTCTTCAGCAAGGGGGTTCGCCCACTGATAAATACGCGTCTCTACCTCAAGACCCAGACCACGTTTAGTGCTGTCGGATGCGAAGGGATAGTACTCAAATTCGTTGTTGTTGTAGTCGTTCATGAAGTACAGCGCTTCTTTGTCGGCATTGGATGCACCCTGTTGGAGGGCACCCGGCCATACAAATTGCTGTAAGTTTTCATTGAACCACGTATCTGGCCAGGAGTCGGGTTTGCCGTCCAGGTCGTTGTCCCGCGCATCGCTTGTTGGAATAAAAGGGGAGGTGCGTTCAACGACGTCCAGGCCGCCAAACGAACCAACGGGCTCTGCACAGGGGATAGGCTGCCATCCCCAAAATTCAGCGCCATCCGGCGAGACTTCCCCACCATTCGATACAAGGCCATCCGATACGATATGGATGCCGTATAGCTGATTGCCATTGGCATCGAGACGCGGGTTGCCGTTGTCATCGAAAAGGGGGACACTTTGTGGATCTTTGCGCTCAGGGTCCTCAATTTCAGCCGCTACAAACGGACCAAATTCGAACCCATAGCCGAGGCCATTCCATACAATGTCTGTAATGGTGTTACCGGGAGAGGAAATCGACCCGAAGTTTAGAATCTGCGTTGTGATACGGTTGCCGTTAAGAATGGCGTCGCGCCGGCTCGTGATTTCAGAGACGCAGTTCAGGTTTGCGCCTTGTACCATGGGCCGGTCGGTCTGGTAGTCAATCCAGCGTTGTACCTGTTGGGGCTTCCAGTCGTTTTTTCGGCCCTTTTTGAGTTCTTTTCGCGATTGCGCGCCGGCAGGTAGCGCTACGCAAGCTGCAAGCAATAATACAAATATCGATCTGTAACGCATCTATATTGTCAGCTAAGTTAAATCCTGATACGGGTGGCTTTAGATAGGCAGGTGGCTAGAAGGAGAGCGTGGCACCAAGCCTGATTTCTCGCGGTGGACTGTACCAGTGGGGTCGGGTGTTGTATTCGTCCAGTGTTTTGATGCCCGGCAGGCCATACAGCGGCTCCCATGCTGCGTGTATACCGCGCTGTCCATTGAGCGAGTAGGACGCGGTTCCGGTATCATTGAATACAAACCGTTCGTTGAGGCGGTCCAGGACGTTAAATACCTTTGCAAAGACCCGCAAGTGCGCATTGCCCAACGGTACCTCCTTGTATAGATGGATATCCAGATCAAGCTGCTCGGGTTTTCTTCCTGCATTGGGAAGCTGGTCGATTTTCTGATCGAGCAGCAACGGCGTATACGGATATCCCGTAGAGAACTGGGCAATAAACGATGCACCCCAATTGCCCGGCCGGGTTAGGCTTACGGTTGATGAGATAATGTGTCGCTGGTCAAAGTCCAGCGGGATAATCTCAAATTCGTTTTCGCGACCAGAAAGCGAGTTGAAAAAGAAAGCGTTGCTGTCGTTGTTGTTACCTTCTGCAAGCTGGAATGTGTAGTCCAGTGTGGCAGAAAGCAGGCCGCCACGATCCCGTCTCCGGGTGAGTGCGAAGACGATGCCACGCACATTGGCATAATCGCGGTTGAGGAAGATGTTGTACTGGTCTTCGCCGGCAATGGTGCTAAACCGGATGCGCTGGCTCGCCAGGTAATCCCGGATATCTTTGAAAAAGCCCGTGACGTCAAAAGCCAGGTTAGGACCAATTTGCTGCTGCAAGCCAATTTCATACTGCACAGTTCGTTCAGGCCGCATGTTGGTGTTGCCGAAAGTCGGAATGCTGCCGGCCGGGAATTCAAAGTCCGGATTTAAGTAGAGTCGACGAAGTGGCGGCATTTGCGCAAAGTGGCCGTACGAAAAGTGGATGATCCCGGTTGTTGTGATTGGGAAAGATACGCCCACGCGCGGAAGCAGCAGATGGGTTTGCTCTGCTTCTTGTAGCGGTCCTTTCGGATCAAGCAGATCTGGCACAAATTCGCCATTGGGATCGAAAAACTCGTACCGCAAGCCGGCGTTGATGATGAAGTTGTCGAACTCCAGTTTGTCCTGCGCATAGGCGCTCAATTCCAGCACGCGCTGGTCTTTGTAAACGTCATGCGAAGGTGTCGATTCGTCGGGTACCGTAGGGCCGTCTCTGTAGAGCACGTTTTCATTAAACAACACAACAAAGTTGCGCCGGTCGAGGCTGTGGAGCTGTGCTTCAACACCGAGCTTGGCTTCATGGATGATGCCGAACTGGCGCGTGAAATCAAGCTTGCCGCGGAACGAACGTGACGTTTCGTTGATGTGGCCTTTTTGATTGCCGCCAAACAGGAAATTACTGCCCGGGAAGCCAACCACGGTACCATCACCAATACCGCTTAAGTCGCGTACATAGCGCGGGTCGTTCGGGTTTTCGTAAACAAATTGCCGGAATTCGTTGCTGGCGTAGGAGAGCCGCAAGGTGTAAAAGGCCCGATCATTTAGTGTATGGGTCCAGTTGAGTCGGTGGCTGAAGCCACGGTCGCGCAAGGTGGTAATCCCGTCTGGGTTAAATCGGTACAGGAATGAACTTGCGCTCAGCGGTTTGCGCTTGCTGTAATCGAACAGGTAGCTATAGTCGACCTTGATGCCACGAACGGGCCTCATTGTGATTTTGCCGACGAAGTTACTGGCAGTACTTGGGTGGAGCGATACTCGCTCATTGGGGAGCTCGCGTCCTGAATTAGGGATTTCTGCATCCTCTGGCAGGTATTCCCACCAGGGATTGCCACTTATTTCATAGTAGGGGATGTCGCCGTTGAAGTTTGCCGAGTCAGATGGCAGGTGTTGGCGAACACCAAATGCATAACCTTCATCTTCATCGAGCCGGCCGGAGACAAAAAAGCTTGCGTTCTTGAATATAGGCAGGGGACCGCCCAGCGTGGCTTCAAGGGTGTAGATATCGTAGCCAAGGCTCGACGGTGTCAAAAAGATGTCTTCGTTGCCAGTGACTGTATCGCCGCCGTAGGCGCTAAACGAACCCTGGAATTTGGGGGTGCCTTCTTTGGTGACAAGGTTTACGATGCCAGACATGGCTTTGCCGTATTCAGCATTAAATGCACCAGAAATCACAGTCATTTCCTGGATGGCATCCTGTGCAACCCCTGTTGTTAGGCCGTTGGTGTCAAACGGGTTGCCCACTGAGATGCCATCGACGAGGTAGGATACTTCATTGCTTCGGCCACCGCGGATATGGATTTCGCCGCCGGGGCCCTGGTTTACACCGGCCTGTGTTACAAGCACGCCAAAAAAGCCCTCTACGGGAAGCGCGTCAATTTCTTCAGCCACAACGGTTTTTCTTGACGCCGTCAGGTCTTTTTGGATGAGCGGACGCTCAGCCTGTACGATGATCTCTTCACCTTCGAGCACCTGCTCCTGCATGTTGAGGTTGTAGCGGGTGGTTTGCCCGGTACTCACACGGACATCGGTGATTTTCTGCGTCTGGTAGCCTACATAAGAAAAGACCAGCGTGTAGGCACCGGGGCGTACATTTACAATAATATAGTTGCCATCCGCGTCGGATACGGTGCCTTGTCCGGTTTCTTCGAGGACAATGTTGACGCCAATCAGGGATTCGTTGGTGGCCTGATCGAGAATGCGGCCGGCAATTTTGCCTTGTCCATAGGCAAGGGTGGCGGGGAGGAGGATGCATGCCAGGAGGCATGTTAAGAACAACAAACGGCGTCTGTAGGCCATAAGAGATTGGTTGAAGGTTGAAAGTTTAAGGTTGAAGGTGGTTGACCTTCGCCTTTTCGCTCGTCTTCAGGTCCCGTGCATTTAGGCAAATCACAGGACGCGTATTGCCAATAAAATGATTGAAGGCTGAAAGTTAAAGGCCAAAAGCAGTGACACCTTTAACCTTCAACCTTCAACCTTCAACCCAAATAAATCGTCGATTTATTTGATCAGAACCATGGTTTTTGACTGGCGGAAGTTACCGTACTCAAGCGTATACAGGTAAGAACCACTTGCTACCTGGCGGCCGGCGTCGTTGGTAGCATCCCAAACAACTTGGTGGTACCCTTCGGTGCGGTACTCGTTGTTTACCAGGGTGCGAACCAGGCGACCCGTCATGTCGAACACGCGTACGCTAACAGCTTTGTCAAGCGGGAGCGTAAAGCTGATGGTTGTGGTCGGGTTGAACGGGTTCGGGTAGTTATCGTGCAGCTTGTAATCATCAGGAACGATGATACGCTCGTCATCGATGCTAACAGCGATACCAGAACCTGACATAACGCGCATGAAAATACGGTTTTCGTTGTTCACAGAAGAATCTACCGTGTAGCTGCTGTCTGCATTCTGTGTGAGCGTGTACAGCTCGTCACGAACACCCTGAATACCAAACACAACCTCGTTGATCCCATCGAGGTCAGCGTCACCGAGGTAAGCAAGCTTGGACGCAAATTCTGCGTTGCCGCCTCCTATTGTCACGGAGTCAGGGTTTGCAAGGTCCAGGTTGTTGTCAACGTAGGTGGTTGAGCCATCGAGGTTGTTCAGTGTGTGGAATCCGTTGTAGGTATCCGAAGAGATCTCTACGGCCTCAACAGCTGAGTAGCTCGCAGGATCTTCAGGATCACCACCATTAAATTCAACAACATTCACCCATGATGCGGCTGCGCCACCTGTGAAGTTGCCACCTGAGTAGCCCGGGCCTGTAGCAATGAGTTCCATGGCCCCATCACCATCGAGGTCACCTGCGGTGATACCCAGCGCAGAGAGTCCTGGGATTACACCAACAGAGAAGTTATCCATCGTGAGCTGGAGTACGTCTTCGCCGTCTTCGTAGTTCATTACCGTTACCGCACCTGTCTGCAGGTTCGGGAAGAAGATCTCGTCGTCGCCATTGCCATCGATGTCTACAACCACACCACCGAAGAACGAAACATGATCGTCGGGTGCTGTAACCTGCAAGTTAATATTAGCTGCCGCAGCATCTGGAATTACGTAGCCACCCGCACCATCGGTACTGATGTTGGTGAAATTAAAGCTGTTCCATGAGTGCAGGACAACTTCGAGGTTGCCGTCACCATCAAGATCGGCAGGGTGTGCTGCATACGCACTACCACCACCGCGGCCTACTGGGTCAAAGTCTTCCGTGGCACGAGAACTCAGGCGTACCTCTTCAGTCCATACATCAAATCCACCGCCAATATCCGTAGCAGAGATGATGTACCAGTTGTCGTAGCGGTTATCGCTGCCGTTGTTTGAAATCAGCAGTTCTTCTGAGCCATCGCCATCAACATCGTAGATGTCCATGACTTCTGTACGCCAGCGATCGGGAAGGTCATCGTTGAACTCATAGATTGCTGCAGGTGCTGAGCCATAGTCGTTGTCGGCTGTGTTTTCAAACACAAACAGACCCGTAGCGAAAGTTGTCGCTTCGTCAAAGTTGCGACCACTCAGGAACACAATCTCACCAAAACCATCACCATCCAGGTCGCCGCCGGCGATTGCACGGATGTTGTTGGTTGTGCCAGTTGAGTCCATCCAGGGCGTTGAATAAACAAGCTCCCATGTGTCGGTGCTTACATTTTCAATAACGTGCACGCGGCCACCGCCAGTGTAATCAGCAACGAGTACTTCATACAGACCATCAGCGTCGAGGTCAAAGGGGCCAGCTACGTCGCGGGCACCTGACTGGAGACCAGCTGCATAGCCATCCATGATGTTGTCAGTGGCGGGCAAGTTCAATTCAAACTCCACTTGCTGCGCCTGCACGAGGCTGGCAGATAGCAAGAGAAAGAGCGTCAAAGTAGTAGCTTTTTTCATACTGTGATACTTAGGGTGTTAGAATAAAGGATCGTAATGAGTTGGGTCGACCGTGTTATTGTTCATCGAAGTGTTGGTGACAGGCATAAAAACGGTCTGCCGGATAATACGGAATGCCAATTTGGTAATCAATTTGTTTTTGATGGATTGCCGTGTGGGCAGGATGAGTGGTTTAATGCCTCAAAATGCCCACATAATGGCGCTATTTAATAGGTTAGCGGTTAACCATGAGGGGCCAGGCAGAGAGCCCTTCTTCAGTCCGCAAGACAACCTGATAAACCCCTCGCGCGAGGTCGCCTGTGTTAATTTGCGTTTTGTATAATCCGGGTTGCCGGCGCGTGTTGGTTACCGTTTTGGTTTGCCGGCCAATGGCATCGTGCAAACGAATCTCTACCGAAGTTGGCGCCGCCAAGTAATACGTCAGGGTTGCCGATTGGCTTGCCGGATTTGGGAAGACACTCACGATCGTGGTTTTACGCGTTTCCCCGCGCGTAGGGGTGATCGACGTGATCGCTGTGTTTGAAACCGGTGCTGAGTAATTCGACAACATCCCAAGCGCACTTCGGGAAGCTACGCTGTAGTAGTAACTTTGTCCGGGCGCAATACTGGTGTCTATAAACTGTGTGGTACTGCCATCAACCGAGGCAAGAATATCGGTAGCGTACCCCTCGCGCGGAATGGCGTCTGGCCGGCGCAAAATGACGTAGCTGCGCAGCGGGTCGTTGGTGCTGCCGTTCGAAGCCATCCAGTCGAGCTGTACGTAGCCCTCGGGGGTATTGGTAAGGGCCAGCCCGGGAGGCACCGTTGGTGCTGAAGCCTCAAAACGATGCAGCATGGCTGCCGGCAGGGCAGGCTCGGTATAGCGGCTCGTGATCAAGTCCGCATACTGCATGTAGTGGTCGTATCGAAACGCCATCTGGCCTGCAGCGCCCGCATCACGTGCTGCGTCGATCTGGAGCGGTAAATCACCTGCGGGAAATCTGCCTTCGGATGGCTTGTAAGCACCGTAGCCGGCAAAAATGGGACGGCCCGATGATTCGTCCACCCATTCATTTACCAGCACTTCAAAGTCTGGGGACGGGAATGCGTTTGTGCCCTCGGGATCGGTACCAATGCTGAAGTAAATCTGCGGTGCGAGGTAATCGTGCCAGCCATTGGCGAGCCAGAGCCGGCTTTCTTGATACACGCCGCTGAAGGCCCACAGCGCCGGCCATGCACTGGTCTCCCGGTAATTACCGAGAGGTGCTGCACCAATCTTTACCCACGGCTTGATTGCAGACACGGCTTCGTGTGCCGCCTCGACAAAGTCATTCACATTACTCCTGCGCCAATCTGCCAGATTGGAAAAGCCTTTGTCATTGAACTGGAAATTGGCATCATCTGTAACAAAGCCACCTTCCGGGTAGCGAATAAAGTCGTAATGAACGGCGTCTACATCATAGAATGTTACAATTTCGGATACGATGCTGACGAGCCAGTCTTTTGCACCATCAGCTGATGGGTCGAGCCACACCTGGCTACCTTTCTCGGCAATCCAGCCAGGCTCTTCAACACCGATGTGCCGGGGATTGGTGACGTTGGCAAAATCGGCCAGCGTACTCGTGTCGCCGATGCGATAGACATTAATCCAGGCATGCAACTCCATACCCAGTGCATGGGCTTCTTCGATGGCTACGGCGAGCGGATCAAAACCAGGATCGATGCCTGGTCCTGCAAGGAGGGCTGACCAGGGCAAAAGGGTGCTGCGGTACATCGCGTCGCCGCGTGCAACCACTTGCATAACAAACGTATTGATGCCGGTAGCGTGCGCGTCCCGGATGAGTTGGCGGAGGGCATCAGCTTGTTGTGATGCCGGCGCGCCGGTGGTGGGCCAGTTACCGTCTTGCAACACGGTTGCTAACCAGACAGCCCGTGTTTCAAAAAAAGGTTCATCCGCAGATGTCCCACGTACAGCCTGTCCGTTCGCCTCTAATCCGGAAAAAAGGGAAAATACTAACGCACACGCCAGCAGAGCGGGGCAAAATCTGCCGACCAGCAGCCGGGGATTTAGCATAACTTCGTAAGATTGTGCTCAAAGAGCGGGTATTGGCGTGGTGGTTACCCGCAAGCCCTGATAATATCAAACACCATGCTGAAAAATCCAAACACTATGGATAGAGGGCCTACATGAATGCACGAAAAACCGTACTTTCTTCCTGACCCGCAAAGACATCCTCCCAAATCCATGGCTCATCGTTACTGCTTCCGTTTTTTGTTTTTGATATTGTGTCTCTGTCTCGGCATAACGCCGGCACTCGCCCAGGAAGTTGGTCCTGCGCGTGGCGTGTTGTTGCTGGGTGGAGGCAACTTGCAAGATCTTGCGATCTTTGAGCGCTTTATTGACCTGGCTGGCGGACCCGATGCAAAAATCGTTGTCATCCCCACAGCCGGCGGTCAGTCCGAATACAATGATTACTGGCGCGGCCTCTCCGTTTTCAGGAAGGCGGGTGCGCGTAACTTGCATATTTTGCACACCTACGATCGCGCTGAGGCTGATACCGATGCGTTTGCTGCACCGCTGGCAGATGCCCGCGCCGTTTGGTTTTCAGGTGGCCGGCAGTGGCGGCTTGCAGACTCGTATCTCGATACGAAAGTGCACGACGCATTGCTTGCCTTGCTCGACCGTGGTGGTATTATTGGTGGTTCGTCTGCCGGCGCAACCATTCAGGGCTCCTACCTCGCGCGCGGCGATACCAAGACGAATACCATTATGATGGGCGACCACGAAGAGGGACTCGCCTTGCTGAAAAACACAGCGGTTGATCAACATCTTTTGCAACGCAATCGGCAGTTCGATCTGATTGAAATCATCGAGGCACATCCACATTTGCTTGGCATTGGGCTCGACGAAAATACCGCAATCCTTGTGCGGGGTGATGAATTTGAAGTCATCGGGCAAAGTTATGTGGCGATCTATGACCACAACAGCATGATCGATTCAGGCGGACAGTTTTATTTTCTCCGGCCCGGTGACTTTTTCGATTTGGGGACGCGTGAAGCCTTCAGGCGCGTACGATCCAGCGTAGGATTAGAACGCGTGGTTGCTCGCCCCTGGTCAAATTGAATGCCCTTCTCAATATGACTCCCTGAAACGATTAGCTGGTAGCAAATACAACTGTATTGAAAGCGATAATTTTCGGAAACATAATGGTCTTCAGATTACAGCTACTAACCGCTGTTTTTGTGTTCTTGACAGGGGTTTTTGTGTGCGGTGCAGCGCAAGCACAGGAAATGACCTGGCCCGAGGTCCTGGCTGAAATCGAGTTTGCTGTTGAGCAGGCGATGGTCGAGGGGCAGATTCCTTCGATGACGGTGGCGCTCGTGGTGGGCGAAGAGGTTGTCTGGTCAAACGGATATGGGTACGCCAATATGTGGGCACGTACGCCGGCTGTGCCCAGTACGGTCTACCTTATAGGCTCAACATTTAAAGCAATGTCCACGGTAGCGTTGTTGCAGCAGTTGGAGAATGGCAAATTTGCGCTCGATGACCCGGTCCGTGACTACCTCCAGGGGCTGCGCATCAAAAATGAAGATGCTGATACACCCGTTACGTTTCGGCACCTGTTAACGCACACGTCCGGGCTACCCGGTGACTTTGGGCCATATCCCGTATGGGGTGACGACCGGCCGCCTTCGCTTGCCCAATATCTTGCCACTTCCTTGCGTGCAGAAACGCCCCCAATGACAGGCGTAGTATATTCCAATATGGCCTACAGCCTGGTCGGCCACATGATTGAACAATTTGCTGAAGAAGATTTTCGAAAGTACATCGACCGCGCGATTTTTAAGCCACTTGAAATGACGAGCACGGCTTTTCAGCCAACACCTGTCATGACAGAGCGCATGGCCGTTCCTTATGTCGTTGATCGGAACTCGAAGCGGCTGGTGCCTACCGAACAGTTAAAAGCAACCGTATGGCCGGCCGGCATCGTATATGGCACGGTACTCGATCAGGCGAATTGGCTGATTGCCAATTTGAATGGTGGCACATTTAAAGGCCGGCACCTGATATCCAGTGACCTCATCGACGAAATGCACAGTTTGCAGTTCGAGGACTTTAAAGGACCAATTAGCGGCCTGTGGGGTGGGGAAGAAGCCGGTTATGGGCTTACGTGGTGGACTGACATCAGGAAAGGTGAACGCTATTTTGCGCATAGTGGCAGCGTGCCCGGCTATACCGCGTTTCTTCAGGGTAACAAAGATCAAAAGATGGGCGTCGCGATGTTGTCGAATGGCAATCGGGCGCACCGCCATCTGATTGGGTTGGCCGACAAAATCATGGCGTTGGCTGAGCAAGTACAGGAAATAGCACCAGCCGAAGCCGGAAATTGAGCACGCGCGTTTGCATCTGATAGGTCGTCTTTTTAAATATTAGATTGATCTAATTCCCTCCCATTGGTCCTTCTTGAGGAGCCATGATTCGAAAACGCGTCAAAATAATGACTGGCCTTATCGCCCTGCTGTTTGTAGCCGGGTTCTATTTTGGTCAGCAAGAAATGCAGCTCCAAAAAATGCTTGCTGATCAGCAATTGTGGGAGCAAACGCGTGAAGCCGACTTGCTGAAAGCAGAATCCAGTTGGATCAATTTAGCCGGCTTATTCTGGCTGGAACAAGGTGCGTCGTGGACTATGGGAGCGGCAGCGGATAACGACTTTGTAATGAAAGAAGGGAACGCGCCGGCATTTGCCGGGACACTGCTGCGTGAGGCTGATACGGTTTCATTTGAGATCGCAGCTGATGCTCTGATTTTAGTGGACAGCATGACTACGGATGAACGCGTGATCCAACTCAAAGATGATGAAGGCGGATATGGCGATCCTACCGTTTTGTCCGCCGGCCCGTTGCAGTGGTGGCTGATTTCGCGCGATGGTATGCTGGGGATTCGTGTGCGCAACATGGAGAGCGCGCACCTCGCTGCGTTTGAAGGGATCGATCGATTTGGCTTTGATGCAGATTGGAAAGTCACCGCCCAATTTTTACCGTTTGAAGAGCCTCGTGTGTTTGAGTATCCTACTATCCTGGGTACGATGCGCGAAGAAGCAGCGCCCGGTGTATTGGTGTTCGAACTGGACGGGCAGCAGTATGAGATGGTGCCATTTGAGCGACGAGACGGGACCAAGCTCTTTCTGGTGTTTGGCGATGAAAGCAATTCAAACGCAACGTACGAGGGCGGGCGCTTTATGTATGTAGATCTGCCGGACGAGACAGGCAAAACCACCATCGATTTCAATCGGGCCTACAACCCACCCTGTGCATTTTCTCCCTATTCCACCTGTCCGAAACCCTTGCGACAAAACAGGCTGCCCGTGTTCGTCGACGCCGGCGAGAAGCGGTACGTGAAGCCTATTTGAGTGTCGATTTTCGATTGCCGATTGGGTTACTTCATGGGATAGCGTAAGGCCGACTAATTTTAAGCTTCAATTTTTGAGCGGCGCGGTTTGGGGAAGCGGATGAACTTGGGATCGAGAAAATCGATCAGGTCGATGAGCGCATGTTGTAATGCAACGAGCCGGCTTCGCGAGGCTTCAAAATCTTCGACCATGGCGACGACTTGCAGCTTGAGCTGCTGCAAAAAAGGTTTTTCATCGTCGTTTAGCATGTGCAGGAATTTGCCGTAGGTGGCGCACACATTGCCGGCATCTGATTTGGTTGTTATCTCTTCACCAATGACGCGCTGAATGCCTTTGAAAATACGCATGGGTTCGTCCAGGTCGTCGCGGAGCCAGGTATGGCTAATCTGGTCCTGGATTTCATTGAGGCGGTGGGTGCGTTCGATTTCACCGAGGTCAAGGAAAAGGCCATCTTGTCGTAAGATTTCGCTCCATCCAAAATATTGCGCAATCAAATACGTGGTGTTATCTACGACATAGTCCCGCGTCTGGGCTGTCCCATTGGTGAAATTGTGTGCGATGGTGTCAAGCTCCAGAATGTTGTAGATACGGCTCTGAAGATCGAATGCTGCGTGGACAAGTGGTTCGCGGTAGCGCGAAAGCAACCGTAGCGACTCTTGCCGTTGTTTATCTGCTGCCTCTTCCCGCCGTAATTCAGCTGCAAGGCGTGTACTGCGTGTTTGTCCCCAAATCGTGATGCCGGCAGCAACGAGTGCTACTGCGGCTGAGATAATGGCAACCAGGAGTTCTGTGGCCATGAAGCAATATTGTACAAGTTATGAGAGATCAGGTACCGGTAGGGCGTTGGGGGCACTCGAGGAACAGCGTGTCTGTGTCGAAAAACACAGGGTCTTTTTCGAGCATCAGAAGAATGGCCGACAATTCACAATCTGAATCCACGGGGAGTTTTACAATTTGCCCGTCGGAAAAAATAGTCTGTACTTCACCTTTGTTGTGTACTGGATTCCATTTCATACTGTATCCAACAACTTCAAGTTTTGCCATGCCGGTGTAGGGTAAATGAGATAAATGTGGTGGCCGAAGATCCGCTGGTACACGTTGTGATTCAAGGGTTCGGCTTCGGAAGCGGAATGGCGCAATGCAAGGGTACGTTGCGCGGATTCAAGCTACAACAATTGGATGAAGTATTCCTGTTTTTTTTAGCCAGATATGGTTTGCTGCCGCCGGCACCGCAGCGTATTTTGAAATCGTAATTCACGCCCTGCATGTTAGTCGCGAATTCTACCTATCGATTGGGGGGCCGAAAGGTAGTTCGAGCTTAGATGCAGGGCGTGTTTTCATTTATATAGTTTTCTATAGGAGCTGCGTAATGTTGCACGTTAGGGCGCGCGCCATTGCAGAGGCGGCAACTCAACCTGTTCGGGTATTGCCGAGAAATCACCTGTAGCCAACCAGGTATTGATGCGCGCATCGAAGCCATCCACGTCTTCTCGAGCTTCACGAAACGCACCATGCGAACCGCCTTCTATCCGCACTAGCCGATGGTTTGTAAAAAAGGTGCTGACTTCTTCAGCATTTTCATAAGGTGTTGAGGTATCCCACGTGCCGTGAATCAGGACTGCCGGCACATCGGTGGTGAATGCAGACCTGAATGCTTCCCCTAAATCTGCATCCCAGGCCTGACACACAAGGTCGTAGTACGTATGAAGATTGCCGACAAGTGCAACGCCGGCATCTGAAGCCAACGCTTGTTTGCGTGTAGTGCTTATGCCAGAAGCGCAGTCTACCTGGTAGTAGGCTGCGTCGTTAAGCCGGCGGCTTGTGTTAACGTGGACGTACCTGCGTGCGGCGCCTTCATATTCGCCATTCACCATGTTTAGCAAATCCAGCGGCCAAAATGGCATGATGTAGCGCCAGCTTGTGCCTCTTGAATACCCGCGCGCAAGTAATCTGAATGCATCACCATCCAACTTGACCGTTAGCTGTTCTCCGGTGTCTTCATCGACATAAGGAACGGAGATGGGGTTTTCCTCTGCCCGCGTGATAAGGGATTGATATGCCTTGAGCAAGCCTTCTGCCGGCATGTGTGGTGCCAGTTCGGGGGAAGCCGCGGCATTTTCTGCAATCCTGGCGAGGGTAGTGGCAATATGAGCAGGCGTATCATACGTGTGATCCGGTCCTTCCAATGCGCTCAAGGTTGCACGCGCAATCAGATCAGGATGGTTGCGCAGGGTTATCATGCCCCAGTGCGATCCAAAGCTTTGCCCCATGAGCTGAATTTTATCGTAGCCAAGGCCTTTGGCAATATCGTATACGTCGGCTGCCATTTCTTCAACATTTAGACCAGCCAAATCAATACCGCGTGCTTCCATGCTGGCGCGGCAGGTTTTTAGGCCGGCGAGAACTGCCTGCGCTCTGTTGGACGAATCAAGCATGGAGGCAATGGACTGCTCGGGTATGGGCTCACAAGCCGTATTGCCCGAGGTTTGAAGCCCGCGTTGTCCAGGAATGATAACATCCGAAATCTGCGTGAGTGGCTCATAGAAATAACGAAAGTAAGAAGGGTCTTCAAGTAATTGAGATGCTGCTTCGCTTCCCGGTCCGCCGCGTAGAATGAAAATAGGCGGGGTATCGGGTGATGCTCCAGGTGCGCGACTAAACCGCACAATCTCAACCCGCCATGTCGAGTCTGAGTTGGATTGTCTGTTTTGCGGCACCTCTATATAGCCGAAATCATAGCTGACGGTTGAACTATCCGGAAAGGTCAAGTTCGTTGGCTGCATGTGTAGTGGGGGAGGCATGTCCGTCGCGGGAGTGCATTTAGCTATCATGATTGCTAGCATCAGCAAAATAAAGGCCGGCACACTGCCGAGGAAATCACCTGTTACAAATCTGTTCATCTTAATTCTCCTCTTTGGATTGGGCAAGTAGCAATTTTCTGAGAAGTTGCTCAAGCGTTTCTTTTTCTTCCGATGAGAGGGGATCGATAAACTGCTGGGCTTCAGCAAAGCGCGTATCGATGGCTTTATCTACCCGTTCAATACCTTTTGCCGTGAGCTGGACGGACCGGCTTCTTCGGTCGTTGGGTGTTGCAACCCGCTCGATCAAGCCGGCTTTCTCCAGCCGATCCAGGCAGGCAGTGAGTGAGCCCGATTGGATGAGGATCGCTTTGAGTAAATCTGCCGGCCTCAAGCGATAGGGTGTACCGGAGCGACGCAAGGTTGCAAGCACATCAAGATCCGTGTAGCCAATCTGGTAATCCGCCAGCACAGCGTGGGCGCTTTTGCGCATGAGCTCTCCCAGTAAAATGGTTCTACCCACAATGCCCATTGCTGCGCTGTCCAGTTCGGGCCGTTGCGCGTGCCAGTCGCGGCGCAACGTATCGATTAAGTCATGTGTCTTCATGTAGACAATCTAGAAATAAAATATCTAGATGTCAAGATAAAATAGCAGATACACTTACACCACCCTTTGCAAATGCTTACAAGGATATACCACAATTTTCTTGCGTGTTTAGATAAAGTTTAGGGGCTTGTTACACTTCTGTGAAGGATGGCGGGAAAAGTCGCCGTAATCTGTGGCTGTTCCGTTAACACCCAAACCAAAGGTTTTTTAAAAATGAAAAAAAGTTTGTTCTTCTCACTTCTCGCAGCGCTTGTACTTGTTGGTTGTTCTGACGCCTTGACTGAAGTTGAAAACGAAGGCCCAGCAGCACCAGGTGCTTCTTCTGATGGCACGTACTACACGTACGAAGTTGCTGTTAGAAACATCACAAAAGGACAGCCATTTACACCGCCCCTCGTAGCAACGCACAACGCGCACATCAACATGTTTCGTGTAGGTGACAAAGCTAGCAATGGTATCCGCCAGATCGCAGAAAACGGCGACCTTGGTCCTCTCGATGCAGCACTTAACGCAAGTGGTGACGTAGCTGATGTAGTTATCGCAGTAGCTGGTACACCACCACCTGTAATGCCTGGTCAGACGGTTAAATTCACGATTAACACGAAGCCTGGCTTTGACTACATCTCTTTTGCGAGCATGCTCATTTGCACCAACGATGGATTCACCGGAATCGACTCTGGTAAACTTCCACAGCACATTGGTGAGTATGCAAGCTTTGGTATCCGCGGTTATGATGCCGGCACCGAAATCAACACCGAAGATTTCGCCGACATCGTACCTCCTTGCCAGGGCCTCGTAGGTATCTCTTCTGACGATGCTGGCACAGGTGCTTCTAACCCAGCACTGTATGAAAACAGCGTGATCAAAATGCATCCTAACGTACAGGGTGGCGACGATCTCGTACCTGCAGTACACGGTTGGAGAGAGCCAGTAGGCAAAGTGCGCGTACGCCGCATCAAGTAAGCTTAGCTGTACACTCCGCCAGGAAAAGGAAAAGGGTGTGGACCTTCGGGGCCACACCCTTTTTTGATTACATCGTTTTTTTGGTTTTCTACGCTTTCTAGCCGGCTGAGCTTGCCAGAATGCTGAATAATCCTGTAAATTCCGACGCCTTTGTTTAAAAGGGCTATGCTTTAACAACGAATCACTACGGAAATGTTTAGACTTAAAACTTTCGCAATCATGCTGCTGGCCGGTGCCTTGTTTTCACTGGATGTGGCTGCGCAGGACCTGCACGAATCACGCCGGCTGAGCCCACTTGGTATGGCCCGCGCTTTTGTAGGTGACACCTACGTAAAGGTCACGTTTGGCCAGCCTTACATGCGCGGACGCGATAATATATTTGGCGCAGACGGTGCGATGCACCCGAACGGTAGCGTATGGCGTTTTGGTGCCAACGAGCCCACAGAACTCACCTTGGGTGGTGATCTGAAAGTGGGTGATACCGTTGTCCCGGCGGGTACCTACAGCATCTTCGCAACCCCAGGTGCTGAAAGCTGGATGGTACACATCAACGATTACCGTGGCGGCGGTGCAGGAGGGTACAAGGCAGAGAACGACCTTGCTTCCATCGAAGTGCCGGCTATGACAAAAGAGGAAGACCGGGATCAGTTCGGTATTGCGCTCGAAGAAGTGGATGGAGGCTTGCACATGGTGGCCGGCTGGACCAACTGGGAAATCCGCGTGCCCATTATGCCGGCAAATTAGGTGCTGTCTGAATAACCAAAATTAACAGACAAAGCGCCGGGTCCTGCGCAAGAGCAATGGATCTGCCTCGTTATTAAAAAGGCGACTACACAGTGTGTGGTCGCCTTTTGTTATGCCTGCCCCTGAACCGATGAACCACCTTTGGTTGGTGGCTGGTTAAGTACGCTGAGCCAGTGATCCACCTCAGCGGTAAGGGTATTAATTGTTTCTTCGGAGTCGCCCATGCTGATTGCAAAATCAAGCAGCTTCTTTGCGTTTTGACACATCCTGAGTGCTTCAGAACGGTCTTTGGCTGTTGTTGGCGATTTGAAGGGTTGCTCCGTGGGCTCGTACTTGATGCCGCGTGCTGCCATTTTGGCTTTCATGCGCTGGATGGACAGGCTCAATTCATTCACCTGTTTGTTCATCTGTTTTGAGGCAACGTCAGGAATACCATGCATCAAGTTTTCGAGCGCGGTAATCAGCTCGCGTTCGGTCTGGATTTGCGTCTTTTTGCTGCGAATCCATTCATCCAGCATGGAGCCAAGGATAGAGCCAACAAAAAATAACCCAATGGCCAGCAAGCCGGCGGATAGCTTGGAAACCATCAGCTTTTCAGCCGCGATAATTGCAACGCCGGTTGAAAGTGCGCCAAACGCAATTGATAGCGATGCGCGGGAAATAGCCTTTGATAATGAAGACATATGATGGGTGCAGGCTAGTAGTGCGCCATCGACTGGCGCGCTACAGGATAAATAAAATGAACAGAATGACGAGCACGCTGCCTACGAGCAACGTTATGGAGACGCTCAGTCGGTCTGCCTCTTCTTCCTGTTGGGTGACCGGATCAAGCTCCGGATTTGCCAATGGCTCATTGCTCCGCATCAGCAGAACAACACCCAACGAAGTAATGGCCGCAAGGAACGTGAAAAGCAGCAAGTGATCAAACTGCTTAAATCCGTTACGCACACCCCAATAGTGATTGTCTGGCAAGTTCACAATGCGCTGCTCCAGGCGTTCGACGTGGGCAAGCAGGCTGTCCTGTCGCTCACTCAAATAAATCACGTTGGTGTTGGTTGCCCGCATAGGCTCTTCGCTTGGCATCAGCACGCGCAGCGTATCCAGGCCATTGAGTACTGTGCCCTGCGTCGATTGCAGGGTATTGAACTCGCCTTGAAAGGTGCGCTCCAACGATTGAATTCGGCTGTTAAGTTGCCTGAATTCTGATTGTAACACTGCCCGTTCAGCTTTGAGCGCTGAAATGGTTGTTAATAGAGAATCGACAGACCTGAGCATGATTGCACTGCCTGTGGTATCCATACCTGTTGTGGGTTGCGCAGCAATTGTCGGTGCCAAACAAACACCGTAGATCACTGCAGACAGGCACAGCACCAGAAACCCTCTTTTCCGCTGCAACATAGTGTGAACCCCTTTTTTGTAGGCATTGGCTGTCTTGCAACAACCTGGATGGCTAACCAAAAACTGCATCAAGGGGCATAGAAAAATCGTTATGAACAACCAGGGTTGCTGAAAATGGGGTGAACGAAGCACATCAGATCGAGGCCGTGCTGTTCAATGGGCTTGTTAAAAGCCGGCAGATCTTCTAAACTAGTGCGTCTATAGAATCAAATATCGCCAAAAAGAGCTAAACGAAGGGGTAACTATGGCGCAACATTCGGGTGTAAAACTGCATCACTGGGATGCAATGGAGGAGGAGGCATTGTCATCGCTCATCACGCGTAAAATGATGTGGGGCGACAAGGTGATGTTATCACAGGTATTCATTAAAGCTGGCGGAGTTGTGCCGTTGCACCAGCATGAAAACGAGCAGTTTTCCTACATGCTTTCCGGCTCGATGAAGTTTTGGCTGGAGCGTGATGGAGGAGAAGAAATCATCGTGCGTGCCGGCGACGTACTGCATCTGCCTGCAAACGTACCCCACGGCGCAGTCGCGCTAGAAGACGCCCTGAGTCTTGATGTATTTAGCCCGCCACGCGCCGATTGGATTTCTGGCAGCGACGCGTACCTTCGAGGTGATGAGTGACCTCGGTTTAGCGTTTCTTTAGCTTAACCTTCGCCGGCTTCGCCCAGTCTCGCCATAGTCGATCGATGAATGCCTTGTCGGGTTCGCCGTCCATCACCACGAAGCGATAAACTGCTTCGTAAGGCGTTCCTGGACGGATCGTCCAGTCGCCGGCCTGTGACGGGGCCCAGTTAAAAAACGGTTCGGTAGGATGGATGCGCATGGGTTGTGGGGCCCTGAAGTTGTCGGGATGCCCCAGTATTGCAACGCCGGCAAACGCACCATCAACATAGCCTCCGATGTGGCACCAGCGTGCTTTGGTGCCATGTCCCTCGAGCCGGCCTTTGCCTTCGGAGGTGAGGAAATAAGTGTTTTTAACACCTTCCCACTGATCGTGCCCCCTAAAGCCAACGCCGCCATAGCGGTATTTGGGAAGCGTCAGGAAATTATTGGACGCGGTGGTTTGTGTCACGCGCAATTCAAACAGGTGATAGGGTGTGTCTTCGTCATTGACAGCAAAGACGCGCGTTTCCCAGGTTTCATTTAGTACGTCGACAGGTGCATCAGCGGAGAGGTCTACATAGCGGTGCCGGCCAATAACACCACCCATCACCGGGCCTGACCAGGTGGTATCCATTGCTACCGGCTCGACGGTACCCGTGCCCTGACCCATGTTCCAAAAGTCGGGTTTGCGCCCTTGAAACCGCGTATTTGTCCATGCAGCCCAGATGCCATGATGGTGCACATGGTTGGAAGGGTAGTCGTTCGTAATGAGGATTCCCGAAGGGGTATGCACCGGGTGGATGTAGCCTCCCCGGCGATAAATTTGATCGATGTTGTTTCTGGGAAGCACCGTTTTGGCATTGTTGTATTTAAAAACGACGTTATCGAGCAAGGAAAACGTGACATTGCCATCACCCAGTAATGCAGCGACGCCAGATGCATCTTGTGGTGCCCTGGAGGTATCCACATGCAAGGTGTACGTTGCCTTTTGGCCGGCCTTGAGGTCCTCCAGAATGAACCAGCCGCCCTCGTTGTGACGCTGTACAGGGTATTGTTTGCCGACTACATTTTCCAAATAGAGCGGTCCGTCAGCCAAACCGTCCGGTAATGGGAAGTGCACAACAGACTGCAAACGGTCTATTTTACCCGCCTCCACCGTGACGTCGTAGACGGGATCAGCCTGGAAACCAGGAAGGAGGAGCAGGCTGCTGAAAGCGGAGATAATGAAGTTAGACAACATGTTGGGAGCTTGTCTGGTGTGATGGAGTGGATGATTCGGTGGTGTGTTGACTAAACGTCAGTATTAAGGGGCATTTGCGAAATCTTGCGCAAGGCTTTTGGTCTCGGCGACTGGGTCGTGTGGGGATGATAAGAGCGCAATGCGGTACTTGAATGTCGCCGACTCGCCAGGTGCCAGGCTCAGGTCGAGTGCTTCTTCGCCTTTGCTGAATACGCGCTGCCCTAATGGATTTGCTGAAAACAGTCCATAGCCGCGAGCATGCCAGTAGGTTGGATAGCCGGGATTATCTGGGTGATCGATCATTGCAATACTGACGTCTTCGTTTTCAAGCGTACCGGAGAGTAACAACCAGGGGGATCGCGTGCCCCATACAGCGGTGCCGCGCACGCCGGCTTCGTTCATGTACTCACCGGAAACGCCTTCATTGTTGTGTTCTTTTTCAGCTCGCGGGTTGCCTTTATCGTCACTGAGTAAAACCAGGCCGTCATCAGGATGCTCAAGTGCTCGGGTTACCCGGATCGCAACCATGCCTTCTTTGTTGTCCTTGAGCAGCACGGGCTCGTTCACCGCAGTAAGCGTGGTGGTTCGGTCGATAATTCGTCGGTCCGTTGTTTTGCGAAATACAAAGCGCGTAGTTTCTTCCAAAATCACCGAACCGTCGGGTTTAAGCCAATGCATGGTCACGTCAAACGATCCGGCTTCGCTGCCTTGTGCTGTGTTATTTACGCTATGATGGACAATGCTGCCCATATGTTCGAGCCGGTCTTCGGGTGTTTTTGCTGAGTGATTCCAGAAATCGAGGCCATTTACGTCGCCATAGTTTAGCCAATGGCCGGCATGGTGCGGATGATCTACGCGTTCACCTGCTTTGTTGTCGAAAGGCCAGCCGCGCGCAATGTTATTGCCATTCGCTGTGTTTAAGGGATAGAGAATTGGTTTTTTGAGGGTGCTGCCGGCTTCTGAGAACAGGTACGAGGTGAAGTGTGCGCCATCGATATACACATCGATCCGTTTCTTCTCAGCCCGATGAACGATCTGAATGTCATCCGCAGGATCAAGTGCAGGTTCACGGTCTTGCTTAGCATATGTGTTGGATGCTGTGTTGGATGCTGTGTTGGATGCTGTGTTGGATGCTGCATCCGTGCAGGCCAGGCCTGTGCAAAGCAGCAGCAAGAATAAAGATGCGTTATACCACATGGTTGTGATTACGTTTGATGGTGGGAGGCTCGTGTATGCTGAACATGCTGTATGATATTGCTCAGAGTTGCCAGGGGGCACGGTAGGTCGGCATTAACATGTTCGACGCAGCATCATTACCGGAAATTTGTTCATTTTCGCCATCCCAATGTACTTGCTGGCCTGAGCGGTACGCGAGGTTGCCCAGAATAGCGATGCTCGTAGAGCGATGGCCGGTTTCGATGGGGCATGTAGGCGTGGAGCGTGATACGACACACTCGAGGAAATTGCCAAGATGCCGGCTATGGGAGCCACCTGTTCGGTTTTGCCTGCGCATCGGCCGGCTACTGTTGTCTTCCGGGTAAACAAAGAGCGCTGCACGGTTGACTACCAAGGTACCTTTGGTGCCATGAAACGCAATGCCGTATCCCATGTCGTCAATGCCGCGCCCGTTGGTTGTACGGTTCTCGTAGGTGCAGATGAAGTTGTCGAACTGAAACGATGCATGGAGCGTGTCCGGGGTCTCTCGGTTGTCGGTGAGATGAAATTTGCCTCCTGAGGCTGTTGCTGTATTGGGATAGCGTTCACGCATCACCCAAAGCACAATGTCGAGCAGATGCACACCCCAATCGGTCATCATACCGCCCGCGTAATCCCAGAACCACCTGAACGATGAAAAGCGTTGATACGTGTAGGCTTCATCCTGCATTGCGCCAAATCGGTTTTCATTGAACGGGACAAATGGCGCTGGCCCAAGCCAGCGGTCCCAGTCCAGTCCTTCAAAGGGTTCGGCATCCGCCGGCGCACCGATGCCATCCGGGTACTGGTTGCCAAAATTCCAGGTCCGCACAAAGGATACGTCGCCAATTTTGCCACCCTGGATGAGATCCTTGGCAGCAATGAATACTTCATTCGAGCGCTGCTGGGTGCCAACCTGTACAATCCGATTGTGTTGTGTTGCAACTTCAACCATTTTTCGGCCTTCGCCGATGCTTATCGAAATGGGTTTTTCGACGTACACATCTTTGCCGGCTTCACACGCATGGATGGTGTGCAGGGCGTGCCAGTGGTCGGGTGAGCAAACAATGACAGCGTCAATGTCTTTCGAGGCGAGAAGGTCTTCGTGTTTCTGGTACATCGCCGCGGTTGGGACGTGTTGTTTTGCGTAATCCAGGTTCTTCTGGTATACATCGCAAAACGCAACAACCTGGGCGCGGCCCGGGTGCACTTCCAACAGGCTGCGCAAGTGATTTCGGGCGATGCGTCCCATGCCCAGAAAGCCTACTTGCACCCTGTCATTGGCTCCCAAAATACGACGATAACTCTTTGCCGATTGCTCAGGAGCAGTAAGGCTTAGGCCGGCAGAACCTGATGCAAGCCCCGCTGACCCGGCAGCTAACTTCTTTACGAACGTCCGACGGGTCTCGCGAGACGTATCTGCTTCTGGCTCAGTGATGTTGTTGTGGATTGCTTTCGATGGCGTTTGCATAGTAAACGGAGAGGCACCCAGTAAAAGCTGTGCGCATTTTGACAAAAACCTACGATGTACATTTGATCTGGCCCTGCTGAGTGGGCAGCAGGGCCAGTGGGCATTAATCACATGCTTTTTTTGATTTTCATGGCTTCTGGATCCCAGCTAACAATTTGTCGAGTTTCATAGCTGACATTTGTTAGCAGGGCGGGCGCAGCTGCGCGTAACCCGTAGGCACCATCTTCAATGACGGTCCCATCGGTACGGAGTGCCGTGAAAAAGTTGTTGAAGTGGTCGTACCGGTCATCGTAACCACGCGGCGCCGTATAAACTTCTTCGTTGAAGGCGCGAAGGGCCGGCCGATCCGGTTGAGGATACCGCTCTCTGTATAATTCGATGGATTGCTTTTTAATTGCTTCGTCGAACGTATGGGTTGAATAGCCCGGCTCGCTTCGCGGCGCCAGCTTGGTCAACGTTGCATTGTTTGAATTGATGGTGATAACGCCTTCGTTGCCAATAAACCGGAACTGCGTTCCACCACCACCGCCATCTGCGAAGTTCACTTGAAGGGACATGTTGAATGCGGGATGGGTATCCGTCTCCGGATAATCATAGAGCCCTAGCATAATGTCGGGCACATCACGACCATCTTTCCAGTAGCGAATTCCGCCCGTCGACATGACGCGTTCGGGGCCGTTGGAATCAAGCACGAGGTGAATGCCTGAGAATAGATGGACAAACAGGTCGCCCGGGATACCGGTGCCATAGTCCTGGTAGTTGCGCCATCTGAAAAAACGGGTGGCATCGAACGGGCGCTGCGGTGCGTTGCCCAGGAAGGTGTCCCAATCGCATGTTTTTGGCGATGCATCTGGTGGGATTGTGTATTGCCAGGCTCCAAGGGCAGAGTTGCGATTTAACACCGCTTCAACCATGTTTAACTCGCCAATGGCTCCAGATTTATAGAGATCGCGTGCTTTTTCATAAATAAGTGAACTTACGCGCTGGCTGCCTACGATGAGCAGGTTGCCGCTCTCTTTTTCAGCCTTTAATATACCTGCCCCTTCCTCGACCTTTTGCACCATTGGTTTTTCGCAGTACACGGCCTTGCCGGCATTGAGTGCTTCAATGGTAATCTGTGCGTGCCAGTGGTCTGGTGTTGCAATAATGACCGCATCAATATCTTCCCGGGCAAGAATTTCGCGGTAATCTCTGGTGGTGAAAAGTGATTTGCCGTAAAGCTCTTTGGCATGTTTCAGCCGGCCATCATAACAATCAGCCGCGGCGACAAATTCTACACCATCCACTCGAAGCGCAGTGCTGGTATTTCCATGACCCATCCCGCCAAAGCCGATTGTGGCGAGCCTGATTTTGTCGTTGGCGGCAATCGGTGTTGCTTGTGTGGCACGCGCCAGCGCATACGTCTTGCTGGTGAGAATAGTGGGGGCAATGCCTGTGGCGACAGATGAAGCTGCCGCTAAGCGAAGGAATTGTCGTCTTGACGTGTTTTTAGCCATGGTGAATTCTTTTTTAGGTGGGAGTTACGTTGAAGAGCCGGATGTTTACAGGTTCAAGCTGTCGCGTACCCTGCGCATGTACGCAAACGATTGCATCATGCCCGGCAATGGGTCTTTGGGTGAAATCTCATATTCCAGATTGACAGCGCCTTGGTAGTTTATGGCAGCCAACTGCTTGAAGATGGCTGCGACAGGCATTTTACCCTCGCCGACCGGCACTTGTGAGCCACGCTTCTTCATTGCTGCAAGATCTTTCATGTGTATATCGAGCACGCGATCGCCGGCTTCGGCAATGGACTCCACTACATCTGCACCCGTCCGCGCTACATGCCCAACATCGACACAGCAGCCAACGCGTGGATCCATGCCGTCGATCACTGCAAGTACATCGTTTGGTGTCGGAAAGTATTTGTCTTCTGGTCCATGGTTGTGCACCGCGACTTTGATGTCGTATTCCTTCACAAACTTCTCGATTCGTGGCAAGACTTTGGGTTTGGGGGCAATGACCATGAGTGGCATACCGCACAGTCGGGCATACTCGAAATAGGCTCTTATCGCTTTGTCCGAGTCTTTGCGCATGGTGATGGTGCCTCCGCCAACAATCTGCAAGCCGGCTGCTTCAAATTCTTTCCGGCCGGCCATGAGTTTTTCTGGGCTGTCTTTGTAGCGCAGGTGAGCAGATTTTACGCAGATGTACTTTGCTTGCAGCACCCGCATCATCTGAATGGCTTCTTGCCGATTAAACTTGCGCAACGAATAGCTCGCCACGCCCAGCTTAATTTTGTGTACGCGGCCGGCAGCTTGCGTAACGGTCCAAAAACGTGAGGGCACACCAACACCAAGCGCTGCAGCTCCTGCCATACCGGTTCTGAGAAACTGCCGGCGATTTGTTGTGCTCATGTCGATTTAGCGTTAAAGGTTAAACGTTCAAGGTTAAAAGTTAGCTGACTTTCTATTCGCATTGAACTTTTTAACCTTGAACGTTCCTTGGCAAACACAGCCATCCGACAGGATTGATGTGTTTGCACTTAGAGTTTGCGCACTTTCAGGTTTCTGTACCACACATCGTCGTTGTGGTCCTGTAACACGATATGACCTGTTCGTTTTGCCCCGAAGTTTTCGATGGGAGCGTACTTGCTGGCTGCAAGTAAAGAATCCATGCGCGGTGTATCGAGATCGTATTCCAGTACTTTTTGGCCGTTTAGCCAGTGCTCGCCATGGGAGCCGTCAAAAATAATGCGGCCATGATTCCATTCTCCAATCGGGTTTACCGACTTGTTTTCGGGGCTGATCAGGTCATACAGGGCGGAAGCGGTTCTGTTGGTACCGTTGCCCATTTTGGCATCCGGATGCCCTTCATCTTCCAGTACCTGGTATTCGAAGCCAAGCGGGTTGCCGTCTGACATTTCTTCAATCACGTTGTATTTGATACCACTATTGGCGGCAGGAGCCACCTTCCATTCAAACGAAAATTCGAAGTTTTCGTATTTCTCTTTGGTAATAATGTCGCCGCCGGCCATCGGTTGTCCGTCTTCCATCAGGGGTACCTTGCCGCTTGCAATTTTGTGGATGGTACCATCTTCGATAGCCCAGTGGCTTTCTGGAACGTGATCTTTGCGGTAACCGCGCCAGAGGTCCAGCGAGGTGCCGTCGAACAATAAAATCCAGCCGGCTTCAGCTTCTTCATCTGTAAGTGTGTTGTGGGCAATAGCGGGTGAATCGGACTGCGCTGCGGCTTCTTGTTGGTTGGACGCGTCACTGCAGCCAGCGATGAGTACGGCGCAGGCAAGACTGCATACGAGGAAAAAACGCATAAACAGGCGGAACGGATGGTTGTAATTCATTTGAGTTAACCGTTGGATAGAATTGTTCAGCAACAAGTGCTTGCTGTTAACATGATGGCAGGAAATCGTGGTGGGATTTTGGGCGACCCTGCACATAGCGCGTATGCGCCCTGTTTTTTTAAGGAAGTATAAAATAAGCCCGCGCTCAAGGTGTGTCAAATGAAGACGATCAAGGAGTTACAGTAACATCTAACCCGAAAGGCGTAAAACGCTGCTGTAACGGAGGGCGGGCTGTAATAATCTGACGGGAAGTATAACCTAAAATGGCAATCAGTACATGAACAAAAAAAGCCCACGCATGAATGCGCAGGCTTTTGAGATAACACAAGCACTCCTTGCCGCTAGGAGCAAGGGACTACAGCCGGCGTTATCCGTTTAAATTATCGGCGATCAGGGTGCATGCTTTAATTGGCAACACCCATGACTATACAGAGGTGAAAAGGTATGAATACCACACAGGCAATCGACTACAGAGCTCGCATGGCAGCAGGATTAACGTACGAAGCATACGTTGAGGGTTGGGAAGCGCATATTGCCCAGCCGCTCAAGGGTTTGGATAAAAACGCCCGTAAATACCTGTTTTATGCGCGATACAATGCAGCGCGTTCAGAGAAGGTGGAGGCGGCATATGAAATGGATTCGAAGCTCGCTGAATTGATCGATTCGATTGATGCGCCACTCGACTGGATGGTCCTGACAGAGGACTGGTGTGTGGACTCTGCGTACGCATTACCCATAATTTCTAAAGCAGCAGCGCGTAATCCTCATATTAATATGCGTATATTACTGCGTGATGACAATTTAGACATCATGGATCAGTATCTGACTGATGGGGGGCGTAGCATCCCCAAACTGATAGCTTTTGGTGCAGATGGCGCTGAGCTGTTCCAGTGGGGACCTCGCCCGGAAGCCTTGAAGCAAGCCCGTGAAACGTGGAAAGCAGCCGGCATTGAAGGCCCCAAACTCTCTGAAAAGGGCGTTGAATGGTACGAGGCCGGCGGCTGGCAGCAGGTAGAATCAGAGCTGATTGATGCCATCGCTAACTCTGAAGTATTTGTTTAGATAAATGATAAAAAGCAACGAAACGTGGACAAGAACGCACGACCTTGCGCTCGTGTATGTGGCCCTTGCTTATGGTACTGATAACGCATTGAGTGACGAAGAAGTGGATACCATTATGGGTACCCTTCAAAAATGGGAAGAGAATCTTACCCGTGAAAATGTACAGGAGATCGTGCTGGAAGCCATTGCCATTTACATGCAAGAGAACGCCAGCATCGAGGTGACGCGTACCATCCGTACCCTCAGCAAGTCACTTTCCGAAGAAGAGCGCAAGCAGGCTCTCGAAGACGTTGTGCGCATCGCCGAAGCTGACGGCGTGTTGCTCACAAGCGAAAGCAGCCTGATTACTGCCCTGGCTGAAATTTGGGGGGTAAAGGCGGATGCACAAACGTTGCTCGAGCAAACGAGCGCAACCGTCGCAGACGATCCTTCGTGGAGCTTGCTGCACGATATGAGCCTGATCTGCATTGTACTTGCACACAGTACGGACAACGACCTCGCCAGTAGTGAAATTCAGGCCATTCTGGAGCGCTTACACCGTTGGCAGCCTGATCTTTCGAAAGATGCACTCAATAAAGTTGTGAGCGAAGCGCTCAATTTCTATTCTTCGCAGCCTGATCAAGAGTCACTGGAAGCCTCTGCGCGCGCGATCAAAGAAACATTGCCACCTATCCAGCGCATCGCGTTTCTGGACGATCTGACGCACATTGCGCACGCAGATGGCGTGCTGAATGATAACGAGCAGGCGATGATTAAATCGTTATCTGAAGGATGGGGTGTCGAGGTGAAAATCCAGGCGGATTCTGCCTGATTTAAGCCGTACGGACATCCGTTCACCACTGACGTCTTTGTAACTTTACTTCTCCCTTCCCGTTGTTCAACCTAGTGAGAACAACGAAAAGGAATTATTATGCCCACGCCAATTCGATACCGTTTTCAGCCCGCGTGGTGGGTGATGACGGTTTTTGCCATTGCTATTGCCGGTTACGCGTTTGCCTATCCATTTGTCGAGCAAATGGGCGATCCTGGTATGCGCGAACGATTTGCCGGTATGCCATTGGCGGCCTGGGGGCACATGATTGGCGGGGGAATTGCGTTACTGATCGGGCCTTTTCAGTTCAATAAATTAATTCGCCGCAAATCGATAAGCCGGCACCGAATCATGGGGCGCATCTACCTGGCTGCTGTAGTGTTTGCCGGCGTCGGATCGCTTGTGATGGCACCCCAGGCTACAGGCGGATTGCCGGCAACGCTCGGCTTTGGTAGCCTCGGCGTATTGTGGCTCATCACAGGCGTGATGGCCTACACCACGATTCGCAACGGTGATACCGCTGGCCACCGTCGCTGGATGATTCGTAACTATGCACTGACCCTAGCTGCTGTAACACTGCGCATCTATTTGCCCCTCGCTATGGTATCCGGATTATCGTTTGTACCCGCTTATATTGCCATTTCCTGGTTGTGTTGGGTGCCCAACGTACTGGTTGCTGAGTGGTTTTTCATTCAACGTCCCAATAAGCGCTCGGTACGCCGTGCTGTTGCTTGAGGTCGGAAAATGACCATTCGCTTTAAGAAAGGTAAAGAAGATGTACACACGCTGATCTGTACACGTAAAGACGGTTCGACTACCTGGTCCAAAATCAAAGGTGAGTACGGGCCAGCCCACGACCTCGCGCATTATGTAATCGAAACGGCGCTGGATAGTACAGGAGGGTTTTATGGCCTGCTCATGCAAGGGTACGATATAAGCGCATTTGAAGAAAAGGGGGATCGCTCCTGGGTTGGGGAGGAGGGGATCTATGTTGAGTGCGTGGTGATGGGCTTACAATACGTTGCCAGTGGGGTAACAGGCCACGACGGTTTCAATGGCCTCGTCGAAGATGCCTGTGAGAAACAAGGCATCAAGCCGTCTCATCAATTCACGACACACCAGGTAGATGCGTTTGTCGCACGTTATGAAGAGCACCTGGCCGTTTGGCGTAGCCTGGAGATAGGAGAGACGTTGATGTTAAATTTTCCGGTGCCGGCGTTGGTTATCGTAGCCTGATTTAGGAATATTGAACTGCTGGCATCCCTTATCTTTTTATCGTCATATCCAGCGTGATGCTGTCTCTATATCACAACTAAGCAAAACGTCATTCTGGACTTGATCCAGAATCCAGCATCAGCCTAAATGGGCTAAATTTGCCTAATCGTTCTATGGATCCTAAGTCAAGTTCAGGATGACGTTGACTCATCATATCAACCCAAACGATGCTTGAAATTCGGCATTTCAGGCAAATCTTCTCTCTCTATTCACCGCGGAAGCGGTTTTCTGCAACAACCTTTCTGTTATATAGGGATTCAAAGGATCTCAATTGCCACAACTTGTTGGCAACTACTCTTTACCGCGCTTAACGGGATTTACTCGGACAGAATCCACAGAAGCTGCCTGGACGCAGTTTTTTTGCCGTGCTGAAGGTGTATACAGTTTCCACACTGTATGTGCTTCGAAATCTCCTTACAGCCTATCCGATGTATGCCGGCTCTAACCGGTTGTGCACGGCAAAAAAATACAGATGATTACTTTTGATATGCTTGGCCTTGCCAAGCCAGTTGCCCGTGGCGTAGCGTCAGCGGGCTATGAGAAGCCTACGAAAATACAGGCTGCGGCCATACCCCTTGCACTCGAAGGACGCGACCTGTTTGGCAGCGCCCAAACGGGAACCGGAAAAACGGCTGCGTTTGTGCTGCCTATGCTTGATCGGCTAGTCCGCGATCATGGCCTGAAGAAAAGCGCACAACAGAAAGGTGCCCAGCAAAAGCGTGCTGGAGGAAAGAATAAAGCGAAGCGCCGGCGCGTGGTACGCGCCCTGGTTGTTGTCCCTACGCGCGAACTCGCATTGCAAGTAGAAGAATCCGTTCAGGCGTATTCTCGCCATACACACCTGCGAAGCCTGTCCGTTTTTGGTGGTACAGGTATGTTTCAGCAAATCAAACGGCTCCGCCAGGGGGTTGACATCCTGGTTGCTACGCCGGGACGTTTACTTGATCACATGGAGCGGGGCAACGCACGGCTGGATAACGTAGAGGTTCTTATTCTGGACGAAGCTGACCGGATGCTGGATATGGGCTTTATCCCAGACATCAAGAAAATTGTTGCTGCAACCCCGGTGAAGCGGCAAACCATGTTCTTTTCGGCTACGATGCCAAATGCCGTTAAGAAGTTGGCCGACAGTATCCTGCATGAGCCTGAGTATATCGAAATCGGTGAGCGACGTTCGCCGGCTAAAACGGTACGGCAGCGGGTATGTGCTGTTTTGCAGGAGAACAAAATGGCCCTGCTGAAGCAGATCCTGAAAACAGAGCCTATCGAGAACGTGATTGTGTTTTCCCGGACAAAACACCGGGCAGATCGCATTGCGCGCCGGCTTTCCAATGGCGGATTTGCAACCGCTGTGTTGCACTCAAATCGTACGCAAGGGCAGCGCGAACACGCCATTAAAGGATTTCGGCGTGGGAAGTACCAGATTTTGGTAGCGACCAATATTGCAGCCCGCGGCATTGATATCGATAACATTTCGCATGTAATCAACTACGATACACCAGAGCAGCCGGAGGAATACATCCACCGGATCGGACGGACGGGGCGTGCTGAGAGTGAGGGCGATGCCATTACGTTTGTAGGAGAAGGTGAGATCACCTACCAGAAAAATATCGAGCGCCACGCAAAAAAGCGCATGAAATGGTTTGACGTAGAGGGACTCACTGAAATGCGTGGTCACCCAATCACGATTGAGTCGAAACCGATGCGTGGAGGCGGGAAAAAGAAGCGGTATTTCGGTAAATCAAAAGGAGGCGGAAAAGGCCGGCCGTATCGTGGTCGCAAAGGTGGTCCCGGGCGAAAGAAGAAGGCAAACAACGAAAGTCCTAAGTTTGCCTCTTAATAAAGCGGCGCGCACTGCGGTATTCGCGGGGTCCGGAAGCTACTAAACTGCAGCATCCTCGTCGGCTATGCCTTCGGTCGAACGTGCTGGTTTTTTGACCGGGAAGGTGAGGACAAACGTTGAACCCACGTTCTTTTCGCTGGAGGCATCCAGGTTGCCATGCATCAATTCTGCAAGACGTTTGGATATGGATAATCCAATGCCAATGCCTTCGTAGGAGCGAGATATGCCGTCGCTTTCTTGCACAAACGCGTCGAAGAGGCGTGGCATAAACTCGGTTGAAATGCCTATGCCGGTATCTTGTATGGTAAGAGACACGTGCTCGTCGTTCACCTCGATGTCCATCGAGATTTGACCGTCATGTGTGAACTTGATGGCATTGTCGATCAAGTGATCGAGAATTCGTTTGACTGCGTGTTCATCTGCATCAATGAGGGCAGGGGCATCGCCGAGGAATGGATAAAAGAGCAGGCCTTTGCTTATGATGAGTGGTTTGTAACGGTCAACAGTGTCTTTTACGATGTCGATGAAGTTGAGCGTTTCGATATCCAACATCACAGCGTCGTGCTCCAGATTTGACAGCTCCACTACAGCATCCAGGGTGCTTTGCAGGCGATAGGCGCTCTGTTTGATGAATCCTACAAACTCCTGCATAGAATCATCGCCGTCCATTTCAAGGATTTCAGCACTGCCCATGATGCCGGCAATCGGTGTCCTAAACTCGTGGTTGACGTTGTCGAGGATGTTCGACTTCAGTCGTGAAGACGTCTCCGCTTTCTCTTTCTCGATCAGTAATTCTTCTTCATAGGCAAGGCGCTCTTTTAACATCTGCGCCAATTGATCAGCGACTTTCTGTTCAAGATTTTCGTTAAGTCCTTTTAGTTCTTTCGCCTGTAGGCGCATAATCATCAAGTTGCGCGCACGAACCAAGAGCTCCCGGGCATTAAAGGGTTTGGCAATGTAATCGTCTGCGCCCATTTCCAATCCTTCCAATTTGAGATCGTTGGTCGCTTTGGCTGTCATCAAAATGACTGGGATATGGTCATAGTCGAGGTTTTGCTTGATTTGCCGGCATAATTCATTGCCATCCATGCGCGGCATCATAACGTCGCTTATGACCAAGTCGGGGTTGATTTCGCTTACTTTTTCAAGTCCATCAACACCGTCGATTGCTGTGTGAACGGTATAGTGTGCGTCCAATATGCCGCTTACATATTCGCGGACGTCATCATTGTCATCAACAACCAGAACAACCTTGTCGCCGAGTAATTTATCACGCTCTCTGACCGACGTTGGGGTTGATTCTTCTTCGTGAGGCAGACTGATCGATTCGTTTGCGAGTTCGGTTACTGCTTGCAAGGTGTCAGTTGGCATGATGCTGTCTCCCAGTACGGCTGCGACCATCTGCTCTCGTTCTAGATGTTTGCTGCCCATTGGGAAATGGATGGTAAACGTTGTGCCTTCGCCCAGCGTACTCGCTACTTCGATCGTGCCTTTATGAAGCATGACAAGCTCGTGGACCAAAGCCAGGCCAATGCCGGTACCTTCATACTCACGGGTGTTGGAGCCATCGACCTGGTGGAAACGATCAAAGATATGTGCGAGGTTTTTCTCGGGAATGCCACGCCCGGTGTCGGTTACACGGATGGCGACAGCGCCCTCTGAAAACTGATCCGAAGGATCCACCTGTTTTACATCGATTGAAATCTGTCCCTGTTCAGGTGTGAACTTTAGGGCATTTGAGAGCAGGTTGAAAAATACCTTTTCCAGTTTGTCGGGTTCGTAGAAGAGGCCAATGTCATCTGCTTCGTGCGCAAAATTGAGCGTGATCTGCTTTTTGTCGGCCAGCGGTGTGCACGAGAGTACGACGCTTTCAAGGAATTGCACGATGTTGCGCTTCTGGGCGCGTAGTTCCATTTTGCCGGCTTCCAGTTTGGACAGATCCAGTAACTGGTTGATCAACCGGAGTAGCCGTTGCGCATTGCGTAACATGATCGAAACTTGCCGGCGCATGTTCTGCTCGAGCTTCCCGTAGGTGCCCGTCAGCGCGTTTTCTAACGGACCAATGATCATTGTCAGCGGCGTCCTGAATTCATGGGAGATGTTGGCAAAGAACCGCGTTTTGAAACGATCCAGTTCTTTTAGTTTTTCAGCCTGCGCCTCGATAACGCGTTTCGATTCCTCTGTGCGTTCTTTTTCTTTGCGGAGGTCGCGCGTACGTTCTTCAACGACTAACTCCAGTGCTTCCTGGCGTGCTTTGAGTTGCTGGATGCGCATCCGGTACAGCAGTACCATGAGTAGCAGTACAAACAGGCCGGCAGATACCCTGAACCACAGGGTTTGATAGAAAAAGGGCTCTAAATAAAACCCAATGGTGGCCCCTTCTTCGTTCCAAAGCCCATCGTTGTTCGATGCTTTGACGCGGAATGTGTACTGCCCCGGTGGCAGATTGTTATAGAACGCTTCGCGCCGGCTGTCTGGCAACGACCAATCCGAGTCTACGCCTTCCAGTTTGTATTGAAATTGAACCTTTTCCGGTACGACAAGGCTGTTTGCTGTAAACGTGAAGTGCAACTTGTTTGCGCCGGCTTGCAGTGTTACAGCCTCGTTGAGGTCGCGTTGCTCGTTGTCTACAACAAGGGCTTCAATGACAACAGGAGGCGGTACCTGGTTTTGAAACAAGTTTGCTGGATTGACTTGCACAAGGCCTTTGATGGTCGGAAACCATAGTTGCCCATCTTTTGATTTCCAGCCGGCTGGCTGTTGTCCACCAGTTGCCTCTGCAGAAGGCAGCCCGTCATACTCGGCATAAAACACAGACGTAAGGGTAAGGCTGTCGCCGCGGGCTATTTGTTTTAGCGTTGCTTTATCAACACGAAAAACGCCTTTGTTACAGGTCATCCAAAGGTTTTCGGCATTGTCCTCGAGGATCACATAGACGTTGTCGTTGTGCATCCCCTCCGCAGTGGTGTACGACGTAAACTGGTTGAGCTCCAGCCTGTTGAGTCCGCCGCCATAGGTACCGATCCACAGTACACCTTCCAGGTCTTCATATAACGATAGCACACCATCGCTAGAAAGGCCGTTGGATGCGTCGTATGTTTTTAGCTGGCCGTTTTGATACCGAAAAAAGCCGGCATCGTAGGTCCCAATCCACATGGCGCCGTCATTGCTTTGTTCAATGGCAGTAATGAACGGGCTGGGGATGCCATCGTCGGGTGTCAGGTTGTTGAATATGCCGTTTTGGTAAATGCCAACACCCGCGTCGGTCCCTATCCACAGACTACCCTCATCATCGGCGTGCAGCGCAAATATATTGTTGCTGGGGAGCCCATCTACATCGCTGAACTGACGATATTGGTCACCTTGCAGGTAAAAGAGCCCTTCGCCGTATGTGCCAATCCAGACGCCAGGTCCTCCATCGCCAGTCACGGACAAGATTTCTTTCCCAGCAAATGTATCACGATGGACAAATGCTACCGTTTTGTTTTGGTTGATAAGCGTCAGGCCGGCAGCAGTACCGATCCACATGCCCACACCTTCCTGCTCGTACACCGAGTAAACCCGGTCATTTGTCAGGCCTTCTACGGTGGTGAAGGGCGTAAATTTTTCGTTTCGAAGACGATGCAGCCCTTTGCCACGCGTGCCGATCCAGAGGCTGCCTTCTCGATCTTGTAGCAGGCTCAGTAAATCACCTTCAGCGAGTTGAGGTGCTGTGTCAATTTGCGTGAGGCCTTCGCCAGAAAGTCGTGCGAGGCTGCCTTGGGTCATGGCAATCCATAAATTGCCGGTATTGTCCTCAATGATCTGGTTGATATACTGTCCTTCTGCAAACGCAATAGGATGTTTGACAGCCAATGAGTCTGTAAGCAGGAAGAGGCCCTGGGCACGCGTTGCTACCCAGATTCTTTGGCTGCTATCTTTAAACAGCGTCGTGATAAATGCACTGTCAAGTGGCGCCTGCTTTATTCGGGAGAGGTTACCCTGTTGTAATGCAAAAAGTCCGACATCGCTGCCCATCAGGTGGTTGTTTGAACCGTTAGGCACAAGTTCACTTACAAAGTCACCCGAAAAGCCGGCATCTTCACCATACATGGTGACGGTTGTGTCGCGTAGCTGCGCAAGGCCACCACCATAGGTGCCGATCCAAATTGTACCTGCGGGATCTTCTGCAAGGGATGTAATAAAGGGACTTTGCAGGCCCTGTGCTTCGCCAATGTTCGAAAACCTGCGGCCATCGTATCGAACAACACCCCCGCCGCGGGTGCCTGCATACAATGTGCCATCAGAGGCTGCGAGTAATGTAACGATGTCGTTGGCTTGAAAGGCCGGCTCGTTCATTTTGTCGAACACAACGGTTCGATTCCCATCAAACCTGACGAGGCCTTCTTCTGTACCAATCCACAGATACCCGTTATGGTCCTGTGCTAGCGCATTTGCTGAGTTTTGGGGGAGGCCATCCTGTGTTTCCCATACTTCATGCACATACTGGGTAATCTGTTTGTCAGCATCCAGGACGTGTTGTGCAGCAGCCGGCTCTGGCCACACTAATAGCATGGCCAGTACGATACAGGATGTCGCAATTCGACAGGAAAGTGTAAGTAGGTTGGGTGCCTGCACGCCAGTGTGGGAATAGGTTGGCAGGAAAGCGATTATTTGGTAGTATCGGCTAGCAAGGTGAGGGCTTAATGCGTTTTGCACCCTTTATTTGTGCTCAACGCATCCAAAAACAAAGGCAGCCCCTTGGTAGAGACTGCCTTTGTTCGTTCCGTTAGCTTCCTGGGCGAAAGGAGGCTTATTGGGTCACAAAAACGGAGCCGTTCGTCGTGAGTGCGGGCGCGTTTTGAATGATGGCCTGTGCATTCAGAACCAGGGCGCGTTGCACTTCGTCTGGTGTTGCGTATGGGTTTGCTGCAAGGTAAAGCGCTGCTGCACCTGCAACGTGTGGCGCAGCGTGTGAGGTACCGGATGCAATAATCAGCGAACCTTGTTGTTCATACTTGCCAGACAAGGAGGCAATGTCTTCGCCAGGAGCCAGCAAGTCGACAGCCGGGCCATAGTTGGAGAAGTCTGAGAACTTACCGTCGCGGCCGTACGCGCCTACCGTAATGGCACCGTCAACGTGGGCAGGCGAGACGGTAGAAGCGTCGATGCCTTCATTGCCGGCAGCGACCACGAACACAATGCCGGCTTCGATGGCATTCGCCACCGCTTCGTCCACTGCGTTGTAGGCTGTTGTGCCGATGTTGCCACCAAGGCTCATATTCACCACGTAGCGATACTTCGGATTCAAGGTCTGCTGATACATAATGTAGTCAATTGCCAGCAGGAGAGTTGTTACGTCTGTACCGCCGTCTTTTCCGAGGACGCGCACGCTGTTGATGCCAATGCCCGGAGCTACGCCGCGGATGCCTTCATCGTTGTTACGCGCGCCGATGGTGCCGGCAATGGGTGAGCCATGTCCAATGCGGTCCCTGATCTGCCTGCCTTCAGGTAACTTTTCATACGACTGGTAGGTACCGGTGCGGCTATCGTAGAAGCCGACAAAGTCCACAGAAGAGACAAGGTTGATCTCGGTAGTTTCTGTGACGCCAGAGTCCATAACGAAGACCTGAACATTGCTGTTTTCCCATGAAGCTAAGGAACCGCCAACCTGACCAACACCCCAGGGTAATAGCTGGGTGGAATTGGAAGACTGCTGAGCATTGCCGTTGATGTCGGGCATGATGATGTCGGGCTCTACCCAGGCTACATCCTGGTCCGCTTCCAGGTCAGCAAGTAGTGAATCGAGTACGTTTTCATCGACTTCTAGGGTGATGGCGTCAATGGCTTCTTCAAGTTCAGCTTTTACATTTACCTCATCGCCATATTTGTTAATGATGCGGCGGGTAACATCGTATTTGGAGATGACGCGTCGGGTGACGTCAGCGCCTGCGTAAGGGGAGAGGCCAACAACAAGATGAACAGAGGCGGTTGTAGTCTCAACAGGCTCTTGGCCTTTGTCCTTGTTTTTGCTGGCAACAGCAGTGACTGATGCTGTGTTTCGAGCGGCGGTGAGAAGCTCTGCGTGTCGGAATTTGGACGCGGATGCAATTTCAGGTGCCGGTTTGGTATCAATAGCCGATTCGGGTGGCGCATCGTGTACACCAAACGAATCACATCCCTGTAACAGGGCGGGGCTGAAGAAAATTAATCCGACAATCAGAAGGGTAACCCATTTCGGGGAGGACTTTTGGGTATTCATTCAGATCACTTGTAATGATGAAAGGGGGGCATCTCATCTGCAAGTGGTTGAGGGTGGATGTTGCTTCCTTGGGGAGGGAATAACTTTCCGATTTGATGGCAAATCAAGAAGCGTGCCTGCTTTGAGGGGCGGCTTGGGGCGTCGTTAAAAGGGAGAATATGCGTGAAGTCCGGTAATTTCTAAATGCGTGGTGTAATATTGTGCTTCCGGCTTTTGAACGTTCGGATTCCCCTTGTTCGGCAAAGAAAGGATCTAAGCGACTCGACTTTATTGGCTATCGGGCCGCGGTTTGGCTGTACCTTGCCACTGGGATTCGCTTTCTTCAGTAGTAGCCTGCTCAGGCTGATTAAACGACTGATTGTAGGGCTGGTTAAACTGCTGATTAAACATGCCACTGCCAAAGGGGCCGGCACTAAATCGAATCGAACCGTTAGCCTGGGCGCGCTTTAGACGTTTTTGCGCGTAATTGCGAATAAGCGGGCGAGAGAGGGGAAGGAGCCCCAGGAATCCAACGAAGTCTGTTAAGATGCCCGGTGTGAGCAAAAGGGCGCCGGCAATCAGGATAATGAGTCCGTCGATCATCTGTGAACCGGGCAGTTCACCTTTCTGCATCCTGCTATTGAACTGATTCCACACGGCGAGGCCTTGCTGGCGTGCTAGTGTGCTGCCAATGAGTCCTGTGATACAAATAATACCAATCGTAGGCCAAAATCCTATTTCTTTCCCAACCTCGATCAATAGCATCAACTCGATCATTGGGACCACAATGAAAAGGATGAGCAGGCGTGAAAACATAGGAAATAGCAACTTTTATGGATGCAGGACAACAATGTGTTGGGTGCTTGCAAAGGTATTTACGCGTCAGTGAGCGCTGGGATGCATTGTGTTGTAACCCCTCCAGATATTTCGACGTACTGACAAATTGTGTAAATTGTCTACACGCCCTAAGACAGGAGGCGGTGTACTCGATTGCTTTCTTATCTTATACGTATCAGGCATTTCGTTAATCACGACGCGTAGTTAAACGCATAGTTAACAGCTCTTATGGATTCTCAACCGGTACAGGATATTGAAGCGGCATTGCGGGAAATGGAAAGCCTGGCAAAAGGAAGCGGTAACAAAACTGCGCCCAAAGGCGGCAAGTCTACAGGGCCACGACGCAAAGCCAAGCCGAAGAGGGCAGATGCTGAGCCTTCGAAGCCATTTAATCCGCTTACCTGGCTGATTAAAACCATTGTGACGCTGGTTGTGGTCGTTGCGCTTCCGTTTTTGCTGTTGGTGCGCGTATCGCTATATCTGAATGTTGAGCAGCAGATGAATGTATGGTTGGCGGTTGCTGCCGGCGTAGGTGCCGCTACACTCGCTTTATTACTCTATTCTGCGGTGTTGCGTCGGAAATTTATGGGAACGTTTGGCGTCACGGGACGCATGTCAAAAATGTTACTGGCCCTTGTGCTCGTCTACAGCGGATATTCGCTGATGTACCTGTCTGGTACCAACGTGAAATCTGAAGAAGTGAAGTCTACTTACCTTTCGTTGCACCCTGCATTGCGCATTGCCACGAGTACACTTGTGCTGGCCGATCGGAGCCTGGTTGTGACCGATATGGAGCGAACGCCGGAGGACTATCGTACCATGGGGTTACCCGTACTCGAAAACTCACTGCATTACAAACAGGAAAACGGGTTTGTGGAGGCAGTAGACATACGAACCAAAGGCAAACCTGAATGGGTGAATCAATTGGTGCGTTTTTACTTCTGGTCGATGGGTTTTAACACGCTACGCCATACAGGTACTGCTGATCATTTGCACATCTCCGTGCCGCAGGTATAATTTCCCGGGACCGATTAGGCAACCTGTTCTTCGGCGGCAAACGTGAAGACCGTGGGGCCGGCTACGCGCTGGTAATCAGCAGATTGCATGATAATGGAATGCGTGAGTGCGCCGGCGTTAAATGCAACGCGTTCATGGACAAACACGGATGGGTCTGTGTAGAGGGTGAGGTCAAAAATAGGCCGGCCAAACGGAGGCACTGCGCCAGATACCACGCCTGTTAATGCATCCAATTCTTCACGCGATGCAAATCTGGTTTTCTTCACACCCAGGTATTTCTTGATCTTTTTGCTGTCAATTTTGCGCGCAGCGCTGATTACAAAAATACTGAAGTTTGGTCCGGCCTTCAGTACTATGGCCTTGGCGCCGATGGCTAGCGCTTCACCGCGAACCTGTGCAGATTCTTCGGAGGTATAGGTTGGGGCATGTGTGAGGCTTTTGTACGCAATCTCGTGCTCGTCCAGGAATTTCTTAATGGTGTCGACGACATGCATACTTCGGAATGCCTAAAAGCGGAGAGTGAATCAAACGTTATTGCTTGAAGCTTTGACTGGGGTTTGCGGCACACGCGTCAATAGATTCTGTCTCTCTACCTAGATTTGTTACCCAGCATTCGCCGTAAACAGAGCAGTAGCACACTTCAAATTTCAACTGCTGCATAACACGACCAATACGCCGCCCATCTTGTGGATTCATCTGTATGGCCCTGACTTCCTCATTGGGCGCAAGCACACGCCCGGTGATGCTACTCCAAACGTAATTGAGTGAATCTGCAGGTATCAAATCGTCGAAAATTTCCCCCCATCGCTGGTAGGTTTTGCCATCAACTTCTACGTGTACCGTCTTGATCAGCGCCGGTCCCACACCTTTGTTGGTAACGCCAAGCCATGCGCCTTGTGGTGAGTTGCTTGGGAGGACTTCCACAAAGGGCCATACACTGGCCCTCTGGGTTTCCCGCATGATTTTCGATTGATAGACCGATACAGCCAGCGCACAAACGCTCACCAAAATGGCCGAAAGCGTAACAATGGAATTCGCACCAAATCTGCTCGTAGAAGACTGCTGTACTGGGTCCATTGTGACAGGTGCGTTTGGTTAGCGGGGTGCCATGCGGATCGCGCCATCCAGGCGGATGACTTCACCGTTGAGCATGGGGTTTTCTACAATATGTTTGGCGAGCAGTCCAAATTCTTCGGGGTTACCGAGGCGAGAAGGGAAAGGGACCTGTTCGCCGAGGGAAATTCTGGCTTTTTCGGGTAAACCTGCAAGTAACGGCGTGTCAAAAATGCCCGGTGCAATGGTCATCACGCGGATGCCATTGCGCGAGAGGTCACGTGCAACGGGGAGCGTCATGCCGGCAATGGCTGCTTTGGAAGCGGCATAGGCTACCTGGCCAACTTGTCCATCGTACGCGGCCACGGACGCCGTATTGATAATCACCCCCCGTTCTCCGCCTTTATTGGGCTCATTTTCCATCATCTGCGCTGCTACGAGGCGCATCACGTTAAATGTGCCAACCAGGTTGATGTTGATCACTTTTTGAAACAAGGCGAGCGAATGGGGGGCTTCTTTGCCTACAATCTTTGCGGCAACCGCAATGCCGGCGCAGTTGATTGCGCCATCAAGCCGGCCAAAACGGTCGAGTGTTGCTGTGATGGCCTGTGTTACGTTGTCTTCCGAGGTGATGTCAGCTTTGACAAATAGGGCTGCGTCGCCAATATCGGCCTGTGTTGCGTTGCCGGCCGATTCATTGATATCTGCCAGTACAACGTTGCCACCTGCAGCAGCAAGTTGCCGGGCTGTTGCAGCGCCGAGGCCCGAGCCGCCGCCGGTGATAAGAAAAGTTTTACCGTTTATGTCCATGGTGTGTCTGCTATGCGGGTTGAAGTGTATAGGTTATTCGTATAGATCGTTTACATCGGCTGCAGCCAAATCCACGAAGAAGGCGCCAATTTTATTGGTGACGACATCAAGAAATACTTCACCTTTTTTTGCTGTGGCTTTTGCCGGATTGCCGGCGCCAGTGTCATCGGTGGCCTTCAGCCAATCGCGTTGCGCCCAAGCCCAGCGTTCGCGCAATGCTTTGATTTTGAATGGGTGCTGCGTTCCTGGGCCCGCTTCAGAAAGCGGAGCCACAAGATCGGGTGCAATGTGCATCATAACGCTGGTCTCTAATTCGCCGGCATGATCCCCCTGATCTTCAAAGTAGTTGTCCCACGGCTCTACACCAAACCAATCGACCGCACTTAAAAATATCTGGGGAAACGCCGCCTGCAATTCCCTGAGCATTTGTTTGAAGTTGTTACCGCCGTGCCCATTAAAGACAACCAGTTTGGGAATACCCTGGTGTACAAGTGCATCAACAACATCCCTGAGCACAGCGGCTTGAGTACTGGGGTTCATGTTGATATCCAGCTTGATGTCCAGTTGCCCCGTATTCACGCCAAAGGGGATGGTTGGTAAGACACCCACGCGTGCACCTTGCTCCCAGGCTTTTCGGGCAGATTCGGCAGCGATGTAATCACATTGGATGTTATCGGTTGCGTAGGGTAGATGGTAGTTGTGCGCTTCAGTAGCGCCCCAGGGGAGGACAATCACTTCGTACGGCGTGGATTGTACCACTTTCCAGTTGGTTTCGGCAATAATGTAAGGTCTTGGCACAGGGGGATCGGTTGTAATCAGTGAATTAACGCGATGCACCCACAAACTGCGTTTAAGTTAGTTTGGTTCGTGCTGGCCTGGTATATGCCAAAAATATTTCGCTAATTAGGTAAGTGCTTAAGTATGGGAGGATAATAAGAACAGGGAAGCTTCATAATCTGTCTTGGCATGGAAGCTGTAGGTAAATAGCCTGAATGAAACTCATCCTTTTCTGGGCTGTTTTGAGCAACATGCAATTCCTGGTATGCGTGGATTGGTAGCGAAATTTCCCTCTTGTAGGTAAGCATGTGACCTTTGGACTGATTACTCTTCCTGGGTTCAAGCAAATGGGTAACCCTCCTTGACCTGCTGAATAGCCAGGTACACCCTTTTCTAATGACTGAAGCGCAGCAACAGAATGATGGCGCCGGCAAGGTGAACTATCGTGCACTAAGCATGGTGGGGAAGTCGCTGGATTTGGCCGATGTAGATCAGTCCTATCTGTTTGATGGGTTAGGGTATCGTGCGGACAATTGTCCCGAATGGATTCCGTGGGACCACTGGGTGCAGATCATCGGCAGATTGCACGAGGAGGCTGGTTCAGACGAAGAGCTCCGGAAAATTGGATACGACGTCTTCAAGGCGCCTTCTGCTATTTTCCTGCTACGGCTGGTTGGGTTTTTTGCCGATTTGGGCAACATGTTGATGCGGATGAATGAGCTCATTATGCGTTCGTTCTTCAAGGGACTAGAGTTTGAAACCGTCATCGACAAGTCGAATAGCATCTGTGAAGCGCGCATTAGAATACCCGACACACTTACTGCCAGCCGTTCTTTTCTCGTGATGTCCGCGTCGGCATATGAAGCCATTTTTCAACAACTCAAAATCGAGTACCAGGAATTCACGTTTAATTGTACAGATCGGGAAGCGGTGTATGCGTTCAACTACCAGGCATCGATGGGTTTATTTGCGAGCCTCCGCCGCATGTACAGGGTGATTGTAGGAGCAGAATTTGCCGTCCGGCAAATCGCTGAAAATGAGGATGAGTTACGCCGCCGACTCGAGAAGGTAGAAGCAGCGCGCGCAGAAGCTGAGATTCTGCGTGAGAAAGAGCATGCGGCGCGTGAAATTGCTGAAGAAGCACTGCAGGTGCGCCAGCGCTTTTTGGCTGTGATGAGTCATGAATTGCGTACACCACTCAATCACATCATTGGCTGTACGTCCATTCTGCTCGCAGAAAGTATGGACGAAGACAAGCGCGATTATATCGACATTATCCAGCGTTCTTCTTACAACCTGCTTGAGTTGATCGAGTTGGTTTTGGACTTTTCAAGCGCCGGCACGCTGTCTGGCGAAAACCCGCAGCGGTTGCCCGTTTATGATTTACTCGATCCCCTGATAGAAAAAGCCCGCTACGATTGTCAGCTTAAAAATCTGAATTTTGAGTATCCGGAGCTAGAGGGAGAGCCTTTGCATGTAGTTGTGTATGCTGGCAATTTGAAGCGCATCCTTAAACTGCTGCTGGACAACGCAATCAAGTTTACTACTGAAGGCACGATTCGTCTTCTGGTGGCACAAAAAAGGGAAAACGAGCTTGAGATTGCCGTTGAAGATACCGGGATTGGTATTCCTAAAGATTGGCAATCTGAAATCTTTGAGCCGTTTCGTGCAGTTGATTCTTCAGATACGCGCTCAGCTGGCGGAATTGGACTTGGATTAACCATCGCCCGGAAGCTTGCGCGTGAGATTGGTGGCGATCTTATTTTGAAAGAAAGCAATGACGCCGGTTCTAGTTTTATTTTAACGGTGCCCATTAACATGGCTATGGAACAAGAGGTGACAACAGAGACTACAGAGAAGGGGAATGTAGCGTAACCTGATCCTATATGCCTGCCGCTAACTTGTCAGCTGAAAAGAAACCCCAATCCGCCGTTACAGCAACACCTTTTTCGTTGATCGAAACGATGCACTGCCGGCACCGTGTTCGTCTTTTGTCAGCGCATCTGGACCGGATGGCTTCTTCTGCTTCTTATTTTAGCATTCCATTCAAGAAAGAAGAAGCGCGGCTATTTGTGGAGGAATTGGTACAGCTGCATGCGATTCAGGATGTGCCGTACAAAGTGCGTATTACACTTGATCAAGCCGGCACCATAGCAGGTACTGTCCAACCCATCAATAGGCCTGCTCCAAAAGAGCGCCGGCTATGTTTGTCGCCTGTGCCGGTTGACCCGGGTGATCCGTTTTTCTACCACAAAACAACCCGGCGTTCGCTTTATGAAACCATGTTTGCCAACGCAAGGCAGGCTGGTTTTGACGAAGTGCTTTTCCTGAATACAGATAGGATGCTCGCTGAGGCAAGCCGGCACAATGTTTTTGTCCGCGTTGGAAACGAGGTAGTTACTCCGCCGCTGGCGAGTGGGATATTGGGCGGGGTCTATCGACAACAAATACTCAATCGTTGCCACGGAATCGTAGTGCGGCCCGTGAGCAAAGCTACGCTTGATCAAGCTACGGCAATCTATTTATGCAATGCTGTTTGGGGATTGCGCCGGTACGATGTGAAAGGCATCCGATTGCCTGTTCTGGCAGTCGGTAGCGAAGCCTAATGTGTCCTGGTACTTTGTAAATCTGTTCTGTATAACAGATCTGTTCCGTATAACAGAAGGGTAAAAGCCAAAAACCTTCAACCTGTAACCTTTAACAGCAAACAGATAAATCTTTCAGGATTTATCTGTTTGCTGTTAGTTGCCTGGAGAATACATGATATGAGCCCAGGGCAGGCCAGCATCCATCAGCCATGGTGCACCTTCCATGGGCGCTTGTGTAGACAGGCCAGTTGATTCGGTCGTAGCGTACGGCATATACATCACATACAACGGACGCACGTCGGTAACTTCCCCTGTTTCGAGGTTCAGGCTGGTTTCTCCGCCGAACAGCTGGTACAGCGCAGCCGGTTCTTCCGGCATTTTGATCTTGCCGGCTTCAATTTCTTCCATGCGCGTTGCCCGCGATTCATCCCTGCCTACACCTTGTTTTTTAAGTTCACGTCCTCTAGACATGAACGGGTCCATTGTGTTGTGATAACAGGCTGCGTGAAATCGCTCATCAAAAGGGTTGTCAGCGAGGCAGATGAAGTCGTTGGTCCCAGCGCGGAGTTCGATCATGTCGCCTGCTTCATTGAAGCCCAGCACCTGGGCGCCGTCTTTAAGATCAGCAGGTGCAGGAGATGTTGCACCTGCTATCTGGATGTCAGCACCTGGGACAGACTGGGCGTGTAGCAAGGAGCACGGGAAAAAAACGACTGCAGATGCAAAGAGCAGTGTAGAAAGCAAGCAGGTGGCAACGAAACGCATGAGCTAAGGCCAGATAATCATTGGAGAAACTGGGATGCCCCAATATACTACATCTGAACCCTTAATAGTACACCATTAATAAAGAGAATCGTACGCTTCGCGCCATATTTTTCGCAACGCCTGCAGAAGATTGGCAGCAATATCAAATTTGTCGTTGTGGATGAGGTTCAAGCAAATCGTGTACGATTGTCCCAGGCTGTCGGCGAGACTGGATTTTTTGCTGTGTTGCAAGCTTTCGATTAACACCTGTAACGCCGTAGTTGCGTGGGATGCATTTCGTGTAGTGCATCCCCAAATGGCTTCGCTGTACGCGATCATTAGCAGTTCAAAAGGCTTGGCACCGCATAGCCGGCCTTTCTTGTATCGAGTTATAGCATAGGAACGTTTGGACACAGCTTTCCAGTCAGGGGCCTCGCTGCCTGCCTTGGACAGGCAGCGAGGCAATACGCATTTAGGACTATGAGTACAGCGAGGGGAACGGCTTGGACGTGAGGTGCCGTTGTGTGGATTAGCTTAAAGGGGTAGAGGGAAGTGGGGTAGAGACTGCTACACTGGATGCTGACGAGGTGCAAAGGACAGGATTTGTCAGCATCCAGGGCAGCGTAGCTTTGGAGAACAGTTGATTGCTACGCTACATGCGGGGGCCCTCTCTCGGGAAAGAGCGACTCGATAAATACCGGAAGCGTTGCGTGCTCGAAGACAGCGACCGGTCTGGATGTGCGGGTTAAGGTTTTGAGCGCTGGCCGTTGTGTGATTCTGGTCATTTGCTTTTTTCCGCGTTAAACGCGACTTAGAGGGGAGCTTTTGTTTGTTGGGCTGCTATCCTGAGGAAGGAATCTGGTGAGGATTTTGGCTTGGATAGGGTGCCCAAATGTTTTATCGGCCAAATTGTCGCGGACTTAAGGGCAGAATGGCATTTCTCAAAAATTTTTTACAGCAAAAGGGTGTGCGACAGTCATCCGTTGTGTCAAGAATGGTGTCGCAGGGCATGCCGGCGCAGCGTGCAGAAGATGCAGCGCAGCAGTTTGCAGATGTGGCGCAGAAGATGCAAGAATATGGTGTGGCTGCCTCGGCAATCGTACGTGGAATTTGGGTCCCCGGCCGTATAGAGGTATTAGGTAAACACACGGATTATGCGGGGGGCTGCAGTTTGCTGGTGGCTTCTTCATGTGGGTTTGCCGTATTGGTTGCAGCAAGCAAAAGAGGAGGATTTACGTTGTTAGATGCTGGCAGGGAGCAAAATTGTAACCTGTCTGCTGAAGGCGAGGCTATGGGCGATTTGCCGGCCTGGGCTCTGTATCCGCAAACCGCTATTCAGAGACTGCAAGCAAATTTTGCGATTGGTGAATCCAGTGGTGTTATCGGGTTTAGTAGCAACTTGCCTCGGGCTGCCGGCATGAGCAGTTCAAGTGCATTTATCACGGCTACCAGTCTGGCTGTGATGCACCTTGCCCGGATTGAAAGCCTTCCCGCTTATAGAGAGGCTATCAATGGAAAAACGGATTTTGCGGATTACCTGGGCCACATCGAAAATGGTAAATCTTACAAACAGCTATTAGGGCACCATGGCGTTGGTACGCTAGGTGGGAGTCAGGATCATACAGCAATTGTTTGTGCAAAGCCTCGGCACCTGTTACATGCAGGTTTTCAGCCAACCAACATCTTTGGCTACAGCGCATTACCAGAAAAGTTGGTGTTTTGTATTGGCGTGAGCGGGGTGCGAGCAAAAAAGACGGGAGCAGTGCAAACGGCATACAATAACGCAGCGCAGCGGGTTATGGCCATACTTGAATGGTGGCAAGCTGCATCGGGCCGGCGCGTGCCTACTTTAGCGGCGATGATTGCAGATGAAGACTTTGTATTGAACGACGCAATTGAGGCACTATCAGTACGCTCGCCCCATCTGGCAGGGCGGCTACTGCAATTTGTGAACGAGACTACTACGTACATTCCTGGTGCACTGGAGGCGATTAGGACTTCCAATATGGCCTTATTAAACAACTGCGTCGCCGGCTCACAGCGCGATGCTGACGAGAAATTGGGAAATCAGGTTGAAGAAACTGTAGCGTTAGCCAGTATGGCAAAGAGACTGGGGGCGGTTGCTGCTTCAGCTTTTGGGGCTGGTTTTGGCGGTGCTGTTTGGTCGCTGGTTATGAGGGAGGATGTGTCAACCTTTATGAGTGCATGGGAGAGAGGATACAGCGCTGCATTTCCTGAGCGCGACGAAGCTTCGTTTTTTGTAGATGAGACGGGGCCAGCGGCCTTTCAGCTCTAGGGTGTTTTATAGCTGGGCGGCGTTCATTCCTCCGTCATGCCCAACTCGATTGGGTCTCTATATCACAATTAACATCATCGGTTCAAAAGGGACATCGTGCCCGTTTTTTCCGCTGCGTCATTCTGGACTTGATCCGGTATCCAGAGAAAGATTGGGAAAATTAGCCCTTTTAAAGATGTCTGGATGCTGGATCAAGTCCAGAATGACGATTTGCTTAGTTGTAATATAGAGACAAAGTCAAGCTGGGTATGACGGTTGGTAGTGTTGGTTCGTACAAACACCGCCATTTAAGTCTATGGACTGCCTTTTTTGTACGCAGCCAAGGCAAAAAGCAGTTTTTGAGGAGAATATGGAAGAAACCGCTGCACACGCGAGGCTACATAGCGCAGTACGCGTCGGCATGTTTATGCTAAACCACAAACCAGAACACACTGCTTTATGAACGCCCCTAAACAAGCAACATGGACAATAGCTATTTTCATCGCTGCTGTTGCGATGGTGCAGGAATTTGATCTGTTTGATCTGAATCTTGGTGCTTACACGTTTTACATGATGATTGCCAGCGTTGCTTTGCTTGCCATAGCCTCAAAATTAAAAGGCATTTAAGAAGAAGGCCGGCACACTGGCCGGCTCACTTCTGTTTCAAGCTTTAACCACCACAAACAGCCCTGGTCATTTCTGCAAGGCTTTTTTCTACTGTGCCCATGCCCATGGAGGCTCGACGTTCGTTAACCGTCTCGGGGTCTTCAAGCGGTGCCAGGATGAGGCCATTGTCCGTGCACTCCCATATGGGTTGTGTGCCATAGCGTTGTTTGCGGTCGTGATTGACCGCTACCCGATCGAACAGGTATGCATAGTTGGATTTGCTCACGCCATTGTTTTCGAGATATGGCGTCATACGTTCCAGTGCCAGGGCCTGAAATGCAGGGTCACGATCAGCATGCTGTACAAGGAGCCACGCATGTGCAGAGATACGTGCGCCAAATCGGTGGGTGTCAACCCAGTCGTACTGATCCAAAACAGTCTTCATGTATGCCGTTGATTCAACGTCAATCAGTACCCCGTAGGCCCGACTGAGTGCGCTGCGCCATAACTCGGCGCCAGGCGCTCGCTGTTGATTGAATCGGCTGTAGGCAATGCGGCGCGCCTGATCTTCAGCCCATAATGCTGAGATACGCTGCTGGATGTTAGCAATTGCTGCATCTTCTGAGACCTCAAATTTGTCATGTTTGAGCAGTTTCTTGTGCTCTTTAGAAAACTGCTTCTCGTATCCCGTCGTTCCTTTTTCGAACGCCTTGATACAGGCTTTGTGGTTTTTGGATGCTTGTGCCGATTTGACGCCGGCGTCAATCAATGCAGCAGCAGCACGTTCCTTGGCAGTATGTTGATCATCCGTTTCAATCATGAACGCAACGGCGGCCACGCCCGTGGTATCTGCACCTTGTTTGTGTTGCCAGGTGCAATAGTCGAATGCGACAGCGTGGTCCGGTGCGCCGAGGAGTGGCATGAGGGGTTGTGCATGCACACGTCCGGGAACTAAGAGGAGCGCGAAAAGAATGAAGGGTAGCGTACATTTCATTGTTCTGCTGAGTTAGGTAGTAGCTCTACGGGCTCCGATGAGTTGGTTAGAGGGATAACGGTTGGGGGGAAGAGATGGTTACAGGATTTTGATTGCCGAGTGTCGAATGCCGATTTTCGAGTGATGTATTTTGCACGTCATGCCGGACTTGGTCCGGTATCCAGATTGCGTTGGACGAAGCTTGGTTCATAGATCTGCCGTAAGTTGTTCAGGACACATACAGTTACTATTAATCTCATGGCTAAGTACGAAGTATTCGTGCGTGTGGCAACGCCCGCTGACGCAGACTGGATGGCGCAAGGTTATACAAACATGGGCTGGTCGAAGCCGGCTGGGTACTTTGCGACAATGTTACAGGAGCAGGAGGCAGATCTGCTTGTATTATTAGTGGCGCAATCGGGTAGCGAATATGTGGGCCATGGCCTGGTACGATGGGTGAGCGGTTATGAACCTTTTTCATCGGCTAACATTCCTGAAATACAGGACCTAAACGTATTGCCCAATTTTCGAAAGCAGGGAGTGGGTACACAACTACTTGATGATGCCGAGGCTACCATCGCAACCCGTTCATCAATTGCAGGTATCGGTGTAGGGCTCTATGCTGATTACGGGCCTGCACAGCGCCTTTATGTAGGGCGGGGGTACATACCCGACGGGCGAGGTGTCAGCTATGACAATACTCCGATCATCACAGGCGAGCGTTATCCTGTAGACGATAGCCTGGTGCTGTATTTTACCAAAAGACTGCATTTTACCAAAAGGCTACAAAAAGCCTAGGCTGCCATTGGGCGCAAACATCAGCATACACTTTTCCGTTTTATTATCTTACGTAGCCACCTTTCGATCAGGTATACAGCTAACTTCAAACCTCTATGAAGACACAAGAGATTACCCTCAACATAAATGGTGAGGCGGTGACGCTTCAGGTTGAGCCAGAGATGCCCCTGCTATGGGTGTTGCGCGATGAGTTAAACATGACCGGTACAAAGTTCGGATGCGGTGTTGCTGCGTGTGGCGCTTGCTCTGTGATGTTAAATGGTAATGTTGTGCGTAGCTGCTCATACCCTGTTGGAGCTACCGTCGGCCAGGAAATCAAAACCATTGAGGGACTTGCCTCGGAAGGTGAACGAACAGCCGTGCAGCAAGCATGGATAGATCACCAGGTACCACAGTGCGGATATTGCCAGTCGGGGATGATCATGGCTGTTGAAGCTATGCTTGATCGGACGCCTGAGCCTACAGACGAGGATATCGATCGTACGATCACCAACATTTGCCGGTGCGGGACTTACCAGCGGATCCGCGATGCTGTGCATGATGCAGCCAAGAAACGCATTGCGAACGGACAGCAAAACGCTTAATTCACCAACTTGATCTTGGAATAGAACGATGGCAGAAATCAAAAAGAAAAAGACGAGTTGGACCCGGCGGGCTTTTATGGCTGCCGGCGGCGTGTTAGGTGCTGGGCTCGTTGTAGGTGTTGGCGGGATGGCTTATGTCAACCGTAAGATTCAGCAGTATTCAGGTACAGGCATGGGTGATGGGGCATCACTCAATGCATGGATTCGTATTGCTCCGGACAACTCGATCACCCTTGCTATCCCGCGCGCAGAAATGGGGCAGGGGGTGTATACCTCACTGCCGGCGATGATCGCTGAAGAACTTGAAATTGAACTTGAGAATATCGAAGTAATGCACCCCCAGCCGGAGTCGCCTTACGCGAATGTGTTTATGGTGACCCAGCAGCCGCCCAACTTTTTTGAAGGGTATTCCATGCAGCAGAAGATGTTTGCATTTATGACGCTTGTTGGGACCGGGGGAAGTACGTCGATTTCTGATGGGTTCTACAACATGCGCTATGCCGGTGCGACGGCGAGAGAAATGCTCCGTACAGCAGCGGCAAACCGGTGGGGTGTAGATGTCTCTCAAACCGAGGTCCGTAATCGGACGGTTGTGCATAAAGGAGATGGGACTGCGTTCACGTACGGCGAGCTAGCTGCCGAGGCAGCTATGGTCGAACTTGATGCACTGCCGGCACTCAAAGAGAAAAGCGCGTGGACAAAAATTGGTAAACCCGTCCAACGGCTCGACATTCCCGACAAGGTAAACGGGAAAGCAGAGTTTGGTATCGACGTCAGGTTGGATAACATGCTGTACGCTGCCGTGCGATATCCCGGTGTTGTGGGAGGCAAAATTACCGGCATCACCAACCAAGCTGAAATAGAAGGTATGGCCGGTGTTGAAAAGGTTGTTTTGACAGATTTTGGCGCTGCCGTGATTGCAAATAACACATGGCGCGCGCGAAATGCTGCTGCTGCGCTGACGTTGCAAGAGGAAAACGCCGGCAATGCAAACCTGTCCACCGACACCATCAACAAGCAGTTGGAAACAGTCATGGCTGCTGGCGAAGCTACGCTACACGAAGACGTCGGCGACACGGATGCCTCGTTTGCCGACGCAACCGGTACGCTTGTCGAAGCTACGTATCATGTACCGTACCTGGCGCACGCAACCATGGAGCCGATGAACTGCACCGTGTTGTACGACGAAGGTGAGGTTGAACTGTGGACTGGCCATCAGGCTATTTCTGTCGTGCAAGAGCAGGTTGCAAAAGTGACCGGTGTGTCGCCGGAAAACATCCACATCAACACCACATACCTCGGTGGTGGATTTGGCCGGCGCGGTGAGTTCGACTATGTAACCATCGCCTCCGCTGTAGCGAAGGAATTGCCGGGAAGGCCCGTCATGACGGTATTTTCGCGCGAGGCAGATATGCAAAACGATTTTTATCGGCCAGCTGCCACAAGCGCATTTCGCGCACTGGTTGATGATGAAGGCGGCTTGACGGCCTGGGAGAATCACGTGGTACAACAGCCGGTAGGGTACCAGGCCATGAAGCGGTTGGCGCCGGGAATCCCTGTATCGAAAGAGCACGATGAGCCGTCAACGGAAGGCGCCCGTGGACTTCCGTATGCGATGAATAACTGCCGCGTGAAATACAGCCACGTAGATTTGCCGCTGCCTATCGGTTTCTGGCGCAGCGTGGGTAGCAGTCAGAATGGCTTCTTTACAGAATGTTTTGTTGATGAATGTGCCCATGCCGCCGGCATCGATCCGTACCTTTTTCGTAAATCAAAACTGGGCAACCACCCAAGATTCGAAAAAGTGCTCGATCGCGTAGCAGAAATGAGTAACTGGGGCGGCGAATTGCCCGAGGGTACGTTTCAAGGCATCGCGCTGCACAAAAGCTTCGGCTCCATTGTAGGTCAGGTTGCGCAGATCACGCGCGTTGACGAGAAGAAGTACAGCATCGACAAGTTCTTCTGCGCCATCGATTGCGGTATCTACATAAATCCAGACACCGTAGCCGCGCAAATGGAAGGGGGCCTCATCTTTGGGCTCTCAGCTGCGCTCTATGGTGAGATTACCTGGAAAGACGGCGCTGTGCAGCAAACCAACTTCCCAACCTACGACATGGTGCGCCTCAACGTGGCGCCGCGTGTTGAGGTGGCGATCATGGAAAACGACGAATATCCCGGTGAGCGTGTAGGCGAGCCAGGAACGCCACCTGCAGCGCCGGCGCTGGTGAATGCCATCTTCGCTGCATCCGGTGTACGCGAGCGCGTGCTCCCGCTGCGCAAGCAGGGCTATGTGTTTGTGTAGAGACTTCTTGATACCTGAAAAAGCCGACCATATTCAACATGGTCGGCTTTTTTGTGCATGCTAATCAATGGAGTTCTCAAGTCCGGTGAGACGCGGAGTGAAGGCCCCCAAAGAGGTGTCTCGTGCTTTCACACCCCGGTCATTACCAGGGAAATTGCTGTTTCAGTTATGCTAAAAGGTGGTGCTTTATTGCCAGCGTATACGCACCGCTTCTGCCTTTAATTAGACAGCTTTGGCCATAGCCTCAACACGCTGTAGATAGCACCAATGGCCACCACGGTTGCAATAATTGCATTGGTGGTTTCGCCGTAGATGAAGAAGCCGGTGGCAAACAGCGTCGCATAGACACCCGCACAGCCCAGAACCATGCCGGCAATTTCCAGCGGCAGCTGACCTTGCTCTTTGGCAATGGGGTCGCCGTCCTGCTTTGCCTTCTCTAGGACCGCATCCCAGCCATTCCCACCGGGTTTGATGCGGCGGTAGAAGTTGCGCAGCGTTTCATCGTCATCGGGTGGGGTGAAGTACGTAGCGATGACCCACACCGCAGTAGTCAGGATTGCGCCTACGATGATTTTCATCCAGGATTCCATGGGCAGGAAGCCGAGGTTGTCATGCACAAAGGTCAGGTAGCCGGCGATGATGAGGGAGGAAATCATCGCAACAATCTCCGTGTACGCGTTGATTCGCCACCAGAACCAGCGCAAGATGTAGATCAGGCCGGTACCTGCGCCGAGGAGTAAGCAGGAGGTTGAAGGCCTGGCTGGCGTCGGTGAGCATGAGGCCAAGGCCAAGGCCGAGGATAGTAGACAATACCGTAAACATGCGTCCGGCCCAAACCAGTTCTTTTTGTGTAGCGTCTGGCTTGATAAAGCGCTGATAGAAATCATTCACCAGGTACGAGGCACCCAGGTTAAGTTGCGTCGACATAGTCGACATAAACGCTGCAATCAGTGATGCAGCTACGAGCCCTAACAAGCCGCTGGGGAGGAATGTGAGCATCGCAGGGTAAGCGACATCATTTCCAAGTTTGTCTGCCGGCAGGTCCGGGAACGCAGCCTGAATGTCGGATAGATTCGGGAATACAACGATCGACGCGAGGGCAATCAGAATCCATGGCCAGGGGCGGAGTGCGTAATGTGCTGCGTTAAAGAAGAGTGTTGCACCCATGGCATTACGCTCATCTTTGGCTGAGAGCATGCGCTGCGCTACGTAACCACCACCGCCGGGCTCTGCGCCCGGGTAATACGAGGCCCACCACTGGACAGCAAGCGGGACGATCAAGACCGGTACCCAAACGTTGGGGTCTGTAAAGTCGGGCAGCAGGTTCAGTTTGGTAGATACCACGTCGTGCGACAGCAGGGCGGTTAAACCGCCTACTTCTTCCATGCCAAGGATATAAATACACGCCCAGATGGAGCCAACCATGGCCAGGATAAACTGGACAAAGTCGGTTATGATAACTGCCTTTAATCCGCCCAGCGCACTGTAAATGAGCGTAATCGAGCCGGCAATGAGCAGCGTTTGCCAGCCGGGCCAGCCGAGGATGATCTCGCCGAACTTGATGCCGGCCAGTGCCACCGCACCCATCACCATCACATTAAACACAAGGCCAAGATAAAGTGCTCGGAATCCACGCAGGAACGCTGCTGCTTTGCCGCTGTAGCGTAGTTCGTAGAACTCGATATCGGTCATCACTTCCGAGCGACGCCAGAGACGCGCGTAGACAAACACGGTCAGCATCCCCGTCAAGAGAAACGCCCACCAGCCCCAATTGCCGGCGACGCCGCTATCGCGCACGAGGTTGGTCACCAGATTGGGGGTGTCAGCCGAGAACGTGGTTGCCACCATCGACACGCCGAGTAGCCACCAGGGCATGTTACGGCCCGATAGGAAAAATTCAGTGGTGTTGGAGCCGGCTTTTTTTGAAAACCAAAGCCCTACGGCCAGGGAAAAAACAAAAAAGGCGCCGATGATGGTCCAGTCAATGGGTGCTAATTGCATATTGGTGGGTATTGGGGAGTTAGGAGTACCTGGCTATGTGCAAAACCGGATACGCATCGTGCTAACTCAAGGTCAAGTAATCTTTAGTTTGGAGTGAGGAGTTAAGCGTTTAGGAGTATAAAGCTGTGCTCAATACTCAAAACTCTTCACTCGAAACTCCTCACTCACTAGTGTCCAGCGCATGTCCGATGTCGTGTATAATGTCATCTGCATGCTCCAGGCCGACAGAAACCCTTACGAGTCCAGGCAAGATGCCAACGGCACGGCGGTCAGCTTCAGACAGCGAACTATGTGTTGTGCTGGCAGGGTGGGTTGCTATGGTTCTTGCGTCCCCTAGATTAGCAGTGAGCGAGGTCATTTGCAAGGCGTCCAAAAAACGCCGGCCTCGATCAACACCACCTTTGACCACAAACGTGACTACGCCACCGCCGCCACGCATCTGCCGGCGGGCCAGTTCATGCTGCGGGTGGGAGGGAAGGTAGGGGTATTTTACAAACGCAACATCTTCGCGCGTTTCGAGATATTGTGCCAGCGCAAGCGCATTGGCACAATGGCGCTCTACGCGTAGAGCAAAGGTCTCCAGGCTCTTGCTAAACATCCATCCGTTAAACGGACTCAAGCAGGGGCCTGAATGCCGTGCAAAGAATCGAATTTTCTCGATGTATTCGGGTTTGCCCACAATTACACCGCCAATGCCGCGTCCCTGGCCGTCGATGTATTTGGTGGCGGAGTGCATCACGACATCGGCGCCCCAGTGCATCGGTTTTTGCAAGATGGGGGTTGCGAAGATGTTATCGACATACAGGATGATGTCGTGGGCTTTGCAGAGCTTGCTGAGCCAGTCAAGATCGATCAGGTCGAGCGCCGGGTTGGAGGGGGTTTCTATGTAGCACAGCCGTGTATTGGGCTGGATGAGTGCTTCCCATGTCTCCGGTTCGTTGATTGCGCCGTAGCTATGAGTAATACCCCAGCGTGGCAGAATCTGGGTGAGTACCTGGTGGGTGGAGCCAAAAACGGAGCGTGAGGCGAGCACGTGATCGCCGTGGTTAAGTAAGCCGGCAAATCCCGTAAACACTGCTGACATGCCTGATGCAACGGCCAGGCCATCTTCTGCATCTTCCAGCATGCACATCTTGGCCACAAACTCATCAACGCTCGGATTGCTGTACCGCGAGTAAATGCTGCCCCCAATTTCTTTGGCAAACATGGCTCGCGCTTGCTCCGCATCTTCAAAGGTGAAGCTCGATGTCATGTAGATCGAACTGGCGTGTTCGCGGTGGCCTGAAGCCGGGGTCTGAATCCGGATCGCCTGTGTGGCTTCATGCAGCTTTCGGGGTGAAGCCTCGTCAGACATAGTCTACGTCGTTTACGGTGTAAGAAAACGTGATCTCAGCTGTTGCTTCGATAGTTTTAGAAACCGAGCAGTACTTGCCCATGCTTAACTCGATGGCGCGCTTCACTTTCTCGTGATCCAGGTCGCCTTTCAGCGTGTAGTGTGCATGGATCTTCGTGAAAAGAGATGGTACTTCGCCTTCTGCGCGCTCAGCAGTTAGATCCACTTTAAAGTCGTCTACTTGCTGCCGGCCTTTCTTTAGAATAGAAATAATGTCGATCCCGCTGCAACCGCCAATCGCCATGACAAGCAGTTGCATCGGGCCGGCGCCTTCTCCGCTACCGCCTTCCTCAGCGCCGGTGTCCATATGGACCTTGTTGCCGCGTTCATTGGTGCCTACAAAGTGAAATGCGTCGTCGAGGCGCTCAACTTGAATTTTGTACATCTGCTATGTGAATGTTCTATTATCTCAGAGTTAACAAGAACCCTTAAGATAAGAACGCAGGCATACAAAATTTCTCTCCCAGACCCACTGCAAAAACTTCACAGAAGCGCCGGCCGGAATAGTATCCTTCTTCCACATGCAGAATGTCGAGTGACAACGCGCGTTGGTCAGCGCAGAGTATACGAAGGCCCCGTTCCGCGTCTGCTGCAATGACAGATCCCGATGGTAACTTGGGGATGCGGTCGAGGTCATGAATGCTTACTTCGAGGATACGGGTCATCACATCCCTGAAGAAAGTAATTGCACCGTTCTGGTGTGGATTGCATGCACGAACTAGCGCTGCGATGTCGGCTGCAGCTACGTTGTCCCAATCGACAATTAAATCCTGGGGCTGTGGTTTGCCTTGAGAAGAGCTGATGGCTTCATTTTGTTCATGTGCGTCAACCGGTGGCAGCGTTGTAGTGATAAATTGCTTCAATGCATTGATGGCTGCATACGACAAGTTTGTCTGTACGATGCCATACGTATCTGTGGAGGCAATTGGGACGGGTTCAACGTGCAAGACTGGGCCGGTGTCGAAGGTGCTGGACATCTGGTGCAGTGTAACACCAGCGTTGGCTTCGTTGCCGGCTACTTGCCAGAAAATTGGGTCAGGGCCGCGGTACGCAGGCAATGGACTCGGGTGCAGATTGTAATAACCATGGGTAGGCCGACTGAGGCTGCTTTCCGGGATTAAATGGGGGAACGTTTGCACGAGTACTACATCGGGGTGTGATGCATCAACCCACGCATCGAGGTCTTCAGCGAGTTGCGTTTTGGAAATTCGCGCGAACGGGATGCCTGCCTCGCTGGCGAACCTGTGCATTTGCTCACTCAAAATCTGGTTTGTGGCTGAAGTCGCAAGGCCGGCCAGGCAGTGCTCGTCGTGTAAAAATTGGGCAGACGGCAACGCCAAAAAGCTGTTGCAAAGAAAGGAGATGCGCATGGATCGTATACGGCAGCCGGGATGTGCCGGCGTTACGCCGTAGCAAAGTCAGAGACACGGAACGATTGTCCTTGATTACGCCAGGGAAATGCAGCTTTTTACGCGTAAAAACGAACAGTCAGGGAATTGATACCTAAAGAAAAAAGAGTGCCAAAACGATCAGAACTACAATAAACCCGACAATGAACGTTGGGCATCCATACGTGTTGCTGCCTTGTGGAGACGGTTCTGTAAGGTTGTCGGTCTGGGATTCGACGGTTGCCATGTGGTATCCATGTGCCGTAAGTCTTAACAGTATGACAAACTAGCGTGTTTATCCGCCCTGCCGAGGGCGCGTGACTGCGGCTTTGATAATTTGATTGGCAAAAGATTCGAACACGTCCAGCGATGCTGTGCCAACAGTACCTGTGATGTGCTCTTTGATTTTTTTCCAGACGCCATCGTTGCGAATGTTGTCCAGAAAATCATAACCGCGGGGGGTCAGGCCGCGGACTGCGGTAAGCAAGATGCGATTATTGGTGGAAAACTTGCACTCGCCTTCGAGTAGACCACTTTCGATCATCAGCTTGACATGCTCATTGGTAAGCGCCTGGTCATGTCCCTGTATGGCAATGGAGGTAACCAGTGGTTCCTCAGGATCACCTTCGTGTTCCACCTGCAGAAGAATGGCTCGGACAAGATCAAAATTACGCTTCATAAACTTCTCGTCACGCCCTAAGCGCCACAACGTTTATTTCGACAGAAAGAAGCATGTGCTTCTCAATTGACACAAGAATTGAAAATTATTCAATAAGAGTCAGAATGGCCGAATTTGTTCCGGTTTGGGGTGTGTGCTGCAGGGCAAATTGTCACAAGATGGGCACAAAAGTGTTGGTATTGAAACAGTTTGGCCCTTCGTTTGCATATCTACTTAAATACACTGTAGCCCACCTGATTCGATATTTTCTGAGCCGGCCCCATGTGGCCCCGTCTACCGTTCGTCTAATGAAAACCGCTGACCTTATCTCTGCTGTCATTTCGTGGCTTTTTGGCCTTGTTGGTGTCCTTGGTCTTGTGCTTGGACTTTCCTTTTTGCCTGCACTATTTGGATATGCTGATCCTGATCAAGTGTTTATGATGCTAGGGAGTGTTGCGCTGTCAAAAGGGATTTTGGTTTTCTATTCGTTTGCTTTCGGAACTGGGATTTTGGTGGTTTCTACCGCACTTTTTGTGTGGGTCAGCCTGCTCTTTTCCATGTCGTTATACACGCTGATCGAAACGGTTGTATGCTATTTCGATGATCAACGCGAGGATGGTATGATGGAAGCATGGGCTGGCGTGCTCGCTGTTAACTTCCTGCTGGTCAGTCTGTTTGTATACATTTTGTTTGGCATGCTCATCGCGCCGTCAACACTGCTTGTTGGAGGTTTGATGTTGCTCGCTATGGTTGCACTGCTCGCTGCAAACTACCAGGAGACCTACCGCGTGTGAGTAGGTGTTGCTTGTCATTTTGAGAAAACAACAGACACAATTTCGTCATATCTGAACTCAGGCTGAGACAAAGGGTGTCGGGCATGGCTCTTTAGCTAACCTGCATAACTTTTTTTGCCCTAAGCAATTCCTTTTTTGTCCACACAGTTTTTCTGTACTCCCGAACGATAGCGTTGACTTATCCATTCATTAGGGAAGTACCACACCTCATTTGCAACACGAAGGTTGCTTGCTGTTTTTGATTGGGCTTATCCTGTTGGATTAACAACAACTACCGTAGTGTTAAGCTGCATGCATGCTGCGTCGGGTGATGGCATGTCAATTGGATAGTACCGGGTACCCACTGTTGTGTCCTGGATAAACGCTATCGATCTTATGAAATACACGCGCCCGGTCAGAACCATCGTCTTGCTGCTCCTCCTTCTGGTTGTTCTTTTTTCACCTGCCTTGGCCCGCAGTGCACAGAGCGCCTTGCTTGAGCCGGCAACCACTACGCAAATCGAAACACCCGTTAAAAAAGATCTGTCCGTAGCATCACAACACACGTTTCAACAAACTGAAGTTGTGTTGTATCAGCGTGTCATAGCGGAGCTTGTTAAAACCTTTTACATCGCCTAATGAGGCCATAAGTTGGAGAATGAGGTCAGAAGCTTCAAAAAAGCGCTTTGGATCTTGCGGATATGTGTTGAAAATCATGTGCTGGCAACGTAGAATGGAATCCCGCCCCCATAAAAGAGAGAGCCATGGTTGCCCAAAGTCCATTTCCCGAAGTCGAAATTCCTAATGAAGTCTTCCATCGATACATAACGGAATTTTTCCCCCGCTATGCGTCTCGTCCGGCGCTTATCGACGGCGCAACGGGTCGCGTGGTTACCTACGATGAACTGCGACAGCAAATCATTCAGGTTGCTGCCGGCTTGCATGCGCATGGCTTGCAGAAAGGCGACAAGGTCGCCATCTACAGCTCAAACCATCCCGATTACGCCGTACTCTTTATGGCTGTTGCACTGCTGGGAGGCGTAAATACTACCATTAATCCGATCTATACCGCTGAAGAATTGAGCTACCAGCTCAAAGACTCGGATGCGCGATTCCTCTTCACAATCCCCCAAATGATGGATAAAGCCCAGGAAGCGGTAGCTTCGGCCGGCATAGAAAAGCTGTTTGTATTTGGCGAAGGTGAGGGCGCCATCACATTTGATTCGTTGAAGTCACACGGGTCGCACGTACCCGAGGTCGATATTAATCCGGTCGAGGACTTGCTCGTCTTGCCGTATTCTAGCGGTACCACGGGGCTCCCCAAAGGCGTGATGCTGACCCACTACAACCTGGTGGCGAATATTGCGCAAACGGAAGCAGTAGAGCCGCTTGAAGATGGGGAAGTGCTCATTGGTATATTGCCGTTTTACCATATCTACGGGATGACCGTCATCATGAGTATGGCGCTGCGGAAAGGAGCAACGGTTGTAACGATGCCGCGTTTTGATATGGAGCACTTCCTGCAATTGTCGCAGGATCACAAAGCCACATCGGCGTATCTTGTCCCACCAATTATTCTGGGGCTGGCCAAACATCCAATTGTTGAGAAATACGACTTGTCCAGTTTGCAGTTTATCACCTCTGGAGCTGCGCCACTTTCGCCGGCTGTTGCAGCCGAGTGTGGTGAGCGCCTTGGCTGTGTGGTTAAACAAGGATACGGCCTAACAGAAACCAGCCCGGTTACACACTTTACCCCGAGAGAAGGGCCCATTAAGGCGAAAGCTGTGGGGGTGTCAATCCCTAATACCGAAACCTTGATTGCGGATGTTGAAACAGGGGAGATGTTACCAACAGGTGAGATTGGCGAGATTTGGCTGCGTGGTCCCCAGGTCATGAAAGGGTATCATAAGAACCCAGAGGCGACGCGCAATATGATTGATGGCGAGGGCTGGTTGCATACGGGTGATGTTGGCCATCTGGATGAGGATAGCTACCTCTACGTAATTGATCGTGTAAAAGAGCTCATCAAATACAAAGGGCTTCAGGTAGCACCAGCGGAACTTGAGGCTGTCTTGTTGGCCCATCCCGCCATTGCAGATGCGGCGGTGATCCCAAGCCCGGACGAGGAAGCCGGCGAAGTCCCCAAAGGATGTATTGTGCTCAAACCCGGCGTAGAGGCTACAGCCGAGGAAATCCAGGCGTTTGTCGCTGAACGCGTTGCCCCTTACAAAAAACTCCGGCGCGTGGAGTTCATGCCTTCTATTCCCAAGGTCCCTTCAGGAAAAATCCTCCGACGGGAGTTGGTGAAGCGCGAGCGGGAAATGCTCGGAGAGTGACCGATTGAAGGGCGTTTGCTTCATTGCGTCCTGAGGTATTACACCCCATAAGCGTGAAAGAATGCACCTTTAGCGCCATTCGGACATCTGCTTTGCGCCACTTCCAGACGGCAGCTACACGCGTTGGTGCATAACTTGCATTTGCCCACGTGTGCCACTATGCTGCCCAACGTACGATGTAGAGGTAGCGGCGCTTACTCTCCACCTTTTCAAGCAAAGCGAACACCATGCTTTGGACGTCTGAAAAGGCACGGCCGGCGGTTGCAAAGTCGACTTTGTTATCGTTTGTCTGTTTGTCTGCAGTTGTTGCTGTCCTCTTCTCATTTAAGGCACTCGTGCCAGGGTTGGAAGCGCCTGTTCCAATTGGCGCATATTTGAACGGTGCATTTCCGACGCGCCTGGCAACAGATACAGACGTATCATCCACCGATGATTTTATTAATTCAGCGCTATCGATTACGCCTGAGCCGCGCGGGACACGAGTTTTTGTTGCAGAACAGAGTGGCCGCATCTTCACGTTGACTGCAAGCGATGAAGGACTTGAGAGCAAGTCTTTGTTCATGGATATCAGTAGCCAGGTGCTCAGTGGACAGGATTCCGGCTTGCTTGGTTTTGCATTTCATCCAGCCTACAATAACGCAGGCAACGCAAGCGCAGCCTACTTTTATCTGTACTATACCCATCAACGAGAAGGGGCAGATTACCTGCGCTTGTCGCGATTTTCTGGCGCAGCTACAGGTGATGTTGGGAGCGAGTTGGTAATGTTTGAGCAGCAACTTGGCGAAATGATGCACCGAGGCGGCGGGATGGTGTTTGGCGATGATGGCTTTCTATACCTGGCCATCGGCGACCTTGGCTGGAAGGCGTTGTCGCAAGAGATTACCGATAGATTTTCAGGAGGCGTATTGCGTCTGGATGTAGATATGCAAGGCGGCGCGATTAGTCATGCGCCACGCCGAACACTTGCAGATACGGGCCAGGGATTCTCTGGAGTGGGTTACTTTATTCCTTCAGACAATCCGTTTCTGGACGACGCCGGCGGCACCCTTGAGGAGTACTATGCGCTTGGTTCGCGAAACCCCCATCGCATGACAAAGGATCGCGCTACGGGCATCATGTACATTGCAAATGTGGGGTCGAATTCAGGTGACAAGCGCGAAGAAATCAACGTATTAGTCAAAGGTGCTAATTTTGGGTGGCCATTTCGCGAGGGCACCTTGGATCGGCCTGACCTGATGGCGCGGCCGGTTGACATAATCGGTACACTGACTGATCCGATTCACGAATACCAACACACATCTGGCGACGGCTGCAGTGTCATTGGAGGGTATGTGTACCGAGGTAGCAAACTGCCTTCGCTTACTGGGCAATATCTACTTTCTGATTATTGTAGCAAGAAAGTATGGGCATTGAACGTGGCTGCGGGAGATGCATCAGTCAAGACAGAAATTCTCTCATTACCGCATAACCCGATCACGTTTGGCGAAGATGCATCAGGCGAAATTTATGCCGGCGTGCAGGGATGGCATCCTGTGTACAAACTTGTACCGGGCGAAAATACAGCAGGGGTCGAGATTCCCGCGCTGCTATCTAAAACAGGCGCCTTTTCCGATCTTTCCGCGCTTACTCCAGCAAACGGTATGATTCCGTACAAAGTCATTGCACCGCTTTGGTCTGATGGTGCCGAAAAGCTGCGCTGGATGGCAATCCCGAACGACGGAACCCATGATAGTGCCGGCGAGCAAATAATCTACAGCGAAGAGGATGAATGGGGATTCCCGGAAGGGAGTGTGTTTATTAAACACTTTGAGCTGGCACTTGATGAGCAAAACCCAGCTGTGCGCCGGCGACTCGAAACGCGTTTCCTTGTGCACGGTGAAGGAGGGCAATACTACGCATTTACTTATAAATGGAATGATGCCGGCACCGATGCAAGCCTGCTTGAAACGGCGCTCGTAGAATCCCTCACCATAACCCAGGTAGATGGGACTACGCGTCAGCAAAACTGGAATTACCCGAGCCGAAGCGACTGTTTTGTGTGCCACACAAACGCTGCCGGTACAGTCCTGGGGCCCAAAACACGTCAGCTAAACAGTACGCTCACGTATCCAGCTACGGGATTGACCGGGAATCAGGTAGAAAGCCTTAACCACATCAACCTGTTTGATCCAGTTGTCGATATCAATGGACTGGCTTCGGTGTTAACATCGCGCAATCTCTCAGATGAATTTGCCACGCTAGAGGACCGGGCTCGTTCGTACCTGGATGCGAATTGTGCCGGCTGTCATCAACCCGAAGGTGGTCCGCGCTCAACGTTCGACCTGCGCATGCAGGTTGCGATGGACGATACTGGGCTTATCGATGGTGAGGTGATCGAAGACCTGGGTATAGCAGGAGCCAAAGTGGTGGTGCCGGGTGATCCTGATAAATCGATATTGTACCAGCGGCTACAGCAGGTGGGCACATCAACTGCTATGCCGCCACTGGCAAAAAACAAACTGGATGATGCAGCGGTTACGCTCATTCGCGATTGGATACTATCGATGGAGCCCTTGCCTGTTGAACTGATTTCGTTTAAAGGGTTTGCTGATGGTTCTTCTGTGGTGTTGGTATGGCGAACGGCTTCCGAGCAAAACAACGCCGGCTTTTTTGTGGAACGGCTAATGAATGAGCAGTGGGTCGAAGTTGGGTTTGTCGAAGGAAGTGGGACAACCTTGAACGAACAGGCATACCAATTCAAGGATGATGCTTTACCCGGGAGAGGACAGGTTGTGCGCTATCGGTTACGACAAGTAGATTTTGACGGGACGTTTGAATTCAGCGACGTCGTTGCTGTTGCGATACCGCTTGATGCAGTTGCGTTGGCCGATAATTATCCGAACCCTTTTAATCCTGCTACAACCATTTCATACATCTTGCCTTCGGAAACGGATGTGAAATTGACGGTATTCGATATGCAAGGCAGGGAAGTGCAGGTGCTCGTGGACCAGCGACAGAACGCTGGCCGATACGAAGTTGTTTTTGAGGCATCTAATTTAGCCAGTGGTGCCTACTTGTACGTTTTGCAGACCCCATCACAAACACTTTCTAACCACATGTTGCTTGTGAAATAAATTGAACTTCACAGCATTCGGCACGTACGAGCAAATAACGCCACGCTTAGCAAGCACATCAGATGCGTTTGTGCAAATCTTCTTTATCGTTTTCTCAGCTAACACAGCAAATCAAGCTGCGTAAAATAGGCTCAGCTACCCGATTCTAGGCCGTTCTTCCTCCTGATCCTCTTCTTAGTCAGAAGCCAACATGTGCTTGCGCGTTATTGCTTCTGTCCATTCTGTTTCGATTGGTGGTATGGCTCGGGTATACATGATGCGCTCATTCGTTGTATGTCCAAGCTGCTCAAGAAATTTGTAGCGTTCTGGCGTAAACTCCGTGAAACTGGGGTTGACGCTTCGATGCCATCAGCTGAAGCAAAGCGCATTCGGTTTGCCAATTTAATCATGTTTCCCTTGATGGCGCCGGCACTGCCGTTTGGGTTGTATTTATGGTCTGCCGGCTCCCATCAATTAGCGCTACTTCAACTACCGTTCACCTTGTTTTTTGTGATGATTCCGCTCCTCAATGCGAGACGGAAATATCAAGCGGCACGGTTTGCGCTCATTCTTGGCGGATTGGGGATCGTAATATGCATGAGCATATTCAGTGGTTTTGAGAGTGGTGAACACCTTGCATTCATCGTGATGCTCTTGCTCGCTTTTTGTGTGTTCGATGTCAAGCAACGGTGGAGTTTGTTTGTCTCACTCTCCTTATTGTTGGCCGGCTTTCTTGCCGTTGACTATATCGATAGAGCTGAGCTTGTAGAACACCAACAAGTCAGTGATTTGCGCTTCAATTACATCTTAAACTACGTGCTGGTGTGCTGCGCGTTGGTCATGGGCATTTATTATTTCAAGGTGTTGTCTGGCAAGCAGGTAGATGATATTGTGATGCGTGCCCAACGCGAGCTTCGGGCGATGTTTGAAAACAGCGTAGACGCCATTCTTTTGGTTGCCCCGGATTCCACTCCACATTGAAATGTGCAACGATCGAGCGGTTGGGCTCTTTGGGTTAGCGCACAAAGAAGATCTGCTGGGGCGCTCAATTGACACGCTTTGGCAGACGAAATCCTCGCATAACTTTTTTGCATCAACCTGGGAGGTACGCGAGGAAGAGTGTGCTTTTCTGCGTGCTTCGGGCGATATGTTTTGGGGGAATGCAGCATACACGCAATTCGACTATGCTGCTGAGACTCATCTGATGGTTCGCATTACAGACATCACGCTACGGATCCAGGCAGAAGCGGCCTTGGAAGATGCAAAAGCGAGGGAAGCCAAGGCCCTTGAGGCCAGAGACTATTTTCTGTCGATGATGAGCCATGAGCTACGTACACCTGTGAATGGTATCATGGGGATCACTGGCTTTCTGGAAGAAGAGCGCGGGCATGATGATGAGCTGGTGCAAATGCTCAAGATTTCAAGCCGCCGGCTCATGCATACCGTCTCGAACATGTTGGAGATGACAAAACTGGAAGCCAGCGCTCATGAACGAGAACAGGTTGAAGTCCCTATTCATACGGTAGTTGATCCCATTGCCTCGCATTACAGCGCTCAGGCGCGAGAGAAAGGATTGAAGTTATCGCTTGAGCCACAGCAAGAAGCCTACTTCGTTATGGGGCAAACAGCGTTTCTTAAACAGGTGTTCGATAATGTTGTGAGCAACGCCATCAAGTTTACGGAGCAAGGCGAAATACAAATCAGGATGTTCGAGGAAGAGGATGAAGAATGGCTGGTTTTCATAGAAGTAGAGGATACAGGGATAGGAATGAGCTCCTCCTTTATTGAAACACAGCTCTTTGCAAAATTCGAGCAGGAAAGTAAAGGCATGGACCGGCGCTACGAAGGGCTTGGTATTGGTATGACGATTTGCAAGCGTGTTATTGAGCTCATGGGCGGCACGATCGATGTGAAGAGTACGCAGGGTGTTGGCACCACCGTTCGTGTTGCACTACCGTTGGTACGCACCGCTTCTCTTAACGCCGCGCCGGCATAAACTGCCTGTCAGATTTACGCAGCTTTCGGACGATACCCGGCCATCTGTTGGCGATATGCCTGGGCTGCCTGGCTGTGACCATCGTGCCAGAGCGCCATGTTGCCACGCTCATCAAAAACAACCAGTTCATCGCCTGCATCCATACTGCTAATCAGAATACGGAAGGCCTCTTTCGACGTGTAGTTTGAACTGGAATACCAGATGAATTTACCAATGGGTGCAGAGAAGCCCAGCGCTTGTACGTCGGCCATGACACGGTCATAGTTGGCAGCAGGGTTTTGCAAGGTGAAAGAGATGAACAGGTTATTGTCCTGATGCCAGCAGCCTTTGATCATGTCTGCGATGGGCCGGCGGAGATGCCACTTCACATAACCGGCGTTCGGATCAATCATGAGCAAGCCGGCTGTACCATCAATGCGGCGATCGATCATGCTTGTGTTTACCTGCTTGAAAGCTTTGTCCAGCCCGTGCAGGCTATTGACGCGCCAGAGTGATTCATGATAAGGCGTTGCAGGTCCGAGCGACTGAACGGTTTCTGCAATGCGTCGGTGACCAGGTTCATTTGCATCGAGCCCAATGGCCACAAAAAGACTGGTTCGTTCTACTTCTGATTTCGGCGGGGCAAGTGATGCCATGTGTTGCTGAATGCGATAGATCGGATGTCCTTTACGCAAAGGCGCCTGGCCTCCTTTTGGATGCGACGTCTGAACCTGCGTATCCTGAGAAATGTGCTGTTGTGCGGATGCCATGATTTCCCTCCAAAAAATGATCTGATAGTTACACGTGTGTCTTCGGGAAATCATGTAGCTGCCCGCTGACATTGAATGCACATAATATAATGTGTAATATATGTGTAGTCAATGCGCAACTTGTAACATAAGCGTGAAGTCGCCAGTTTTTTTGTGTGGAAAGATGAGTCCATTTGTGAGGTAGCACCCAAAAAACGAGTTTACGTGTGCGGCTGTAGGGCTCTACACTACAGGATATATGGTGCCGATTTTGGAGAACTTTTTGAAAGCCATCGTTTATATTCTCTAGCTGACACGATACGTACTTGTCGTTTGACTGCAGGCTGCATGTGGGTATGCATCCGCAGCTGGAGTCAAAATCCCACCAAATTCAGCAGAAATGATTATGGAAACTGCAGCCAGGCTTGTGGATGTAGAGAAGACGTACGAGGTAGGGGATTTGAGGGTTCGAGCGGTCCGGGGTGTGACGCTCGATATCCATGCCGGGGCTTTCCTTGCCCTTGTTGGTCCTTCCGGATCTGGCAAAACGACGCTGCTCAATCTGATTGGTGCGCTTGATACCCCGACAGCCGGCAATATCTGGATAGGCGATGCAGCGACGGCCGGCCTGTCCTCAACCGATCTGGCTGATTTTCGCAATACGCACCTTGGCTTTGTTTTTCAAAGCTTCAATCTGGTGCCGGTACTCACAGCGGCTGAAAACGTAGCGCTGCCTTTGCAACTTCAGGGCATTACGGATAAAACAGATCGTAACAAGCGGGTGCAGACCGTCCTTGATGACGTGGGCATTGGTGAATTGGGTGATCGCTTGCCGTCCGAATTGAGTGGTGGACAACAACAGCGTGTTGCTATCGCGCGAGCGCTTGTGAAAAAGCCAACCCTTGTGCTTGCAGATGAGCCTACAGCCAATCTGGATAGTACCACGGCTGAAGAAATTATCGCCATTATGGAAGCGATGAACAGGCAGCACGGGACCACCTTTGTGTTCTCTACCCACGATCCGCTCGTTATGAAACACGCAACCCGCGTAGTTCATTTGCGCGATGGTAAAATAGAAGCAGAAGAAACCGCTTCAGGAGGGGCATATGCCTGACGTGTCTGCTGAAAAGAAAGCCATTCCCGGCGTACTATCATTCGCCATGTTATTCAAGCTCGCGTGGCGAAACCTCGCGCGTAACAAGAAACGCACGTGGATATCGGCGATCACCGTTGCGTTTGCTGTTTTCTTGCTGCAAATGAGCTACGCGATGCTGGTCGGGTTGGAAGACCAATCATTTGACAACCTCATCAATTATCAAACAGCTCATGCCAAGCTGTATGCAGATGGGTATTTCGAAGAGCGAGAAGATTTCTCGCTAGATTTTGCGCTGAAAAATCCGGAAGCCGTGCAGGAGCAACTTCGTAACGTAGCCGGCATCGCAGGCGCTTCGCCTCGCATCAGTTTTTCAGCCCAACTTTCGAACGGTTCAGATCTTATCTCATGTTTTGGGCTTGGCATCAAAGTGACCGATGGCGACAATACCGTTTTTAAAATGGATGACGCCATTGTGGAGGGTACGTACCTGATGCCTGGTGAAGAGGGCCTGTTGCTGGGTAGTGGATTGGCCGACTTTTTTGAGGTTGAAATAGGGGATTGGCTAACTGTGCTTGCCAAAACGAAAAATGGTGCGTACGAGGCACTGGACCTGCCCGTTGTCGGGTTAATTGGCACCGGCAACCCGATGATCGACCAAAACACGTTCTTGATTCCGCTGGAAACTGCGCGCTACATGCTCGACATGGACGCCGCTGCTACGGAGATTGCCATTCGCTTTGCGCAGTCAGCCGGCGAATCAGCCACGTTGCAGCGCGTGCGTTCGGCAGTTGCAGCAGTTAATGCTGTTGAGGTCAAAAGCTGGCAGGAAGTGGAAGAGGATTTTATGGCCCTGGTTGAGACAAAGCGTATGAGCAGTACCATCATGTTAGGCCTCTTTGTGCTCATTGCTGTTGTAGGAATCACCAACACGATCCTGATGGCAGCCTTTGAGCGCACGCGTGAAATCGGAACGCTGATGGCCATGGGGTTACGTGGTAAAGGGATTCGCCAACTCTTTATGACCGAAGGCGCCCTGATGGGATTGCTTGGCGGTGCAGTTGGGACGCTGCTGGCGCTGTTGGTAATCGGATACTTCTCCGTAAATGGAATTGATCTGGCGGCCATGTACGGGGATATCGACACCGGCTATCCTATTCGCGATATCTTTTACATGAAACTGGCGCCGGGCTTTTTTATCCCCGCATGGCTCGCAACGGGCCTTTTGGCGGCGCTGGCTTCGTTTTATCCCGCAGCCCGGGCAAGCCGGCAAGAACCGGCGGAGGCGTTGCGGTATGTCTGAGTCCAAATCTCCCAAAACTAAGCGCGCAGTGCCGTACTTCTACATGGCCTGGCGAAACACGCGCCGCAACACGCGCCGTACGCTGCTTACGGTCTCTGCCGTTGTTGTTGCTGTAGGGGCCATGATTTTTGGCCTGTCGTACCTCGGCGGGTTTATGGATAACATTCTCGATACTTACGCGCGGACCGAATCGGGGCATGTGCGCTTGCGTAAAGCCGGCTATATGAAAAAGGAGCGCTCCTTGCCGCTCCATCTCAATCTGGACGAACTCACTGAAACCCTCGAGGTGTTACGGGCGCAGCCGCATGTTGCAGAGGCGTTACCGCGTATCCGTACAGCCGTACTGGTGGATGGGGCTGGCTCCAATAAGCCGGGGTTACTCTTTGGATTGGATCTGGATCGTGAAGCCGGCTATTTCAATCCGGCCGATATGGTGATTGCCGGACGGTTGCCTGCGGCGGGACATGCTGAGCTCATGATTGGAGAAGGGTTTGCAGAGAAGCTGGACGTGGCTGTGGGGGATACGCTTATCCTGTTGGGACAAAACGCCTATCGCTCGATGAGCGGGATGCGCGCAGCAATTACCGCCATTGGAAAGTCGGGGCTGGGTCACCTGGACAATCGCTTTTTGATGGCACCGCTTGACCAGGTGCAACTCATGACGGAGTTGATCGATGCAACCACAGAGATTTTGGTTTTTGCGGATGACCCGGCGCTGGCAGATTCGCTTGTGCCGGCGTTGCAGCAGGCTGTTTATCCAATTGCGGGAGAAGAGGTCGAAACGTTGTCCTGGAAAGCGCAGGGGCCGTTGTTGTTACTGCTCGAAAAGAACCGACCCATTTCGAATGCAATCCTGTTCATTCTGATGTTGATGGCCGGACTTGTCATTGTGAACACTATGCTTATGACGGTTATGGAGCGTACGCGCGAGCTGGGTATGATGGCAGCTATGGGCATGCGCGACGCAGACATTGTTCGGCTTATAGTCACCGAAGGAGCCATGATTGGGCTCATTGGTGCTTCGGTTGGCGCTGTTATCGCGTCTGCCATTACGCTCTGGTTTGAGAAACATGGCATCGATATGACGGCGGCAATGGGTGATATTGAATTACCTTTTCAGGGCATCGCGTATCCGGATTGGACGATCGGTTATGCGCTGACGAGTGTTGTCCTTGGAATACTGGCGGCAGGCCTTGCTGCGCTGTATCCTGCGTGGCGCGCAACCCGTAAACGACCTGCTGAGGCGTTGCGCAAGTAGCATGCAAATGCATTTGTTTGCGGTTGACGGTTGCAAGTGACAGGTTGAACGTTTTTTGTTTGCTTAAGCTGTACGAATGATGAAATCAATGATTAAGCATATAGCGTGTGTTTGCTTTGGGCTGGTTGGTCTTAGTCAGGCTTTACTAATACAGCCTACTTTGGCGCAGCCGACGCCTGTGGAAATTCTGCAGCGTATCGATGCGAACATGACAATCGAAACAGCGAATATGCGGGCTGAGATGGTGATTAACTACCGCGACGGGGATACGCGATCTCTTGAATTTGTATCCTGGAGTGTCGGCGCAGATCAGTCCTTTCTTGAATTTACGTCGCCGGCGCGCGATGCGGGAAGTCGGTATTTGCGACTCGAAGAAAACATGTGGATCTTCCTGCCACGAGTGGGGAAGAGCGTTCGCATACAGGGACACATGCTCCGGCAGGGAATGATGGGGAGTGATTTCTCATACGGAGACGCCAGTGAGCAACCAAGTATGGTTGATGACTACGAAGCAGTGCTAGAGGGCGAAGAAGCTTTTGAGGGTCGGCCGGCATACATCCTATACCTGACTGCTAAAAAGAAAAACCTTGCGTACCCCATGCGGCGCGTCTGGGTCGATGCTGAACGATATGTCCCGCTCAAAGAAGAACGCTTTGCTAAAAGTGGTAAACTCCTGAAAACGGCTACGTTAAGCGACGTACGACAGTTGGGTAGTCGGTGGTATCCTTTCCGCACAGAACTGGACAATGCGCTGCAGCGCGATACAAATACCACCCTACAGGTCCTCGAGCTTGAGCTTGATGTGCCGGTAGACGAGGCGCTTTTCACCCTCCGGAATCTTGAAGATGGTCCGTAATACCAAGCGCATAGCGTGGCTCGTGGTGCTGTTTTTCGGGGGACTGATTGTGTTGCAAACAGCTGCTGCCCAATCTGCTGCACAATCGTCTGTGCGCGTACAAGGATACCTGGAGCATCAGTATAGCGTTTCGTATACAGGAGGCAACTGGACACACCTTGATTATGACCGCGTGCGGGCAGATGTCTCTGCACGTGCCGGCAAACGAACGCAAATTTCCGTAGCTCCTGTATGGCAGATTTTCAGGGGGGATACGCGCATTCAGCTCCGAGATGTGTTACCTGACTTTCTGGATGCGTTTGCTGATACGCTTTCCTTGCCCATCGAGGACAGACTCTTTCTGAACCATGCCTACATCAAGCTGCGCCCGGGGCCTTTTGATCTGACCGTTGGTAAACAATACCTCGCGTGGGGTGCCGGCCTGGTGTTCAATCCCACCGAGTTGTTTCGGCCCAAGAATGCGCTGGAGCCGGGATATGAACGCGAAGGGATTGGCGCTTTCACCCTTTCTTTGCCGCTTGGCCCGTTAAGTGACGTCCTCGTTGGTTTTGTCCCCGATGGTGGTCTGACTGAAAGCGGTAAACTACTGCGTGTGCGCCATCACATCGGCGGGTTCGATGTGTCAGCCCTGGTGGCTGTTTTGGATGAGCAGCCGCTTACCGCAGGGTTGCAGCTTTTTGCTCCTGAGCGACAGCAGCGGGTTACGCTCGGTGGCGATCTTACGGGATCTGTTTTAGGGCTTGGCGCATGGCTGGAGGCGACGTGGTCTGACATGGATGCAACTACCTGGTTGGAGCTAACTACCGGGACAAACTATACGCTTGATGCCGGTACCGCCTTGATGGCAGAAGCGCACTACAATGGCAGAGGAGGAAACGGGGCGCCGTATTCAGCAGGAGAATGGGCCGGCTCACTCTCAGGTGTATTACGCACCCTCAATGAATGGACGTTCTATGGTGCCGTATTGCATCCTGTAGACGATTACCAATTATGGAATGTTGGCTTATCGGCCCTTGTCAGTGGTGATGGCAGCGCTATCCTGATTCCATCTGTTGCGTATGCGTTTGCGGAGAATGTAGATCTGTTGTTTAACGGTTTGGTCTATGCCGGCGAGGATGGCAAAGCCTATGGCGGGAAGCGCGCCGGCGCCTTCATACGTGCGCGCGTTTATTTCTAGATGCACTTGGCAGGTTACAGGTTTCTGGGCCTTATACCGTGGAGTTTGCTTGATGTGGACTACGAACTACCCATCAAAATTCCTGTAAGGGTATTTAGAAAGGGTGCTTGGAAATAGTGCAAAAAGAAAAGGGTCGAACAGCAAAACCATTCGACCCTTTTGATGTAAAGTCGCTGCTTACAGGCTCAGATAGATACCCGCTGCGAGTGCGGCGCCGGCAAGCGGGCCGACAACAGGAATCCAGGAATAGCCCCAGTCGCTGCCGCCTTTGTTGCCAATTGGCAGCATCGCATGCATGATGCGCGGCGCAAGATCCCGAGCAGGATTAATCGCATAACCCGTAGTACCGCCGAGGCAAATACCGATTGCTAGAACAACCAGGCCAACGGGCAACGCATCAAGTGCTATTGCACCGCCGTCACGCCCAACCATGTACAACACGGCAAAAACAAGGACGAAGGTGCCGAGTATTTCCGAAATCAGGTTGCTGATTGGGTTTTTGATCTGCGGCGCAGTAGCGAACGTGCCGAGGATCGCCCCTTCATCTTCTGTAATATCGTAGTGATCTTTGTACATCAACCACACGAGAAACGCCCCGATGGCGGCTCCGATCATTTGGGCGCCAATGTAGAGGCCGGCATCGGCCCAGGGAAAGTTGCCCGCAACGGCAAGGCCTACAGTAACTGCCGGATTCAAGTGTGCACCGCTCACAGCAGCAACGCTCAGTACGGCAGTAAATACGGCCATACCCCAGCCAAGGTTGATCAAGAGCCAGCCGCCGCCGTGGCCTTTGGTGTTTTTAAGAAGCACGTTGGCTACTACGCCATTTCCCAAAAGGAGAAGGATAGCTGTACCAATTACTTCAGCAATAAAAGGAGTCATCTGTTTGGTGGATTGGTTAGATGAAGGTAGTGCAGTTCGGCGTATGCGTCGAGGCTAGCAAGAACTGCGCGCAGTGCACTGTGGGGAGTGGCTGCGGAAGGTAACGTGTTATTCTTTGTCTTCCCACGCAGCAGCACGCTTGAGTGCTTTTTGCCAGCCGGCTTTGAGCGAATGCACCTCGTCAGCCGGCATGGCTGCCTCATAGGTTTGATCAATCTGCCACTGCGTAGAAATTTCTTCCTGGGATTCCCAGAAGCCAACGGCTAGGCCGGCCAGGTAAGCGGCACCTAGTGCCGTCGTTTCGAGTACTTTTGGACGCAAGACCGGCACACCAATCACGTCGGCCTGAAATTGCATGAGTAAATTGTTCGCTGCTGCGCCACCGTCAACGCGCATTTGCGCGAGTTTTAACCCGGAGTCGGCTTCCATTGCATCGAGGACATCGGCTACCTGATAGGCAATGCCTTCGAGTGCGGCGCGTGCAAAATGGGCGCGGGTGGTGCCACGTGTAATGCCGGCTACAATACCACGCGCGTACTGATCCCAGTGCGGGGCACCAAGTCCTGCAAATGCCGGCACGATGTAAACGCCACCATTATCCGGGACGCTAGCAGCAAGCGCTTCTACCTCTGGTGCATTGTCGATGATGTTGAGTCCATCGCGCAGCCACTGGACTACCGCGCCGGCGATGAAAATACTGCCTTCGAGTGCGTAATGCGTTTTGCCGTTTATTTTCCAGGCAACGGTGGTAAGCAAGTTGTTCTTCGAGGCCACAGCTTGTTCGCCCGTATTCATCAACATAAAGCAGCCGGTGCCATACGTGTTTTTTACCATGCCTTCGCTGGTACACATCTGGCCAAAAAGTGCTGCCTGCTGGTCGCCGGCAATACCGCTCACGGGGAGGGGTTTATCGAAAAGGCCCTCCGCAGTATCGCCATACACCTCGCTTGAGGCGCAGACTTCAGGAAGCATGTTGCGAGGCACCTCGAGAATCTCAAGCAGTTCGTCATCCCAGTCGCCTGTGTGAATGTTGTAGAGCAGGGTCCGGGAGGCATTGGAAACATCGGTGATGTGTTTTTTTCCGCCTGTCAAATTCCAGACGAGCCAGCTGTCGATGGTGCCAAAAGCCAGGTGGCCGGCTTCAGCAAGGGCACGTGCACCATCTACATTGTTCAGCAGCCAGCGGACTTTGGTGCCCGAGAAGTAGGCATCCAGGACCAGTCCGGTTTTTTTCTGGAAAACAGGTGCAAGACCGCGATCTTTTAAGGCATCACAAAACGATGCTGTGCGCCGATCTTGCCACACAATTGCATGGAAAATAGGCTTGCCAGTACGGCGGTCCCATACGACGGTGGTTTCGCGTTGATTGGTGATGCCAATCGCAGCAATATCAGCAGCGCTGCAGCCTGCCTTTTTTAACACGTCTTGCGCAACGTGTAACTGCGTATCCCATATCTCTTCAGCGTTGTGTTCTACCCAGCCTGGTTTGGGGAAAATTTGCTCAAATTCCTGCTGTGAAACTGCATGGATGCTGCCACCATGATCAAACAAAATGGCCCGTGAACTGGTAGTACCCTGATCCAAAGAGAGAATGTATTTCATGCGCTATGCCGGTTGTTCTGATCTTTTGCCGAAGTCAGCCGTTTAGGGGATTTAATGCTGGGCTAAAATAGATCGTTCAGCCTTTACATGCTAATGTGCAGTTAAAAATTTGATGGCTACCTACACCTCTGTATCCGAATTGCTCACTTCTTACAAATCACGATTCATCCCCGAGAATGCCAGCGGTGTCGATACAGTCATTCAGGTGAATCTCGAGGGGACGCCCGATGAAGCCTTTTATGTGGTTGTGCGCGACCAGCAATGCGAAGTTGAGGCCGGCGTGCACCAGGAGCCAGTACTCACGGTGTCTGCCACGGTTGATGACTGGCTCAAGCTGAATAATCATGAAGTAAACCCTATGCTGCTCATGATGCAGGGTAAATTGAAAGTAGAGGGCCCGCTGCACATGGCTGCCCGCTTCCAAAGCATGTTTCGTGACTAAGTACAAGCAAATAAATATTGAAGGGGGCATAAATCTTTTTCTGTATAACAGAACGGTAAAAGCCAAAAACCTTCAACCTGTAACTTGCAACCTGTAACAGCAAACAGATCAATCCTTCAGGATTTATTTGTTTGCACTTAGCCACCTCAATAGGTTATACATCGCATGGCTGCTTCATTTGAAAACAACGTTGTCTTCATCACGGGTGGAGGATCAGGCATTGGTCGGGCCACGGCACTCGCTTTTGGGGCTGCGGGTGCTTCGATTGTAATTGCTGACCGGGATGATGACGCCGGCGCTGCTACGTTGTCGTTGTTGACCGAGCAAGGAATTTCGGCTGGGTTTGTCTCGGTGAATGTTGCTGATAGTGCAAGTGTTGCGCAGGCTGTGCAGTATGGTGTAGATCAGTTTGGGCACATTGACATTGCGTTTAACAATGCCGGCACGGGCGGATTGGAGCATCCTGTCCACGCGTATCCAGAAGATAACTGGACCCAGGTGTTGGCGGTTAATTTGTCGGGTGTCTTCTATTGTATGAAGCATCAATTAGCGCACATGTTGCCGCGCGAATCGGGTATCATTATAAACATGGCTTCGGTGGCCGGCTTGCGTGGCTTTCCGTGGCACGCTGCCTATGCAGCGAGCAAGCATGGGGTTGTTGGGTTAACCAAGACCGCTGCGCATGAATACGCACGTGCCGGGATCCGAATCAATGCAATTTGTCCGGGGTTTACGGAAACGCCAATGGTTGGCAGGATGGTTGCAGAGGATCCCTCGCGTCGCAAAAAGCTCGAGAAGGCTATCCCGCTTGGGCGCCTTGCGCAGCCCGAGGAAATTGCCAATGCGGTTCTTTTTCTGGCTGATGAGCACAACGAATTCATGATTGGTCATACCCTGACCCTGGACGGTGGCATTTCTTCCGTTTGAATGGTTGGCTGGTTCTATTTTGCTGCTGGTTCTATTCTGCTGCTGTTACTATCTGTAGCACTGCCTCTCACACTTTTCAAAGTACTCCTGTCATGCGTACACACGCTGTAGCTTCATTTATTCTGATATTGGTGCTTGGGTTCGGGTCATGGACACAGCATACAACTGCACAGGGCTTGCAGTGGGGGATCGGACTGTCATCCAGTTTCCATAGCCATTCGTATGACGCTCCGTTGCCTTGGTGGGACAACAGTGGGCTGGTTTTTCCAAGCGTTATGCTGCGTGCTGAGTTGCCCCTGACGTTTATCGAAGGGCCGTTGGGGAGAAAATTGTATTTACGCTCGGGTGTGCGTTATACACGGCTTGCATCGCGGGTTAACTGGGAATTTGATGTGGAGTCTAATCCTGAGCCTTTTACAGGGAAATTTAGTATCAACCAGCATTACCTCGCTGTTCCATTGCAATTCCGCCTCGAAATTGGAAAGACGCCTGTGTATTTATTGGGCGGTCCTGAGTTCGGATTTCTGTTGTTTGCCCAGAAAAAATCGGAAACGCTCACGCCGGTAGAATTTAGTTCGAGCATGAACGAGGGTGTGGGCGAAGATATCCATCGCGTGCATGTAACACTCGGCGGCGGGGTTGGATTTAAGGTAAATAAGCAAATACGAACATTTGTTCGCTATAACGCCGGCCTGCGTGGCGCAAAAAAATCTCCGAGCAGCACAGTACTGGATACAGATTGGCAAACGAAAGAACTTGAAGTTGGCGTGGAATTTAATTTTACCGGCCAAAAAGATCCGTAGCACTGGTTTTTTTCGACGATTTAAAGGTAGGCAGATTTACCTGAAGCCGGCAGTATCTACCCCATTGCCGTTGCCTGCCATATCATCGTTTTGAATGCCAAATGTTATAATGGATAACAGGAATATTATTGTTGCAGCAGTATTGGGCCTGCTGTTGATCGAGTTCCTAACGCTTCACTACAAAAAGGCGCCCATCGAAGCCGCGCTCCTGGAGGAGTCGCAAGCCGCACTTGCATCAGCTGGTTTAAGCGTGGAGAGTATAGCGTTTGATGGCCGTGATGCCACGTTAAGAGGTACCGTAGAGACGGCCGAAGCTAAACGACGCATTGAACAAGTTGTAGCTGAGGTTTGGGAAGTGCGCGTTGTGAATAACCAACTCACTGTGAAGCCACCTGAACCGCCGGCAGAGGAAGTGCCCGAAGCAGAAGCACGCCCTGTCATAAAGGGGTTTATGATGCTTCCGGGTGATGACGGTTCATTGATCTTGCGAGGCGAAGTACACGATGCCAGCACGCGCAACCGCATTGTTGCTGCCGTACTTGATGCCTTTCCTGCACAATCGATCGAAAACCAGATGGACGTTGCAGCAGGTGAGCCGCAGTTATGGATTGCCCCACTGCTTCGTGCCATTAGCGCTATTTCGGTAGTGAAGGCACCTGAAATTGTGATTCCTGAAGCTGCTGATGCGTTTGTACTCAAAGGCAACGTGGCCGCTGCTGTCCAGAAGAAGGCGGTCCTGGATGATTTGACAATGGCTTTGCCGGCTGAACTGGCCCTGCAAGAAACCCTGCAAATTGTCGAAGAGCAGCGCGATCCCAAGTTGCTTGCGCTCGAAAAGCGAATTCAGGATCTGCAAACTACTACACGGATTCAGTTTAAAATCAACACCGCTTTTCTCGCCGATCTTTCCAAAGAAGTATTGAATCAGGTTGCTGACATTCTGAAAGAAGCACCTGGTGCCCAGATCGAAGTCCAGGGACATACAGATAACCTGGGCAAAGCTGCGCTTAACATGGAGCTGAGCCAGATGCGTGCTGATGCCGTACGCGATTACCTGATTACCCAAGGCATTGAAGCTTCCCGTCTTACAGCTGTTGGTTATGGACCTACACGGCCCGTCGCAACCAATTCTACCAGACAGGGAAGAATTGCGAACCGAAGAGTTGTATTTAGTCTTAAAGGAGGGTCCTGATGCTTTTTCTAGCAACACACATTGGTCTGTGGATTTTGATTGCTTTTGGCTTTGGCCTGGTGATCGGCTGGTTCTTGTGGGGGCAGTGGGTTGGCATTGATATGAATCGGGATTATAAAGCCACTACAAGCAGTGGCGAAGGGCCAACGGGTTCTATTGCTGTACTCAGCGATTCGCTGCTCAAAACGCAGCGCGAACTTGAGCTGTGTCAGCAAAGCCTCGTCGAGGCTGAGGCGCGCATGAAAGACGCAAATATTCGCTTTGCGCCTAAAACAGCGGAAGATGAAGACACCGTCGATACACCGCTCGTGCCCGATATCACACTGGAGTCCACAAATGGCACCGCTGCAAAGCGTGACAATCTCAAGAAAATCTACGGGATTGGTCCGGTTATAGAGCGCAAATTGGCTGAATTAGATATCACAACGTATCGTCAGATTGCCATGCTGACCGACGATGAAAAAGAGATTGTGAGCGACTACATCAATTACTTTCCGGGGCGTATTGATCGGGATCAATGGACAGAGAGCGCTCGTGAGCTTTACAAGGACAAGTACGGCGAAGAGTTATAAGGCGGCGCGGGAAAAGGGGTAAGTATTTATTTTGAAGAATCTTAAGGGGATGGGGAAATGACCTTAAGTTGGTGGATAAAATAGTGGTTATTCCCTAGCTTTCAAGGTTAATAGATTTGAAAGATCCTTTAAAATAAATGCGTAGCTTACCAATAATGCAAAAGATCAGCAAATACATGCTTCTGGCATGCATGCTCGGTTTTTTCGGGTGTGATGGTTCCGTAAATGATGCCACACCCGATACTCCTCAGCAGATTTTCCCCTCAAATGGTTCGGCTAATCAGGCAAATGCCACCGAATTGCAGTGGAATTCAGCAGCGAGCGCTGTTTTTTATCAGGTTCAGGTGAGTGACAAGCCTGGCTTCAACAATTTTGTCGTTGACGATCAACGCGTACTGGCGGACTCATATCAACTAGCTGGTTTGGATGTGGGAGCCACGTATTTCTGGCGTGTGCGTGCCGGCAATGACATGGGTGTAGGGGAGTGGTCCGAAACCTGGCAATTTGCTACCGAAAGAGAGGCTGTAATTCCACCAATTCCGGCCCTGTCTTTGCCAGCAGATGGCGAACTAGACCAACCAACTCAGATTAACTTTATCTGGGATACCGTAGAAGGTGCTACTTCCTACCATATTCAGGTGTCGCTCGAAGAGAACTTCATCCGCCGCTCAGCCGACGTAGAGGGTGTTCGGGGCAACGCTGCGCTCATCCGTGGCCTGGTGCCTACCTACATCTATTACTGGCGCGTCCGTTCGCAAAATCCGCTTGGGTTCAGTAAATGGTCAGCAACCCGCCACCTGGTGATTGAAGACGACCTCGGGTAAAGGCTCGGTTACTTTAAAAGTTAAAACCGAAATGGATCAACGTATTGCTAAACATACGAGCACGTTCTTAGTGCTCGTATGTTTGATTTTAGCAGGCTGTGACAATGCTGTCGAGCCAGAACCGATGATGGATACGGCGCTCGATGAAGAGCTGATCGACATTATTACGATTGGTGGACAGCGCGGTCTGTCCAATTTCATTTTGCCGGATAGCGACGATCTCGATGCTATTCCGCAAGATCCTCTCAACCCGCTCACGCCTGCGAAAGTTGAACTCGGGAAGTTGCTGTTTCACGAAACAGCATTGGCTTCTAATCCGGTCCATGAGGAAGGGCGGGGTACCTATTCGTGTGCTACCTGTCATCATTCCGGCGCCGGCTTTCAGGCCGGCTTGCGTCAGGCGATTGGTGAAGGCGGTTCAGGCTGGGGACGTAACGGTGAAGGGCGTACTAAAAACCCGATGTACACCGACGAGGAAGTAGATGTGCAGGGTATTAAAACGCCTTCGATTCTCAATGGACCGTACCAGGAAGTGACAGGGTGGACCGGTAAGTTTGGGATCCGTGGACCCAACAGGGGGACAGAGGCACGTTGGATTGCCGGCACACCCGAAGGGGTAAATATGCTCGGCTATGATGGATTGGAGACGCAGGCCATCGCTTCGCTGGCCATCCACAGAATGGATAGCATCGAGAAAACCATTGTGGTGACAAATCCGGAGTACACCGCCTTATGGGAGCAAGCTTTCCCAGGAGAGCCCGTTACGCTTGAAAATGCTGGTCTTGCGATTGCCGCGTATGAGCGCACCCTGCTCACCAACAAAGCGCCGTTCCAGGAGTGGCTGCGCGGCGACCTTGCTGCCATGTCGACCGCTGAGAAACGTGGCGCCGTCGTATTCTTCGGAAAAGCCATTTGTGAGGTATGCCACACGGGCCCGTCCCTAAATCAGATGGACTTTTATGCGCTTGGAATGCCAGACCTTGAAGGTGTTGATGTAATTGGTCCTGTCGATGAGGAGAGTAGTCTGGGGCGTGGTGTATTTCTGGGAGATCCTGGAGAAAACTTTAAATTCAAAGTGCCCCAGCTCTATAATCTGGTTGATTCCAGATTCTTTGGCCACGGTGGTACCTTCCGTACGTTGCGAGAAGTTGTAGAATACTACAACGATGCGATACCGGAAGTCCCGATTCCAGATGACCTGATCCCCAGCCGTTTCCGTCCACTCAACCTAACGGATCAGGAAATGGATGATCTCGTGATTTTCCTCTCCCAATCGCTCTATGATCCAGCCCTGGATCGGTACGATGTTGAAAGTCTACCTTCAGGCAATTGCACACCAGTGAACGATCCCCAAGGACGGGCTGACCTGGGATGCTAAAGGGTTGGTGAAAGGTTGCAGGTTGAAAGGTTGCAGGTTGAAAAGTTGTTGTACGTAACTGCAGCAGTTGCTGTAGATGGTAGTAGCTATTAAAAAAGCCCGACGAATGATCGTCGGGCTTTTTTGTTTAAACTTTGGGTTACCGTTATCGGGTGGCGAGCAAGTCGCGGATCTCGGTAAGCAGCTTTTCTTCGCTTGAAGGTTCTGGTGGAGCAGCTGGTGCTTCTTCTTCCTGTTTTTTTGCCTTGTTGATCGATTTGACCAGTAAGAACACACAGAAAGCAACAATCAAGAAGGTGATGATGGTGTTGATAAACGCACCATAGCTGATCGTTACTGCGCCGGCTTCTTTGGCCAGGGCGAGCGTTTCGTATGGACCTGCAACTGTGCCTTCTTTGAGTACAGCAAACAGGTTAGAGAAATCGACATTGCCGAGTGCAAGACCGATGGGTGGCATGATGACGTCATTCACGAGCGACTGGACAATGGTGCCAAAAGCAGCGCCAATAATGATGCCGACCGCCATGTCGACTACGTTGCCTTTTACAGCAAACTCTTTAAATTCCTTAAACATAGCTTGGTGGAATAAATGGAGGTATTACAGTGGGCCTGAACATCTAAAGGTAGTATTTTCAACAACAAACACAAAAGTGAATTTATAATGAGCGAGGGCTCTTAAATCGTTCAATATGCACGATTACCTGATTTGCCACTGCGCATTAGGCACATGGGCATCATTCATCAGTGCAGCCATTTCTTCAACAATTGTAGGATTTTCTGCAGCAACATCCGTTGTCTCGCCAAGATCTGAATCCAGATTGTAGAGCTCAATCGATCCATCAAACATCGGTTGCCGTACAGCTTTCCAGGGGCCTTTACGAACGGCTTGCCGGGATCCTTGCTCATAGAATTCCCAGTACAAATAAGGATGGTTGGTTTGGCTTGGTTTCCCGGTAAGGGCGGGTAACATACTGATACTGTTTAGCGTGTCTGGATCAACGTGCCCGGCAAGCTCGAGGTCTGCGATTTCTGCAAACGTGGTATAGAAATCGCCAAAATACCCAATATGATCGGACGTGCTGCCGGCACTGATGGCGCCGGGCCATTTAGCAAGTAGCGGTACACGAATACCACCCTCGTAAAGATCACGCTTTTTGCCGCGCAACGCACCATTCGAATCGAAATAATCGGGGTCGTTGCCTCCTTCAGCGTGGGGGCCGTTGTCTGAGGTAAACAGGACAAGCGTGTTGTCAGTCTCACCCATTGCTTCTACTGTATCTAAGAGCCGGCCAATATCTGCGTCCATCAGTGATACCATGGCGGCTAGTCCTTTTTGAGGCGCGGGCCAATCTTCGTCTGCGTATTGCCCGAGGTCAGGGACTTCCATGCCTTCATCGCCGGCTTCGTTGTTGGCGTGGGGGATGGTCAGGGTCAGTAACAAGAAGAACGGTTGTTCGCTTTCCTGTTGGACAAAATTGATGGCTTCTGTTGCCATCAGGTCGTGGCTATAGGTGGTTTTCTCGATAGCCTGGCCCGCACCGTCTTCACGTTTTGGCTCTGGTAGCACATTGCCGGGCAGGGGAACGCGTTCTGTGTTTCGGAAGAGAAATTCCGGGTAGTAATTATGTGCGTGGCGCTGGCCGAGGTAACCAAAAAAATAATCGAACCCCTGGCGATTGGGTTCACCCTCTGAGCCTGGTGCGCCGAGGCCCCATTTGCCAATAAGCCCGGTGCGGTAGCCGGCTAGTTGCATGGCTTCAGCCATGGTGAACGTTGCATCGCGCAAAGGCTGTTGTCCCATGGGGCGCACTTCCCGGTTACCACGAATCTGATTCCGGCCGCTGTGCATGCCCGTCATCAGTACACTGCGAGAGGGCGCGCATACGGTTGAGCCGGCGTAAAAATTGGTAAACCGCATGCCATCAGCGGCAAGTTGGTCGAGTACGGGCGTTTGAATGCTTTCCTGACCGTATACACCCAGGTCGCCATACCCTAAATCATCTGCAACAATAAGGATAATGTTGGGTTGTTGGACAGGCGTCTCCTGCGGTGTTTCACAAGCTGTAAAGAAGAAGACGAGCAGGAACAGGGAAGCGTAATATGCTTTGTTGGGGGCTAGAACAAGGGGCATGGCCGTATAGTTTTGTCGAGAGACCAAATGTGGGGAGGCGGACCTGGCACCGTAGTGAAAATGACACCGTAGTGAATATGCCGCAGCACTGAATATATGGTGAATCAACTTGAGTAAACAATATCAGTATTGTCCGCTTTGTGGAGAACCATTACAGGACCCGGCTCCAGGTGCCTATCGAAAGTGTTATAAAGCGACTTGCACGTTTGTGCACTACGATAATCCATTGCCTGTTGTGGCCGCAATTGTAGAACATGAAGGCGCTATTATTTTGGGCCGCAATGTAGGCTGGCCTGAGACCTGGTATGGCTTGATTACAGGCTTTCTTGAAAAGCGAGAATCACCGGAAGAAGGTATTCTGCGTGAAGTGAATGAAGAGCTTGGTTTAGATGCAGAGATCTGCGACCTCGTGGGGGTGTACGATTTTCAGCGACGCAACCAGTTGATTGTTGCATACCATGTGCAGGCGGCCGGTGACATTGAACTTGGTGATGAGCTTGCCGATATAAAGCGCGTACCACCCGAGAAGTTGGTGCCCTGGGGATTTGGGACTGGGCTGGCGGTCAGGGACTGGTTATACAAACAAGGAATCAAAACGCATAATTAATGTTGGATACAGAACAGGAGACCATTTGGAAACGGCCCATTAACCTGGAGATGTTACAGGCGTACGACGGCAAATCAATGCCAGAATATGTTGGTATTGAAATTACCGAAGTAGGACCTGATTTTTTGCGTGGGACCATGCCCGTGGACCATCGCACAAAACAGCCCTTTGGTATCTTGCATGGCGGTGCCTCTGTCGTGCTGGCTGAAACGCTAGGGAGCGTAGCCGGCAATTTTTGTATTCCGGAAGGTGCAGGTTATTGTGTTGGACTCGACATCAATTCCAACCACATGCGGCCTGTTTCTAAGGGACTTGTGACGGGTACCGCAAAGCCGTTCCACATTGGCCGCACTACCCAGGTCTGGCACATCGAGATTCACAACGAAGCGGGTAAACTGGTGAATGTCAGTCGCCTAACACTCGCTGTAGTAAAGCGGTAAGTCTGTTGTGCATAGGGGATTCCCTCCGTATCGTATAAAGACAATTTGGATTTAAGCGCTGCTGATTCTTATGTCGCGAATACGTTATGCTATCCTGGTTTTGTTGACATGCTGGTGGTGTGTACCTGGTCTATGGCATGCTGCACAGGCGCAGGATGCATCCTTTGATGCTGCATTAGCCGCCGGCTTGCAACAGGTGTTAGACGAGGAGTTCGCTCGGCAGGCATTGCGTGGCATTTCTGCTGCAGTCTATGTACCTGGTGAAGGCATGTGGCGTGGCGTTCAAGGTCGAGCGGGTGAAGATGAGGCTGATGTGATGACGGACAGTACCCATTTTGCAATTGCAAGCATCACAAAGACATTTACAGGTGCCCTGATTCTGCAACTGGTCGAAGAGGGCCGGCTCAATCTCGATGACTCACTCCACCAATGGATTGATCCCTACCAGTACATCAACCTCGATATAACCATTCGGCAACTGCTAGGGCACACGAGTGGCCTCTACAACATCACCGATAATCCGGCTTTCTGGACCGCGTTTTGGGCAGAACCTGCGCGAAGCTGGACCCCTGAAGAAGTCCTCTCCCAGTTCATGATGCGCCCTGTGCTGCAGCCGGGGCGCCAATTCGATTATTCCAATTCCAATTACCACCTGCTGGGCCTGGTTGCCAATGCTGTGACAGATTCCTCAATTGCATCGCTGATGCGGTCTAGGTTTTATAATCCCTACAATCTTGGTAGTACCTTTTTTACGCCTGAAGAATCCGTTGTCGGCGTCGTCTCAGACAATTGGTCTGATGCCGACCGCGACGGCGTATTTGAAAACGTGGCTGATAGATCACATGCAGCCTACTATTCGATGTCGTGGGCTGCCGGCGGGATGACGGCAACGGCCTCGGATATGGCGTACTGGGCGCAGGCGCTTTTTGCCGGTGATGTTCTTGCGCCGGCCGTACGTGATGAGATGCTCAGATTTACTGATGTGTCAAGCAGTACGGCATTTACCGGGTATGGACTCAGTATTATGCGTTTTGAATTTGATGGGGTGGAGATGTGGGGGCATACAGGTTTAAAGCCGGGCTTCATCTCGATGCTTGTTTACGCCCCGGATTTTGGTATAAGCATTTGTGTATTGATCAACCAGGACAATGCTGCGAGTACCTACGCGGTGGTACCCAGGTTATTCGAAGTGATCGCGAATCCTGTGGCCACGTCGCATGCCGCAATCCGACGCGAAACTGCGTTTATGCTCAAACAGAATTACCCAAATCCGTTGCGGGGTAACACGGTTATCGAATTTAGTCTGGATAAGCCATCCGATGTTGTATTGGATGTACTGGATGTAATGGGCCGGCGCGTCGAACGATTGGCAAGCGGACATTATGCAAGTGGAATACACCGTGTGTCCTGGCAACCCCGCCACCATGCCGGCGGCATGTACTTTTATCGCATCCAGACTGCGGAGCAAACGATGACACGCTCCATGGTATACTTAAAGTAGCCGAGGTTTCTATGAAGATCTTCGTGTTACTGTTGCTTTGTTGGGGTTGTTGGTTGTTGGCAGGTTACGTGGCCTCACTTGTTCTGACCCGGTAAACGCAAAAAGGCGAGATCCGGTATGGACTCGCCTTTTTTGTATGCGTTGCGGATTGGCTTAGAAGCCCATGCCGCCCATGCCTGGCATGCCGCCGCCATGACCGTGATCATGATCGTGGCCACCACCTGCAGCTTCTTTCTCAGGCTTGTCTGCAACAACAGATTCACCAACTGTACAAACCAACTGGTTGATTCAATGGCAGTGCGGGGGATCGTTAATTCGTTTGCCTCAACGGTGCTATACCCCGGTGCTCTTCACGACTACGCATTTGCAAACTTTCACGCAACAAAGTCGCTCGTGAAACACTGGGAAACGTTTCAGGCTGTACATCCTGTTGGGGTGGTAGAATATGGCGATTTGCCCGGCTCCAGCCTGACTGCTTTTCCGAATCCGTTCAGGCAAACTGTAACGCTGCACTATAGCGTTGGACGTGCCGGTTGGATAACCCTCAAGATCTATGACAGCCTGGGACGTGAGGTATGGCAGGTATCCAGTATCCGTGAACGTGGTGCATGGCAGGTTGTCTGGGATGGTCGTGATACAGTTGGAAGGGAAGTCCCATCAGGTGTGTACTACGGTGTGTTGACCGCCGGCGCTGCCAGGCACGTGGTCCCACTTGTTCTGACCCGGTAAACGCAAAAAGGCGAGTCCCGTAGGGACTCGCCTTTTTTGTATGCGTTGCGGATTGGCTTAGAAGCCCATGCCGCCCATGCCTGGCATGCCGCCGCCATGACCGTGATCATGATCGTGGCCACCACCTGCAGCTTCTTTCTCAGGCTTGTCTGCAACAACAGATTCTGTTGTCAGCAGCAGGCCAGAAACTGAAGCAGCGTTCTGGAGTGCGGTGCGCGTAACTTTGGTTGGGTCGATAACACCCTGAGCGATCAGGTTGCCGAACTCTTCCGTACGTGCGTTGTAGCCGAAGTCGTCTTTGCCTTCTTTAACACGCTGTACGATGATAGAGCCTTCCTGGCCGGCGTTGGCAGAGATCTGACGCAGTGGTTCTTCAACTGCGCGACGAATGATCTGAACACCGATAGCCTGGTCGTCATTTTCCGTCTTAACTTTGTCAAGTACGGGAAGCGCGCGAAGGTAAGCAACACCACCACCAGCGATGATGCCTTCTTCGATAGCGGCGCGTGTAGCGTGGAGTGCATCTTCAACGCGTGCTTTTTTCTCTTTCATTTCAGGCTCGGTAGCTGCACCAATTTTCAGTACAGCAACACCACCGGAAAGCTTGGCAAGACGCTCCTGGAGCTTCTCGCGATCGTAATCACTGGTAGTGGCTTCGATCTGCTGTTTGATCTGGTTGGTGCGTGCTTTGATCTGGTCAGCTTCGCCAGCACCGTCAACGATGACCGTGTTGTCTTTGTCGATAACAACGCGCTTGGCCTGGCCAAGGTAGTCAACCGTAGCATTTTCCAGCTTGTAGCCTTTCTCTTCTGAGATTACAGCGCCACCCGTCAGGATTGCGATGTCTTCCAGCATGGCTTTGCGGCGATCACCAAAACCAGGTGCTTTAACCGCAGCTACGCGGAGCGTACCGCGGAGTTTGTTCACAACGAGGGTAGCCAGTGCTTCGCCTTCGATATCTTCAGCGATAACGAGGAGGGGCTTGCCCATCTGCGCAATTTTCTCCAGTACTGGGAGGAGATCTTTCATTGCGCTGATTTTCTTGTCGTGAATCAGCAGGAATGCATCTTCGAGGACAACTTCCATGTTGTCCGCGTCGGTTACAAAGTAAGGGGAGAGGTAGCCACGGTCGAACTGCATACCTTCAACAACGTCGAGGTTGGTTTCGGTGCCGCGTGCTTCTTCAACGGTGATTACGCCGTCTTTGCCTACTTTCTCAAATGCATCAGCAATCAGGTTGCCGATGTCAGAGTCGTTGTTAGCAGAGATTGTAGCAACCTGTGCGATTTCGCTTTTGTCTTCGATATCGCGGCTCTGAGAGCGGAGATTTTCGATCATCGCCGTAACAGCTTTGTCGATACCACGCTTCAGGTCCATTGGGTTGGCACCAGCGGTTACGTTTTTCAGGCCGGCGGTCATGATAGACTGTGCCAATACCGTAGCCGTAGTTGTACCGTCACCTGCTACGTCAGAGGTTTTTGAGGCAACCTCTTTCACCATCTGGGCGCCTACATTCTGGATTTTGTTTTCCAGTTCGATTTCTTTAGCAACCGTAACACCGTCTTTGGTGACCGTAGGGGAGCCAAATTTCTTTTCGATAATTACGTTGCGACCTTTGGGGCCGAGGGTAACTTTAACTGCATCTGCAAGCGTGTCGACACCGCGCTTGAGTGCAGCGCGCGCGTCTGTATCAAAAATGATTTGCTTTGCCATATCTATTCTTTATTGGAAAAATTCAGATCAAAAAAATAATCTGTACACAGGTGCACAGATTATCCAACAATACCCAGGATGTCGGTTTCACGCATGATCAGCAGGTCTTCTTCGCCTACGTTGATCTCGGTGCCGGCGTACTTGCCATATAGCACAACATCATCTGGTTTGACAGTCATGTCGATTTTGGTGCCGTTCTCTACACGGCCCGGGCCTACTGAAACGACTTTGCCACGCTGTGGCTTTTCTTTGGCCGCGTCAGGAATGTAAAGGCCGCTTGCCGTTTTCTCTTCGGCTGCCTCAGGACGAACGACGACGCGGTCGCCCAGCGGAGTGATTTTTCCCATTGTGGTTTCCTCTTTTTAACTGTTGCCTCTTGATAAAAACAATACCCCTGGCGGGGATAGACTGCAGAAGCAGTCTTCATCTTTCTCATTTTGTTAGCACTCTCTTGCAACGAGTGCTAAAGCGTATACGTAGTGCACATAGCGTACCAAATCGTTATTGGGTGGTAGAATGTGCCATGCTTTCAGGATCTGCTGCCAGATCTGCGTAGCTGCGACAAAAAGACATGCCTTCAAATGTCAATTCGTCGTATCTTTCATTAGATACGCTGAATGCCCATTTAGGCGGGCGTCCAGTGAACTTAGGGCCGTTGGCCTTGTTCCCCCAATGTGCCTGCATTGAAGTAATACTCGAGGTTTTGAATACGTTGCGTCGGACATTTTGGATAAAATGGTGGATTGCGTTTCTGATATCTGCCTGTGTTGTCGTGTTGGCAACTTTGCCGCCGTTTTTGCCGGCAGAGTGGCGCACGTTGTTGATGTTATCCTTTTCGAAAATCTGCCACCAAATTCCCGAACGCTCGCCGCACATTAATGCCATTGCGCTTGGGGTTTGTCACAGGTGTTATGGCATTTACCTGGGCTTGCCGCTTGCAACTTTAGGCTTTTTAGTATTGCGTAGCCTGCCCGTATCGACCACAGGACTTCGTGTTGCGTTGTTTACTACGCTTGGTCTACTTGCTATTGATTGGGGAGCACCACTTATAGGGCTCTGGCATAACACGGCGACTACACGGATGGTTACAGGTTTACTGTTTGGATTGGTGGCCGGCTTTTACCTTGCGCGTGCACTCGCGAACCAGCAGCAAAACGTGTCGTCGCCCACGCAGGTCAATCCCGCCATAGCGAATGATGATCGTGTATCGTAGGTGCAGGTAAGACCGATCTAACAATTTGACAAACGATCCGTATAGATTGGCTTTTGATCACCCTAATAGTATTTTAAGTAGGTCTGTGTGCAGCATCATTTGCGTTATCCTGCAAGCTGCTGTATGATGACAATACGTTATCTGGCATCACAGGGCCACCCACCCGTATCCCTTAAATAGCATACATATTGGAAATGCCTAGTAAAACCCAATCCATTCTCCTTGGTGGCGCAATTGTTGGCGTACTGTCACCACTCATTGCACTGGTACCCGTTGTAGGAGGCTGTATCAGTTGTTTTGGTTATACCATCGCGGGTCTTGTTGCCGTTTGGCACTTTACATCAACCCATGAACTGACGATCGCTGGCGGAGCCGGCGCAGGTATGGGAGCACTCGCCGGGGTCGTAACTGCACTCATTGGCGGTGCAGTGTCATATGTACTGGTCGAGATGGGGATCGCACCGGGCATGGACCAGGTGATGGAAGGACTTGCTGAGTCTGGTGCTATGGACGATGATCAGCTCGAAGAAATTGCCGACTTTATTTACTCCCCAGTTGCTTACCTCGCTTTCATGGGGGTAGGTGCAATTTTTGGTGCTATTCTTGGTGCTATTGGCGGCGCAATTGGCGCTTCTGTTTTCAAGAAAGGCGGTGAGTTTCCCTCGTAAAGGAAGGAGCCAAAGGCAAAAGGTTATAGAGGCAGGCGGCCCAATTGGGTCGCCTGTTTTCGTTTCTAGAACAAATTAAAACCTGTCTTTTTTGGACAGCGGTTTGCCTAGAATTTGCTGGATAATAAACGCTTCAGAAAGATAGTCCTTGTCGCTAAGTCGTTTCCGGAGAATGGCCGCTGCATTGGGTTTGTTTTTCTTCGTCACCTGCATGGCCCGCGAAGACGATTCCATATGAGGATGGGAGTACTTGTCGTCATAAAAATCGCTGGTAGGGAAACTGTCGGTGTACGTTTCGCTGGCCTCCAGGGTGCCGCGTGTAAGGATTTTTTCGCTATACCTGGTTTTAGACTCAAGGCTACGGTCTGGAATACGTTTTTCGAGCGAATGGAATTCTGGTTCGCGAACGGGGCGCGGCTTTCTTTCGAGCTTGGGTGCAGGTTTGGGCAGCGGGGTGGGGGCTGGTTCAGGCGCCGGCTTTTCCGGCTGACTTGCCTGCTGAAACGCCTCCTGGATTTCGCGCAACGCGTCTTCGAGCGTTGGTGCTTGCTGCGTACCCGTCGTGCCCGGGGTGCCTCCTGGCGCTTTTGCCGGGCCTTTTTTCTTGTTTCTCGCATTAATAATCGAGTACACAAGCAAAAAGCCCAGCCAAATAAGAAATTCCATCGCGGCGCTACTCTTGGTGCGGTTGTTTGATACGTGCGGTTGTTTGAAGTCGCTATGTAACCGGTACGAGCGAGTTGTTTCCGGTGTTTCTCTAATCTACAAAACACCAGACGCAGAACAAATCCTTTCGCTCTAATCCTATAGCACAATGAGTTTTTGGACCAGGTGCTGGTGCTCTGTGCTTACCCGGATGAAATAAATACCGGGGGCCCAGACAGTTGCGTCGACGGGGATGAAGTGCCGGCCTGCGGTTAACGAAACAGTTGTGGTCTGGGTGACTTGCCGGCCAAGTAAATCAAAAGCTGCATATTTGATGACGGCTGCGGCTGGTACGTCGAGCACCAGTTGGGATTGTGCCGGCGTCGGGTTTGGGAAAATAGATTGGATGGAGAATGTCGACGGAGCTGGTACGTCTACGCTCACTTCGCTGAGTAACAGTCGTGTTGCTGCCTGGTCCGACTCAAACAGGACGCGGTACGTGTATTGTCCAGATAGAAAGACGGAATCGGCAAATGTGTATACGGCCCCATTGCCCGATATGCCGCGCGTCGGTATTGCGTTGACAGGTGTGAACTGCACAGCGAGCGGGGCATTGATGGCCGTCTGAGCTTCTGCGCCACCCGAGCGCTCAATTATAAAGCGGCCGGGCATGTTTTCCTGGTCTGTTTCCCATAACAGCGTGACATCACCAATCGATGCTTCAGCGTAAGCGGTTTGCATAACCACAGTGCGACGTGTTTGCTCAATGCCAGACATTAAAAGCGAAAACGCTTGTGGTTCATTGCCAGCCAAATTGCCTTTGTGCGCTATGCGAACGAGGTAGTCGCCAGCCGGGGCTGCATCCAGGTAAATTTGTTCGATGGGGTCAACAATGTTATCGCCCGTAATTGCCGGCAATGCAGGTGTTTCCGGATCTGTCAGATAAGGCAAATACTGTTCACCCGTTTGGACGTGTTCGAGCACAAGGTCCAGATCGTTGATTAACATGGGGGTACGATCGTTTAAGGCGAGCAGCTGTCCCGTATCGGGCGAAGGACCAGGTACGTCGGTCCAACTCAGCGTAATGCGCAACGGACCCTCGTCAGGTTTGCTTAGTTGCTCTTCCCAAACCTGTGCGGGTGCGAGTTCGTTTTCCTGAATTAATCCTCCTTGTCGAAATGCATCGTCGATTAATTCAGCGGCAGCTCGCGTATTAAGCATCCCCCAGCCGAATTGATAATCAGGCCCTGGTGGGCCCAGGTCTGTCGCAGTATGAAGCACAAGGCCTTTGAGTGTGGCTGCACGCAAGGTTTTGTTGTTGAGTTGCCGTGCCATCTCCTGTAGCAGCAGCAACGAGCCGGCGACATTGGGAGCTGCCATTGAGGTACCCGAGGAGTGTGCGTAGGCCGACGGGCCGGCTGCGATCGATGAGTAAACGTTCTCGCCAATGCCGACGAGGTCTGGTTTGATGCGTCCATCGTCGGTTGGGCCGGCGCTGCTGAAGGTGCTAAGGAATACATCGCCATTTGCTGTTGGGCCAACAGAGCCGACGGTCAGCACATTTTTGGCGAGTGCCATGCTGGTAATGCTGTCATACCCGTCTTGCCCACCATCCGCCTGAATGGGGCGGGTTGTTATGTCATAGTCGATCCAGCGCCCCGATGTGTCGAGCGCTTTGTAACTGCCAGTGACTGGACCCTGATCGTCTCGTTCGTTGCCGGCAGACACGATGGGCAGGTAGTACGGATTCTGATAGGCGGCGTGATCAAAAAGGTAGGCATCGCGGTCGTAGTAGCCAAAGGTGTAATCTTCCGATTCACTGACGGCGGGATTGCCAAACCAATACCACGTTTTGGAGCCGCTACCATTGTTCACGCTGTGCCATCCACCGACACGACCATATGAGTGATTGGAAAGCAAGAGCCCATCGTTGGCTGCAAGCCGCATTTCTGTAGCGTGAAAATTCCAGTTGAAAGAACGCAAGCGAGCGCCTGGCGCCATGCCTCGGGCTGCAGGGTCTTTGCCGGCGGCAATCAGCGTTCCGGCCACATGGGTAGCATGGTTGGAGATGTTGTCTTTGTCCTCCGTCAGTATTCGCCCATCCAATTCCTGGTGACTATCGTATACAGCGCCCTCGTCCCAAATACCCATTTCCATGGTGTTACCCTGGATCAGAAGTCCTGCAACACCAACATGGAGCGGTGTTGTATTGGTGAAGCGTGCTGCTGCGTCATTGTGGGTGGTAAAGTAAACGGGGTAGGGGCCTTCGGTGCGGATGATGCCAAGTGTACTGCCATTATCCAGTCGAATGGCCGCCGGGAAATTATGCCTAAACGTCCACCGCATGGCGGCGTCGTAGCCTGCCTTTTCGAGCGCTGAGAGTTGCTCAGGCGTTTGCAGAGTAATTTGGGCTGATGCCGGTAAAGATGTGAGCAGCCACATCATTCCGAGCGTAAACAACAGACGGTGCATCGCAGGTCTCCAACGTAAGAAGTGCTACAGGTTGGAGAGATAGCGTGCAAAGTTGGGACCTAAGGATGAGGCGTGTCGAAGAGACCTGGTGTTTGTTGATGTTTGATGAGTTGCTCGATGAGCCTGCGATTGGAGCGTGAAAAAGCAAAGTCGGCAAACTGATCGAGCGTGATCCAGTTAAGTGGTGTTTCGTTTTTCGAAACGGGGGTGCCGCTGTTCAGACTGCACAGAAATGCGTGCAATGTTATTTTAAAGTGCGAATAGGCGTGCGAAAGCATGTGGAGCGGTTGGTCTACAGTAATCGAAATTCCCAGCTCGTCCAGGATTTCACGGTGACAGGTCACGGGAAGTGGCTCGTTTTCTTCTTGTTTGCCACCCGGGAATTGCCAGAGCCCACCAAGCATCCCATCTTCCGGGCGACGCTGGATCAAGTATTGATTTTTTTTGTTGCGGATAATTGCAACGGCAATATCATAGTGCGGGATGGGAGCTTTTTTCTTGGCAAAAGGAAAAGATTCCATCGAACCGGCAGCAAACGCACAGCAATGATCGCGGACAGGACACGCGGTACAGTTTGGCTTTTTGGGCGTGCAAACCGTGGCGCCCAATTCCATCATGGCCTGATTAAAATTGCCAGGTGCTTTGGGGGACACAAGCGCATCGGAAAGGGTTTGCAGATGCCGGCGCGTTTTGCCTTTGGTCACATCTTCCCCGTTACACGTAAGCCGTGTCAGTACCCTGATGACATTGCCATCCAATACGCCGTGTGCCTTGCCGTAAGCGATGGATAAAACGGCAGCTGCTGTGTAGGGACCGATGCCAGGAAGTGCGCGAATGGCATCGTAGGTATCCGGCACTTTGCCGTTATGGTCCGTGGCAATTTGGAGGGCGGCCTTGTGCAAGTTACGCGCCCTGGAATAGTAGCCGAGTCCTTCCCAGTTTTTCAAGACCTCATCAAGCGGCGCTGTAGCAAGTGCCTGTACGCCGGGGAACGCCGCAATAAACCGCTCGAAGTATGGACGCGCTTGATCCACGCGGGTTTGCTGGAGCATAATTTCAGACAACCAGATGTGGTAGGGATTGTCTGATGATCGCCAGGGCAGGACCCGCGCGTGCTTTTTGTACCAGCGCAGGAGTTGTTTGCGAAAGAGGATGGTGGCGTCTTCGGAGAGAAGATGCGCGTCGGAAGCCGGCACTACCGGATTTCGATTTCTACCACAACAGAATCAACTGCGGAGCCGTTGACCATCGCTGAGAGTAGCACTTCGTGTTTGCCAACATCTTTGGCGAGTGTACGCCAGAAAAACGAGCGCGTCACGAGCCAACTCAGCGCCGGGGCGCGTTTGATTTTGTATTCGCTAATTCTGCGGCCATCAAGCAGTTCGGGCAGGTTGAAAATCAGCACCTCGCCGGCTTGCACTACATAGGATAGGGTTTCTGCTTTGGGTTTTGCGTCTTCTGGAATGGTAACGTCGACGACGGTTACTTCAGCAGTTGGCAGGGTTGGCGCAGGAGATTGCATGGCGGCCAGGCTAAATATGCCAAGGAGTGCAACACAAATCCCTTCAGGTATAAACTTTCTCGAAAACATATATATTCTGTCTTTATATCAGTAGCGCAATCCAGGGTTTTTTTGATACTAGATTTTCTAAAATCCCCCTTTGTCTTGCGCCGCTTAAATATATGTAAAAATTGTATTTGAAGCCTACTCAACATCCTGAAATCCCGTATGACGCTAAAGCAGCAGTTTGGTAACATCGATATCTACCTGTTTGATCAACTCCTGAAGGGCCGCATTGCGCCGGGGATGCGTGTATTAGACGCCGGCTGCGGTACGGGCCGCAATCTCCACTATCTGTTGCAGCAAGGATTTGATGTATATGGCGTTGATGCAAACGAAGAGGCCTTGCACTACACGCAAAGTTTTGCAACACGATTGCGGGCTGATTTGCCGGCATCCCAATTTCAGGTGTGTGATCTGGCTGCGTTGCCGTTTCAAGCCGATCAGTTTGATGTAGTCATTTGCAGCGCTGTGTTGCATTTCTCTGAAGATGAGGCACATTTTCACGCCATGGTAGACGACATGTGGCGCGTCCTCAAACCTGGTGGTCTGTACTTCGCCCGGCTCGCATCAACCATCTGCATTGCCGATAAGCGTTACAGTCCAAAAGGAAATGGCTGGTACCATTTACCCGACGGGTCTGACAGGTTCTTGGTTGATGAAGCAATATTGCTTGCTAAAACAGAAGCCCTCGGCGGTACGTTACTCGACCCCATTAAAACCACCAACGTACAAAACCTGCGAGCCATGACAACCTGGGTCATGCGTAACGGATAGCTTAACGATAGAAGGAGAACCTTCAAACCATTACAAATGAACCCATTAATCTGTCCCTATGCGCGCTCCGCAAGTTCAGACCAGCGTTCGATATTTGTGTCGAGCTGTTGGGTGAGGATATCCAATTCTTTGTAGAGGTCGCCAACCAATTCGAAGTTACTTGCGTTGGCGGCTAGCTCATTTTCGATTTCCTCTTTACGATCTTCTGCTTCTGCGATGGCTGTTTCGAGTTGTTCGAGTTCGCGTTTTTCGTTGTAGGAGAGTTTTTTCTGCGCCGGCGATTTATCCTGTGGCTGCTTTTTCGGTTTTTCCTTTTTCTCTGTTTTGGTCGCCGCGGCTTCAGCCTCGCGTGCCTGGATTTCGAGAAAGGCGCTGTAGTTACCGGGATACATCTTTACATGACCGCCGGGCTCGAGGCGGAAGAGATGATCTACGGTGCGGTCGAGGAAGTACCGGTCGTGGGATACGACAATGAGGCAGCCGGCGAAGTTGTCTAAATAGGCTTCAAGCGCAATGAGCGTGTCCAGGTCAAAGTCGTTTGTCGGCTCATCAAGCAGCAATACATTGGGCGCACCCATAAGCAGCCGCAGCAAATACAACCGTCGGCGTTCGCCCCCAGAAAGACTGCCAATCAGCGTGTATTGTACCTTCGGGGGGAAGAGGAAGCGTTCAAGCATCTGGCTCGCTGTGATGAAATTTCCATCAGCCAGTTTGATGTTTTCCGCTTTCTCCTTCACGTAGTCGATGAGTCGCAAGTCATCCTTGAGCGCCATGTTTTCCTGGTCGAAGTAACCGATGACGACGGTTTCGCCGGTTTCGACATCGCCCGTGTCGGGTTGGAGCCGGCTGGTGATCAGGTTGAGGAGGGTGGTTTTCCCTGTGCCATTAGCGCCAATGATGCCAATGCGATCTTCTCCTGTGAACGTGTAGGAGAAGTTGTCGATCAGCGTGCGGCCATCAAATCCTTTGGAAACGCCCTTCAATGTGATGACCTTCTTGCCCAGCCGGCTACTGGGCGAAGAAAGTGCAATGTCTTTTTTTGCCTGCTCTTTAGGCTGGGCCATCAACGCATGCGCGCGATCGATTCTGGCTTTTTGTTTGGTTGTGCGCGCTTTTGCACCGCGCCGTAGCCATTCGAGCTCGGTTTTTATGAGCTTCTCCCGCTTGTGTGCTTCGGCTGAACGCTGTTGGGCCCGGAGCTCTTTCTTCTCGAGATAATAGGCGTAGTTGCCTTCAAACCTGTGTGCTACCCCGCGTTCTATCTCGATCATTTTACGGGTGATGCGCTCGAGGAAATACCGGTCGTGTGTTACCAGCAGCAGCGCACCGGTATACTTGACGAGAAAGGACTCCAGCCACGTAATCGTCTCGGCATCGAGGTGGTTTGTGGGCTCATCGAGAATCAGCAAGTCAGGTTGTAAGATGAGCGCACGCGCAAGGGCGACGCGTTTGCGCTGCCCGCCAGAAAGGGTTTCAACGACAGCCTCGGTGTTGTTGATGCCTAGCCGGCTAAGTACAGCTCTGGCTGTTGCTTCCAGGTCCCAGCCGCCGCCGATATCCATTTCATGCGCCAGATCAGCTACGCGTTTTTGCAGCTTCTCATCCGTACCACCGGATTTCTCGAGGGCCTGGCAGGCGGCTTCATAGTCGTGCAGTTTGCGCGTCTTCTCGTTCTCGGGATCGAAGACAGCATCGAGTACAGTGACACCTGGGTCAAATGTTGGGTTTTGCGAAAGGTAGGCGAGTTGGGCGTCTTTTTTGATAAACCGTTTGCCGCCATCTGCAGGCTCAACGCCGGCGATGATTTTGAGCAACGTCGTTTTTCCCGAGCCGTTGGCGCCAATGATGCCCACCTTCTCATCTTGTTCGATGTTGAACGTGATGTCCTCAAGCAGCGGCTTCATGCCGAAGCTCTTGCGGATGCCTTCAAGAGAGATGATGCTCATAAATTGGTCTGTTACACGACGCCATGGTAAAGCACCGTCAACGACCTGCCGGCGTTAAGGATTCTTGATGGGCTGAATTAGCTAAAGGGTGTGGGCTGCGGTATACCCCGTGTCATGTGCCTGTCCTATGCGGTGCGTTGCTGCATAGAGGGTTGCTCGCCCAGATCCCTCGGCTTCGCTCGGGATGACATGAGCGAAGGACGAATACCTTGAGAGATTCTTCGCGCAGCTCAGGATGACGTAGGTGGGAAATAGTGCTAGTCCCGAAGGGATCTTTGCATGGTTCAGAATGGCGTTTGTATGGGTTAAAACGACAATCGAAAATCGGCAGTCTTACTCAAGCGTTTTTGCCAGGACACTTCCGGGTAGCTGTTGAAGATATTCTCTTGAGAGATCCTTCGCGCAGTGCTCAGGATGACGTAGGTGGGAAATAGTGCTAATGTTGGGTCCCGAAGGGATCTTTGCATGGTTCAGAATGGCGTTTGTATGGGTTAAAACGAATCCTTATACAATCGAAAATCGGCAGTCTTACTCAAGCGTTTTTGCCAGTCGCGTCAACACTTCCGGGTAGCTGTTGAAGATATTCTCTGGGTCAAAAAGAACAACGGGCTGCTCGGGAGTGAGTGTTTGGGCCTGCCACTGGTATCGTGCACAAGCAAAACATGCTGAAGCAAAGTACTGTGAGATTTGTGCTGCCAGCGATACATCATGGTACTACCTGAGTGAAGGGGTCTGTCGAACTTCACGAGCCGGCACGCGCATCTCTGCCTGCATTTTGGCAGCAACTTGAAGGATGGCGTTGTGATGGCTCTGATGGAAATTTTCGACGTCAAAAATGGTGTACATGTCGACCGGGGGAATACCTTTGCCTTCCCATACCTTGCCGTCTTTGTCGGTGTAGATTTCGTTCGACAATTCAAGCTCCCATCCGTTGGGTAACGTTTTGGAGAGGATGTCGGAGAGCGCGCCCCAGGTGGTGTCACCTCTATGGGTAACGTTAGGGAGGGCGCGCATGGCGAGGGTGAAAATCTCAGCGGCACTTACCGAAAGATCGCTGGTGAAGAGGGTCACCGGCTTGAGGTATTTTGCTTCACCCGTGGGGCGCACATGCAGCGTTTGTGGCGGATGGCCTGATTGAAAACCTTCTTTGGTATAGGCGGCTATTTTTTGATCGGTAAAATGGCCGGCAATTGCGAGGCTTACCTCGTCTAGTCCGCCCTGATTGAGCGCGATGTCGAAAATGAGGCCGTCGGTATCTTGCAAGTCGGTAAGCGCGCGTGCCATGGCTTCGTGTAGGGCATGCATTTCATCAGCAAAGTCGCCATCTTCACCCTGATAGAATCCGCCCATCCCGAAGAGGGAGATGTAACCGATATTGTTGATGCGCCCCCAGTTCATGTTGCCGCCGGCTGCACGTCCTTGTCCGCGCCGATCCAGTACCTTTTCCCTGAACCGGTTTAGACTGCCAAAGAACCACCTTGTAGAGAACTCGCTCCGTTCTTCAAATTCATCTTGTGCTTCAAATGCAGCGACCATGGCCGGCGCGAGCACGCGGGGCTTGCTGCCGTCAAAGTCCATTTCTTCACCGTCTACTTCAGCAGTAAGGGTCAGGTGACCATCGTTTAGGCCTTCCATCATTCCGGTGAGAATCTCAAACAGTTCGGCGTCCGTAGTCTCAGGGGTTACGCGGCCCTTAAATGCTTCTTGTCGTGCAGACCAGTCGACGCCGTACAAGTCAAAGAATGCGTATTGCTCATCCATTAGCGTCCAGAAATAATTGAACACACCAACGGGAGAGTCGTCAAGATCTTCGAGACAGGTAGAAGGAATGGCATCAACGGCGTTAAGCGTGTAGACGGTAGATCCTTCCGGACGCGGACTTACCATGAGCAAGTCATCCTTTCGGGCGAAATGAGTCACCAATCTCAAGAGGTCCTCTGTCTGCGCAGGGTCAATCATGCAGCCGTAGCTGTTCATGTGGTACAGGGCAATTTCGTTGGCCGTGATTTTGGCCGTCCATCCGTAACTTTTGCTTTCCCAGATACCGTGTGCGTTTGAATCGATAGCCCCTTGGATGCTCAAGGGGTTCAGGTTGGGGCCATCCTGTGCTGCCAGAGGTGTGGCAAGGATGCTGATACAAAAAATGCCTGTCAAAAGACCTCGAATGCTAGCTTGCATCTGTTTTCGTTTATGTTGTGCTTGGCGTGGCTGTTCAACCCATTATACGAGGTGTGTTAAGACTTCTGCCGCCGAAAATCGCCACGAGAATGACGATAATAGTTATATTGCTGCAGTGATTTGACGAATAACACCGCAGAGATAACGAATATGATCGATAACTTTGATCGTGCAATCCTAAACATCGTTCAGAAAAACAACCAGCTCACCCATGCTGAGATAGGCACGCAGGTGAATCTCTCGCCATCCTCCGTAAGGCGCCGGCTGAAAGCGTTGCGCAAAAGTAAAGTGATCGAGGCTGATGTGTCGGTAGTTGATCCTGGCAAAGAGATGATCCAGGCGATTGTGATGGTATCGTTCCTTAAGGAGAGTCCAGAAGGCTACAGCGCTTTCAAGCAACAGATGATTGAGGATCCGCACGTAGCGCAGTGTTACTCCGTATCCGGAGAGGTGGATGTAGTCTTGATTGTTAATGCGCCTGATTTATCAAGTTATGAAGCCTGGGGGGAGCGTGTGTTGATGGCTAATCCGATGATTCGGCGAAATACCACCCACATTGTCTGGTCGCGCGTTAAGTTCTCTATAGCTGTGGAGTTTTGAGTTAGCTGTTATGGGGGACAAAAGAGGAAGAGAATTGTAGAATTTGCGTATTCCCTCACATATATCATGTCTGTCTGTCGCCGGCTACTGCATATTATTTGTTGTCACATCGCCTCGTTGAGCGTGTATGTGTTTTTGTTGCCGGCGGCGTCGCCACAGGTTTTTGCGCAGTCTACTACGGAAGTGAATTGGCAGCGCGTTGATGAAGGGCGGACCACTGCTTTAAACGCATTCAACAATCTTCCGCTTGATAGCCTTTCCCATGTCATCGCGGAGGTGTTGGCTTCAGATCGGGCATCGGGCTATTACTTTGCTCAGCTCGATTCTTCCGTTGTTGGTGATACCTTGTATCCACCCGTAGCAGCACGCTTTTATGTAGATCGAGGCCCCCGCGTAGAAGTGGTATCGATTGCCTGGGCTGGGCTTGACGCTTTTAATGAAGGCACATTGGATCCTTTGCTGAGCACACGTCCAGGGCGGGTGCTGGTAGAAGCTACGCTGGAAGCAGATCTGGCACGTGTGCTGCAGCATTATGAGCGCGAAGGATTCCCGTTTGCCACAGTGCATATTGATGCTGTGGAGGTTGTTAATACTGGCAGCAAGCCCGGGTTACACGTTGCGCTGCGGGTTGTGGAAGGAAAGCGTGTCAGGATCAATGACATTGTACTCTCGGGCAGCAAGCGAACACGTATTGCCTATATCGAGCAAATCACAGGATTGCGGAGAGGGGATTGGCTGGCGCAGGACCTTGATGAAGTGCAGCAACTGCTCATTGCTTCACAGCTGTTTACCCAGGTAGGCCAACCGCGGTTGATCAAAATTGGGGAGGACGATGTTGTTGTACAACTCCCTGTTGTAGAAGAAGCACCCGGTTCGTTTGATCTGGTGCTTGGATATCAGCCGCCGGCTCCGGGGAGCCAGGCGCAGGGGCTTGTTGGGAATGGACATTTGAACCTGCACAATATGTTTGGCGGCGGCCGACGGATTGCGTTGCGATTGAATCGACTGCCGGGGCAGATAAGCAGCGTGACAGCGGCTTTTGAGGATCCTTACGTATTTGGTTTGCCGTTCAGTATTGCCGGCAGTTTTGACGGGTTACAACAAGACTCAACCTACGGACAGCAGATGTACCGCGGTGCTGTAGGCTACAGCGTTGTTGGTGGGCTGGAGACGTTTTTGACGGTTAGTAGAGAGGTTACGCGCCCTGGTCAGGCCGGGTTGTCTTTGCAGAATAACGTACAGCGTATCCCACGATCAGAGATTGTCTTTGCCGGCTTATCTTTTCGGTATGTAAAAGTAGATCAACCCTTGAATCCCCAGCGCGGCTTTTATGTGGAAACAGCATTTGAACGCGGACGGAAAGTCCGTAACCAGTTGCAGCGTTCCGTAGTCGGCGACACCACCACCGTGCGCACGGTTACAAGACAAGAGCGCCTCACGTTTGACGCACGTTTATTTGTACCTACGTTTCGTAAACAGGTGTTTGTGCTTGGCAATGAAACGCGCGTCCTGGTAAGCAAAGATTATGATACCAGTGACTTGTTTCGATTGGGCGGAGCACAGACCCTGCGTGGATACGATGAAGACCGGTTTCGTGGGCGATTTGTGAGTCGTTCACTGGTAGAGTATCGTTATCTCTTTGAGCGACAATCGTATGCCTACCTGTTTTTCGATTTGGGCTACGTGGATCAGCCGGAGACGCCAGAGCTCAATCGGTTACGGGAATTATATCCGGGATATGGCCTCGGGATGCAGTTTGAAACAGGCATTGGATTGATTAACACCAGTCTTGCACTGAGCACCAGTGATAACCCATCCCAGGCAAAAGTGCACGTTGGGCTTTCGCTTGGCTTATAAAATAAATGACTACCAACTATTTTATTCCTCCCGAAAACATCCAGGGCAACCATGTTGTGTTGCCGGCTGATGAAGCGAAACACGCTGGCCAGGTCCTGCGCAAGCGCGTTGGCGATACAATTACTGCGGTAGATGGAGCAGGGGGGTGGTACGCTATCGAGCTCACTGAAGTGGCCAAGCGTCATGTTGCTGGTGAGATAAAGGAGACAAAACAAGAGGTCGGGGAGCCGGCTTTTGAACTCACTATTGGGCTCGGTTTGCTGAAAAACCAGAAGCGGTTCGAGGTATTTGTAGAGAAGGCTGTTGAGCTAGGCGTGAGCCGCATAATCCCAATGCAGACTGCGAGAACGGAGAAATCATCCCTTCGCAGTGAGCGAATGCACAACATCCTGGTAGCAGCCATGAAGCAATGCGGCCGATCACGGCTTGTGCAATTTGATGCTGTGACCGAATGGGATACTGTTTTGGGATTGCGTGCGTTTGATCAGCGGTTCATTTGCCACGAAAAGGTTGCCGGCGAGGGCGCACTATTGGATGTCTTGCAGCCTGATGCAACTTCAGCATTGATGCTCGTTGGTCCTGAAGGTGGGTTTTCTGAAGAGGAAATTGAACGTGCTATCGCGCGTGGATATACGCCCGTGTCATTAGGTACGCGTCGGCTGCGCGCAGAAACTGCAGCGATCACCGCTAGTGTGGGGGTCATGCTGAAAGTAGATCAGAAGTAAAAGAGACTTTTTTGCTCACCCAGATCCTTCGCATGGCTCAAGATGACATAGGTAAGGGATACTGCCAACCTGCATACATTCGAAAATCCATTCGGCAACATTCTGCAATCCTCCTGCTAAACCCATGCAAAAGCTTGCTTTAGGCCTTTCTTGGAATCTTTATGTGGAACGTGGATCTAAACCACCTCGACTGCATTAAAGCCCGTTCGTGACACGAAGGTAGATCCCATGTTTACATTTATCATCATTTTAATTACCCTCATTGCCATTCTGATTTCACTGGTTGTACTGGTGCAGAGCGGTAAAGGCGGCGGTTTGGCAGGTATTGCAGCCGGCGGTGCAACCCAGCAGGTGCTTGGTGCGCGTCAGGCGCCAGATATTTTGGAGAAAGCAACCTGGATTTTAGCAACGGCATTCATCGTGCTGTGCATCCTCTCCAACTTTATTATCGACCGTGGTGCTGACGGCGCAACAGACAGCGTTATCCAGCAGCAGGCCCAACAGGGTGAAACCACGTTACCCGCAACCGAACTTCCTGCACTCCCACCGGCAGCAGTCCCCACTGACGCGCCGGCTACGGATGGTGCTGCTCCTGCAGAAGTCCCAGCGGAAGGAGGCGATGGCGAAGACGGCTAAACGCCGCACAAAATTGCAGACAAAAGAGAAAGGCAGCTCCCGTTTGGGCGCTGCCTTTCATCGTTTATACTGTCCTGTAAGCCGAATTCTGTTGACCCGAAGGGCCTGGTCATCATTTATCTGGGATTAGCGTCACCGCTAACCTCTAGCAGCCTACCCGTTCCTCAGCGAGCAGCGTCTGGCACGAATGCCACGGAACTGTTTGGCCTTGCACCCCATGAGGTTTACCTGGCCACGCCGGTCACCCGGCACGCCGGTGGGCACTTACTCCACCATTTCACCCATCACCTGTGTCCTGAAGGACCATCGGCTGGTTTGCTTTCTGTTGCACTTGCTGTTTTTGGGCGAACCCAAAACCTTCCCGTTAGGAAGCACGGTGCTCTGTGGTGTTCGGACTTTCCTCACGCTGCCAATGCAGCGCGCGATGACCCGGACAGTAGTTTTGTTGGTTGAAGGTTAAAGGTTGCTGGTTTAAAGTTCTTGTTAATTGGGCAATTAGCTCGGCTATGAACTGAGTGCCCTCTTTAAACAGCAGAAGGTTAAAGATTGAGCCAACGCTGCCCAACTTTAACCTTCAACTTTAAACCTTTAACCCGAGTTTATCCCAATTCTTTATCGAGTTCCTGTGTTGTTTCCAGGAATAGCTCGTGGTCCACGATGATCCGGCCGGTGTGCTCGCATGCTACGATGCGGTTGCGTTGGCGGATTTCTACCTGGCGCTGCGGCGGAACCGAGAAACCTGAGGCTGCACCACGAAGGAGTGGTACAAGCGCGCGACCGTCTTTCACGCGGGAGCGGAGACGGGTGTAAGCGCGGAGGTAACGTTTGTCAACAGCTTCTTCGGCCTGGTCACGACGCTTCTGCAGTTCTTTTTGCTCTGCTTCTGTGTCGCTCATGACGTCGGCCAGCTCGTCGCGCTTGGCTTTCAATACTTCCGTTAATTCTTTCAGGCGCGTTTCAGCTTCGGTGGTCGCAAGGGCGCGCGGCTCTTTTGACTCGGTGATGTTCTGAATCTGCTGGTTTGCGTCCTGTATGCGCTGTTTCTGCGCTTCAATTTCTTTGGTCAGGGCGTCGTACTCGCGGTTATTGCGGACCTGCAGTTGCTGGTCTTCGTACTTCTTGATCAGGCCTTCGCTCTCTTTAATGGTGAGCTCTGCCTGCCGGCTGCCTACTTCGTGCTCTTTTTCTTCCTGCTTCAGGTTTTCGATCCTGGTCTGCAACCCTTTCTCCTCGTCTTCAAGATCCCGAATCTCATGGGGCAGATCGCCGCGCATTTGTTCGAGTTGGTCAATTCGGCTGTCGACGTGCTGTAGTCTGATAAGTGCTTTGAGCTGTTCTCCAATTCCGCTGTCGGTAACGGTTGTAGTCATAGTCAAATGGCAGTCGTTTTTGTGCTAAGCCTGGCGGCTTATAGGGACGGATGTTGCGGCTAAAGAATGTATAACTGTTCTAAAACGAGAATGTTCATGCCCTTGTTTTAGAACAACCTATCCTACTATTTCTTCATGAAGGTCCGGATAGGACTTGTCTTGGTCACTGTTTTCTGCCAGATCAGTTCCGGAAACTGCTCGGTTAGCCAGGTCTGTAATAGTTCTTCCGTGCAGGCTTCGGTCTCGTAATGGATGGCATCGATGAGGGCCATCTGAGGGACACCCGCAGTGTTGAGGACATCGAAGTAGCGATGGTACGTAACATCAGCAGTGACATAGGCATCAGCGCCGGCGCGTTGGGCATCTCCCATTAAATCTGCACCGGAGCCCCCACAGACAGCTACACGTTTTACGGGTTTGTCGGGATCGCCAACAAATCGTAAGCCGTCGGTGTCCAGGGCATCTGAGATATGTTGCAAAAACGATTCAAGTGACAGGGCTTCATCCAACTCGCCAATGGCACCCATGCCTACCTGTGTTGCCGGCTTTTCGAGTGGATAAACATCATAAGCTACTTCATCATACGGGTGGCTTTCGTGCAGTGCGCGGAGGACCGGGCCGAGATGCCAGCGAGATACCTCGACTTCGATCCGCATTTCGTTTGCTGAGGTTAGTCCGCCATCAGCATCGCCAATGTGGGGATTGGTGCCGGCCCCGGGTTTGAAATACCCCGTGCCGGTAGAAATAAATGCGCAGGCGTCGTAGGCACCAATGCGACCAGCGCCGGCTGCTGCGAGTGCGCTGCGGACTTCATCGGTATGGGTGCCAGGCACAAATGTAACAAGCTTGATAAGTGTGTCGTTGAGTGGTTTGAGGAATTTAATGCCAGATAAGCCAAGCTGTTTTGCCAGCGCAAACGAGACCCCTTCTTTTGCTGCGTCGAGGTTGGTGTGGATGCAGTAAAGCGCGATGCCGGCTTGCGCCAGTCGCAGTATGAGCGAGCCCTGCCAACTACTCGTGGTAACCGATTTTATGGGCCGAAAGATCACCGGATGGTGTGTGATGATGAGCTCTGCGCCGGCATCAATGGCTTCGTCGATTACAGCCGGCGTTAGATCGAGTGCTATAATGCTACAAGAAACTTGCGCTTTGGGGTCGCCAACTTGCAGGCGGGCATTGTCGTAAGATTGCTGCGTTCCCAGCGGTGCCCACTGTTCCAGTGCAGCGGTGATATCAGAGACAGATGTCATGGTCTATGGTGCTAATGCGCTTGATCAACAGGGTGGCGGTTGGTAAGCATGCCCGGTTGTTTTGATCCGCGGATGACACCTGAATCTAGCCGCGGCCGGCTGCTGCCATACCTTCTTTCTCGTTCACGCCGTGTAGGATAACCATGCCTACGATGAAGAGCAGAATAACCACTGAAACGCCAGCGCGTTGGCTGTCAAACAGCATAGTGTGATCTGCCCGAGAAGAATCGGACCGATAAACGAGGTGGCTTTGCCTGAGAACGCGAAGAAGCCATAAAACTCGTTTTCTTTATCTGCCGGGATGAAGCGTCCCATAAGCGACCGGCTGGCAGATTGATTGGGGCCCATTAACAATCCTACAACAACCCCTGCAATCCAGAAGCCGGTTGTGCTTTGCGCAAACACTGCCAGGAGTGATGCGAGGATGAGGCCAATGTTGGTAATCTGGATCGTTGTTTTGCCGCCGATTTTGTCGTCCAAATACCCGAACGCAAACGCGCCAAGGCCGGCGCTGACGTTGAGTACGATGCCGAAGATCAGTGTATCCTGCGTTGAAAATCCAAATGTGCCAACGGCGTATATAGCGCCGAACGCGATAATGGTCACAAGCCCGTCGTTGTAGAAAATGCGCGCAATGAGCATTCGGAAAATATCCCGGTACTTACGGATCTCGTGGAAGGTATTAACAAACTGATCTGTGGCTTTGCTGAAGAGCTCGCGACTAAAGGCCAGTTTCTCCCGTTTCTCCTCTTTCACCATAACAAAGAGCGGTATGCTGAAGAGCGCATACCAGCCTGCTACGAGCAGGTTTGTCGCGCGGATGTATTCTCCGTTTTCTTTGGAGAGCCCAAACATCGGCTCTTCGGGCATAACGACTGTGACTAACGCAATCACCAAACATAGCAGGCCGCCGAGGTAGCCAAGTCCCCAGGCAAAACCAGACACGCGCCCAATTTTCTCTTGCGGGGCAAGTTCGGGGAGAAAGGCATTATAAAAGACGAGCCCAATTTCAAACGCAAAGTTGCCGATGACAAAGGTGACAAGCGCGAAGTATACCTGTCCCGGCATCGGGAAGAAGAGGACGATGGTAGCTGCTACGCCAAGGATGGTGGAAAGTAGCAGGAAACGTTTGCGGTAACCGCCCTGGTCGGCAATGGCGCCGGCGTAAGGCGATACAAGCGCAACCAGAATGGCTGAAATGCCCACACCCAACGACCAGTAAAAGGTGCCCGTATTGGAGTCTTCTGCAATCGCCTCGGTGAAATAGGTCGCGTAGATAAACGTAACCACCAGCGTCGTAAACGCCGAGTTGGCAAAGTCATACATCGCCCACCCAAAAACGGTGCGGCGGTTGAGTTTCGGTTCGTCAGGCAAGACAGCTCAGAACTGGTGAACAAAGCGCGCTCCTGATGTTACGGCAACGGAGCCGAAAGCGCAACGGGGATGGGAATGCCGAGTGTCGATTGCCGATTTTCGAATGTGTGCGGGTTGGCAGTAATCCTCACCTATGACATCCTGAGCCATGCGAAGGATCTCTGGATGAATAGCTCTATATCCCGCTTTCTGTCATCCCGAGCGAAGCCGAGGGATCTGGGCGAGCGATCTGCTACGTACTATCGCCGTGTGTTCATGGGCCTCGGACTTAGTCCGGGATAAGGAGGAGCATTGTCAGGTGAAGTCCTGCGAAGGATGCCCTGAGGTTCAGCATAGCGACTTCTATTTAGCAATCTAGACTTCTCACAATCAGATTATTCAACGAAGAATGAGTTACTGCCACTTTTTCCAAAACCTGACTATTATCTTAGGCGTTTCGCAAAGTGGAGTATTAAGTAATTCCATCTTATGCAGAAAGTGTCTCCCGAATTTATTCCTCATTCCAGGCTCGATAAGGCGATCAACGTAGGTACCTATTTGCTTGCGGCCACGGTATGGATTAGCGCCCTGCTTTTTGGCCTGTTCATTCTCTCTTTCTACTTCGTCGCCTTGATGGAGGGCAATACCGATCAGTGGAATCAGGTGCTGCCCGGGCTTTATGATAGCGCTACAAAATCTGCCACGATTGGCATCGGTATGCACTTCGCTGCCGGCGGCATCATATTAATACTGGGTTGTATTCAGCTCATTGAGCGATTGCGTGAGGCCTATCCCGCCGTGCACAGGTGGCTGGGGCGCGTCTATATCTTGTCTTGCCTGTTGGCTTCCATCGGTGGGTTGGCTTTTATATTTATCAAAGGCACGATCGGCGGCCTGGTTATGGATATCGGCTTTTCAGGATATGGTATCCTCATGTTTTGGGCCGCTATTGAGACGTTTCGGCATGCAAGAGCCCGGCGTGTTGAGCAGCATCGTGCATGGGCGATCAGGCTTTTTGCGCTGGCGATAGGCTCTTGGTTATACAGAATGGATTATGGCTTCTGGTTTCTGTTTACCGATGGCTTGGGGCATACCGATACCTTCGACGGACCGTTTGACTATTTCATGAGCTTCTTTTTTTACGTGCCCAACTTGCTGGTTGCAGAAGTTTTTGTCCGCCGGCAAGCGTTTTTGCAATCTGCTGTATCTAAATGGGTAGCAGTATCCGGTCTCTATGTAGCTACCATTTTTTTAATACTGGCTACCTACTTCTTTACAATCGAATTGTGGGGCGCCGCGATTGTGGAGTTGTTTGTTTGACCAGTTGGCTTTATTCCTAATCCGCGTCACCCTGAGCCACGCGAAGGATCTCTCAAGGTATTTCTCTGTGCTGTGTCCATGACTTCCTAAGCGTAGCCGACTGATCTGAGCGAGCAAACTAACAGCCCAATTGCTAAATCACGCTCATGCCTCCCGGATCAAGTCCGAGATGACGTGGAGTGCAGGGCTAGACAACGCAAGTATTCCGAATACGGCTTAATCGCACCACGATTTCGAAAAGAAGGTCGACTTGAACTGCGGCGCCAAAACTCACTCGGCATTCGACACCCGGAACTCGGCATTCCTCTAAAACGTGTGAGAGGCCCTATTCCTGCCCCCGTAGCTCAGCAGGATAGAGCGAGCGTTTCCTAAACGCTAGGTCGGGTGTTCGAGTCGCCCCGGGGGTACTGCGGTACGATTGTCAGCGAACCCTTCAGGTGCGTCTACTTTGTTTTGACTTTGTCGCGATGCAGTTTGAAGACCCGCTGTGCCATGGCCCCTGCAAACAGCAGTAATACATTTGCGATAAAGAACCATTTGACGTAGGTCGTACTGCCGCTCAATTGTTCGGCTAGCAGCCAGGTCATCGTGATGGGGAGTACGAATAGCGGAGCTTGCAACACTCTTTGCAAGGTTGATCCTTCGCCTGGGCCTACCCATTGTCGATTGGGACGCTTGTTTGGAAGTCTGGGTGGATCGGCAAAACTGTATGCTCCTCTAAAAATGATATTGAAAAGATCCTCCATTACACTTGAGGTCAGAAAGTACGCTGAATGGCTAGCTGCTGGATCGGGGAATAGGTAACTGGCAATCTGAACATTGTCTACTTTTTGTTCTCTTACACTTTTGCCAATAACACTTTCTATGGGGCCACTTATTGGATCGCCGGCGTCCCAATAGTTGAGCCAGTGTATCCAGGGTTGCCGGCCCGTTTGTGAAAAAGGGATTTCCGTAATATCGCCCCGTAACTCATCAACCACGTTTTCATAGGCAAGATACCTGGAAGACTCTGAACCGAAAAAATAATTTATCTTGTCAATGGGACTTCCGAGTGTAACCAGGTAATGCACCTTATTGAGTGGGACCGGACCCGTCAGTGGGTTGTTGGTCTGCCGGACACGATTGTATCGTCTGAGCTCAAGCAGGGACTCATATGCAATGGCGCTGCCAAGACTATGACCGATCAAAACCACGCGCTGGCAGTCTTCATCTTCAAGCACATGTCTTATTTGATTTATTGAGGCATTAAGGATTTTTTGCCTGCCTTCGTAACTTGGAAGGATCTCATTGTAAGAGACAAATTGTTTGATATCACCCACATATTCTTTTAGAAATCGTCGTGCACCAACCAGGGTAAGTAGGAGTGAAAGCACGGTAAGAATATTGGGTAGCGTGGGCGTAAGTTGGTCTTTGGAAAAAATAAAGGGTATGTAGTCTGCAAATGATTCATTCGATGCGATTGTTTGCAGGCCAGATGCAATCAACATGCCCAGAAGTATAATGCCAGACAATAAACCCACGAGCACTAATATAAGAAGAGCCAATCGGGCCAACTCACTCAGTAGAACATGCCGGCGCCATCTTTTGGCAAGTTTTATGATTTGATCGAGGTTTTCTTTCTCTTTGTCTTTGAGAAAGCGAATGAACTGTTTAAACGAGCCACTTCTTAGCCCATCTTTATGAAATGAACGAGCGAATTGGAAGGAGTGATATCTGGATATGAGGTGGGTGACCGGGGCGTTCAGTTTATCCCAATCCTGCTTCTTTTTGTTTTTTGCAACGAGCGTGAGTAACGCTGCTCGTTTAATGCGTTCATATTTTACCCAGGGAGCTAAGAGAAGTTGAATAGGTCGCATTAGTAATGCGGCAAGCCATGTTGTAACACCAAGGATGCTTGCTCCTCCTGTCGTCTCTGGCGCCCAATATCCCTCAAAAAAACGGGCGTCTACCCACCTGCCCAATTCATTGTTTTTGGGACCGTATCTGGCTTCCAAAAATAATACGGTATTGTCGCTTTGCTCTGCTTTGTGTGTACGGCTAACCTCTTCTCCAGAGGCGATCCCTTTTAACGTCGGCTCTTCAAAGTAGGCTTCTTCTTTGATATGCTGACTGTAAACCCAATCATTTAGTTGTTCAACCAGCGCAGCAACCGACTCATAATGCCGCTGTTGGCCAATGCCGTGAAAATAGATTACGCCGACGTATTTGCCTTTATCTTTTTGTTTGGACATCGGGGAAGACTTTGATCCGTGGAGCGATTAACAGTAAGATAAAAATGATTCACTTAACTGGTGAATCCAATGGACAAATTTCTGCAAGGGATGATTTTGCAAGTCAGCGAAGTAAGGAGCGTGTCTATTTGATTGGGGGCCTAATTTAACTCCAGCGTTTTTGACTACACTGAGGGTTATTAATGAGAAAGGGAATGCCTTCTCTTGTGCGATTGTTAGGTAGATAGAATGAACGGGCACACGCCTGATCACTTACGAAAACATCAGCGGGTAGCTACCTGGTTTGTCGGCGTAAGCATCGACTTTTCTAGAATCTAACAGCACACAATAAACGATGAAAACGATTCCCTTAACTAAATTTTGCTTTCTGCTCTTTTTGGGCCTTTTTGTTTTTACTGCATGTGACACTGTGGACCCCACGTCCGACGTAAACAACGATGACGACGTCCGCCCGCCCGTAGTCCATGAAGAGCAACCCCCGCCTGTGCCGCCTATGTTGCCGGCAGAGATCTTTAGTCTGGACCTGTCCCTCTTTGACAGAGATCCAAACAAATTATCTGCGTCTGGCTCTGCTTCTCCTGCCAGCGCCAATTTTACCAACTTTCTTTCCGCAGCTTTCCGCGCCGGCGCCGTAACGGTGGTTAATACGACGATCCTCACACCTCCTGCAATTTTCACTGCGGCGTTGGCCGAGGCGGATGCTGAATTTATTACTCCGGATATAGGTGCCCCGTTTTTTCAATGGGAAATGGAGAATTCGGAACTGGGCACTCTTCATGAACTTCGGTTGACCGCACAGTACAACAACGATGACGTTTCCGTTGATTGGGCCTTGTACATAAGTGGCTTTGTTGATGACATGGGGCAGCCTACACAAGATTTTTTGTTTTTGACAGCAAAGACGGGCTTGACCTCGGCCGAAGGAGACTTTGAGCTGTTCTATCCGATTGCTGGTTCATCTCAAAAGATGATGGAAGGTACTTACACGATCGACCTGGAAAACGACTTGGCCAGTGTCGGGTTTGCCATCCCGGACGATGTAAATATTATCGGGGGCCTTGCTACTACGGCAACCACCGACTCGACATTGAAGATCCTTGATATTGAAACTGCGACAGGCGCTAAGTCTGTTATTCAATGGGACGAAGCGTCAGAAATTGGTTCTTTGACCGCTGATGATTACAACAATGGTCAACGAGCGTGCTGGGACACTACCTTGCGTAACGTTGACTGTTAAATCGGACAATACTTAAAGAGATTTGGTTCGAGACTGTGGGTTCGTCGCTGGGAATGCTGATAAAGCTGCCGGCGGCGAACCTTTTTTGTTGTTCCTTTGAAAGTTACAGTTTGACGGATAGGTTCTTAGAGCTTTGCGCCAATCGCCAACACGGGTAGGATGCCATGCTGGTAGCGAGGCTTTGCGACGAGATTATTGCTGCCCAGATCGTAAACAACGCGCCAGTCGATGACGTTTTTGCGGCCCAGCATGTTCAGTAAATCCAACCTGAATTGTATATCTGAACGCTTGAATTCGACCGCGTAGGCTAAACTTAAATCGAGCTGGTGGAGTGGAGGGAGTACGTGGTCAGAAGGAGCGCCAAAGTCTAGGTCAAGGTGGTACCGTGTCGATGCTCTGTTGCCAAAATAGTTGTAATAGGCGCGCTGATATCCCCAGGATCGACCCCAATTGCTTCGCGTGCGAAGGCTTACCGAGAAGGAGGCAGAATGCAGATAATTCAACTGCGCGATCGTCCTGTGTGGTACGTTCCAGGGCACCGCGTGTGTCTGGCCACCCAGAATAGCTTCACCTTTAATTGTGGCGTTGCTGTATCCATAGAGCATCTCTGCACTAAATTTTTTGTACTTCCAACCTACAACTGCTTGCCCACCATGTTTTTTCGATGTTACCGGCGTCAGAAAGTCGCGTTGTTGTAGCTCCAGTTCTTGGAATTCGACAGGAAAGCTGTCTTGAAATCCATCGAGGTTGGCGTCGTATAATGCAGGATCAAAGGTGTTTGCGGGGATAGGAGAATCATAATTCATCACGAGCTCACGGCCGCTCAAATTTACATATCCTTCCAGTCGAAGTGTCCAGGCAGGATGGGGAGTCCAGGCAATTGCCTGCGAGATCAATGTGGTGCGAGGCGGTGAAACGGTATGATCAACAGGGAACCAGATGCGGGTGGTTGGCAATATCTTGAGCGTATTAAGCGTGGTGATGTCAACCTGGTTGATAAATTGCCGATAGATGCCAATTGATGATTTAAAGGACAATGCACGCTCATCAGGCCCTACGTGATCATAGCGAAGTGAAAATCGTGGCTCTGCATAGCGTTCTTTGTGGAAAGATGTTATTCTTATGCCCACATTGGCTTCCCAAGTATCCGCGATTGAAACGTTGTCCTGGATAAAAAGAGCAAAGCGTTCTGTTTGCGAACTATTCAGGCTTTTGTACGGGTCCATGTACACAGTTGTAGCATTCGGCAATGTACCACTGGTGTTGGGTTGTTCGAGTGGTCTAACCAGCAATACATTGAATCTGCTCTGTGTAATCGCCGTTTCAAATCCGATTTGCAGGTTGTGAGCGTTGAGGGCTAAATCGAGCGAAATTTCGCCGCCCAGTTCACTGATTCGATTCCAGTCTTCCAGGTCGTCTCCGCCCACATTCAACCATAAAGGCGTGTTATCTGCCGATTGGTCTTCTGCCTCTCGGGGGCCCACTGATGCATCGCTTGCATGATTAATGGTTGTTTCGCTGTACCGGGCTTTTCCTGACAATAATATGCGATCCGAAATCAGGTAGCTGTATTTGCCCTGGCCGACTTTGTATTTCCAGACATTTTGATCTCTCGTTGAAAAGGCGGCAGAAAGGGGAGGTGCGGTAATAAATTCTGTGTCACCACTATCGAGGACTGTTCTCCCAATGTAATAGGACCCTGAAAGTGTTTCCCGGGCATTCAGCCTTATTTGTGTGGCACTGTGCAGATCCGAGTAGTTGAATGATAGATTTGGCCGGATTTGAGGGGTTGTCTGGGTCAGAATACCATCGCTGGCGAGGATGTAAGCCCGGCCGGGACCAAACAACTGGAATAGATCGGGTGCTCCCCAGTTACTAATGGTGTTTTTGAGGGCAGAAGGCGGGAAGGCATCCCAAATGCTCTGTCTTAGTGCGAGCATAATGGTGACCGATCCGTTGTCTGTTGGGGTGATGTACCGTTGGAGGCGCAGATTCAGGCTGTGCTGGTCTAACAGAATGGCGAGCCGATTGGTTTTGTCAAGATTATACGCACCCTCGATCACGCCGGCAGTCTGGCTGCCAAGGTCAACGCCGAATCCTGCTTTATGTACTTCGATTTTGGACAGTGCAAACGTACTAAATGGGCTGATCACACCGACTGCATTACGGGGCAAAAAGACAGGGGCGCCATCGAGCCTGAATTGATGTGCGCCTGACTGGGCGCCTTGTAGGTGGATGTCAGCCGTAGCATCGTTGACGCGAACACCGGCCAGCGTACCGGTTTGTTTGAAGAGGTCTGCGGGGTCATGGCCGGCAGATCCGAGGGCCCTGTCATATGAACGGATTTCTTCATGATCAAGTTGGTGTAGCTTCTGGCGGTGCTGCAATCCATCGATCACAATCGGGGAAAAAAATACGGGTTCAGGCTGTAAGGCAATCTCGCTTGTAACATGCTGGTTGGGTGAAATGGTCACACTGTATTGCCAGCTTTCATAACCCAGGTGAGAAGCCGTAATCGCATATTCTCCAGGCGCAATTTGGGGAAATGTAAATTGTCCAAGGTGATTGGTAGAGGATCCCTGAAGTCCTCCCGCACGCAACAGCAATACGTGGGCATCTGGAATAGGAAATCCATTTTCACGATCCGTGACAACGCCAGAAATGAGTCCATATTGGGGTTCTTGCGCAGCTTGTTCTTTGATCACATACGTACCTGAGGCCAGCCTAATGTAGTCCAATGCACTGTGTTGAAGCACGCAACGGAGCACTTCTTCAAATAAAGGGCTTTCGGCTATGCAATTGGTACGATGCGGGGATACGAGATCCGTACTATAGACGAGCGGAATGTTCGATGATTCGGCGAGTTGTTTGAGTGCATCAGCCAGGGGGATATCGTAAAGAGAAACAGCATACGCACGTTCCTGACCTGCCGCTTGTATGGGCGTCCATAGGATGAGAAATTGCACAAACAGGCAAAAAGGCAAACCCATGCAGGTGTGCCTCCAGGCCTGTTTTCTTACGTCTTCAGACATGCTAGAGCGGTATAATTGAATTGGCTAAGCTTACTTCTATCTGTGCGTGAGTGGGGGCATGGGCCGTACAGCCAGTGCTCAGCTATGTTTCAGAAAGGAGCTTTCAGTTAGAAGCTGAAATTCCGTGAATTAAACAAAGTATCAGCGATATTCAGTGATCTTGTAACCCTGCGATGTTTTTTGGTACTTGAGATTTAACGATTCACAGATGGCTTCGAGAATTTCATCTGCAGCAGCCGGCGTATTGTTAAAATAACTGAACTGGAGCGTATGCAAATGGGATGGCGCGGAGAAACTGACGGCAAACCTGCGCTCCAGCTCTTCCAACACCGCAAGTAATGGTTCGTTGTCAAAGCTGAATCCTCCGGATTGCCAGTTGAGGACCTGCTCCATGGCGACGGGCTGTCTGGGTTCTGGCGCTGAAGCGATACCACGTACGCGGGTGCCCTGGCCGGCAGTCAGGTGCACCGTTTGCGTAGCCTGTTCGATAGCAGCGACCGCAACACGCCCCTCCTGTACCGATACCTCCGTTTTCTGGTCGATCGTGTTGGGGTGTGCGCGAACGTTAAACTCGGTGCCAAGTACGGTCACAATGGTATTGAAGGTTTCTACGACAAACGGCTTGCTGTCCGGGTGCACATCGAAATACGCCTCACCTTCGAGTAATACTTTTCTTTGGGAGCGAAGCATTGTAGGCATAACCCGCATGGAAGAGCCACTGCTAAGGGTGACTTCTGTAAGGTCGGCGAGCATCACAACCCGCTGTTCTCCTGACGGAACGGCAATTTGTTGTGGCTTCAACAAGAAAAAGTAACCAACCCCCAGGGCAACGATTATGGTGAAATAAGCGAGCCTGGGTGCAAAGGTTTGAGGCCAAATCCAAACGGGTAGGCTAAAACGTTTTTGGGGGATGTGTCGAGGCGCTGCTGCCCGAGGGGCAGGGGCCGCAGCAATCCGACGCATCGTTTCGTCAGCAAAGCCGGCGGCATCCACCACCTCATGCTTGCCCTCAGCCATCAATTGACTGAATCGTTTGTGCTTGTGTAGCTCATCCCTGGCATCCGCAACCCTGTTCAAGAGATCCTGAACCACATGATGATTTTCTTCAGAGAGTTGCTCGCCGAGTGCGAATAGCCTGATCAAGTCCTTTTCTTGTTTGTTTAAATGAGCCATGGGATTATTCCTCGATGTAGGGGGCTAATGTTTTCCTTAGTTTGGACTGGGCTCTGGAAAGTCGAGACATCACTGTCCCAACAGGAATGTCAAGCATTGCAGCCGTTTCTTTTGTTGAAAATTCCTGGACAAGCCTGAGTACGGCTACGGCCCGAAGTTTATCAGGAAGTTTCAACATGGCCTGCTTGATTGCCTGTTGCTGTTCTTGTGTTTCGGTTGTGGTTATGTTGTCAATTGGCGCACTGGGGAAATGGTATGCAGCGTCCAGGCTTGTAAATCGCTGGTACCATTTTTTTCGACGTTTTAATTCGTTCAGTGAGAGATTAATCGCGATGCGGTGCAGATACCCCGGAATGTTGATGTCATTGTTGAGGGTATCGAGTACGTTGTAAAACCGAAGGAATGCGTCGTGAGCAATCGCTTTGGCGTCCACGCTGTCGCCCAGCATACGAACCACCGTTGAACTCACGCCTGGTGCATACCGCTCGATGATTAGCCGGAAAGCACGCGCATCGCCCGTGCGAGCGCATTCGAGTAATTTGCTATCGTCTACGTCTTTTTGAAACACAGCAGTGAATTCGGAACGGTATGAGGTTCGCATGCAGTAGTGTTGTGAAATTTAAACAACATGTGATCTCTTGTTTATGGGGTAACAACAGCAAAATCAGCTTCATTCCATTTTTTTTTAAAAAAACTGGCTGACAGGAGCATTGTGTAGTGGGGAATATTGATGCATTTGGTACTGCATGGTAAGGCGGTGCGCTTAGTTGATGTGTGTGTCGAGTCCGTCTCGTGGTTCAGTGATTAAGCGCAAGCAAGATTCAGCCTATTATATTGACCGAGGTCTTGGGGTTTAGGTCATCTCGTGGATCAGTGAGATGGCCGGCTGGAAAGTGAACAGATTGAGGCGCGCCGACTACGTCCAGGCAAAGTTCATGATTGTTGTCGCCGTCGCCAAGGTCCGCCAGAGCGAAAGGTGTCACTTCAGTTGTAGAGCTATCTTCAAGCAGAACCGTGACGTTGTACAGCGCACCTTCTGCATTGCCTGCTGCTTCGCCGCTGGGTTTGGTTACACCGCCAGCCCAGGTTGCCCGTACGACCTGTTGGGTGCCTTGCGGACACGAACTGCCACCGCCCCAGGGTATTTGTGATGCCTCTTGGCCCAGGCTCCACTCTTCTTCCGGGACAACCTCTGCCCATACAAGCGTTGGGCCATCTTCGAGCGGTGTGACAGCAATGCGGGCACCCTTGAAGGTGATGGTTCTATCCAGCGAAAGCAGGTTGCCTGTAATTTCTACGGATACGGGTTGATCATCGATATCGCCGTATTTGCCGGCGAGCAAGACCGTTCTGAGTTCACCCGTGTCATCTGCCGGTGCCAGTGTTGCACAAGCAAGCTCGCCAACAGTACCCGAAGCTGTGGTGACTTTGAAGTCGCCTGCCTGCATCGTCATGACGTCGATTTCATGGGAGAAAATGACGGGCATGCCGTCTTCGCCCGCAGCGCCTTTACAGATTACCTGGTCGGATCCTCCTCCTAAGGCATCATCAAGCCCGAAGAAGGCAGAGAGCAAGGCTGCTTGCCGGCCCTGGCTGTCGCGCGTTGCCGTGATGTCCGTGGTTGTTGTGTCTACGGACGAAGAATTAGCCAATGTGATTTCGTAAGATTGTATTTGCCGTAGCGTCTCCGCTCGTTCGCAGCCGGCTGTGATTAAAAAGAGGGAAAATGCAGCTAATGTGAATCGTTTCATGGTGGTTCTATAACGATTGTCTGGGTGATGCGTGAGGAGGATCATGAAGCGACACTCGGGGCTACAAAATAGGCTACCCTTCTGTGAAGCGGAAAACACACCTAAACGTTGTCTCAGAAAGACGAACATACGTATTAGGCCAGCACACGCATTATGCAAAAATTACTAGCATTAATTGCTATACGCGTTATTCAGGAAGAATATGCAGGGTGAAGACTTGACAACAGCAAATAATCAGCTCAAACTCCTTTGCGTTTTATTAGTGGTTCTTGCTTTCGTGTTTGCTGTCCGCTCTTTGTTAGTCGCTTCGCGGACTGCGGCCATGCTCTTTGTGGCTGACTAATTGATCCCAAGGTTGAAAAGCAGCATGCAAACATTAGCTATTGACCCAAAATGCGATGAGGTTGGCACTAAGGCTGCTACATGTCTGAAAAGTCCCCCGCTTCAAAAAGAGTATACGTAAAAGTGCTCCCCAAGCCTTTGGATACCTGCTTCCTGGCTAAAGGCATGAGTATATAATCATGCGCATAGCTGACCTCGGCCACTTGACATCCCGCAGACCAACTTGATACAACCTTGCCTTTACCAATCGCTTTTCCCTTGTTCCAGTCATACGCTTTATGGCAATTGAGTCCAGTTACATCATCATAGACTTTTCCAGATCGGTCAAGACTGCCGTCCTGATTGTGATCTCGCCAAACTCTGAAGGGACGACCATTTTGTACTAAAGCTGAATACTTGTCTCTGTGTTTGCCTAGTTTCCAGCACTGCCGATACTGTCCCGGTATTAGCACTGCTGTACCCGATCGGTTACCCATCTTGTTTGACCCGAGATAAAAGAGGCCTGGATCGGTTGTGCAAGCCCACATCGCAACACGCCACGTAGCACGCTCGTCAATGAATGCAACGAAGAAAGAATCGTCGAATCGATTCGGTTTTGTTGTAGAGCTTCGTATTGCCCCTATGTTTAAATCGTACTTTTGCCTTTCAAAAAATACATATCCTTTTTCCTCGTACGCCTGGCGTATCATATTAAGCGCACGAAGCTCAGCAGGTGGAGTGTGTAGTGTTGAATCTTTTAGCATGGGTTACTCTTCTTGTGTTCATCAACGTCCTGATCAATATGATGTAAGTCTGCCTTGTAAATACCTGAAGCAAATTACATGTGCTATTTATTAAAATTTTGCAAAAAACTCCATCGTTAAATCACACTAATCCTGAAGGTTTTTTATGATAAAAATGGTGCATTGAATATCGATTTGGACTCAGATAGGATTGGTTTTTTGCTGTAAAACGATATGGCTTGATCTTTATATATGTACTTTGTGATCGTATGATGTATGCGGTGAAATTTAAATACAGGTATATTAAGTTGTTTGAATGATATCCTGTCTCTTGTCGTTACTGTTTATTTGGTTAGTTTAAGTTGGTTGGTAGAAATCACGTAATATGACTATTGTGGATGGCGTTGTTCGTTTGTATATAATTCTGTTAAGCAGAAATACATTTCCTGGGATAGCTAATCACTCTTCAAAAATTAGAATAACATGTCACTATTTGGTAACTTCAAAAACGAAACGATTATTCCTCACAGGGTTTCTCTTGAAGCATTACAAGGGGCTCCGTTACTAGAAAATGCAAGTCTTGGTGCGCTCAGTTTGCCTAATAATGAAGGCGCTATAGCATATACCACAGATAGGGGGGTGGCGTTAAGCGATCACGACATCGCTAATCAATTTATCATGTTTCAAGTAAGCGACAAGATTGAAGGACCTCGAATCCTTGATTCTTCACAGGTGGAGCCAAAGCTTAAAGGATCTTCGGATCGACCAGATATGCTCGCAAAGATTCAATTAATGGCATTTAATGTGGGTGAAAACGAAGACGTTGATAAAGGCACACGCGCAACGATGAGGATTAATTTTGGAAAAGACAAAAACTCTAATTCGCATCTTGATACACTCTTTTGGTCTGTTGCTTCAGGTTTAAATCTCTACAATGATGTGAAAGGGAAAAAAGCAAGGGGAGCGGAGCTTGAGGCTGATATCAACAAGGCGTTAGGAAACCGCCCTATTGAGATACCCGGCTCTTTAGGCGAGTTACAATTTGAGGTTGTGAAGCATAGGGAGCCAAAGTGGTGGAAAAAGATTTTTCAATTCATCCAAAGTGGTACAGGTAAAGCTTTGACTTCTACTATCGGTTTTCCTGCTATAACGCACCAGGCGGTTGATGTGTTAGACGAACTATTAGACAGATTAGACAAGTCTAAGCCTGAGATTTTGTTCAAAAGCAGGCCGATGACGCTTGCGCTATCTGAAAAAGCAAAGTCTGAAGTTACTGGTGGTATTCCATGGGTTAAGGCTCCATCGTTAAATCCAGGATATTGCATTCTCGCTCGAGGACGAGACTACCCTGTAATTGTTGAAAATTCGCCGGATTTTTATCTGGGCTATAAAAAGCTAGTGCCTGGTGGGATTGCAGTTAATGATGTAGTCTCAGGTAATTATGACGACCCTTTTAGAGACATTACATATGCAGTGTTTCGTGTTGGTATGCAAGAAACAAGGTTAGATCCAACGCTAAATTTTGGTTGATTTTAAGCATGACATATTGATGAGTCAATAGAGATAGATACTAGATTTATTTAGCCTGTATACTAATACAAATCTTTTAGAATGAGTATAAATCCAAGCGCGCTGAATAAAAAACTTGCAGAAGCAGTAGATAGCTTTGATTTTTTGACTGCGTCTAGTTTATGCAATGACTTGATAGCTCATCTGTTCGAAAGAGATGGGGCATATCCTTATCAACACGCTCGTAGAGTGCTTAAGCAACTCCGCAAGGGAAGATATTTTGACCTTATGGAGACAGTGGCTGATGCTTTGATTCAGAATGGTCAAGGGCATGCAGAGATGCTAAGACAATATGCACAATCGCAGTTAGATAAGGGTAACTTGACAGCTGCTATCAGTGTGTTAGACGACTTGAAGCATACGTCTGATGCAAAAGGAAAGAGCCCTAATGCTGAAGAAAATGCTGAGGCAATTGGCTTGCTTGGTCGAGCTTATAAAGATCTCTATATCAAAGGTGCTAATCCAGGTCTAAGTAAAAATAGAATACATTTACAAAAGGCAATAGACTACTACATGTCTATTTATGAACAAGATAAGAGTAAGATCTGGCAAGGTATAAATTCTGTAGCGCTGATCCTTAGGGCTAGTAAGGATAGAGTTGAGCTAGATAATATTCATAATTTACAATTAAAAGCTAAGTCAATAGCGGCTGAGATTAAGGGGGAAGTTGAATCTAAATATACAGATTCAAACGCTAAAAGGTGGGATTTTGCTACGGGAATTGAGGCATGTGTTGCCTTGGATGAAGATGACGAGGCATTGGTGTGGTTGCAACGGTATTTAGAAAGTGATTTTCTAAGTGCCTTTGAATTAGGTAGTACTTATCGTCAGCTAACAAAGGTTTGGAGATTAAATACTGCGGAAATGCCTGGGAGCAAAATACTACCAGCACTCAAGGCAAAGCTGCTTGAACAAAAAGGGAGCGAGATAGAGATCAGTTTTCTTGAAGCTAAAGAAGAAAATCTGAAGGACCTTGTACGCGATAAAGGATACGAGAAAGTTCTTGGATCTGAGAGTTTTAAGTCCGTGAAATGGTTTCATGAATGTATGCAAAGAGCTGGATCAGTCGCGAAAATTACAAACAGCTATAATTTCCCTAAAGGAACTGCTTTTGTGATTCGAGGAGAAGATTTGAAAAAGGGGTTAGGGGATGAGTTATTACTGCTTACAAATGCTCACGTAGTTAACGATGCGGGGGCGAGCCGGGCATTAAAGTCGGAAAAAGCTATCGTTAGATTTGAAATGCCTGTAGAAAACTCGAAAGACGAAGGTCAGGAATATACAGTAACCCAATTATGGACATCGTTACCAGATGAACTAGATGCCACCTTGTTAAGACCTGAGCCGCCAATTAAGGACAGGAAACCCGTTCCCATAGCAAGGGAATTACCGTCAGTTGACGAGTATGCCCGGGCTTATATCATTGGTCACCCCAATGGCAACACATTGGCATTTTCTATTCATGATAATTTTATTTTGGACTATGATGACCAATTCTTGCACTACAGGTCTCCAACAGAAAATGGTAGTTCAGGTAGTCCCGTATTTAACTCAAGCTGGGAGCTAATTGGATTGCATCATGCTGGTTTGGAAGAAATGCAGATGCTCAATAATAAGGAAGAAACATATCCAGCCAATGAAGGGATTTGGATTCAGGCAATTATTGAGTTACTTGCCCAGTCAGATATTGGTACAAGTTAATCATACTGCATGCCTTTAATGTGATAACCATTTTCGGAAACGAGATCTAATATTTGAGCTAAAATGGATAAAATTTCACTAGAAAAATATGAGGAGCTGGTTACAGATCCTAGCACCACGAGTGAAAGAATTCTGGAGTTATCTGTTGTAAAGAAGACAGGTGATGGCGGGTTTGATTTTGTGCTTGTTCCAAACCCTGACAAGGTGCAGCTAACCAAGGCGCAGCAAGAGCAAGAGAATGCAATGCAGCTTGGGAATGCATTCTGCAAGTGGCGACGCCAAAGACGTTTTGAACGTAGGATTGACAACGGTTCTTCGTTACCAGTACTTGTTTCTGAGGGTGATAGCTGGTTCCAGTTTCCCTTCTTGGTTAAAGAGGTTGTTGATCAACTGGATGATGAATATCTTATCTGGTCAATAGGTGCGGCTGGTGATACTGCGAAAAATATTGTAAAAAAAAGAGAGTATATAGAGGCATTAGATAAACAACGCAGTAGAGTTAAAGGTTTTCTTTTTTCTGCTGCGGGGAATGATATAATTGGAGAAGATGAAGAGACTGGTCGTGCTGTTTTGCTCGATACTTTGAAAGACTATAATGGTGATGATAACGACGTAATTGGTCACATTAATCTGCCTGTTTTTCAAGAAAAGTTAGATTTGTTGGAGGAAAATTATGGTAGAGTAATCGAAGATATTCGATCTGATGCTGATTTTGAAACATTGCCGATATTTATTCATGGGTATGATTATCCATTTCCTTTTCCGTGGCTAGGTCGAGATGATCGTAATCCAATTTATGCGGATAAAAATCAATGGCTTGGCTTGCCCCTGGATAGAAGAAATATCTTGAATAAGCAGCTCAGAAGAGAGATCGTGAAATATTTTATTGATAGCCTGTATGAGATGTTAAACCGCATAGCAGGAGATTCTTCCAAGACACAGATTTGGCTTATTGATTGCCGAAATGCGATGCCTGATGTTACAGACTGGAAAGATGAGATTCATGGTACGTCAGACGGATTTAAGAAAATAGCAGCACGCTTTTCTCGCGTTATCAAACAAGCACTTGGGTTGCCAGCGTAAGTCTACAGAAAAGCCTCTTTGTTTAGACTTTTGATACAAATTTATGCTAGATAGCCTTTGGTGACGTCGTGCCTGAGGGAAAGAGGTGGTTGCCCTCGATTTTTAAAGGTTCTTTTGTAAGGAGAATACCACCGTACTGTTATTACTCCATTCACTTACAATTGTGAAGTTTATGTCTAATATGGCTTGCTTTAACTTTTCTTTATTGTAGTAGTTTACAATTAGGATAGTAATGTCTTTTTGGATTCCAATATTTGGTAGCTTGGCATCAGAATATACCCATTTGGCCGTCTTGGTTTGGTCAATTTGACTAATACTTGTATCCTCGATGAGGTTGAGGTTGTTGGGTTCGTATTGAACGCCAATTCGCTCTAGTGGCGAAAAGATAAACCTCTTTCTTATAGTCTCGTCCCCGCCCAGGTCTTCCACTTCTCCTGAATGTAGTCGGAGTTCAAGGATTAAGAAGTCCTTGTTCCTCATTGTGTCATACATTCTCACCAGCGCCTCTTTTTCTCTGCTGGTGTTGCCGAGCGTGTTTCCAAGCAAAAAGAATATGTTCGGTTCTTTACGGTAGTTAAATACGGGACGAAATTCGAAGATATTGGAGAAATCAGAATTTATCGCTTTAACTTTTACATTATTCCGAATACTCGAATACGTTGTAATCTGCTTAATCGCAAGTGATAACATTTCGAGGCTGATATCATATGGGTAATAGTACATCCCCTCACTTATCTTTTTTTTCCTCATCTGCCGTAATAACTCTCTGAGTAATACAGAATCCTTATAACCAGCCCCTGGACCAAGACTTATGAAGTCTGGAGATGTTCTGATAATGTCGTCGCCTAGCGATGCTATTATCTCACTCTTGATTGAATTTATAAAGTTGAATGAAGATTTGTGGCCCTCGTATTCCGGGTCGTCACAAAGCGTTTTCCATCTCTCAGCTGCATCCTCGGTCTCGTATAAGTTGTTACCTCCTATATAGGGGCCAGATTTGGTTCGATGAACGATTTTGTCCTTTACTTTGAAAGTGTTTGATTTAAAATAGAACGTAGCATCAAAAATATTCTCGAGCACATCACCCCGGTAAAGAACTTTTCTCCTTTCCTTTGCGTCCAGGTGTAGTTGGAAATAGATGTCCGTATCTGTAATCCAGGAGCGTAGTTTTGACTCAAAAAGAGCTAAGTCGGTTTTGTCATAAACAAGATGATTGTAAAGACGTGTGTCTGTTGGTATCTTTTTTTCCTTCTGAACTAGTAGAATGATTTCTTTGTTGAGTCGCCAGGCTAGACCTAGTTCGAAGTAAACATTCTGATTCTTTTCGGATACCTCGGCTATAATTAGGTCTGATGTATTTATAGATCGCTCAATATTTTCTATGATCGAACTGGATTGTTGTATTTCATCAGCTCTTACACAGTCGAAATTCAGTGCGTTTAGGACATTTTTAATTACCTGCTCATAGAGGTGCTGATAAGGTTCTGAATAGGGAATGATTACGAAGGCCTTAGGTTTTTTTGCCATACAATATCTACTTTCAGATTCTGGAGAGGAGTCGAGTTAGAACGCGAAACCATGGTGCTTATTGCGTCAAGCTTGACTCATTAAGGCAAGCCCTTGATTTAAAGAAAATGAGGCCCTTAAAGTTCGTGTATATATGACTACAAAAGAAATGGTACAATACTACCATTGTAAGTTTGCTCAATTTGTCTAGTTTTCGGATGCTGTATCCTGTGCATATACTGCCTTAAGCTGTGAAGCAAAGCAACGCAGTATGCGTATTAACTTTAACTGGAAAGCATCACACGATGCCTTTTGCGTTCATAAATATCCCACAACGATGAACCCATTCTTTGGGCCCTTTGCCGTTTAGTAGTTATGTCTGATTATGTGGTGCCTCCAAAGTTTCTGGTTGCATTTTCTCTAGCTGGCGAGCAGCGGGATCTTGTGCGTCCCATTGCGGAGGCTGTTGAAAAGGTATTGGGCCGGCCCAACGTGTTTTATGATGAGTGGTTTGAACACTACATCGCTGGTTCCGACGCAGATTTGAAACTGCAAGAAATCTATGGGGAGCGCTGTGTTCTTGCTGTTACTTGCATTTCTGGGAATTATGGGGACAAGCCCTGGACCCAGGCTGAGCACCAGGCAATTCGTGCACGCTATATGCAAGCCAATGAGAGACATGACCAACTCGGGATTCTGCCTATCCGCGTAGGAGACGGTGAAGTTGATGGCATAAATTTTAATGCCATCGTTCCAGATATCCGCAAGCGATCTGCTGATGATGCTGCAAAACTGATTTTGGATCGCCTACAGTTGGTTATGCCTGAACTGGGAAAAGAACAGGCATCTGAATCAGCATGGCCAACGCGAAAGGGTGCTATTCACTGGCCGATGGCAGACCACACGGAAGCCTGCCAGGCTTTTGAGACTCTATTAAGTCCAGATACGCCATTCCGATTACTTTCTATAAAAGGGGCATCGGAAGTGGGCAAGTCCCATATGACAAAACAAATGCTGGCTAATGCCCTACACGTCGATGGGCTGGCCTGTGGTCGTTTGGATTTTAAGGGAGCAGCCGGCTTGGAGAATGAAATTAAAACGTTCGTTCAGCATTTAGGGATACCCCAGCCTTCGACCAATACTACGGTTTCAGGCATGTTGGGAGAAGTATTCGAAAATTTGCGCGAGCGTAAGCAACCAACACTCTTAATTTTTGATACGTATGAACAGGTTGGTGAAGCCCAGCATTGGCTGGAAAATATCGTTTTGACCAGCTTGATTCGGTCAGAATGGCTTCGGGTAGTTGTTGCCGGGCAGATGGTACCTGAAAACAGTTCCGCTATGTTGGGTGCTGTTGCTGCTCCTATTGTCAGATTGCAGCCTCCAACACCGGCGGATTGGCATGACTATGGAAAAATATATGAGCCTGATTTAGAACTGGATTTTGTTGATCGAGCACACATGTTATGTGGTGGAAAAGCTTCGATCCTTGCCGGCTTACTAGGTCCTCGGGGTTAGGTATGGAAACTGAATCAAATACACTGCAACTCCTGAAGGAGGCCCAGGGTGACCCTGCTAAACTGGCGCTGGTCACAATCGATCTCATGCATGCTGCGTTACCAGTTGCTGAGCGTGAGGTTCTCAAAAAAACGCTTGAGGCGGTTGCAATTCCCCATTGGTGTACACCTGCGATACTCTCTGCATTGCTCGACATTAGCCAAGAGGAAAGTGAATCTCGACTTGCAACACTAAACGATCTGACGATCATCGAATCATTTGGGGCGAGGGGGCACGACGCGATTAACGTGCACGAAGCGAGCAGGATTGCGATCAGGAATTCTCTCGCCGTTAACGATGAGGCAAGGTTTCGAGATCTTTCACAACGTGCAGTTGAGTTTTTCTTACAGGACCATTCGCCCGCTGGTAAAATTGAGTGGGTCTATCATTTGTTGTGTGCCAGTCCCGAGGAAGGGGCTGATGAATTGCAGCGACTTTTGAGAAAATCATCTGCGCGTTTAAAGAAAGAGCAAATAGAGTCTCTATCTGTCCCGCTTGCTGAATTAAGAAAGAATGGACGTGTTTCAGACCGGGCGGATCTCTGGGTTATGCTGTTAGAGGCTTCTAGTTGGCGAGTCAAAGGGGAATCCACTCGACAGCTACAACTTTCTACCCAGGGGCTAGAAATTGCGCGAACACAGAGTGATGGACTTGCTGAATTTACTGCCCAGGAGCTGTTATGTGGTAGCTTGATCTCGTTGGGACGTATAACAGATGCTGAAAAAAATATTCAGGAAAGTTTAAATAGCTTGACCGAACTGATTGCTCAATTTCCTAAGGACTTGGACCTTAAGGCTGATCAAGGCATTTTGCTCGATCACGCTGGAGATATCGATTTAAGTAAAGGTAGTCTCACGAGGGCCACGGAGGCCTATGAGCAGCATCAGGCTATTTTTGCAGGACTGGTAGAAAAAGATCCATCAAACGCATCCTGGCAGCAAAGTCTTGCGATCTCTTATAGCAACATTGGAGGCGTGCTGCAGGCTGAAGGAGATCTTGCAGGAGCGAAGGCTGCTTTTGAGCAGCACCAGGCTATTTTTGCAGGACTGGTAGAAAAAGATCCATCAAGCGCGTCCTGGCAGCGAGATCTTGCGGTCTCTTATAATAAAATTGGAGGCATCCTGAAGGCTGAAGGAGATCTTGCAGGAGCGAAGGCTGCTTATGCGCAGTATCAGGCTATTTTTGCAGGACTGGTAGAAAAAGATCCATCAAACGCGTCCTGGCAGCGAGAACTTGGGGTCTCTTATAATAATATCGGAGGCGTGCTTCAGGCTGAAGGAGATCTTGCAGGAGCGAAGGCTGCTTATGCGCAGTATCAGGCTATTTTTGCAGGACTGGTAGAAAAAGATCCATCAAACGCGTCCTGGCAGCGAGATCTTGCGGTCTCTTATAATAATATCGGAGGCGTGCTTCAGGCTGAAGGAGATCTTGCAGGAGCGAAGGCTGCTTATACGCAGTATCAGGCTATTTTTGCAGGACTGGTAGAAAAAGATCCATCAAACGCGTCCTGGCAGCGAGAACTTGGGGTCTCTTATAGTAATATCGGAGGCGTGCTTCAGGCTGAAGGAGATCTTGCAGGAGCGAAGGCTGCTTATGCGCAGTATCAGGCTATTTTTGCAGGACTGGTAGAAAAAGATCCATCAAACGCGTCCTGGCAGCGAGAACTTGGGGTCTCTTATAATAATATCGGAGGCGTGCTTCAGGCTGAAGGAGATCTTGCAGGAGCGAAGGCTGCTTATACGCAGTATCAGGCTATTTTTGCAGGACTGGTAGAAAAAGATCCATCAAACGCGTCCTGGCAGCGAGATCTTGCGGTCTCTTATAATAATATCGGAGGCGTGCTTCAGGCTGAAGGAGATCTTGCAGGAGCGAAGGCTGCTTATACGCAGTATCAGGCTATTTTTGCAGGACTGGTAGAAAAAGATCCATCAAACGCGTCCTGGCAGCGAGAACTTGGGGTCTCTTATAATAATATCGGAGGCGTGCTTCAGGCTGAAGGAGATCTTGCAGGAGCGAAGGCTGCTTATACGCAGTATCAGGCTATTTTTGCAGGACTGGTAGAAAAAGATCCATCAAACGCGTCCTGGCAGCGAGATCTTGGGGTCTCTTATAATAAAATTGGAGGCGTGCTTCAGGCTGAAGGAGATCTTGCAGGAGCGAAGGCTGCTTATACGCAGTATCAGGCTATTTTTGCAGGACTGGTAGAAAAAGATCCATCAAACGCGTCCTGGCAGCGAGAACTTGCGGTCTCTTATCTCTGGATCGGCAGTGTGCTGCAGGCTGAGGGGGATCTTTCGGGGGCAAAAGCTGCTTTTGATCAGTATGAGGCGATCCAGGCGCGATTGAACCAGAAAGCGTGAAGCAGCTTACTTATGTTTTTTACAGATCTGAACACACTATCAATGTCGCTGTACTCTGTTTAGATTTTATTGATGGCGATCCTGACGTCACTATCTCTAGTCGAATGTCACGGATGGTATGCTTATTTATATTGGTTGCTCATAAAGAAGTTATTTGACTTTTTCGATGTGAATCATGTTGCCTTAACAGCTTTAATACCTGTCGTTGAAAAAAATCATATCTCTATGAGCCCTTTTTGAAAATTTATCGCCTTTTGCTATAGCGTCTTGTTTAACCAATTCGAAAGACACTTATGGGGCCGTCGTTTGCGGTTGATCTTTTAACACCAATCGGTCTGGAAGTAGATGGGCAGGGCCGGCTTTGGGTAGCTGAAATCGGCACTCGGTTTTGTCCAAGAAGCCGGCGGCCTTGCGGGTAGGTCTGGTTCGAGCATGTGTACTGAGATACATATAAGCCCCGGCATATAGCCGAGGCTTGTCTATAATAACAGATATAAAATATCCAGGTCTTTTGAAGTGCGCTAGTCTTCTTCAGTTTTGTAGGGCACGGTGTTTTCGTGGGTCCTTTCGGGCATGGATTGAAGCTGGGGATGCGCAACCATTTGGTTTGGTCCATTCCCTTGCTTTGCCAGATCAAATGCATCATACAGTGTCCCCGTGACATCGTAGGCCCGAAAATTAAGGGTGTCAGGGGAAACGGTAATGATCTGGAAAAGCTGGGTGTTTTCTGCAGCACGCTCCATCACTGCGCCGTATTGGTCCCACCGATTTTCTTTGATGTTGTACATCTTGGAGCCACTAACGGAATTCACGTATACTGTTCCTGCGTTTGCGTCTACTGCTGTGACACCATCTGCTACGTTGATGTCGCGGCCGCGGGCATACGAGTGGTCGTGACCCTGTAAAACGAGATCGACCTGGTACTGGTCATAAAGGGGCTTCCATAGTTCACGCAAGTGGGGATTATCGCGGTCGCCGGAGGAGGAGTAGATCGGGTGATGGTGTGTTACGATGGTCCAGTCGTTTGGATTATCGGCAAGCACTTGTTCTAGCCAAGTGGCCTGGATTTCATGATCCCGGTTTGAGTTCAGGCCAACAAACCGCACGCCCTGAATGTCGATATAATATACCGTTTCTTCCAGGCCATCGGGACCGTTTTCGGGGAGCGCAAATTGTGGGCGCCAGTGCAGCGATAATTGCCGTTCGCCGCCTGCCTGGAAGCGGCTGTATTCATGATTGCCGGGGATGGCAATCGAAGGCAGCATGCTATGAATGAAGCTGCCGGCATAGAACCATTCTCCCCACTCTACGTTGCGATGCGCCCGGTTTACCAGGTCGCCGGCATGCAGAACAAAAAGTACATTTGGGTCCTCCGCATAAGCTGCCCGGATGTTACGCGACCAGTGAGATTGTATGCCGTTTTGTGCATCGCCAAAGTAAATGAAGGAAAACGATTCTGGATTGGCGCTTGCTGTTTTGGCATGAAACCATTCGCTCCAAATTTCACCATCACCAACGCGATATGCATAGAGCGTTTCGGGATTCAGATTTGTGAACGTAACCGTGTGGTAGTGGGCAACCACGTCCTCATTTTCTACAATCCTGGGATCAAGCCGCTCGGTGTCGGCCAAATGGGTAGAAGCGTTGCGGTCGAATCGGGGTGCCGGCGTTGCAATGGCAATCTGGGCCTGCGCCGAAGTGATCGTGGTATCCGTACGCCAGCTTACACTTAACGTAGTAGCCGGATCTTGTGACCAGGTTAGCGCGATTCGGTCTGGGTAGCGCTCTGGATGCGTCCAGGGTTCAGTATAAGAAGCGTCATGGTGATGGTGCTCATCATGCGTGTGGTTGTGACCGAGATACCGGGGTGCCAAGTAACCCAAAAGGCCTAACATAGGGATGAGCAGGACAAGGAAGCGTACGGTAGTTTTCATGAGGCTGGGGGGAATTGGTGATACCAGGTGGTGCTTACTTCGTGTGTAATTCCGTCAGTAGCGTTGAAGTTACAAATTGCAGCAGCAGCGTATTCGCTACGTACATTAAATTAGCGTTAGGGTGTTGCGACTGTTGTGTGGACTGAATGCGAATGGCAAGGCGAATGAACGTAGACCGATGCGTTGAATGCAAGAACTTATGAGGGAGTGAAATGTTTATCGTATAAATACGATTAAATAAATTGGTGCGTAGTTATGCATACGGAATCCAATCGTCTATCAGATGACGATGCGTTACATCTTGATTTAGGACATGCTGTGGACCTGGGCCGCCTTTCCACACTGGAAGTAAAGGCGCTCGAACATGAATTGGGATCTGCTGCTAAAATGCAGCGCCAGTTGTTTCCGTGTTGTGTACCCAATTTGGACAACCTGGAAATCGCCGTCCATCTGAAGCCTGCCGGGATTGTTAGTGGTGATTTTTTCGATTTCTTTCGCTACCAGGAGACGGGGCAGGGGGTACTCATATCAGACGTCATGGGCAAGGGGTTGTCTGCCAGCATGCTTATGGCCAGTATTCAGGCTTCGATGCGTGTTCTTGGTGCTGATTATTACGACTTGGGAGAAATGACAAATCGGCTAAATTGGCTGTTCAAAGACCAAATGATGCCCGGCATTTTTGCTTCCATGGTCGTGCTTGCTCAAGGCTCAGATAAGCATACCATACAGTACGTAAATGCAGGACATCTGCCTCCGTTGGTGTGGCGGAGTCAAACAAAGTCTGTCGAATGGCTAAAACCAACAGGGCCGGCCATTGGACTTATGCAAACACCGCAGTATCAATCGAAGGTTGTGGAGATGGGGCCTGGCGATGTTATGATGCTATATACCGATGGCCTTGTGGAGGCACGGAACGACACAGGCGAAGAGTTTGGTGCCGGCCGACTCATTCCATTCATCGAAAAACACCAGACCAATGCTGCTCAGGATATTGTTAATGCACTTCGCAAAACCAGCAATTCTTTTATGGCGGGTAAGCAGCTAGACGATCTTACGCTGCTTGTTTTGAAATGGTACTGAGTAGCCCACGCTTTTGGTGGCACAGGAAGAAATGTACGTATCCTATTGCTTGTAAAAAACAAGTGTATTATATTGCTTGTAATTAGCAAGTGACATATAGCCTTGGAGGCATATACATGAAACGGACATTTCAGATCACGCTAGGCGTCGTTGCTGGCATTCCTTTTTTGCTTGGGATACTGCAGTTAGTCAATGGTGCAAGCATGTTTATACCGGAGGACATGATCACGCTTCAGCTAGACAGCCACATCAGGTTTAGCGCGGTGTGGTTTATGATAGCTGCCTTCATCAACTGGTGGATGATTCCTGATATCGAGCAACATGGGGGACTCTTCAGGCTCGTATTTATCACCATGGCATTTGCCGGCGTGGCAAGATTTCTATCGATGTATCTGCTTGGGGCAACTGATCCGATGGTCATTGGCGTTGCCCTTTTTGAGATCGGGCTTTTGGTACTCATCCCGTGGCAAGCAGCCGTGGCGCGGCGGTTCAAGCATGAGGCTGTTGGGTGAGGAAGAACAGGCAGAGATTGTGGTGACAACCGAACGCAAAGTCATCAAAAATAAACAGACAATACAAGAAGCAAACTATGGACATAGCAGGAAAAGCCATACTGGTTACAGGTGGGAGCAAAGGTATTGGGAAAGAGATTGTTAAGAAGTTGCATGCGCAAAAGGCAACGGTTATTGCTTGTGGACGCGAAACAGAGTCGCTCGATCAACTGGCTGCCGAGGTGCCCGGCGTGCATGTAGCGGTGTGTGATGTGACGCGTTTGGAGCAGGTGAAAGCGCTCAAGGAATTCTGCCGGCACGTTGTGGGGCGTATCGATATCCTCATTAACAACGCCGCAATTTTCCGGCGTTTTGATATCCTCGATGAAGCATACGGCTTGGACGCGCAGGTGCAAGAGATCGACATTAACCTCGTTGGACCCATTATGCTAACACACTTTTTTCTGCCCGACCTCGTGCAGCAGAAAGAAAGTGTGATTGTGAACCTGACGTCGCCATCTGCATTTTTACCGCTGGTGAAGGCACCGATCTATTCCGCAACAAAGGCTGCCATTCAGTCCTGGACGTTATCCCTCCGCGAGCAACTCAAAGACACGGGTGTGCGGGTGATTGACTTGAACCCGCCGGCGGTGGATACCCAGATGAATAAAAACAACCCGGGCGTAGAAGGTATGACGTTGATGTCGCCTGAGAAATTTGCCGACATCTTTGTGAAAGGACTGCAAAACGGACAGGACGAAATCATGCCGAGTCACGCTGGCTTTTTGCGCGTCATGCGTCGCGTTGCGCCGGGCCTTGCTTTCAGGGTGATGAATAAAAACGGTTGAGGTACGAGGCGTGCCATGCGAAAAGTTGAAAAACGATCTGATTGTCCGATTAGTTACGCCCTCGATTTGTTAGGGGACAAGTGGGCGTTGCTCATTTTACGCGACATGATGTTTGCTGGCAAAAAGCACTACAAAGACTTCCTCCACGCCGGCGAAGGCATAGCTACAAACGTACTCTCAGACCGACTCAAAATGCTCGAAACGCATGGCATGATTACCAGCCGGCAGGATGAGGACGTGCGCACCCGAAAAATCTACACGCTCACGGAAAAAGGGAAGGCGCTGTTGCCATTGGTCGCTGAATTGTGGCTCTGGGGTGCCCGTCATGATCCAGCCTCTATCGTACCCGAAGCTGAACTGCGAGAGCGTGAAAGCAGGAAAGCAGAGGTGATTAAGATGTACCAGGAAAAGTTGTAGATCAGTTGCTGTCGACTGATTTAACGATTAGCTATCAATTCCAAATTTCTTTGAGAGTGCATTTAGTTCTGGTTTTATCTGTTCGAGCAGATTTACATAACCATCCCATGTGATTCTATTTTGGCCAGCAATGTCAAAATGAATTTTTTCGCCTTTAGCAGCCGTTAAGAGAACAGGTTTTCCTATTCCTCTTGCATAGCCTATCTCGTAATAGACATTAGGTCGTTCATTCGTAAGGTCTGCTATTACAAAACCGCATGCCTCAATCTCGCGATGAATTTGTTGAACTATATCGTATGATTCACCTGTTGGTCTTTTGTCAATACGTTCAGCGTTAAAACTGTATTCTTCGCAAGCGTTTTTAACAGCTACTCGAAAATCTTTCAGGCGACTTTCTTCTTTAAAGGACATTATAAGGAATACCTCGCGCGAGAGTGCTGCTTTTTCAGCTAACTGAATAATTTCTTCAGCATATAAGGCGATCTGTTCCTTGTTCAAAGAGGCGGCGCTACGTTTCAGTTTTTTTAGATCTTCATTAGCAAGGCGAGTTACTTTTGTGCCATTTTGCTCATTAAGTTCGTCGTCTAGAATCTCACTAGCAGCCATTCCAAAACTAGCAACAGGTAAAAATGGAGTACTGGATTGTCTAGCCCAGTTTGCGGCTGTAAAAGTGCCTTCATAGCCACCGATAAGAATCAATACATCAGCCTCATCAATAGGTTCTGGGACTTTTGGCCTTCTGCCCGCCATTGAATTCCAATTTGGATTTGAGGAATCACGAACTTGTCCAGCATTTGAAATGGGAGTCCCTCCAGGAGTGATATAACTCACAACACGATCATGTAGAGTACCATTTGAAATTTCATCACAGGCAGCATTGATTACAATGCCGTCCAGTTCCGTTAAATTACCGCATCTAAGTTGGTGGCCTTGTTTGATCACTTGTTTAGCTAGATTTGCAGCAAACTCAGAGATTAGCTGATTATTCCTAGGGTTTTCGTCATCGAGTCCGCCGCCTATCATTATCTTCATTACAAATACTAAATTTTAAGTAAACTATAGCTTGCCTGAATAAATATTTTGATATGATTATAAACAAATTTCCATTTTTGTAAAGAATAATAGATGGATCTTATAGATTAAGTTCCTTGCGTAAAGGAGGTGATTCAGGATGGGATAGAGATTTGAGGTGCAATTTGATTCATTTATTAATGAATTTAAATGGGTGTTTGACTGTGTCAATCAAATGGAATGCACCTTGGGATGAGTAAAGTTCTTGTTCCTGTCTTATTTGATTGAGCGTAATGACAAAATAGGAATTGCAAAATAGCTACTCTCAAAAAATCCATAGTTAACTACTTGTTCCTATTCTTAACTTGCATAGAATTTTCTGAAACGTATTGCCGTCTATTTCCGGCGTCATCTTTAGAAAAGCTGAGGGATCTAGGTGAGTAATCTGTTATGTTCTTCCACCGCGATTTTGTTAGGCATACTGGGTTCCGAATCAAGTTCATATTAACGTGGCGGACTAACTGCCTCTACAAGGCATCTTGGTCCAACCAAACTAGACTTGTATCTTTACGACACTTGTCGAGATGGGATCACTTCCCAAGCCAAGCGCAGCGTTTTGGCGCATGGGTGACGGGCTTTTTGATCCGGAGGTGCTTTTGTCAGGGCTTACTAAACAGCTACCTTATCCATGTTGGTTTAACAATGTCCTGTAAAGCTATGCCGTTGCGATCAAATCTTATAAAAAACAGCCTGCCCATTGTGTCCCTGTTGTGTTTTGTTGTTGTGCTCATGCTGCCACGTGAAAGTAATGCGCAAGCGTTGGATACTGCGTTTGGGATTGGCGCGTTTTATAAATATGACAACTACGCGTATGCAAACGATATGCATGTGGATACACGCGGTAACATGTATTTGGCCGGCACGCTCGAAGACATCAATACGGGGAATAAGTTCGATTTTGATCCCGGTCCCGATGTGCATTACCTGGAAACCCTGGAGTCGTTTGGGTGTGTTGAAGATGCTTACGTGGCGAAGTATGACGCCGGCATGAACTTCCTGTGGGGATTTGTAGTTGGCGGCACCACGTGCGACAGCGCGCTATCGATGGCCTTGGATAAACAGGATAATGTGTACATTTCTGGCCGCTTTGGGAATACAGCCGACTTTGATCCGGGTCCTGGTGAATTGCTGCTCGATGGGTTTGCGTTTAATGATGGATATGTCGCCAAATACGATACGGATGGCGCTGTGCAGTGGGCTTTTAAACTGGAGGGGGCATCCAAAGGTGCTGCTGATATAGAAATTGATAAACAGGGCAACATCTATATCGCCGGTAACTTCAGCGATCCGCTCGATCTGGATCCGTCAGACGGTGAGTTCTTACTTGAGCCTGGTGGGGTATACGACATCTTTCTGGCCAAGTATAACAAAGAAGGCGCATTTTTATGGGGCGCTGGTTTGGGGGGTGATGGTACCGATCGCGTGACGGGCATCGAGCTTGATGATACGGGGAATGTGACCATCGCCGGCTCATTCAGTGGCACCATGGACATGGACCCCGGTCCCCGCGAAGACATCTTTGATGCACAGACCGGCGATGACGTCTTTGTCGCCCAATTCGACAAAAACGGACGCTACACGTGGGGCTTCCACCTGGGAGGGGATGACCTGATCTTCGCGAATGATCTGACTGTAGCTGCGAATAACGATGTATACTTAACAGGCTCCTTCGCATCAGAAACCGGTCTCGATTTTGATCCGGGTGCGGACACCTTGCCATTTATTTCCGGTGGTAATCGCGATGCATATGTTGCCCACTTCAACACCAGTGGTATCTTGCAGTTGGCGATGCATTTTGGTGGTGAGGGGAGCATTGTGGCAAGCCAGGTTTCCGTGCATGCTGATGGTTCAATGCTTGTTGCCGGCGGCGTTAGTGGATCTGCAGCAGCCGATATGGATCCGGGGCCGGCAGCTTTCGAGATAAACGATAATGAATTCCACGATAGTTTCCTTGCCCGATACACAAAAGACGGGTATCTGGATTGGGCGTTTGGTATCGGCTACGCCACGTACGGGATGGTGCTCAATGCGCTTGAAATAGATAACCATGGACGCATGTATATGGCGGGTGAATTTGGCGAGGCGTTCTCCAATGCTCTGGATTTTGACCCGACGGAATCGGAATACATCGTTGAGTACATCGGGGGTAACCAGGACATTTTTGTTGCCCGTTATCTCGATCCAGATCCTGTATACCGCGTCAACGCGGGGGGCGCTGCAGTTGATGCTGATGGTGTGGCATGGTCTGCCGATACCAAAAGTACACCATCTGCCTACGTAAACGTGACCGGAGCAAACAATAAAACGGCGCAAGTTACGGATGCTATCTATAACCCCACGCCGGCTGATGCTGCATTGTATGCCAGCTACAGGTGGGATCCCCGCGAGCGCGAAGAACTTCCGATGCAGTGGCATTTCCCTGTGGAAGCCGGCGACTATAAAGTCTGTATGTTATTTGTAGAGTCTGAGGAAGAAGCCGAGGGCGCGCGTGTGTTTGATGTAGCGGCTGAAGGCAATGTCTATCTGGACGATTTGGATGTATACGCTGCTACAGGCTTGCATACAGGCTTGCGCACATGCTTCTTTGCGCAGGTAGCTGACACCGAACTTGCCTTGACCCTCGTCCCCGAAAAAACAAGAGCCCGCCCGCTGATTAGTGGGATAGAAATCACGCCAGCAACCGCCACCGGTGGGGGCGTATCAGGTAACGAGGTATCTCCTTTGCGCCAGGCTACGCGTTTGACGCCAAACAGTGGCCCTGTGCTTGATACAGTCGAGATTCCGGAGACTACGGCGCTAAACGCAAACTACCCTAACCCGTTTAACCCATCCACAGCCATTCGCTTCTCGCTAGCTGAACATGCTTCGGTAACATTGACCGTGTATGACATGCTTGGCCGCGAAGTACAGCGCCTGGTTGATGGTAACCTCGGGGCAGGATACCACGAGGTATTTTTCGATGCTGCCAATCTGTCGAGTGGGTCCTATCTCTACAAACTTGAAACCCCAGCCGGCACGTTTACGCGTACCATGATGCTTTTGAAGTAACATGCGGGATGGCTACTGCATTGCATATGATTGCATATGATTGCATATGATTGCATATGACTGTATTGCATATGAATGACACGATCGCATTCAGCTTGCATGTGCAGTTTGTTGAGTGGCCGACGAGGCGCGAAAATCCTCGGGCCGAATGAAAAGTCCGACCTCAACCAGCAGGAGTACAAAAATGCCTGCTATGATGTAAAGCGCCGGAGGTGGCTGGTTGTTGCTGAGGAGTACGGGCAACACATAGCTCATTAACCAGATCGTTTTGTAGATGAACTGGATGAGGAATACGCTCAGGAATTTGTGGGGGTAGGCCGTACCAAGGGCTGAAACCACACCGATAGCCAGCCAGATGCTGCCGAGGATGGTCATGGTGCCGTAGTCTTGCGCCGGCCACAATACGTGTTGCTCAGCGAAAGCTGGAAAGAAGACGATCAACAAGCCGGGAATGCCTGCAGCGAACACGTTGATGGCGTGCATGATGCGGAAGATCGAAGTTTTTTTGCGGTCTGACATAACGGGTACCTTTGTTCAGTTATTGAATGACAAAGGCAACGTATGATGCCACGTAAAGCCTGGCATTGACAAATGTTATTAAATGCCGGCGTGTTGTTTTTTAATTCGACTCAGGCTTTCGGGTTTTACCCCTAGATAAGAGGCGACCTGGTGCTGTGGGACGCGGAGCAGGAGTTCGGGAAATTTCTGAAGCATGTGGTGGTACTTCTCAAGCAGCGAGTTTTGTTGAAGCATCCGCATGCGCTCCTCAATCTCCAGAAAAGCTATTTCTGCATGGATTCTGCCCATGGTTTCGAAAATGGGGAATTGCTGCCCAAGCTCAACGAGCGCGTCTTTCCGGTAACAAACCGTTTGTGTTTCTTCGATTGTTTCCAGGTAAAAGAGGGAGGGCTGCCGGCTGAAGAGGGAAACATAGTCGGAGGCAAAAGCACCCTCGAAGAAAAAATAGTCGGTAATGTCCTCGCCGTCATGAAGGAGGTAGGAGCGCATCGCTCCCTTGATGATGAAGCAGATCTCTTCAGCCACTGAACCCGGTTCAATCAATACCTTGTTTTTTGGAAGCACGCGCTCCGACAAGATACCCGTTATTACAGTTCGTTCTGCTTCTGAAAGTGAGCCTAATTGAGTGATGCGGTTTAGGAAAGTTTGGATCATATGTGATCTATCGTGCGCCTGGCTTATCGATTTCACGTGTTTTAGAATATCTCCTCACTCCAGCCGCTATATTTTCCAAAGATTGATTTAATAACCAGTCAGCCAATCATAAGAAATAGTACATCTTTTCGGGCAAAACTGTCAATCTTATGGTAGGAAAACAGATTTACTGTATCCTTGTCAGGGTAGCTGTTCGGCCAAGCAGGCGCGATACTTTGAGGTGACCCCGCATTTTTAGTACGCTGCCATTTTCTTCCAGCCAAAGCTTGCCGGCGTAGGTTTTGCCGTTATCTATGGAATATACGCTGCCGCCCACCCATGCACCGTTTTTGAATCGAAATCCTTCAAGAAAGGTAAGTCCGATAACATCGCGACTACGTAAATTGACGTCTCTGTTTTTGGTGTCTTTCCTGGTCTCCTTGCGCCAGATGATTTTTCCATAGAATACGTCGTCCTCTTTGATGATTTCTATTTTTCCCGTTTGATCAGTCGTCCAATATTGTCCGAGAATGTCATCTGGTTGGACCACCTGTTGGGCAATTGCTGGTGTACAAAAGCACGAGAGCAGTAGGCTCACTACAATTAATCTCATGACTTATTACCAAGATTTTGACGTTGGAGTTTTTCGATGCCCTCTTTGAAGGAAAGGACGTTGCTGTAATTCAATTCTTGACGCGCCTTCTGATCGCTAACCGAGAATTCGGTCGCCATAAGCCGAATCATGAGGGGGGCAACAGGGGGGCGAGACTTAAGTTTGAATGTCTGCCATATCACCGCACACAAGTTAGCCAGTGCGTTTGCCACCCATCGTGGCATTTCTTTATCTCCGGGTTCTAACCCCGAAGCTTTTAAAATCTGGCTAAAGGTTTCACGCATGGGACGGTAGTCGCCATCGGTCACAAAATAGGCTTTACCTGAGGAGGAAGCTTTGAGTGCTGCTACGATGGCAGCAGCCAGGTTCTCTACGTGGATGGTTGACAGGTACTGATTTCCTCCGCCAATCCAACGCCATCGACCCTTTTGCACATTGTCGAATAGCATTTTGTAATGGTGGTTGTTGGGACCCCACACGGCCGGAGGGCGCAGTGAAAGCGTATTGAACGTAGGTGAGTTTGCAGCAAGGACAGCTTGTTCTGCAATGGCCTTGGTTTTGGGATACAGCGCATTGGGCAAGCCGGCTGCGGCCTTGTCTTCTGTCAGTTGCTTTATCGGTGAGCCCGGCACAACCGGGGCTGCGCTGATATAGATAAACTTTTTGACACCAGCCTCCTGCGCAAGGTTGAGCAGGTTGTTGGTGGCTTGCACATTGATCGCAAAAAAGGGCTTTGGATCGAATGTGAAATCCATGTAGGCTGCCGCATGCACTACGTAGTCACAGAACTCAAGGGCTTTGCGGGTGTTGTGCGAAAGATTTTCCAGGTCATCCAGTACGGGCTGCGCGCCGGCTTGCTGGACTTTTCGGGCGGCCGACTGGCTTCTGGCCAGTGCGTACACCTGATACCCATTTGCCAGGAGTGTTGGCAGTATGTTTTGTCCTACAAACCCGGACCCTCCTGTTAAGAATAACTTCATTGGTCTTCTGGTTGCTTTGTGTTTTCTCAAAGCTATCCCTTAACCAGCAGAGGCTGTTAGCCCTTCAAGACAGACCTTTTACCTGAAAAGCCATTTCAAAGATCTGAAGGCGAGACATGAAAGAACTTTTTGAAAGCACGCGAAAACTTGGAAGGGTGAGAGTAGCCCAGTTCATAGCTTAGTTCTGAGGGCGTTTTATCGCCTGCGAGTAGCTCGTTGCGCGCATATTCGAGCTTTATTTTGGTATGGTATCTTATCGGCGGGGTCCCAAATACTTGTTTGAACGTGTTTTTGAACTTCGTGGCGCTCATTCCGGCTATGGTAGCTAACGCTTCGATTGATGGCAGCGCGTCTTGTACCGGGTTTCGGAGGTGTGCAGCAGCTACAAACAATCCTTGCACATCGCTGGGGCTGAGGCTGTCAAACCGGCCATCACGTTCACGATTGATAATTTTCTGGATAAAGTTACCAACATACTCTATGATTTTGGCGTGTTTGATCATGGCGTCTTGAGAATGGATGGCGCGCTGTAAAATATTCTCAAGATTGTAATCGAGATCCTCATAAATTAACGCGTTAACTGCGGGCTCAACGTTCAGAAAGCCGGCATTCGTTGCATATTGTTGTAGAAAACCTCGCTTGAATCGAATGAGCGCAATTTCCAGTTTCTTGCCGACGGGGCCGACACTTTTTACCCGGGTCCCAGGCGCATAAAAGAGGATACCTGTTGGTAGAAACCGATGAACGCTTAACGGTTGTTGATTAACGGTTTTGTCAATTCTTGTTGTTGAAAGATTGGTGTTGAGCAACAGCCATTCGCTATCCGGACTGTTAAAAGAATGGAGTTCGACAGGTGTATTGAGTATAAAGTTGAAATAATGCAATTCAATGGCGCCTGGTAAATAAGTGCTACGTAGTAAACCGTTGCCGAGATCGGGAGAGAGCTCCAGCATATTGCCTTGCACCGTACAGGCCAGCTGTGCTGAGAATTGGGCAAATATATCTTTGCTGATATCTATATCTAGCTTCATGGCTGAACGCCAGTCTTTTTTGAATAAAACAGCCGGTGCATCCCTGTACCCCAGACTCATACACCAGTTCGCTAACTGAAGCTATTATTCGAATAATGAAGCAGATAGAGGCATCCTGTTGATGATAGGCGCCAACTTAGACTAAGTTAGGGCGAGAAGAATACAATCGGGTCGCTTCGTGAAAAACGATACGCCATTTGAAATGGCCACCTCAAATATCCGCTCCGATCTGGAGGTCACGGCAGAGGTGAGTATGGACTTGGAAGATCGCGGTGTCCGTCATGATTTGGTGGTGACGGACAAACACCTGGCAGAGCTTCAACCAGTGGTCTGCGTACGTGATTTATTAGAAAGAGAAGGGGTGTCGTATGCCGTGTTTCATAATGTCCGGGAAGAGCCGACGGATGTTTCTATGAAAGCCGCGTCACGTTTGCCGCAGCAGTCTGCTCTTTACGCATACTCCAGGTATCTTGTTGATCAAATAGCCGGCTAGTTTGCAAGCAACCAAACCAGTTGGTCCTGGAGACGAGTGCGCCACGAGGCCTCGTTATGGTCAGCGCCCGCGTATTCGCGGACTAAATACTCCTTGCCGGCTACCAAGCCAAGCCCTTCGAGCCATGTTTCAACAGCCTCGTGCGTAGGGCCGTAGCTTGCATCAAGCCCTTCGGTGCCGTAATCAAAAAAGTAGCGCGTATTAGCTGGCAAGGTTGCGCCGGCTTCAATATCGCGCAGGATATACGGTGTGGTATCGCTGTCGTCATCGTGGCGCAGCAAAATTCGGTCAGCCACGGCTTCAGACAAGGGGAAGTGTGTTGACACACAACCGCACGCGCTAAACGTATCCGCATGTTCTTTAACAAGGTAGTAGGAAAGGAGCCCGCCCATTGAAGAGCCCATGACGAAGGTATTTGCTGCGTCTGTTTTAGTGCGAAAAGACTCGTTCACGCGTGGTATGAGTTCTTCTTTTAAGAAACGCGCGTATTGTGGCGCCTCATGCCAGGGCGAGTACTCTTCCATTCGGCGGGCAGAATTCCATACACCAACAACAATGGCCGGCTCGAACAAACCATCGTTTACGCCTTTGACCATCGCTTCGTCCACGCCCCAGTCAACACCCATGCCGGCAGTACGTGGATCGAACAGGTTCTGGCCATCGTGCATGTACACTACGGGAAAGCTGCGCTCAGGCTGTGCCTCGTATTCAGGCGGGAGCCAAACCTGCACATGGCGGGCATGGGTTAAAAACGCGGAAGCCACATCCGGCCATAGTTCCATGCTGCCAAGAATACCGGCACGTTGCCAATCTTCCATGTACACCAACGGATCCTGCTTGAACGCTTCAAGCGTATGCTTGGGATTTGCATCAGTAGCTGCCATAAGTTGAAAATTGGGTAGCACGCCGCCTGTTACGCTTACGGCCTCGCGATCCCACGTACCGAGGGTGAATTTATACTCGAAGGCGTGGTTGGCAGGCATCTCAACCGCGACCGTGCGATTGCTGCCTGTACCTTCCAGCGCAAGAGCATCCGGCTGCCAGGGCCCAAGCGCCGGCAGGTTGCCAGTGATGTATACGGTTGGCGTATCCTCCGGGACTTCGATTTGGAATTCCACTGCGATGGTGCCGGCGGAATCAGATGGGTCGGTTGTGCATCCGCTTAGGGAAAGCAATATACTCAGGTAGAACAATGAAGTGCATCGAGGCATCGGCGATAAGGCATGGTCGATTGATCGGGAGTAAAGAAGAAGATAATACTTTGAGAGCAAGGTTGTGCAGTGATGCGTGGTGGTCGTTGCAAGGCGCAGGTCATGCCGGACACTGGATGCTTTGCTGAGCCATAACGGTGGTGCGGTGCAGAATACTCACCCAGATCCCTCGACTGCGCCCGGGATGACTATGGCTAGCCGGGGAGCCATTCTGAAAACGATTCTTCGCATAGCTAAGGACGCCATGGATAAAGAATAGCACGTATCCAAACACACTCGAAAATCGGCATTCGAAAATCGGCATTCCGCACTCATTCCGATGCCTTGCGCAGATGGCGACCAAAAAATGGGAGCATTTCACTGGCAACGCGGCCGTTTTCGATCCAGTTTTTGTCGTAAGCGCCACCTCGGTATTCCTCTGCTTCGTGTTCTATGCCGAGGCCATCGAGTTTTCGCGTGAAAGCCTGGTTGGCGTAAACATGATCCTGGTTGGTATCGTAGCGGCCCCAGTCAAATTTTATAGCATTCAGGCTGCGCAGATTTTCGGCGTGTGTTTCGATCATGCGGTCCAGTAAGAACAGGTCCATTTGCCGTTTGCGGTTGTCTGGATTTGCGGTTGGCTCGCCGTTTTCTATTTCAACCATAAAGTCGGCGTAAAATGGCGGGCGGTTTGGGTTGGGTAGGTAGGCCTGGGCCATGGCGGTGAAGATCTGCGCAAACGTGTCACCTTCGAGGTCGGCATAGGAGGAGGCCGTATGCACTTTTTGCCAGTCGACACGATTGAGTGCCGGCACAAGCCCGGAGCCCGTAGCTACCGGGTGGAGGGCGTAGACAGACCCAAAGACCTCTGGGTATAACATAGCCAGTTTGAATGCACCATATCCACCCATCAGTTCACCTGTGATGCCTCGACTGTCTTTATTCGCCAACGTCCTGAAGCGCGATTCTATAAACGGAAGCAGTTCTTCCATGGTGAAGTCGATCCACCGGCCACTTGTAGACGAATTCTCAAAAAAGCTGCCTACCGTTGGTGTGCTGTAGTTAGGTGCGACAACGATGACAGGCTCGATTATCCCTTCGGCGATCGCTTTGTCGAAGGTGGCCTGGACTACGCCGTCTTCAAACATGCGTTCGTTATCCCAAAAGAGTCCATGAAAATAGTAGATAACCGGGTACGATTGGTCTGTATCGTTGTAGCCAGGTGGCAAATAAATCGAAACGCTACGCCGCGGGTTGAGTCCTGTTTTTGTGTCTTTGAGGATCTCAGAGTCGATGTGTTCAAGGATGACAGTGCCTTTTGGTATATCGTCCTTGGTAGTTGATGCGATTGGATTTACAAGCGGGAAAAGGACGAGGAGGCAAAAGAGCAGGGTAGTCATGTGCATTGCGTGCTTTGTTGGTGATTGTTGCGTCCGAACATAGGCAAATGCATCGTTTGTGTCGTTCAATCCGAACGACTTGTACCTTCTTTTAGAACGCGTTCATTACATGTGCGCATGCAATTTATGTGCGCATGCAATCTGTAAGGATTGAAGAGGGACCCGTTAGGTCTAAGCCGGCCGTTATCCATCAACATCATTACCAAGCTACTATGAACATTCGCCTCATTGTCTTTTTTGTGGCCGTTGGACTTTCTGCCCTGTCCATGGATGCTGTTGCCCAGCCATTCTCGGTCAATACCCATCGCATCGATCCGTACAAGCAATTCAAGTTCAGGGTGAAATGGGATGGGCGATACATCCCAGGTATAACCAGCGTGAGCGGCTTGCAGCGGAAAACGGAAGTGATCGAACTCCGCGATGGCGGTGATCCAAACACCGTGCGTAAAACTCCGGGGGTAACAACCTACGCACCCATTGTGCTTACGCGCGGCCGAACCCATGATACTGCATTTGAAGATTGGGCCAACAAAGTAAATCTGTATGGCAGTGGGCTTGGTAGCGAGATGGCGTTAAAAGATTTTCGAAAAGATATCGTGATCGAATTGTACAACGAAGCCGGCCAATTGGTAATGGCTTTTCAGGTCTATCGGTGTTGGCCTTCTGAATACGAAGCGCTCGACCATTTGAGTGCGCGGCGGCATGGTGACATTGTGGAAGAAACACTGGTCTTGCAGGTTGAAGGCTGGGTGCGCGACAAAGACGTGACGGAGCCCTATGAGAACTAAGTACAAGCAATTAAATATTGAGGGGTGGGGACATACATCTTGTTCTGTATAACAGAACGATAAAAGCCAAAACCTTCAACCTGTAACGTTCAACCTTTAACAGCAAACAGATCAATCCTTCAGGATTTATTTGTTTGCACTTAGCGGGTTTGCAAGCGGAACCAGATCTACATGATGGAGTTACTTGCCTAGGCAATGTATTTGAGTTTTGAAATGGCAGATTCATCAGCAAATAACCTTGGTCCGCTTGACAACGCGCCGGCTTACCGTGTGTACCGGTTGTCGCGTTTACTAAGGCATAACCTGCGGCGGATTCTTGGCGAAGCCAATTTGGATATCACGCCAGAGCAGTATTTCATGCTCTACAAGCTCTACCACAAAGACGGCGTGCCACAGGCGCAATTGGCTGATCCTGCATTTGGCGATTATCCAAATATGACTCGGATGATTGATGGGCTGGAGAAAAAGCAGTTGGTGATTCGCGACAACGATCCAAACGACCGCCGGCGCTACCTCATCCGGCTGACAAAAAAAGGCCGGGCGCAAATGACCGCGCTGGAGCCCATTGTAATTCGCGAACGTGCCCAGATTCAGACGGCATTTAGCGATGAAGAAATTGCCACCTTGATGGACTACCTGGGACGGTTTCAACGCTTGCTCGAATCATAATCGATTTTTTTGAATAAATAGTTGCAAAGGCAATGATTGCTAAAATAATGTTGTGCTCTGTGTTGATGTTTATGGTTACCACGTTGCAGCCCGCTCATGCGCAGTCATCAAAAACGATAACTGTAGCAGGCATCACGTTTTCCTGGCAATTTGCGGGTGATCGTTTGCACTGCGTGTTAGAAGCGCCTACGCAGGGTTGGGTTGCGTTAGGATTTAACACCCAAAGCGGGCTTGCGGATACACATCTGATCATGGTTGCTGTGAAAGATGGTATCACTGTGATGGATGACCTCTACATTATGGGGCCGGGCGATCCCCGAAGCATCGAAGATTTAGGTGGGCAGATGGATTTAGAAGATGTGCAGGGGCATCAGGTAGATGGAAAAACGCGCGTGATGTTTAGCATTCCGGCGTCACCAGCTGATTCGTGGCGCAAGGAGCTCAGGGAAGGGAATCGCTACCACGTTTTATTGGCTTATAGCACACACGATGACTTTGCGCATCACTCCCGTATTCGCCGGCATCCAGAGGTTGTGTTGTAGCAATCACACAGTAAGCGTTCCTACTAGCGCAGATGGATGGCTGTGATGGACAAAATCCCTATTCGCACAAAGTCTGGACTATTAGGCCTGAATCAGCTCACCCGTTTCGAGTGTGGCTATGAATCGATCGTGTTCAAAGCAGCCTGAAGATTGGGTGTATAGCGCGTGTCTAAAGCCAAACTAACTGCAGGATCCAGAGGACGGATTGATCTCAGAACTGATATCCTCCGCATCGAGGCCACTCACCGTAACGCAGACGAGGTTGTTGTCACCACCGCCACTGGTTGAGAAGCTTCGTCCTTCAACAATGACTGTGCTGCCTGAGTTTGTAATCTCAAAAGTACCATGAACGGTTTGGAATTCGTCGTTGGAATTGATGGTATAGCCGAGGTCTTGAAAGATTACGTTTTGGCCTGAAAAGTCACCGGTAATGTTACCGTCGGCAGGTTTGCCACCACCGAGAATTTGTGGCGTTTGTAACCATTTTTGTGCAGAGGACGCGATGTTCATGGCTGTGAAGGTGAGGGCGTCCGCATTGGCTTTTTTCTGATTTTCGCTAAAAGCCTGAACACCCACCACGACAGCCAGGCCGACAATTACGATGCCGGCTACGAGGAGTAGAAGTTGTTGTTGTCCCATTCCAACCCGTTAGTTTGATAGCGCGATGCAAGCAGAATGAAAGTCTTAGATGTGAGTGCCGGAATTTACGCGGATGGGTAGGCATTCGCTTAAGGAATTAGCTACCTCGTGCGCGTAGTTTTGACCCATTGCATAGGGGAGATTTGACTACACCAAATTGCGCCTTCAGAGCTGCTCTTCGCCGGGACAGTTTTGTTTTTTTCGCCGCGCTGCTTTTCTGGGTAGGTGCGTACCTATCTGCACCACCGCCTCACCGCCATTTAGCAGGATATTTACGATGAACACGCGTTGCCTCCCTAAAGGTGTTTGCTCATGGGATTTTCGTCTGGAAAACGATGAAGAGACTGGCGAAGTACGATTTGATGTTATGCGTGAAGCTGGTCAACTTGAAACAGGCGATCTGACATTTGAAATCAAAAAGACCAGCATGTTCACTGGCCATTGGACGCTTTGGTTTAAAGGACAACAGGTTGCTGAGGCCAGCAAAGCAAGCTCGCTTAACCGCGTGTTTAGCGTATCAGCTGATGGGAGCGTGTTCACGATTGAGCCAACTGCTGTGATGAGCAATCGCTTCATTATAAAAACGAACGAAGTGCTTGTTGGTAAGATTGAGCCTGATCACATGTTTACACGCCGTGCTACCATTTATATGGACCACGATATGCCGCGACACCTAATGTTCTTTGCGTTTTGGCTAACAGCCTTGATGTGGCGGCGTGCTGCACAGAGTGCTGCGTAGCTTCGTTGATTATATAAAAAGGCGCGCCGGCAAATCATTGCCGGCGCGCCTTCTGTTATGGGTCAAGGGTGTAGCTGCTATGGATTCCCTTCGGGCACCATCAGCCGTTTGGCAAACTCAGCACCAATCAACTGCGTCAGGATGCCATCGCTGGTGCCGCCATTTGTGCCACCTGCAAAGTATGTTGATGGCAGCTGGATTTTAGCTAGCTCCTTGGCAACCAGCACAGCAGTTTCTTTTTCTATCTGTGCGCGTTCTTGCGGCGTTAGGCCGGCAGATACAAGCAGCTTGTTTTGATACGCTTCAGCGTCAGCAAGCGTCTTCTTGGTTCGCGCCTGTACCACGGCCGTTTTCTCAGCCATTTCGGCCGCAGCGAGGTTCTCCGACTCTACCAGCTTGCGCGTTTCAGCCGCGATTACCTGCTGGATCTGCTCTTTTTCCAGCTTGGCCCGCTCTTCAGCCTTGTTCGATTCACCTTCTTCGATGATACGCTTCTTGCGTTCAACAGCGAGCTGCGCAGCTTCGATTTCTTTCTGTGTATTGGCCACAATGTCTTTCAGGTCCTGCAGCCGCGAAAGAAAGACTTCTTCCCATTCCTGGTCGTCTGCATCTGCCTGACGAACGTTTAAACCGTAGCGCGCAAGGCCTTCGTTGATGCGAACAGGTTCGCCTTTTTCGTATTTGATTTCATAGCGTACCGAAGAAGTTTTTGCTCCTGTCGAAATGGTACGCGAAGAACCAATTGAATCCGTTTGGGGCATGTCCATGATTTCGATCAACTCGTATGTGCCGTGGCGGAGCTGGTCGAGAAACCACTTGTCGAAGTCTGAGCTACGGCCGGCGATATAACCCTGCGCACTCATCAACTTGGCTGTATTCTTCTTGGCTGCGCTTATAATCGGAATGACGCGGCCGTACACCAGGCCTTCTTCAGACTTACTGTTGATGGCAAGGCTTTCAAACGCTTCCAGGTCATCAGGTGCTGTGGTAATGACCACCGTTGAGCCAATATAGCTGTTGATAAAATCATTGAACTCATAGTCGCCGGCAGGGAGAACGTACGTGTTCTCCGATTCTACCCGTGATCCTGATTCAAATTGATTGTACTGCGATGGCACAAGCTGTTTTACGATGATCTCATGGTCAATTTCGATTACTTTTGCAAAAAGCCGTGGCTTGATGCCGTTGGTATTTACATACGTTTTGGTGCCACCCCAGGGGTACTGTAGCACATAATCCGTCGATGCGTCGGCCATGAAGAACATGCCGTTCATGCCAATCAGCGTAAACGCACCTGCGGCAATGAGGCCGCCTCGCATGCGACCTGAGTCGAGGAAGTTCAACGACGGAAGTTTATCGAAGGGCAAAAAGAATCCTGCAACACCCAACATGAGCAGGAGCACACCAATGGTTGTAAACATAGCTACCTCCTTTTGTCTACAAATCTATAAGAAGTTAGCTGCTGAGCCGGCTCTTTAGATCAGCTAAAGATGTCCGTTTGTACGTACAAATCGAGGAAGAAGTTAGGGTCGGTTTTACGATTTTTGTGGTTCTCCGTCGTATATGGTTTAAAAAAGCAGGAAAAAAGTTCAAATTTGCATGTTTTTGCAGTGCACCTGTACATGAAGAATAGCAGGTGCACAACGATGCCAGCGTACTACAGCGTAGTACCGTTGAAGCGTCCAGGCAACGGCATCGCAAGCCTTGTACATGCAAGGGCTTGGGCGGGCAAACCTGAAGAATCAAAATTCTGTATATTCTTTGGACCCTCAATCTGACAGCATCTCTTTTGAAAACGGCAGTATACAGATCCTTTATCGTTTTAGGCGCAGGTACAGCTATCCTGGTTGGGTTCTTTCTGTATTTTGTTATTACAGGATGGCCCGGAGAAGTGCATGCGTGTGTGTATGATACACCTGATACATGTTATTGTGAGGCTTTTGATCTGGCAGCGGCAGAGGCCGGGGCGCCGGGTGTGCGGCAGCCTGTGAACACCTGGTTCAATTTGTATTCAATCATCACTGCGCTAATTGTAGCCTTTTTTGTTTACCGCGATCGGGTGAAATCGAATGGTCAGCCAACGCCTAACCTTATGTTTGCAGCCGCACCGTTTGCTGATCTATATGTATTTGCAGTCTTGTTCCTCGGATTAGGGAGCATGTGGTTTCATGGTTCACTAACCACGTGGGGTGGGGTGTTTGATGGATTCTCGATGTACGTATTTGCCGCGTTTTTACCGTTTTATTCAATCCGCCGCTTTTTCCTTTCGGATCGATTTTTCTGGATTGGTTATTCGGCGACCGTTCTGTTGTTTACCGCGTTGCACACTATCCTGCCTGCGTTTATAAACATCCTGATTCTAGTAGTCGCTTATTTTGGTGTGGAAATCTACATCAGCATACGTACCCGCGTAATTTTGCTGGGGACGTCGGATGCGCAGTGGTTTTGGGGGCTTGCCATGGCTTCTATTATGGCTGCAACCTTTTTCTGGTGGGCCTCACATACCGGGAATTTCATGTGTGGTCCTGAAAGCTTTTTTCAAGCCCATGGATTGCTGTGGCATCCGCTGGCCGGCGTAACTGCTGTGCTCATGTATTTCTATTGGCGCGAAGCATCTGACCCTATATAGATCTTGTACGGTATTTAACGCGTACGTTGCCTATATTTGGCACCGCCGTCAGAAGACCAAATTAGAAGACACACAGGCGGCTCCTCTATGCGCGCCACATCGTTGTTCTGTTTATTCGAATTTATAGTAAGCTATGTTTAGACGTACCGTGCTGTTTTTGTGCTTTATGGCATGTGGAGTGCCTGCTGGCTGGGCACAGGATTTTCCTACAGATGAACCCATTATCAAACGCATCTGGGAAGTAGGAATGGACAGCTCCATGACGGAGCAGTTGGCCCATGAGTTGTTGGATCAAATTGGGCCGCGCCTTGCGGGCTCTGAAGGATTGGTGCAAGCACAAGAATGGCTTGTTGATCATTACACTGATTGGGGGGTTGCGACGCGAAAAGAAGAATACGGGACGTGGAATAGCTGGCGGCAAGGCATCCTGCATGTTGATATGATGTCGCCGCGCGTACAAACACTTCAGGCTGAAATGCTTGCCTGGAGTCCAGCAACCAATGGACCGGTGGAGGCAGAAGTTGTGATGATGCCAACCGGTCTCGATAAAGCCGGCGCCGAAGCGTGGCTGGCAGGTGTAAAAGGAAAATTTGTGATGATGTCTGCGCCCGAGCCCATGTGTCGCGCGCGCCAAGAGCTGGAAGAATATGCGCGGCCCGAGACAGTCCAGCGCATGGACTCGTTGCGGCGGGCCATGCGTATTGCCTGGAGCCGTCGCCTGGCACCGTTGGGCGGTTTTCGTCAGCAGCCTGCGCGTATAGACAGCGCCGGCGCAGCAGGCACACTCACATCGCGGTGGTCCGGCGGCTGGGGGGCGAACAAGGTGTTTAGCACGTCAAACAAAAATGCGGTAGGGGTTGACCTGTCTTGTGAAGACTATGGCTTGCTCTATCGTTTGCTGGAAAACGGCGTTACACCCACCGTACGTGTAAATGCCGAGGCTGAACACCTGGGGGTTGTGCCGCAGTTCAACCTGATTGCTGAGCTAAAAGGTACCGAGCTTCCAGACGAATATGTTATCCTCAGCGCCCACCTCGACTCCTGGCATGCAGCTACCGGTGCAACCGATAACGGTACGGGAACGATCACCATGCTGGAAGCCATGCGCATTCTGAAGAAAGTATATCCGAATCCCAGGCGCACCATCTTGGTGGGGCATTGGGGTGCTGAAGAGGTTGGATTGATTGGCTCCGGTGCATTTCGGGAAGACAACCCGGAAATTATCGAAGGTTTACAGGCGCTATTTAATCAGGACAACGGTACCTGGCGTTTTGAGCGATTGGAAGGACAGGGTTTCCTGGCCAGTGCAAAGCATTTACACCAGTGGATGTCTGTAATACCACGCTATATTTCGGATCACATCGAGGTAGTGACGCCTGGACCACAGCAGAACAGAGGAAGTGACCACACATCGTTTGTTTGTGCCGGCGCGCCGGCTTTCCGCCTGCAATCGCCTTACGACGAATACAGACAATATACGTGGCATACCAACGTGGATACGTACGACAAAATTGTTTTCGATGATCTGAAAGAAAATGCTACACTTGCTGCCATGATGGCGTACATGGCATCCGAAGATCCTGAAAAGGTAGACCGTACCAAGGCCCAGTTGCCTATCAGTTCACGTACGGGAAAACCTTCGCCCTGGAGTCCCTGTTACCCGGTGAACAGAGGACCATCTCGCTAGGTAGCACGTCAACGCGGGTGCGCTGTTTGATAGCGTGCGCATCTACCAAATGAATAACCTTCTACTACAGGCTGAATCAAAACTGTGGCCTGTAGACAACTTTTGCTGATCTCAACCGACTTATCAGCAGTAAACATCTGCTATTGCCCGTGCTGACGAGAATTCTATCGCTATTGCTGTTGGGCGCTATGTTGCTCATCCTTATTCTGTACGGGAGCAACGCAGCCGTAGAACGTGCTGCGCGAGGCAAAACGTATGACAAGGTGTCCGATATACCCATGCGTTCCGTCGGTGTCGTGCTCGGGACAACCAACATGGTGTATGGCCGGCCCAACCTGTTTTACACCGCCCGCATCGATGCAGCCGCTGAGTTGTTTCACGCCGGCAAAGTGGCCCACCTGATTGTAAGCGGCGACAACAGCAGCAAGTACTACGACGAGCCCACCCAGATGAAAGCAGACTTGATGGAAAAGGGGATACCCGAAGACAACATCACGCCCGACTTTGCCGGTTTGCGCACGCTGGATTCGGTTGTCCGAGCCGGCGCGGTGTTTGGGCAACAGCGGTTTACCATTGTCTCACAATGTTTTCAATCGGAGCGCGGCATCTACCTGGCCAACCATCACAAGCTGGATGCCATCGCTTTTTGTGCCGCAGATGTGCATGGCCTCGGTGGACAACGTACCTACCTGCGCGAATACCTCGCCCGCTTCAAAGCTGTGTTGGATGTGTGGGTATTGCGTACACAGCCGAAGCACCTGGGCGAACAAGTGGAAATTGCACCTTAAAACATGCATCCCTGCTGCAGACATCTCAATAGAATTGTATTGCTCCTGTTGATCGTCCCCTTGACGGGATGTAGTGCTTCCCGTATGGGGAGTGGTGCAGGTGGTGATTGGATAAATGACTGTGTAGAAGTAGAAGGTAATGCTGGCAGCACTACAGAAAATGCTGCTGTGCTTGTGGATCGTGGTGCAGATCTTGGTGCTGCGTTGTCTGAGCCTCAAGTGCAGTTATACAATAGGTTTAACAGGTTAGTGTATATGCATTGCAACGGCACTTACCAGCCGGGAGCAGCAAAATCGTGGACTTCACCTGATGGCGGGCAAACCTGGGTTTTTGATATACGACAAGATCTTCGAGGTGACAATAATCAGTTATTAGATGCCGTTGCCATCGCTGCGCATTTTGAGCAGTCTAGAGATTTGCCTCAAAATGTATCAAGCGTAGCGCTAAGTCCTTTTCAACTCGCCCTGACATTTGAGCAACACTACCCGGATTTCCCACCAGAAGTGTTATCCCTTGCGTTCGCTGTGCCGGTGGCGAACCAGACTGATATTACGTTGCTAACACGAAGTCCGGGAGAAGATATTCGCGACAAGATGGATATGGATCTGGGCGCTGTAGTCACAATCAACCCAACATTCATTGAGTATGCGGACCTTCGTCCAGATTGGATGTCGGTGCCCCTTGCGTGGGATAGAACGCAAGTTTTGATTATCGCAGCGCAAGCCGGCAAGCCCGTGTCCATTCCCTCGTCAATTATTGATGACTTATATCATAGCGTAGCGAGCCCGGATGTGCGTAGGCCCACCGGAGATGCGTTTTGGTTTTCGTCTGAAGCCTGTGATGCCAGTGCGACCATCGAGCCACTGAGTGATTTCTATGCCACAGATACCTACTTGCTCAACTATCTTGCTAGAGATGACATTGGACGCATGCTCAGCGAAAGACTTGTTGCACTTAGTTCAGGGGCCATTGATGTGCCTGGTGTACCCGCGTTAAATGCATTAATGCAATTCGAAAGTGAAGAGAAGCGATGGGTTGCTCAGAAGTTAGATCGTGTTGAGCGTAATGGACAGCAGTTTGGACATGCTGCGGTTGTAACGCTACCGTTGCGCAGCATGGTTGGTTGTGAAGGCTCAGCATTGATGTACAAAGCCTATGCTGAAATGCTCAATTTGAAGCCAAAACAAAAGTTACTGGTCTTGCCTGTTTTGGATATGCGTCCTCGTATGCTGATTCGTGACCGGCACTTGCGTGTTGCCCAGGATGGGAAAAACGTGGTATTCTTGTCGACACCGGGTACATCTGGTGAGGTCACACCATGAGTTTTCGACTGCGGCTGCTGTTTGCTTTTCTATTCGCCGGCTTGCTTCCCATTCTTCTACTGGCTTTTGTTGTACGCCAGGAAATGACAGAGCGGCTTACCGATTTGCACCAGCAACAAGTTGAAACGCAGGCTGCGCAAATTACAACTGTTTTACAGACGGAGCATCAACGTATCGGGGATGCGCTAAAACAACTGCAGCAGTTGATGCAAGACGACAATCAGTTGCGTGCAACGCTGGCTGATCAAAACGCGCCGCGTCGGTATGTACTGGATTATGCATATGCGCAAATAGAGTTGCTAGGCCTTTCGTATTTGCAAATCCAGGACAGTGAAGGCCGCATTTTGAGTTCGGGGCATTTCAGGAATGAATACAATCGACTGGAGCCCGAAGTGCCAACGTATTTAGATGGCAAAGGCATCGCGATGTTGGCAGCACGAGCTCCAGAAGGGGCATTTGATGTACTTGCAAGGTCGCATACCATGCAATTGGGCAGTGAACAATACACCCTGGTTGGCGGTGTGCAATTGGATGCTTCCTGGCTTGAAGGACTTACTGCTTCGCCTGACATGCGGGTGTTGATGGCAACAGATGGGCAGGATGCCGCAGCAGATTTACATACGATCACTGCGCAAGGTGCACAGATCATGCGGTCCGTTAATTTGCCGTATTACCAACTCGATCGTGAAGCTGTGCAACAGGCGCGCTTCTGGGTGCTGCACAACCAGGCCGAATTGATTGCCTTGCGGGAGAGTGTAGATCGCTGGTTCATACTTGTTGGCGGCGTAGCGGGTGCTCTCGCACTCGGTATGTTGCTTTGGCTTTCGAGCCGCATCAGCCGGCCAATCCGCGAACTGGCTGAGAAAACTTCGCAAATAGATCTGGATCGACTCGACGTTAACTTTCGTTCTGATCGCACCGATGAGTTGGGCGACCTATCACGCCTCCTTGGTAAAATGACCGCCCGGTTGCGCCGCAGCACCACATTGGTCAAAGACGCCGAACGCCGTGCCGCCATGGGAGATCTCGCCCGCCAGGTAAACCATGACATTAAAAATGGACTGACGCCTATTCGGAATGTGTTCAGGCATCTCTCAGAGCTGTCTTCCGCGAGTCCAGAGGAAATGCCAGCCGTATTTGAGGAACGTAAGTCCACGGTGAGCGCAAGCATTGATTATCTACAGGACCTCGCAGCAAACTACGCCCGACTCACGCCCCGGTCCGAACGCGTGGCATGTGATCTGAATGATACCATTCGGCAGCTTGTGAAAGACATCCGCAGTCTCGACCGTGCTGGTGTTAAAACGCATCTGGCAGCCGAGGCTAAGGTGCTCGCGCATCCGGTTGCATTGCGACGGATTTTGGATAATTTGGTAGATAACGCCATCGATAGTTTGCCAGATAAAAAAGGTGTGGTTGTGCTTCGTACGGAGCATGTTGATACGCAACCCGCACGCATTCGACTCATCGTTGAAGACAATGGATCGGGTATGTCGGAAACCCAGCAAAGCCAGATTTTTCAGGATTTCTATACCACCAAAGCGGAAGGGACGGGGCTTGGGTTATCGATTGTGCGCCGGCTGATTATGGATCTTGAAGGTAGCATTCGAGTTGAGAGTGAACCGGGGCAGGGTACCCGGTTTCTTGTAGAGTTGCCTGCTGTGTAAGTTTTTTAGAACCCCCGTTTGTTATGGCGTTAATCCTTGTCGTAGATGATGTGCCCGCGTTGGCGGAGCAGTATGCGTACGATCTGAAACGGGTAGGGGGGTATCAAACGCTTATCGCCCATGGAGGCGCTGCTGCGCTAAAAGCCATTGCTAAAGCGGCCATCGACTGTATTATCCTTGATCTGGAAATGCCAGGCGTTGACGGCTTTGCCGTTCTCGAGCAGTTGAAGACGGATAACGTAGAGATTCCTGTAATTGTCTATACGGGTACGGGTGATTTTGCGCGGTGTGTGCGTGCGGTGCAACTGGGGGCATACTCGTTCATGGACAAGTCGGAGCCCATGGAGCGTGTTGTGCAGGAGGTAGAGAACGCGTTGGATCGGGTGAGGCTTGAGGAAGAGGTGAAATCCCTGAAGGCAGATCTTGGGCGGACCAGTGGTTTGATTGGCTCTAGTGCTGCCATGCAGAAGCTGAAACAGCAAATTTCGCGGCTTGCCCAGATCCCGAGCAGTGTGCTAATCCTGGGAGAGAGTGGTACAGGGAAAGAGTTGGTCGCTCGTGCTGTGCATGACATGGCCGGCGAGGAGCGACGTCCCTTTGTGGCTGTAAACTGCGCGGCGTTGCCCGAAAACCTGATCGAAAGCGAATTGTTTGGGCATGAACGTGGGGCATTCACGGGTGCAAATAGGACGCGGAAAGGAGCATTTTTGCAAGCCGCTGGCGGGACCATCTTCCTTGATGAAATAGGTGAGATGCCATTGCAGGCGCAGGCTAAACTGTTGCGTGTACTTGAGCAGCGGGAGGTAATGCGTGTTGGAGGAGAGAAACCCATCAAAGTTACTGCCCGGGTTGTAGCTGCTACAAACCGCGACCTGGCAAAAGAAAGTGAAGCCGGCCGATTTCGCGAAGACCTCTACTACCGCCTCAATGTTCACATCTTGAACGTCCCACCACTCCGCGACAGGCGCTCCGATGTACCCGAACTGGCGGATCACTTTGCTACGCTTATCTGCCGGCGGTTTGGGATGCGCAAAAAACGATTTTCGCCCGAAGCCATGGATATGCTGATGCAGCATGAATGGCAGCGGAATAACGTACGCGAGCTCCGCAACATCGTCGAGCGTATGATTATCGCTTCAGATGATGATGTCATCCAGGCTGAGGAAGTGCCTGTCGACGTGCAGGGGTCACTGTCCGTTGCACAGCATGAGGCACCCAAAACGTTTCAGCAGCGCAAAGCTGAAGCCGAGCGTCAAATTATCATTTCTGCCCTCGAACGAAATGAGGGCCACATCAGCAATACAGCCAAAGACCTTGGGCTGGCTGATCATGCCTCGCTCCTCAAAATCATGCGCCGGCTTAACATCCGGAAAGGCTAAGGGTAATCAATGAATTGATTGCTGTTTAAGGTTGAAAGTTACGGGTTGAAGGTTTTTTGCATACTAATGTCAGCTTGTATTTGATGGGACGAGCGAATCCCTCTCGATATTTATTTACAATAGCGTACTGATGTAGACGTGTGTACGGCCGGACACATGCCGGCCCTTTTTCCTGTGTAGCGCTGAACACAACAGGTTGAGTTCTGGTAATAATGCGCAAAAATTAAATATCTGTAACTGTAAGGGCTGCAATGGTTTATGGGTTTTAGGTTTTGATTGATTGTCTTTTGGCATCCGGCTTGAAATAAAGGATGGCATCTGGTCAAGTGGCCAGTGTTAATCCAAAACTTCAACAAGGAGAAAAGACATGACCAACTCAACACATTCCCGTACACGCCGCATTTCAAGTATTGCTTTAAGCGGAATTACAGCAGTCTGTTTTATGTTCACCGGATGTGGTGCAGAGGAAGCTTCAGAAAACGCAACATCCCGCCAGCGCGCAGCAGCGCCTGTGCAAGTTACTTCTACGCCGGCATCCGCACCTGTAAAGCCGAGCATTGAGCCTAAAGAAGCTGTACTTGAAGTGAAAGAAGAAGCCCCCAAGGTTGTAACCTATGCAGACGCTGAAGCTGCTTTTATGGAAAAAGACTATGCCACGGCAGTTAAGCGCTTTACCCTGTACACAGCGCAGAACGAGAACAATCCCTGGGGCCATTACATGCTGGGCCTTGCCTCTTACCGCACAGGCGACTTCGAAGCGGCCCAAGTTGCGTACCGGGCTGCGCTTGATCTCGACGAACGCCACGTTAAAAGCTGGATCAACCTGAGTCGTGCGCAGCTGAAAGCAGGTGAAACAACGGATGCCCTTGTGTCGCTAGACAAAGCGCTCACGCTAGATTCTGCATCAGTTGATATCTTCCGATTGCAGGGCCGAGCGTTTCACAACATGGGACAGCATCCAGAAGCCATTGCCGCGTACAAACAGGCGCTCCTGTTTGATGGCAGTGATGCCTGGTCAATGAACAACCTGGCGCTGATCTATATCGAAGAAGAGCAGTTTGATCAAGCATTGCCGGCTGCTTGCGCTGGCAGTTGAGACCAACGGCAACCAGGCTGTGTTCTTCAACAACCTCGGCATGGTCCTCGAACACCATGGCCAGGTTCAGACAGCAACCGAGATGTACCGGAAAGCGCTGGAGATTGATACGGCCAATGTAAAAGCACAGACCAACCTCGATCGCCTAGCTGACGTGAAAGAAGCGCTTGGTGTGGTACCTGTGGATCTAACCGAAGAAGCCCAGAAATTTCGTGACGCGCTCGAAAGCTGGAAGCCGGAAGAAACCACAGAAGAAAACAGAGAAGAAAACACCGAGGCTGAAGCAGTCCTTTACGAAGAGGCAGACGGGTGTTAAGCCAGTTCGTAGTCCCAAGCGGCTACGCAACCATAACAAAACCAAACAAAGGAGCCAGTCCCCAAAGACTGGCTCCTTTCTCTATCCTAAAAAACCTTCAACCTGTAACTTTCAACCTTAAACAGCAATCAATTCATTGATTGCCCTAGTTGAGCCCGCACGAGCAAACTTGCCCGCTGCTAATGGTGATTTCAGCCGGCTGCCAGACGAACCGGTCGTCTAAGCCATCACGCTGCCAGTAGAACGGCTTGCGCGCTTCAGGGTGATTGCCAATCTGATCCATGGTTTCTCCGTCGAAAAGGCGGCCATTGATCATGACCATTGCCACATTTTCTGTCTGAAAGAGATTGTCAAGCGGATTTCCATCGAGTACCACAAGGTCGGCCAGTTTGCCGGCTTCAAGCGAGCCAATGTCCTGGTCCATGCCCAACATTTTAGCTCCATGTAGGGTAGCGCTACGGAGGGCTTCGTGCGGTGTCATGCCGCCTTGCTCAAACATCCACATTTCCCACTGCGATGCAAGCCCTTGCAGTTGGCCGTGCCCGCCAATCTGCACCGTGTTACCCTGGTCAATCAGTTTCTTGGTTTGCTCAGCAACCATGATGTGTTGGTACTCTTCTTCGGGCACCTGGGTGGGGCGCCGGCTCCGTGCGTCGATGCTGGGACGCGGATAGAAGTTCAAGAGGCGCTCTTTATCCCATACGTCAGTCTTTTGGTACCACCAGTACTCGCCATTCGGGCCGCCGTAGTTCACCACGAGGGTTGGCGTATAGCCAATCGAGGTGTGGCGCCATATGCCAATCACATCGTTGTAAAGCGGTGCCACAGGCAAGTTGTGCTCAAGGCTTGTATGCCCATCGATGAGTTGATTAACGTTGGTGAAAAATGTGGAGCCGCCTTCTGGCATGACCATCATGCCAAGCTCTCTGGCTGCTTGCAGAACCTGTTGGCGTTGATCACGCCGTGGCTGGTTGTAGCTTTTTACCGAGATGGCCCCAACAGCTTTCATTCGTCGGAGGTGCGAACGGGCATCGTCGAGGCTGTTAATCACGGCCTTGAAATCGCCATCCGCTCCGTAAAGGATACGTCCGGTAGAGAAGACGCGAGGGCCCAGGACTTTGCCGGCGCGTACAAGCTCTTTCTGCCGGAAAACAAAAGGAGTGTTCGCTGACGGGTCGTGCATGGTGGTTACGCCGTAGGCCAGGTTCGCGTAGTACACCCAGTTTTGATGAGGCGTAGGACCGCTTGGGAAATGGCCTGCGTGCGCGTGTACATCAACGAGACCGGGAATGATCGTTTTGCCCGAGGCATCGATCACGTGCGCGTTTCGAGGCGCTTCACCACCTTCCGCGACCGAGACAATCCGGTTGCGTTCAATCACAATCGTGCCGTTTTCGATCACTTCATCTCCGTTCATTGTGATGATACGCGCACCTGTGAACGCAACGGTGCCAGCTGGGATGTCGGCCTCGATTGTCAGACCAACGTTTATGCCTGCTGAGTCTGGCTTGGGCAGTTCCTCGGGGGCACCAGCGAGGAAGGCAAATGCATCGTTGAGCGGGCGGGAAAAGTACTCAGGACCGATCATCCATTGAAGCCGCTCGCTGTCAGCAGACCAATGCAGGTCGGTGCCGGCGTCTCGTGTGACTTTTCTAACCGGCACACCCTTCATGTCTTTATTCAGGTCAATTGTTTTACCTGTTTGGGGCAGTGGGGCGATGTAGGCATTGAATAATTCTGTAAATGCAACCCATTTCCCGTCAGGGCTCGGGACTACGGCGTCAGCATACTTCATGTTGAAATGGGTCCGTTCTTCGGTGCCATCCAGATCTACACTTTTGAACTGCTTGGAGAGTCCGCCGCCCGTTTTGAAATAAATGCGCTTACCTGTATGAGTAAATAGTGGAGCGTAACCCGTGCTTCGGATTTTGGTAGCTTCGCTTCCGTCTGCCTTCATCCAGTACAACCCCGTTTCTCTGCCATATGCAGCGCCGAGCAGGGAATTACCACTTCCTTTTCGGTAGACGATCATGTCGCCTGCCGGGTTGAAACTTGGTGTGAAATAGTAACCACGCGTTGTAGTGAGGGGAGTTGGTGTGCCGCCATTGATGGATACCGATTTAATGGCCCCTAGCGCTTCATCATCCCATGTAGTATAGATGACTGTTTTGCCATCCGGGCTGATTGCCGGCTCGTATTCGAACTCGGTGGCGTTGGTCAGTCGCTTTGGTGTGCCGTTTGGTAGCTGCTTGGTCCACAGGTGGCCGACGGCATGGAAAACCAGCGTCTTGTTGTCCGGTGTCGTCCTGGCTCCCATAATCATGCGCGCGTCAAAAGTCTCCGGCATAACTTCCACGGGGAAGCGAACTGATTCGGTAAGCTGGATATCGATGTCTGCTTCGAATGGAATATTGGTCAGGGCACCTGACGTCGCGTCAATTTTCCAGAGTTTGCCTTTTGCCCATATGACGATGTGGTTACCATCGGGTGTCCAACTGAAATTGGGATAAACGCCAAAGATGGCCCATACCTCCTGTTGGTCGCGATCCAGTCCATCATAAATGGGTCGCGCCATACCTGTTTCGAGATCGAAGAGGTACAACACTGTCTTTGCACGGACGCGCCGTACAAATGCAAGCGTTTTGCCGTCTGGGGAGGGCACTGGGCGCATTGCGCTACCAGGTCCGGAAACGACCGTTTTTATCTCGCCCGTTTCGCGGTCGAGTTGCTTGATGCTGTAGATGCCGGCATTGGGGTCTTTGTTGTACAGGAAGAATGGTCCCTGCGTGACATCTTCAGAAAAATAGACATACCGACCGTCTGGGCTCACGGCAATTTCGTTACCCTGATCCTGCTGATCGTTGCGTCGTTTTGTGAGTTGGAGGCCGCTACCGCCACTCTTGTGGTACAGCCAGATTTCGCCGGCGCCAAGGGAGCGTGTGCCCGTAAAATGCTTGCGAGCCAGCAGGTAATCGCCATCTGGTGTCCACTCTGCGCCATTCAATAGCCTGAATGATTCTTTGGTGATCTGCTTGGGGTTTTTACCGTCCGCATCTGCAATCCAGATATTGTCGCCGCCGGCGCGGTCAGACGTGAAACTGATGTGTTTACCATCCGGACTGTAGCGGGGTTGGACATCATAAGCAGCACCTTCTGTGATGCGCTTGGCTTTGCCACCTGTAATCGGCAATTCATACAGGTCCCCCAGCATATCAAACACAACGCGGTCGCCATCAGGATGCACATCAACCGTCATCCATGTGCCTTCATTTGTCGTGAACTGCACCTGCTTGGTGGGTCCATGCGCCGCGTTAACGTCCCATTTCTTCTCATCCTTCTTGTCTTGAGCATGTACCACTACAGTACACACCACTAGCAAGATAAACGTCAAAAAAGTAGTCTTCAGTGCCATAAATCAAATCTCAGTTGTTAGCCCCTTCCCCAAAAAAATACTTCAACCTGTATCCTTCAGAACCCATCAGGTTCATGGTGGCTGAGTACTAGTACTGATGAAAGGCTTGCGATACAAAATGCAGAACCGTTGGCAAGCTCTCGCGCCAATACGTCCAGCTATGCCCGCCGTCTCTGATCCGGAATTCATGCGGGATCTCTCGTTTGCGCATGGCGATGTGAATGAGGGAATTGCCTTCGTAAAGAAAGTCGTCATCACCGCAGTCAATAAACCAGCGCACTGATTTTATGTCGTCAACTGGCATATTTTCCATGAGATCAACGGCGCTATGCCGCTTGAAGTACGCTTCAAAGTCTTCATCGCTGATGCCTGAAATGTCCCGCTGATTCCAGCGTTGCATGGTCAATTTGAGGTCCTCAACGGAGAGCGGGCCGACGTAGGCGCTGAGGGGAGCTGCTGAGGAAAACAGATCTGGTCGGTGTAAAGCGTACATAAACGTTCCGCCGCCGCCCATCGAGAGGCCGGCAATCGCGCGGTACCGTTTCTGGCTTTTGATTCGGAATTTTTCCTCAACGTGGGGCATCAATTCGTCAAAGAAGAAATCTTCGTACCGCCAATCTTTTTCGATGTCGTTGAAATAGCCTCGAATACCTGTATCCGCATCTGGCATTACAATTACCATCGGTGTTGCATTTCCTGCTCTGATGGCTTTATCAGCGATGTGCATTACCTCACCAAACTGGATCCAGCCCGTCTGGTCGTCGCCGGCCCCGTGCAATAAATACAGCACGGGATAGCTACGTTCGGACGTCGCGTAATCAGGTGGCAGGTAAACCGCGTATTTGCGTTCACTTTTAAGGATTTCGCTCTCCATGGTAAGCATGTCGTGTACTTTGCCATGCTGTGCAAATGCAACAGAAGTACCAAGAAAAGCAACCATCAGCAGCGCGAGGACAGGGCGGATTCGTTTCATAACAGCGAGGTAACTCGTGGGAGTAGGAAATTGACAGTAATTCTGATAAGTTCAAGAACTTCCTTCTTTTTTTGATCAGATGCAATGCCAATGGGCGGTGCTGCCCCTGCATGCGACAATCCACGACGTTGAACGATGCAAACGATTCGCTGTAGTGCTTTAATTTTTGATCTCGACGGTATTCTCGTTAATTCCAATCCCATTGCTGAGCGCCACTGGAAGGTATGGGCGGAAACGCACAACCTGGATCTTGCAAAAATTTTGTCGATACATCATGGCCGGCCCACTGCGCTCACCATCCAGGAGGTTGCGCCGCACCTCGATGCTGCTGCAGAGGCCGCAAAAAAAGAGAAGATCGAAGCAGATGATATCGATGGCCTGAGCCGCTACCCGGGCACACTCGGATTGCTCAGTAAACTGCCGGCGACCCAGTGGGCGATTGCTACAAGCGGGACGCGAAGGACCGCTAAGAAGCGATTGGGTGTGGTCGGGCTGCCTGAGCCCGAGGTGTTTGTGACTGCGGATGATGTAATCAATGGCAAGCCGGCCCCCGATCCATACCGGCAAGCCATTGAAGGTCTCGGTTTTGCACCAGCCGATTGTGTGGTGATTGAAGATGCGCCGGCTGGGATTCAGTCTGCGAAGTCTGCCGGTGCCCGTGTTATTGCGGTTACCTCAACCAACAAGCCACCAGCCCTCGCTGCAGCCGATTTCATCGTGCCGGCTTTCGATACAATAGAGGTAACTGTAGGTGATGTGTTGGAGATTCGGATTCCGTGATCGTACGTGATAGCGCCGGCTATTGTACCCGGCATCCCCGCCCACGTCATCCCGAACCCACAGGTATAGTTTAGGTCACAGGTGCGTGATGCTGTGTGCTCGCCCAGATCCTTCGCGTGGCTGAGGATGACATGGGTGAGGCGCTGACTCACACACTCGGCAATCGACACTCGGCATTCCAATCAGTCTGCAATCGTAAGCCCGCTTGGCACGCTTGCCGGCACCAGGTGTTGCAGGTTCATGGTGCTGGAGTCCGTCAGTGTGTGCAAGAACGACAGCAAATAATCGACCTCTGTATCTGTAAGATCAACCGGCTGTAGCTCATTGGCATCCGCTATGTTTTGCCGCAACTCAGGGTGTTTTTGTACCCAGGTGTCGCGCGCCAGGAAGTCTGCTTTTCGCCGGCCTGTGAGCCAGTTGTCAATAAGCCTTGGGCCGTTGGCTGTAGTCTCAACCACATCATCCATTGCTGGCAATAAAGCTTCGTCGGTGTTGTAATTGTTCAACGCATGGACCGGGTCTAGATGATGGCGTACAACAGCTTCCAGATCACCGTAAGCGCCGCTGTGTCCGTAAGGAGCCGTCAGGACGACATTGCGCAGTGATGGGGTGCGGAATTTGTAACGGTCTTCTTCGCGGAAGGTAACCCGGCCGCGCCCAAAGTCTTCCGGGAAGGCTTTTAGCCCGGTAGCACGCCAGTAATCAGCGTTGTATCCATCTGCTTTGCCCGGGCCAATCTGGGGCATGGCAATCGCGTAGAAATTGTGATCAGTCTGGAATTTGCCACCGTGGCATGTGTAGCATTGTGCTTTGCCGTAGAACAATTCCATGCCGGCGCTTTCAGGCACAGAGAGGTGCTGTGTGCCAGCAAGGTATTGATCAAACCTGGTCTCTGTTGTCCGAAACGAAGCAGCTTCAAAGGCAGCAATTGCATTGGCAGCCATGACGAAGGTAATGTCTTCTGGCCGCTTAACGGCCTCTGGGTACGCATCTTCAAACAGTGACACGTATTCCGGGATAGCCTGTAGGCGGCCCGCGAGTAGCGCCCAAACCCCATTTGGGCCGGCCACGTTGTTCAGGGCGCGGGCATCTGCTACATCGTTTTCGCCTTTTTGGCCTGCCATCTCTGTGGGTGAGGTGACTGGAAACATAGCTTGCGCAGCCAAGACATTGTCGAGGCCTTTGTGGAGTTTCCATTTGGCCGGCGTGATAAATCCGCCTTCGTAATAGCCGGCGGTATCCGCCTCAACACGGCCATCGTGGAATAGCGTCTCGAATTCTTTTGCGCCCAGGTTAAACAGGGCGGGAGCGTTGCGTGGTACACGCTCGTGTACAGCACGGTCTTTGGTGTTGCCTTGCTGGCGCGCCGGCCCGAGGCCTGTTGGACCTTCACCAAATGCCAGCGCAACACCGTCGCCACTGGCCAGGTCTGGATGGTGGCACGTTGCGCAAGAGATGTTCTTGTTGCCGCTCAGGATTTTGTCGAAGAAGAGCGCACGGCCAAGTTCAACTTTTGCTGGAGTGACGATGGCTGAGCCGTAGAAGTCGTCGTTTGCTACTGCGGTAGGAAGTCTGTTTTTATCAAACTCGTCGGGTAATGGGCTGGCTACAAAGGCAGCTGTGACGAGCAGAAGCGTACAAAGACTAAGGAGCGTTTTCATGGTTTTGGAGATGTCTTAACGCAACAACGCCGCCCCTGGGAGCGGCGTTGTTTAGCGTTGCGGTTTGTTTATTCGATGCCTTCGCGCTGTGGCAGCATAACGAAGAGTGGAACGTGAGAATTGAGGCCAAAACTGCCCGGGCTTCCGCCGTACATTTTGCCATCGCTGTGGTAGGCTACAGCAAGCATGGACGTCGTCCACGTATCTGACATCTGCAGGCATGGCTCGAACGTGTGTTTGAAGTTGGCGTTGCCTTGCTTGTCTGCCACAAATCCACTTTCTGAACCATCACGTGCGCCCAGGGGCAGGTCGAGTGTGCCTGTGAAAGGTACAGGTGGCGGCATGGCCATAAATCCGTGCCACATGGTATAAACACCTTCTGCTACGAGGTCCTGGAAAACTGAAGGTCGAGGGTGCCGACGCCGGCGTTACAGCTATAAGCACCTGTGCCCGAATGCGCGAGCCATTGGCCAAGCGTCATGCCAAGCGAGTGCGCCTTTTTTGTGTGGTCCAATCGCCGCCGGATCAAACGGATTGTGTGGCGTTTCTTCACAGCTGTGGCGTACAACTCCGCATTCATATTATGGTCGCCTTTGGTGACGCGGTAAACTTCACCTGAACCTGGTTCGCGCTCGATGAATATATCCTGCTCAGGCAAATCCCATATCCAGGTGGGTCATGAAAGGCGACATTTCGAGTTTTACATCGTCGTTTGATGCTTTGTCAGTTTGAATGCAAACCTGCCCAGGTTGTAAGGGCCAGTACAACATTGCCGCAGCCAGCGTTTGGGCTACATGTGTCTTCCGGAAATCATTGATTTGATCGTCATGGTCTATTCTCGTGTATAGATGTAGTTGATTACGTCCGTATGGTGTGCTGCTTAAGTTTTTCAGCCAGGTTAGCATGCCGTTTTTAAAGCAGTCATTAACCAAGACGAGAAAAGACTGAGAATTCCCCAAAAGCGTCATCGAAAAAAATTAAAACCGGCAAATGATAATAGCTCTTAAAATGAGCTGTCTGAAATAGGTTTGGTAGCAGGTGAAAAGCCGGCTTGCAGCATAGGCTCGCGGGAAAAAACATCAAATTCCTGGAACTGCACCGGTATGCGGAGTCGTAATCAAAATGGCCTTCGGGCAAAATTTTCGCAGCGCGGGTTGCATAACTGGGCGGTAGCCGGTGCGTTTTATGAAGTGCCCTTAACTTACGGAGGTGATCCTATGTCTGATATGCAGAAGGGAGCCTCTGGCGAAGCCTGTTAGCGACAGCTTACCGGGCTCCCGGACAGCTTTTATGAGCTCTGCCTGATTACAGGCAGAGCTCTTCTTTTTTATGCTTAGAGCCAAGCGTCTGGGTTAACTTATTAACGCATACCGTCGTATAGCCAGCAAATCTCACCCTCCTATGCTATGCGTTATTTGTTCGTTGTATTAAAAGCAGGCGGTTTCTTTCTGCTTTTCCTGTTTGTTCTATTTGTTCTTCTTTTGATTATCCCTGAACGTGAGGTAGTGCCTGCCATACAGCCTACCGAGCAGACGATGTTTTGGGAAATGGAAGAAGGCTTCCGGATTGCCTATCATCACGTGCCGGCAACAACAGACACCACTAACTTGCCCCTGATTTACCTGCATGGCGGACCCGGAGGCTATATCCATTCCAGTATTGTCAAAACACTTTCGGCGCTGGCTGAGGAAGGGCATCCAGTCTATTTGTACGATCAACGTGGTTCAGGACGGTCGGATCGGATGGCAAAGTTTAGTGATGTGACCATTGAGAAACACCTGGCAGACCTGCACGAAATTATTGTTGATCACATTGGTGCAGAGCGCGTTGTGCTAATGGGGCAGTCGTTTGGGACCATTCTGATTGCACATTATGCTGCCCGGTACCCCGAAAAAGTAGCCAAAATGGTGCTCTCTTCTCCAGGGAATCTGTCGCCGCCGCTGATAGCAGATGGGCGCTACGTACAAATGGATTCGTTGTACGAAACTCCAGATTCTCTCACATTTATTTCCCCCAGGAATCCGTTTGCTGAGTCGAATTTGGCGATCTTGAAGCCACGGGCGATCGTTGCATCAACAGGTGCGCTGCTCTTCGATAAAAAAGTTTGTGTCGGATAAGCAGATGGATCGCATCCTTAACGCGATGGCTTCCAAGTTTACAAAAGGGATGGTGTGTGATGTGGCTAATGTGTTGCCAGAAGAGGGGGGGCGGTGGACTCTATGCTTATCTGGGCACGAACAACGATAATGTGCCCGACATTCGAGATACAATGCAATCCATCCTTGCACCTGTCCTGGTACTACAAGGGCAATGTGACTATATAGGATTTGCGGCGGCCTACGAATACGTAGATTTGTATCCGAATGCCCGCTATGCGTTTATTGAAAATGCCGGCCACGAAATCTGGTGGGAAGAAGAGGAAGCGTTCCTCGATCAAATCTCATCTTTTCTTGGTGAATGAGCGATGGCACAAAAGAACTCAGTACAAAAATCAAAACAAACGGTGGGAGCTTCATTAGAAGCGCTCTTTGACGCACATGGTAAGCCACTTGGTATCTTGAAATTGAGCACAGGGTTAATCGGGGCCGTATATTTGGTTGCCAAAATAGTGTTGGTCGTCATGTTGATAGGGTGATTCACGATCTAGCATTATTGTTGATCGACCGAACAAATATGCTGCGCTTCCTTGACACAAAGTAGCGGCATTTTACGCATATACATGTAGTAAGCGTTTTGAAAAGGAAAACCTGGCGTAAATTGTCATGCCTATCGTAAAAGAAACCCTGGATGCTATCGATGCCGTTTCCGGTGCAATCGACAATATAAAAACGATATCGGAGGCCATTCGCGATGGCATCGATTATGTCAAAACCCAACATCCCGCGGTGGCGGATGATTTAGCCGGTATGTGTGAGGAAATGCGGAAGTCCTCGCTTGCGTTGGCCGCTGCATCCTCCATTGTCACCCACTTCAGATTTGTCATTGGCGATTCACTGTCGAGCGAAGCCACGCGTTTTAACGAGCATTTGATAGCGTACAAATCACAAGCCGCATCCGTTGCGCAACGCCTGGATGCCATGCGGGGGCATTGCAGCGTGATTAAAAAGCATGCGGATAGCATTGGTGCGGAGGCCGGCAAAAAGGGCTTGAAATCGTTGTTTGCCGTATTTGGATTACACGCACCTGAGCGCGAAAAAGCGTTGGCATACGCCCTGGAAGGCATTTACAACGAAGAACTCGATTATCATCGCAATGTGTACGCCATGGCTGCGGCCATTACACAGTCACTTGCTGCAGTACAAGATGCGCTTGGCCCGCCGGGGATGATTGATCCGGACAATATACCGGCAGCAGCCAGCCTGCTTGGTGAACACGCTGAGGCATTTGCGCAACTCGAAACGCGCTGCAACTACAACGCGCTCGCGCTACAAACCTCGATCGATGAACTCCGCACCCAGGTGCCTTAAACCATCGGGAATATCGCTGCAGCAATCAGCAACTGAATCAGGCCAACCAGTCCGATTAAACCGAGCAGAACGGTCCAGGTACGCAGCGTTTCCTTTTCAGTGAATCCACCGAGCTTCGCGACAACCCAGAACCCGCTGTCGTTCATCCAGGAAATGAACATCGCGCCAAAGCCAATGGCCATCAAAACATAGACAGGGTGGTAAGTTAGCGCGCTACCGTCTCCGATAATGGCAAACATGATGCTAGAAGCGGTAATCATGGCAACCGTGCCGGATCCCTGGGCAATTTTCATGACAGCAGCGGTAATCCAGCCAAGCAGGATAAAGCTAATCTGAAAATCAGCGGTAGCCCATGCAACTGCATCTGCGATGCCGGCCAGTTTGATCATGGCGCCAAATGCGCCGCCGGCACAGGTGATCAGGATAATGATGCCGGCAATCTGCAACGGTTCACTCACCGCATCGCCAAGGTCACCAATGCGCCAGCCTTTGCGACGGGCCCATAGCCACATAGCGATCATGGTGCCAAGCAGCATGGCCACATTTTTGTTGCCGAGGAAGCTGAAGAACAGCGAAGCGCCAGCTTCCGAAAGGCCGAAGATCGTCGAAAGGCTGATAAGCAGTACAGGGAGTATAACAGGGACGAGCGACAGAAAAGCCCCGGTGTCCAGTCGTCTTTTTCATCTGCCGTATCCTGTGATGTTGCAATCGATCCTCTAAACGGTATATCCCATTTCTGGTTGATGTACTTGCCGCCGTAATACACGGTGATGGCTGGTATGATGGCGGCAAGGAGGCCGGCCATAATGGTGAGGCCAAGATCAACTTGCATGTTCTCGGCCATAATTAGCGGACCGGGAGTGGGAGGGACAAGGTGGTGGGTTATGGCTGCACCACCCGCTATAGCCATCACAAAAAGCACATAGTTATTGCCCGTACGGAGTCGCAACGCTGCGGCCAGCGGAATTAAAAGGAAAAAGACCGTGTCGAAGAACACGGGAATGGCCAGCACGAGACTGCTCACGATCAGTGCAATGGCCGTTTTGCCTTCACCAAACACATTGACCAGGCTGTTTACAATTTTATCAGCAGCGCCACTCTCCATCATGGCTGTGCCGATGATAGCTGCCAGGGCGATGACAAAAGCAATTTGGCCGGCGATACGGCCAAACTCAAGCATGGGTAGTTCTACAGCCCGGATAAGGTGTGCTGTTGATGCATCGCCAGGGAGTTGGCCGCTCAGCACGCCAACAACAACGGCTGATATCATCAACGCAAGAAAGGCGTGAATGCGCAGGCGGGCAATCAGGATTACAACAGTTACGATACCAAGGGCCAGTACAATAAAAGGCCAGTAGGGGGCTGCAGTCATGGCGGGGCGTGTCAATGGGTGGATGCCCCAAGGTAGCTGATTTTGCCCTTAAATGGAAAATCCGTGTTACGACCACTCTGAAGGTGACCATGCCATCGGGGCTGGATCTGTGTGCCTTGATAGCGATGGATGTGCTTCAACTTCGTTCAGGAGCGGCTCTGAGACAAAAATTTTATCGAGGCTGAGGGTGTCGCGAATGCGCACAATCCTGGCATCCTGGGGTTTGACGCGCAGCACCGTTTTTACGGCAAGGCTCACCGCATCTTTGTTGGTGGGCATCACGATAGGGATGGCTGCGCCGTCGAGATATGCGCTGGTGATGACATTAGCGTAGGTGGATTCGAAGTTAATCCGATCAAAAAGCCGCTGCGTGATGACGTCTGCCATACCCATGCCGGTTGCATTGCCATACGTTTGATCAGACAAGTCGAGTAAGACGAGTTTTTCGATAGATGGTCTGTCAAAGCCTTTTACACCGCGACTGTTTCGGCCGGCAATATTCGGGTCGAAGCCGCCGCCGCTAATCTCCTTGCCGATGCGATCAATGACCAGCACGTCGATCTGCTCGAAGTGAAGGCGGGCCATCAGGTTGGTTGCTTCTTGGAGCAGTGTTCTTTCACGGGATAGAAGGTTTGCGGGCAGCAGGCATTCTACGCTGGCAGTATGGTCATAAGCATCTTCAACAAGCGCCACGCCAAATCGGAAGGGAATGTGAGGCATCAGGCATGCCGCTGCTTCGGGTAAGACGCGGTCAAAGGTGTCCATGCCGTGATCACCATGCATGATGGTCGCGCCCTGGATTTTGCCCATGCCGATGATCATCATTTTGATGATGCCACTCTGGTAATCGCCGCGCACCGTTGTATGCGGTTTTATTCGGTTGACGAGGACTATGCCGTCAGCGCGCCGGGCATGCTGATCCATGTGCAGGGGCGTCCCATCGTGCATGTGAGTAATGAGCGCTGTATCCATACTCGCCCGGATCGGGGCGCCCATTTCAGATGCTGTGATGCCATAGGAGGCAAGTACCTTTGTTTGACCTTCAGCAGTAGCACCGCCATGGCTGCCCATTGCAGGGAAAATGAATGGCACTGCGCCCCAGTCTTTTAGCGTCAGCACCAACCGGCGTACCACGGATGCCAGGTTCGAAATGCCCCGGCTCCCAACCCCAATAGCAACTGAGTCGCCGGGCTTGATACCGGCTTCCGTTTTTATCTGGGCGAGCGATGTAGCTACAGCTGCATCAACATCGGGCAGTGCGCGGTCCGGGAAACGTTGCTGGACGCCGGCCATGGCGGGCAGCGGGATGTCAAGTCCCCCTGCAATGTTGATATTGAGCCGGTTAAACATACTGAGTCAGGTGCAGAACGCGCCAGACTAATTATTGGGGTCGACTGCAACGCCGACACCCAATAAAGCGAGCTCCATGTACAGCGTTTCGTCCGAGCCAATGCCAAGCGTTTGACTTCCTGTTGAACCATAGGCCAGTTCAGGCGGAATCTGTAACTGGCGAAATCCGCCCGTACGCATACCATCGAGGCCTTCACGCCAGCCAGGAATCAAACCTGTATTGTCATCTAACAAGAGAACCGCAGGAAGGCTTGTGAGATATGTGCTTGTTACAAGGCTGCTATCTTGCCGCCAGAGGATGTAGTGATACTGGACCACAAAGCCATCTTCAGCAAGAGATCCTTCGCCAACGGTAAGTTCATAAATTTTGAGTCCTGTATCTGTCTCGGTATAGAGCGAGTCATCAATTACAGTGGGGGGCGGAATGACGATGGGAGCAAATGGATTATCTACTTCATTATCACAGCCCATGCCGGCAAAAAGGAGCATCGTCGTACATGCAAATAGCCCTAAAAAGTGCTTCAGGTGCCATTGGGGAGTGTCGATTGGAGACATAAATTTGAGGTTGTTTTCAGATCAAAAGACAGAAATTATGTCCGGTTGTGAACCCGGCGTGTAGTCAGTGCATATACGATGGCGAGGCAACGACCCATGATAAGGTAGCCGTTTAAGAATTTACAATACCCAAAAAGATGGTTCAAAAGTTCCTGTATTTGCTTCTGTTGTTTGTAATTGGGGCCCAACCGGCATTTGCACAGGGCATGCCGGATGATGACATCCGTAAAGCAGCCCCTGACAGTTTCCTGGTGAAGTTTGAAACAAGCAAAGGCAGTTTTGATGCGATGGTCCACCGTTCATGGGGCCCGCTTGCTGCGGATCGATTTTATCACCTCGTCCGCCTGGAGTACTTTGATGAGGTGTCTATTTTCCGGGTTGTGCCCAATTACGTGGCCCAGTTTGGCATCCACAACGAAGAAAAGGTGAACCGCGCCTGGCGGAAGCTGGGGATTGCTGACGAGCCCGTTGTGAAAAGCAATATGAAAGGCACGATCTCTTTTGCCAGAGGTGGTCCGAAGACACGTACAACGCAGTTATTTATAAATCTGGCAGATAACGTCAATCTTGATACGTATCCTGCCGCTGGTGTTGTGGGCTATCCGCCCATTGCAGAAATTGTGTCTGGGGTTGAAGTGATTGATACGTTTAATGGGCAGTACAGGAATGGTCCCACCATGCGCCAGGATTCCATCAATGTGCACGGCCGCGCGTTCCTGGATCGGCATTTCCCGGGCCTGGACTTTATTAAGTCGGTCAGGGTTGTTGAGACGTATTAAGGCTGCAACTCGAACGCCGCAGGTTTAAGGTGCTTTAAGATTGCAAGTGTGAGATGATGCGTTCGAAGTGCCATTGGTTTGCTTTTCGGCTGAACGCGTAATGTATGGCTCCGCCAGCCATACATACGGAAGGCACCTCCATCTCCACACAAGTTGCCTGGACAAAAATTACAACCCGTGCACTGTCTCCCTGTACGTTAATGTTGCCAACCTGGAGTAAACTTCGCGTTTTGTTAGCTTTCAATAACGCACGATAGGTGCTGTCCGTTATGATTCTACTTTGAAAGCCCCGGATTGGCAATAATTGGGGCAGGGCGGTAGTATCCATTTCAATATCGTCGGGATGTCCCATGCCATAGGGGTAGTCTGGGTGGAAATGTACGCGGATATCTTTTACGAAGGCTTCTCTGTGTTTTCGCATTTCTTCCAATTCGTACTTGAAGTACCATCCGTTGAGCACGCGTTCCAGGGCTAAAGTTATAAGCGCTGCTTCTGGGGTGTCGTTTGGGCTAAAGGTTATCGACTGGGGTGGATTGGGTATGTGTTCGAATTTGTTGGCGCAACTACACAAGAAGAAGGCGGCACTGAGGAGGAGGAATGCACGTGGCTTCATGACCAGGTAAGTGTATGGTTAAAAGGTCTTGATGCTAAGCGTGGAAAAAATTTCCGGTTTTTTTGAGTTGTAAAAACTGCCCAAACGAGCTCAAAAAGCAGCTTTTGGGATGGCGCAGACAAAAAGAGCGGAAAAAGTTTAGTTTTTGGCGCACAATTTTTTCCGGGTATGCGCCATAGTGTGACGAGATCCATGTGCTTTCAATAAGGAAGCATTTGCACTTCTGGAGTAAACACTTCTACTCCGTCCCTAACTAACGGAACACATGGGATACAAAAGCCGGCGCTTCGTCCACAGCGCCGGCTTTTTTGTGTATCACAAGTTTTGGCTTACCGCATCAACACGAGCCGGCTGGTTCTGAGGAAGGTGTCACCTTCTACTTTCAGCAAGTAAACCCCGTTTGGCCAGTTTGTGCCGTCCAGTGAGAACTGCTGTTCTGTGGCCGCGAGCATGCCGTCATACAGCTGCGCAACCTGCCGGCCGAGCAAATCAAACACAGATACGGAAACGCGCTGCGCCTGGTCTACTGCCACGCTGAACGAAGCAACATCAGAAAAAGGGTTTGGATATGCAGGACTTACAAAAGCTTGTTCGGGTGTTTCTGCAAATTCGTCTGTGCTGGTGGTCAACGCACCATTAGAGAACTGCCAGTTGTCTGTGTCAAAGTTGATTGCTGTGTTGTTGCCCACCACAGTTACGACAACGTTGACCAATTGGCCATTACCACCCTCATCCGTTGGCACCGGGTCAAACACGCCGTTGCCCCCATTGTGGAATGAATTGTCATCCACAAGATCCGAAAAGGGGATAGAGACGAGCTGCCAGCCTCCACCCGAAACGGCGCAAGGACCTGCTGCGCTAACCACACAATCAAACTGAAATTCGTCATCGTCACCGGACGGTGTTGGGATCAGGTCGTCTCCGTTGTCATCGTCTTGAAACTGCATTTCAAGGGTGTACGCCTGATCCGCCTGGGGATTGATCCAGAAATTGAAATGGGTTGCATCGGCCAGGTTCAGTCGGTTGGTTCGTCCAAAGCCGCCGATGTAGCCACTGCGCAGCGGGTAGGTTGCACTGAGAGAGAAGCTGCCGCCGTTGTCAGGGGCTGCGTCCGCATTGTTTGCCACAATACCACCACCGCTGCCATCGAATGCAAACCAGTTGTTCAGGTCCGGATCACCATGCTCCATGTCGTCAAAGAGCAAACCATTGTCTCCTGTAGTTTCTGTGTTCTCATACACGCGGACATAGTCAACAACCATCTGCTGAGGGAAAACGGTGGTTGCATCCGGGTTGCCCGGCAGGTTGCCGCCGACCGCAACGTTGAGGAGCAAGTGGAAGTCCACATCAAACGGAGCAGGAAACGGGCCGCCGGTAGAGGACCAGTTATTGGTAGAAGCGTACAGCTCATCGTCTACGTACCAACGAATGGCGCCTTCTTCCCACTCAATAGCAAAAACGTGGAAGTCGTCGTTGAAGGTGCCACTGTCCAGGACATAGTCTGTCCCTGAAAAGGTATTATTTGGCCAACTGCCCCCGTAGTGGATGGTCCCGAAAATCTTGTCGGGTTTGTCGCCAGTCAGCTCCATGATGTCGATTTCGCCGCTTGCAGCCCATACGCCATAGATGGAAGGATCGGTGGGGAGCATCCAAATAGCCGGCCAGAGGCCCTGGCCTGTGGGGAGTTTGGCGCGTACTTCAAAGCGGCCGTAGGTCCAGTCACCACGGTTGATGGTCCGGAGCCGCGACGACGTGTAGTCTTTCCCGCCGGCTTGTTCTTCCTTCGCTTCGATTGTCAAAAAGCCATTGCTCACAGAATGGTTGGTTGTGCTGTACCATTGCAGCTCGTTGTTTCCCCATCCACAGAGGTCGGGACATCCATCGCCTGTTTGAAATGTCCATTTATTCGGGTCAAGGCTTGTGCCATCAAATTCGTCGGACCAGACCATTTCCCAGGTTTGTGCAAACGTTGAAGGGGCGATACCACCGAAGCACAAGGCTACAACGAAGCAGCAAACGTAGGTCTGTACGTTTCGTAAAGTCATGTTTATGCAGGTAAGTAATGAAGGAGGGTTGCAAAGAATAGGATAATGGTGGTTAACAGAATATAAACAAGTTCGGCATTCCACACAGGGCAATATTTATTCATTTAGATGGATGTCGCGCAATACATGGCGCTACGATTTGGATCTTGATGCCAGTTTTTGCGACCTTATGTCAGTTTCCACCAACCGCTTAACCTGTCAAAGCAAGTTATATGAATATCGGATTGACCTCGCGACTGAGCGTGATGATGTTTGCGCAGTACTTCATCTGGGGTGCGTGGGCACCCACGCTTGGTAATTACATGCAGACCATTGACATGGGTGAATCGATCAACTGGGCGTACTCGCTCGGCCCGATTGCTGCTATTATTGCGCCTTTTTTTATGGGTATGGTAGCGGATCGGTTTTTCGATTCTGAGAAAGTACTGGGTGTGCTCTGCTTGATAGCGGGTATTGCTATGTGCGCGATGCCGACCTATGCCGGCACATCCCTGTTTTTGCCGCTGCTATTTGTCCACGCAATCTGCTATTTCCCGACCCTGGGTCTGACAGCATCGCTGGCTTTTCACCACATGACAAACCAGGAGAAAGAATTCCCGGTTGTGCGGGTGTTTGGGACCATTGGCTGGGTTGTCGCTGGTATGGTTATCGGTAAGCTCCTTATGGCTGATGCCACGTCACTACCGCTTTACATTGGCGGTGGTGCTGCCATCTTCCTCGGTATTTACAGCTTTACACTACCGCTTACGCCACCACCAATGGCTGGTCAGAAAACAAGCTGGCGGCAGATTTTGGGTATCGATGCGCTGAAAGAACTGAAAACGCGTTCGTTCATCGTTTTTCTGGTTGCCGCAACACTCATCTTTATCGCGTTTGGTACATACTTTCCTTATGCGCCAGTTTACTTCGGCGATATAAACGGACAGCTTGGCGTACCACACTTTGAAAATCCGAGCTTTGAAATGTCCTTTGGGCAGGCATCCGAAATCATATTCATGCTCCTGATTCCATTTTTCTTTGCCCGGCTTGGGGTGAAATGGATGTTGTTGTTAGGGATGCTGGCGTGGGTAGCACGTTTTACGCTTTTCTCAGCTGCAGCACTCAGCGGCACGTTCTGGCTCATTATGCTCGGCATTCTGATCCACGGGATTTGTTATGACTTCTTCTTTGTGACGGGGCAGATTTACATCGACAAGAAAACGTCGCCGGCCATTCGAGGGCAGGTCCAGGGCTTGCTTGTGTTGCTTACGCAAGGTGTTGGCTTCTTCCTGGGCACGCAGCTCTCAGGTGCTTTTGTAAATGCTTATGGTACCAACGGAACGCTCAGCATGGAAGACTGGCAGTTGTTCTGGGGTATCTTTGCTGTTGCAACACTGGTCTTTACCCTGATCTTCTTCTTCCTGTTTAATGACCAAACAGCAGACGAATCGGTCGATGCCGAGGCGCAAGCTGCTTAAGGGGTATTACTTTTGAAAAAAGGGCGTGTCGGTTGCCGGCACGCCCTTTTTTGTTAAAGTTGGTAGTTGGTGAGGCTAACTTGTCTACACGCCCTAAGTGCAAACAGATCAATTCTGAAGGATTGATCTGTTTGCTGTTAAAGGTTGAAAGTTACAGGTTGAAGGTTTTGGATTTTATCGTTCTGTTATACAGAACAAGATTTATGTCCCCCCTCAACATTTATTTGTTTGTACTTAGTCAATTAGAGCTTCGTACACCATCCGGGTAAAGTCTCGGCGGAAGGGGTGGAAGCTGGAGGGACGGACTTGTGTCATGTAGAGGGCAACAAGGGAAGCTTCAGGGTCGATGAGGACGTACGTCTCGAATAAACCGCCCCAGCCGTATTCTCCGACATTACCCGGCAGGATTGACCGCGCGACATCAGTCCGCACCCGTACACCGAGGCCAAATCCATAGCCGGCAAGTCCGTAGTTGCGTCCGAAGCGTTCCGGAAGTGTGATTCCTTCTGGTAAATGGTTGCGCGTCATAAGCTCGACCGTTGCAGGCTGTAAGAGCTGCGTACCATCCAGGTGCCCGCCGTTGAGTAACAGCTGCGCAAATCGGAGGTAGTCTGGTACAGTAGAGAAAAGACCACCACTACCATTGGGAGCAGCGGGCAGGCGGGTTTCCCTTGGCGCGAGGCCGGCCTGGATGCGCGTGGCCTTTTCTTCGTTGGCATTGTAAATCGACATTACACGATGTTGCTTGTGCTCTGGGACGAAGAATCCCGTATCGGTCATGCCCAGCGGTACAAATACAGCTTCGCCCAGATAGTCAGCAAAAGGCTTCCCAGACACAACTTCTACGAGATAACCAAGCACAGTTGTTGCCATGCTATAGCGCCACTGTGTACCGGGTTGATACAGGAGTGGGAGCTTGCCGAAAGCTTCCATTTTTTCCTGTAATGTCATGGTTGGGTTGCCGGCGATGCTACCATATCTTCCGTTTATGCCTGATCTGCCGGCTGATGCAAGTCCCGACGTATGCATCAATAAATCGCGAATCGTCATCGCCCTGGCAGCCGGCTTCGTGGGACCATCCGGGTTTGTCGGATCAAGGAGCACCTGCATGCCACCAATTTCTGGGATGTAATCGCTCACAGGATCATCTAGATTAAAATGCCCCGCTTCGAGCAATTGCAAGACGGCCACACTGGTTACAATTTTTGTCATCGAAGCGATGCGAAATATGGTGGTGTCGGTTATAGGTACCTGCGTTTCTATGTCTTGATAGCCAATGTGCTGTGTATAGACCAGTTTGCCATTACGGGCGATCGCGAATGAAACGCCCGGTATTTGCTCAGATGCACTATATTCCTCGAAATACGCTGTGATTTTGGCAAGACCGGACGTTGATAAATTGGCGTTTGCGGGCGAACCAGGCGGTAACGGCTGCGCGAGAATAGAGGCAGGGAAGAGGTTTATAATGAAAAAGATGCCGAGGAGGTGTCGGGGTGCTAGTCGCGAGAGCATGGGATGGCGGTGAGGATTGGCGAAGAAAAATAGAACGCGCTATGGGAAAAGAATATCAGTTGGGCCGTATTGTTTCGGGTGGACAGACAGGTGTTGATCTGGCGGCCTGGGATGTGGCGCTTGCCAAAGGGATTCCGATGGGCGGATGGGTGCCAAAAGGTAACATAAACGAAGCAGGACGTATTCCGAATCGTTATGCAGGATTGCGAGAGGCTTCAAGCACTTTGCCGGCTGAGCGGACATTCCTGAACGTAAAATGGGCACATGCCACACTGATCATCAGTAGCGGTTCACCTGTCGGAGGGACCGCTTTTACGGTGCAGATGGCTCAAGCCATGCAGCGGCCATGCTTGTGCCTTGATTTGTCCAGATACACAATGGGTGAATCGCGCGCTATACTGGGGCGTTGGTTGGAAGCTATTGTCCCTGTCCGATTGAACGTGGCGGGACCACGTGCCAGTGAAGACGGAGAAATATACCAGAAAACCTTAGATTTACTGCTGCCCGTGCCATTGGGTGCATTATGATAACGAGTATGCGCGTTGTGCGATAACCATGTTCAGGCGAAAGACCGGTGATATCATTGAGGGCCCCGAGGTCCATCTGCTTGTTGAGGCGCTTGCACCCGCTGATGACGTCAGGGGCTATGTGCCGGCCTATATTTTTGGTATCCGTGAAAACGCATCGGGCGCACGTGTTGGTCGTATTTCGCTACGCATCGGCAGCAACGAACTCATTGATCGGTATGCCGGCAATATTGGATATAGCATTGATCCGCCATTTCGAGGGAATGGGTATGCCGGCAAAGCGTGCAGGTTACTGGTGGCACTCGCGCGCGAGCACGAATTTGCAATTCTTTATATCACATGCAATCCAGACAATCGCGCTTCACGGCGAACCATTGAAAAACTGAATGCCGAGTTGCTTGGGGTAGAGAATGTGCCGAGAGGTACAGAGATGTACAAGCGCGGCGACCGGATCAAGTTGCGGTATGCCTGGCGCATCAAAGAGTACTAGGTCGCGCCTTCTTCCAGGAAGGGATAGAGTTCGTACACATCGAGGCTTTGCCAGGGCAGGCCGTCAATGAAAATCGGGACCTCGTACAACTCAGCGCAGTAGATGATGCGGTGGCTCAGTTTGGGGAAGTCGGTAAATAAATGAGGGATCTGAAATGAGCAGAAACTTGGGCCGAGTAAAATGAGGCTGTCTTTTGTGATCTCGACGCGCTGTACCTTGGTCCAATCGAGCGTAATTTTTTTTCGCGTGTAATCGTAGGCTTCCACGCGTCGGTCTGAAATCTTTACGCACCATACAACACGCCGGAGCATCCGCAGTCGCCAGGTGATCCACCAGAATGCGCCAAACCAGGTAAGGAGGACGCACACAATAATCAAGAAAAAATACGGTTTATAGTTAAAACCTATGATGATGCCGGCCGTAGTCACTGCAAAGGCAGCCACCAGCATACGAATGAGTCTCGTTGCCTGCTTTCGCGTGAGGAGTTGTACGCGATCATTATCAAATACTTCGTACCAGTGAGACATCTAATTACGGATATGAAAGTTTGCTCGAATAGTAATCTGCAGGATAAAGTTAACAGGGGGAACAGCAAGGGATAGGGGCGAGCCGAAATGCTGGGGTTTTATCCTCCACCTGAAGAGCGCCTACATCTCAAAACCTATACCATTCGGGCGGGCCCGTCTTCTGTCTGCCCCATGAATAATTGCCAAGTTACCTCAACAAAAAATTACACGATAGTGCAGAAAAAAATTCCCCTTCTCCAAAGATATTTCTATACACCTACTGTTTTGTTAAGCCCTATTGCACGTGTATTGTTTCTTGCTTTTTGCATTTTTGTTTGTCCCTTTTTTGTGCCAGTAACGTTGCAAGCGCAACACCTTGTTGAGGGTGTCGTGCGCGACGCAGCATCCGGCGAACCACTGCCGGCGGCCAATGTCCAAATCGACGGTACCTACACGGGCACCATTACCAATATAGACGGACAATTTAGCCTGCAAGTACCTTCGCTACCTGCTGTGCTTGTTGTGCGTTACATTGGATACGAAAGCCAGTACGTAGATGTTACTACGTCGGCTTCGACTGGGCTACAAATACAAATGCCCCCAACGGTGTATACGTTGGAGGAATTGGTTGTGAGTGAGAAGGACCCCGCTGTAGACATTATGCGCGAGGTGATCGAGAAAAAGAAAGCGTGGCGTGCTGAACTTGCCTCTTATTCAGCTGAGGCCTACAACCGGTTCACCTTGAAAAATGACACCGGAATTGTATCGATCATTGAGTCCTTTACCGATACTTATTGGAATCCGGTGGATGGGACACGCGAAGTGGTAAAAGCGCGCCGGCAAACCAACAACCTGGATATTGGTAACGTGTTGCCGGCTGCGCAATTTGTGGCCAATTTGTATGATGATAACATCGATATAGCCGGCTACAATTTTATGGGCATCACGCACCCTGATGCGCTGGACCATTACACGTTTGAGCTCCTTGGTTACAGGAGAATTGATGACGACGTCGTCTATGATATCGGCGTTTCGCCGCGGAATCGATTGAAGACGGGGTTTGTCGGAAAAGTAGCCGTGCTTGATGTCGAATATGCTTTGCTCGAAGTTGAGTTGGAGCCGGGCGATGCTTTTCTGTTTCCGCCACCGATCGAGGCGTTTGATGTGACTTTTGCCCAGCAGTTCTCGAACTTTGGCGGCTCGGCCTGGTTGCCGGTCGACTTCCGGAGCAACATGACGGCTGAGATCGGACTGAACAGGCTGCTTTCTTTTCCGACGTTTTTTATCGAGCAAGTTTCCCGCATTTCTAATTACGATGTCAACGCCATTGTACCGGACACGCTCTTTGCCGAGGGTAGCAGTGTTGTGGTCGATTCCGTATCGGTTGCTGAAGATACATTGCTGGATCAAGAAGGCATTGCTGTGCCATTGGACAAAGCGGAGGCGGCAGCGTATGTGGCAATTGACAGTACAATGACGCTTGCAAAGGCATATGAGCCCACGGGACCGCTGGCGCGCGTGGTAAAAGTGACAGCCAGGGATGATGATTCGGGTGATGAGGTCGTGCTGGCTGGTGAGGAGGGGAGTCGGCAACGGCGCCGGCTTAACCTCGATTTTAGTCCCCACATTCGTTTCAACCGCGTGGAAGGGGTCTATGGCGAGCTTGGAATTGGTAAACGCTTTAGCAATCGATTTAATCTGGAAGGAGCCATAGGAGTTAGTTCTGCCCTCCGGGGAGATGACAAGCTTGCATTTTCTATTGGGACACAAATCAGGCTCGATCCGGCACGTCGCTTAAGGTTGGATGTGTCCTATGCTGAATATACGGACACGCAGACGCATAGCTCACCTTTCCTGCGCACCGTTAATGGTCTTGTGGTGTTATTTGATGGTGTGGATTACTATGATTATTTCCTCAATGAACGGTTACGTGCATCACTGTCGTATGCTGTTCCTGAAACACAGTTGACGCTACGCACCGGACTGCATATAGAGTCGCAAGGAGATTTGAGCAAGCAAACTGATTACGACTTTTTTGGAGGTAGTTTTACGCAGCGTGAGAATCCGGATATCAATTCGTTTGGCGGTGTACACTCGTTCGTGGCTGGCTTTTCATTTGGCGACAGCGAAGAAACGTTGGGCGTAACAGGCCGGCGATTCCTTGATGTTCACGTTGAACATGCCCTGCCCGGACTGGACAGCGACCACGCCTTTACTCGCTATAACGCGTCGCTCGAGTGGCGCTTCAACACATTCTTTACCCGCCGCTTGCTCCCGAATACGCTGGATGTAAAAGTTGTTGGTCAGCGCGGCTTTGGCGACTTGCCGGTGACACGTTTTGGCGCAGTGGATGGCCGCATGACGTTTTACAATCAATTTGGCACCCTCAAAACATTGCAAAGCAAACCCTATCGAGGAGATGATGCCCTGGGGATTTTTTGGGAGCACAATTTTAAAACAGTACCCTTTGAGATTCTTGGGATGCGTCGCGCAGCAGAAAATGCAATCAATCTGATTGTGTTTGGTGGTCATGCGCGTACCTGGCAATCGAGTCCGGTACTTCAGCCTTCGTTGGTCCGTTCATCGGATGGCTGGCATCAGGAAGTTGGTGTGTCAGTGAGTGGTTTGTTTTCCCTGTTTCGGGTTGATTTTGCGACTCGATTGGATGCACCCGGCTTCACCGTTGGCCTTGGTTCTGCCCGGATTTTTTAGCGCGATTTTGTGAAGAAGAAACTACTGTCCATAGGGATGTTTGTGTTGCTCTGCACCGCGATGCAGGCGCAGGCACAAAAGGTATATACTGGTGTTGTCAAAGACGCGGAGACAGGGGAGACCTTGCCGGCTGTCACGTTATTTGATTTTGCACGTGCAGAGGGTACAATCACAAACGGCGTCGGGCGATTTGAATTACGGATAGCTGAACTACCCGTGACGCTTGATATCCGCCACATTGGGTTTGAGTCGCTAAAATTGGAGATTACTGAAGAGACGCCAACAACGTTGGAGGTGCTCCTGACGCCGGTCTCGTACACACTGGAAGAAGTGGTTGTGAGTGGCGAAGATCCTGCGTACAACATCATGCGCAAGGTGATCGAGAAGAAGCAGCAATGGCAAACCCATCTTGCAACCTACTCAGCGGAAAGCTACTCGCGTTACATGCTCTATAGCGAATTTGATCTTGCGCAAGTGCAAGAATCAATTGCGATGTGGCATTGGAAACGTGGAAGTGGTACGCGAAGCTATGTTCGTGCACGAAGGCTGCGGCCGGTTTCGTCTGGCCCGATGCGTTTTGCGACAACCCAAAATGTCCCCAATCTATACGACGATACAATTGAAGTGCTCGGTTTTCAATTGATTGGACCGACGCATCCCAGGGCACCCGAGCTGTATACGTTCACGCTCGCAGGGTATCACGAACAAGATGGCCAGCGGGTGTACGATATTTATTTTAGTCCCAAGTCGGCATTGAGTACCGCTTTTATGGGACATGTGTCTGTGCTAGATTCAACGTATGTTTTGTTACAGGCACAAATGCGCCCCAGTCCCAACAACGTGTTGCCGGCACCAATTAAAGACTGGGATGCCTTCTATATCCAGCAGTTTGCACCCCATGGCGATTCGCTGTGGCTTCCTGTCGATCTGCAGATAGAAGGGAACGTCTCCTTTGGCCGGCTTGGGGTGTCGTATCCGCCTGCCCGGTATCGCCAGGTGTCGCGAATTACAAAATATGTCTTTAACCTGCCCGTACCGGATACCCTTTTTGAGGCATCGCGCACCATTGTCACTGCACCCAACGTCGATCGGCAAGATCATCTTTTTAGATGGAATCCGGGGCTAATTCCGATGACACCCCAGGAAATTGAAGAAGTTGTCGCACTAGATCCAAGAAGGGGCATTGGGCGTTCGTTTCGGCCAGATGGGTTGCTCCGCCAGTATACAGCAATCGACTTGAGCGAGGAGGCTGACGCGACGGATGCCCCACCCACGCCGGGGCGCGTTGATCAATTGCTGTCCAGTTTTCAACTGGGTTACAACCGTGTCGAAGGGTTTTTCCTTGGTGCCCAGCAACAGTTAAAGTTGGCAGATCCACTCACGCTGATGCTTGGTGCTGGCTATGGCGTCTCGAGTAAATTACCTGCCTACGACCTTGGATTGCGATTTGATTTTGGCCGGCAGCGTCCTGGTTGGTTTTTTCATCGCGCATTTGTGCAAGGAGGCGTATCGCGTAGCAGAGACACACAATATGCTTCCCGCAGCTACAGTCAATTTGTGGCTGGGGCAACTACCTACGTAGGGTGGGTTGATTACTTCGACTACTACAAACGTCAAACACAATTTGTAGAGGTTGGGGTCGCGGCTGATAAAATTGCTACAACCGCTTCGCTTCGCGTTTCGCGCGAGCAACATGAAAATGTGAATGTGTTCAGAGATCGCAAAGGCTGGTTCTTTGGTAGCACACGGCGAGACAACCCGTTAATCAATGAAGGAGATGTAACCCTTTTAACGGGGGCGCTGCAACTAGGGGATGTCCCGCATTCAAACCTGAAGCCGGTAGGGCATGGCGTTAAACTACAGGTTACGCATAACACCAATAGAGACACGGACTTTGCAGCCTTCACACGCTATGAGGGATTTGCGGCATTGACCATTCCGACGTTATATCAGCGTAGGAAATGGCCAAATGAATTGCGATTACGACTCTATGGCGCAACCTATACCGGGAGCTTGCCACCGCAGTTCATGGGGATCCTCGAAACAAGTCGCCGGCCCATCAGCGGATTTGGTGCATTCAAAACATTACACGGACTCCCAATCAAGGGTGCCAACGTATGGTCTGCTGCATGGGAGCACGATTTCTCAACCAGCTTTTTTGAGTGGATCGGTTTATGGGGACTTGCGCAAAACGGTATTGGTTTTACCATCCACGGTGCACACGGGCAAGCTACCAGTGGGCGAAGAGAAAGCGATGTGTTTTCGCGTTTCGATGCATCGATTCAGCATGAGCTTGGCATTTCGCTGACGAACTTTTTTAACTTACCCATTCGCGTCGATATTACCCGTAATCTAAACCATGCGCCCCTATCGTTTGGCCTGGGCATCGTGAAGAAGTTCTAGGTTCACCAGGTCAAGGAAAATACTATCCCGCCAGGAAATACTGTTGTTTTGGCGCGTAGCGAAGAGAGAGGGTGCGCGTGGTTGTTCAATTGGTTTAGATGGCGTCTTGCAAGATATCTTCCTGTGAAAAAACCAATAGCTGCGCCGGCAAGGACATCAGTTGGCCAGTGTTTATTTAAGGACACTCTTGCAATAGCAGTGCTTGCGCTAAAGGCAAATAGGCTATAGGTAATAGCATTGGGGTAGTAGTGGATCCAGGGCGAAATAAGAGCAAATGCCAGGGTCACGTGGCCAGATGGAAGCGCAGCGTTTCCTGAGAAGGGACGAAAAACAGATGGTCCCATTGCTTCGCGGGGACGGAGCCTGCCAATCACTTGCTTCAATGCAAACGAAATGGTGCCAGCGTACAGCCAGCTTTGGAGCGAGGTGAATGCAGCATCTTGCAACCGTGTATTGTCAGTCACCAGAGAAGCGGCAAACAGTCCGGTTGCCGGGACAGCAATGATGAGTTCGCCGAGGTCGTTTGTGAGGCCCAGGTAAGATCGCCACCCTGCATTGCTGTTGTAAAAACCAATGAGGTCACGTTTCAGTGGCTCGTCGAATCGCAACATGAGAGCCATGCTTGTTGCCCCCAGTGCGGCATAGACAGGTACCCTGGGAAGTACTGACATGGTCATGTGACCCACATCGCGATAGCTCCATGCTACAAAACGATTGAATCGCTGGCCATGCGCATCATTCAGCAGACAGCCAGTTATGATGGCGTATAGAACGCAGTATTGGATTACTTTGATGTGCTTGCACATACTGTGCTGATATAGACGTCTTGGCCTGTTGGAAAATGGAGTAGCTCAAGGATGATGAGAAAAGCCAAGCTTATTCAATAACCCCATCGATCTGGATCTGGCGCTGGCATGGTTTCCGGAAGGTCATCAAAATAATAGATGTTTTGATCCCAGGGTGATTTACCGAAAGCACGGGGGTCTTTGGCTTCCCGCAGGGACGACTCAAGCCAGGTGTTCAGGCTGTCAAGCGTGAGCAAATAAACGGGGTCATCTGCTACGCTGATGAGTTGATCTTTATCCAGGCTCAGGTCAAACAGTTCAAACGCCTGTCGCCGGCCTGTGGCGAGGGTATGGTAGCGAGAGAACTTGGGGTCATCAGCAATGGACAGGATGAAATCTTTGGAAGGACCTGCATCGATGTCACCGAAGATGCCCTGATGAATCGATTCGTAGTCGGGATCGCCGGCGGGCCATCTGGTTGGTTCAAAATTTCTGACAAGCAAAAAGTCGTCGGTACGCAGCGCGCGCATTGGGTAGCCCAGGTAATTGGGGCGTGCAAGGGTATGCCGCTCAAGTGCGAGGATAATGTGATTTCTCGCAGGGTCGATACGACCTGAAGCATTAGCCGTTAGCTGGCTCTTTAGACTACTGCCAACCATTCCAGAAGAGGGAGACAGCCCGGCAAGGTCCAGAATTGTTGGACCCAAATCCATTAAGCCTACAAAATCTGTTACTTCGCGACCGTTGCCATTGATACCTGGTCCACTAATCAAGAGTGGAATGTGTGTGGCATCGTCATATAGTCCAGTGGCTTTGGCGCGTGGGAATGCCATGCCGTGATCAGACGTGACAATTATAAAGGTCCGTTCCAGTTGGCCGGCCGCTTCCAGTGCCTTGAGCATTCGGCCAAAGTGCCTGTCTGCAAATTCGACTTCGACATCGTAATCCAGGATATCGTTGCGGATGATTTCGTGGTCCGGGAGGGATGCAGGGACGCGGGCGTCATTGATGGATTTGCCGGCGCCAAGTCCCTGCCGGCTTTCAAATCTGCGGTGTGGTTCATGAGAGCCGTACCAGAAAAAGAAGGGTTCGCCTGCGGGTTTGTCTGCAAGAAACGCATCAAAGTTGGCGGCATAATCCACATTGGTCATGCCGCCTGGGGCAGGATCAAGTTTAATATCCTGATAAGGAGTGCCGACAGGGTTTTGGTCTGCAGTCCAACCGCCGGCTTCCAGGCTTCCTGGGCCCCAGGCTTTTCCTGTGTGACCTACAAAGTAGCCGGCATCTTTCAGGAGCAAGGGGAAGACTGGTAGATCGACAGGGAGTGCGCCCGAACAGCGTACTGCCTTCACGGAGTTGCCACAGCGGTTGCCCTGTGAGGACAATGCCACGGGCTGGTGTACACGAAGGTGCATTGGTAAAGGCCTGGGTAAACTGAACGCCTTCATCCCCAATGCGGCGAAAAGCAGGGATGTTTTGCGTATCTGAAAACGGTGACAGATCGTCGGCGATGTAGAACAGGAAGTTATAAGGTCCTTCAGGAATTGCAACTTCAGGGGCACTGCAATGCAGACCTGTAAAGAGGAGGGCAATGCCCAATGTGAATCGGGTGATAAAACCCTGCGTTGCACGTAAAGCGGGAAACATACTGGTGGGGAGCAATCACGTATCGTCAACAAGGCAGCATGGTTACAGTAGGTGGTGAAGCAAACTGGATACACACTGCTGATGAACGCAATATATTGTTTTTAAACCACTTTTATGCAAGCAATTGTGGCTTTCATGGAAAGTCTATTCGTCTATGCAATGCCGGCTTGATTTGAAAAGAGGAAGACGCTAACATGTTGCGGCCCTCTAGCTAAACAAGCGTAACCCTATGTCCTTGATGAATGCGAATCTGCCTGGTTTTTTTAAGGAGAGCGATCTGGATCTGCAAGGTTTACAAACATGCTGTGCGCAGCAAACACACCTGGAAGATTATCCTAACGCGCTGGCTGTAGAAAAAAAGGTGGTAATTTATGATGGCCGGCACCTCAACAGGTGTTGCAGTCATGAGGAAACCACGCGCGACATCGTTACTGAACTCCACATGTGCCTGTCCGAAGGGCCGGGCGTGTTTGTAATGCGCAATGCTTACGCACGTGTATCATTGCTTGATGATATCACGGCAGTGTTTTATGAAATCATCGAAACCGAGCGGAAGGCTGCAGGTGGTGGCGGGGATCATTTTGGGCAAAACGAGCGGATATGGAATGCACTTCAGAAGGTATGTGTCAGGGCGCCCGAGCTATTTATCCCATATTTTGGAAATCCACTAATTGCGCTCGCGGCAAGGGCATGGTTGGGGCCGGCGTATCAAATAACGGCGCAAGTCAATAACGTAAAACCCGGCAGCCCTTCACAGACACCACATCGGGATTACCACCTTGGATTCCAACACTCCTCGGTTATAGCTGCGTATCCGGCCAGGATGCAATGCATGTCGCAATATCTGACCCTGCAGGGCGCAATTGCGCATACCGATATGTCGCTCGCATCTGGTCCAACGTTGCTTCTTCCGTATTCCCAGCGTTTTCCTGCGGGGTATATGGCATTTGATAGGCCAGAGTTTGTAGCCTTTTTCGAGGCACATGCCGTTCAACTGCCGCTTTCGAAAGGGGACATGCTGTTCTTTAGTCCGGCATTGTACCATGGCGCAGGGCATAATAATATGGAGCGTGACAGAATGGCGAATCTGTTACAGATATCTTCTCCGTTTGGAAGGCCCATGGAGACTGTAAACCGCATGGCGATGCTGGAGGCCGTTTACCCGCATTTGTTAGACCAACGGGCAGCACTAACACCCACAGCACTGCGCGATGTGATTGCTGCTGTTACTGAAGGATATGCTTTTCCCACGAACCTGGATACCGATCCACCTCTTGGAGGCAATGCGCCACGAACTGCTGCTGACCTTGTCACAGAGGCATTAGCGGAAAATCAGCGGTGGGATCAGCTGAAAAACACATTGATGGCCTGGTCGCAGCGCCGGCAAGCCTGAAAAGGGGCTGCGGCGTATATTGCCAGCAATCTGTCCAGTATTCAGCAACTAAACTGAAATCTACATGACCGCAATTGTAGCCGTTCGAAAAGGCAAAAAAGCAGTAATTGCCAGTGATAGCCTGACAACTTTTGGCGGCCAACACGTATCGCAGGAAAACTACTCATCGGTAAAGATTCGGAAAATAGGCAACTCGTATGTTGCCATGTCTGGATACAGCGTTTACAAAAATATCCTGGATGAGTACCTAAAAGACCGGAAAGCGGTTAAGCTGAATACTAAAAAAGAAATTTATCGGTTTGTCCTGAAATTCTGGAAGGAAATGAAGGATAATTATGCCTTTGTCAACAACCAGAGTAACAGCAAGTCACATCCGTTTGCAGATCTGAACTCCAGGTTTATGGTGCTCAATAAACGCGGGATTTTTACCATTTCAGGGAATATGACTGTCACGCGTTTCAAGCAGTACTATGCAATAGGATCGGGTGCTGAATATTGTTTAGGTGTCGTGCATGCGCTGTATGACTCAGACCTGTCGGCCCGCGCTATTGCGAAAAAAGCTATTGATGCCAGTGTGACGTTTGATCCCTGGTGCGGTGGGAAGATCAGGATAAAAGAGCTGTAATGCTTGTTTGTGCCTGGATGGCGTAAGCTTTACGTCAAACTCATTTGAAAAAACGAGGATCTTTCTGTAGCATAGGCAAGCAGACTGCCTCTGTAACTTAGCTTTCTACCAGTCATGAAGCATTTACTTATCCTGTGTGCGTTGTTTGTTCTGTATCTTGGTGCTACACCCGTTGCTGCCCAAACGGCATTAATGGGGCACCCAAATTCCGAACTTGATGGTTGGGAAGATCTCTTTGCTGCAGACCTCACAAACGCAATCTACCCGGAAGGCATCTGGACCGAGTCGGATGGCGTGCTGACAGCTTCTGAAGACCAAACCATCTGGAGCTCCCGGGTCTACGATAATTTTGTGCTCGACCTGGAGTTTAAAACCGCCGACGGTACGAACAGCGGGGTTATTTTGCACGGTACAGACATGGTGGATTGGGTGCCAAACTCTGTTGAAGTGCAAATTGCGGACGACTTCAATAAAAAATGGGCAGAGTCGCCAGCCAACTGGCAATGTGCGGCAATTTTTGGGCGAAAGGCAGCCAGCAAACGGATGGTTAAAGCACCTGGTGAATGGAATCGCATGACGATAAAAGCCGTTAATCAACACATTTCCGTAGTGCTGAACGGTGAACAGGTCATTAACATTGATATGGCTGACTACACGTCTGCCCAAGACAATCCAGACGGCTCGGCTGTACCCCGTTGGCTCAAGAAGCCGCTTTCAGAGTTGCCTACGTACGGCCATATTGGCTTACAAGGCAAACATGGTGATGCAACCGTCTGGTTCAGGAATCTTCGCGTAAAAGTGCTTTAAGGAAACGTCGTGGTGTTCTTGCTTACACGGCTGGTTCAATTTGTCATGCTAGCGATGTTGCTCGCATCTGGGTGTGGTCCACTTTCTCAGGACGGTGATCATCCAGAAGGCACCGTTGTGTTGTTGCATGGACTTGCGCGGACATCTAATTCCATGCGCGTCATGGAGAAGGCGCTTTTAGCGGATGGATATCGGACGTGTAACATCAATTATCCTTCCACGTACCACACGGTGGCTGCTCTTGTGCGCGAGCATGTGTTGCCGGCTATACGCGATTGTATTCGCCGTGGTCAGGAACTCAGCGGTACCTCTGAAGACAGCACGCGCTATGCGCGGGCCCACTTTGTTACCCATTCGATGGGAGGCATCCTTGTTCGCGTATTACAGAGCCAGCAACTCATAGGCAGGATGGGCCGTGTTGTTATGCTGGGGCCGCCCAATCGAGGGTCTGAACTGGTGGACCGGCTTGGCGATCTTCGCCTGTTTCACTGGTTGAATGGCCCTGCTGGGAAACAGCTGGCAACGGCAGATACCAGTTTTGTTAATCAGTTGCCGCCAGCTTCGGGTTTTGACCTGGGTGTCATTGCCGGCAATTCTTCTCTTAACCCTGTATACTCGAGTATCATACCAGGTGACGACGATGGTAAAGTAAGCGTGTCACGCACCCGTCTAGAGGGCATGCGCGACCATTTAATTCTGCCGGTATCCCACTCGTTTATGATGAAGAACGCAGACGTTATCAGGCAGACAAAACACTTCTTGCGCTACGGTCAATTTGACCACCCATGATTTGACGAAGGAGGATTTATGACTGATCTCGTGTATTACGTTGCGAGCACGCTGGATGGATACATTGCCGCCCCAGACGGCTCGTTTGATAAATTTCTTTGGGACGACGACGTCGTCAATGACTTTTTTGCTTCGTATGCCTGGTTTGATAGCGTTCTGATGGGACGAAAGACCTACGATGTGGCATACAAACAAGGCATCACGAATCCCTATCCTGATCTGAAAACGTACGTTGTTTCGCGTACCCTAGAAGACGCGCCAGATCCAAACGTGACGGTTGTCCGAGACGGCGTCATTGATTTGGCTCGATCGCTAAAAGCTGAAGCCGGCAAGCCTGTATGGCTCTGTGGTGGTGGTAATCTGGCTGCCCAGTTGTTCAATGCGCAGCTAATCGATAAGCTGATTATCAAGCTCAATCCTCTGATTTTAGGCGACGGGATCCCACTATTTACTGGCGCAGTAAAATCTGCAAACCTTGCGCTCACTGAAACCAAATCTTATGATTGTGGCATATCAGTGCGGCACTACACGGTAAACTACCACTAGACATCCACCAGTAGATAGAGATGATGGTTCGTTTGAAGCAGTCCTTGTTTGGATTGATGTTCTTGTTGTGCGCCATGCCGCTTGCGGCGTGTCAGGCGCAGGATGCTGCACCCGTTGATCGCATGACGCTGGAGAAAAATGCAGTTGCTGCTTTCAAAGAATACGCCTCGTTACTTCGCGAGAGTAAATTCGAGGAGTCTGTAGCATATTATGCAGATGACCCACGTTTTGTATGGGTTGAGGACGGTGCTATTAAATACGATAGCAGAGCTCAAATTAAACGCGCCCTTGATGCGGTTGCGTCACAGGGCGTGGTTGTATCTAATTTTGGATTGCCAACCGTTTGGGCATTGAATGATACACAGGTAATGGTTTTTGCCAAGTTCAGGACAACTGTGGCAAAAGGCTCGCCCGATGAATTTACGTTTGCCGGGGCGATCACGGCTGTGATGGAGCAACGCGCCGAGGGATGGCAATTTCTTTCAGGACACACCTCGTCTGCTGCTTCTGTAAATGGCTTCTAGCCGTCACGATTGAGTAAGCCGTCGACGGATTCCAGGAGTTGCCAATCTGTCTGAAACAGGCCCATCGAACCGAAAAAACCATATCCGTTTTCGACGTTTGTCAGGTTCTGGGGCAGGGTAAGTGCTTCTGCGTCCAGGGGGCCATCTGGCAATACCCACTGGTCGTCGAGCACCTTGGCACGCAGACCCATTGCGCAAATCGTGGTATTGATATTGGGTCTTACTGCAGCGACATCTTCTGAGATGTTAAGTTGAAGTCGCCAGGCATCGCCGTCAAGTGCGCCTGTACGTCCGTACGAAACGGGGTTTGGTGTTGCATTAAAGCATCCGCCGGCGCCGGTGTAGTAAATCACATCTACTTCCCAAAGTGATTGTGCCCCCGCAATTTGGATTTCCTGGGTAATAACTGTGCTGTCTGAATTCACAACAGGAGGGTCTTGCTCAATGCGCATGCTGGATGTTGCCGGCACGCGCGTTTCAGCTGAGGTTACAATGCCGTCCGATCGCTGGACTTCCAGGCGGTACACGTGATTGGGTTGTACAAAGAGCGTTGTTTCGAAAATGTGCGCCCAAACACCAGGCTGAACTTCGCGCAATTCGCGCGGTATTTCGCGGGTTTGCTCAAGATTGAGATCCGTAAGAAAGACCCTGCCATCAAAATCAGCTTCGGCAGATGTTGGCGACGTGATACGCGCAGCTCTACGGGTAACAGGAATGACGCGGATCGCCTGGCGGGCACCAAAACTGAAGTTCTTCGATTCGTCTAAAAAGCCATAGACCGTATAATATCTGCCGTCGTTATTAAACGGGTCGATAAATGCATCATCACACCCACCCAGGGCGGTTATGATAAGGCAGCAAAGCAGGCATGTTTTGATCGTGCCTTGCCAATCAAAAAGGAAGCGTTCGACCATTCCGTATTACCGCAACTCTACTTTAAGACCCACAGACGGAATAAAGGGAAGCTGATCTACGCGACTAAACGTAAACAGGTCGTAGTAAAACAGGTTGTTGCGATTCAAAACGTTGATGGCGCCGGCGCGAAGCGTTACCACCGTACGTCCACGATCTATTCGGCGCTCCAACCACAAATCGAGGCGATGGTAATCGGGCTGCCGGCCGTCAAACGGGGCGCCATACAGAATACGGTCCTGCCCGGGTGACGTTGTTACATCGGTATCTGGTGTTAAGAGTAAGAATACATCAAAACCAGATGACTCCGTGAAGGGGAGTCCCGAGCCATATTGGAATTGGGCTGTAAAGCCCAGTTGGTCTTTTTCCGCGTGCAACAACAGGTTAAATTGGTGGCGTCGGTCGTGTGCTGGTGTGTAAGTGACATTTGAAGCTTCGTATTCAACTTTTGAGAACGCGTAGCTCATGTAGCCATCGAGTTTTGATTCACCCCAGAAAGGGCGGTCCTTAAAGTCGAGGCGCAAGTCGTAACCAAAGGCATCGCCATCAGCAGCCTGAAGCGATGTCGTGAAACTAGGAAGTGCGCTGAAAACAGGGACGGTAAGGTTGTCAAAGTTTTTTGTAAAGCCTTCAAGGGCAACGGACAACCATGGGTATATCTGAATGTTTGTGCCAAGAATAAAGTGCTGACTTTCCGGAATGGCGCCGGCCGGCGAAGGTAGCCATGCCGTAAACAGATTGCCTACATCACGCTCGTCATTTAGGCCTGCGATGCCCTGGTGGTAAATCCCCCATGCCGCATTGAAACTAAACCGGTCCTCAACTGACTCGGGCGACCAGGACAGTCGAACCCGTGGGTCGAGCCACTGCTCATCGACATCAGGCAGTTGATACCAATGGATGCCAGGTTGGATGTTGAGGTTGATGGACGGGATGGTCAGACTGGCTTCGAGGTAAGCATCCAATTCTTCCAAGTCGTTGCTGGCAATTTCAGGCACACCTTGAAACTGTCCACCCAATTCGTAGCTGAGTGTAGAGGAGCGCCGCATGAAGCCGGCATGGATTTCGTTTTCATCCAAATAGTAGGTCAGGTGCGCGTTGAGGTCGAAGCTCTCGATGCCTGACGTGCGCTCCGGATTACTGGCCGTCCCAATTTCATTGGTCATTTCTGACTGATTGGCAGAAAGCTCAACAAGCAGGGGCCATCCTTTGGAAATGTAGGTGTACTTGCCGCCGAAAACGGTGTTATTCCAAAGCACTGTATTGCTGTCTACGGGCGCAACGGATAGGGCGTCGCCCTCAAATGACTTGACGGTGCCTGCAATATCGCCACGGTCGTGCGTGTGGATGGCGGTAAAGGAAAGGCTGTTGTTTGCGTTGATAAACGCGTGCACTTTACCAAAAATGTCTCCAAATCGATACGGCAAATCCTGGCCCAGCATGCTTGGAATGACGTCTTCAATCAGCGAATGCCGGATGGAGCCGATGACTGAAAGGTGATCTTTGATAAGCGGACCTTCAATGCGCGCTGTACTTAAGAACGGAGCAAGCGACAGGGAGCCGGCCAGGTTTTGTTTGTTGCCGTTTCTGATACTTACATCCATTACAGACGACATCCGCGTACCGTAGCGTGCACCAAAGCCGCCAGTGTAAATGTCGGCATTGTTAATAATTTCTTCGGGAAAAGCAGAGTAAAAACTGAGTACGTGGAACGGCATGTAGATGGGCATGCCGTCGATTAGTGCCAGGTTTTGGTCGAGCGCACCACCCCGAACGAAGAACTGGCCACCGCGATCCCCCTGAATGGTGATGCCGGGCATGGTTTGCAGGTAGCTTGCAAGGTCGCCTGTTACACCGGGCATGGGCACGCGCTCAATTTGCGCGGGTACAACTGATTCTAGGCCTGCTGATACAGCTGTGACGCCGCTTTCGCGATCTGCCTGAACAACAAGCTCATCAAGTGCCTCTTCAGAAGGATTCAATACGACGTTCCGTGTAAGCGAAGCGCCGGCTGTAAATTCCGTAGCGAGCTCAATGGTCTCGTAGCCGATGAAGGATATCCGCAGCGTGTACGTGCCAGCGTTGATGCGCTGAATTACATAGTAGCCGTCCCCATCCGTAACAGCACCCTGTAGCCCGCCGGCCGCATCCAATAATGCAACGGATGCACCCTGAAGGGCCTGCTCAGTTACCCCATCTGTCACGAAACCCCGCAACGTGCTTTGCTGGGCTGAAGCCGTAGTTGTAAAGACAAATAGTAGAGCGAGAGAAAGGCAAGAATAGAACTTTGGCATTATGTAACCGGGCTGTATCTGGATCGGGCAATTAAAGTATCAAAAAATCAATCCAACAACCCGCTCCTGCCGCTGATTGGCAGTAATTGGTCCCTGAATGGAAGACTGCTCTGCTGATACGTTTTTATTGCTTCCTTAAAGTACAAAAGCGCGTCGGTTTTTCGGGATTCATCAGGTATGCATATCTCTGCGTTGCCTTCATGCAGGTGAATGTTTTATCATAGGGTAAGACTATTCTTTTCTGTAAAATAATAAGTAGAGGCTATATAATAGCTGGTAGGCTATCCAATGAATCTTAGAGATCTGGAATACATTGTTGCGGTAGGGAAACACGGTAGTTTTAGTTACGCGGCATCGCTTTGTCATGTGTCACAACCATCGCTTAGTACACAGGTAAAGAAGGTAGAGGCAGAGTTAGGGGCGGCTTTGTTTAAACGCAGCAAGCGTAGTGTAGAAGTGACTGCATATGGTACCAAATTTATAGAGCGGGCAGAACAAATTCTTGCGCTGTTGCAAGAAATGCGGGACTTGGCGGATCAGTCTGCTGATCGGATGAAAGGGCAACTAACCCTGGGCGCAATTCCGACAATAGCGCCGTACATGTTCGCCGGCATCGTCAAAGCTGTGTCGCAACATGCGCCAAGCATTGATCTGATATTACGAGAGGCAACCACTGAACATCTGGTCAAAGGCATGTTGATGCGAGAAATCGACATGGCTATCATTAGCCTGCCAACGGATGATAATATTTTTGAATCACATACATTGTTTGAAGAGCCCTTTCTGCTGGCCGTTTCGAATCATCACAGATTTGCTAATAAGCCACTGATTGACGATAAAGATTTGGACGGGCAAGATTTGATTTTGCTAGAGGAAGGCCATTGTTTTCGCAAGCAGGCACTCGATATTTGCCACACCACATCAGCTCGGGAAAATCGTGTCTTTCGAGCAACAAGCCTCGAGACCATTCGGCATTTTGTCTCAACCAATGAAGGCATCACGCTTATCCCGAAAATGGCTGTCAAAGAAAACGATGGCATTACTTATATACCGCTCGCTACGCCTCGATTCAAACGAGAGATTGGTATTATATGGCAGCGCTCAAACATTAAACAACCGCTTATCACGCGTATGGTTGAGGTGCTCGAGCAGGGTCTTAAACTGAAAACCAACCCTGCGTAATGTGCTCAGGCGCAGGTTTACTGTGTCGGGTATGCGTGGATGGAATCATATCTTATTTAATGCCTACCCTGATTGGTCGAAATAGATACCATGGGTCTCTAGACCTGTAGTCTTTATATCTTATCAGCAGGCCAATGTCTATAAATAAACCGCATTTGTACCTTGAAATGGCTGAACGCGTTGCCGAAATGGGCTGGTGGCGCGTCGACCTGGTAAACAATACGCTGTTTTGGTCTGACCAGGTATACAAGATTCATGGCTTGATGCCTGAGGAATACAAGCCAGCGTTGGAGTCTGCTATCGATTTTTATCACCCCGAAGATCGGCCACTTGTTGCGCAATATGTTGGTGAAGCAATTGAACAAAAAAAGCCGTTTGAGTTCGAACTGCGCATCATTCGCCCCGATGAAACGATTCGCTGGGTAAACTCAATTGGTGATTGTGAATGTGATGAAGCCGGCAATGTCACCGATCTGTACGGTGTTTTTCAGGACATTACGGAACGGCGCGGCGCGCAGGCCCGATTTGAACTATCCGTAAAAGCAGCACGTGCCGGCGTATGGGATTGGGACATCGCAAAAGGAACGTTCATCACGAACCAGCTTTTTCATGAAATGCTATGGGAGGAGTACCCCAGCCAACCGCTGCCATTAACCTACTTCCTCAATCTCCTGCATCCCGATGATGTGGAGCGAGCCAATGAGGCCATTCAGAGCGCGCACACAAACAAAGCCTACGTATACGACATAGAATTTAGACTAAAATGCAGCGACGGATCGTATAAGTGGATTCGGAGTGCTGGCCAGGTTGTAGAGTATGATGCGAACGACATGCCGCTGCGCATGATCGGGCAGCACTTTGATATCGACGAGCAAAAGAAAATAGAAGAAAAGCTACGGGAGGCCCTGGAAGGAGCGAAGAAAGCAAGCCAGGCAAAGAGCGAGTTTTTGGCCAACATGAGCCACGAAATTCGTACGCCTATGAATGGCGTGCTTGGGATGTCGGAGTTATTGCTCTCCACAAAATTGGAAGATGAACAGTTAGATCTCGCGCAGTCTGTCAAGCGTTCGGGTGAGGCATTGCTGCGCGTGATCAATGACATCCTCGATTTTTCGAAAATCGAAGCCGGCAAAATAGAACTGTCGCCTACAGTCTTTTCTATTTCTGAACTCCTGGGCGATATTCCCAAACTCTATAACGTCCTCGCATCTAAGAAAAACATCAATCTGCATCTAGCCGAAATAGATGGGATTCCTGAGTACCTCAAAGGGGATCCAGACAGATTGCGCCAGATTCTCGTCAATCTGATTGGTAATGCCATTAAGTTCACACCTTCTGGTGGAAACGTTCGTGTCAGTGTGACTATCGAAGAGCAGGTTGAGGCGACAATAAAACTCCTTTTCACGATCAGCGATACGGGTATCGGGATCAGCGAAGACAAGCAACAAAGCATATTTGAAGCGTTTGTTCAAGCTGATGCAACGACTACGCGAGAATATGGCGGAACAGGTCTGGGGCTGGCTATCTCCTCTAGTCTCGTACGACTAATGGGGGGAGATATTTGGCTTAAGAGCACGCCAGGCGTAGGCTCTTCGTTTTTCTTTACGTCAACATTTGACGTGATAGATGCTGCACCCAAAGAATTGGATACGGAAGATCAGGGAGAAGATAATGGCCGGCCGCTACGCATTTTATTGGCCGAGGATAATATCATCAACCAAAAAGTAGCCTTGAAATTCCTGGAGCATGCCGGACACAGCGTAGATGTAGTCATGAATGGGCAGGAAGCCGTAGAGGCTTTTGTGCCGGATACGTATGACCTTGTGTTAATGGATATTCAAATGCCAGTAATGAGCGGTGATCAGGCTATGCTTCAGATACGCCTATGTGAAGGTGGTAAAGCTATTCCAATTGTAGCCCTGACAGCAAATGCTATGCGTGGCGATCGCGAAAAATACCTGACCGGCGGATTCGACGGGTACATCTCGAAACCCATCAATAGAAAGCAACTCGTTAACGAACTGATCCGGCTTACAGCAGGCTCCGAAGTTGCTTCTGCGTAGCCGATTTGACTTGATTCAGGGTTGCTACAGGATTGCTTTGCTCATCAAAGGCTGACAACCTGACCACTTTGTGCTGACGCATACAGCGCCTGAATGGCTGCGATGTTGCCCCGACTCTCTGCCAGCGACAGGATCGGCTGCCGCTTCTCTGTCACGCAACTTGCCATTTCTTCCACCTCATCCAGATACAACATGTTACCATCAACAGCAATGCGTTCTTTGTTGTTGCCACGTGTGAGGTAGATGTAGCTTCGAAGGCCAGGTTTGAATGCCATGGGCAGATGGATGCTGCCTTTGCTACCAGAAACTTCAGTATACATCCTGAATTGGGTTCTGAACCCGGAATCAAACTGTGCTGTAATGTTGCCGGGAAATTGCAGTTGCGCGGTAAACGATATGTCGACACCAGATTCACCCGTTACCTGGTGGCCAAACACGTTCTCCGGCTCCATGCCCGTGATAAAACGTGCAAAGTTCAACGGATAACATCCTACATCCCACAGGCTACCACCGCCAAGCTGGTTATCCCACCGGACATCCCCTTCGCGATTCAGTGCAAAAGTGAAGCCGCCTTTGATGTGGTGTAACACGCCAATGGCACCATCATCTACCAGCGCCTTCACCTGTAGGGTTCGCTGATGAAAGCGGTACATGAATGCTTCCATGAGTATGGTGCCGGCACGTGTTGCCGCAGCTTGCATTTGATCCACCTCTTCGACCGTCAGCGCCAGCGGTTTCTCGCACAAGACATGTTTGCCGGCCTCGGCTGCCTTGATGGCCCACGTTGCGTGGAGCTTGTTTGGGAGCGGAATGTATACTACGTCGATGTCATCATCTGCAAGCAGGGCTTCGTAGGAGCCGTATGAACGCGGGATGTCGCGTTCAGCAGCATAGGCGGCAGCACGTTCGTCGTCGCGGCTCGCTACAGCAAGGAGCTGGTTTCGGAAAGAAAGGCGTAGGGGTGGAATAAGAGATCGGTTGATACGCGCGGTGCCGAGGATGCCCCAGTTTAACATTTTTCTTAAGATTGGATTATTGTTTACATTGCTGATGTGAATAGCCGGCCGAAGCTGGTGCGCTTAAGATAGGTATCCTGCCGAGAAAAAGAAGGTTTAATTTGTACCCGGCGTATCCGGTTAATGTGTACATGACAGAACCTGCCAAACATCCGATCACTTTACGGTTTCTGGACGATACGCTCGAAGACGCGTTTATCCCTGATTATCTAGAGAAATCGCGTCGTTCTATCGAAATAGGCCTGTTTGCTGGCCTTATTGTGTACGGGGTTATTTTCGGGATTATGGACTGGGTGCAGCAAACCAATGCGCTCTGGCAAATCCTCACGCTTCGTGGCATTGTATGTTTGCTCGGCATCGGTGCGCTGGTGTATAACCGTACCGTCAAATATCCCGAGCGGCTGCATCTGATTGTCAGCCTGATCATCCTTGTTGCCGGTATCGGGCTCATCGCGATGATTTTACTCGATCACTCGCCCGATGCCTATCTGGATGGGCCCGTGTTGCTCATTCTGCCGGCCTATGTGCTCTTTCGCCTGCGGTTTGTAAACGCGACTGTGATTGGCGTGATCATCTTTTTACTGTATTGCGTGGCCATCTACTTCCTTGAGGGCATGCGAGCAACAGATTTGCTGGCGAGTGCCATTTTTCTGTTTGCTGCCAACCTGATTGGGATGTTTGCCGGCTATGCGCTCGAGTCGTATGCACGGCAGGCATTCTGGCAAACGCGCATTATTGATCAAGAACGGGCAGCTAAAGCATCTTTGCTGGAGGTAAAGAATCGATTTTTTGCCAACATTTCCCACGAAATCCGCACACCGCTAACCCTGATTCTGGGGCCGGTTGATGATTTAATACAAGACGAGGCTGCACAGCTTCCCCAGAAAGCAATGCGCGTACTCCGTACGGTGCGTAGGAGCGGCGACCGGTTGCTTGCGTTTATCAATCAACTCCTCGACCTCTCGCGGGCCGAGAGCGAGCATCTGCCTTCGCAAATGCACAAGGCAGACGTCGTTGAATTTCTTGACACGGTGTTGCAAGGATTTCAGCCGTATGCTGAATCGGAAAATATCTCGGTTACTTTTATCCCTGAAACGCGCGCGTTGTCGTTTGCTAGCGATTACGAGAAGCTGGAAGTAGTGTGTTCGAATCTCATCTCCAACGCAATCAAGTACACGGAGTCTGGTGGCGCTGTTCATGTGGGTTTTGCGCATGATGATTCTGAGGGTGTCATTCGGATCACGGTAAAAGATAGTGGGCCGGGTATTGCAGCTGAAGACTTGCCCCACATCTACGATCGGTTTTATCGGGTAGAGGAGACGCACGTGCAGCAGCAGTCAGGCCTTGGTTTGGGTCTGGCGCTGACGCGCGTGATGGTGGAGCAATTAAATGGTCAAATTGACGTCGTGAGCAAGCTCGAGGTTGGGACAACGTTTACCGTGGCATTGCCTGTGCCTGTTTTGAATCTGGACGACGTGCCGGCGCTTGATGTTTATGCTTTTGCCGGAGAGGCAACTGAAGTACCTGTTGCTGAAACAGCAGTACACGCAGGTGTAGCAGACGAGCGTCCTGTTGTACTGATTGTTGATGATGATGCAGCGCTTCGCGCATACCTCGCGCAGTGTCTGGCGCGCTATACGGTGTTTGAGGCATCAAACGGAGAGGAGGGGGCTTCGCTGGCGAGCCGGCACATGCCCGACTTGATTGTGAGCGACTTGATGATGCCTGTGATGGATGGTCAGGGGTTGGTTAAGCATGTCCGGGCAAATCCTTTGCTCAGTCATATCCCGTTTATCATGTTGACAGCGAATGATACGGAAGAAGCGCGGCTCGAAAGTCTGGATCGGGGCGTGGATGATTTTCTGACCAAACCATTTAATCGGCGCGAGTTGCAGTTGCGGGTACGAAACATACTTGCCGCGCGTCAGCGGATGCAGCGGGCGCATCAGGATCACTTGCTTATGGAGCCGACGAGAGAAGCCGTACAGTCTTCTGAGCAAGCGTTCCTTGAACAGCTAAGAGATACCATCGATGCCAACCTGCAAGACGAGCACTTTAATGCGGATGCACTGGCAGAGGCCATTGGGGTCAGCACGCGGCAGCTACAACGCAAGAGTAAAGCATTAACTGATGAAACACCCACCGCGTTGATTCGCATGATGCGGCTCAAAAAAGCCAGCCATTTATTAGCGGATCGTTATGGCACGGTTGCCGAAATTGCGTATGCCGTTGGGTTTAATAACCCGGCATATTTTACGAAGTGTTTTCGAGCGTTCTTTGGCGAAGCACCCCGCAACTGGACGGGTGAGAACGTGCAGGAGTAGTTGCCCATAATAGAGGGGCAAAAAAAATGGAGGAGAAAAAAATGGAGGTAGAGACCGATGCCCACGTAATGTCTCTACCTCCGTGCCCAGTTGCAATGACTTTGATTTAATGCAACCACCTTGCCAAACGCTAAAAAAGCTCAAAAAAGGCGATTTTAATTTTTTAGTCCGGCAAATTGCTGCAAAGTAGTGCATCAATTTGCATCTTCTGTAAAAAAATGCAAACCTACCATGCCCCGCTACTTACCTGTATCTACCACCTCCTGCATACTGATGCTGTTACTCACTGCTTGCTCAGATTTCCCGCCGGCTGAGCCGCAGGCAACTTGGTACAAAGGCAATTTACACACGCACACCCTCTGGAGTGATGGTGATGATTATCCCGAAATGGTTATAAAATGGTATCGCGAGCAAGAATACCATTTTCTGGCGCTATCTGATCATAATATCCTTTCGGAAGGTGAGCGATGGATACCCATAGTCCACAATAGAGGTGGCCAGGCGGCTTTTGACAAATACAAGGCAACCTTTGGGGCAGACTGGGTGGAAGAACGCGTATTACGCGATACCGCCTGGGTGCGGTTGAAAACATTCGATGAGTACAGGCGCTTGTTTGAAGTGCCGGATACCTTCCTGATGATTCCTGCAGAAGAGATCACAGACGGCTTCGATGGTAAACCCATTCATGTCAATGCTACAAACATTAGGGCGCATATCGCGCCACAGGGTGGCGAGAGTGTTCGTGAGGTTATGCAGCGAAATGTTGATGCGGTACTGGCGCAACGGGACAGCCTGGACGTGCCGATGTTTCCGCACATCAATCATCCGAATTTTGGATGGGCCGTGACGGCAGAAGATCTTGCAGCACTGGAAGGGGAGCAATTCTTTGAGGTGTATAATGGGCACCCGCTTGTGAGAAACTATGGCGTAGCGCCGCGACCGGGCATGGAGCGCATGTGGGATATTATTCTCACCAGACGGTTGCTTCGTGGGCAGCCTTTGATGTACGGCATTGCGGTGGACGACAGCCATCACTACCATGAAATAGGGACATTCAAAAGCAATACGGGACGTGCCTGGGTGATGGTGTATGCGTCTTCATTATCTGCAGAAGCTATTATCGAAGCGATGGAGGCCGGCAATTTCTACGGATCTACAGGTGTTACGCTGCAAGAGCTGGTTGTAGATGCAGAAGGTGTTTCGCTGACAATTGATGCAGAGCCTGGCGTGTCGTATGAGACGACCTTTATCGGCACCCCTGTATTACACGACACCACAAGCAGTGCCCAGGCTATAGATGGTGAAGTGATCTCCCGGAGATATAGCGATTCCGTTGGGAAGATACTCGCTACCCAGGAAGGGGCCACCGTGCGCTATACGTTTGAAGGAGATGAATTGTACGTTCGTGCGCGGATCACATCAACAAAACCAAAAGAGAATCCCTACCAGGCCGGCGAAACGGAAATGGCCTGGATTCAGCCGGTAGCAGTGGGCGCTGCAGTTGAGAAGCAATAGGAGCCTTTTCCAGGTAAACGCTACGTTCAGGCACAAAAACCTTCAATCTGCAACTTGAAACCTTCAACCCAAATCAATCCCCAGATTGATTTGCAACCCTAGTAGGCGCCTGAACCTTTGACCACAGCCGTGATCGTGCGGATGAGAATTACTGCATCGAGCCAGAGTGACCAGTTTCGTACGTAGTACGGGTCCCACTGCTCCATGCCTTCGTTGCCGGAATCGCTGCGGCCCGATACCTGCCAGAGGCCGGTGATGCCCGGACGGACGCGCTCGCGGAGCTCTCGTACACGACGCGGCAATTCGTTGCTGTGATACTGTGGTAATGGGCGCGGTCCTACGAGCGACATTTCGCCCCGGAGCACGTTGATCAGCTGTGGAAGTTCATCGAGGCTGAGCCGGCGCAAGATCTTGCCAATCTTTGTGATGCGCGGATCGTTACGCAGTTTGTAGAACGTCTCCCACTCCTGGCGCATTTCTTCGTCTTCTTCCAGCTTCTTGCGGAGGACATCCTCAGCGTTGGGTACCATGGTGCGGAATTTATACGTTTTGAACTTCTGGCCGCCGCGTCCTACGCGTTCTTGTCTAAAGAATGGATCGCCGCCATCTTCAAGTTTAATGAGGATGTATAAGCACGGCGCAGATGGGAAACCAGAAAGGTACGCTGAGCAGCACCAGGAGGTAGTCGAAAATCAAGAGCTTGGCCAGCCGTGAAAACGGGTTGATCAGGTTGGATGTGATTTCCAGGCCGAGTATCCCGTTGAGGTCGCGTGGGTTTAACCCACAGCGACGGCGTATCGAACATGTTTGGAATGATCAACACGGACCGGTAGTACGATAGCGGGCCTTCAAGCAACTCTGCTAGCACGCGTGCACTACTCATGCTTGGCATCGTTAGATATCGCAACAGAAGCTTCAGGGGTGACCAGATTTGTGCCACCCTCGATAGGTACGTTCAGCAGATCCGTATTCCATGAATTGGGATCGTCATCAAAAATGCCAATCGGATTGTATCCCAGGCCTTTTTCTTCCTGCAGGAAGCCAACAACCTGTTCGGCAAAATCGCCGCCACCGTAAATAACCGTGGGCAGTCCCCACTGGTTGAAACGAGATGAGGGTACGCTTGACGAGCCACCGCATAAAGGGCACCGATACGACGCTGACCAAAAAGGACAGGGTAAGGGTGATACGGCTTACGGACTCTGACATTTTACTGATAAAGAGCACAACAGCAGCGCCTGCAAACACGACAATGAGCAGCAGGGTGGTGCGCCTGTAGCTCCTCCACAGGCCCAAGGCCCCAGCTAGGCAGCAATTGGGTGATACGGATGCGCCAACCCACCATGCGGGGATGAGATACCAGGCCCATTCAGGAATCAAGGAGCGCGCCTTGCCAGAAAAAACGAATGGAGCCGGCCACAAGAAACGCAAACACAATCGCCAGCATATCGCCGGCCGCGAGGACGATGACATTCTGGAATCGGTGTTTCCAATATGATACAAGCCTTTCTCCTGATCGAGGAAGTCGGTCGAAGAACGACCGCTCGGAAAGTACCTCTACAAGTTCCATTCGCTAAACTACGTAATTGAAAGTGGGGAGCTTCCTGGGAAGTGAAAAATCAGAACGAAGATGCGAAGTGCTCGTACATCTGGTCGCAATCAGATGCTGCAGTTTCTGTGTTAAGCCGGTTGGTGTTTCATCCCGTTCGCTTACAGCAGATACCTGCTGCGGCCGAGTCGGACATGCAGTAGGAAGATACAAAACATGCCTTGATGGAATGACTCATCCTTTAGGTGTAGTCCAGGATGCGCCATAGCGCATATTACCGCGTGGCCTTTGGTGCGTTGGAGAATAGCTGAAATGAACGCAGCCACAGGTACACCAGTGCATACAATGCGGATTCAGCAGTGCATACAAATGCGGATTCAAGCCCTGAACCAGGCCTGAATCCGCATGAATAACGAAATGATTTACCGTAACTTATGCGGAAGTAAGCTCCACTTCTTCATTCTGGAAGAAGGCCAATGTGCGTCTGCAGTCCTTCCTTGCGGTCGACTTGTGGTGACCACTGCAGTTTGCTTTTTGCCTTGCTGATATCAGGCTGGCGCACTTTGGGGTCATCTGCCGGCAGATCTTTGAAAATGATCTCACTATTGCTGCCGGTGAGTTCAACAACTTCACGGGCAAAATCAAGAATAGAGATTTCATCCGGGTTGCCAATGTTGACGGGCTCAACCTCGTCGCTCATCAGCAGTCGGAAAATCCCGTCTACCAGATCTGTCAACATAGCAGAAAGAACGCGTCTGACTGCCGTCACCAAATACAGTGATCGGTTCGCCGGCCAGCGCTTGCTTCATGAAGGTCGGCAAAGCACGCCCATCATCGAGGCGCATCCGGGGACCGTAGGTGTTAAAAATACGGATCAGCCGGGTCTCTACGTCGTGATACCGGTGATACGCCATTGTCATTGCTTCAGCAAACCGCTTAGCTTCATCGTACACCCCGCGCATACCAATTGGGTTCACGTTGCCCCAGTACTCTTCCGACTGCGGGTGAACCAATGGATCTCCATACACCTCGCTGGTAGAGGCGAGCAGAAGACGCGCTTTTTTAGCTTTTGCCAGGCCAAGTGCTTTGTGCGTCCCGAGTGCGCCTACCTTGAGTGTCTGAATGGGATACTTCAGGTAATCGATCGGGGATGCCGGGCTGGCAAAGTGCAGGATATAATCGAGCGGACCTTCAACATAAATGAAGTTGGTCACATCGTGCTCGATGAAAGAAAAGTTTGGATTGCCGATGAGATGGGCAATGTTATCTGGGCGGCCCGTAATAAAGTTGTCGACACAAATTACCTCGTGGCCTTCTTTAATGAAGCGATCACAAAGATGTGATCCGAGGAATCCAGCGCCGCCTGTTACCAAAGTTCGTTTCATCTCCTTAAGAATGATTTACGTTACTACCGTCTGTTAATACTGCATCAGACGCATTCGCAGGGTAATGCGGCCGGCCAATAGAATAGTATTCGAAGCCAAGCTCAGCCATTCTTTCTGGCTTAAACAAGTTACGTCCATCAAAGACAAGCGGCGATTTCATAAGGCCGCGCATCTTGTTGAAGTCTGGACGCCGGAATTCATGCCATTCGGTGCAAATGATCAGGGCATCTACATCGTTCAGCAAAGCATACCGGTCTTCCGCATAACCAAGTTTGTCGCCCAGTACGGCTTTTGTCGTCTCAATAGCCTCCGGGTCAAATGCGGTGATGGAAGCGCCACGTTCGATCAATTCTTCGATGATTACGTGTGACGGTGCTTCGCGGACGTCATCTGTGTTTGGCTTGAACGCCAGGCCCCATACGGCAAACTTCTTGCCGGTCACGTCGCCATCAAACTGTTCGAGGATCCGATCTACGAGGATTCTGCGCTGTGTGTCGTTGACATTGAGCACAGCGTTCAAAATCGAGAAGTCATAGCCGTACTGGTCAGCCGTCTGTTTGAGGGCTTTTACGTCTTTAGGGAAGCAGCTTCCACCATAACCGATGCCGGGGTACAGGAATAATTTTCCGATTCGGCTGTCCAGGCCGATCCCAACACGAACGTTGTCTACATTGGCACCAACGCGCTCACAAAGGTTGGCTACTTCGTTCATGAAGGTGATTTTAGTCGCCAGGAAAGAGTTGGCTGCGTACTTGGTCATTTCAGCAGAGCGCTCATCCATCGCGAGGATCGGGTTGCCCTGGCGGACAAATGGCTCATAAAGGAGCTTCATCAGGTCCGCAGCGCGTTCGCTGGAAGCACCAATCACAACGCGCTCAGGCTTCATGAAGTCGTCGACAGCGACGCCTTCCCGCAAAAATTCTGGGTTGGAAACCACGTCAAAGTGTTCGTTGACAGTGAGGCCGGCCTGTGTCATGATGTCCCGCACTTTGTCTGCCGTACCAACGGGCACTGTGCTTTTGTTGACAATCACTTTGTATCCAAGGGCTGGGTCAGCAATGAGCAGGTCTGCGATGTTGCCGGCAACGCCGAGTACGTACGAGAGATCTGCTGAGCCGTCTTCAGATGGGGGAGTAGGCAATGCCAGAAAAATGATCTCTGCGTGTTTTACTGCTTCCAGTAATTCCGTTGTGAAACGCAGGCGTCCTTCACGCAGATTGCGCTCGAAGAAAACTTCCAGACCGGGCTCAAAAATGGTAATGTTGCCATTTGACAAACTTTCGACTTTTCGCTCATCTATATCAACACAAACAACATCATACCCCATCTCGGCGAAACAGGTACCTGAAACAAGGCCAACATATCCAGTTCCAACAATGGCAATATTCATTAGAATCTATAGTTAAAAGGTAATAATTAATTGAAATGGCGCTGCCCCTTCAGAACGAAGGGGCAGCTTACAAGCGCGGCAATACACCTGGCTGCGCAGGTGTATTACCAATGCCGGGATCAAAAAACTACCTGTTGGGCCAGATTACTTCTCCAGGTAGCCGAGTTCAAAGAGCTTGTTGAGCACTTTAAGCGCACTCTCTTCAATTGTTTCATCAGCCGTCTTGCAAACAACATCGGCATTTTCAGGCGCTTCATAAGGATCGTCGATGCCGGTGAAGCCTTTGATCAGGCCGGCACGGGCTTTTGCGTACAATCCTTTGGTGTCGCGCTCTTCCACAACTGCGAGCGGTGCATCAACAAATACCTCTACATAACCGCCGAAGCTGTTGATAAGGTCTTCGTTTACCTTACGATCTGCGTAGTACGGCGCGATCGGTGCACAGATGGCGATGCCACGGTGTTTTGTGATTTCGCTGGCTACGTAACCGATACGCTGTACGTTGATTGAGCGGTCTTCAGCAGAGAAGCCAAGGCCTTTGCTCAGGTGTGTACGTACCACATCGCCGTCGAGCAGCGTAACAGGCCGGCTGGTCACTTCGAGCAGTTTTGTCATCAATGCGTTAGCAATGGTTGACTTGCCAGAGCCAGAGAGGCCGGTGAAGAATACCGTGAAACCCTGCTGGTTTTTCGGCGGATGCGTTTTGCGCAGCTCAGCAACAACCTCTGAGTAAGAGAACCAATCAGGAATATCTTCGCCAGCAGCAAGACGACGGCGCAACTCAGTACCTGAGATGTTCAGCGTTTCTTCGCCTTCTTCGACTTCGTCGATTGGCTTGTAGCCGTCAATTGCTGGTGCGTAAACCATAAGGCGGAATGGTACCATTTCGATGCCCAGTTCTTCCTGGTGCTCGGTTACCAATTCCTGTGCGTCGTACGGTCCGTAGATTGGATCGCCGTTGCTGTCGTTGCCAGGACCGGCGTGGTCACGGCCAACAACAAGGTGTGTACATCCGTGGTTTTTACGGATGATGGCATGCCAGAGCGCTTCGCGCGGGCCGGCCATACGCATAGCCAGTGGAAGCAGGCTCAGCATGGCACGTCCTTCCGGATAGTGCTCGATCAATTTTTTGTAGCAACGTACGCGGGTGAAGTAGTCGATGTCGCCTGGTTTGGTCATGCCAACTACAGGGTGAATCAACAGGCTGCCACCGATGCCGGCTGCGGCGCGGTCGGTCAGTTCTTTGTGCGCGCGGTGCATTGGGTTGCGTGTCTGGAAAGCAACTACACGGTCAGCGCCGTTTGCCTCGAACTCAGCACGGAGTTGTGCCGGCGTTTTACGCAGTTCGAGGAAATCGTAGTGGATTGGCATGGAGATGCCTTCGATGGCACCACCAATGTAGTGGCTGCCGGCTGTGTCGAACAGGTACGCAACGGCAGGATGGGCTTTATCCTGGGTGCCAAAAGCTTTCTCGGCTTCGTTGGCTTTATCTGGCGACCAGATGTCAGAAACGGTGATAATTGCTACAAGCAAACCGGTGCGGTCGCGGAGTGCAATTTTTTCGCCGGCGCTGTGGGCACCTGCAGTTTCTTCGTCCACGTCAAGCGTGATCGGCATCGGCCAGATGTTGCCGTCTGTAAGCCGCATGGTATCCAGTACGCTGTCGTAGTCGGCCTGGGACATAAACCCTTTTAACGGAGAGAAACCGCCAGATAAGAGCAATTCAATGTCGCAAAGTTGACGCGGCGTAAGCGTGATAGAAGGGTAGTTGATTGCTTCTTTTGTTGCTTTTTCTAATTCATCACCTGTAAGAAGCAACTCACAAAGCTCACCGCCATGAGGTTCAATTAATGTTTGGGTACTCATTCGTCTATTAGTTTATCGTTTAGGGTTTTGGCATGCAGCCAGTGTATCAGCCTGGTGCCTTGGCAGAAATCATTTGCCTGATAAAAAGAAGTACAAATCGAGGATTGTGCTTGAAGTACCGTTTCCACAACCGCCGGGGCTCCATCAATAACCGAAAAAGCCATTCGAGTCCGACACGCTGCATCCACGATGGGGCTTGCTTTACCCGACCTGTGTGAAAGTCGAATGCGGCGCCAACACCAAGCATCACAGCAGAGAGCTTATCTTTATGCTCTGCCATCCATTTTTCTTGCTTTGGGCATCCAATCCCCACAAATAATATGCGGACGCCCGATTCATTGATTTGCCTGGTATACTGCACGTCTTCCTCCGGTGTGAGCGGGCGGAAGGGGGGTGCAATTTTACAATTTATGTTGATACCCGGATAATTTGTCTCGAGGAACTGGACAAAAGCCTCGAGGCTTTCTGGGGTACCGCCATACAAACCAATAGGGATACCTTCTGCGGCTGCCCGTTCGCATACGTGGAGGGTAAGGTCAGGACCGTATACACGCGTTGCGTCGGGTACGCCGAGGAGTTTTAGTGCCCAGACGAGCGGAACACCGTCTGGCGTTACAAGGTCAGCTCCGTTGACCACGCTTTGGAACGCCTGATCATCATGGCTTTCCATTACCATGTGCACGTTAGCGGCACAGACATATCGGGATTGTCCATTAGATGCCCAGTTCACTACCCGCCCTGCGGCATCTGGGTAGCTGGTCACATCGACGTGCATATTTAAAATGTCCCGATAGTCCCTTTCTGTCTTTATCATTAGACCTGTCTAAGCAGGAAGGAGCATCCAAAATTATCAAATCCAACCAAACTTACTTCTTGTTCGTAGCAGCCTGGTTTTCATGCTGAAAAGGAAAAGCCTTCGAAAAATTAAGGGTTAATAAAATTAATACAGCGATTAATGCTGGCATTGAGACTACAATTCGTGCAGCGCTTTTTCTGGTAAATTCTTCACGACCGACTGGTACATTTTTGTCATTTCAGCGGCCTTTACGGTCCAATTGTTCTGGCGGGCAAATTCCAGCCCCGTTTTACTCATGTGCGGGAGTTTTTCCGGATTTTCATGAATATCCGTCAGGGCCTTTGCAAGCCGGTTGATTGTGGCTTCGGGTGTTGATACGTCGACCCGAATGCCGGCGCCGTCTGGGACAAAGTCATGCGCCCCCTGGTGATCCAGGGTAACAATGGCGAGCCCGTTACTCATAGCCTCTAACAGTTGGGAGCCAAATGAGTCGCGCAAGCTGGTGAACAGGAAAACCTCATGCTGTTCATACGCGCGCTGTACTTCATCCCATGGCACTCTGCCTTTCCACTCAACGCGGTCAGCGAGGCCCATGTCCTGGATCCAGTTATTGACATATACATCTTCTGGACCGTCACCCAGGATGGTCATACGGAACGGAAAATCCAGTTTGGCCAGTACCTGAAGTGATAACTTAATGGCCTTCCTTTCAAGCAACCGGCCTACCCATAAAATGTTCATCCGGTTGTCCATGAAGCCGGTCTTTGGAGCTTCAGCAAAGTAGTGATCCGGAAGGCCCGTGTCGAGGAATAACGCTGATCGGTTTGCGCCCATCTGGTCTGCTATGCGCAACGTGTCGCTGTTGGTCGCCAGTAACAGTTCGGTATGGCGAAGCATTTTCTTGGTTGACGGCAGCGAAGGCAGTACTTTTTTGGTGATGTACGTCCGAATGGATTCCTGTCGCCAGCGGGTTGGGAAATACGGCTTGAAGGCCTCCGGCGCCACTTGTCCGCCGCCAACGGGGCCAAAAACGAATGGCTTGTCTTTGAGTCGCCATAGCCAGGAGCCACCGATGAGGCTGCCCCATGTCACGTGGTGCGCCAGGTCAAAATCTTCCGATTTAAGCAACTGCTGGGCTTGTTTGTATGCGGCTTTCTGCCACAGGAAATAGTGCGCGTACACGCCAAAGATGCCTTTCATGGCCGGCTTGTATCGCGCTGGAATATCTACAAAAATAAAACGCAGGTTCGGGATGGGGTTTTCCTGCATTTCCTGCTCAACTTTGTCTTGCGCCCAATTCCTGGTAAGCACGCATACCTCATGCCCTTCACGGGCCAGGTGTGTGGACCAGTTCCAGCCGAAGCCTTCTTCCGAGCCGCGGTGGGGTTCGCAAGCATATGCAGACAGCAGTACTTTCATGCTCATGTATCGTTAAAACCTTTTGCCGGGCATACAGGCGACATCTGCCGGCAAGCAGGTTAGAAATCCAGTAATGTATTGTAAAATAAGCGATGCATCATAGGCAGACACTGAGCCGTCGCCCGAAGCATCTGCGTGTTCACTGTTTGCTAGGTCGGCCAGGCCACTGGCGTGCTGCAAAATGAGTGAAGCGTCGAGGGCTGTCACGATGCCATTGCCCGAGGCGTCACCGGGGACGCCGGAGGGGGTAGGCGGTTCAATATCGCCAAACTTGAATTGATCAGCGCCAACATCTGCTCCCTGCACGGGGCGGGGATCTCCATCAAAATCAACCAGGAGCGGAGCAAGATCAGCCGGCAGGGAAACCCCTTTGCCGATGACCTGCGACTCAGCTGCCAGGCGCCAGCCGTTCACGTGGTCCGTGGTGTCGACCACGTGCGGTTCAGTTGGAAGTATCGTCGATGACGTGTAGTCGGTTAAGGCTTTGTTCTGCCAGGCCTCCAGACTAGAACTCCGCACAACATTCCCGCCTGTTGAACCCTTTGTGCGATACTGATACGTGTTATACTCGTGCGTCGAGTAGTTTCTGTACCAGAACACATTGCCTTCGCCTTTATTAGAGCGCGCGTCGCCGTCGCCGCCGTGCTCTTCAAATGAAATCTCGCTGCTTCTGCGGTCGGTGCTCCAATCGATTAATGTGTTCGCAATAAACAGGTTGTTGTAATAGCGGTTGCCAATGGCCCGATCACGGTCGTCAGCGCGGATGCGCATACCACCGCCTTCATTTGCCATAAAGGTATTGTGCAGGATAATGTTGTCGTTGGCTGCATGGACGAGTAGACCGTGGCCATAGAACGTTGGTCTGGCATAGCGCGCACGGGTAAACACGTTGTTGCGTACAATGGTGCGATCCGTTGTCCATTCAAGGAATACGCCGGCTCCCAGGTTGCTGTCGAACACACTCGACTCAATGATGTTGTCAAAGTTGTCCATGTCGAGCCAAAGCCCGGGGCCTTCGTTGTCCGAGAAGTCGAGGTGCCGGAAAACGCTGTTCGACGTGTACAGCCACTTACCACCACCCGATTCCCAAAAAGGTTTATAGCCTTTCCAGTTGTTGAATTTGCTCTCTGAGTACTCAACCACACAGTTGTTGCAAATATTGCCGCGGATGCCGCTCATGCCGTTGTGGAATGCGCGTACACCGCGCACAATGTGGTTGTTACCCGAAATCAGGAAGCCCGAACCATTTGTCCATTCTGCCGTCACGTTTTCTATGATTGAGCCTTCGGTGCCAGCGCATACGGCACCCATCTGGCCATCATTTGCGGTATGCCTGAACGTGATACCAATCAAGTGATAGAACCCTTTTACGTTGCCAAATCTGCAGCTTGGCTCGTTGTTCGAAGGATTGAACAGGTGATTCAAGAGACTGGTCTGCATGAGTGCACTGTTCGGGTTTTTGTTGCCCGGCAGCATGGCATACATCGTTGTCGGATTGTCGGGCGATCCTTCGAGGAAGAACGTCCCTTCGCGTACATCAGCCCTCGAGTACACCGCGAGGAGCATTTGGCCATCAGCGATCAATACATCGCGCCGGCGTGCTTCGCCGAATAAATCGTTGGGGCCTTCGTACCGGTGCCAGAGCGGATCGTAAGGCCACGTTAGTCGCCAGGCACTGCCGTCTTGTGTCCAGCTACCGGTAAGGTTGATGGCGCCAGAGACAACAACTTCTTCCCCTGGGAAAGAGGTAATGGTAATACGGTTACCCGGGGTGCCGCCTGTGCCTGGGCTCACCTGGCCGTAGTAGGTACCTTCGCGGATGATTACAGCGTCTCCAGGGCTTATGGTGTTGGCCTGCATGGCGCGCTGAATGGTTTTAAAGGGCTGAGATTCGGTGCCGGGAAACGCATCGTTTCCGCCGGCCTGATCGACCCAGTACACGGTATTGCTACCGGTATTTAGCAGGGAACGAACGGGTTGACAGCTACCGTTGCCGTCACACAGCATGCCGGGGCCACAATCCTGTTGCAAATAACAGGACTGGCCTAATGCAGTGGAGGCAAAAGACAATAAAAGCAGGAGGCAAAATGTAGATCGCATAGCGATGGATAAAGCAGGTATATCTAGGTGATAGGAATGGTGCCAGAGTAGATAAGGGGGGCTTATTATCTGTCACATGCCTGCGAAAATTCCATGCGGGAGCAAGGAGGGGCTTGTGTGTTACATCGTTTCTTCGGGAATCGGCTCGGATTCACCGAGGACTTCAATTTTTACATTGGATACGCCGGTTTGAACTGCGTTATTCCAGTCTTTTCGCTCTGAGGTAAGGTCGAGCGTTGTTTGCGAAAGGGCGCGAATGCCAGCGACGATAGAATCTGCGTTATTATCGACAAGGATGGCCCAGTCGCCGAAAAGCTTTTCTGATAAAGATGAGCGTGTTGCAATGAGCGGTGTGTTGGATGATAGTGCTTCACATGCGCCCGATTGCTGTGTGGCAACCATATTTGTAAGTGCAATAGCAGCCGTGCTAGAGCAAAGCGTATCATGGTATTCTTTTGTGCTCAGGAATCCTGTAAGTCGCAAGTTGTTGCACGCTTCGAGGCGTTGCCGCTGGTGTGCCGGCAGCTTTTTGGGGTCCGCCGTAATGACAAAGTTGTAGTCCGGTGTCCGTTCAATGGTGTTGATGATCGCGTCGATCGGCTCGTCGTGGTCGAATGAGCAAACGAACAGGATCTGGTTATTTGCCCGGGTTACATCTTTGGATTCGATGTATTGCAGCGGGTCCGCAACCACGATAAAAGGTTTTTGGGGAAACGTTTTGCCAAAGAGTGCGAGGAATTCAGAATTATGTACAATGATCGCTTTCGACTTTTTCATAATGGTTGAAAAAAGCGGAAGCTTGTGCCAGTAAGACTGGAAAATGCCATTGTGCCCATCGATGATGTAGGGTGTGCCGAGTAGAAGAGGAGGGAGGGCTGCATAGTGCGGCGGAGCCTGTACAATAGCATAAGCCGGCTTCGTGCGAATCATATACACAACTGTCACGATGAGCTTGTACAGATAGTCCAGCGGACGCAGGTATTTCCCGCGGAAGAGATGCGGGATGAATTTGATATCTGCGTCAAAAAGGGGCGCTAGCACTTCAGCCCTGCGCTGGTACCCTTTCCATACAATAAAAAGGCACCGTCCTTTCTTTTGTTTTCTACTCATTTATCTATTCTACAAGGTGCAGTATGACGTATGCGGTTGGTCGGTACGGCGTGAAATAATAAACCTTGGCCGTGTCCGACGATCAGTGAAGCCGCAGGCGTTTAACTGGTCAATTTTAAGCGTTTCAAAAAATGAACCGTAATCCGAATCATGTCGCAGGTGAAGAAGCTAATGAACTGAAACGGCGATTTTGCCGTCTTCAGGGCAAAATAAAACCTGAACTTGACCCAGAATGAAGACCTGAAATCAAAAAAGTATCGCTTGATATCACTGAGGTGATACTCATCTTTGATATCAAACTCATACGTATTGTCTACGTGGCTCTTTACGATTGCATCGTAATACACCACCTGTTTGTACCCGTACTTGGTTGCGCGTACCGGGAATTCTGTGTCACCGCGATGTTTGAAACGTACCGCATCGTAGATGCCGGCATCTTTGAATACACTTACGGGTGCTAACATGCCGCGGCCTGTGAGCTGGGATACTTCAAAATATGCACCCTTTTTGAACTCATCGAGCGAACGGCCCGCGTTCAGGATGCGATCTTTTGCAGTAAACCAGTTGGTCATGCGCCCGCCATCCCAAATGATGTTTGGATGCTGGATATCAACTACAGTAGATCCCACCAGGGTTTTGGGATGCTCACGTGCGAAGCTGACAATTTTCTCAATGTAGTCGCTATCAAATTCGAGGTCGTCATTGATGATGAGTACAAAGTCCTCATCGTTGGCCTTTTCAATGACGTACAGCAGGCCTTCGTTGGTACCTCCTGACCACCACAGATCGCCTGTCCCCTGGATGAGGGTGACGCGGGGGTAGAGGTTTTCGATCATGTCGGATGTGCCATCCGTTGAGCCATCGTCTACGATGACCACTTCAAGATCTTTATAGGTCTGGTTAAATAAGCATTTAAGAAACCGCTCAGTCAGTTCCTTTCTGTTATATACAGGTGTAACTACGTAAACCATTTCCGCCAATTTCTTTTCTTTCGCTGAAAACGCTCAGCACGCAAATGCTGACTTCTTCTTGTGGATTACGCGACGGGATGTAGCTCCTGGGGGCGGAATTTAGCTTTTATCGACGACAAAACGAGGCGTATATAAGGTAGTGAGCCAAAAACGGGCCACATTAAGCCGGCATGCTTTCTGGAGAAAAGCATCCAGTCTGAAGGCGGCAAGCCTTTGGGGCCACTCATTTGCTTCCAACGCTCGCGGAGCGGGAGGGAGGTGTCTAGCCAGCTACCTGCAATCGGATTTGTCGAACAGGTGCCGACAAATCCTGGGGCAATCCAGATCGATGCACCTTTGCTGCCTGCTTTTAATGCATAGTCGATATCGCCTATGGCATGCGAGTAGCCGGCATCCATGTTGCCGGCCAGTGAGGCCACTTTGTGCGGAATAAGCACGCAATTGCCGTGCATTACATCACATTTCTTGGGTGCTGTACCTGGGGTGACAAGTTTGAAATGAAACGGGTGCCATTTGCTGTCACGAATCATCCCGCCATAGGTCAGATCACCTGACTCCGGATCTTTAACCGAACCCACAACGATAGAGAGCGGGTGTCCGCTTTGTTCGAGGCCCTGGTGTGTTGCAACAAGGCGTTGTAAAGCATCTGCTTCCAGTGTGGTGTCGTCGTTGAGCCACAGGTAGTAGTCTGCGCCAATATCCAATGCTGTGGCAAAGGCGGTGCGCATGCCTTCATTCCAGAAATACGAACCGTCGCCGGCGATCACAACCGCTTTGTCGAACCGGGCCTTTACAGCTTCTGCGGTACCGTCTGTACTGCCGTCGTCGAGTAGATACGCCCGAATATCGAACGCATCAGATTGCTGCGCAAACAGGGCCTCCAGGCACTGCAGGGTAAGCTCTTTTCGATTGTGTGAGGCAAGTATAGCAGCAATCCTTACGGATTTATCTTTCATGGAATTTTGCACGCTTGGCGGGAATCTCGTTTTGAACGAAAATATTTATCCCATCAGTACTTACAAAGAACACAGGGTACCAATGGAGGGCTGTCCGTAATCTATAAAAAGTGCGTTAATGCAATAGAATACCAATAAGGAAGTTAATTGCTAACACGTGTAGTTGTGTGGGTCTGCAGTATTATTGCACTATATCGCAGGATGTGATCCGGCTCTACAACTACATCTCAGTTTCGTTACAGGTTTAGGGTTATTGCTGAAAGGCAAAGTCTTCTAATTTCGGTAATCGGAAAATACAGGTAAACCTTTAGTAAATAAGCGCTCAAGGCTGATGAAAGCTGTTCTTGGCGTGTTGTGTTCGCGTGCAAAAAAGGTACTATGGCCTAATTTAAAATACGGGTAATGAAAGTGGTTGGGTAGATTTTGTTACGCCTTTCTCTATCTTGCGCTACGGCCTATTCTGTACTCGTCCATCGACTGTATTTTGTGACTGAATTTTGTGACTGAACGCGGCAAAAATATTGACTGGTTGGTTTTCATCGCAACCGCTGCAATTGTTGTAGGGGCTTCTGCGTTTCTGATTCTAATGCCAGAAGCCGGTAGCCAAATTGTGAATCACCTGTTTGATTTCATTACTGTCAAATTTGGTATTGTCTATATCCTGGCAGCTAACGCCTGTTTGCTGTTTCTGGGTTGGCTTGCATTTGGTCCATATGGAAAGATTCGTCTTGGCAGTGAGGCGGAGCACCCCGCTTTTTCGACACGAAGCTGGACTTCGATGCTGTTTTGCGCGGGTATTGGCACTTCCATTATGCACTGGGGCACCATCGAGTGGGCGTACTACTTTCAGGATCCACCGTTTGGGCTAGAGGCAGGCTCAGCGGAAGCCACGGCATGGGCTGGTAGCTATGGGTTGTTTCACTGGGGCGTAACCGGGTGGGCGTTTTACGCGTTGCCAGCTGTTTCATTGGCTTATATCTATCACGTCAGACAACGCTCAGCGCTAAGGCTATCCGTATCGTGCGAAGCGCTACTTGGTAAATACACAGACGGTATTGCTGGCCGTTCGATAGATTTGCTGTTTATGGTTGGTTTGCTCGGTGCATCGGGTACTGGACTTGGGTTTACAACACCATTGATGACAAGCTCGATGAGTCAATTCTTTGGTGTCCCGGAAGCATTTTGGATGACCATTGTGGCCGTGCTAGTGCTCGTTGTCATTTTCTCGGTGAGTGTATATGCCGGCATAGAAAAAGGCATAAAGCGCCTGAGCAACTTTAACGTGATTGTCACTTTCATGTTGTTGTTCTTCATCCTGGTCGCCGGTCCAACCAGATTCATCCTTGAGGCGGGAACGAGCGCGATCGGTCGCGTAATGCACCACTTTCTTTTGTTAAACACGTGGTCTGACCCGTTTGCCGAGGGCGCTTTTGTTGAAAACTGGACGGTCTTTTATTGGGCGTGGTGGATTGCTTTGGGGCCCACGGTTGGTATGTTCGTCGCTAAAATATCAAAAGGCCGGACGATCCGTGAACTCATTCTGGGTGTGCTTGGCTATGGCACACTAGGGTGCGTTGTCTGTTTTGTTATTCTTGGGAATTATGCAATGTATCTGCAGCTGGAAGGGAAGTTGCCGGTCGTTGATTTATTGAATCAATTCGGCGCTGCTTATGCTGTAGTGCAGGTGATAGGGACGCTGCCTACAGGCACTTGGTTGCTGCCATTGTTCTGCTTGCTGTGTACGGCGTTTGCTGCCACATCTTATGATTCAGTATCGTACACGCTAGCTGCTGCCACAACGCGTCGACTGGAAGACGACGAAGACCCCGAGCGATGGAATCGAATGTTCTGGGCAATGACATTGGGCGTATTGCCTGTTACGCTGCTTTTTTTAGGTGGTTTAAAGTCGCTACAAACGGCGTCAGTTCTCGCTTCGCTGCCTTTGCTGTTTATTGGTGTATTGATGGCCTGGTCGCTGGTGCGCGCCTTGCGGGAAGACAGTAGTGAAAATTAAAGATGAGGCTGAATATCTTTCAGGTTGGGCAATTGCTTGAGTTTGTCCTGAAATAATCTGAGTTCTGCGAGTTGATAGATAAATCCATAGGAGATCCGCATCATGTCGCCGCCGATTCTGTCGAGGGAAGCCGGCGCCTCTTTCAGCTCTTTTAACAACTGCACCTGGTCATAGCCGATGGCTTCAAGCCGCTCGGGTCCTAGCCATTCGAGATATTTTTTGCACCAGGATTTGCGGATTGGATTACGCAGTGAGCCTTTCCATTTATTCAATGGTTTGTCGCTGATGGACTTGTACGACTTGGTACCCGTTGGGTCGCCCATGTCGCCTTGCAATTCGACGCTTTGGAAATCTTCAATCATCGCCGGCTCGAATGGGACATCAAGGTAGTCACAGATGCGTTGCGCCGTGCCTTCCGGGTTTTTGAGGAGGTCTTCGTATTTGATGCCCAGGGCGCGCTCTTTATTGGCGCTATAAGCTTCTACCAACTTGGCCCAGCCCTCAAATAAATCAACTTTGAAAAAGTAGAGATACCAGTGACCGCGATGCCAGGTGTCTAACATTGATGCGATAATCGAAAGCGGATTGCGCCACAGGAAAATGAACTTTGCATCGGGGAAGGTTTCCATAATTTCCGATACAACGAGGTGATAGCGGGGTGTTTTGTCGAGGAAGTACCTCGCACCTTTCTGGGTTCTGCGCTGGTACAGGTTGAGTGCCATCTGGCGCACTTCCTCGAGAAAAGCCGGCTTGCCACCGTCGATTGCGGTGTAAAAATCTTTTACCGCTTCGACCACTGCGTTCTGGTCATAGTTTGTATAAATACCCTCGCTTCTGAGGGTACTGAACAAAGGCAGTAGCAACCAGGGCTCTGCTGCCGTATCGATGTCCTCGTGCTTTGCAAGGATACGCTGCAGCAACGTAGAGCCGCTTCGGGGGAGCGAGAACAGAAATATGGGTGCTACAGCGTCTGCCACTAGAATGACGTTTTATTTCGATGACTTATTCTACGATGCTTTTTGCTACGATGCTTTTTGTTTACGCGGCCACCACAATGCAAAGCTGACAATCTGAAGCCGGCGCCACACAACAAAGGCAGCTGCGATGTTCCAGAGTAAGGTTGTTATGATGGTTGCAATGGCCGCGCCTTTGATGCCCATTTGGGTGATCAGAATGGCATTGAGGCCGAGGTTCAGGATGGCACCAAACGCCATAATTTTAGCCGCATCGCGCTGGTGTCCTGTCATGTTGAGCAGGAGCACTGCCGGCCCTGCACACGCATTAAATATTTGACCGAATATCAGGATCCGTAGCAGGGGAATCGGTTCGACGTATTCTGCACCAAAAAGGAGGGGGAGATAGTCGGCCGCAAAAAACAAAATCACTCCACCGATAATCGAAACAGCAAATACTGCGTTGGCTCCGATCGAAACGATACGTTGCAATTCCTGGCGTTTGTCGTTGGCATACAGGTCGGCAACGATCGGGTGGAGGATACCATTCATAGCTGTCAACGCGATGACAATGGCAACAGCAACCTGCGAAGCAATCCGGTAGATCCCTACTGCGTCCGTGTCGATCAGGAGGCCAAGCATCAGGCTGTCTGCTGATATCAGGATATAGTTGAAGCCCGACGTTAGCATCATGTCCTGCGACGTGGTGAACCAGTCTTTCTTTTCGAAGCTTGGGGTGGCCGTTTTTACTTCGCCGGGCAGGGTGCGTCGAACTAGCCAGAACGAGAGCGTGACCGCGCAAATGGTTGCAAACAGGTTGATGAGAATCGCTGCTTCTGCATGTAATACAGTGTCGCCTTCCGGGCGCACAAACTGTCCAATATCAGTCAGGAAGTAGATCGAAATGAGCAGCAGGGCGATTAGGGCCGGCCTGAGTGTGCGCATCGACAACTGGGAAAGCACCACGCGCTTGAAGCCATCGAGAATCCCTTCCTGTATTTCGAGGCGGGCAACGAGGGGGAGGAAAATGAGTGCTATGAGCAAGCAGTTGAAAAATGCATCATCCTCGTATTTGTCAAGGATAAATGGCCGGCACAAAAATACGATAAGACCAATCCCCACAGACAAGCTGGCAGCGATCTTGAACGACGTTTGCTGCCCGTAGTTGATGAATCCCCTGATTCTGGTCCAGTCCTTTTTTGAACGATACGCTGCGATGTAGCGAATGGCAGATTTGTTAAACCCGTACCTGGCAATAATCAGAAATGTGCTCAACCATGCAATAGCAAACGAATAGGCACCCCATTCTTCTTTACCGAGGAGCCGGGTCAGGGACATGGTAGAGGCAAAAATGACCAGGGTAGAAAGGATTTTGATCGCAAATCCACCCCCGGAGCCACGAATAAACTGGGCCAGGTTATCCTGTCCTTTAAGGCGGTCTGTCCAACTACGCGATTTGCTTTCCATGGGAATGCATACTACTCCACGAATAACCTACACTACGCCGCACCATTGGCTGCAATGATGCCGGGCACTCAAGATAGACAGCAGCAAGCATAATGAAGCTGCCAGAAATGCTTTGAATACGTGAAAGGATGCTCGGCTAATTAATAAATACGTATAAATCTAATCAATATAACAAGAGGGTCGCAGGGTCACACTTCTAATTCATTATATACATGTGCGTAGCCCCAACGGGTTAGTACGTCGCCTAGTTTCTCTTCTACAAGGCGGATGTTTTCTTCAGAAAGTTCTGCGCGCCAGGAGTCGACCTGTCCTTTGCGGAACGTATGCCGGCCCGGCCCGAACAACTCATCAGCAACACCAGCTGATTTGGCTGTAGGAATTTCAAGCCAGTTGCAAAGGTTATTAATGGTTTCTTCCTGCGCCTCAAGGGTGCCGCCACCTTTGGTGCCAACAAGGTCTTCAAATCGAATCTTCAGCACCTTGTCAGATGAAAGCCAGCCATCGAGAGCCAGACAACGCGTACGCAGCGGCTCCAGGTAAGCTTTGTCAAAGCGGTGTCCGTTCAGCACATACTGGAATTTTGCATCTTCTGAAAGATCTTTGAACTCGCTATGCAATACGTGCTCTTTGAGCTTGGTGACGTAATGGATAAACGAAACCAGGACAGCCCGCGGGTCGCGGTGTACAATAATGGGTTGAATGCCATGGGCAAGTACGGCATCCAGCAGTGCGGTTGAATAGCCGACATGTGCAGTAAAAAACGTATTGGGGCGTCCTTTCTTGAGCCGGCCATGGATAATACGCTTGGAAACTTCCACCGGCGTATCGATCCCCAGTAGATAGCCCTGGCTGTAAGGATACCAGGCCATGCGACGGAATTTACTCAGCATACGCGGACTGATCACCTGGGCAGAACCCAGGTGGTCGAGCTCTGAGTACCCCATAAGCTTGAGACACTTTGCAGTTAGGTGCGTGCCCGATTTGGGAAGGGAATTAATAAATGCTTTTCTCATAATAATCTTTCAGAACACAATACAGGTCGTCCGGCAATCTGAATATCTATTTAATAAGAATGTGGATTGTTGTAATGTGCATGCATGGCTCGCATGTAGTTATGCATGGCTAACTTCTGTTCACTGTGATTTACGCTGACAGCTAGCCCAAGGCCCACAAACATCCAGGTAAACGGTTCGAAGTCGTATGCAATGTAGTAGGCAGCCGAGCCAAGAATGATAACAAGTGCCAGCAGGCACGTCATTTTGTAGAAAGGGTCGCTGGTTTCTTTGTAGGTACGTTTTAGCCGCACAAACATCTGGATCACAAAGCCAAGGTATAGGAGCAGGCCAATTAGCCCAACCTGATACAACAACTGGACATACTGATTATGCAGCATCTTGGTTACAATAAGCCCATTGGGTGCTCGCATCATGAAATAGTTGCCAAGCCCCTTGCCTTCCAACAAGTGCGCACTAGACTGTTTTATGGCATCCATCCAGATTAAGATAACGCCAGTTAGCTGTCTCGTCTTTTGTCGGATCGGTAAGGGCAACAAGGCGCTCTTCAATAAACGATGCGAGGTCTATCTCATCGTAGACAAAGTTGATGATGAGTGCGGCGGAAAACATCGCCATGCCTAACTTGATCAGGTTGCCCAGTTTTAAGTGTCCCATTAAAAAGAGCACAAGAAGCGAAACCATGGCTGCCAAGCCAAACGGACCTGTGGCTTGCAATTACCGTGAGGCCCATGGAGGCACCTATAAGCATGGCAAACCAGAAGTTGCCCTGTCGCCAATACCCGTATCGCTGCATCAGGTAAACACCCAGGGCTCCCCATAACAGGCCTAGCGAGCCGTGCTGATACAGCCATTTGGCGTAAGCTGCAAAACGGAATTTGTGTACGTAGCCACCCTCTGAAAAACCCAATCGGGATCATGATAAGCGTAACAAGCAGCAGCACTTTGAACATACGCCACTGTTCTTCCCGCGTGTTCACGAAGATGACGATGTAGGGGATGATCAGAATTTCCCGAAAGTAGGTGCGGAATTCCCCAAGTGGGCTAACCAGTCCAAACATGGAGGCTGAGCGGGCAAGCTCAAAAATCATCCAGAGCATAAACAGGCTCCAGATGGACAATTCTTTGAAATAACGTTTGTTTTGCGCGAGGATCGCCGATGAACAGCTTTGTCATCATGGCGGCTATCATACAAAAGAGTATGGGGTCGCCATAGAGCATGTCTATGCCCCCGCCTATGTTTAGCGACGGCTCGATATATTTGGAATAGTCCCATATGATCATTTCCACCATAACCTGGGTGGAAAGGGCCCACATGGCGACCATGAAAGAAGGGTAGCGGTACGCAACAACAAAGAAGATGAGCCCAACACAAAGGCCGTTGAGCAGAATGACGATTTTTTCGCCGCCAAACACAAGAATTGCGAAAAACAAGATAGCCGCAATGCCAAGGGCTACGAGTTCAACTGGACTTCGTTTGCTTTTTATGTTCTCCAGGTGGCTGGACATTGGGTAGCGCGTACCTGATCTATTCTCAAAAGATGGCTATACAGAACAATACGTTGCCATCCGTATGTTTGATGATAAAATAACTATTATTTACTTATCGACAGCAAATTGGCCGGCATCAAATTATGCGGCCATCTGCTGTCTGCAATGCACTGTCGGCAATGTACTGTCTGCAATGCACAGAGTCCTTCAACTAACAAAGATACCTTGCCTGATTTACGCCAGGGGTAAGGTTTGGATAATTTGCGACACTGCTTTTTCGTCTGAATAGGCAGTGACCAAAAGCTGGGATCCAGGATTTATACTACTTAATCTTGTTAATTGCATCGTTCCATCTGCATCTGTTCGCGTAGCCCGGATCGGCTGACCCGTCATCGTGCTAAGCTGAACATCTGCATTTGGGATCAAGGTAGTCTCTGGCAATACCGAAATCGGGCGTTGGCCTGTGTCTTTTGCGGCTAATAACAAGGCTTCACCCCCGCGCGGTAGAACGTCAGGTCGGTCGATGAGATTGCGTAAGGTGAGCGCAGTAGTTGGTTCAATTAACGACGGTTCAAACTCCATTTCCAGGAAATTCCAGTAAAAAGGTCCTTCTTGCTTTGCAAGCGCCGGCGATGCGTAATCTGCATGATACAAGCGCATACACTTTCAAAGGCCGGCCGTCATAGTCTTCCATGCGCTCGCCAAAATCTTCTTTGGGCGACCGTCCCGAACTCCGGCCAATTGGGCCAAAACTGCATTCAACAAGTCGGTGGTCTTTGTTTACCATGATGCAGCCATTGTGTACGTCACCATAAACTGTCGTGATACCTTCTCGGCTGCTTAGCAATTCCAAGGACGCGATCTGATGCCGCTTTCACCCAGCCGGCATAGTCTGCAACGACCCGGTCACGCTGGTTAAATTTCTGTCCGGTCTCCTTGTTTACCTGGACACCCGACCAGATGGTATGCAGGCCGTTGATGCCCGTAACGCAGATCAAGCGGAGAGGGGTCTGTCTTTAATTGCTGTGAAAGCCAGCTGAATTGCTCTTCGCCAAGCAAGGTGCGGGTTGGGATTGGTGCGATCGTATGCGTTTTCCAGCGCATGCCAGCCTTCGTCATCCCAAATGCGGGTGTCCTGGGACGTTCGCCAGAGCCGGGCATCGACAATGTACATGCTAAAGTCGCTGGCCGGCATGCGCCATTTGCGCCAGTTTTTGGGATTGATTGCCGGGTCAGGCGCTTCGTCTCCCGAAATAAGGTGTTGGACAATTTTGAAGTTACGCCGCATGTACGCCGGGTCTTGTCCGGTTGCACCTTTTTGGCGGACAATCAATTGCTCTGGCCCCTTCACGTCATCCATCCCGAAATCGTGGTCGCCCGGGTTGATTACGTTCCAGTGCCGCATCATCTGCCAGCGCGTAGTAGGGCCGGCAATCGTTGTGGTGATTACCTTGTACGCGTCATCTGTGCTCGGTGGTGGAAACATCAGTTCAAGATACCACACATCGTCTTCCCATAGCATAACCTGGAAGTTGTATTCTTCCAAATGCTGAAAAGCACGCGGCGTCGGTTGGTCGTGGACGTACCATGCCTGGTATTCCTGCCAATCGGGTAAGTCAGGACGGTTCTTGTGGATGGCGTGGCAACTCAGGCCGCATACCTTGTAGGGTGCGGTAAGCTGCGGCAGGCGTCCAACGTACCCGCCTGTATTGGGCACTTTGCCGATAAACCCGGTGCCAGGCCCAACGCTGTTGGTCCCGATGCGTGGATCTGCGGTTACATTCACGCCGTCTTTCCATACTGTATAATACAGCGTTCGTGACGCGGGATTGTATGGGAGTTGTGCTTTTAAGACGGCTGTGTTGCGTCTGAATGAATTCGAGATAATACCCGCACGTGCAGCAAGGGGCGCGCGTGACCAACCTTCGACGGGATCTTCCTGGTCTGATATGCGCAGTATTGCTTCCTGGCCGGCATTTCTGAAAATAGAAATGAAGTTGCAGTGCCAGATGCCATTTTCTTCGTAGAGGCTAGTCGCCTAGCGGGTAGCAGACCTGCAATTCATTAAGCGGCGTGTCTAATTGCAGGTTGTCACCTGGGTCAAGGGACACGTTACTCACCTCGAAGTCCATCAGCCCGCGTCCTACCAGACCGAAATAACCGTTGGTATATAGCATCCGATTGACGCGTGGCAGTTGGACGGTGTGCCATTCATCGCCGAGCCGCAAGAGGGCGGAGATGTCTGCATGCTCTTCATCGTCGCCGGCTACATACAGCGTTATGGAGCCGGAAGTGCCAGGTTTGATGGTGCCGGTATTCACTGCAGCCTGGTCGTCAACCGGCGTCAGTTCGTCGGTGACATGGCTATAGAAACCAAAATTGCCTTCATCGGAAAGCAGTGCCATCCAGGCAGCTTCCGTGTTGTATTGCCCGGGCACGAGGGATTTAAGCAGCGAGGCTTGCTCGCCGGCATTACTGCCTGTCCAGCTTTCATGCAGGCAACTGGATCCAAACGCTAATCCGAGTACGCCATAGCCTGGTGTGTTGTGGAGTGCTGCCGGCTTTCCGGCTTCGCCGGCGGAGTAGGGCGGAAGGGCGTGAATTTTAAAATCGATCTGAATTGAGAAATTGCCAGAGAGCTGCCAATCGCGCCGCCATAACATACCGAATGGCAAGCTTGGGTCTCGATCTGTGGGGATCTGGTCGAATTTATGTGTCTCGTAGTGCCAGGGAAACCAATCGCCGGGGCGCTGATCGCCTTCGTTCTTGAGCCGCCGGCGGAGCACGTGGTCTTTTACAAGCCAGTAGCCTGGATTCATGGATTCCCATGCATCGCCGGCTTCATAGGCATCCAGCCGGTTGAAGTCGTCAATGACAAAAGCTGAGCTTCTGTTGGGAAGTGCGATGGTGCTGCTGCCGGTGGGCTGCTTGCATGACGAGACAATGGCGCCACCGCCGAGGCTGGTGGCGCCAATGATTCCCATACGCTGAAGAAAACCCCTGCGGGAAACAGGTTTAGAGTCTTTCATCGAAGGGTGTGCCTTCAATTAGGCCGGGTGGTTTTCTTTCAGCGTTAATTCTTCTTTAGCTGACTCGAGGTCTGCAGCTACCATTTCAGAGACCATTTCAGCAAGTGTGCATTTTGGCTCCCAGCCCAGCTTCTCGCGGGCTTTGGCTGCGTCGCCAAGCAGCAGGTCTACTTCCGTTGGGCGATAGTAGCGTGGATCTACAGCCACAATTACTTCGCCTGTCTCTTTGTTGTAGCCTTTTTCTTCTTCGTCTTTGCCTTCCCATACCACGTTGATGCCAACAGAATCGAACGCAGCAATGCAGAAGTCACGAACTGTCGTTGTTTCGCCAGTAGCGAGGACAAAGTCTTCCGGTGTGTCCTGCTGTAGCATGCGCCACATGCCTTCCACGTAGTCGCGGGCATGACCCCAGTCACGTTTTGCATCCAGGTTGCCGAGGTACAGGCGTTCTTGTAGACCAACGCTGATACGAGCAACGGCACGTGTGATTTTTCTGGTTACGAACGTCTCGCCGCGACGTGGGCTCTCGTGGTTGAAGAGGATACCGTTACACGCATACATGTTGTAAGCTTCACGGTAGTTTACGGTGATCCAGTAGCCATACAACTTCGCTACAGCATACGGGCTTCTTGGGTAGAACGGTGTTGTTTCGCTCTGCGGGATTTCCTGTACTTTACCGTACAACTCAGAGGTAGATGCCTGGTAGAACCGCGTTTTCTCCTGTAATCCCAGGATACGGATAGCCTCGAGCAGGCGAAGCGTACCCAGTGCGTCGGTGTTGGCCGTGTACTCGGGCGTTTCAAAACTCACTTGCACGTGGCTTTGTGCAGCGAGGTTGTAAATTTCATCGGGCTGTACTTCCTGGACGATACGAATCAGGTTGGTTGAATCGGTCAGGTCGCCGTAGTGAAGCTTGAAGCGTGCGCCAATATTGTGCGGATCTTCGTAGATATGGTCGATGCGTTGGGTATTGAAAGAACTTGCTCTACGCTTGATGCCGTGAACTTCGTAGCCTTTTTCGAGCAGCAGCTCTGCAAGGTAAGCACCATCCTGTCCCGTTACGCCGGTGATTAATGCGCGCCGATTTTCCATTCTATTTCCTTATTTCTTTCCCTAATTAATAGATTTAGCTTTATAAACCCGCAGCCGGCAAATAGAGTGCCGAGGGCTGCGAGCGAATTGAACACAAACGGATACTATTGAATAGGTCCCTGGTTAAGACGTGGTCAAATAGTTATCGCAGAACCATTCATGGGACATGCGTATGCCGTCCTCCAGAGAAGTCTTTGCTGTCCATCCAAGTTTTTCCATCCTGGATACGTCCATCAACTTGCGTGGGGTACCATCAGGTTTGGAAGAATCATAAACAATCTCACTTTCGCTGTTCAGGATTGAGCGAATTGTCTCCGCCAGTCCCTTAATACTGATGTCTTTGCCTGTCCCTACGTTCAAAATGCCATCTGGTGCAGCTTCGAAGATTGCATCAGAGGGTTGTTCAATAGCGAAGACGCACGCATCAGCCATGTCATCCACATATAAAAACTCACGAAGCGGTGTACCGCTGCCCCAGAGGGTAACCGGTTGATCAGGCATACCGTCGGTGCCTTTGGCTTCGTGGAATTTGCGGATGAGAGCCGGCAGTACATGGCTCGTAGCCAGGTCAAAGTTGTCGTGTGGCCCGTACAAGTTGGTTGGCATCACGCAGAAGAAATCATCGCCATATTGTTTGCGATACGCTTCGCACATTTTGATGCCCGAAATCTTCGCAATGGCATACCACTCGTTCGTTGGTTCGAGTGGGCCCGTCAGCAGGCAATCTTCGCGGAGTGGCTGGTCGGCCAATTTGGGATAAATGCACGAGCTGCCCAGGAAAAGCAGGCGTTTAGTTTTTGCTTCGTGTGCTGCCCGGATGACATTGGCCTGAATGGCAATGTTATCACTGATAAAGTCGGCCGGGTACGTGTTGTTTGCGTGGATACCGCCCACTTTAGCGGCAGCCAGGATAACAACGTCAGGTTTTTCTTCGGCAAAAAATGCTTCTACAGCATCCTGGCGGAGCAAGTCGAGCTCCTGCCGGGTGCGGACAACAATGTTGGTGTAGCCGCCTGCTTCGAGTCGCCGTACGATGGCAGAGCCTACAAGGCCGCGGTGGCCGGCGACAAAGATCTTATCGGTTTTTCCTACCTGTGGCATAGTTATTAATTTGAGGTTAGTCGTTCAATCAGAAGCAGGGTAGAGAGGAGCGGGCCAATAACTGTGAAAATATCCCGCCAGTTCATTTTGCGCTTCTGTTCAACGTCGATGATCACAATATCTCCTTCCGAAAGGGTAGGGGAATCAGCGGCACGATCCATCACTTCATCGAACGATGCCTCGTAAGCCAGTGAACGCATGCTGCCGGAGTTTCGGAACATCCGGACAGTTGTTGTCTGTTTGATGTCTGGTTGATTTGACAACGTAGGGCCACCGCTCAAGCCAAGGAGTAAGTGCCAGGTTGGTGCCGTCTTCAAGGACATAAACACCTGGGTTTTTAACTTTACCAAATACAGAAAGCTGTATAGTAGCGACACCCGGTTCTACAAGGTAGTAGAAGGCATCAATATTTGTTTCCGTGTCGTCGATTCTGCCAAATTCCTGGCCGTATGCTTGTGGAGCGCCCACGATAAAAATAAAAAGTCCAAGAACGAATGCCAGACGCGCACCCGCTCCTGTACCTGGAGCTTTACTGGACATAATAATCTGGGGGAAATGTTTTTAACTAATTAAATCAAAGAGTAGCCAGGCCTTGTCTGTGATTAATACAGACAAGGCCGTGTCCAAACATCAAGAAATGGCCTAGCTGGCAACATAACTATTGGAGCCGTAGGTATATCCGTATGTATTTTTGTAACCGTACATGCTCGAAGGATCAAATCTGTTCAGTACGGTGCCAAGAATATTGGCGTTCACACCTTTCAATTCTTCGAGGGTCTGATTCAGTGACTCCATATCGGTGCCGTCAGAAGAGGCAACAACAATTACGCCATCACACTGGCGAGACAGGAGTACAGGATCAACGCAACCGAGTACAGGAGGTGTATCAAAAATAATAATGTCAAATTCTGTACGGAAGCGTTCGATCAAATCGATCATTTTGCGAGAGCCCAGCAGTTCTGCCGGCTGTGATACCGGGATGCCTGTGATCACATAGACATTTTCGATGCCTGTGAAGAAGCGCTCTGAATCCCAGCGGCTTTCATCTTCAGAAAGTAGCTCGAGCAAGCTTGGGCCTTCCGGCAAGCCAAGTTTGTCGTGCAGGGATGGACGGCGAAGGTCCGCATCAACAACGAGCGTCCGTTTGCCGGCCTGCGCTGTTGTGAAAGCAAGGTTCAGCGACGTCGTGCTTTTGCCTGCGCCGGCTTTAGGGCTTGTAACCATCAGGTTCTGAATGCCCATGTCGTCGCGGCTGAATTGCAGTTTAATATAGAGCCGGCGATAGGCCTCTGCAATTGGCGACATCGGCGCAATCAATGCGGACAGTGCTGTACTGACTTCGCGGCCTTCAAAATCGATTTTCAACCGTTTGCCAAACTCTTTCTTGATGAGTTGACGCATGTCCGGCACCACGCCGAGCATATTAATATCGCGGTCGTTGAGATCGTCAGGCGAATAAACCTTCGTGTCGAATTTCCGACGCGCTACAGCAACGCCAATCCCCATCATCAAGCCGAGCATCAAGCCCATAATCATATTGATGGCTTTCTGAGGCTTCACGGGATCGTCCGGGCTAATGGCCGGATTCAGGATTTTAGCAAAGCCGCTGACTGATTTCTCTGCAATCGTGATTTCAGACAGGCGCTGGCCAAGGATCAGGAAGAGCTCTTCAGTAGACGTTTTGTCGCGTTGCAGTTTGGCCAGATTCATCATTTTGTCGGGAATGGAGCGGACTTCGTTGTCATACTCGCGGAGCCGGCGCTCGGTGCTGCGTGCGCGTGCCTGCAGACCTGAAATAGCAACACGTTCTTCAACGATCTGACGCTTGATGCCGGCCAGATAGTTCATGTTAATCCCTTCTTTGTCTGGATCTCTGTTGAATCCAACGCTTTCCCAGTCTTTCATAAGCTGACGGGAGAGGGCATCCAGCTTGGAACGCTGCTGCGCAATCTCATCGTGATAGCCTTTGAGTTGTGGGTTCGAGCCAGGGTTGCTGCGAAGCTCAGGGTTCCGCTTGTAAATCTGCTCAACCTGGGTTTCGAGCTTGGTGATCTGATCCTGAACTTCTGCCATTTGCCTGTCTGTTGTAGAAGACATGACTGCCGGCAAGTTCGGCAGGATTTCCTGGATTTCTTGCTCCAATGCGAGCAAGCTGGACTCACGCATGCTCAGATCGAGGCGTGTTTCTTCCAGCATGGTCTGCATGTTGGCAATCTGCGCGACTTTGTATTGCGTCTGGTCGTTGAGTGCAACGGCATTGCCGCTGTTCATGAAGTTAGCTAGCTTCGACTCAATGGTGTCGAGTTCGACCTTTTTGTCGGCATACTGCTTTTCAAGGAAGAGGCGCTGGCGCGTCAGGTCCTCGCGGCTCATGTCAGCCGTTTCCGTGATATACTCTTCTGCATAAAAGTTGGCAATAATTGCAGCTTCAGCAGCAGAATTGCTCGTTGCGGTAATTTCGATAGCGTCAACGCCCTCACTGCCGGCAGTGAAGTTCAAAACTTCTTCCTGCAGTAACGAAGCCAGGTCGTCGCTCGACGTTGCCATTGTTAAAATGTGCAACGGTTGCGAGGAGCCGGGCAGGGTGCGCATTTCGATCAACCGGTTTGCTGTATGCTGTGCAATCTCGCGCGAGTTGCGCAGGTAGTGCAGCTGGTTGTCGATGTCAGAGTTTTGGACGATGCCTGGTTTGGCAAACGGCAGGTTACCCGATTCGTTGATTTTCGAAGCATCTTTGTCAATAATAAGAATAGCAGAAGCTTCGTAGACGGGTTCTGCCATAAACGTATAAACAGTCACCGCTGCCAGCACGAGCAGGGTAACGCTTATAATGTACCATTTGCCCAAACGCAAAATTTCCAGTGCTTCGTGCAGCGAAGATTTGGCTTCGTTAGGCTGCCGCTGATAAGCCCCTGGAGAAAAACGCGGATCTGGTGGACCGCCGTAGGGCATGGGTAAATCTTGATAAAAACCCCTGTTGACAGGATATTGCTGGTTTTCCATAGGTCCTTTGAATGACGCGAGCTAGCTATTTATTGACCGGCTAAAAGACCGTTCAACATGTCCCTTTGTGATATACTTAAATTCATCGCGCGCGCGTATATATGCAGAAACACAATGCGACCAAAAAGTGCGATCTAACCGCAGGAACACAGTAAACTTGATTTGCCGGTGCTAAATGAGATTAGTTGACCGGTGAACGAACGTGATAAGGCGGGGGCGGTAATCCCTGTGTCAGGTCTTTGCGCGACCTAACCAGTTTGGATATTACGTGTAGTATCTCATTCCCTGGATCAGGTTCCGCCGACGAGTCGACAAATCCGTATTTCTATACAGTTTACGTATTGATAATATCGTCCTGCCTGTTGGGGGACTTTAGCTGTTGTTTGCAATGAAGCTAGAATGGACTGCAACGAGGGCAGCAACAACGCGACAAGCCGGCTTTTTGATATTAATCAGAGAGATGAAATTGTGCTGAAATGAGGGGCAAATGCAAAAATGAGTCTCACTTTTGTATCAATGCGAAAAAGCCTTTCCGCAACAATTCGATGTTGCAACGAATTGTGTACAAAGTTTGACAGATTCATGGCGTAGCGGTTTAAGCGACCGCTCAAAATAGCCTTTTTAAGGCGTTTTGCGCAGTGTTCTTGTAGATTCGCATTCCTGAGGCGAATACAATTTGGTTACAGGTTCATCCTAATGTATACCCGTGATGCATAGCGATCCTGCCGGCCTGTATTGTGTGCAGGCGCGTGCATGCACAAAAAGCCTGAGACGAATGCGATCCACCCGGACGAGAACAAACCCTCCCGGCTATTTAACCATAAATCGTTGTTAATTCACAGTAAGCTACCTCTATAATGTTTTCTTAGGGTGAGCTTTTCTTACCACCGACCTTAGTCTTTTTGCTCATTTAGGGGCAGATATTAAGTGCTATATGACAAGTTCGAATTTAGAGTTTCCTCTGCATACCTCGCTAAATGGTGTCTCCAGCATCATCAATGGAAACGTTAATGAGTACGCCATTGAGCAGTACGTGCGATACCCTGAACTTCTTGATGGAGTAACCAGCAAAGCAGTTGCGAATGCTGTTGAGAACAGCAAGAAGGAGAAAGTGATTGAGCGGTTCTACCGGTCTTTCTATGCAGAGTATGACAAGCTCGAAGGGAAAATTTCATCCAACGTGAGTGCATTTGTCACAACGCTATTTGATAAGTAGGCTCACGCTGCGTTATTTACCTACGCTTTAGGCTAACGCATCAAGCGCTAAGTTTGTAAGATATGAGAATCTGACTTCCAGCGGGAGTCAGGTTTTTTTGTGCCTGCATTTTACACATCTCCACCGCGCAAAAAAAAGCCCACAAGCACGAACAGATAAAGGCACGACAACAAGCAAAAAATAACCACTTCTCCAGGCGTCATTCCCAGCTTGTCTGGGAATCCACAGTGCTGGCGATCGCCGGCTTGGTGCTTACAATGTACTACCAGCAGCTTTGACTTTGAAAGCTGTCGCGCTGTTGCCTCTTGTACCATTGGGCCGTGTGGTGCCAGTGGATACCCAATTAAGTTCTGTCTCTATATCACAATTAACATCACCGGTTCAAAAGGGACACCGTGCCCGTTTTTTTACTCCACGTCATGCCGGACTTGATCCGGTATCCAGAGAACGATTGGGTAAATTAGCCCTTTTAAAGATGTCTGGATTCTGGATCAAGTCCAGAATGACGGTTTGCTTAGTTGTGATATAGAGACAGAATCAAGTTGGCTAGCACGCAGCCGGGTGTGTGGTGTTATAAAAAACAAGCGGGAATTCGAGTCATTCATGAGAAATTATCCACAATTCTGCTGTATTTGCGGTCTGGTTTCCAAACAGGTTTGGTGATGACAGGAAGGAGTTTTAACTTAGGCCGCTATACGAAGCATCTGAGTACAGGTGCTTGATACTTGTTGTAAACGACCCGTATGGAGCCTTAGCGTTTGTATGCATACGATTGATCTTATAATTCTAGTTGTAGTTCTTATTGGCCTTGTGCGTGGTATCATGACCGGCGGGATTCGTCAGGTGCTGAGTTTTGTTGGCATCTTTCTCGCCTTTATTGTTGCCGCCCGTACCTCCGATGGACTTGGCCGTACGCTGGCTGAGGGACTTGGTGTTGGTGAATCGCTGGCGCCGATCATTGGGTTTGCATTGATTTTCCTCATCATCCAGGGGGTTGCATATGGGTTGGCCCGGATGCTTGAGAAGTTTTTGGAGACCATCAAGCTGGGCGCACTTGACAAAATTCTAGGCGGCGGCATTGGTGTGTTCAAAGCAGCCCTTGTTGTGAGTTTGGTGCTTTTTCTTGGCGGATATGTTGGGATTCCAAACAAAGAAACCCGGGAAGCCTCGGTGTTTTACAAAACGGTCTATCCTATCATGCCGGCTACATGGGAGTTTGTTACTGGCCGGCTCCCTAAAATGAAAGAGGCCGCAGAAGATGCTGCTGATTCAATAATCGTAGATACAGAAAGCGAAGCTGAACAAGCACCTCCAGAAGAGAATTAGCCAGGTTTTTCCGCGAACATACACGCTAGTTTGATGTTGTCATGCTAGTTTTGTCCAGCCAGTTGTTCAAAACAACCACTCAATTCGGCATCCAAAATCGGCATTCTTACTTTCCCTTCCGTAATTCGCCTCATCAATGGTCCCTGTTGAGCTAAAGCTTTCCAATTTTCTTAGCTACGGCGAAGATCCGCAAACGCTCGACTTCTCTCAGTTTCACGTGGCGTGTCTGTCTGGGAAAAACGGACAGGGTAAGTCTGCATTGCTTGATGCCATTACGTGGGTGTTGTGGGGGCAGGGGCGTAAGTCGAGTGGTGGCCATAAGCCTGATGAGGAGTTGCTGCGGATTGGTGCGCGCCGTATGCAAGTGGAACTGGTGTTTGATGTGGAAAGTGTGCGCTACCGCGTCATGCGCGGTTATCAACGATCCGCATCGGGGAAAACCAGCAAGGCAGTGATGGAGCTGCAGGTGTTGGATACAGGGACAGCAGAAGGGCGGCCAATCACGCGTTCGAGTATTCGCGAAACAGAGCAGGCACTCGACGAAATCCTGGGGCTCGATTACAACACTTTCATAAACTCTGCTTTCTTGCTGCAGGGGCGCTCCGACGAGTTTACGAAGAAGAAGCCCAACGAGCGCAAGGAGATCCTCGGCAGGATCCTAAACCTGGGTAAGTACGACCGGTTGGCCATGATGGCGCGCGATCAACAACGCGGGCTAAAAGGTGAATTGGAGGTTGTCCAGCGCGAAGTTGAGCGGCTTACAGCGGCCCTCGAGCCTGAAAATGAATGGAAAACTGAAGCGGCTTCGGTTGCTGAAGCCCTGAAAGAAAAACAGGAAGCCCTGGATTTGCTGGTGAATAAGGAGGCCGCCTGTGTTGAGCAATTGGGGGCGCTCGAAGCGCAAGCTGCAGCGGCGACCAACGTGTTAGCAACTATCGAGCGAAATCAGGCGCAACAGAAAACGTTAGGCGAGGAACAGGCTGTACTGGAAAAACGCATCGAGAATGCAACAGCACTTACCAGGGAAGCCGAAGCGATTGAGGCGCAATATGCTTCCTTTAATACCCTGGTCGCCGAGCGCGAACAACTCGATTCAAGCAGGGAAGTCTACCGGGGCATAGAGCATCTCATCACCCAGAAAAAACAAGCGCTGCAACAACTTCAAGTCGACATGGATCAGAAAATCCGTCACATTGAGCTGGAGTTGAAAAAAGAGCAAGATCAGTTAGCCGAAATTGGGTTGCGCCTGGAGGAGAAGGGCAAATTCGAGGCAGCACTTGCAACGGCGCGCGCTGCACAGGCAAAGGTCGTTGAAAACAAAACGGTGGTTGCAAAACGGGATGCGTTGAAGGAGGAGATTAACGGGCTAGAAAAAGTAATCGCCGGCAAGCGTGAGCTTGTAGCCGGGCAGTTGCAAAGTATAAAAGAGCGTTTGGCTGCCCTGCACGGAAGTCATGCTGAGCTAGCAAAGCTAGAGAAACAAAAACAGGAATTAGAAGCCGCTGTTGCCGAACAGAAGGCGCTGCAAGAGGACGTTGAGGCAATCACCAAAGATGGACAGCTGCTTGGTGAATCGATCAAGGCTCTTGAGGGTGAGCAGGGCGTGCTGGCTACAGAAAAGGAGCGGCTCCAAAAACAATTGACCGATTTACTTGATCTTGACACTTCGTTATGCCCCACGTGTGGTACTACGCTTACCCCATCGCATAGAGAAGAAGTTGTTGCACAGATCAAGGGGCAAATTGCAACGCTTGATGAACGCGTAGCGGCTAATGATCAGCGTATTGGCCAGTATAAAACCGATCGGGATACTTTGCGGGGTACGTTTAAAACAATTCGTGCCTCGCTCGACAGGCTTGAAGGAAGTGGTGAGAAATTTGCAGCAATTGGGGAGAAGTTGACCGTATTCGAGCAACAGAACGAAGAGCGAATCGCGCTTGAGAAAAAAGCCGGCGATCTGGACCAGCAGTTAAGCGAGGGCCGGGTTGCTACCGAAGACGTGGCAGCGCTGGCGCGATTGAAGGAAGCACTTAAGGCACACCAGGCTGGCATGGGAGACATGGAAGCTGACCTGTTTAATGCAAACCAGGTGGAGCGATATGAAGAGCAACTTCGTGCTATTTTACACGCTGAAGGTCGAAAAGAAGCCCTGATTGAAAAAATAGCTGGACTGGAAAAGCAGGTGGAACAGGCGCGTGAGAAACTGGCTTCTGGTCAAGAAATCAATACGCTGCGCGAGGAAAGTGCAGCGTTAGAAGTGCGTTTGCAAGAAGCCGGTTTTGATCCTCAACGGTTTGAGGCTGTTCGCCGGCAAATCAAAACACTGGAGCAGGCACCAAATGCCTTCAAAGATTTATTGCATGCCCGACAAAACCTGGTCGATTGGGAAGGGCAGCGTAGCAAAACAATTACCCAACTCGCTGAACTTGCTGAGCAAATTGCTGCCAGTCAGGCGCAGTATGAAGAGCTTCAGGCACAATTGGCCAAAAAAGTGTCGTTGGAAGAAACACTGGCCGGCATGAAGCAGGAGCGCCAAACCATGGAAGAAGCTCTCAGGCTCCTGCAAACACACGCGGGTGAATTACAGGCCAAACTGACGCAGGCGAAGGATGATCGAAATGCGCGTGCAGCGGGTCGTGCACAAAGCAAGGAGCTTAAGCGAGAAGAGGGCATCTACAGCAAGTTGCGACAAGCGTTCAGCAAGCAAGGCATTCCGTCGCTCATTATTGAACAAGCTTTGCCAGAGTTGGAAGAGCGTGCAAATGACTTACTGAGTCGCCTTTCTGATGGCAAAATGCGAATCTCCCTCGAAACGCTCAAGGACAAGAAAACGGGTGGCACAAAAGAAACTCTAGAGATCATTATCACGGATGAGCAGGGGGTGCCCCGGCCCTACGAGACGTTTTCTGGCGGGGAGGCCTTCCGGGTTAACTTTGCACTGCGTATCGCGCTCTCGCAAATGCTCGCTGAGCGTAGCGGTGTGCGCATCAGAACGCTGGGGATCGATGAAGGCTTTGGGACGCAGGATGAAGACGGTATCCAGAATCTCATCGAAGCATTGCAAGTGATTCAGGAAGACTTCGACAAAATCATTGTTATTACCCATCTTGATCGATTGAAGGAGGCTTTCCCGGTACGCATTGAAGTGGTGAAGCACCCCGTAGACGGCTCGCGTTTTACTGTAATGCAGAATTAGCTTTCCTACATTAACTGCTTATAAGGAAACGTATCAACGGGTAAGGATGTACCTCGGCTTTCGAATCATGAAGCCAGATGAGTAGATGCACGTTGCTATTTTAGGCGCAGGACTTTCGGGTTTAACTACAGCGTATTTGTTGCATTCCCATGGCATACACGTGAAGCTGTATGAAGCGCGAGCGCGGTCAGGTGGGCGCATCTGGACAAAAACACTGGCGGGTGGAGCGCGGGTAGAAGCCGGCGCAACATGGTTCACGCAGGCGCATACACACCTCGCCGAATTACTGGGGAATCTAGGAATAGCGCACTTTCCACAATATACCGATGGTATCGGCCTGATGGCTTCTCCTTTTGAGGGGACCGTACAGCAGTTTGAAGTGCCGCGCAATGAGCCAGACAGTTATCGAATTGCAGGTGGAAGTACAGCGCTAATTACTGCACTCGCCAACCAATTACCCGGTGCTGCCATCGAATTAAATACGCAGATTGCGGCAATCGATTGCGCCGGCACCAATTGCGTGCTGCACACAACCGATGAACGAAAATTTGAGGCCGATGTGGTTGTCTCAACGCTGCCACCTCGACTGTTTTGTCATTCCATTTCTGTAATGCCGGCATTGCCAAATGCATGGCGTGAAGTTGCTGCATCGACCCACACCTGGATGGGCAATGCCGTGAAATTCTTTGTCGCCTATGCTTCACCGTTTTGGCGCTCCAGTGGTTATTCTGGCATGGCATTTAGTCATGGAGGCATCATTCCCGAAATGTATGACCATACGAGTGGCGATGAACAAGACGCAGACAAACGAGCATATGCCTTAAAGGGATTTTTGTCGCCTCAGGTATACGGGTACTCTTTTGAAGCGCGTCGAGAATTGGTTTTGGAGCAGTTGGCACGTTACTTCGGGTCTGAAGCGAAGCTGGTGTTGGAATATGGTGATGTGTTGTGGGGTAACGATGTCTCAACCCATGTGCCGGATCAACATGAATTGATGCAGCATCAGAACAATGGTAACCCCGTGCTTCGACAGGCTTTTTTTGATGGGAAGTTGGTGATGAGCGGCTCAGAGACTGCCGCTCAATTCCCTGGCTACATGGATGGTGCGGTTCGTGCTGGACACCATGCGGCGTCACTTGTCATGGCACATCAGCGCCGCTAGGGTTAGCCAAACCATTCCCTGGTGTGTGAACAGGGTTTAATACACAAGGCCAATGTAGAGACCAACGCCTTTGCGTCGCACGGTTGAACTGCCCACAGACGCTTCTTCTGCGAGGAAGGTACCCATCAATGAAAAGCCTTCGGTAAACCTGAAGCCCAGGTAGCCACGCAACTGATAGATGTTGGGACGCAGGCCACCGAGCTGGTTGCGGTATTGAAACGTTGATTGAAGCGACACCAAATTACCAAGCAAGATCCGTACTTCTCCCAGGTAGCCAATTTCATAGCTACGCTTTTTTGTATTCAGGTCATCGCTGGATCCAAGGCCGGTATAGGCAAAGTCGCCCATACGAATGGTCGTGAGGCCACCAACGCCCACGCCGCGCAACGCAAAAAACGAGCGTTCATTGCCGATATAAATGGATGGGCCGAGCCGCAAATTAACCCACCGCACATCCAGGTCGAGGAAGCTCGACTTATCGTAATCAATTAAGGTGAGGCCCATGCTCAAGGGTGTCCGCACAAGATCCATGTCGATGACGCCGACACGCCAACGGAAATCAAACGCTTCCAGGTCGGCAGATCGGACGCCGGCTGATAGAATGGCGGTCCGCGCCAACCCCGTACCTTTAGAGTCTGGGTCGATTTGCAAAGAGGACGCAATACGAGAATACGTTAAGTGGCCGTAGTAGTCCTCGTTGTCGAAGTCATAGAAAAATCGGGGTGATACTTCTATGGCAAGATCCGGGATGGAGCCGGCAATCTGAGCAGTTGCAGACTGTTGTGGCAAGAAAGCGACACCCAGTGCAACGAGCAAACACAGAATCTTATGAAAATATTTCACGCTAAACCCGGTGGGCATGTACAAGGCAACGCGCGTTGCTGGTTTGGGGTAAAGAAAAATCAATCTGCTGCTGTCGCTCGCTTCGTTTCGCTGTTTTGATCACTACGTTCGATACCAATTTTATTGTCGTCCGACCGGTCTCTGCGCATAATTAGCAGACCACCAAGAATTAGACTTCCACCAATAATCTGTAACAATGTAATTGATTCATCAAGCAGCAGGTAGCCGCCGATCAGTGCAACCAGTGGGACGAGATTGCCAAAGACAGCGGTATGGGTTGCGCCAACTCGTTGGACTACAATGATCCAAATTGCAACTGCAATTCCAGTAGATAGGCCACCCGAATAGAGGATCGCTGCCCAGACGGAAAAGGTTACAACCGACCAGTCAATTTGTTCAAAAAATGGGAGGGCAACACCGAGGTTCAATGGGAATGCAAACAGCAACCCGGCAATAATCAGGACCATCGGATCAATTTTACTCGTAACAGGCCGGCTGAATGCTGTGTATGAGCCCCACATAATTGCGGCGCCCAGCGTAAACAGGTTGCCAGTAAAATACGTCCCTGATAAGCTGATGGTTTTACCACTAAAAAGCGCAACGACGAATGTGCCGGCCATGGAGATAATCAACCCAATCCATGCAACCTTGCCAAGTTTTTCGAAGCCAAACAGCATGCCGATGATAGCCGTCCAAATAGGGGTGCTCGCCATAATCAGTGCTGAGTTGCCGGCCGTTGTTCGTGCAATACCCAAAATAAAAGCGACCTGGTAAAAGAAGTATCCCAGAAGCCCCAATACGAGGACACGGCCGAGGTAGGGTTTGATTTCAGCCCAGTAAAACAGCTTCCAACTTTTGCGCTGGATAGCCATCATGATCCAGAGCGCAAACATCGATACGATAAAGCGAAATACATTCAAAACAAACGGATGCATTGCATCTAACGCCTGTTTCAGAATGGGGAAGTTGATGCCCCATATGAGTACCGTGAGGAGGATGAGCGCATCCTCTTTAGAAATTTGCGATTGTTGCAAAGACAGGGCTCGGTTGATGTTGTGGAAACTGCTAAAATATCACTGTCAAAGTTATATTCAGATGACCAGTTTGTTAGATCATTATGTATTCCCTGAAAATCCTTGGAGAGCGTGAGCTTCTCTGTTAATACGTCGTGGTATGCCGCAAACACGCCACCCATTGCCGTTAAAGTAGCAGAAGCTCTGCAGCACATGTTAGACGGACTTGTGCGTGGAAGCTGGACAAGTCTTTGCGTCTGCAGTCGCACAATTTTTGGCAGATTTGGCATAAGTGATTGAAATCACATACCTTAAAGCGATATTTATGGGTATTCTGGTTGTTAATTATGCCAGCGGAAGGGATTCGCAAACTTTATTACTCCATCGGTGAGGTAAGCCAAATTACGGGCCTTGAGCAGCATGTGCTGCGCTATTGGGAAACCGAATTTCCAGAGCTCAACCCCCAAAAAAACAGGGCCGGCAGGAGAATCTATACGCGGACGGATATCGATTTTATCAATCGGATCAAACACCTGCTTAAAGAAGAAAAGTATACGATCGAAGGCGCGCGCAAAGCGCTTGTACAGGCCGACCAGAACAGGGGCCGTGAGGAGGCGCTGCGAACGGAACTTTTAGCAATCAGAAACTTTCTATCCGACATTCTGAACCGGCTATGAGGCGCAATCAACAGTTGGATTGGGGCTTCAGTCAGTTTGCTGATGTTCGGGACGTGGCGCAGCCCGGTAGCGCACTTGCATGGGGTGCAAGGGGTCGCGAGTTCGAATCTCGCCGTCCCGACTCATTTTAAATACAATTAAGCTTCCTATTCTCTGGAATTGGAAGCTTTTTTGCTTTCTGAAATTTGCTGCTTAGTATTAGCGGCAAAACATCGATTAATTATGCTTAACACAAGTTGTAAGGCAGCAATCGTATATGTATCATGGTTTTCAGAATGCTCCGTTAGCGTCTGAATAGCCTGCTCTACCCCCGGGTTAATTCAGTGGATTGATTCCTCCTTATGTCTGAACAACCAGCCACAGGCCCATTAGGACAATTTCTCGATGATCTGTCCTCCATAAGAGAGAAGCGAAATGTATCTCTCGAAGCGCTGCGTAATGCGACAAAAGTCTATCCCAACGTCATTGCGCAATTTGAATTAGATGGATTGAAAGACCACCCATTGTTCAATTCATTGTATGTCAGGGCCTTTATTCGTAGTTACGCCAATGCCGTCGGTATTCCGCCGGAAGACGTTTTGCGCGCGTATGATGAAGCGTTGCAAGGCGCGTACAAGCGTCAGCTAGCCATCGAATATCTCGATTTGCCGCCTGAAGAAATTCAGGCACTTCGTGCATCGATTAAGGAAAAAGCTGAGCCCGTTTTTGCTGTAGATAAATTTGAGTTCGAACAGGAGGAGAAAAAAGTTGCCTCTTCCTCAAAAAATGTACAGCGGACGCAGCCGGCCAAAAAAAGTTACCAGCGAAAAAATCAGCAGCGAAAAAATCAACAACGAAACACACAGCAGCCTCAAACAAGCGATGCTGCTGATGGTCGCGCCATCACGTTTGTCCCTAAATCCAAACAGGGGCCCGAAGAATCGCCACTGGCAAGTCTGACCGATGGTGCCAAAGAAGCCGTTTCTTCCTTCTTTGCATCGGGCAAGCAAAATGCGTTCATCCAGTGGGGTTTACTGGCCGGCGGAATTGTGCTCTTTGTTGTCGTTGTGATGCAGTTGCTTTCGTTCCAAACCGACTCGCCTTCGCTCAACGACTTGCAGCCGGCGGAGCCTGCCGCAACCATTCCGGCAGAAAGCATCTCGCCCATCGATGCAACGCCTGATACGTTGGTCACGCTTTCAGCGCAGCCTGTCGAAAATACCCCAGCGCGTGCGCCTGTTGTATTGGGTGATTCCATTGCCGTTCAGGTTGTGGCTGCCACGGGGCCACTCGATCCTTTTCGCATCAAACGTGATACAGATTTGCGCCGGCCATACTGGTTGGATCAAGGTGATACCATGGAGGTTTACCTGAAAAATCGCGCGATCATCGAAGATGATCTGGCCGCTATGCAGATTCTGATTGATGGCTATGCGTATCCTATTTATCGAACCGATTCGCTTGCCCGTGTTGTCATCAGCCGCGATTCTGTACAGGCCTTTCTCGATAGCAGGTAGCGAGCGCCGTGAGCCCCGACTAGATGGAGATCATTAAACAAACGCGCGACCTGCTCGCCGAGGTGCGTAACCTGGCATCTGATTCGCCTTCAAAACAAGATGCGACCGCTCTGCGCGATCGTCTCGCCGCTGTACTGCATCATCACGCTCATCTCTATTACGTAGCTGATGCACCAGTTGTAACGGATGGTGAATACGATGTGCTTTTCCGCGCGCTTCAAGAGGTTGAACGCCAATTTCCCGATTTGCTTTTGCCCGATTCCCCGACCCAACGGGTGGGTGGGGCACCGATGGACAAGTTTGAAAAGGTGCGCCATCCGGAGCGTATGTTATCGCTTGGGAATGCATTTAATGAAGAGGAGATTCGCGCCTGGTACCAACGCTGCGTGAAAGGCTTGCAAGGATTACACGGCGAGGATGTACAACCTGCGCTGGCTGTAGAACTCAAAATCGATGGACTCGCGCTCGCCATTACCTATCAAAACGGCAACCTGGCGATCGGGGCAACGCGCGGCAATGGTGAGGTTGGAGAGAACATTACGCCGCACGTAAAAACAATCAGTAGCATCCCATTGGCAATACCGGTGCCTGGCAGGGAGGTAGAAGCTATTCCGGAAGGTATTGAGGTGAGGGGCGAAGTGTACATGCGGCGTAGCGAGTTCGACAACATGAACGAAAAGCTGGAGGCTGCCGGCCAAAAGACATTTGCCAACCCGAGAAACGGCGCGGCTGGCAGTTTGCGCCAGCTTGACCCCTCCATTACAGCAACGCGACCGCTGCGCTTCTTTGCCTATTCTGTTGGGCCATATGCAGGCAACCAGCCGGCGTCGCAGTCAGCCCAGTTAGAAGAGCTTGCGGCCTTCGGTTTTCCCATCAACCAGCACTCGCGGCGGTTTGATGATTTGGAGGAGGCCATTGCCTACTGCATTGCCTGGACTGAAAAGCGGGAAACGCTGGATTACGAGATCGATGGGGTCGTGCTTAAAATAGACGACTTTGCGTACCAGGAAACGTTGGGGTTTGTCTCGAATGCGCCACGCTGGGCAGTGGCATATAAATTCCCCGCACGCGAGGCAACGACGATTCTGAATGATATTACTGTAAGTGTAGGAAGAACCGGGACCATCAAGCCGGAGGCCGTACTGGAGCCTGTGTGGATTGGGGGCGTTACGGTGTCAAAAGCTACGCTGCACAACGAAGACTACATCATCAATCGCGATATCAGGATTGGTGATGCCGTTGTAGTTAAGCGCGCCGGCGACGTGATTCCGCAGGTGGTGCGGCCGATTCCGAAAGAGCGCGTTAAAGTGCTGCAAAAGTGGCGCATGCCGAAAATGTGCCCTGCATGTGAATCAGAACTGGTCCGACTTGCTGATGAAGCAGATTACTATTGCCTGAATACGGTGTGCCCGGCAACGTTTATCCGCCTGGTTGAACACTATGCCAGCCGGGGGGCGATGGATATTGAAGGCCTGGGTTCGAAGCTGGCAGTTTTATTGAGCGAAGCAGGGCTTGTTAAAAATCTGGCTGATATCTATCGCCTTGATACAGCATCATTGCTTACGCTTGAGGGGTTTGCTGACAAGAAAGCGGAGAACCTGCTGCAAGGCATCGCTGATTCCAAACAGCGGACATTGAGCCGGCTTATCTTTGGGCTCGGCATGCGGCATGTCGGCAAAACGACGGCTGAGCTGCTGGTAGCTCACTATGAAAATCTGCAAGCAATGGGCGAGGCTTCGGTTGAGGAGTTGGAAGCGATTGAAGGCATCGGGCCGGTGATTGCGCAGAGCGTTGCAGATTGGTTCAAGATCGAAAAAAACCAGGCGCTGGTTGCAGAACTGGCAGATCTGGGAGTAAACTTAAGCCGGCTAGAAGAAGAGGCGCCTGTTGTAGCGGGTGATGCCGGCTCAGCTGTCGCAGGGAAAACCTTTGTGCTTACCGGCACGCTGCCGAACCTGGGGCGCTCAGATGCCAAAAACTTGATCAAGCGCGCCGGCGGCAAGGTTGCATCCAGCGTAAGCAAGAAAACCGATTATGTGGTAGCAGGCGAGAAAGCCGGCTCGAAACTCACCAAAGCGGAAGAACTCGACATTACCATCCTCGATGAACCCGGATTGCTTGCCTTGCTCGAGCAATAATCACAAAATCCACCGTCCCCAGCCGCTATGTTAACACCGCTCGATTATTCCGTTATTGCAATATATTTTATAGGTGTAATCGGGTTTGGTATTTGGTCAGGTGGCCGGCAGGGGAATAGCAAAGACTATTTTCTGGGCAATAAAGACTTGCCCTGGTGGGCGATTTGCTTTTCAATTGTTGCGACGGAAACGAGCACGCTGACCGTAATTGGCATTCCAGCGGTGTCGTACGGTGGAGCACTGACGTTTATCCAAATCACATTTGGCTACCTGTTGGGCCGCGTCATTGTAAGCTATCTGCTGTTGCCGCGCTATTTTGAAGGCGAGTTTCAGACCGCATATGCATTTCTTGGTGATCGTTTTGGCAAAGCTACGCAGAAAACGGCCTCAGTCACGTTTCTTGTGACCCGCCTCTTGGCTGACGGGGTGCGTTTGTTTGCCACAGCCATTCCAATCAAGCTCATTGCAGATGCAGCCGGCTTTTCGCTAAGCTATATGGCCATTATTGGATTAATTGGCGTGTTGACCATCATTTACACGATGATCGGCGGGATCAAAGCGGTGGTCTGGATGGATGTGGTGCAGATGACCGTTTACGTGGGTGGTGCAGTGTTTGCCATTCTGGTGCTCCTCGGAGATATGCCGGCTGACTGGTGGGCCCAGGCAAAGGCCGCAGGTAAAACAACCGTTATCGATTTTGAAATGGGGCGGCCTCTTAGCTATTTGCTCACGCATCCGTATGCCTTTTTGACGGCGCTCTTTGGTGGAGCCGTGTTTGCGATGGCCTCGCATGGTTCTGATCAGCTGATCGTGCAGCGCTTGCTGGCTTGTCGCGACTTGCAGGATAGTAAACGAGCACTCATTGGCAGTGGGGTGCTTGTCATGATTCAGTTTATCATTTTCCTTTTGGTAGGTTTACTGCTGTGGATTCATTTTGGTGGTGCGACGCCACAAGCATTGGGATTGTCGCGGGCAGATGAGATTTTTCCCCGGTTTATCATCGAAGGGCTGCCTGGCGGACTGTCCGGGTTTATTTTGGCCGGCATCATAGCAGCTGCGATGAGTACGCTTTCCAGTTCGTTAAATGCGCTATCGTCGTCCTCCGTTATTGATTTGTATGCGGATTTCCGATCCGGAGAAATGGACAATGCAACATCCTTGAAAGTGGCGCGGGTATTTACGCTTATTTGGGGAATTGTATTTATTCTATTTGCTGGACTTTTTGAGGACCAGACGAACCCGGTTGTAGAGCTTGGGTTGGCAATTGCAACATTTACGTATGGGGGGATGCTTGGGCTCTTCTTGCTTGGGTTGTTTGTGAAGCGCGCAGGGCAGCGTGAAGCGATCATAGCGTTCACAGTAGCCGTTATTGCAATGATCCTCATAATAAAAGGATTACGCTATGGTGAAACCTCTGGCTGGGTATTCATTTTAAACTCCGGAGATAATCCCCAGGGAATTGTAGACGGTTTGTTATCCGTCGCGTGGCCACTCTATACGTTAATGGGGGCTGCACTTACAGTTGGTATTGGTGGTTTGCTTTCGTTACGCAAATCTTGACGCACCCATTCACCCGCCCCTGAATACATCATTGAATTGTAAACTGGCTTCAATTTAATGGATTGCAGTCGACACTTTTGGCTATGTATATCCATTAAAAGGACGCGCATTGCAAACGTTTGCAGGGCGCGGTCCAGCACAAAGGAGTAACGCTGGCATATGGACTTCTTCAAGAGTATCCGCCGTTTTAGGCGAAAAATACGTCCCGTAGGGGAGAAGCTTGAGAAAGGCCGGCAGAATACCTCCAAGCTTCAGGCGAAGAATCTTGCTATCAAAGCGGCAATCTTTTTGACACTGGTTGTCGCAACGTTTGCAGCCTTTCCCCGCAGTGAACTATACCAGTACAGCTCGAATATAGGCGACTATTGGCGCCATGAAACGCTGGCTGCCCCGTACGACTTCGCGATCTACAAAGATGAAGGGGTCATTGAGTCGGATAAACGCGTGATTCGCTACAACACGCAGCCGTATTTCAGGGAGGTGGTCGACGCTAAGCCAAAAATGATGGCAAAGCGCGATACGGTTTCAAATCAGCTCAACCGCATTTTTGAGGTCTACAAGCGCTACCAGGAAAACCTTGCTGTAGATAGCCTGGCCTGGGCAACGCAGGATTCGCTCAATATCGTTGACCTCAAGCGCACGGCGCTCTTGCGGCTGACCCAGCAACAGTGGAATTTCCTCATTGCATCATATCATGAGCGCGAATTTGCTGATTCGTTAAGACAGGCACAGCTGGCTGATGAGCCTCGTCTTGATGAAGTGCTCCTCTCTGAGGCCTGGAGTATTGGGACGCAACTGTTGAATGTTGGTATCCTCGACATTCAGTTGGACAGCATTTACACAGAAGAAATTTCGATCCGCCGCGACGATGAGGCGATTGTTGTACGCAAAAATAAGGCGAACCTGTTTGGGCTTGATGAAGCCTTTGTTTTTGCGCAGGATCGCTACACCAGTATGTTTGCGGACGATCCGCAGCGGGCAAAGTTAGGCGCCGCCTTTTTTAGGGCCATTTTCCAACACTCGCTTTCATTTATGCGGGCAGAAACCTACCGCGAATGGCGACGCAAAGAAGAGCGTATTTCGCCGACACGTGGCATGGTGCCGGCCGGTAGCGTAATTGTTAATAATGGCGAGATTGTCACCGAAGAAATAAAACGTCGGCTCGATTCGCTTGCGCGTGAGCAAAAAGAACGCAGCGGTAACCAGATTCAATGGAAAGTAGCACTCGGCCAGTTTACACTTGCCCTCTCCACGTTACTGATTTTCTTTCTCTATCTCTTTGTATTGCGAAGGCGCATCTTCGACAATAACAAACATTTCCTGTTGATTGCGCTACTGTTTATTGGCATCATCGGCTCTTTTGCAATAGCCATTCGTTATCCGTGGGCTGGGATGTACGCAGTCCCTGTGGCTGTCATTCCACTTATGATGACCGTGATGTTCGATTCGCGCGTGGCCCTCTTTGGCTTGTGGACGCTTGCGTTCATCGGGGGGCATTTCCTGAATTATGACTTTGAGTACACATTTGCGACAATCTTTGCGGGCACCCTCGGTGTGTTCAGTGTGCGCGATATCAAAAATCGGGGGCAGATTTTCCTTTCAGCAGCTGCGGTTGCCTTGGGATATGCCGTTGTGTTAGGTGCCAGCTGGTTGTTGTTTGATGTGCCGACAGAATTGTGGACCAATGACTTTGGTCGGGCAATGATTAATGCCGCGCAAGTCATTGTTGTTGTACCCCTGCTTTGGGTGTTCGAGCGTGCGTTTGACATCACAACCGATCTAACGCTTCTCGAGTTATCCGATACAAACCGTCCGTTGCTCAAAGAGCTCAGTTTGCGTGCGCCTGGTACGTTCAACCATACCCTGCAAGTAGCTAACCTGGCTGAAGCTGCTGCAGATGCGGTCGGTGCCAATGCGCTGCTGGCAAGGGTTGGGGCGCTGTACCATGATGTAGGCAAAATGATCAAGCCTGAGTACTTTGTCGAGAACCAGCGTGCCGGCGGGAATCCACACGATCAGTTGAAACCTCGCATGAGTGCGCTCATCATTGCAAGCCATGTCAAAGAGGGATTGGAGATTGGGAAGAATTACAATCTGCCCAACCGTGTGCTGGAGTTCATACCCATGCACCACGGTACTTCGCTTATCGAGTACTTTTTCCGCAAAGCACAGGCAGAGCATGCAGAAGATCAGCCGGCTGTGCTGGAATCTGAATTCCGCTATCCTGGTCCGAGGCCAAACTCGCGCGAAGCGGGTATCCTGATGCTGGCTGATTCAGTCGAAGCAGCCAGTCGGAGTATCAGCGAGCCCACACACAAACGACTCGAATCCATGGTTGAAGGCATTTTTCGGTCACGCGTGAACGATGGTCAGCTAGACGACACGGATCTCACGTTCAAAGACCTCTACAAAATCAAGGAGACGTTTCTCGAGATGCTGCTTGGTATCCACCACGGGCGCGTGAAGTATCCGGGGCAAGCTGAAGCAGAAGCCGCAGCAGAGAAAGAGACAAAAGAAGAAGTCCCGGTTGTTGAAGTGCGACCACCCGATATCGAAGGCGGCGGCGATGGGCAGGCAGAGCAGATTGCGCCGGAGTAAGCGTCTGATTAACACGTCTACAACGCAGGAATAATCCGCTGAATGGCTTCGAGCGACTCTTTGCTTACGCGATGTGATATGACGTACGCAGGCTTACCCTGCTTGATATAAGGCAGCATGCGCCGCCGGCTCAGCGGCGTGTACACCACCATATCGACTTGTTTAATGAACTGCGGAATATGCGTGACGCCATCTTCTAGTGATGCGCCGAAAATTTGTCCGCCAAACCCTGTCTGCTGCTGTATGGCCGACATCAGATGGGGGATAGAGTGGGCGTGATACGTGACAAGTCCGAGTGACTCATGACTGAGTAAGCGCGCAATACGATCCAGGGCCTCTGGCGACAGATAAGAGACAACGCCCATCGTGTCAATTCTTGGAAACTGTTCGTTTAGTTGCTTTACCATGGGCGCCGGGCAAAAAATCATATCGGCGTCTTGAATGGAGTCGCCGAGCGGGAGCGTGGCTGTTTCGACGTTTACCTGCAGCGCATTATTGATGTGTTCAGCGCATTGCATGCCCATTTCTGCATAAGGGGCTACATACACCAGTTTCAGGTTTTCGGATCCAAGATCGAGCATAGCGATTTGCTCTTGAACAAGATACTCGATCTCACCTTCATCCAGGCCAAGCCCTACAAGTTGTAACAAAAGCTTTTGTACGATGTCGGCGCCTTTCTCGAGGCGCTCTTCGTTACTCAGCGGCGTGCGTGCTGCGACCTTGTATCCACTGCCTCGCTGCACGTCCAGAATGCCTTCATCAACGAGCAAATTGTAGGCTTTGCGTACCGTGTGAAATGATATACCTACCTGGTCGGCCAGCTTACGCGTTGGTGGGAGCGTTTCGTTGACTTTGTAGTAGCTACTTGCAATCAGGTAGCGCAATTGTTCGACCACTTGATCAGTAACAGAGGTGCCGGCTTTGCGGTCGATTTTAATCATTGTAGTTTAGGCCAATTCAGCCGAAAAATATGTAATGTTCTGCACTGCAACAAGAATAGTAAAATGCTGATCCAATTTGCGCCTAAATAGCTGTTCTTTCTGTCATTTGGTTCAGTTATTGTTGTGTCTGTATCCTCTCGCCAGCGGGGCAATTTTCTTTTGAACTTTTGCCAACTTTGAATCGTTCGGTTTAATACAAGTCTCCCCATTTCCATTTTTGCTCCCCATCATCCGCTATTGCTTCACCTCAAAGGTGAACTGTTCTCATTTTAGGAAACGTTGGTTAGGCATTTGCACTACCTGGAGGTTGGTCCCTCACGTTGGGATTAAAAGACTTCCTGCCTACCCCATCTGCAGCCCCTGTCGACGTTTTGTATCCTGCAAATCTGGTTATGTCTAGAATATATTCTGCTTCTGCGTTTACATGGTCTGTCTTGCTTGGTGGACTCCTTCTGCTTGCGTTTGGTGTGTATAGGGACATCGCACTCGATGACCCTGCGGCTGTGTCGCCTTACCTGAATAGTGCATTTCCTACAAAACTAGGCACAGCTTACGAGGTGTCTTCTGAGCCTCGGCCCACGGATCGGGCGTTGAGCATCACACCCGAACCACTAGGAAGTCGCGTGTTTGTTGCTGAGCAAAACGGACGAATTTATACGTTTACCTCAACAGACAATGGCTTGCTCGGTCGCGATCTGTTTATGGATCTTCAGGCGCAAACATTCAGTGGACAGGATTCGGGTATGCTCGGCCTGGTTTTTCATCCGGATTACAATGTAGAAGGCTCGCCCAATAAGGACTACCTGTACATTTACTACACCGCGGTACAAGATGGTGAAACTGTGCTGCGGCTATCGCGCTTTACGGGCACAACAACAGGTGATCCTGGCAGCGAGCTCATTATGTTTGAGCAGGAACTAGGTCCCACGCTACACCGTGGTGGTGGATTGCTGTTTGGCGAAGATGGATTTCTCTATGTGGCAATCGGTGACCTGGGCTATAAAGAGCAGTCGCAGAACATCGATGAAATGCTGGCCGGCGGCGTGATGCGTATCGACGTCGATATGCAGGGAGGGGCAGTCAGCCATCCCGTTCGCAGAACGCTGGCTGATACCGAAAAAGGCATTTCGGGTGTCGGCTATTACATCCCAAGCGACAATCCCTTCCTGGATGAGAATGGTGGGATTTTCGAAGAGTACTACACACTTGGGTCGCGCAATCCGCACCGCATGACCATCGACCGGCAAACGGGTGAGATTTATATCGGCAACGCCGGCTCGAACAGTCTGCAGATTCGAGAAGAAGTGAACGTGCTACAGAAAGGCGGCAATTATGGCTGGCCATTTCGCGAAGGCACCATCGATCGGCCGGAAGACATGGAGCGACCAAATGATATGATTGGTACACTGGTTGATCCGCTGCATGAGTACCCTAAAGCGGATGGCAACTGCGCAGTAATTGGTGGCTATGTATACCGCGGGAGCGCGATGCCTGAACTTGTTGGGAAGTACATCTTCACGGATTACTGTGGCAAGAAAATCTGGGCCATGGATGTGAATGGTGGCCCCACATCGGAGAAAGAAGAAGTCGGCACAGTGCCGCTCAATCCATATACCCTCGGTGAAGATGCAAATGGCGAGCTCTACATCGGCGTGGAGGGCTGGAATCCGATTTACAAATTTAAGCCTTCGACCAGCAGTGGCGGAGCGTTGCCGGCATTGCTCTCGGAAACGGGTGCTTTTGCTGACCTGGCATCGCTTACGCCAGCCGCCGGCGTAATCCCTTACGATATCATTGCGCCTCTCTGGTCTGATGACGCCGCAAAATACCGCTGGGTTGCCATTCCCAACGATGGTACACATGATACGCCGGCAGAGCAGATTGTGTACAATGAGACGGAAGACTGGGAATATCCGGAAGGCACCGTATTTGTCAAGCACTTTGAAATCGCACTGGATGAAGCCTCACCATCTGACACCAGGAAGCTGGAGACGCGCTTCCTCGTGCACGGGGAAGGCGGCGTGTACTACGGCTTTACCTATCGATGGAACGAGGCCGGCACCGATGCCACCCTCAGCACCGAATCGGTATCAGAGACGTATACCATTGCTGACCCCAGCGGCGTTACGCGCCAGCAAAAATGGGACTTCCCAGGCCAAAGCGATTGCCTTGCCTGCCATACACCCGCCGCGGGCTATGTGCTTGGCCCGAAAACGCGGCAACTCAACAGTGATCAGCTGTACCCGGTTACGGGGCGCGTGGGTAATCAGCTTGAGAGCTTGAATCATATTGGTGTCTTTAGTCCGGCAATCAACATTAATGGGTTAGCGCAGGTGTTAACGTCGAAAAACTTGGCGGATGAAAGCGCGAGCCTCGAAGACAGGGCGCGCTCGTATCTGGATTCGAATTGCTCGGGATGCCATCAGCCAGGAGGCGGTACGCGTTCTTCGATGGATCTCCGTTTACAGATTGCACTGGATGATGCCGGCGTGATTAACGGCGATGTTGTAGATGAGCTCGGCATTGCCGGTGCAAAGGTCGTTGTACCTGGTGACCCTGAAACGTCCATTCTCTATCAACGCATGAGCCAGCTACAAACCGGCGCTGCCATGCCGCCGCTGGCAAAAAACAAGCTGGACACTACCGCCGTGGCGTTGATCCACGAGTGGATTGTTTCGCTTGCTGGTGGTACAGACGTTGAACAAGAAACACCCGGACTTCCTGAAGGCGCGGCTCTGCACGAAAACTATCCGAACCCGTTTGCGCAGGCCACAACGATTAGCTACACCCTGGCAACGCCTGGGCCTGTACGATTGGCCGTATACGATGTGCAGGGACGCGAAGTCAGCGTGTTGGTGGATGCAACGCAGCCGGCGGGTATGCAATCTGTTGTTTTTGAAGCACAAGACCTGCCCAGTGGTACGTATTTCTACCAGTTGACGCTGCCGAGCGGTCGAGATACTCGCCAGATGCTGGTGCTGCGGTAAGCAGCTGTTGATGCCACACTGTGTAGTATCTCAACATGCAAAGGCTTTATCAAAGCTGCCAAATGCAACGCGCATTTGGCAGCTTTTGACGTTTTGTACTTCTTTTTGCGACTTCTCCCAAAGCGATAAATGTACGGCGCTGTGTGTAGGCGGCTTTTATCGGGCTGAAAATGGCAACGTATAGAAGTTATCAACAGCAAAGCAGTCTTGCTACGAGCTTTCCGTGATAGATCTAGCTCGCTCAGCCTGAAGCCGGGACATTACTGATGGTTGTGGTGATGTCTTCCACGGCCACACCCTTTACCTCAATCGAAACGGTATTATTATCACCACCTGCGCCTAGCAAATCGCTTAATCCTAGGACAACGAGGGCGTCCGCGCTTTTGACAATTGAAAAGCTGCCATCGATGGTTTCATATTGGCCGGCGTTGTTGACTGGATACCCCAGGTCTCGCACGGATACGGTGACAGAGGTTACGTCTGGGACCGTACCTGTAGCCGGCATGCCGCCGCCCAGTGCGGTAGGTGTTTGTAACCAGGCCTGAAGATCTGTCGCAATCCGCATTCCGGTTAGAACCAACGCATCCGTGTTCGCTTTTTTCTGGTTGATGCTGTACGCTTCGATGCCACTGACCACCGCCAGGCCAACAATGACGATGCCCAATACCAGTAGAAGTAGTTGTTGCTGACCCATGTGTTATATCCAGGAGAAAACAGGTTATTTTATGCTAAGAAAGGAATTGCTGAAATTAACACACGCCACCGGTTTGATGAGGGGCTTGTCGCCTCGCACTTCAGTAGAGCTTTGGATATTTCGTTTTTGATTTGAGGCCAAGCCACGATAGCAGCTTTTGCCTGTATCTATGGATTATGCGGTGTTCTTTTCGTGATTTTGTATTCTCGGAATTTCGATGTGGCGTGATAATATGCGTATGTCGATTGTCTTCCAGCGATAGAACAACATCTCGAAAATCCGAAAACACAAACGAAAAACTGTATTGTAACCTTGTAAATGAAGCACGAGTATGCAGACTATCCACAATTAGTTATTACCCTCCAGTATGCGCTGTACCTCCTTTGCCATGAAGCATCTACCTGTTCTTTTCTCGTTTTTGTTGCTCTTTACTTCTGCTTGCACTGAACCTGCTGAACAGGTTGCTGTGACGCAGGATATCACAAATTTCTGGAACGCATACGACCAAATTACAGCAGTTAGCGATAGCGCTGCGCAGTATGCGCTGATCGATAGCCTGTTCATAACGCCCGGTACCCCAGGGCTTCGCGCGCTGATGCAACGACGGGGTTACACGGCTGCTTCCTATATCGATGCCATTAATAGCTATCCCGCATTCTGGACTTCCGTGCGCTCCAATACACTGCGGGCTGAAGCGTATGCAGAAAAGGTCAACGAGGGCATAGCGAAGCTGCGCAACATCTACCCAAATCTGAAGCCGGCAAACATTTACTTCACTGTAGGGGCACTCATGACCAACGGGATGGCCGTTGATGATGTGATTTTTATTGGGTCTGAACTTGCAATGGCAGACAGTACGGTCGTTACCGATGAACTACCGGGCCGTCTCGGCCAAAATCTGCGTGCTTATTTTGATAGCAATCCCATTGCCCATGTTGGATTTCTGAACGTACATGAATACGTGCATACGCAGCAAAGCGCGTTTGGTGAGACGCTTTTGCAGGTTGCGTTGCAAGAGGGGGTGGCAGAGTACGTGGCTGTACTTGCAACCAGAAAAGAATCGCCGACGCCGGCTATTGCGTTTGGCCCGGAAAACGAGCCGGCGGTGCGCGACAGATTTGCTACCGAGATGTTCAGTCCAAACTACAATGACTGGTTGTACAATAATTTCTCGAACGACTTCAACATACGTGACCTGGGGTATTACGTCGGCTATGCCATTGCGGAAGGGTACTACGTGCAGGCAGAAGATAAATCAAAGGCAGTAGCCGAGTTGATCGAGGTAGACTACCAGGATGTTGATGCGGTGACTCGCATTGTAGATGCTTCAGGTTATTTTGATGCTTCGGTACAAGCGATGCAAATCATCTATGAGGCGAATAAACCCACTGTGGTGGGTGTGTCTCCGTTTGATGAAGGTAGTACCGGTATTGCACCAGGATTAACCCGCGTGACAATTCAGTTTTCTCGTCCTATGAGTGAGCGATTTCGAGGCTTTGATTTTGGTCCGTTGGGCGAATCGAACGTGATGCGCATTCAGCAGGTGATTGGTTGGTCGGATGATAGAACAAGACTCGAGGTAGAAGTCATGCTTCAACCGAATAAGCGGCATCAGATGACGTTGACTTCACAGTTCAGGGCGCCTGATGGGGCTGCAATTGAACCCTATCTCATTGACGTCAGCACGCAATAATACCGCTGCTTACCTAACCTTTTGCTTTGTTCTCCGTAGCCTAGTGGGAAGACTCGCTATATCAGGTAATGAATCATGAAGGCACGGGTAGAGCAGTTTATTTTCGGTTTGTCGATAGGTGCAAGCATTGGCGTTGTGATGGGTACAGCGTTTGGTAATCCGCTGCTGGGGGCAGTGGTTGGCTTGGTGGTAGGGGGGACCTACTGTTTATTGTGGCCTATCGAAACACTAAAAGAAGGAATGACCCCGTTTACTTTGGTAGCAAATAATTTTGGCTTGTTGGAGCACCGGGGGGAAATGTATTTGGAAGATGATGTGTTGGTGTTTCAGTTACGCAGTTTGCTTGCCGGCGTCGACAACAAGCAGCATCGGACTGTCAGAATTGAGCCGAGGGGATTGGAATCAGTGCAATTTGACAAAGGCCGGCTTACTGATGCAATATGCCTCAAACCAAAAACTGCTGATTTCCTCGCAGGGGTCCCCGGTGAACACGAAGACGGCCTGCGGTTGACTGTTCCATGCGAGCATCGGAGCCAGAGCGAAAATTTGGTTGCTTCGCTGCGCAGCTTACTGTTTGGTTAGTTCGCTATATCGCGGTGGATGATAATTCAACAGGTTTGGTGCGCAACTCTATGATGGGTCGCTCCGTATCGCCGGCTGTATCACTCACCTATCGCGGAAGGCAATGGGACTCTTCGATATACTACTGAATAACGAAAAAGAAGCACCCCTGACACGAACCCGCATTTTACAGCTTGTTGCACTGGCCAGTGAAGACGTTGTTACATATGCGCGTGCCGGTGGCGAGATTGACTCAATGCGGGCTATCCGGAAGTATCGCACAGAAACAGGCGCATCGCTGCGCGAAGCGTTGGCTGTGGTCAAGGTGCTATCTAATCAGCCGGCCTGATTCATATTTTATGGCATAAAAAAGGGACCATCTGCAAAAAGGGACCACCTGCACATGCAGTGGTCCCTTTTTGTGTTGAAAGCTTTGCTGGCAAACGCTTTCCGGCAGACTTATTCGTCTTCCGTGCGTTTGGTTTTGTCAATCAACTCACGCAGCGTTTTGAGATCATCTTCCAGGATGCCGTCCCAGGACAGATCTTCTTCGCCGTTAGGCGCCGGCGCTGCGTTGCCGTTGTTTACTTCATGATACTCTGCCTGTGAAAATACTTCTACGGCGGGCGTTGGTGCGGCTACGGGTGCAGCTGCTTCTGCCGGCGGTGCAGGCTGCACGTGGCCGTTTGTTGGTGCAGCAGAAACTTGCTGCATCGGCTCCGGCGCCATGAGACTCCGCTCGTCAAACGTTGTGCGCTCTCTGATCTCTTTGATCATGGAGCCACTGGAAAGAAACTTGGTTACACCGTTTACAATGGCATTCCGCGTGAGTTCGCCATCATCTGCCGAGAGCGAGCCGTTCATTTCAAGCTCCGTCACATTATCCAGTACGGGCAGCGAGTGTGTGAGTAGCGAGATGCGCTCCTGTAGCTTCCGGTTGCGATAAAAAATGACACGCTCCCAAATCGAAAGAATCAATTCTTTCACGGCACCGACGACGGCTGTAGAGCCAACAAAGTCGAACAGTTTATCACTGCCCGAATCGCAAGAGATCACCTCAACATCATCAAACGGCACGCCTTGCATACGAGCGCACGCCTCGTAAAGCAGTTCGATGCTCTCCAGCGATTCGCTGATACGACGCGGTGAAGAAAGGGGTTTGTTTTCCTCTTCGAACAAGATCAGTGACAGGACTTCTTTGTCTTCATACTGATCTTTGTTGACCTGGTTTTTGCTTAACAGGTTAGAAATCGAAGCAAGTGTTTCCACAATGCCCTTTACGTTGCTGAGCGGATTGTCGCCTTCAATCCCGCCTTGCTTAGACATTTCAATCCATGGATCAGGGTCGCGTAATAGCGAAAAACCTAACTCTTTTTCAAGGAAGAGGGCGCCTTCGCTGAACTGCTCAGCAAGGATGTTATATTCTTTAAACGCCTTCAGGTAATCCTGCAACGTGAGGCGATCGCGGGTTGAGCCCATCAGGTTGGAAATGCCTGCAGAATCAATGGCATTGTTGATCTGTTCAGCAGCGTCTATGATTTGTTGTCTAGTCATCGTTGGAGGCCAACTAATTGTATAAATTGTGATTGATCATGAACAGCATGGCATTTGTGTTGGCTAACACAGGCTGAAAGCTGATGATTTGAAAGGCTGTATCGGGACGCACGTTATGGTCCAGGGCGCAACAGAAGGTAGATTTGAGCGGCAAACAAGATGAAGCGTGATTGCAGCAATCCAACTCATGCATGAGTCTTCGCGCAAGCGATAGATCCCGGAAAGCAAGGACGTTTCTTTAAGGATATTTAATTTCCATTCTACTAAAAAAGACCCGTCTTAATTTGGACGTGTGGTCCATGTGCCGGTAATCTTTTGACGCATTATCCCTAGCACAAAAAGCACTACACAGCATTTATCAACCAGTAAATGACGTGCTCGATTAGCCGAGTCGTGTCTGTACTACTTGCTCATAGTGTTGCCGGGAATGCTCCAAATGATTTGTCAAGGCCTTGAAGTGCTCCCAGTCTTGTTGCTTGAATTCAAAAGCAGTATGGCCATAGGTAATCGCTGTGACAAACGGTTCGTTAATAGGTTTTGAGACCTGAACGTCTATGACATAGTGCCATTTGTTTTGCCTTTTGGGTAAAGAAGATTCCAAAAAGGACTTAATCAGCACACGTTCATTACGAAAAGAAACGGTCGCCGGCGTTCTTGCCATTTGAAGCAAGGTCCAGCCCGCTGCACAGCATACAGCAATAGCGGTGCCGGTTTTTAAAAAATCGGTGATGAGTTGCTCTTGCAGGGCCATGAACAGGGTAGTGATCATGACGGGCATCAGACAAAATGCCAGAGGACGAGCGAGCCAACTGACAAACGTACGATGGAACGACGGCGGGTCGAGGTGCCGTTGGTGGGTGAAGGTGGTTTGTGTATCGGTGCTCGGGTGTGAAGAGAATTTATCTAGCGAGAATTCATTCAAGGAGCATTCAGGTAATATTGGTGTTTGTCCGCCAGGGCTCCATCAATATGCCCAGTTCCTGAATAAAGCGGGATTGCTTTTCGTTTTGTGAAACGGCTAGCAAGTTGCAGATCATTCTGAGCAATATGGTTTGTCCGTTGGCAGACTGGAAATACTTGGCCTGTGGCTTAATGCCAGCCTTCAACAAGAATTGTATACATTGCTCTTTCATGATAGGGTTCCCGCCATTGAAAATGTCGAAGAACACTTCGTGCCGGCTGTCTTTGTATTTAGCCAAAAAATGAGCCGGCATGTTTACCCCAAAAATAGGCAGTCCCAGTCGTTGTCCAAGTAGAATAAATACAGCGCACAGCGTGACCGGGATACCTCGCCGCGAATCGATAACACAGTTAACGTAGCTGTTATTCGGGTCAGAATAGTACTCGTTATTGCCTCGGAATCCCAGGTCGTTGCACACGTACGTGCTCAATACAAATGCTTTGCCAACACCTGTTGCTGCTTCTACTTTAGGTCTGATGCGCTCTGCCATGGCATCCAGCTTGGCCTGGTAAGCCCGGATGCTAAGTTTGGGGAAGCGATGGAGTGCCAGCAGGAATGCGCCATGCTCCAGTTCGGCATTTGGCATCCGCATGATGCTCTTCCAGTGTTGCTCGATCTCCGAGAAATGAAGGTCTTGCATCACCTGGCCGAGGCGCAACCGCATCTCGCTATCGGCTGCGTTTTGAGCTTCCTGTAAAAAAGGAAGGGCGCGCCGGCCTAGTTCACGCAGTCGGCCCTGAACCATGGTTTGTACCGTGTGGTCAGGATCATCAAGTAGTGAAACAAGCGCCTTTAATTCATTTTGCGTATGTAACTGGTGTGCCATATTCCCGAAAAGAGAAAGGGTTTTGGTAGGAGCAACAGGCGGTGGGGCGATGGCTGGCACAAGTATACAACAGGATAAAAAGAGCCGGTGTACGCTTCTAGCACACCGGCTCATATCTTTTCGCTCAAGCATCCCATAGCGAAAGGTACGCCCTGGATTACTCCGGCAACAAATAGTCGTATCCGAAATGGCGCGGAGGGCTGAAGTTTTCCTTTACCGTGCGGGGTGAGACCCACCGGATGAGGTTCAGGTAAGAGCCCGCTTTGTCATTTGTGCCCGAACCGCGAGCACCACCGAAGGGCTGCTGGCCTACCACGGCACCGGTGGGTTTGTCGTTGATGTAGAAGTTGCCGGCGGCATCTACCAGGCTATCCATGGTGCTGCGGATAACCTTTCTGTCCCGCGCGAAAATGGACCCGGTAAGTGCATAGGGCGACGTATTGTTGACCAGGCCTACAGTCTCTTCAAATTTGGCGTCATCATACACATACAGCGTCACCACCGGGCCAAATAGCTCTTCACACATGGTGGTGTACATCGGGTCGTCTGTTCGCAGGAGTGTTGGGTTGATGAAGTATCCGATACTGTCGTCGTATGAGCCACCAAATTCAACCGTGATGCCGCTATCAGCTTTGGCACGGTCGATATAGCCGGCAAGTTTATCAAACGACTTCCGGTCAATTACGGCATTTACGTAGTTCGAGAAGTCTTCAACTGTGCCGACCTTGATTTCAGCCATTTGCTCAAGTGCATAGGCTTGAATGCGCGGCCACAGCGACTTTGGCACATACACGCGCGATGCGGCGGAGCATTTTTGGCCCTGGTATTCATAACCGCCGCGTACAATAGCCGTCGCCACTTCATCAGCGTTGGCGCTTGGGTGTGCCAAAATGAAGTCTTTACCGCCTGTCTCGCCCACAATGCACGGGTAGCGCGGTAGGTGTTGATGTTGCTCCCAATGGTTTGCCACATCGTGTTGAATGTGCGGGTTGATCCTGTAAAGTGCAGGCCGGCAAACTCTGGGGAGGCCATAGCCGGATCGCCGATATCTGGACCAAACCCTGGGAGCATGTTGATAACGCCGGCTGGCAGCCCTGCTTCTTCAAAGAGTTTGTAAACATAATACGCTGAGTAGATAGCGGTCGTCGAAGGCTTCCAGATCACCGTATTACCCATCATGGCCGGCGCGGCGCACAGGTTACCCTGGATTGCTGTAAAGTTAAACGGTGTAACCGCCAGCACAAATCCTTCGAGTGGACGGTACTGCAACTGGTTCCAGATGCCTGTGGGGGAGTAGGGCTGATCGGCGTAGATCTGGGCCATGTAATAGGCATTGAACCGCAGGAAGTCGATGAGTTCACAGGCGGAGTCGATTTCAGCCTGGTGCGGGTTCTTGCTTTGGCCGAGCATGGTGGCGGCATTGATGGTCTCGCGCCAGGGGCCGGCCAGTAATGTTGCTGCGCGAAGAAAAATAGCAGCCCGATCCGTCCATGGCATGTTCATCCATTCCTGACGCGCCTCCCGGCATGCGGCGATGGCTTTTTCTACCTCTGGTGCAGCACAATTGTGCACGGTACCCAGCACGTGCTGGTGCTCATGCGGTGGCGAAACCGTCTCAGTGTTGCCGGTGAACACTTCCTGGCCGCCAATGAAGGCCGGGATATCAATAGGTGCTTGCTGCTTCATTTCCGCAAGCTTGGCTTGCAGGCGTGCACGCTCGGGCGTGCCGGGGGCGTAACTCAGGACCGGTTCGTTGACCGGCTTGGGAATCACGAGGGACGTATTGTTCATATTTAATGTCTGTTATTGCAATGCGGATTGTTCGTCTCACTATGGCCGAATTTACTGTTTTTTTAACAGGATAACGCGGCTATCATTCGGATCTAATCTATCCCAAGGTGGTTGAGACCATACCCAAATGACGCGACTGTATGATCTCCTATTTTGAACGCTTTGTTGCCTTGCGCTACTTGTGGCGCGCGCAGGGGAGGAAAGAAGGTAAGCGGTTTGTCCGATTCATCACATTTATGGCCATTGGTGGCGTAGCGATCGGTGTTACCGCTTTGCTGCTGGCGCTCGCCATTGTGCGCGGGTTTAGCAACGAAATCAAAGGGAAGATCATCAGCTTTGGTGCCCACATCCAACTCGAAAGTTTTGAAGATGCTCCCCTCGAGCCAGTCAGTGGTTTTATTGCAGATCTGGATAGTTTTCCGAACGTCACTGATGTAAATGCGGTTGTCGAAGAGTTTGCATTATTACGAAGCAAAGCTGAAGAAATTGATGGCGTATCGTTTCGGGGTGTGAATCGCCCGCCACCGGCGTTGCTTGATAAACTTATTGACGGCTCGTTTGCATTTGCATCCAATGAGAACAGCAATCCGGGCATTGTCATTGGCAGCCAGTTAGCCCGGTTGCTGAGCCTGGACGTTGGTGATGAGGTAGCTGCCTATTCTATGCGGCAGCGCCCGGGTGCCACATCGTTCTTTGGGGTGCGTCCCAATGTCAAAGAATTTTATATCGCCGGCATTTACGAGACGTCGTTTGCAAACTTCGACGAGCTCTTTGTTTACACCGACATTGATGTCGCTCGTGCCCTGTTCGGCTACAGCGATGCGCAGGCATCCCGCCTGGATGTATTGCTAACTGATGCGGATGACGCAGCACCAACGGCTCGCGCTATCGAAGATCAAATGGGCTATCCCATTTATGCGCGCACGGTGTTTCAGGTCTTTCGCCAGTACTTTGCCTGGGTCAATTTGCAGGAGAGCATTATCCCGCTGATTATTGGTTCGATTACGCTGGTTGGGGCGTTTAATATTATAGGGACGTTGCTTATGATCTTGTTAGAGAAAACGCACGAGGTTGGTGTGTTGTCGAGTATGGGGGCGTCGCCCAAAATGCTGCGCCGGCTGTTTCTCTTCCTTGGATTATTGATTGGTGGTGTGGGTATGGTGGCCGGCCAGGCACTGGCGCTCGTATTGGCTGTTTTGCAAAAAAAATATGCCATCATACCTCTGCCTGAGGAAGCATATTACATGAAAGTAGCGCCAATCGAACTACACGCTCTGGACTTTGTAATTGTAGGCGCTATTGCGCTTGCACTGTGCCTGGTTGCCGCCTATATTCCGGCGCGTGCAGCATCCAGGATTGAACCTATACGCGCCATTCGATTTAGATGAGCATACGGGTTCAGTTCTCCAATCATGTGTGCTGATTGGACTGTAACCCTTTCTTTCCCCGTAAACACTAAAGTAGAAAATCCATGTCAGTTCAAGTAGGACAGGCAGCTCCTGGAGTCGAGCTGTATTCTGAAGCAAAAGAGCTTTTTAAACTTTCTGATTACCAGGGCGACAAGAACGTCGTGCTGTTGTTTTTTCCTGGCGCGTTTACCAGCGTCTGCACGACCGAATTAAACACCGTGAGCAACGACCTGGCGGAGTATGGCGCTGATACGCAGGTTGTGGGTATTTCAACCGACTCACCTTTTGCGCTGGAAGAATTCAAAAAAGCGAACGGCTTTGCGTTTCCTTTGCTCAGTGACCACGACGCAAACGTTTCTGCTGCATACGGTGCGAAATTCAACAATGACTTTACGCCGATGAAGTTTGACCGTATTTCAAAACGTGCTGCGTTTGTTGTTGGTAAAGATGGCAATGTTGTGTATGCCGAGGTGCTTGACAACCCCGGTGAGATGCCAGATCTCGACGCAGTCAAAGCTGCAGCGAATGGCTGATTCATGCCTGCATTGACTGAACATATTACAGTTCAAGTTTTGCTTTTTAGCATGCTGCGCGAAAAGCTCGGGCGATCTTCTTTGGAAGTGTCGCTCGAGCCTGGCGCAACAGGCGGTGTGTTGCTTGATCAGTTGTGCGCCATGAATCAAGATATTTGCAGCTATCGAAACGTGATTCGCCTGGCTGTAAACGCTAGCTACGTAAAAGAAGATGTAGTCCTAAATGCTGGCGACGAAGTAGCCCTGATTACACCTGTAAGCGGAGGGTAGTGACGAGGTGGCAACTGACTCCAACACGTTCGACGCACAAAGCCCGACCTGGGTAGCACTCACGCAGGAAAAACTGGATCTCAACGAGGTGTCGTCATTTCTGTATCATCCACGCGCAGGTGGAGTGGATATCTTTGCAGGCACTACGCGACAGTGGACGGGGGCTGACGAGAAGGAGACGGTGGAGTTGAGTTATGAGTGTTACGAAGCTATGGCGCTACAAGAAATGCAAGCGCTGCTTGATCAGGCTGTTGCAAAATGGCCGGTTGTCAAAGCCTGTTTGTTGCACCGGCTTGGCGTTGTGCCTGTTGCTGAGGCGAGTGTGGTCATTGGCGTTGCGACCCCGCATCGTGGCGATGCGTTTGAGGCGTGTCGGTTTCTCATTGATCGATTGAAAATCCAGGTGCCCATTTGGAAAAAGGAGCATTACAAAAGTGGCGAGACAGAATGGGTGATGGGCAAAGGAAAACCCGAAATCGAATGACAGCGCTGGAATCGCTTCCAGCGCTTTTTTTGTTTTCTAAAGCTATGCAAAGCACGACATGGTAAATTGGCTTATCCATAAATCGCCTGTTTACTACGGCTGGGTCATCGCCTTTGTGGCCACGCTTGGGATGATTATGACCTCGCCCGGGCAAACCTATATCGTGTCCATCTTTATCGAGTATTTTATAGAGGAGTTGGCCATTAGCCGGAGTGTCATTAGCACCATGTACACTGGCGCAACGTTAGGTGGTAGCTTTGCGCTACCCTTTGTGGGCCGTCTGATCGACCGGCATGGTGCGCGTCGCGTTGTGCTTGTGGTTTGTGTTGCCTTTGGTACGGCATGCCTTTACCTCGGCTGGGTACAGAATGCCATCATGCTGGGTGCCGGCTTTCTGGCGATTAGATTATTGGGGCAGGGGAGTCTTGGGCTTGTGAGTATGAATGTGATCAACCAGTGGTGGATTAACCGGCGGGGGATGCTCATGGGCATTTCCGGGATTTGCGTTTCGTTGCTGGGCCTTGGGTTATTTCCTGTAGCTGTGAACTACATCATCCAGGATATAGGTTGGCGGAGCACCTACGCATTGCTCGGCATGGTACTCATCGTCGGGATGGCTCCTCTTGGATACATATTCTTTAGAGATAAACCTGAGCAAGTTGGGCTGCTTCCAGATGGTCGTAAAGAGTTACCTGTGGAAGATGGAGAGGGAGCGTCGCTGGTACTGGAAGATAACTGGACACCTGCCGAAGCGTTCAAGACGCCTGCCTTTTGGGTAGTCGCGGGAAGTGCCGGCACCATTTCCATGTTAAGCACAGGTTTGGTCTTTCACCTGGTGAGTGTTTTTGGTGACCAGGGGCTCGATGCGAATACGGCTGCAGCGGTATTTGTGCCGCTTTCTATTACGATGGCCTGCGTCAATTTTGGCGGCGGTGTATTAGCGGATCGCGTACCCGTCAGATTACTTCTTATCACAGCACTGGTGGCGATGGCCGGTTCGCTTTTTCTCGCATTGCATCTTGGCAGCAAAACGTTGGTGCTGGCATTTGGGATTGTGTTGGGTGCTACAAGCGGCTTTTATCGCGTAATCATGAGTGTTTTATGGGCCAATTATTTTGGCCGACTCCACTTGGGTAGTATCATGGGAACGGCACAAACCATTGCGATTGCCGGTTCTGCGTTAGGCCCGATGCCGATTGGCATTGCACGCGATGTGCTGGGAAGTTACGATGCTGTCTTGCTGTGGAGTATGCTGGTGCCGGCGTTCTTCATTGTGGCAAATCTGCTCACGAGCCGGCCGGAACGACGAGTAGCTTAAAAAAATCGTCCCATTGCCGATACTGTCAAGTGTATCTTTTGAGGTGTCTGATGGAGATGGTAAAAGTCCTGTTTGTCTGTGCCGGACCCGGCGTTCGTGCGAGGATTGCTGAGGCTTATCTGGGCACTGTTCCCGGTGTAGAAGCATACAGTGCGCAATTCGAAGATCGCGTTGGTAGGATTCCCCCGTTTATCACTTCGTTGATGTCGGATGTGCCGGTTGAGCTAAAACCAGACTTTCCAGTAACCGTTTTTGAGCGCTTTAATAACAAAGAGCGTTTTGACTATGTCATAACTATGTGCCATGCGAGCGCAAAGGTTATTTGTCCCGTTTTCCGCGTGAATATCGATCAGCTTTACCAAAAGGAAGCGGCACGCCTTTCCTGGTCCATTCGAGATTTTCGATCTATTCAAGCTGGTAGCCCCGAGGAGCGCAGAGTGCAGGCGCGTATTATAAGAGATGAAATACAGCAAAATGTAGAGACATTTGCTAGAGCGCTAACTGCACAAAGTCAGTAAGCTATACCGTCTGCGTGCCGTATCAATGTGGAGCAGTTATCTTTTGGTTTGCTTCGTCGCAGTAGTACCTTTTTTCTGTTCGCGAGTTTTGGATATGGCGTTCGGTTTTGGTTTGGCGTCAGGCCCTGCTTGCCAGAACGCAATGTTGCCTTTGCTGTCCAGTACAGAAATCCCTTCTCCGCGTTGGAGTTCACCAACCAGGTAGTGGAATGCATCATGGGATGAGAAGGCAGAGCTTACGTACCAAATGGATTTGCTGAGTGGTGCCCAGATACCGAGATGCATCAATCGTTCAAAAAAGGCTTGCCGACCTTGCCCACTGCCATCCAGCTTGAAAGACACAAACAGGTTGTTTTGGTAGTTCCAGTAGGTATTGATAAGGTCTGCCATCGGCTGCTGCAGGTGCCATTTGGCGCTTCCATTGGCGGGGTCGAGTAACATCAACGCAGCACTGCTGTCAATTCGCCGATCCACCATGCTGGCATTTATTTGTTTAAAAGCTTCATCTGAAGCGAAGCGCGTATTGATTTTCCAGAAAGAAGCACCAATTTTCTGTGTTGTCCCCAGTTCACCGATCACAGGTGAAACCACGGCAAATCCTGGCTCAGACTCTTGGATACCGAGCGCAAGGTACAGGCAATGCGATGCTTTTTTCTTCATAGATATAGACGTGGTTTGGGGTGAAGCTGCTATACTATTAAACTAAAAATCCGCGTCAATTTTTGCGTCAATCCTGTGAAAGAAATGGAACGATTTGATGAAGCATTTGAGGGGATATATGTGTCAAATTCAAACAGGCTTTCCGGGTCAGAGCATCAGATAATCCCATGTTAATGCCAAATTGGCAGATTTTGAATCAAGATTGCATCATTAGGCATAACTTTTGGATTATATTGAACATGGGCATGATTCCTGCGTTAATCTGCCTTGTTCATAAAGAAATGGGTGCACGAACCGCATTCATTTCATTCAGTACTTTCAATTTACACTATATATGGCTAAACAAGAACCAATCAAGCAGCAAGGTGTCGTCACTGAGGCGCTGCCTAACACACAGTTTCGCGTAAAACTCGACAATGGTCACGTAATTCTAGGACTGCTGTCAGGGAAGATGCGCAAGTTTTTTATCCGCATTTTGCCAGGTGACCGTGTCGACGTAGAAATGTCTCCATACGACCTGACCAAAGGCCGCATCGTTTACCGTTACAAAGGGTAACTGCGCCACATATTCCAGCCGAATTACTCGTGTCGGATGGCTTCGACAGGGGAGAGGTTGGCTGCGCGCCAGGCAGGATAAGTTCCAAACCCAATGCCCACCACAATGGCGACCACAAAGATCACCACCAGTGAGCTTGTGGAAAATGCCAGTTCAAATGGGACATCCGCCATACTTTTGATGATAGGGATGGCTACAACGAGTGTTGCCAGTCCGAGGAGTAATCCGAATACGCTGCCGACAAGCGAGATGGTCACGGATTCGGTAAGAAACTGAAAGACGATGTCTTTCTTCTGAGCGCCGGTGGCCTTTCTGATGCCGATCTCTCGTGTGCGCTCTGTAATTGCAATCAAGAGCACGTTCATTACACCAATTCCACCTACGAGCACCGATATGCCGGTGATGAAGCCCATCACCAATTTGAAGACGCGGATGCCCTTCCTGACTTGCTCAACACGCATTTTGTTGGTGGCAATGGCAAAGCCCTCGCTTCCCGACGCTACGTTGTTATCCAGCCAATTGGTGATCTGAGCCTCAAGCAGTGGTACCTGGGCCACGTCGCGTGCGCGCACCAGAAGCCGGCTTGGTGCATCCACCTCCAATGCGTTAACCCAGTAGTCGTGTGCACCCAACACGAATGGGTCTCCGTCTACAGCTCCTTTGATGATGCCGATCACCTCAGCTTCTCGCTCATCAATCAGCACCTTCATGCCTATCGCACGATCTGCATGCTCAGGAGAACGTGTCAAGCGTGCTGCCACACTGTGTGCTACAACCACAACCGGATCCTCTGCATCCATGTCGGCTTGTGTAAAAGCACGTCCAGCTTCTATTTCGTGCTGGTAAACTTTGAATGCGGTTGGCAGGGTAGCCTCCAGGTAAATCCCAGACTTCAGTGTGTCGTCTGGCAATTTGATGCGCGCATTGATCGGGTTGCTTAGCGTCAGATCTGCCTCGTTTTCCATGATGCCGGCAATTGCATGTGCGTCTTGCACGCGCAAATGGGGGATGGATTCGCGATCGAGGTACACGCCATCCACCCGCTCTTTTGTGCGAGAGGAAACAGAGATACCTTCCAGGCTCGTTGTGGTAGAGATCTGATTGCGCGCGTATTTTTCGAGTCCATCCCCGAGCGACAATATGGCGACCAGTGCAGCTACGCCTACAACCAGTCCGATGGTGGATAAAAATGTATGTAAGGGATTGGCGCGAAGTGTCTGGAAGGCGATGTTGGCAATCAGTAAAATCCGTCGCATCAGGGTAAGAAAGGGCTGGAATTGGCTATTGCTATTTTGTGATTTTTCCTGCTACGTAGGTTGTCCCGTTAAGTTGAGCGCGGTGGAATGTATCTGAAAGAAAAGCTATAGTACTTCCGTTATTGCAATGTGTTGGTGTTCCGCCTGTCCATGACGGGGCCTGTTATTCAGTTGACCAGCTTAGTCAGCACGCTTTCCATACGTCCCAGCGGATCTTTGCTTGTATCCGGAGTAAACGCTTCTCCGGTGACTTTTTCATACAACTCAATGTACCTGCTCGCAATGTCGACGCGAAACGCATCAGGCAAGTCGGGGAGAACCTGACCTTCTTTTCCTTGAAATCCATGATCCATTAACCACTCGCGCACAAACTCTTTGGATAGCTGGCGTTGTGGTTGGTCAGCTGCCAGTAATTCTTCGTAGGTGTTGGCATAGAAGTAGCGCGAGGAGTCGGGGGTATGGACTTCATCGATCAGGCAGATGGCTCCGTTGCTGTCGCGACCAAACTCATACTTCGTATCCACCAGTATAAGGCCGCGTGCCTTGGCCATCTCTGAGCCTCGTGCAAACAACGCAAGCGAAATGCGCTCGAGTTCATTAAATGTGGCTTCGTCGAGCAATCCCCGCGCAAGGATCTCTTCGCGCGAGATATCTTCGTCGTGTCCTTCTTCTGCTTTTGTTGCGGGAGTCAGTATGGGTGTAGGAAAGGCACTATTTTGCCGTAAGCCATCAGGCATGGCTTTTCCGCACAGCATGCGTTTGCCGGCTTTGTATTCACGCCAGGCATGGCCAGCAAGGTAGCCGCGTACCACAAACTCGATAGGAAATGGCTTGCACAAGCGCGCAAGCGTCACATTGGCATCGAGAACGTCAATGATGTGGTTTTGGACAATGTCGCGCGTGTGTTCAAAGAAGTAAGCCGCTAGCCGATTTAGCACCTGACCCTTGAAAGGAATGGTTTGTCGGAGGATGTGATCAAACGCAGAAATCCGGTCCGAGGCTACGAGAATTAGCCGCTCTGGCTGCTGGTAGGTGTCGCGTACTTTGCCGCGGTAGAGGTTGCCTGCGAACGTAAAATTAGTGGACTCGATCGTGTGATCGAGTTGAGCTTCTACAAGCGTGCGGTCCATTCGCTACAATTCAGGTGTTGATTCAGAAGTCTTCAGGGTTATCCCCGTTTCAACAGGCTGGATCGCCTGATCTGAAGTTCTGGTACAATAAGCGTGCTTTGCGGTGGCTCTTGCCTGACTTTACTAGAGAGCCGGCTAATCATGACGTCCGTCGCTTTGTGGCCTATTTCCTGTAGCTTCAGGTCAACCGAGGAGAGCCCAATATAACGACTTGTTTTGATATCACCATATCCGACAACAGCCATATCTTCTGGAACGACCATGCAAACCGGCGTTACGCACAGCGCTCCATGCCCCAATACCTTGCGCATCGCTCAAGGCAAGCACTGCCGTCACTTTTTCGTCGAGTGCCATCAATGCTTCCATGGCTTCATAGCCGGACTCTTCGCTGATGCCGGCATGTTTCTCTGTAACACCTTGCTGAACAAACGAAGGGTTCACTTTCAAGCCGGCTGCTTCCATAGCTTCGCTGTAGTACCCGCTTGCCCGTTTCTCCAGCACCTGATCAGGATCAAACTGCGACATTATCAGGCCAATATTGGTGTGGCCCTGTTCGATGAGGTGGTTCGTGGCCAGTTTCGCGCCGGCTGCTTCATCCCAATAGTAGCAGTCAAATTGCTCGTAATTCTCACCCAGAAGAATTACAGGGGCCCGCAACGTAACAAGCTCTTCTACCAGTTCATCATCCACATGCAAAACCAGAATGAGGCCTTCCACTGCGCCACGCCGCAGAAAGTCCAGTAACTTCGTTTTGGGGTCTTCCGAGCCCAGGTCAAAGAGAATCAAATCCAGTTCTTCTTCTCGTATCCTGCTGCGAACACCTTTTAACACGCTGTTGTGGTATGGCGTGGTAAAGGATGGAAGCGCAATAACCAGTGAATCAGACTGTTTCTGTGCGAGGATTTTTGCCGTTCTGTGGGGACGAAACTGGAGCTCTGAAATGGCCCGCAGCACCTTGTCCCTTGTGGCGTCTGAAACGTCGTTGGACTTGTTCAGAACTCTTGAAACAGTAGAGATGGCTACACCGGCACGTGCAGCAACATCGTAGATGGTGGTTTTGCCTTTGTTATAGGACATATAAAGCTGGTACGCGCTTTTTGGGGATAACTGGTTGCTTACAGCAAAAAGCTATATACGTTCAAAATTAATAACGGATCTAATTATGATAAATACAAATTATTAAGGAGTTATGTCGAACATGCGTAAGAAATTAATTTTTAGTAATGACTTGGAATGACAAGTTTAAGGATTGCTGTGGCGAGGGATGGTCGTCCATTTACACCCATTGATCGTTATGGGACGCGCAAGTATTGAAAAAGCTGCGATTGTTGTTTTGCGGTCTTATCTTGTGCGCAATCTGAGGCAGTATTGTAAGAGACCAGTAAAGGGGAACTATGGCAAATGTAAGACTTGATAACGTGCGCAAAGTCTACGACCCGGATGTTGTTGCCGTTGAAGGCGCTTCATTTGAGATCGAAGATGGTGAGTTTGTTGTACTTGTAGGTCCTTCCGGTTGTGGGAAAAGTACGACATTGCGGATGATAGCCGGCCTGGAAAGTATTTCAGGTGGATCGCTATTTATCGAGAATAGCAAGGTTAACGATCTCCCGCCCAAGGATCGGGATATTGCGATGGTATTCCAGAACTATGCGCTTTACCCGCACATGACGGTCAGGGATAATATGGCGTTCGGGCTTAAGCTGCGAAAGTACGATAAACAGGAAATCAAAACCCGGGTAGAGCAGGCTGCAGAGGTGCTCGGGATTACACCCATCCTTGGACCGTAAACCCAAACAATTGTCGGGCGGTCAGCGCCAGCGTGTAGCTGTTGGCCGTGCTATTGTGCGCAAACCCAAGGTATTCTTGTTCGATGAACCACTTTCCAACCTGGATGCGAAGCTGCGCGTGCAAATGCGGACGGAAATTTCCAAACTACACCAGCGACTCGAATCAACCATGGTTTACGTGACTCACGACCAGGTTGAGGCCATGACGATGGGGGACAGGATTGTGGTAATGAAAGATGGGGTGATTCAGCAGATCGACTCTCCGCTTAATCTGTACGATCATCCTGCAAACCAGTTTGTAGCCGGCTTTATCGGAAGTCCCTCTATGAATTTCCTTGCTGGCCACGTCGATGAAGCCAACGGTCTTCGCTTTGCAGAATCTGGCGGTGGTGTAGAATTATCGGTGCCGGATAGTCATACCGAGCTGCTGAAGGATTATGTAGGGAAAGAAGTGGTAATGGGTATTAGACCAGAAGCGCTCTATGTATCCGGTGATCCCGCCATGACCACCCCCGGGATTCCCGTGTCGTTGAAGCTTGATGTGTTGGAGCCGATGGGCAATGAAATCATCGTTTATGCACATACAGGTGCTAACGATGTCGTCGCACGTGTTTCTCCCCAGGCACTCCCCGAGCCAGGTGAAACAGTAGCGTTGACCATGGACACAAGTAAACTCCACTTTTTTGACCATGTTACAGGGAATGCCATTCGGTAGATAATGTGTCGCTAAGCAAAGTATCGTTGCATAATCGTTCGCAAGTACTGGAAGCATTATGCCGGCGTGCAGCGGCATACTACGATCGAGAGGGGATTCCTTTTGTCACCGTGACTTACGCCCAGAGCCTTGATGGATCCATTGCTGGACTGCAGGGTGAACCTGTGGCCATCAGTTGTGAAGAATCGCTTGTCTACACGCACGCGCTCAGGGCTTGTCACGACGCCATTCTCGTGGGGGTAGAGACCGTTTTATCTGATGACCCGGCGCTGTCGACGCGTCTTGTAGAAGGAGAAAGTCCTCGTCCCATCGTTCTCGATTCTATGCTGCGTATACCCGATAACGCCAGACTACTTGCAGCTGACAATTCTGTGCGCCCTGTCATTTTTGCAACGGATCAAAGCGCGCCCGAACGCCAGGCTTTGCTGCGAGAAAAAAATGTTTGTGTTAAGATCTTGCCGGCTGATCCTTATGGTTGGCTCGCTTTGCCTGATGTATTGGACTGCCTCGGAGGTATGGGTGTAAAAAGTTTGATGGTAGAAGGTGGTGGAAAGGTGATTACAAGTTTTATTCAAAAGCAGGCTGTAAATCATCTCATCGTAACATTATCGATGAAGATGATTGGTGGCCGTACGGTGTTGAACCCCGGCCAATTGACAAACGGTATGCGCGGTACGTTGCCGATGGAATTGGCTCTGACTGACGTGCACTGGGAAGGTGCAGACATCATTTTGCACGGAGATCCTGTATGGGAGGACTAAAGCGGTTGGCGGTGCAGTTTGATGCACCACGTAGTGTTTCTGTTGTAGAGGAAGAGATGCTGGCGCCTGCTGAAGGTGAGGTACTCGTAGCATCGTGCGTTTCAGGGATCAGTTCGGGACAGAAATGCTCGCCTATCGGGGCCAGTTGCCACCTGAACTTGCACTGGATGCTTCACTGGCTGGTATGGATGCTCCCGCTGTATATCCTTTGCGTTATGGCTACGCAACAGCCGGCAAAGTGGTAGCCTGCGGGGCAGGCGTGTCAGATGAATGGCGGGACGCCCGTGTGTTTGCGTTTCAGCCACACGGCAGCCATTTTCTTGCTGATCCAGCGACCCTGGTGCGTCTTCCTGATCATGTGACCATGGAAGATGCAGTGTTCCTCGCCAACATGGAAACTGCTGTCAGTTTTATGATGGACGGACAACCCATGATCGGTGAGCGAGTGCTCGTCATTGGATTGGGTGTCGTTGGCCTGCTACTGGCTTCGCTATTGCGCCGGCAACAAGACCTGACCATTGATGCCATCGACTTGAACACAACCCGCTGTGCAAAAGGACGCGCACTAGGCCTGAATACCGTTTCTTCAGACCCCACCGCCTTGGCTGACGATTACGATTTGGTGTACGAGTTGAGCGGTAATCCTGAGGGGCTAAACCTCGCCGTTGCACAAACGCGCGAGACTGGCCGTATAGTCATTGGGTCCTGGTATGGCACAAAGTCAGCTGCGCTCGATTTAGGGGGGCGATTTCATCGCGCAAAGTTACGCCTTTATGCAAGCCAGGTGAGCACGATCGATCCTGCGCATGCCGGCCGGTGGACAAAAAAACGCCGCCTGGATGTGGCCATTGCATTGCTTGCTTCACTACGGCCTTCCCGCTACATAACACATCAATTTAGTCTGAAAGAAGCAGCCGCTGCATATGCGATGCTAGATCAGCAGCCGGGAGAAACCTTGCAAGTGATTTTCGCTCACGCTAAAGAATCCTGAGTTCATCTTGCCCACTTACGCACAATCTGATATCCATGTACAACCTTAGCATAAAAGAAGAATTTGTCGCGCAGCATTTTTTGACGGTACCAAATTGCGGACCCGAAAATGTATTGCATTCCCACGTATATGCACTCGAGGTTTTGTTGGAAGGAAAAACCCTGGATGAGCATGGCTACCTGGTCGACATTGATCTGGTAAAAGAGGCCATGGAGGCCATGCTGGCCCGATTCAAAGATCACACGTTGAATGACGATCCGGCGTTTGCCGGGCTCAATCCAAGCATAGAACACTTCTCCCGGATTGTCTGTACTGAATTAAAACAGGCGCTGACGAAAACGAATCTTTCGTATCTGACGGTGAAAATATGGGAGGATCGACATTGCTGGGCTTCTTATGCGAGCGCGTTATAGGTGCAACGGTTGGTTTTTAACTATGCAACATACCTGGCGTCCAAAGGGCCGCTCGATGCACGTTCGTTGAACCAACGGGTTTGGGACGGCTTTGTTGATGCATTGCTAAACGCAGGAAAAACAGACGTCTCTGTTATCGAGGCGGGTGCCGGTATCGGGGCAATGTTTCGCCGCATTTTACAGGCTTGTCTAAATCATGGACAGCCGGTAAATATGACCTATACGCTGGTTGATGTGGAAGCGGAGAATACAAACTACTTCACGACACATTTCAGCGCGTGGCTTGAAGCCATGGGGTGCCACGCTGAAGCACCTGATCCATCATGGGTTCTTCAGGAGCGGAAGATGCATCAATCATCCTGGAGGGGGCCGGCTGGGCAGTTGCTGCGTGTAGAGGTCGTACAGCAGGATATCCATGCATTTATTGCAGGACACTCCGGTGAGGGCTGGGACGCCCTTGTTGCGCAGGCATTTCTTGATCTCTTTGATGTTGAAACGTTTGTGCCGGACCTGCTGCATTTGCTGAAGCCGGCAGGTCTGTTTTACTTCCCAATAAACTTTGATGGCATCACGTCTTTTTTACCGCCGACCGAACCTTCTGTAGACATGCTCGTTGAGTCGGTGTATCACAAATCAATGGATGATCGGTCATTGAATCCATCCCGGCGCGGGCGGAGCCAGTCTGGCCGCCATTTGATGCACGTTTTGGCCGGTTTGCCGGTTCATTTCCTTGAAATAGGCAGTTCTGATTGGGTCGTTTTTCCGCGTCGTGGTGTATACATCGACAGCGACAAAGAATTCCTTGCGCACATATTGCACTTTGTGGAGGGAGAGCTGAAAAAAAGTAATGCTGTGGGACCGGATGTTGCACGTGCCTGGATAAAGAGCCGGCAGACGCAACTCGACAACAACCAACTCATGCTGCTGGTCCATCAATTAGATTTGCTTGGACAACGTTCATAACGGTAAAATAAAATCCGCAAAACGTCTAAAGGGTGACGATCTAAATCCTTAATTAACAAGCTCTTGCCACTTTTTTTTACTGCATTACGCGAAGAGCAATCAAATCGTAACGACAGTATCGTGTAGACGAAGTTTGCGAAAGAGCCGTGCCTGGTGAATAAAATGATAACGTTGGCACTATTATCGCATCTCCGTTTGTAGTCAAATCTTTAATGCACTCCGGATTTATCATATGACTGGTTTCTTTCACGTACCCAGTGCATTTGGTGTATTAGAAGAAAAAGTCATTCCTGCCTTGTTCAACGACAGGTCATCTGACGAGCCCATTCGGGTGTGGGTGGCAGGTTGCGCAACAGGCGAGGAGGCTTACTCTGTTGCTATTCTTCTATTTGAATTTGCTTCAACGCTAGAAGAAACACCAACCATCGAAATTTACGCAACTGATAACGATCAGGCTGCGCTTAACACCGCTCAAGAGGGTGTATATTCTGGATCTATTGTAGATGAGATGTCCAGCGTCTGTCTGGGCAAATACTTTGAGCCTCACGGTAACGGATTCTCCATTATTCCGGAAGTCAAATCGGCTGTGCACTTCTCAAGCCACGACGTGCTCATCGACAACTCGTTCCAGTCGTTTGAGCTGATTACGTGCCGGCATCTCCTTGCATACCTTGATCAGGCATCGCAATCCCAGATTGTCACGTTTTTTCATCACTCGCTACGACCCGGTGGGTTTTTGTTTTTGGGCGATGCTGAATTTGCTGAAAGCCTGCCTGAACAGTTTGAGTCGGTCGACAATGTATTTAAAATTTACCGTCTGACAGGTGAAACCGAAGCGTTTCACATTGACCTCATTAAAGAGGTGCGCGCCAATGATGAAGAGGATGACACCCTGCCGACAGTTGCTGAATCTGCAGCAAAAGCAGCACCGCCTTTAGAACGCGCTCCTTCGGAAGAAACGGTTCTTGCCAATACGGAAGCAGAGCCACCGCATGTTGAGCAAACAGAAGCGCTGCCTGATGAAGCCGGTGACGGGATGGTTTTACCCTCTGAGGCAACGCCTTCAACGGTAGCGCCCGCGGAGTCGGTTGCTCGTGAACTTGTGCAAGAGGCTGAGGAGAATTTCACCATTGAAAATGGGCCGCAGGAAGAGGACATGGAGACCGAAACCTCGGTTGCATTACCGGAGCCGCCTCCTGATCCGCCGATGGAGTCCCTCGAAATTGATGTGCCTGCTCCGGAACAGGTTGATGACACACTTTCAATTAATGTCGAACCTCTTGGCCCCATCGATCTGGATTTGCCCCCACTTCCTGATAATGGCGCAGTAACCCCAGACGACGTATCAGACATTGTAAATGCGATCTCTGAAGAGTCTGAGTTGTTTGAGGTCATGGATGTTGATCCTGTCGCTCAAGCAACGCAAACCCCACCTGCGCCAGCACCACCGCAGCCTGAGGTAGCCAATCCGGTTTCGTCGGAAATTGAAGTGGAAGATGCGACTTCGCAAGCGCCGGCATTTACTTCCATTCAGGTTGATCCACCTTTTGACAAAGAGCACGCACAGCCAGTGCCTATGGAGGTGCCAGGGGATATTATCTCGCAGCTTCATCGGAGTGTGATGCTGCAAGATCATGCACCAGCAAGTCTCCTGATCGATCGTGCTTTCCGCATCCTGGATCACACAGGACGGATCGACCGCATTTTTGATATTGTCCAGGAGGATCTGACAAAAGACTACCTGGACAAACTGCCCGATTTTTACCGGCTTAAGCTTGAAGAAACGCTGAATCAGATTTTCCATGAGCAAGACAAGTCGGCCGTACCAACAGTAAGTCTGCCCGGATTACCTGGTAAAAAAGATGTGCTGCTGGAAATCCAGTTGATGAGTTCACCAGATCCATCGTTGGAAATTGTGCATGTGCTCTTCAAAGAGCTGAAGATTGCAAAGAAGCAGGCCGATGGTGTAGATGATACCACAAGCTTTTTTGCTTCGCCGGCTGTGCCCAAGACGCCAACAAATGGTGTTTTTGGTGCTGTTTCTGTAAATGGTACATTTGAGGAAAACTTCTTTCGCTCGATCAAAACATCGCCTTTTCCCGTGTTGCTCCACGTAGAAGGCGGCAAAATTGTTGAGCTAAGTCAGCCCTGGGTTGAGCTTTCGGGCGTTACCAAAGAGGAGGCACCAACGATTTCGGCCTGGACGCGCAAAGTGAAAGGACAGCGCCTCAAGTTGAAAGACTCAAAGCTGAAGAAAAATTACCAGGACCGTGGTGTTGTTTGTGTGTCCATTCGCTCGAAAGTGGGGGATACCAAGCTATTGGCATTCCACTCGTCATACCTGGGTGCTGATAGCAAAGGGCGAAAGTTGACGCTGACCATGGCTGTGGATATTACGAATTATCCTGGTCATTCTGGTCTCGGGGTAACTCCTGAAGTAGCCGACTTTGGTGTGGCTGCCAAGAAAGCATTCCTTGCAAACATGAGCCACGAAATCCGCACGCCGCTCACTTCCATGATCGGTTTTGCAGACTACTTGTCGGATAAGCTTACCGGGCAGGACGTGCAGTTTGCGCGGTATATCAGCGAGTCGGGGAATCGACTACTTGAGACGTTGAATGCTGTCTTGCGCGTCTCTTCGATGGATGGCATCGAGCAAGTTATGCGCTATGAGATGCTTGACGTCACGGTGGAAGCGCAGGGGGTATTGCAGCTCTTTAAGCCTTACGCGGAGCAGTACAGCATTCCGCTGAAGCTGGTTGTTGAGCAGCCGGCCAAAGCGAAGCTCGACCGTGCCGCCTTCCGACGCATTTTGTCGAATCTCCTCGGCAATGCAATCAAGTTCACACCGGAAGGTGAAGTAACCATTACAGTAAATAGTGACGTTAATTCCGTTATTGTAGAGATCGAAGATACCGGAACGGGCATTTCTGAAGAATTCCTGCCCTTCATTTTTGATAGGTTCTCACAGGAGTCCAAAGGACAGGGGAGGGCGCATTCAGGTTGCGGGCTGGGCCTGGCCATTTGCAAAAATCTTGTTGAGACCATGGGTGGTACCATTCAGGTTGAAACGGAAGCCGGCGTTGGTAGCAAGTTTACCGTGCGCCTGCCCAAAGAACCGAACCCGCGTGCGCAGGCAACACACGTCATTACGGAAGGCGCAACGGATACGGATGAGCAGGGTGATCGCCATCAGATCCTTATTGTGGAAGACAACACGGATACGCAGGAGTTGATGCTTCTTATCTTGCGCGACAAGTATGAAGTCACGATTACTGCAAACGCGACGGAGACCTTGCAGGTGATTGCAAACCGCAGCTTTGATGCCGTGCTGATGGACCTTAATCTGGGCGGCCGGCGGACAGGATTTGAATTGATTCGTGAGTTGCGCCAGGTAAAAACATACGAGAGCGTGCCTGTGCTGGCAGTTTCTGCATTGCCTATCGGGGTGATCAGGAAGCAATTGATCAGAGAAGGATTTAATGGCTACATAGCGAAGCCTTTTACTCGGGCCAGGATTTTAGACGCACTCGAAGGCGTGCTTAATCTGACCCAGTAGGCGAAGTTGCCGTATGGATCAAGGCTGTTGGTAGTCGAAAGGTAACCAATTGCAAACACCGCTTGTCCAGCTATCCCAATAGCCTGATCTGGAAATGTCGAGCGGGTTATTGGGAAAGCCTAGCTCATTAAATACGGCGATGTCGTTTAGCAACTCAATTGAAGAACGCACCAAATCCCGGTGATCCTTTGCATGCTCCAGCCAACAACACGCCTGGAGAACAGGTCAAGCACGACGGCCAGGTAAAGCCAACCTTCTCCGGTCCAGATATACGTAATATCTGCTGCCCAAGCCTGATTACAATATTCCTGCTCAAACTGTTGGTCCAGCAAATTCTCAGCTACTGGTAGCTTGTGCGCTGAATCCGTTGTCACCTTGTTGGCCTGTTTTGGCCTCAAATCTCTGTCCTTCATCAGCCTAGCCACGCGTTTTCCCGTTTGATCTCAGTGCAGCGTGAATCCTCTACCGTAGGACTGCTTGCTTTCCATGCAAGCTGATCATCGTCCAGGCTGCGCTGGCTCTAGTCGTCTGACCCAGGCATAGTAGCCGCTTTTTGCGACACATGGCCGTAATGGAAAACTGATCTTGATGCATTTCCATAACATAGCCTTTTTTAGAATCTCATTCTCCTCCTTTATAGCTCCCGTTTGCGTAGCCATTTCTTCATCACGTGGTTTGCCCTTGCCAGGGAAAGCACGCCCTTCTTCAGCGTGCGCTCATGCTGCAAGTCTGATGGAACGAGAATAGAACTGGCCAAAGCTTCTTCTATGTCAAAATCTTCCATTGTTAGCAAGAAATCAGTCTCAGCGAATTTCCAGATATTGTCGACAAGCTGGTACATTTCGAAGCCATTTTCTTTGAGACTATTAGCTGCCAGTGATCTTAGAAAATGTAGTAGACTCCCTTCGAAGGCTGAAATTCGGCGCTCACGCCACCTTTTTAGCTCTCTTGGTTTAGTAGATTCCAATTCTTCAAAAAATGGCTCTCCGGTAAATCGAAATTCCTCACTGGTAGCCCAGAAGTCATTCAGGATATACGTAAGTCGGTAACCAAGCGACTTATTTTCTACAATGATGGGTTCTAGGGCCGAGGCTGACAGGAAGCCTGAAATCTTGTGGACTGCGATAACATCTGGATTTACAATTTTGCATCCACGCCGGTTTGGTGTTTCGCCTAGAAATCGTTTTGTGAACTCGGATAAATCTAGATTCCATTTCTTGCTGAGGCGCTCCCGTTTCTTTCCTGCAATTCCCTCTTCAACAGTCACGTCTTCCATTTCATAAACTACCGGTGACAGGCTGATTTCGAGGTAGGTGGGTTTCTGAGCGATTGCGATGGCTTGAATATGTCGCGTGTATCCCAGTCGCATGACGACCAGTTGATAAGTCCCTGGCCGCACAGCAGCTATTGAAAATTCTCCAGTGGTAGCAGATATGTCACCTTTTGTTGTGTTGGACAAGAACACGTGGACATCGCTTAACGGTTTTTTTGATTCCTCATCAAAGACAATCCCGCGGATAGTACCAGTTGTCTGGGCCAAAACTGGTGCTACCGCAAGTGAGAAAGAAAAGGCTAAAGCCATCAAGCAGGCAGCTTTCATGATGCACGTACTGTCGAGTAATATTAGCTACTGGAATGACCGTTCAATGGTCAAAGTGATGATTCATAACCATAGCCTTTACAAATTTGGTTCCGCACCAATTTATCGCATATAAATGCAGCTTTGCAGGTCAGCATTGTACAGAAAAAGAACATTCAACAAAATAAAGTGTCCGCTTTAATGTGCAATGCTCTGCAATAATGACAGGCTCAAAAACGGATGCGCATATGGCCTGCTCTTTAGGCAGGTCAATATGTACATCCGTTTTTGAGCCTTACTGGTTCTCGCTTTGTTACAGCGTGATGCCACCCAGATCATCAATGCGCGCGACGATCGCCCAGGTCCAAAAACTGTTGGCGAGGCCGACGAGTATTTCGTTTTCGCCTTCACGAAGGGGCAGTTCGAATGATGTGCTTTCGACAGACATGCGGCCTGCGGGATATTTCATAATCGGGTTGTTGTACGTGTTTTTGTCGACGTAGACCAGTTGCCCATTAAGCAGCACCCAGACTTCATCCAGAAATCCGAAGTCAATACGCCTGACCTGGCTGCCCTCGGATTTTAGTGTGGTTCTGAGCCACGTTCCGCGGCGCACATCACTAATGCCGTGTACTTTTGTGGCGTTGATTAATCCTCGCCGGTCAGCGTTGAGCGTCGTCCAGGTTGTTGTGGAGTCGGGCAGGTATGGGCTTTCTACAAAGTTACGATTTGCGCTTGCCATTTCATGTCCAACAGGAAGCTCAAAGGCAGGGCTGATTTCCCAATCCCTCAGGTAGTGGGGATCTGTGGCTAGAGGATCGGCTGCATTTGCTGGTGGAAAGTTATTGGGTACTTCCGGGGTAATGGTGAGGTTGGCAATCGGTGATGCTCCTTCAAATCCAATCTGGCCGCTAGTAGTAGTGCCTTCGAGGTGTGGGATATCTAGTGCCGGCGTCTGCATGTCGTGGATGAAGAGCTGCATGCGCGCGCCCTTTACTATGAGCTTGAAATGCGTCCAGTCATCCACATTATGCTGTGCAGGGCCCTGATATTGCCCAAAAACATTCCAGTGTAATACGCCTTTTATGACGGGCGCATACTGCACAACGTCGTATGCGCCTGGGTTGCCTTTGCGAAACCCTCTAAAATAGAAGATTTCCGATTCTTGTTCGTCTTGATATCGAAAATATAAGGTTACTCCGGTATTATTCAGGTCAGCATCAAACTCGATGGTACCATCAGTAAATACAACATCTTTAACGAACACTCTATCGCGCTGCGTCAACTTGACCATGGCAGGCTGGCCGCGGTGTTCTTCGAAGGAGATGGTGCTATCCTGTGCGATCCATGCGTCTGGCGCCATCGCAATGTTGGTGGTTTGTGCAACGAGAGGGGATACGCCGTTCACAAGCAAGAAGAGCAAGGCTCCTGCAAAAGCGATAAATAGTTTTAGGCCTTTCATGATACAACGTTAGGTTATGATGAGAACGCAAACGTGTCTACCGTTTCCATCAAGAAAGCGCACGCCGGCTTGCGTGTCTATTCATGCCCCGTGCAAGTGTATTCATCTTTGTTCAACAGGCTCTTAAAGGCCAAGTGCATCGGTAGGGCTTTCGTTGAACAGGTCGCCTTCTCGGATGTATTCGCGCACCATCTTTTCAGATTTGTGTCGTGTATGCCGCATGATCACACGTTCTGCTTTGCCGGCACGCGCAGCCTGCGTTGTAAAGCCTGCGCGTAAGCTGTGCCCGCTATAAAGCTCGGGGCTCAGGCCACAGCGAAGGCACGTTGCTTTAATGATGCGGGCGATTGAGCGTCCGGTGATGGCTTTGTCAGCTACGTTGCCATGCCGGTTAATGCCTCTGAAAACGGGACCGCTTTGGATTCCTGCAGCCCGCATCCAGGCACGGACTGCACGGACGGGACACGTAAGGGGATGCTCACCGTGCACAAGTCCCACCACCTGACCACGACCTTCCTGATCCGTTTTACTATGCCTTATCAGCACGCGTAAGCCGTCGGGTGTGAACTGTAGATCGCTCACGTGCAATCCTGCCAGTTCACTGCGGCGCATGGCGCCGGCAAATCCTATCAATAGCAATGCACGATCTCTGAGGCTTGTCAAGGTTAGCGGGTTGCCGGGTTCATCTGTATTGCGCGGCAGGTGGTCGATCATCAGTTTGATGTCTTCCGTGAGTACAGGTGCTACTTTCTCTTTGAGGCGAGATTTTGATCGCACGATACCGCTCCAGACGGAATGCAAGGGTTCGCGAGAGACCAGTGCGGGGCTATCAAGTCCTGCTGTTTTGTGGGCCTGGCTAATGGAGGCAAGCCGGCGCTCCAGGGTGGTGACTTTGTACGCTTCTGCAAAACTTGTTATGTACAGCGTAACCGTATCGATAGTGGCCGGCATGGATGCCAGTCCGTTTTCTTCGCACCAGGTACAGAAGTGATTCCAGTCGCTGCGGTACGCTTTTTTTGTGTTTTCTGCGCGCGACTGCTCAGCATAAGCCTGCGCGCGCGCGGCTGTTTCTTTCAGCGTTGTCAGTGCTCCAGTGGGGGAGTGGGGTGTAAGATCTGGCATATCGAGCAAGATTGTGTATAGTCGTGACAAAAGATACTTATCGGACGCTAGAAACTCAATAAAAACAAACAGATAAATAAAAATCCCCAAGAGCGAATGTGCTCTCGGGGATTTTTTGCTTGCAGATTGTATGCCTGTGTTGTTGCCGATTGGTATTAGTCGTCTTCTACGAATATCCAGTGCTGACTTGGATTATCAGCGCAGCTCATTTGTACAACGTTGGCGCCATTGCTTGTGGCATCGTTGCTAACTGCCAGGCACTTACCACTATGTTTGGACTTCACTTGAAAATGCCCGTTGTCTTGTTTTAGGATGAGCCATTTCTGGTTGGCATCGTTGTGCGGCGTCCACTGATGGATATTGCCGCCATCTGCATGGGAATATGCCTTGACGTCCATTCGTTTGTCGCTATGGTCAGCCGTCAAGGTGTATAAGTCGTTTGCGTGCGCAGCAACATCCCATGTCTGGTTGTCGCCAGAATGGCAGCCCCATTGCTGAATATTGCCGCCATTATCCTGTGTACCTTCATGGACGTCTAGGCAGCGGTTACTGCGTACGTTCTTGATGGCATAGGAACCTGGACTCACTGCATGACCCACCCAAACAGTTCTGTTTGTTGTGTTTGAGGGCGTGCCTGTTGCATGTGTCCTGGCGCTGTTTATGATAGCCGTATGGACCTCTGCAGGAGTGGCGGTTGGGTGCTGAGCGAGGTAAAGCGCTGCGGCACCAGTCACGTGACCGGCCGACATGGAGGTGCCCGTCATGGCTGCCATCTCATTGTCGTACACACCATCGCCATTGATATCGGAAAGCGATGCCACTTCATCGCCAGGCGCCAGGATGTCAACAATTGGCCCGTAGTTGGAGAAGGAGCTGAAGAGGCCATCTTGATTGAATGAACCAACCGTGATCGCGTCTTCAACGTGCGCTGGTGTGACTTTCTCTACCGGAGCACCTTCGTTACCAGCAGCGATGACAAAGACGACGCCGGCATCGATAGCAGCTTCGATGGCGTCATCAAGCGCTGTGTTGCTGGTGTGACCGATGTTTTCGCCAAGGCTCATGTTAACAACCATCGGTACAGAAGGGTTGGCTAATTTCTGCGTAAGGATATGCTCTACAGCTGCAATCGTTACGGAGACGTCTGTGCCACCTTCATCGTTTAAGACTTTGTAATTGTGGATCCGAACGCCAGGCGCGATGCCCACAAGTCCGTCACTATCATCGATGGCGCCAACGATGCCGGCGATGTGCGTGCCGTGGCCGTCATAATCCCGCGCATCCTGGTTGTTAAGGTCTCTAAAGTCGATGTTTTCAACAATGTGCATGTCTGTGCGACTGTTCTGCGTTGTACCGTCGCCAACACCCGTGTCAAGGATATACACATTTACACCATCTACGCTTCCTTGTCCATCGCCTGAGTTTGCCCAGCTTTCCTGGCCACCAACCGCGGCTACACTCCAGGGGACTTGCTGGCCGGAGTACGCCATGTGCGCTGAGTGGAGGGGGGTATCAACGTTGAAGTCTGGCTCAATCCAGGCAATATCTGGGTCGTTTTGCAGCATTGTGATGATCTCTGCAAAGTCGGCCTCTGTAGACTCATCTTCTATTGAAATAGCAAAACCCGGAAAAGCATTTATAAACTCATACCGGTCAAGTATTTTATACCGGTCAAGAATTTTGTATCGATCGAGAATGCGGTAGCGATCAAGGATCCGTTTTGGTGAAACAGAAAAAATCAGATTCAGCTTTGGGTTACCGCTTTTGCTTGCGGTGTCGTAAGAAATAGCCTGGTGAAGCAGGTCTGGATGGCGTAGCTTTTCCTGGCTTGTTGGTTGGTCTAAATCGATAATGCCGTCGCTTGTCTGGTCTGGGCTTAGGACTGCATCACATCCTTGCAGGAGTGCAGGCGCGAGCAGAAGAAAGGCCAGTAGACCATAGGTAATACCGCGGCGGTTGCGATAGGGGGAAGTCTGCATAAATGTATCAGGCTATTCGTCGAATCGATATTCGGAGCCCGGGTGTCGCAGTCGTCTCTTGGGGGTGAGGCAAGACGCTTGGTGCGTTCAGAAATCTCTTTAACAAGGATTGTGCCACCCACCCAAAAGGCGAATTTGGCTCGATTTAAGCGATTTTAGCTTGCTGCATGTACATACTGCTGGTAGAATGGTAGTGGCACAATTACCTGATGTAGTCCTTGGGTGGCGCGTAGACTACCTACTTTTAATATGCCGTTATTGGGGGAGGGTGTTAAAATGTACCCTAATGGTATACAGCCGCGAATACCTCCTGGTATAGATAAAATGCTGATCACCGGTTGGCGGTACTGTGTAGGGGTTGACTATTGTGTAGCAAGTCCGGGCTCATAGCGTGTTCAGACTAGCCTGGTGCGAAAAGAAATTGTATTAAACATTTATGGGCCGGCGTCCCGGATTTAAAGCGCCATTACGAGCAAGGGTGACGTGAAGCAGTGAAAGCTACCAATTTGCACGACGCAGCATCGCGCTTGATTAGCTACAGTATCAGCAAGCGCATAAAAGGAAAATGAAGATCGAGTCACAGGTCTGACGAAACCGAGCTATTACAAAACGACTCAAGGCACCGAGATGGCAAGTCGCTGTAGTGCCGACAAGTAGCTGACGCAAATCTCGCGCGCTATCTGTGTAATTATGCGTGCGGGACAATATCTGCAGCGCGAGAGAAGGACGCGTAAAATCATAAAACTACCCCAAAACGGCCAGGGAGGCATTTGTACAGTTCTAGTGTCCCATAATGTTCCCTTATCGGACGTTAAGGCTATGGGCTGTTTTAATGCCGTATTGTGAGGTGTTACACCTAAACTGTTAAATGTTGTACACCATGCTTAAGTCTTTTTATGCCACGCGCTGTGTCTGTAGTCTTTTTCTCATGGCTTTGAGGACTGCTCGTGGTTTGTGCCTGACGATTAATTACACTATAGAGATCCATGTGTGGTATACAATCGGGAGCTTGGACTACAGCTTCCGGGCGATTTGGGTGTTACACAGGGTGACCGTAATCCTGCAGCAAGTGGCGGGTGGATTGGCGGGCCTTACTCTCCGCACAGCATTGACAGCTAGTAGGCACCCTATTGGGTATTAATAGATTTTCGAAGTGCCGTTATTGGGAAAGTGCATTAAAAAAGAGGCTTTAGTGCTTATTTCCGGATTCGAGCATTTCGACAAAAACAATCCCATTCCCATACAGGTCTAGTGCATGCACATACACCTCTGTTGCCGTCTGCACAGGTTCATTTACAAATACGACCCCCTTCTCCTGCAAATCAAAAAACAAGCCCACACAGTCAGCTGTGTAGATCACCAAGAGCGGATGACTACCAGACTGATCGCCTACAAGTGCTGCCATTTCACCCGTTGCTTCCCACAACCAGAGCCCAACTGGAAATTGCGCGCCATAACCGATGTGCACAAACCGATGCTCACCATCGCGCTGGTCTGTGATTACCTCAAAACCCAGTTTATCTACATAGAAAGCCAATGCTTCCGTGTAATCGTTTACCAGGAGGGTGAACCGGCCAATACGATGCGCCATAACCAAGTGGAGACTGTTTCAGGTTAGGTCTATGGTACGGTGCGTTGCTATGCAAAACAATACGTTGCAACCTGGCAAGATCTAGCCTCTCCCCTGCCGTTTTACTAATTATTTATTTCTGCGGCAATTCGATCCAGCATGACGGCCGCCATCGCGCGTGCGCCGATCAATATGGCTGCCTCGTCGGCCACATAGCCTGGCGTGTGTGGCATTCCTACCCATCCCTTTTCGCTATTGGATACACCCAGAAAGTACATTACGCCAGGTACGTGTTTCTGGAATAGCCCAAAATCTTCAGAAAATGGAATTGGAACACTGTTCAGCGCTATGAGGGCATTTTCGCCCAACACCGTTTTAATTGGTGCATGCGAAGCCTGCTCGAGTTCAGGATCATTGATTACGCCAGCTGCATTGGTTTCTGCATAAGCAAGTGTCGAAGCAATGCCTTGTTCTTTTAGGTCAGCCAGCAGCGCTGCGATGCTACGCTTTATATGACCCCGTATGGCGTCACCGGCAAGTGATAAGCCTCCCTGCATTTGCCAGGCCTCTTTATCCGTTTCACGGAGTGTATTGTAAACATGGACCTGCGCAAAGTCGCCGGGTGCAGCGGTTTGCCCTGGTTCAGTAGTTGAAAGGTTGCGCAGATCTTCTTCCAGTGTGCTTAATGTGCTTTGCAGGTTTTTGCCTTCCAGTCGGATTGTAAAACGGTCTCTGCTGGCCATCAGTACCTCTGGCTTGCTACCAATTTGGCCTACTTGCATCGGCGTTGTGTGGTAGGCAAATATGGCATCTGGACGTGGATTCTCAAGGGCGCCGTCATCAAGCATCGCACGTGCACCCTGAACATTTTCTTCTGCCGGCTGAAAAATAAAAACTACATTGCCGTGCAGGTCGTCTCGGATAGCATGCATTCCTTCGGCTAGTGCAATCCCTATTGTTGTGTGGATATCGTGGCCACAAATGTGACGAATACCTGGATACACGGAGGCAAACGAAACGGGATCTGGCTGATTGGAACGCACTGCATCCATGTCGGCACGGAAAGCTACAGTGGGCCCTGGCTTACCTCCGGTTAACACGGCTACAACACCGTAGCCGCCAACACGCTCGCGGACTTCAAGACCGAGGGTGCTGAGATGTTTTGCCACAACGCCGGCGGTGCGTTTCTCCTGGCCCGATAACTCTGGATGCCTGTGCAAATCCCGGCGAAATGCAATCAAATCAGGCTCTATGCTTTGCAAATGCTCATCAATACGCTCCTGCAAAGCTGTTAATGGTGCTGATTGATATGCTGCACTCAATTGCACAAGTCCAGCGGCATTCAGAAAAGCTAATACGGCAATCAAACGTAGCATGGGTAGATATCCTGGGTGATTTTGCTAGCCGCGTACTCATATGAGTCGGCACACAATCGAAAAGTAAGTATGCTACGCTTACGAGAGAAATTGCCCGAGGGTTGGATTTTATAAATAGAATACCAGCGCGTGCAATTTCTCCCCTGAAAAAACCATCAAACACCTACGCATTCAGCGCATGTCTCGTCCATCTCCACTTCCTTTAATGACCCGTGGGTGCGAAACAAATCCACTGACAAAGAAAAGTAATGTACGTTCGTACTGGATGCGCCGCAGGTGAGATTACTTCTTGAAGCACTTGCGCGGTGTGGAGCCGCCAAGAGAATTTAAATTAGGCAAACAAAAACCCGGTGTTGCTATTGAGCAGCCAACGGGTTGAATGTCGATTTTGCTGGAGCTTTAATCGAGACGCTCCGCAATTGTATATACAGTGCCTGCTGGTACGGATGAGATCCTTCGCTTTCGCCCAGGATACAGCGCTGACTCTGCTTATATTTTGATTTTTTTGACAGCCCTAGTTCAGGTGCAGTCTTTTGCGAGAGTATACGGTGGTATTCTGCTTACGTACGACCGGATGGCGGTCTCCACTAAATCTTGGTGTAGGCGGCACAGGACGCCGTTCTGGACCACCGGGTGGCGGTGGCGGAGGATTTGATGAAGATCCAGAATCCTTATTCCATACGAAATGCCATAATAACAGCCCGACCATTACTGGTCCAAAGGCGATTACAACGCTTAATAATTGAAAAACCCAATCCATTGATCCTTCCTCATGTTTTCGGCAATCGTTTCAAATAGGTAGAAGGTGGTGCTAATTTTTGAGATCGGCGTGCGCAAACAGATCTTTAGAATTTTCCCCGCAATCCTGCAGCTGCTGTTGCCTGTCCGCGCGCTTCATCTTGTGTCGATATCATTTCGACGTTGCATCCCTTCTTGATGTCTTGGCTGGATGTGCGTAGCACCTCAATACCTGCTGCCTTTTTGGCAAACCGTTAGGTTACCAACAGATTAATCATGGCCCGTTGAATTGAATGTCTGAATTTGGATTATTCGGGCCTGCTTTATGGCGCAGTTTCTGGCTACATGATGAACAAGACCAGCCGGCAACGCTGTTCGTGCAACACACACGTTGGATGAGCAACTATCACGCTATGATTGCGCGAAGATCATACGATCTAACACAGAACTGAATCACGCCATCACATGATGTGGAATCACTCAGGAGCCTTCAATGCGCCGTTCAGTTGTGGATGTGTGCCGCCCGTGAGCGAGCGTCAGAATCATTTTGGCAAATACTATACCGATCCGCCGGCAGAATACGCCACGTCTAGTCTATTTCACAATTGCACGGAATTTGAAACAGATTTGTGACGTGATCGCCAAGTCTGCCGTGTGCTACGCTTCACCTTTAACAACAGAAGGCGCAAAATCGACCGGCAATACTTCCCTGTAAAGTTTGAGTAGCTCTTTTTCGATGTGCTCGTGCTTCGCGATCATCTCATTATAGACATCTTCCGGGTCCCGGTCGTCAAGACGTGCAATAATTTGAGACTGAGTCTCGTAAATGGTTTCAAGCATAGCCTGATTCTTCAATAACAGGATGAGCAATGCGGTCTGGTCGATAGCCATAATTCAGTCTGGTGCTTGAGTATCCTGCAATATAGTAAACTTGGGTGCCCGAAAAAGGATCATCCTGTGGAGTTTTTGGTTTTCAGCATGTAAACATCCACAGATCTTAACATACACCCAAGCAATCATTATGCTAAATCGCCCCGGCGCAAACGAGATCACTGTACAGGACCTGAAAAAAATGATGGATACGGGGGATACGCCCTTTTTGGTTGATGTTCGCCAAGTGGGCGAGCATGAGATGGGCAACATTGGCGGCACCCTGATCGTGTTGAATGAATTGCCTAATCGCATAGACGAACTTGCCGCGCAAAAGGAGGAAAAGTTTGTCGTGTATTGCCGCTCGGGCGGTCGTTCTGGTCAGGCTGTTCAGTACTTACGCGCCAACGGATACCCGGGCGCAACCAACCTGAAAGGTGGGATGCTCGCGTGGCGAAATGAAATAGACCCTACGCTCAACGTACAATAAGCCGCTTGACGCAGGAGGATGGAAGAACATGAAATAGGCGCCCCCCCTACCCCGCCTATCTTAACACTTACGGGTCCAACAGGAGTCGGTAAAACTTCACTCAGTTTGCCGCTTGCAAATATGCTGCAGGCAGAAATTGTATCTGTAGATAGCCGGCAAATCTACAAAGAGCTCGATATTGGCACAGCCAAACCCGATGAAGGTGAACTCGCGAAAGTCCCCCACCATTTCATCAGCGAGTATTCAATAAACGACCCTATTTCTTCCGGGCAATTTGCATCACTCGCTGAACAACGTATTCAGGACATCCTGGACCGAGGCAAAATTCCTTTGCTTGCTGGTGGCTCGACGCTTTACTTACAGGCCCTGCAAAAAGGGATAGCAGCAATTCCGGATATAGCACCCGAAGTCAGAGCAAGCCTGGTAGCCCGACTGGAGAAAGAAGGTAACGAGGTCCTGTACAACGAACTGCAGGAGATTGACCCGGATGCTGCAGCCACAATGGATGCTACAAAAACCCAGCGACTTGTCCGGGCACTCGAGGTTTTTCACGGCACAGGCAACCCCCTCTCCTTTTACCATGCACAAACACCACCGGCAACATTCCGCTTCAAAACGATTGTCCTTACCCGGCCGCGCGAGGTACTGTACGAACGAATTGAAAAAAGAATCGAAAAAATGTTAGCGCAGGGGCTGATTGATGAAGTTGGACACTTAATGGGGATGGGCCTTGACATGGCGATGCCTGTTCTGAAAACCATTGGGTATCGCGAAGTAATTGAACACCTCCAGGGCATGTATGGGCGGGACGAAATGATACGCCTATTAAAGCGTAATACCCGTCGTTATGCAAAACGGCAGCTTACCTGGTTTAGGCGTTTTCCAGAATATATTTGGATTGATCGTAACCAACCCGATGATGTGGTGATTGATCATGTTTTAGGAGCGATTGCCGCGAATCCTGCCTCTTGAATTACAGATACGGGAGATTTAAGGCCTCTTTACAGCAGGGCGATATCTGTACAAGATACCTGCATGTAAACGCCTAACCTACAATGTCTACCTCCCTTGTCCAGACCAAGCCGCACATCCCACGAGCGCATTCATCTGCCTTAGATGTGCAACAGGCAGTTGCTGAGCTGAAGGCTCAAATGGAATCCGAGCGTCTTAACGCTGTGCTCTTCTTTAGCGCACCAGACTACGATTGGAACGAACTTGCCAATGAACTGAATGGCGCCTTCGACTGCCCCGTTTTCGGTTGCACCACTGCCGGCGAAATTGAGGTAGCATACAACCGAGGTGGCATTGTTGCTGTTGGTTTACCGGAAGCCCATTTCAACGTACATGTCCGATTGATCGATCAGATTGACCAGTTTGGCATTGAACGGGGCAATGCATTACGCGCGTCGATCGAAGAAGCACCTTCCCGATCCACATTCCCAAATACATTGGGCTTTTTGTTAATCGATGGCCTTTCCGTATTGGAAGAACAGGTAGTAGCAACCGTTTATTCCAGTTTTGAGGGCATGCAAATCATCGGCGGCAGTTCCGGGGATAACCTTGCCTTTGAGAAAACAGGCGTTTTTGCAGAGGGCAACTTCCATTCTAACGCTGCTGTACTAGCCGTCATTGAAACGAACCTGGCGTTTGAAACATTCAAATTTCAACATTTCGAGCCCACAGAAAACGACCTGATTATCACGGAAGCAGAGCCTGCGCGTCGCATTGTATATGAAATCGACGGCGGGGTTGCCGCTGAAGAGTATGCTGCCCTTCTTGGCCTGGAAATAGACAGCCTGGATTCCCAGGTGTTTTCGCGGTACCCACTGATGCTTCAGATTGGAGAAGAATGGTATGTGCGTTCGATCCAGAAAATGAATCCGGACGGAAGCCTGACATTTTACTGTGCCATCGATGAAGGTTTGCCCCTAACCATTGCACAGGGAAAAGACTTTGTCCAGAAGCTCTCACAACAGCTCGACACGTTGCATGATGCGCTGCCTGAAGTTGTCTTGACGATCGGATGCGACTGCATTCTGCGCCGGCTGGAAATTGAGAAAAAAGAAATCTTCACTGAAGTTGAATCCGCACTCGCGCCCTTCAATTTTGTAGGTTTCAGCACCTATGGCGAGCAGTTTAACTCGATTCATGTGAACCAAACGCTAACAGGCGTAGCCTTTGGCTTCAAGGCATGAACAGGAACGATTCAAAAGAGCTTTCGCACGTTCAGGCACTAGAAAAAGAAGTACTAAAGCTTCGTAAAATAAATAGCGTGCTCAAAGAACGTGTCAAGCGGAGTATTCGCTCTTCGGGTGATTCTTTTTCACTTTTTGAGAGCAATATTTTGCTTCAGCAGGCTGTAGATCAACAGACGCAGGACCTTAAAAAGGCAAAGGTTGCAGCAGAAGCAGCTGCAGGTGTTAAGTCCCAATTCCTAGCGACCATGAGCCATGAAATCCGAACGCCCATGAACGGCGTAATCGGCATGACATCGCTCCTGTTGGATACATCTCTCACGGAAGAGCAACTTGAGTATGTTGATGTCATTCGCACGAGCGGTGATGCGTTGCTTACAATCATTAATGACATCCTTGACTTTTCGAAGATAGAAGCACACAAGCTTACACTGGAATTGCAGCCTTTCAGTATAGAATCCTGTATTTCTGAAGCATTGGATTTGGTCAGCCAAACGGCAAACACCAAAGGATTGGAGCTTCTCTTTTCAATAGATGAAAACGTTCCCGCCCATATCATCAGTGATATTACAAGGCTTCGCCAGGTTATTGTAAACCTGTTGTCTAATGCTGTCAAATTTACGAGCGAAGGCGAAATTCATGTCGCGGTATCCGCTGAAGAAGTGGGTAGCGATTACAACATTCATATTGCGATAAGCGATACAGGTATTGGCATTCCTGAAGATCGCATTGACAGCTTGTTTGATGCATTCAGCCAGGTTGACGCGTCGATAACCCGAAAGTATGGTGGCACCGGACTTGGTTTGGCCATCAGTTATCAATTAGCCGTATTACTGGGTGGCGGAATTTCGGTAGCAAGCACCCTTGGTGAAGGTTCATGCTTTACCATTTCGATTAAGGCTAAGGCTGTGCCTGGACAAGAATTACCAACAGTAGAGACGTTTCAAGGCAAGTCGATAATGATCCTGAACACCAATACACGATGTCAGACGATTCTGGAGAACTTGGTCAGACGCTGGGGCATGTCCCCTACCCTCGTGAATACCGCAAGCAAAGCAGTTATTCAGATGGCAACTGAAGCATTCGACTTTGTGCTTGTAGATAAAAAGATTGCAACATCTGTTGCGCTGGAGCAATTTCGTGAACGCAATGCACAGGCAGAAATCGTGATACTGCATTCGTTCGGCGATCATACACCTGCATCGCCACGGGTCCACTATTTGAGCAAGCCTGTTAAACCCTCCACCCTACAAAAATTACTACAAACAATAGCATCATTCTCAGGTACTGCAGCTCCGGCTCAACCATCTACAAACGAGGAAATCACCAGCAATCCTCAACTCTCCCGCCTGCGCGTGCTCTTGGCCGATGATAATCGCATCAACCAAAAAATTGCCACAAAAATGCTTGGCGCACTCGGTTGCCGGGTTGATGTCGTGGCCAACGGATACGAAGTCTTGGGCGCCCTCGACCACGCCAACTACCACATTGTGCTGATGGATTTAATGATGCCTGACATGGATGGCATCGAGGCTACCAGGACTATTCGCAGTAGAACAAAAAAGCACCAGCCCCCCATTATAGCGCTTACAACGAGCGCAGTTTTAGAAGACAGGGATGCGTGCACAGCAGTCGGCATTGATGACTTTCTAGCAAAACCACTGCGTGCAGAAGAATTGGTCGCTGTTCTGGAAAAATGGGCGCCCTAGTTATCCTTCAAGAGAAACGATAAACGTGTGTTGCTTGTGTAGCCATTTCCCCTTTCGATGTTCACGAACAACAGTGCCTCCGTGCGAAGTGATCATGTCTTTCCAAACTGGCGCTCGTTTAAAGGAAAGATGTTCTTCCTGGCTGTTCATCAATCCCCCCGACCTGAGACGATTGGCCAGCACATCCAGAAACGTTAGTAGCTTTAAATCCCAGCCGGCTTCGTAAACGGATTCAACAATAACGATATGGCTGCCCGTTACCCGAATAGCCTCACGCAACACCTGCTCAGGATCCTCACAATGGTGCAGCACGAAGTATAACACCGTTATATCAAACGCTTTAGGCTTAAACGGTAACGTTTTGCCATCATAAAGGGTATGCGGTAACGACGTTTCATTCATGTCACACACATCCGCTAACGTCACATCAGCCTGCCACATGGTTGCCAGATGCGCGCCAACAAATCCTTCACCAGCGCCAAGGTCGAGCACCTTCAAGCCGCATGCTTTGGCTGGTAACAACGCTGAAATATGATCCACTTTAGCTTTCGATCGCGCCCATTGGATCTGTCGCAACCAAGTATGCGGTTTGGATTTATGAAACAACACGGCAAGCAGAAGCCAGCCGGCCCAACCAAGGATCACAACTTCCCAATAGGGACCATCAACATAAAGCAAATAGGTGCCAACAGAAAACGAAGCGACCCAAAACCAGTGCCAGGGCATACGATCAACAAGCGGTACCAGGACAAGAAGTCCCAGGAAGTACCAGGGATGTATCGTTGTGGAAGCCATCAGGAAGAAAGCAAGTACCACCAGGAATGCTTTTGCCAGATCCCATTTTTGCACATAATCCAGTACATAGATGAAGGGCAGGCCTAACAGGAAAATCATACGCAAGAAAGGCCCTAACGATTTGCTCCAGTCGTCGCCTGTCCACCACAGAAATACTTGTTTGATGCCGTAATAGACCCCGGCATTGAATTCAAAATAGCGGACATATAGATCTAGCGAGGATTTGATGTTAGCAAAAAAATCCGGATGATAAAACGGGATCATAAGCGCTAAGGCTGCCAGACCACCTGGCACCAGTCCGCGCCATTTAAACCTGCGCCAGAGGAAGGGAAAGAGGACAAAAGGGTACAGCTTGATCATGCCGGCCAGGGCCAGGGCTATCGACGCCAGGCTACCCTGGTTTCGCTTGGCAAACCAGAGGCAAAGCACGAGGAAGAGTAACATTCCCGATTCGGTATGCGCCTGTCCTGCTGTCTCGATCAGCACAAGCGGGTGCCACGCATAGAGAAGCAGCAACAACGGTGGTACAAGCTGGGCAAGCAGCAACAGAGCTATGATCTCGCTGGCGACAAGCACAAGCTTGATTGCATAGTATGCCGATGTCCAGTCAGGCGCATAGAAGTATCCACTGATGCCAAAGTACAACTGCGATACAGGAGGGTAAACGGTATAGAACTCTTTGGAGTTTAGCAGGTCGTAGATTGGGTCGTTTTGAAACTCCTGTAGCACCGTATCGGAGGGTTTGTACAGGTATGGATTCTCCCCGGAAGCACTGACCGCACCGTCCCATATGTATCGGTAGGCGTCATCTGTCAGGGTCGGCTCCAGGGGTAGAAAAACGAGTCGGAGCCCTATCCCTACAACCAGGACTACTGCCGTTGAAAGTCGACCCCAGTAGTGTAACGCCACAACGAGACCGGTGGCAAGGAGTGAGAGGAAAAACAACCGAGGCCACATCGCACGGTCTGGTGCCAGAAAAGAGAGGTATACGACCAGCGCGATGTAAAAGACCACCAGGCAACCACTAAAGACATGGGCCTTCGAGAGTTTTGAAGATTGTTGGTTTGCCACGCGTCAATTGCCCATTTATGCAAGCTGCCTGCCAGGAGAGCTTTTATCACTAGTGATATTACGTCTTTTTGTTTCGCGTTTTGATATTACCGAATTCGCGTGCTGATGAGTGTATTGGAATGGGTAAGTATTACGCCCGATACGCCGAAATCCTATCGATTAAATACAATATTTACGCGCCGGCCCTTCAACTCGTAGGTAACCTCGTCTGCCATCTCCTCGATAAAGAAAAGTCCACGTCCACCATCAACCAGGAGATTTTCATCTGATGTCGGATTTTGAACGGTTGTGCGTTCAAATCCCTCGCCTTCATCTTCCACAGTAATGGTCACTTTGGCAGCCGTAACCTTGACGTCCATTTTTACTTTCTTCGAAGCATCCAGCCCATTGCCGTGCTCAATTGCATTGGTAGCAGCTTCTGAAACCAGAAGTACAATTTTATAGGCAAATTCCGGATCTGCAATCAGTTTTCCTACAAAAACTTCCGTTTCGTCTACAATGCGATCAAGGTGTTCAAATTCACTTGAGCACACCACATGCAAGTGTTCTGCTGATCTTTTAGAAATCTCAATCATTGAGCGTAGTATCCGGGACTCACCAAATTTACGTTCTGCCGCCTTGATGGTATGAATGGGTAAAAAACCATTGCGGTATGTTACGTAAACTAAGTAACAAGAACAACGCAGCCGTTGGCTCGTGCAACACGCGTACGACAGGAAATGTCGTAACGTTGCAGCAAAACAAGCCTGTTTCATATTAATTTATCAATCCGCCTGCTTAGCCTGTTAAGATCGATGATTCGCTGTGTTGTGCTATTCCTGGTTGCATATCTCTTTCTAGGAGGATGTACGGGTTCAGGTTACAATCAGCAACCGCGTGCGTTACGGTATGAGGTGGCCGTTGAACCGGACATGAGTCGTATTCGGATTACGGGCTCCGTGAATAATCTCAGGAAAGGCGGCTACTATTTTGGGTTGCCCCGTACGCAAGGATTTCCGCCGGCGCATTTCGTGAAATACGTGAGCTTCAGCGACGCATCTGGGAAGCTGGAAGCTGAAGTGACTGATTTGGGTGAGTGGCTTATTTACACCGAAGGTCCCGAAGTCACATTCACCTACCATATCAACCTGCAGCAAGCCATGAAGTACCAGCGTGAAGCATGGGGTGGCGCCACAACGCAACTCGACGAGAACGCTGCATTCATCAACGGCAGTCTGAGCTTCATGGTGCCGCTGATTGGCAATATTGCCACACCGGTGGCTATGCAATGGAAGATTCCAGAGGGCTGGCATGCCGTTACACCCTGGACAGCTGACGTGGACTCGTTGGACGTACCCTCCCACTATGCACTGGTCAATAATTACTACGTAGCGTACAAAAAGGGATCGATGTTCAGGCAGCGGGTGCGCGACCTGGATTTGAATACAGTGTGGCTTGGTGAGGGTGACATTAACCGTTTTCCGGATGCTGCCGCATCTATTCAAAAAGTTGTAGAAGCCGGCCTCACATTTTTTGGCGAAGATTCCAGTAAAGAAGGCATTACACTGATTCTGCGCGACTCAAATAACCAGAACAGATTCCGGGCAAGCACAGAAGCAAATTCCATCGAATTCAATTTCAAACGTGGCATGAGCTTCGAGCGCATCTGGAAAGATTATCGCGATGGTTTTCTGCGATTGCTGGCGCATGAAATTATGCACACGTGGGACCGCCGGGAAGTGAAAGAAGCAACCAATTACTTGCATGTGCGGGAATGGGGTATAAACACCTGTTGGATGCGGGAAGGCTTTACAGAGTATTTTGCCATGCTCAACCTGTATCGCGCCGGCCTTCGCGATCTGCCAGATTTTGTAAATACAATGCAGGCCATTTCAGAGTCTGCTGCTGAACGAAATTCGCAAGGAAAATACACGCTTACGAATGCCTGTCGCGTATTTTTTGTAGATGATGATGCGCTACACTTTGTATACACAGGCGGTGCTGCCCTTGCCTTTTATCTGGATATGAATCTGCGGCACGAGACAAACGGGGAAAAGACGTTGCCGGCGCTCATGCGTGAGTTTATGAGTGCTTATCGCTACAAAGAGAAAACGATTGAGGCGTTTATAGAAACGTGGAATGCCTATGCCCCCCCTACCCTGCATACGGTCCCCTCTCATCTGGCAGACCCACGTGCCGTTGACATCTCGTCTACCCTGGGGGCGCTGGGTGCGCGGCAGCAACCTTCAAGTGTACGCAATCGTATTTATTGGCAGGTGCCAGCGTCTTCCCGCGTACACACGCTTTTCCGTTAACACCCGTACTGCTTGTTGCTAGGGCGTGTGGTCAATTAGCAGGGAAATCAATGGTTGCATGGTGATTCAAATTTTCATGGTTAAACAAGCATGTCACCCGTAAGACGGTCGGGGTATCTAAAATAGGACAGCCGGTCAAAAAATAAATTTTTTGCCGGCTGCTAGAACGCAAAACACCCGAGAAGAAGCAAAACAAAATGTCCTGCACATCTCGGGCGCCTACAACTAAATCAAAAGATGCTAATGCCGAGGCCTAGTCGTCATCATGTGTCCATTTGATCTGAAACTCAATTTCTTCCTCGTCACCTTCGCGCTCATGCTCAATATTGTAAACGGCACGTACGGGTACGTAGATACGCTCACCTGCAATCTGGATTTCAAACTTTTCGCCATTTTCAAGTGCGTCAGCCAGTCGACGAAGCTTGGCTACATACTCTGAAATGGGATATCCTTTTTCTACATCTCTATCTGGTTTGCTGCTCATTAGACTTTATGGGGTGTGTTGATTGATTAATCCGGCCGAAATTGACCAGCGTATAAAATCTGATTCTGATAGCGTAATTCGGCTTTGTCGCCTACGCGCATATCCGGAATTTCCTGTCCATTTTCTGCGCTTAGATACCGTTTGGCATATCCGCCCGTTACTTGCAGTGTCAGGATCTGCCGCCCGCCACAAAACAGAAGCACATTGGCTCCGTCCGGTAGCCCGGTATGTTTGATCGAAGCCTCTAACTGTACAAAACCGTTGCTCCAGGTTTCTATTTCTACTTCCCCTACCCCGCCAAATACACATTGAGGAGTGGGAAGCAGTTTGGCTTCAACTTCGCGTTGCTTTACTCGAAAAAAACGTGATAAAAAGTTAAACATGGCAGGCTGAATTTGTGATTACTGATGGAGAATGGCGCTATTAAATACGAGAGAGTCTTCACGATACGCCGCGAGAGATGCGTCACTCAATATGTCATCAGGCAATAATCACGTTACGGAAATAGTGCACAAATACGATGGCATTATGCGTGGTTGAAATGGTTTCTCCATACACTTGAATACATGCCCATGCAGCCAGTTAAAGTCCTTTAGCCCGCGGGGTTATGGGCGATATCATGAAGAACGCTATTCCCCACATGCGCGTTTTACTTATGATTCGCCTCCCATTTTTTTTGCGTAAATCCAGTTTTCAGCATATAGCTGTTTACTTGCCGTTCGTCTGGCTCGCTGCTTTTATTCTATTGAGCGTACCCGCAACGGCGCAGCGAACACTCTTTACGAACTACACCCTGGATGATGGTTTGCCACAATCCCAGGTCTACGACATTTTGCAAGATGCCAGGGGCTACATCTGGTTTGCCACGTATGGCGGCGGTGCCGCTCGATTCGACGGTACCCAGTTTGAGCTCTTGTCTGACTTATCGAATGCACCGCATTACCGGGTCGTATACGATATTCATGAAGACAAAAGCGGAAAACTGTGGTTTGCTACGGGCAACGGTGTTTTGTGTTACGACGGCTATAATACCAAAATATTATCAATTACAGATGGGCTTGCAGACAACCGGGTGCAAGCTATTTGGGAAGCGCAAGACGGTGCCATGTGGTTTGCCACAGTAAATGGAGTCTCAAGATACGATGGCACATCCTTTACATCTTATACCCGCGAGCAGGGCCTCCCACATCCAAATGTTTCTGACATTGTCGAAGACGATGCGGGTGTGCTATGGTTTGCAACGCAGAACGGTATTGGAAAATTTGACGGCAAAACCATCTCTGCTGTACCAGGGTTCGAACAGCTTTTTATCAGAGACTTACTACACGACGATACAGGCCGTTTGTGGGTTGGGACGGAGGAAGGGCTCTTCGTAGCTAAAGGAGATGAATTTCAAAGGTTTGGCATCGAAGATGGGCTGCCAGATCTTTTTGTACATAGCCTGCACATTGATAACGAAGGTACTTTCTGGCTTGGTACTCAGGAAGGGCTGGCAAAACTTGAAGATGGTGTAATCACACAGGTAAGCTCGTTGCTTTTCGATGATATGCCCATTTGGAGCCTGGGCGGTGACAACGAAGGTAACTTGTGGGTTGGGACCTCAGGCGGTGGTGTTTTCAAACAGAGCCCATCGCCTTTTACGCACCTGAATGTACACGATGGGTTACCAGATGATGTCGTGTGGAATTTCACACAGACACAGGATGGCGCTATTTGGATCGGCACGCTGAACGGGCTTGCTCGGTATAGTGGCGAAGAGGTGACAGCGTACAGTTCAGTAGACGGATTGTTGGCTGACGAGGTACGTGTTGTCCACGAAGACAAATATGGCACCTTATGGATCGGGACAGCTGCCGGTATTCAGGTATTCGAAAATGACGGATTTAGCACACCAACACCGCTAGCCGGCAAAAAGAGCAAAGTGCGGTCCATATATGAAGAGAAGGATGGCCTCTGGTTTTTATCTGATGAAGGCGCACTCTTTTTTGATGGTACAACGACCCGCATGTTACCGAACGAAGTGTTAGGCGCACGCCCTAATGCGATGATTCGTCATCCAAGCGGTGATCTTTGGTTTGCCACGCTTGATGGAGTTGTGAAGTACGACGGTAAAACGTATACCCGGTATGGGTCAAAAGAAGGAGTTGCACATCCTGCAAGTTTATCGATCAACATTGGTCCAGAGAACAATATTTGGGTGGGCACATACGGCGGCATCACGCTGATTAGGCTCGAAGAAGATGGGACAAATCCGCAGTTTGACACCATCACCCGTGATGACGGTATGTCGGATGACGTCATCTATTTTGTAGAGTTCGATGATCACAACTACCTGTGGACCTGCACCAATAGCGGTCTGTATCGCCTCGATACGCCGGCCTACCTGACAATGGGGCAGAAATATGTAAAGTCATACGACAAAGCCAACGGATTTATTGGTCAGGAATGTAATACACAGGCCAGTTTTCGTGATAAGGACAATGCGCTCTGGTTTGGGACGGTCAAAGGGGCGGCGCGCTATGATGAGGCTGAGGACACAAATGTCATCCCCCTCCCTATCCATATCGTAGGCCTGAACCTGTTCTTTGAAAAGCCAGACTGGAACACGTTTTCAGATCGCACTTCAGCATGGACGAGACTTCCTGAAAACCTCGTATTATCACACAATGAAAACCATCTGACGTTTCAATTTGCAGCACCTGGATTCCTGGCACCTTCAAAAACGCTTTACAAGTATCAGTTAGAGGGGTTTGATGCAGCCTGGTCGCCTGCTAATGCGCAGCGCCAGGCCGTGTACGCAAATCTACCGCCGGGGGCATACACCTTCAAGGTGCTTGCGAGCAATGGCGACAATGTTTGGACAGCAGCGCCGGCATCCTTTTCATTTATTATCACAATGCCATTCTGGCAAAAGAGTTGGTTCTACGCGCTAATAGGGGTATCCGTATTGTTGATCATTGGGTTTGTCATTCGTGTTCGAACGAAGGCATTTGAACAACAACAGCAAATACTCGAGGAGACGGTTAGCTTGCGAACCACTGCACTCCAGAAAATGAATGATGAACTGGAGTCAACGAATAAAGACCTGTTGGATGCGCGCGAAGCAGCACTCCTTGCAGCTAAGACAAAAAGCGAGTTTCTCGCAAACATGAGCCATGAAATCCGGACGCCGATGAACGGCATTATCGGATTCACAAGCTTATTGCTGGATTCCAAACAAACCAAGGAGAATCAAGAATATTTGGAGATCATCAGGTCTAGCGGCGAATCGTTGTTGACGATTATCAATGACATCCTTGACTTCTCCAAAATTGAAGCGGATAAGGTAGCAATCGAAGAACAACCATTTTTGCTTCATAGTTGCATCGAAGACGCTATTGATCTGCTTACAGCTAAAGCTTTTGAGAAAGACCTTGAGCTAACACACTTTATTGAACGGGATGTGCCACGCAACGTGATTGGTGATGTAACCAGGGTTCGGCAGATTCTCGTCAACCTTCTCTCCAATGCCGTAAAGTTCTCTGATAGCGGTGAAATTGCAGTTTTTGTAGCCCTCGAAGAAGCACCCGAAGCAGAAAACGTTATGCTTCATTTTCAGGTACGCGATCAAGGCATCGGCATACCTGCAGATCGGCTTGCGATATTATTCGATTCCTTCGAACAGGTGGATGCCTCAACCACACGAAAGTATGGTGGCACGGGACTTGGACTTGCAATTAGCAAAGGGTTGTGTGAACTCATGGGCGGATCCATGTGGGTAGAGAGTGTCCTTGGCGAAGGCTCTACGTTTCATTTTACCATTGCCCTTGGTATCGACAAAACACCGCAGGAGCCGGCTGTTTCGCTTGCCGTTTCTACAGCGTGTAATGGCAAACACGCGCTTGTTGTAGACAACCTGGAGTCGATTAGGATGTGGATGGCGCTTCGTTTACAAACGGCAGGAATGCAGGTCACTACAGCAAGCTCAGCCTCAGAGGCACTGGATCTCATTTCAAGTCAACAAGCATTTGATATTTTCTTTATTGACACCCATATGCCGAATATGAGTGGCAATGCGCTTGCTGGTGTGCTCTCTGGACATGCAGTCTACCATAACACACCACGCATTGGGCTTGCTTCCATTCGTCAAAAGCGTTCCGTTTCGCAAGAAACACGTTGGGCTAAAACGATAAACAAACCGCTCAAGCAGACGGTGCTGTATCGTGCATTGGAAGAGCTGTTTTTCGTAAATGCCAGTACGGCAAACGAGCCAAAAACAGCGCTAATGGACGCGTCTTTTGCCGAGGCACATCCACTACAAATCCTCGTCGCAGAAGACAACGTTGTAAACCAGAAGGTCATCGCCCGAATTTTGAGCCGGCTGGGGTACCGCGCTGATCTTACAAGCAATGGCGCAGAAGTTCTCCAGGCACTCAATATCCGCAGTTACGATGTTGTGTTGATGGACTTGCACATGCCGGAAATGGATGGCCTGACAGCGACGCGCCAAATCATGGCACGCTGGAGTCCTGAGGAGCGTCCAACAGTGGTAGCGATGACGGCTGCGGTACTCGAAGAAGATCAGCAACGGTGCCGGGAAGCGGGTATGGAAGCGTTTGTGAGTAAGCCCGTCCAGCTTGAGAAGTTGATGGCCGTACTAAAGACCATTGAACCTGTCACTACGGAAGCTATTCTTTAGCCGGGATTGATGGCGCCTCGTAGATAGTCCCTTTAGGATAGGCTCTTTAAATAGGCACTACAGCCGGTATCAAAAGCAAGTTTGAAGGCTGTTCCTGTGGGGTAACCATCGTGCAAATCAAGCTATTTCTACTGCACTTGGAAATGTTAGCGTAAAGGTTGAACCCACTCCGGGTTCGCTTTCCACTGAAATGGTCGCGCCTAACTCGTTTGCCAATTGCCTGGTAAGCGCAAGGCCGAGCCCACTGCCTTCATAACTGCGCGTATAGCCTACACTGGCCTGCTCAAACGGCGTAAAAAGATGCGGCAAATATTCAGGGGCAATACCAATCCCAGTGTCTGACACACGGAGCTGAATGCCGTTGTCGGCTTCGTTTAATGTAACTGTAATCTGCCCCTCTTCAGTGAATTTGACCGCATTCTCGACCAGGCAACGTACCATCGTGGTGACAGACGACTGATCACTATAGAGGGTGATTGATGCGGGTGCCTCCAGGGACACCTGCAACTGCGGCTCGTCGATCGAGCGCAATAATTTGTGAACTACTGCTACGATATCGAATGCGGTGTGCTGAATTTCAAAGTTTTTGCTTTGCACCTGCGCGTAAAGGAGCACAGTATCAAGCGTAGAAAGCAGCCGCTCCCCGCCTTCGCGAATCATGGTGATATAGTCTTTCTGGTCATCGTTAACTTCCTCCTGGAGAATCTCAGAGCAACTCATGATTGCGGCAATCGGCGTTCGAATTTCATGGCTCATGTTACTCAAAAGCGCGTCTTTAAGCCTCAGATGCCGCTCAGCTTGTTCTCTTGCTTCTCGTTCTGCCTCAACGCGGTAACTATTGGTTACATCGGTGATGACGCCGGCAAGTCCGCCACGCTCATCATGCTGGTAGCGAACACGAATCTCAAGCCAGCGCATGGTCCCATCCTTTGCAAGGAAATGCGTCGTGTATGCTGCCTGTGAGGATGCATGCGCCCTTAATGCATTGAGTGGTTCTCCATAAACGGTGTCTCGAGGGATAAATGTACTGATATGTTGTCCGATGGTAGCTAGCGGATCCGCCTCAAGCACGGATGCCCATGCCGGGTTTACAAACGAAATGTAACCATTCCGGTCGAGCTTAAAGACCACGTCATGAATACCTTCAACCACACTCCGATAGCGCGCCTCGCTCTTACGAAGCACGTCCTGCAATTCTCGTTGGTTACGTATTTCCAGGCGCAATGCAATCTCGGTCATGGCAATTGATGCCAGGTCCTGTACCGTTTCAATCGTTTGATGTGTCCAGCTTTTGGGCTCAAACCCGAGCAGACACAACGTACCAAGGGTTTGCTTGGAAGGTGTTTGGAGGGGAATGCCTAAATATGAGAGTACACCAAAGTCTTCAATTGATTGCACTTTATTGACCGCGGCGTGCTGGCGCGTGTCTTCAACAATAAGCGGCTGTTCAGAGGCAACCGCATGCTGGCAGAATGAATGCGAGAGCGGTGTAGAACGGACGGAAGCCAGTTCCTCGGGCAATCCTGCTGTGCTTTTGAAGAACTGTCGATCGTTGGATACGAGCGACACAAGCGAAACGGGGGCATCAGTTAATCGCGTAGCAAGCGTTGTGAGCCGATCGAAGGCCACCTCGGGTGGACTATCTACGAGTTCTGTTCTTTCCAGCGCCTGTAGACGTTCAGCGTCTTCGAGTGCTTTCTTCAAGTGTTTGAGATAGGGAGACATGAGGCTCATTGCCAATAATAAGAGGTATCGCTTTCTGTTGAAATCGGCTAATGGCAACAGAGAATTAAGCTCATGTATTTCGGAATTGCGCCACCGGCAGTTTATTGAGTATCCCGGCAAGTGTTTTGGTAAGCGAACGCCTGTCGAATTGCATGCTAAACGCTGCAGAAGGCCCTACCAGCCGGTTTTCCTCCCAAGAAGCGTATAATCTGCTTATTTGCGTTTCTATAGCTTCTACGTCTTCAGGCGGAGCAATAAATGCCGCATCGCAAGTTAAAAGCGTTGATTTAGCTGCACCATCCGGAATCAGGCCCAGAATGGGTTTACCAGCTCCGATATATTCAAAGAGTTTACTTGTAGAGATTTGTGACTGCCCAGGGCCACTGCCAACCGTCATCCACAGTACATCAGCACCCTGAAGATGGGAAATGGCTAGATCGTGGTTGACATACCCATGAAAATTGACACGACTTTTTAGTCCAAGGTTCTCAACAAGTGTTGGTACGTAGTCAGGGACCAGGCCGACAAAATCGGCCTGTATCGCTGCATGGGGTTGTTGTTTGACAAATCGCGCAAGCGCTTGCAGGAAGTAATCGGGCTTTTGCCGGTCATAAAAGACACCGCTATACAAGAATTTGAGTGGCCTTGATGCCGCCGGCTCCTCGGAGCGATGGGTAAAGTCTTCGGGGTCAAACCCTTGCGAGATAATGGTAACTTTGTTTGCTGCAGCAGGATGGCGGCGGCGAATTGCGCTGGCTATGGCATCATTTATAGTAATTATTGAGCTGGCATCGCTAATTGCTTTGTTTTCCAGGTATTTATGCGCCTTTACATGGAGTGATGTCGCATATTGATGCCGCGGGTTCTCAAGCCAATCATCCCGGAAGTCGAGGGCGTAGGGAATGTTGCAGCGTTTTGAAACTGCTCGGGCAACCAGGCTACAGGTGTACGGTGGTACGGTGGCCAATATGGCATCAAATGGTTTATTATGATGGAGCGCCATCGCTTGCTTTACTGCAGTGCGATACCAGCCAATTTTGTTATCAGGGACAAACATGAGTTGACTGAGCCCTGATAACCGCTTTCTGGAAGACTCTTTGGGAAGTGCTACCGTTCGCTTCTTCTTGAAAAAACGCGTGGGATCGAGTACTGCGGTACGGTAGATGTTTATTTCAGGCTGCTCCAGGTCCCGCATGAGGGCTTCGTCGAACGCGAAGTATCCTCCTGGCTCAACAGTCAAGACGGTAGGCTGCCAACCGTGAGCCGGCAAATACTTCACAAACTTGGTAATGCGCTGTACCCCACTGAGTCCCATTGGCGGGAAATAATATGCGATAACCAGGAGATGCTTCATAACTCGCTAAACCCAATACCTCGTACTTCGCTCCAGACTGCCTGCATCAGCATGTAAAATACACGATATCCCACAAGAATATTGAACATCAGGCATTGTCGCATTACTTTAATCGAGAACTTATAAATAAAGCACGCTGGTTACAAGACCCCACAAGGATTGCAACCACCCCAACGAAAACCAGCACATGGAAAACATTGGAACCATTGTACTCGCTACAGGGGCGCTCGGCACTGCCGCCTTTGGCATTGTGGAAGCACTGAAGTGGACCCGGATCGGATTTATGGGGTTTGGCCAGATCAAGGAAACCCTTGGGCCAATCTGGCAGACGCTGCAGCACGCATACGGCGCTGACTTTGAACAAGTCCTGCGTGGACAATACAAAGGCGACTTAAGTGCCCTGGTACGCACCTTGCGACAAGGCGCCCGCATCGGCCTAACAGAAGAGAACGCCGGCAAGATTTCTGGATGGTTGGGACTCAAACACACAGAGCAACTACAAGCTGTGGCAGCCAAACTGGAAGCCTCCGAGCCGATTAGTGACAAAGAGCGCAATATCCTCGGGCGATTTGAATTAGCTGTGGATGCTCGCATCGATGCGGCCATGATGCTCGCTGAAAATCACTACGCAGGAAAACTCAGGGTTGTTGCTTCGTGTGCGGCCCTGTTGATTGCACTCGGTGTTGGGTATTATCTGGACATGATGTTTCTCGCTGTTCTCGTAGGGATTGCTGCCGTACCCTTTGCGCCGATTGCCAAAGATTTATCGTCTGCGTTGCAGGCAGCTGTTCAGGCATTGCGGAGTTAGATTATGCAATTCGAACTCGATTTCAGAAATGCCAATGTGAGTGGCGCTGTTGTACCCGGACAGTTAACACGCGGAAGACTTGACGAACTGCGGCGGGCTCGCCATGTCGTTTTTCTGGTGCATGGTTTCAATCTAAACCGGGCTGAAGGACGCGCGGCCATGGGGAATCTGGCGCGCAAGTTGCCGCGAATGCGCGATGCCGCTTTGGTTTCAGTACTATGGGCTGGCGATCACTGGTCTGGTGCCATCAGCTATTCGTTCGAAGGCCGTGACGCAGATGACACGGGTTTTTACCTTTACAGGTTTATATCCGACTACTTACACCGATCGACACGGATTTCCTTTGCCACACACAGCCTGGGTGCACGTGTAGCACTCGAGGCTATTGGTCGCCTCGGCCGACTGGGCTATTTCGCTGACCAGGTTTGTATGATGGCAGCAGCTGTTGATGATTACTCGCTGGCGATCCCTGATGGCTACAAAGCAGCCGTTGATCGATGTGGTCGCGTTGCAGTACTGGCTTCGCGTAGAGACAATGTATTGAAATTTGCCTATCCTGCCGGCGATTTGCTGCAATCGTTTGTGTTTTGGCGCGATGAAGACTTTGGGAGCGCGTTGGGATACCACGGCCCACGGTCGCGCCGGCAGTATCGCGTAGCACGCCATGTAACGCATACACAGATCAGTGATGCAAGAGATGCCGGTCACAGTGATTATATACCCAACAGCCCCCCAACGCGTAATCAGGAATCTGCGGCATCCTATTGCGACCAGGTACTATCGGGTGTCAACTTACCTGTTTATCCGTAACTACAAGACCTTCGAATCAGCAATTAGGACACCTTGTTGATGCCTTTATAGGGTAAGGTAATAATGAAGGTCGCACCCTCTCCCTCACGGCTCTCGAATCGCAATTCGCCGGCATGACGCTGGGTAATGATATCATGTGCCAGTGAAAGCCCCAGACCCGTTCGCCGCGTTGTTGTAAAAAACGGTTCAAAAATCTTCTCGCGATTCTCCGCTGCTACACCAATGCCGTTATCGCTTATTTTTATCTGTACGCCTTCAGCAACTGGATAGGTGGATACTTCGACGACGGGTGCGTACGACTGCGTTGCGTCTTTTGCTTTCAGCTCAACGGCATCAAATGCATTCGACATCAGGTTAAGCACAACCTGGCCGACTTCTTTCGGCGCAATATCAAGTTCGGCCAACTGTGGTGCCAGGTCTTTTTTGATTTCGATGTCTAGTTGCGGTGCTTTGTTTTGAATATTTAACCGCGACAGCTGCACATATTCCTCTACCAGGGCATGGATATCCGTCCGTTGAACAGATCGCTGCTTGAGTGATGTATGATCGAGCATTTGCGCAAGGATTTGATTTGCCCGGCCACCATGACTATGTATTTTTGTGGCGTTGATTTTCAGGTTGTCAACCAACTCGTTGATGTCTTCCGCCTGTGCATCTGACATGCTATCGCGTAGCACTGCCAGTTCTTCCTTCAATTCTTCTGCTTGCTCGGCGATGAGTTCAGAAAAGTTGTTGACAAAGTTGAGGGGGTTCTTGATTTCATGGGCTATGCCGGCCGTTACCCTCCCCATCGCCGCATCCTTTTGCACACGAACCAGCTGATCCTGCGTTTCACTTAACTTCCTGTACGATCCCTGCAGCGATTCATGCGCTCCTTCAAGCTGTTGTTTCAATTCTTCCGCACGTTTTCGTGCCAGGAATTGCTGGTATCGTCCTGTGTACAAGAGGCCGCTAATACCCGTATAAATAATCGTAATAATGGCAACAAACAGGTACGAGGTTTTGGCCATTCGTAGACTTGGTACACCCACCAATACCGGCAGATATGCTTCAGCGAGTCTTATTGTAGCAATAATGAGGAGACCAAACAGGAAGGTTTGCCAGCCCCGGTAAGGCATCGTACCAACTGCGCTCGACAAAAAGAGCACCAGAAACATGGTGGTATACCCCTGGCCAATGATGAGATCATCGAGCATGCTGGAAATGCAGAAGACGATTACCATTGCAACCATAAGGGCACGACCATAGATAGGGCCTTGTTCGGTACGTGCGAGAATAAAGCAAGAGATGCTGAGGATAAACATAACCAGCTTGTCCCAGAGGACAACGGTAGTCTCCGGGTTGATGCCACGATAGCTCCAGGCTACCTGTGCATCAAGCAACAGGGTTTTGGCACCAATGAAAATGCTTACACCAAAGAGCCCGAGCAAGCCGGTGACAATCATTCCCTGCCTGGAGACATGCAGGATCTCTTTCCGAAAGCCAGGATCTCTTTCGTAGGACTCAAAGCCGAGAAAGGCTAGCCATGCAGGTGTTTTGATACCTTGATAGCGCATACTAACTAGTGGAGCTGCCGGTAACATCATACGCTTATTTCATGAACAAAAAAAGGTAGCTGCACGGCTTTCGCGCAACTACCTTTATTACAATAAATCCCGACAAAGTGGCTCATGCCGATGGATTAGCCACCCATAATGCAACTACACAGCTGATGGTTTAAGGCTGACTTCCACTTTTGTCATTTTATCTCCCTGCTTTACAGCATCAACCACATCCAACCCTTGCGTTACTTTGCCGAACACGGTATGACGGCCATTGAGGTGAGGCTGTGGGCCATGGGTGATAAAGAACTGGCTACCATTGGTATTGGGGCCAGCGTTTGCCATAGAGATCACCCCACGCTCGTGGGTAAGCGGATTTCCAATCACCTCGTCAGCAAAACGGTAACCAGGACCACCGCTGCCGATGCCGGTAGGGTCACCACCTTGAATCATGAAGTTGGCGATTACGCGATGGAACGTAAGGCCATCGTAGTAGCCTTCGCTGGCGAGGAAAACAAAATTGTTTACGGTTAAAGGTGCATGCTCAGCATACAACTCCAGTTCAATCACACCACTATCTGTATGCATGACAACCTGGTAAACTCCTTTCTCGTCGATCTGCATTGCAGGAGGTGCATTCCACTGTTTGCTCATAATAACCTGATAAAATGATCCGTTTGATGCGTATTTAACAGCCATTGCCAACACGCTAACGCGTTCTTTGTTCTTTACAGAAAAGATTTACTTCTCAACGCTAGCTGCTCCCCATTTTGCATGACGGAGTTGGCTATGCATAAATTTACAAGACCACCATAGATTTGGTTGAGCTTCCCAGTATCTCACAACCATTGCTGCCCAAAACAACCATGTCTTCGATGCGCACGCCAAGTTCACCAGGAAGGTAGATACCTGGCTCAATGGTGATCACCATGTTTTCTTCTAGCATATCTTCAACTTGCCAGGAAACTCGAGGCCACTCATGAATATCGAGGCCAACGCCATGTCCAAGGCTGTGGGTAAAATAATCGCCATAGCCGGCCTGCTCAATGACTGTTCTCGCTACAGCATCAAGGCTTTTTGTGGTTATGTTGGCTTGTGCTGCATCCAGCGCGCGCTGTTGGGCTTCTTTAACAACCTCGTATACTTCGGTCGCCTTTTCGCTGGGCTTTCCAATGGCAATGGTCCGGGTCATATCCGAGGCATATCCATCATAAAAGCAGCCAAAATCCAATACGACAAGGTCGCCTTGTTGCAGTTTGCGTCCGGATGGCCGTGCATGCGGCAACGCTCCGTTTGGACCTGACGCCACAATCGGGTCAAACGACATTTTACTTGCGCCCCGCAGCAAATGCTGGTATGTAATTTCAGCGGCAAGCTCGTACTCAGATATGCCTGGCTTTATCACATTTAGGAGCTGCGCAAACACCTCGTCTGTGATTTGCTGCGCTTTTTTTAACGCTGCAATTTCTTCATTCGACTTTATTGCAATCAAATGAGATAGCCAACGGCTTTTGACTGCCCAATCGCGCGTACCAAAGAGCTCATTGAGTTGCGCGTGTGCTGCAATCGTGACGTGCTCGCCTTGTAATACAACCGAGCCAGATGTTGGCATATGCCCCGACGCAGATACTGCATCCAGTAAGGAGCCCGATCCAATAGTAATTTCAGCATCCCGTACTTCTGCCCTGCTCTGTGTCGTATAACGCGCATCCGTAAACAAGTGCGCAGTATCCCTCGTCACCAGCAACATCGCATTGGACCCCGTAAAACCGCACGCCCAACGAATGTCTGTCAGCGCATTAATCAGTACAGCAGAAGCGTTTTCTGTACTAATTAATGACTGGATTTTGTTTATGTTATTCATGCAATAACGGAAATAATGCTTGCAGAACTAAGACTTGGAGCTATAATTGGGTGCTTCTTTTGTGATGAATACGTCATGGGGGTGGCTCTCTTTGAGGCCCGATGCAGTGATCTGAATCAACTGCGCTTTCTCGTACATTTCGTCGAGCGTTGCGCAGCCACAGTACCCCATCGCAGCGCGCAGGCCACCAATCATCTGATAGATAACCTCGCTCAGCATCCCACCATATGGAACGCGCCCCTCGATACCCTCGGGTACGAGCTTCTTTATATCATCTTCTGCATCCTGGAAGTAACGGTCTTTGCTGCCGGCTTGCATGGCACTCATCGAGCCCATCCCCCGGTACGACTTGTACTTCCGACCTTCGTATAGAATGGTTTCACCCGGACTCTCCTCTACCCTTGCAAAGAGCCCACCTATCATCACACAATTGGCTCCAACCGCCATGGCCTTGGGGATATCTCCCGTCTGCTTAATCCCACCATCTGCGATAACAGCTACACCGCTTGCCCGAGCCACGCTTGCACAATCCATAATCGCTGTCAATTGAGGCACCCCAACACCGGCCACGACGCGTGTTGTACAAATTGAACCAGGACCGATGCCCACCTTAATGGCATCTGCCCCCGCACTGATAAGCGCCTGAGCACCTTCAGCTGTTGCGACGTTGCCGGCAATCACATCAAGATCAGGATAGGCAGACTTTATTTCGCGCACAACGCGCAACACACCAGACGAATGCCCATGCGCGGTATCCACAATCACAAAATCGACATCCGCCTCGCGCAGTGCCTGTACGCGCGCTATGCCGTCAGCCGTAACTCCGACAGCAGCGCCGACGCGGAGCCGACCGTGTTCATCTTTGCAAGCATTTGGGTATTTGCGCTTTTTCTCGATGTCTTTGAACGTAATCAAACCTTTGAGCCGGCCTGCTTCATCGATTACGGGCAGTTTCTCAATTTTGTATTGCTGCAGGGTTTGCTCAGCTTCTTCCAGTGTGGTGCCAATAGGTGCAGTTATCAGATGCTCGCTGGTCATGACATCTTTTAACAGCGTTGTACCATCCAGCACAAAACGCAAGTCTCTATTGGTTGCGATGCCCACAAGCTTGCGGTCTGCATCGACAATCGGAATACCACCAATGGAATACCGGGCCATTTGCGCGCGTGCGGTATTCACATTGTCTTCGGGTTGCAGCGTGATGGGGTCGAGAATCATGCCACTTTCAGACCGCTTTACGCGGCGTACCTGCGCGGCTTGTTGCTCAATCGACATGTTTTTATGAAGGACACCAACACCACCTTCACGGGCTATTGCAATTGCCATCTCCGATTCCGTAACCGTATCCATCGCTGCAGATAATAGCGGCACGTTCAACCGGATGCGCTGCGTCAACATTGCACCCGTATCTACATCGCGAGGCATTACATCAGAGTGTCCAGGCACAAGCAATACATCATCATAGGTAAGCCCAAACCCTCGGATCTTACCGTTTTTGCCTGCGCCATTTGTATGGTTGTAAAGTCCTGGTTCCATGTATCTATGTGCTATTATTTACTTGAGTTTAACGATGCGGCGCAGCCTGCGTATTTCGGCACTTGTCAGCCGGCGCCATTTACTGGGCCGCAAATTGGCAGTTGTCAAGCCGGCATACCGAACACGCTCCAGTCTTTGCACCTCGTGGCCAATGGCCTCAATCATTTTTCGAATGTGACGATTTTTGCCTTCATGCAAGCTTACGCCAAGCTCATCACGCTTGGGCAGGTTTGTGTAGGCAACTTCATCCATTTGATACAACTCCCCATCCACATGCACACCTTCCTCCAGTTTAGCTATTTCGGGAGCCTGTACAGCACGTTTGGTTTTCACCCAGTACAGCTTCTGCACTTCATAACTTGGATGCATTAAGCGATGCGCCAGTTCACCATCATTTGTCAGGAGCAATACCCCGGTTGTATTCCGGTCGAGCCGGCCAACGGGAAAAAGCCCCTTTTTCTTTAGATCCGGGTCCTCAATCAAATCGAGTACAATGCGACGATCTTTCGACATTTCGTCTTTGTTCGTCGTAATCACGTCCCGCGGTTTGTTGAGCAAGATGTAATCGAAATCAAGTGGTGTAATGCGGTTGCCGTTGACTTCTACAACGTCGCTGGCACCTACCTTCACGCCCATTTCAGTGACTACTTCTCCGTTTAACTTGACACGCCCCTCTTTAATCAACTCGTCCGCTTTTCTGCGTGCACACACACCCGCTTGCGCAATGTATTTATTAAGCCGAACAGGCTCATTCGACACCGGACGGGGCTTGCCAGCGACGGTGGATTTCTTTTTCGGACGCCCGGAAGCATCTCTATGTTTTCTACGTTGCCCTGTGTGTTTTCGGTGCTTCAATTGCTGGTGGTTACGTTTAACTTGCGGTTATTAAAAAGGCACAGCAATGTATTTTGCCGTGCCCAGGTCAGATTTTGCGCCAAACCGTAGGAATAGGGTCATCCCAGTAAGAATTCAGAAATTGATCCTTAAACCACATGCTCAGAGAAAGTTCAGGTGATTTCAAAAAAGTTAACACACATCAAACTGCGTGCGCCTGGCATCGCAATAAGATAAGAAATTCTCCTCGTTATTTGCATCCACCTAAATCCAGGCCAGTTTCCACCTCTCCAGTGACCATGCAAGCGCGAAACGGTCTTCAACGTGCAGCTGATAACCCCATCCCCATTCAGTAATCGCATTGGATTTCCGAATGGTCCTTAATTCTTTTTCTTCTTTTTACGGCCAAGTAGCCCTTTGAGACGGTTTTTGAGCACTTCACCTCCTTTCTCTTTTAGACTATCAAGATCCGTTGCCATCGTTGTACTGTCAACCACACCCCCAAGCAGTTTTTTTGCTTCTTCCGCTGCTTTTTCTTCCACCAACTGCCGCTGCGCTTCAAGCTCAGCTTCCGCTTTGAGCCGCGCAGCATTTTCCAGCGAATCTAATCGCGCCTGTGCCTCGGCCCGTGCTCCATCAGCCAGGGCTGTAGCGCGTGCGTTGAGCCGGGATTGGACCAGGCTGTTATCAAGCTTCAGATCAGGCGCCAGAAAGGTACCACCAGCGAGAAAATCCAGCGTTATGCGGTTGGTAGCAGGATCAACAAGCGCAACCTGGGCTAATTGCGATAAAGGCTGCAAAGCTTGCTGCACAGGCGCGTTCGCCAAGGCTTGTTGCGCAGAAGCCGGCAACTCAACGCGCAGCTGATAATCCATAGACCCATCAAATCCCTGAGATCCATTTAAACCGAAAGCAAACGCCCCAGCTGTAAAATCCAGCGACTGAACGTGCATTTTCTCTCCCGAAATGCTGAATTTGTGGCTCCAGGCACCCACATCAAGGTTCTCGAGCGCTTGCAATCCGGTTAAATCCGCCAGCTTTTCCTGAATCGGCATTCCTTTCAATGCACCTCCCGTTGCACCAAACGTCCCCTCAGCAAAAAGTGACTCAAGGACCGGATTAAAATCTTTGTCCATTTGCAAGCCGATTGCAGCTTCGCTATCAAAAAAGCCATCGAGGAACGTCCCCAAACGTGCAACCTGATCTAGCTGATTGAAGGCTGTAAAAAAGCGTGAGGCGCGTACCTGGTTGAGCCCCAGCATACCATCAAACACGGGCTCTAATGGATTAGACAGGTCAAACGAGCCGGCAGCCTCCAATATGCCATCAAGAAAACCAGCCGTTGCGCCTTCGAACGAAATCACGCCATTATTCAACCCTATGGCACCTGCAGCACCAGACAACGAAAAGCCACCATATGAAAGCTCCGCTACTTCAAAAGCGATATCGGCAATGACTCCAGGAAGTTCGACGGGTCCTACAGCGGTTGTGTCTTCAGAGAGTTGCTCGGTGATATCCAGATAGCTACTTCGCAACGTCCCGGTTATTACTGGAGCCGGCACATCCGCCGTGCTGTCTGCCAAAAACGACGTGTAATTTGCTACTGCCCCGTTGAAGACAACGTCGCTTTTTCCTGACGTCATCGTTAGCTGCTTCACTGCCAGGGCATTGCCATCTAACTGCAGACTGCCGTTTACGTCCGAAACAGGCTGCTGCAAGCTAGCAGTACTGTAATTGATGTTTTGCAGCCCAACGTTACCACGTGCATTCATGCGCTCAGGACTGGACAGCGCCCCACGTAATGCAGCATCTATGTCCAAATTTCCAGAAAGGTCAGTGCCATCTTCCAGAGGGTAGTACGTCTGGATCGTTCCCAGGTCAGCCTGTATCCGTCCAGAAAGATCCAGCACTGGCGCTGCAAAAGACTGCAGGCTACCAGAGAGATTCATCGATGCACCTGCTGCTGAAGCCGAGAGCGCATTAATCCGAAGGGCATCGAGGGTAGCAATGGCATCCAGGTTAATGTTTTCAATGGCAGCCGGCAGTCCCGGGTATTGCAAATTCCCATCCGCTATTTTTATTGAAATGTCTGTATCCGGCAGTTCGGTTTCGGAGAATGGACCTTTCACAATGGCTTGTACTGCAACTTCGCCAACACCTCTCAGGCCGGCCACATCTTTAACCAACGCTTCCGGTAACAGCGACCAGATACCTTGTATGGTTGCATTCGGCGCATCCACAGCCAAATCGAAAAACATGGCTTCCTGATCCCAATCATTTACCCGACCATCCAACTCGAGCGCCAGTTGGTCAACTTGAATATTTGTACGTGAAAAAGTAACCCAGCTGCTATCTAGATTTGCAGTCGCATCAATGTCAGCTTTCATGGGCCAACCATCAGCATAAGTAATCCCCCCCGCTTCAAAATAGAGGCTTTCCAGGGTCACATCACCCGAGATTTCTGCAAGCTCACGAAGGGCAGCGGCTACATCGGTCTCCACACCATCGAGCACAAGCAGCGTTCCGTCTTCATGGCTATACGCTATCTGCCCCGAGGTAATCCGTAGTGCTTCGATAGCAATTTCTTTAACGACAGACTCTGTGGCTTCCTCTTCCCCACCCGCAGCGCCGAAATCTGGCAAATTGCTTGTACCATCTGCGTAGTATTCTACAAGCACACGTGGTTCTTCAAGGTGTAATGCAGAAAGATGTATTTTACTTTGCAATAACGGCAATATGGGTAGTTCGATCCATAACGCACCCAGGCTTGCGAGATCGGGTTGCTCCTGATCACCTTTTGGTGGCGTATGCACCGCGACATTTCGCGCGCCAACCGTAAGGTTGGGCAGGGAGCGAAGCAATCGCACCTCAAATCCTTCGATACTCACATCGCGCACCAGGGCCTCTTCCAGCGCAGGCTCGACCATCCCCCGCAGCCGCTCATCAGTTAAGAAAATCCTCAGGCCAACAAAAACAAGAATCAGTAATCCTGCGAGTATACCCGCAGTTATCAATAGTAGCTTGCGCACGCGTAGCTTCCTTTTTATTTAATCTGATTTAGCTTGAATACGGATTGGGCAGTTTCTCGATCGGCTTTCGTTGCAGATCCTGCCATGTGGGTGGAAACCGCCTCCCTTATTCGACACAATGCATTCGGGTAGCCTAATTATTGTAATCGTCGGCCATCAGCCGGGTCCCTACGCCTATCTGACCGCATGGAGTAGTCTCTGCAGTGGGCCTGGAAAACAGCACGAAACACAGGAAAGCAGTAAAGACGTGCATCATGCCAAGGCTACGCAACCTAACACTACGCTTGATGGGCAAGCGCACCTTTAAAGTACGCTACATTAAGCTCTCAGTAAAGTGGTACGCCCAGAACAGCTCTGCGGGCAATCCCACTCAGTCGCTCGCAACTGCTGAAGCGGGTGCCACATAGGGAATGAGTTCGTGGATGTGTATGGGCTGAGCCTCGCGATTCGCCATTGGGTGACGCTTCTTGTACTTCGCTGTAATGGTCAACTCGTCTTCATTATCTTTGTGATAGAGATAGAGCCGGCGCGCTTCTTCCAATTCCTCATCCATTCCCAGCGCACCTACAGCCAACATGCGATTGTACAATGCCCCAATATGTTCAGGATCAATTTCCAGGACGCGATCCAACCAGGGCAGCATTTCCTCGTAGTCGCCATTCAGGTAATGAATACGTGCAATGTCCAGCAACAGCACACGATCTTTCGGATACGCATCGGCTACGCGTTCCCAAACGGTTAGTGCGTCGCTGTAATCCGCATTGGCTTTGTGCACTTGCCCTTCAAAGTAGGCCGTTTTCAAGTAGCCAGGCTTAACACCTTCGGCCTCCAGCAACACATCGCGGGCTCGATCGATTTGCCCCTCTTCCAGCAAAACGCGCGCCTGGTTGATAAATCCTTCAACCGGATTACCTTCGAGTCGCGATACTTCTTCAAAGGCAAGAATCGAAGTCTTGGTATCCCCTTCCAACAGAAGACCAATCCCGTAATCGTTCCAACGCTCCCAGAGCGGGCGGTTTGCTTTGTAAGGCACTCCTGCTCTACGCTGTACCGTAGCCATGGTTGTAATCGGGATATCCGGAGCGTCGCCCGGCCCAAGCTCGAATGCACGGAGATCAACCTCAATTCGCTTCAACGAATCGGGCTGCCCGGGCACATGCCGGCCACGGAAGCTAAACTCGTTGAAATACCACTTGAACTTGCGGTGCTGCAACGCCATGTCCAGCGTAGCAATCGACACACCACGTGGCACTGTAAAGCTGTAATGTACGGTACGCGCTGTGCCCGGATTAATCACGTTGGCATACACCGTTGCCATCCAATCCTGCGCATTACGGCGGTTGATTTCATTGCCTGCCTGATCAACCAGGACAGCTCCAAAAAAGTGCGCCGTGGTATCTACGCGCCCTAATTCGTCCGTTGTACCGGAAGATAATACAGGGTTGCCGTTGGTGTCGCGCGCAATGAGTTCCAGCCAAATTTCGTTTGAATCGTTTGTGCCGGCAGGGAATCGATGGCCCACTTTGCGGTTTCGCACAACGGCTGACAACGCAACCTGATCACCCGAACGCATCAGCGGCATATCATCTTCTGGGCCATATGGCACCCCATTCACGTTCACCATGAACAGATCGACCGTCACAATTGAGTCTTGCAACGCTTGCACCACAGCCGTTTGCTGATCAGCATGCCCGTTCACAAACGGCACGGCTGTATTGGCCGCTGCAAATCTGTGGCTTTTGATGTACCCGCCATCATTGCCCATGTCGTCAGATGGGACTAACGGCATATGGCACGAGGCACACGACACCGGTTTGGGTGGCAAGTAGAACGAGCGTACGGTATTACCCGATACACCGCTCGCGTGCCAGCTATCGTACTGATTTTGTCCGCGTTTCCACTTGTAATGATTCACTTCGGGCGGCAACCCTACTTTATGGCACGATCCACAAAACTCATCCGTTTTATGCACCGGCTTCAGCATGGCTGAGCGATGCGCCTCGGGTTTCGTTTTGATGAGCTTGGTATGCAGCCACTGCCCAACACCGTCCTCAGCACGCGCAAAAGGGTATTCATCGGGTGCATTAATGACATATCGTCCATTTCCCTTCACATCTTGCAACCCTTCAATCGCATGACAAGAGAGGCAGGTAAGTCCTTCATGCGCCGTCCAGTGGTCCATGTCGATAGGCTTATCAGGCGTCATGCCCCCTGTGTATAGCACTTGCGGATCGTGACAGGATGCACACCATGCAGCCGGCTCATTTCCTTTACGCTCAACGAGTACTTCGATTGACTTTCTGTACCAGGGATTGTTGAACGATGAAAACTTGTGTACCGACTCCTGCCACTGCGCATAGACATCTGGATGACAACCGGCCGTTCCGCACGACTCAGACCGTCCCAAGTCTTCCGGATCAAGAAACCCTTCATGCGCCAATACGGCCTGCGAAAACATCAGGTCGGCTTCGGATTCCTCTTCGATATACACAGCAGATGTGCTGCCCAGCATAGGGAATGCAGCAATCACAAACGAAAGAAAGACGCCTGTCAGCACCGTAATGGACAACGGGTGGCGCGTAAACTCGCCGGCACCTTGTTTCCAGCTATGGCTCCATTCGAGGAAGTGATATTTGGCGCCGTATTTAAGCGATACGTGCAGGATAAAAAACAGAACAGACGTTACAGCCGTAGCGATGTGCACGATCAATACCCACGCGCCACTTACAGCAGCGCCCCAAATTGCAAGGGCTGTCCCCGTGGCAAGCAGTGCCACGAGCGAAAGCGCTGTACCAATCCCCACCCACGCGGCAGAAGGATTTTCCTTGCGTGGCATCGCGCGTACATGTGCAATAAGAAACGCCGTTACCGGCAGTACAATCAGGAAGCCCAGACCGATGTGCAGAAGCACCATCGTCATGTACAGGCCTGCAGTAGACGATTCAAACAACAACAGCAGAAGGCTATTCAGCAAGAGCACCAGGTAGCCGCCTATCAAAATGCTTACAAGCCGGCGCTGCGTTTTACTGAGCCTTGTGTATTCCGTAATCCCCATAGAAATAAAAGCGTTTTCGCGTGCCTGTTGGTGGTGGTTCTTTTTCTAACACGCGGTGTACACGATGACGCTGGAATCCCTTATAATAGTGAACGATTAATCGGTTCAATGTGCGCTAATCCAAAGCTAGTAACTCCAAATTACCCATGAATTTTGCAATCCTCGGCCCTGGTCTTGTGGCAGACTATCACATTACAGCGATCAAAGCAAATAAACACCTTGGCGCACAATTACAAGCCATAATTCACTACGAACCGTCCAAATTCGAGGCTATATCGCACAAGTATGGCGTTCCATGCGTGCCATTGGAAGATGCGCTCGCAGACAACGACATACACGCTGTATGCATCTGTACGCCAAGCGGCCAGCATGCTGAGCAAGCCATCGCCTGTATGAAAGCCGGCAAGCATGTCCTTATTGAAAAACCTATCGCACTCAGTCTTGCAGATACCGATGCGATGATTACAACGGCTGCTGCAAATAACGTGCAAATTGTTGTCGCCTTCCAGCGCAGAACAGAGCCGTTGTATCAAGCCATCAAAGCAGCACTGGATGGAGGCGACCTCGGTCAGCTAACCATGGCCTCTGTTGTACTCCCATACTACAGAGATCAGGCGTATTACGACCAGGCTGACTGGAGAGGTACCTGGGCGCAAGACGGCGGCGGTGTATTGATGAATCAAGGCATCCACATCGTCGACCTGCTTGTCTGGTTCATCGGCGACCCGGTAGCGATCAAGGCACACGCCGGCACGCTGCTGCGCGATGTAGAAGTAGAAGACGTTCTGGCGGCTTCGCTGCAATTTGAGCATGGTGCACTAGCAACCATAACTGCAACAACAACAACAGGAGGCGGTGCGCCCCACAGGCTTGAAATTTATGGCACCAACGGCTGTATCCAGGTCGAAGGTGAGCAGGTCACCCGGTGGCAACTGCTTGACCCAACACGGGCAACCGTAGCGCCGCCCGAGGCAAAAAACACCCCGAAAGTGGGTGCCAGCGGTGATCCCCGAGGGATCAAGGCCGTTGGCCATATCGCGCTTGTAAAAACCTTGATCGATGCAGTGAACGACGGCACACCCGCTCTCATTGATGGCACAGAAGGACGCCGCAGCCTTGCAGCCGTGCATGGCATCTATCGCGCTGCCGGCTTACCTGTACCCGATTAATCAATAGGCTTCAAGAAAACCATGTCCAACTCACCTGGTATCACCCGTTTGAAAAACATCTTGAAGGCCCTGAGCCTTCTGCTTACGAGTAGCCTTACGGGTTTAATGCTGGGATTACTCGTGGTGCGTTTTCTGATTCCGCCTAAAGCCATGGGCTGGGATGGCATTGCAGATGCCCTCGGTGGCGCGATGCTGGGCGGCCTGACTGGTATTGCAGCTGCGGTTACCCTGCTTTTACTCCAGCCGGCAAAATCGTGGCTCAGAAGTACACTCGCGATAACGCTTGCCTTGCTCCTTTCATTTGGCCTCCTAGCCCTGACGGCCCCTGATCGCACCAATGCAGACGACGAACATCAGACGAAAACAACACAGCCATGATGCCCGAAACGGGTTTTAGGCCAACCGTTCAATAGCAAGATCGTCATCAAAAGGCCTGTCATTGGACCAGGTATGGAGTTCGTCCATAATGCCGTCCATCGAGGCCTTTAATGACAGGTCTTTCAATGACATATGATGCGTACACCGCGTGTAGTCTAACAGTCGCTCTCCCGAATACATTTCACCCGAGGTATTCGCACACTCAGAAATTCCGTCTGTATACAGGATCAGGTCAGCCCCTAGGCAGAACGACCTTTATATTCCCACAAGTCTTTGTACTCTTCGCCTATAAAGAAGTAATAGTTCCCGTCATGTTGGACAGTCGTTTTGGCTTTATACAGGTTGCCATTCTCTGAATAGTAAAAACCCCAATCACCTGTTGACTTTGCAAAGGCGTAAGACGTTGGAATCCCGATAGCTTCACAACCCAATGCAACAGAAATGCCACGGGTAAGCTTACTGAGGCTTCTCCATTTCATGCCCAGACTTTTAGCTACATTCGCCAGCCTTGACATTCTGGAGGCGTTATCGACAGCTTCTGACAAGTCCTCCGCTCCTTCCGTAGCACTAGCGCCTTCACCAGCAACTTCATCTATGATTTCGGAAGACATCTCATACGTCTCAGCTGCAGCTTCACCAGCCGCGTCGGCTCCAACTTCTGCGGCTACGACTTCCGGCGTTCCTGTACCAGCCGTTGCAACGGTAACGACAATGGCGATTACCCCCTGCACAATCATGTCAATCCATGTCCCAAAGTGAGTGACCCAATCACTCGGCACGTAAACGCCCCTCTGTCCAGGCTCAAGTTTCTCCCACCAACATTGCGGCATACCATCTACCCATGGTACTTCACCGCAACCGGAGTGATTAACTTTTACATTGACGTCGTTGCTTGATTTATTGTAAAAATGGATCGATAAACTCATGCCATGGCCTCTTATTTTTTTGATAAACAAATGTGTAGCGTATGCTTTTCAAAGCCTCCACACATTGTGATCACAGCATAAAAGGCGCATGTGGGTCACGACCCATCGCATCTGTATAGCGATGGTACAGTTGCATCACAAGATTCGCTCGATAGCGAGCATTGACAGGTCGTCATCAAAAGGCCTATCATTGGACCAGGTATGGAGTTCGTCCATAATGCCGTCCATTGCGTCTTTCAATGAAAGATGATGCGTGCGACGCGTGTAGTCCAGCAATCGCTCGCCAGAATACATTTCACCGGATGTGTTTGTGCATTCAGAAATGCCGTCCGTATATAGAATGAGGCGCCCGCCTTTGTTGAGTCGCGAAGAGACATTGTCAAAATCGATTTCGGGCATCCACCCAATTGGGAAACCTCCTTCTCCGATCAATTGACCTTCACCATTTGCATCCAGTACAATCGGAGGCGGGTGGCCGGCCTGCGCAACCTGGAATTCGCCCGTATGCACGTTCAGTACACGCCATAGACAATGGTAAAGTACTGTGACGTCTCTTCGTCGAGCTGAAAGCGCTTGTTCAATTCGCGGAGTACCGCACCCGTAGTCTGAATTTCCTGTGTTTTAGAATTGATCACAGGGTTTACTTCGGAAGATGTTGACGCCAACATCTTACTAACGGTAACAGTTAGTAGTGCAGATGGGACCCCATGCCCAGACACATCGAGCAGGTAGAAGATGAGGTGATCGTCGTCCATTTGGGTGACATTGAAAATATCACCAGACACCACAGAATGTGGCTCGTACATCCATTCGATCCGGTAATTGCCAATAACCATGCTTGGCGGCGGCAACAGACTGCGTTGCAATGCAGCACCGGCTTCCAGGTCACGCTGGATTTCTTTCCGTGCCTCTTCGAGCTTGCGATTTGCTTCGCGGAGCTTGTTGTTTCGAGAGGCCAGGTCTTGCTCCAGGTGTACAATCCGCTCGCCGGCGCGAATACGGGCGCGTAGCACGTCAAAATCGACTGGCTTGCTCACAAAATCGTCAGCGCCGGCTTCGAACGCCGTGACCAGATCTGCACTTTCGTTTTTTGACGTTAGTAGAATGGTATAAACGTAGGCTCTACTATCGAGGTCGCGTATTTTCTGGCAGAGTTCTACACCATTCATACGAGGCATCAACCAGTCACTAATTACGCAATCGACACGGTGCTCCTGGATGTATTCCCAGGCTTCCTGGCCGTCTTCCGCAAGCTGGACGGTGTGCCCCCAATCTTTTAATACCCTGTTAAGCAGGGTACGGACAAGCCGATCATCATCAGCTACTAAAATCCGCATAAGCGTATAAGAGCGAGGCTTAATCTTGAGTCGAAAATACTGCCTGACAGCAGCAAGGTCTCCTCAGGTATCGGCGCTGCAAACTGGTCTGTTAAGGACGCTTGCACGGATTTTATGCAATACTACCAAATACTGTAGCTCCCAATGATCGCTTTCTCAAACCTGCTTAGGCAAAAGTGACGATTCCTTCTAGCTGTGCGCCGTCTGCAATGAATTGCGGCTTGCCTGAATTATTTTGCACCGCAACCTCGCCAAGGCATACAACATCCTTTCCAAAACGCACATCGCCAATTACCTCAAGTCGCTGACACGCCTTGAGCGAAGGCGAACCGTGCGGGAATTTTTCAGCCAGGGCGTCAACGGTTTTGTAATGCGCACGATCCAGATTGATTGCACAGGGTTGCCCTTCGCGAGCGGGAATGAGCGATAGGGTGAAGTCCTCATTCATTTGATACGCATCAGAGCGTACGGCGAGCAACTCATTCGTTGTTTTCACGGGAGCAAAGCGGGTACGCGGCACGCGGATGGCGCCGGCGCCCTCAAACACGGCAATAGCTGCACCCATCGCAGTTTCCAGTTGATATACTGGTGTTGAATTGCCATCACGCGGATCTACTGTTTTGGCATTTCTGATCATGGGAAGCCCCAACACGCCATCCGTTGCCTCAATCAAAGCAGCGAGCGCATCCAGATTGATCCACAAGTTATTTGTATTGAAATACCGATGCCGCTCGATGTTTTGGAAATGCCCGGTGTCGTCAGCTGGACATTGGGCAGATTCACGAAGCAAGAAGCCACCAGACGCATCCACCGCGAGATGCCCCCCTTTACGATCAGCTTCCGTACGATCTGCAACCTCCATCAAAAACGGTAGCTCATGCTTTGCAAAGTACCCGAGGAGGAGCGGATCGATGACAGCACCCAGATTGTCACTATTCGACACAAAGACATACTTGATGCCGGCACCGCGAAGCTTGGCAAGCATCCCGGTTGTTACCATGGCAATGTACAAGTCGCCATGTCCTGGCGGACACCATTCCAAAGCAGGGTCAGTTGGCCACTGCACGGGCTCCAGTGATTCCTGGTTTACTTTGGGAATTTTATGCTGCACAAAATCGAGAGGAACGGACCGATTTAACGCCGGGTAGCCGGCAAGCTTTTCCAGTGAATCAGCAGCTGTAGAAAAGCTATTCATGAGCAACAACGAGACATCCCAATGGATGGCTTGCTGCGCAATAATATCCAGAAATGTTTGTGACTCCCGCACCGCGAGCAGCGACTTTGCCTGTTGCAGCCCCATGCTTGTGCCCAGTCCCCCATTGAGTTTCAGCATTGCGGTATGCTCCAACTCTTGCGCACCAACGTCACGATAATGGTCTTCCAACTTCTCAAAATCAGGGATATTGGTAGCCGGCGTGATCGTCTCCTCTGCTATCATTCCTGTTTCGCCCCGGACCAATTGTTGGTAATAAAAGGCAAAACTGCGCGAAGCCAGGTCCGGCATCCCCTCCTCTTTCATGCGATGCAGAAAGGCATCCAGGTGCGTAAGCGTGGTGTCCATATACTCAAACTAAATTTTGTTCAAAGACCAAGATGTGGGTACGGGCCTTTGCGATTGTCTTAAGTGCACTAAATCGTCGTTGCCCGACGTGGTATATCCTGAAAAAGTACCAAGCATATTTACAGGCAGAATAGTAACTTTAGCGTTACCTTAAATAGAAGATGATGTGAGAAAGCCATCAGTGGCCTGATGTCACAAACAATACGGCACACGTGACACCTGCCTAACGATGCCAAAACAGTGCCTGAACTGCAACGCACTGCCACTGCGACAAGTTAGTACGAGCATAATTAGCAATAAAACGGGCTTAACATAACAACGAGCCTAATGGCAAAAAAGGGTTTCATTGTGCCAACAGAAAAATAATTAACAAACAGGAAGCAAATACGCGATTGATGCGTCTTTATACCAGCCTTACATCGAAAACCCTTGTAATTGCTATGTTTAGCACCCCACGCGTTGTAGTGTATAACGCAAGCAGTTCCGTCCCCAAATTCGTGTAGTAAGTGGCCGCGCGCCTCCACGCGTTCCACTATTTGGATTAAAACCAACCCGTTTCCATGAAGCACACATCCGTGTTTTTATTGATCTTTTCTTTCCTTTTAGTCGGCTGCCAGGATGAAAATGGCCGGCTCTCACTCCGCAGAACCAGCCCCGAGGCAAGCAATGAAGCGCGTGCTGCCATTGCCCAGATGAGTCCTATTGAATTGGATCGCTGCCCGGTTGAAATCGACGTGCCACGCCCAACAGATTTTGGCGTAACAAGCACGCCTTCAACGGCTTCTGCTACAACTGGCAGCAGCAACGATGCGGCCCAGTGGAATGACATGGTGTCAAAAGTCATGGGAGACGGTCTTGAAGATGAACCATCGACCACAACGCGCAATGAGCCTTCGCGTAACACCAACACGCTCGAAGAGCGGATTAACCGGATAGACATCCGCAGCCGCAACAGCAGCTACAACCGCATTGACGTGTCAGGTAACACCGCGCGCTTGATCACCCGCGGCACAGCCACTGTTACGCGAGAAGTACCCAACCGGCGTGGCCGGATGGAGACTGTCATCAATGAAGGCGCTGAAGTCGACCTGGTTTACAACCTCATCAATAGCACACGCGGCTGGACGTGCAGCAGTGTAAGTGCTGACATTATCCGCATACCAGATAATAACAGCAGTAACACGAATAGTAGCAGCAGAAGAAGCTCTAGAGATTACAGCAATCGGATTGGTTGGTAAGCACGGATCCAGATAACAACATTCAACAGATTAACAAAGGCGTTGCAGGAGAACCTGCAGCGTCTTTTATAATTTCCGCCTCTGGCACTATTCTGGTCTATACAAATGCGTTCATTTTACTCCCAATAACTCGTGGCTACTACGCCACCATTCGGCTAGACGCATGCATGATTGGAAAATGAAGAACTACTGATGACATGAACCAAATGGAGGTCATCTCACCAGACGTTCAAAGCGTTATTGAACCTTCAATACGCCGCGCATCGTGATGCCATGACCAGGAAATGTGCACACAATCGGGTATTCACCCGGCGTGGATGGTGCTTCAAAATATATGGTCTGTTTTGTTTCAGGCTCTAGTAAGCCTACGTAGTGCAACACGTCCGGTGAATCAGGCACGTAGTTCATTTCTTGTCCCCGGATCCCAAGGTTCATCGCCTCCTCAACGATGCTATCCACGCTACCGGGCGTTGTAATGACCAGATTGTGCAGCATGTCGTCGTTGTTATTGAACAGGAACGCCACTTTGCTACCGGCAGCTACGGAAAAGGAAGGGGTATCAAACAGTAAACCAGGCAATGTGCCTACGGTAAAGGATGCATCCGCCTCGCCATTCCATGAGGCCGGCATCTCGGTTATGTTTTTTGCAGAACTTGTAACTGCTGCCTGTGCATGCACACTTGCCGTTGCCTCTATCCCATTGCCCTCTGGAATGTTATTGAGCGTATAGAACGCAAAATCATGGAGTAACGGCGTCGCATCTGCCGATTGCAAGTCACCCAGTTTGAATTCGTGGATGTAGCCGGCACGAAGCCCATCAACAACCAGGCTCACGGTAAGCCCATCCTCTGAGACTTGCACCTCTCGAATGGCCGGCTCCTCAATGTTGATGGCCGGACTGCCATAGGTGTTGTGGTACTTGTAGGTAAAGCTGGTCAGCTTGAACATGTCGGCCATCGCGGCGCTTGCTTTGTCAACCGGCTTGGTAAACACGACGTCAAACCCGTTTGACTTAGCGTGGATTTCTTTCATTTCAAAAGGCACATTGCCCGTCCACACAAGCCGCTCCAGCGCGTAGGGGGCTTTACCCGTGGCATCCCAGCCCCGGCTCGTTTGCCCTACAAAGAGCGAATTATCTTTGCCCCAGGCTGTGCGCAGGATACCCGAAGCAAAACCTTCATAAAACGGAAAGTTCGCGCCCTGAAATACGCCGTTTACTTTTTCGAGATACACGCGCATCAGTTTACTGTGGCCCTGGTCACCCACAAATAACTGGCCGGCAAAAGGCCCAAAGTCACCATCGGTATTGTCTTCGATGATGGCGGAGGTCGAAATGCCCATAATCGTATGGGGAAACCATACCGTCGGTAGTTTAAGCTCGGGGACTGCCTCTTTGGCTTTGAACATCGGCTCGCCGGTGTTGGGGATTTCTTCTGCGGTGAGCTTCAATGGCGAGTCGGGTTCGTCGGCCCAGGCAAGGCCGGCCGGGTGTCCAAGAAAATCACCCGTCTCGATGTGCGTCATCCAGCCCGAACCAATCCAGTCGCCCTGGTTCTCGCCGTAGAAAATATCGCCGGCTTCCGTAATGCCTATTCCTGCAGGTGAACGCATGCCAACAGCCATCGGGACCACGTTTCCTTCAGGCGAGATTTCCAGGCCCCAACCGCGCCATTTTACCCGACTATCGCCGTGCCCAACCCATCCGAGATTGAGGGATACAAAGAAATTGCCATTCGGCATTTCAAGCGGACCATACGAGTATTCGTGATAATTGCCAGTCAACGGCCAGGCATATACCGTTTCAAACACGTCTGCCTCCTCGTCACCGTCTTCATCGATCATCCGGGTCAACTCGCCTCGTTGCGTTGCATAGAGCACATCGTCTTTGACAAGCAGCCCCAACGGCTCATGCAAGCCGGCTGCAAAACGATGATAACCGGGTTGCGGATTGGCTTGATAGGCCCCATCTACAATCCACACCTCACCACGGCGCGTAGCAACGGCTGGCCGGCCATCATCCATCATATCCAAACCACCCACTTCCAGCTTCACGTTATCAGGAATGGGTAGCGTGATTAACTGGTAGTAATACCCCTGCTCGTCTGGCGTAAAACCGGTAGCATCGCCATATTCTTTGGGCGGTGTACAGGAAGCACACAACAATACGATAACGATCAGCAGGCTCCAGAATTTAGACATTTCGGTTTCCATTTTAACTATCTGTTGCCTCTCCACTACCAGACAAGATTATACGTAAGCGAACTTGAATCTCCATTGGCTGCAAGGGGCACAGCAAGTGCAGTACGGCCTCCGTGATCCAGCAACGAGACCTCTATCGAGGGATCAAGCTCTACATACATGCGCTGCCCATCGATCGCGTACCGTCCGTCATCAAGCATGGTAATCTCATCGCTTTCAACCAACAGGTACCATGCGTTTTCAGCGGCTCCCTCAAAACGCAGCGTGCGCTGGAGGAATTTCTGCTCGGCATCAGGCAGAATAGCATCACGCACTCGAATACCACTGGCCTCGTATTCATAAATGGGCTGCCCCGACGTATCCAAACGATACCGCTTAAATTTGTAATCAGCTGCTTTCAAGTCACCTGGATTACCCGTATAGATGGCGGCCTTGCCAGCCCGTTCAATTAAGCTCCCCAGCGCAACAGCACTCTGCATGTTACCACGCTGGTACCACATGGTGGAGGTGTCGATAAATGAGCCTTTCCACAGGTGCAACAGACTGCCATTGCCCATGTCGTAGGCATAGTGCAGACCGCCGGGGAAGCCTACTGAAATAGCGTGCGTACGCTTTTCCTCACCATGTACAACAAAATTGCGTTGCACAATGGGTTGTTCTTCAATGGCTACTTGATAAGCAGAAAAAGCATCTTCGGGCACAGAGCCTGAAGCGGTAAGTTGTGTACGGAGCACGCCCGGCCCACTGATGTACCAGCCGAGCGCAGTAGGCACATTATGCCACAAGCCTTTTGCGTAGGTTAGCGCGAAGTTGTGTTTACCTTTTGTGAGGCGCACTTCAGCCGTCCTTCTCGGGAATTCGCCTACCCGGGAAATATCCTCCCCCGTTTGATCGTCAAGCAAGGGCCGGCCATCAATCTCCAGTGCAAAACGTGCAGAATGCACCACTTCGAACGTGTAGGTGCCGGTGCGTGGTACGTCGACATTTCCTTCGAACCGAAGCGCAAACAACTTGGTTGTATCTGCCTTTTCAGAAGTAACTACGTTTGTTGCCTCAGACTTGACCAGGCTCAACTCATCCAGTGCCGGCATCTGATGCGGGAAGTCGCCGCGATAGTAATTGTAAGACAGATTGGAGAGCTCCACGGGCGTTGAGTCGAACATGCGATACCTGATATTCCGAAACGCTACAGGACCATGGTCGCCCTGAATCATGAGTGGCGCGAAGGCAACTTCCGTACGTTCATCTGCAGCAGCGCGCGTGGGCCCAGTGACAGGCACATCCTCATGCAGCACGATGCCATTAAGGGTGACACGTACAAAACGGGCGTCTTTGATTTTTTCACCAGACGCATTAAAGCGTGGCGCTTGAAACACAACATTCAGGTGTTGCCATAACCCAGGAGCCCGTGCAACATTTACAGGCGGAGCGTGCCCTTCATACCCGCGCTCCCCTTCAGGACGCGACTCATCCCAGCGTTGATAAATTCCACCGATATCGCTCTGTTGTGCCTCTTTTTTGCCCCAGCTGTCAAGCAACTGGATTTCATACCTGCTTTGAAAGTAAATCCCCGAATTCGACCCGGGCGGCATCATGACCTCAAGATCGAGTTCAAGGTCTGCATGATCCCAGGCCGTAAACAGGTGGCCCCTCGCATCATCCGTTTGTGCATTTGCAAGTATGCCGCTGCCTGGTGTGAGCGTAAAACTCCAGCGCTCGTCACGGTCAACGATCGCGCGTTCAGCAATTTGCCAGTTTGAAGAGGTCGGCTTGAACGCGTCCAGACTCGTCAAAGCCAGCGATTGGAATGGGGTAGCATCGTGCTGCGCATGTACAGGAGAGCTGCACAAAGCGAGCGCGAGCACCAGGAAGGTCAGGTGTCGCATGTGGTTTCACTTCGGTGGGTAAACGGCAATTTGCTCGTTTAAAAATCGGTATCAGCTACTTCGAGATCGAGTTCTTTAATCCAAATGTTTCTATACCGGATGTCGTGGCCCTCAGCCTGCAACTTGAGTCCGCCCGGTGTATCCGTCACACCATAGCCTTTATTGTCGCCGCCATTCAATCCAGAAAACGGACCACCCCAAACCTTCTCAATTGGTATGTTGGTGTGTATTTTTTCACCGTTGAAATAAATGGTAACCAGTGCATTCACAACACGCTGATCTTCGTGGAAACGGGCAGCCCGGAACACGATGTCGTAGGCATTCCACTGCCCCGTTCCGTTGTATGGCGCATAAGAAGCCGCTTTTTCATTAATAACAGCGGCCATGCCATGATCGGTCGAATCGCCGTCGAGTACCTGGATTTCGTATCGATTTTGAAGATAGACACCACTGTTGCCGCCTTCTTGTGTTGCCAAAAATTCGACGTGCAACCGGAAATCGCGAAATTTCTTTTTGGTAACGATGTCAGCAGCTCCATACAATCCGCCGGCTGCTGCTGGATCCATCGTTGACATGGCAGTACCGTCATCAACAGGGTCGTCTACAATTTCCCACTTGATGGGCATTTCCGCTTTGAAGCGAGGCCCTTCCCAATATTCCCATTTATCGTGTAGCATTTCAGCAGAGCCGTCGAACAGTACCTCAGCATCAGCAGGTGCCGCCACACCTACGCCGACTTGCGCCCATGCTGGGCTTACGGTACATACTACAAGGAATACAAAAGAAACTACTTTCAACGCACGCATCCGATTCATGGCTTTTCTTATTGGTGGATAAAGTAACGCCATCAATATAGGATTCAGCCAAACACCTATCCACCCTGTTAAAAAGCTTCTTTTTCTTTAAAAAATACACCAACAAACCCGGAGCCAACTTTATTTCCCCCCTGAGACGCTTGCACCTAATTTTATTAGGAATTAATGGGTAGTTTTATTACTTTAGTAAACAATCAAGGTTTATAGCACCACACCACCACATTCAGCCATGAAATACCTTTACAAAGGCGCCCTTCCGCACCAAATCATGTTCTACTCATTGGGCTACCCATGGGAACGCAACCCGACACAAGAAATCTTTGCCCAAGACTTTATCCAGGAGGAATTAAGCATACCGCCGGAAAAGATTCCAGCAGCCATTTTGAACACCGTGCTGCGCGTGGTTGTGCATGTGGTGCCGGCAGATCGCTTCTTGTCGCCTCAACCCGTTCCACAGCCCATACGTCCCTAAAATGATCACGCGTCTTCCTGCTTGACCTCCAGCATAATTTCGTCTTGCCCTGTGACCTTGTAGCTGATCACCATTGGCCGGCAACAAACCTCGCAGTCTTCTACATACTCCTGCACGGGAACGGAGCCATCAATGAGTAGCGTAATGGGCTCGCCACAGAAAGGGCAACTGGCAGGAATTTCTTCTACGCGATGCATGATGATTGGGCGTTTTATGCGGGTATGACAGGTTAATGCAGACAAATTTTACCGGCAAACTTCCGCAAGAATCGGCAAAACGGATGAAATACAGATACAAGACTGTAATCATTCTCTGTCGATTCGAGTTTCATCTCCATACACACCATGAAACAGGAAGTAGCAGACTATCTCGCAGAAGTTGCTGAAGACCTGGGCATTATCAATTGGTCCGTTGGCGAATACCATCCCGAAGGCTTGCCGCATAAAAAAGAGCTCGCCTTCATGTTCGATGGCGTAACCGATCTAAAACGCTTACGACGCAACATTCTCATCAGCAAGTTAAAAGGCACCAAAACGATTATCGACACCCATCAAAATCGGGTGACAATCTACTAACGTGTTGCAATCCTGCCGACCGCTAGACGCCTAGCACGATATTGCCGCTCTTGGGAGCAACGAATGTTTGCCTTCAAAGGGCTTCCCGTTTTCTACGTAATATTTGAGTGAGGCGAGGGCATTCGATCCCATCTTCCGACTCACCCATTTCATCAACGGCTCTAGCAGCTTTCCAAGAACGCCGCCTTTGAGGACCACCTCCGACTCGGTGGTAAGCAGTGTCTTCCCATTTTCTTCCTTTACAGACCATGTATTTTTTGCCGACTTGACCAGCGGCAAATTAAAGCCTTCGTAGGTGTACGACTCCCCCTCTTGCCAGGCAACCCAACGTTCGGTGATCGTCACCTTTTTCCCGATCTGACACGTGCGTTCCGCGCCAACTCCGGCGCGCTGACTTCCCGTACAAGCGGAAGAAAGGACCGTCTCTGACCACAACTGGATATTCTCAATATCTGCCAACACGTTCCATGTTGCTTCTGGTGTTGCGTCGATACACGCAGTACCTTTCATTCTGAGCATACTGTCTCTCCGTATTGTTTCTACAGGTGTTCCTATCTGCGGTTACGCCAGGCCTGCCACCCAATGGCCAACAGAACCAGCAAGGCAGCCCCCACCTCCATGAATATGGTAACATTCATGGCTACAGTGTGCGCGCTCATCGGTGCCACGACATAGTGCGCAAGGCTATCGAGTCCAAAACAAGCATATACCGCAGAAACAACAAGCCCTGCCTGCTTGCGTCCAAAATGTAACAAACTCCATCCCAAGGCACCAACGGCAGTCATCCCGAACCAAACGAGGTAAACGCCTGTACGCGTCCAATTCGCGGGCAATCCGGGGTATGCTGATAGAAATTCAGCATTATGTATGAAGTGCACAAGACTGGCCAGGCAATAAATGGCCAGGCATACAAACAGCGATTTGTGAATTGGATTGGCTAGTTTTGCCATGCGGTTATCAGCCTGGATTCGTTCGTTATTTTCTCTAATCACCAAACAGACTTCAGGTCTCAAAGCCCCAAGACCTGTGCACTTACATGTGTTACGCAACTGATGTGGTAAGGGCTCCCCTCTTTTTATGCAAGGGATCATTTATCAAACCGAACCATAGGTAAACTGAACAAAGCGCTATGGTCCGGGGCAATGGCAAAAAAACGCGGGACGCATCAAAGTACAACCAAGAAAGCTAAACGAACGATCGACAAACTAGAAGCGTTGTCTTCTGTTGAGGCGGTAATTATTGGCCATTCGCGTGGGGGGAAGTCCCTTGGCCGGCAGGCATCGGAGGGGCAATTCAGAATTCAACGCGAAGACGCCGGCGGCTTTAAAGGCGTCTTGCAAACATCGAAAGGGATTCAGGAAATCTTTATACGAATAAAAGCCGGACAGAAGTCCAGCTTTCTCGAACAGGTCGAAGACCTGTAAATGTATAAGCAAAAATAGCTACCAGTTTTAATCGACATCAAAACTGGTAGCTAAACGCAAATCTACTCAAGCATTTTTCATGGCTTGAACTTCAAGGCGAATTTCCTGCGCAGTCTGCTTAATTTCCTGCATGGCTTTGCGGATGCGGGTGCCGGCTGCTTTGTTGCCTTTTTCGTAGAAAGCTGCAAAATCAGCTTCGAGGCCGTTTACAAAATCAACCAGGTCTGCATAGCGTGTGCTATCTGCCATTTTTTCCTCCTATCTAAAATATTTAGGGGTGAAGTGAGTCACTTTATGCCCAAACTAACACCGGGGCACTGACAACCCGCTGTCATCATACTGCACGAAGTGCAACAAATTTGACGCTAAAAGCGGCTTGAATGCGCTTAAATCGATGTTTACGACGTTTTAAGCAAGGACACACACTACTGCCAACTGCACCCTGAGATCCCAAAAAGGCCACTTTTTAGTCAAAAAAGCGGTTTATGAATAAAAATTAATCAGAAAGTAACCGCTTGTTAAAAACATAACCCTTGTAATTTACCCGAAAAAGCATACTAAACAGGGCTGGAATGAAGACCAGGGTAATTACCGTACCGAACAACAGCCCAACCATAATACTCACAGCCATGCCTTCCCACATCTCTCCGCCACTCAGATAAAGCGGCACCAGGCCCAACACGGTCGTGAAGGTAGCCAGCAAAATGGGCCTGAATCGTTGAAGACACGCACCAATCACAGCATCTTGATCAGTCCGTTTAAGCAGGCTTTGCTCTATTTCAATGCGGTCAATCAATACAATCGCATTGTTTATCACAATCCCCGCAAGCGAAATCACACCAAGAAATGGCATGAAGCCAAATGGTTCACGAAACACCAGCAAACCGATCACAACGCCAATTACAGCCAGTGGAATCGTCAGGATTACCATGGCCATTTTACGGAAAGAATTGAACTGGATAACCAGTAACAAGACAATGATAAATCCTGATAACGGCAGGTACTTGATCACGGCCCCCATGTTTTCTGCCGTATTTTCGGCGTCGCCACCAAACTTATAGCTGTAGCCGGCCGGCCACGTCCTCGCCTGTTCTGCCAACCACGGCGTTATCTCTGCAGTAATTGCCGACGCATTCCCCATAGGCGTCAACTCGCTTGAGATATTGACCGTGCGCACCAGGTCGGATCGTTTTATTTTCGAATACTGCCACTCTGGAACGATAGACGCCACTTGCAATAACGGAACACTTCGCCCAGAAGACTGCGCAAATACATTATGCGACGCCAGAGAAGCCAGATTCTGCTGCTGACTTGCATCGCTGCGCATCATGATGGGAATTGTTTTGTCGTTCTCCCGGTACTCGCCCGTCTGGAACCCATCCAGTACCGTCTGAAGCGATGTTGCGATATCCTGGCTGGATACGCCGGCATTCTGCGCTCGCGTTTGATCTACTGCTATCACAAACTTCTTGCTTTTCGGCCCCCAGTCGTCTTTCACATTCTTGGTGCCACTGATCTCGGATAGCCGCAGTTTTATTGTCTCCGCTATCGAAGCAAGCGCATTAGGATCCGAGCCTGAAATCTTCACCTCGATGGGCACACCGCCACCACCGGCACCTAGTGGCCCCACCTTGATATCCGCATCGGGGAATGCCTGGAAGCAGTACGCGTCCAACAATGCAATTGCCTGGTTGTTGTACGAGAACGACGACGTGTTCAGCAGCATGTGCGCGTACGACGAATTAGCCTCATCTGCCGTATATCCCATATCGTACGAAGCCGGCCCCTCCCCTACGTACGCCGACCAATCGGTGATGCCCTCTGATCGTTCAGGGCCCACCAGAAGCGATTCACTGATATGCTGCTCGATGTCACTTACAATTTCGGCTGTACGTTCTATGCGTGTGCCAAGCGGTAGATTAATGTCAACCGTAATCACATTTCGATCGCTGTCGGGAAAAAACACAAACGGGATCCGCGTAAAGCCACCGAGCGACAAGACAAACAGAACAAGAATACCACCCACAACCAGCCCTTTGCGCTGAAGCGCCAGCATAATTAAGTCTTTGTAGAGCCCTTTTAGCCTGAGAATGATACGGTCTACGAACCCCGGCTTTTTCTCCCCTTTCTTTGCAATTTTCAGAAAGAGGTAGCAAAACATGGTGATAACGGTCAGGGCAATCAGCCATGAAGAAATCAGGGCCAGGGAGATCACAACAAAGATGGGCCCGACAATATCGCCCATCGTGGACTCCGCGAGATAGAAGGCAAGAAATGCTGCAGAGGTTGTAAGCGTTGATATTAGCAGCGGCGTGAACAGCTCGCTGCAAGATTCAATGGCTGCTTGTTTGGCTGGCTTGCCGGCTTCCATTTTCACCATAATGGATTCTGCTACTACGATAGCATTGTCCACCATCATGCCCAACGCCATAATCAGCGCTGCCAGTGTCACCTGATTCAGCCCGACATTTAGCAGCCCCATCAGCATTAGCGTCATGATCGTCACAATGGGGATCAAGCTTGCAATTACCAACCCGGTCCGCAGTCCCAGAAAAACCAGCATTACAATCAACACAATCGAAATAGATTGCACCAGATTCCCAATGAAGTCGCTGATTTTCACATCGATATAGGTATCCATGGATGAGATACGCCGTAACTCCAGGCCAACAGGTAGAATGGCTTGCCACTTGCTCACAACAGTATCAACCTCTTCCCCTAACCCGATGATATTCGCATCCTGCTTCAGGTTCACATGAAACGTGATGGCATCGGTACCATCAACACGCACTCGTTGCGTAGGCGGATCGATATACCCTTTGTTGACCGACGTGACATCTTCGAGATACAGCAACTGCCCCTTTGACCCAACCGGAATCAACATTTTCCGGATATCTTCCAACTCATTAAAGTTACCTGTGGGCTCAAGGATGATGCGCTCGTCCTCAAGATTCACTTCCCCTCCAGAGCTCAAAATATTGGTTGCGCCAATTTGCCGTTGCAGGATGCTTGCGGTAAGTCCATACTCAGCGAGTCGAGAGTTATCAAACTCAACAAATACCCGTTCTTCCTGAACGCCGCCCAGTTCAACCTTTGCAGCATCATCCAATTTGATCAGGTCATCTTTGATCTGATCAGCATACGTTTTCATCTCGGCGTAGGAAAACCCGTCGCTAGTCATGCCAACGACGATGCCATACACGTCACCAATTCCGTCATCATTCAGCTTGGGGTTTACACCATCCGGCAATTCTTTCATGCCTGAAAGTTTGCGCCGGAGTCTGTCCCAGACGGGCTGCAAATTCTGAGGCGCAACTTCATCTTTCAACACAACCGAAACAACAGACAAACCCGTCCGAGACGTACTATTAACCTCTTTGAGTTCTGGTAACTCCTGGGCAATTTTCTCGATCTTGTCCGTTACGAGCAATTCAACACGCTCTGGGCTCGCACCAGGAAACTGCGATACGACAGTAGCAACCCGAATCGTATACGGCGGCATGCTATCGCGGGCCAACGATTGATACAACGCCAGCCCAACAACGAGAATCGTTGCGAGCACCATGAAGGTGATCCGGTTGTTATCTATAGAATACTGGGCAAGATTCATTACTTCACGTCGTGTGGATGGGGTGTTACTGCCAGATGATTACTGCAGGCGAACCTGTTGTCCATTGAGGAGGGTCTGCAAGCCTGCTGTGGCTATTTTTTGTCCCGCAGAAAGTCCTGAAATCACCTCGAAGCCTTCCTGGGTGAGTGTACCAATTTGTACCGGTTGCTTGCGTACAACGGCGCCGGCATTACCTTGCTCGTCTATCAAGAAAACAAACCGGCCACTCCCGTCTTCCCCCACAGCCTTCGCCGGCACGACCAGCACGCCGCTATCAATGTCTGTGGCAGAAAAATCAAACGTGACATTGGCAGACATACCAGAGCGAATGTTATCCGATGGACTCAAAATCTCAACGCGCACAGGATACGTTGCTGTGCTAGGATCCAGCGAAGGAGACACCTCTGAAACCCGCCCTTCAAACGAACTTCCCGCAAGCGAGCTAAAGCTAACCGCCACCTGCGCCCCGGAACGAACCTGGTTGATCACACTCTCAGGCAAGCCAAGCGAAATTTCCATATCCGTGCCTACATTCAAAACAGCTACCGTTTGGCCGGCGCCGACATTTTCATCGACCTCAGCATTAACCGTGGCAATCGTCCCCGTTTCTGGCGCATAAATAAATCCATACCGGACCTGCTCTTGCTGAATATCCACGCTTCGCAACGCTGACTGGTGGCTGGCTTCTGCCGTTTTGAACGAGTTTTTTGCGTTTTCAAAATCACTGAGCGACGCACTGCCTTTTTCGTAAAGCGAGCGGATTCTATCCAGATTTAGCTTCGCCGTGTTCATTTGCGATGCAGCACTGTTGAGGGAAGAAAGTGATTGCTCGTACGCCAATCTTGACTGCACATTATCGAGGCGCGCCAGCAACTCTCCTTTTCTTACTTTTTGCCCCAACTGCATATTGAATTGGGTGATGATGCCCCCCGAGCGAAAACTCAGATTCACAATTTTGTCGGTTTCAGCTGTGCCGCTGAAGGTACGCGTTTCTAATCCGCCCAAAAAGCCAACTTCTTCATAGACAACAGCGCGCACCTGTTTTTCTTCAACAGCCTCAGGGCCACTACATCCTGCGCCTAGCAGGCATACACCAAGCACAAGGATACTAACGATGCGTATCGAGCTTGTATTTTTCATTTTGATCAACATGTGTGGGAGTAGTTACTAACTAATTTGTGTTGCCGGCCGGCACGATGCTACTGGTTATTCTCCAGGAAGTAAGCATAAAAACGCTCAAGGAAAGCGTCATTCTCTGCCTCGCTATGCAGCAGGAAGAAATGACCGATGTAGCGTTCCAAAATCAGGGAGGCCAGCAGATAGCGATAGTTCGCGGTTGCACTCGCCAACTGCGCCTGCAGGTAGTTGGTTTGCGCATCCAGAAGCTGGACAATGCTTACTGCACCATTGGTGTATGCGGTCTGCATCAGGTCGAGGCTCGCTGCAGCTGCCGTTTCCGAAACTGCGGAAAGTTCGATGTTTGCAATCTGGTTGGCCATGTCGAGCACAGCATCCTGGACGTTCCGTTCGATCGTCAGTGCTGTATTCGCGCGATTAAGATCGAGCTGTTCTTGCTGAATCAGCGCTGTTTGCCGATTGATGGTCCGTTGATTTCTATCGATGAGGGGGATAGAAACACTGATGCCAACATTGTAATTGTCGTTGAGTGCAAACTCTGGTGGTGGTACGCCGGCACCCCACTGATCAAACGTGCGGTTGTATTGTGCCTGGGCAGCTACTGTTGGCAAAAATCGCCGGGGGCCATTGAGTAACACGTTTCGGCGCGTGGCTTCCAGATTATAGTCTATTTCTCGCAATTCAGGGGCATTGCGCTGGGCTTCTTCTACGAGGAAGTTGACAAAGATCTTTCGCTGTACCGGATCATCGATAATATCTCTTAGCAACTCGTAATTATACTCCTCAAAAACGCCGGCACTGATGATGGCATCTTCAATATCGATTTCCCGATCAATGGGATCGTTGAGCAATTGATTGATGCCATAAAACGACTGTTCAAGCTGATTCACACCCTCAACCAATGCCTGCATGTCTTGCGCCATTGCACTCTGGAGCCGCAATACATCGGAGCGTCCTGCCTGGCCGGCTTCCAGGTTTTGCTCGGCAATTTTCAGGTTTCGCTTGGTCACATTCAGGTTCTCACTCCTGATTTGCAAATTCGACTTTTGAATCAGCGCGTTAAAGTACGCGTTTGCTGCATTCAGGATAAGATCCAGTTCCGTAGCGTCATAATTTGCCTGTTGGGCGCCAAGCAAGCTTTCCTGAATGCTGATATTCGCATTGGCAGCTTCAGAGAAAATTGTTTGCGTCAGCGTCAGGTTACCCGTTGCCTGATACTCGGGGTTAGCGCCATTCGACGCTGTTGCTGTTTCTTCATCGAGATACGAACCCGTCACACTGGAAGTAAGCTCGGGCAGGTAGTTGCTGCGAGCAAAGCTGACATCTTGCTCAGACAAGGCAACATTTTTTTCAGATAACTTCAATACCAGGTTTTCGTTCAGCACACCGTAAATGAGTCCAAGAAGCGAATACGTTTCTTCGGAAATCACATTGCGGAAGTTGCCCACAAAATCGGTAGAAGCGATTTGGCTGTACTTCAACGAAACGCCTACTTTTTCAGCAGTATTGAAGTTGATGGTGAGCGTTTCTGCCAAATCAACAAACAACGGTAGATCAGCCAAATTCTGTCCACTCACGACTGCCTCAACGCTCAGCGCCAGCCGGCGAAAAAACTGGCCCAGGTTTTCTTCTGCCTGATTGGTGGCCAACAAGCCGGCTTCAACATCCTCTTTGGGAGTTGAGGTAAACGAAGGGATAGCACGCGCAAAAAGCGTGTCCGCCAACGCTTCGATGGCTGCATCCCGCAACGGAAATCCTTCAGCCAGATAGATGGCATCGATTTCCCCATAATATGGCGTCAGACTCTCGGTTGAAGCATATGGGATCACAACATACGACGCCTCAAGCGAGGCAAAGATGTCATCGAAAAGCGGCACAAACTCCGTCTGCAGCGACGCCATGCTCTCTTGTAAACTCGATTCCACCAACACCCCTACGCGCTTAAAATCATAAAGCGACTTAAACGTCTCCAGGTCGCTCCTGTATGATTGTGAAGCAATCAGGTATGTAAAGTTGTCAATACCAGACGTTGCCTGATCTGCCGGAATGGAGATGAGATCAAGATTTACGGCACCGAACAGGATGGTAGGTTTTTCATGTACGTCCTGACTCGAAATAACAGCATTGTTAACCTGACCAAAAGCCAAAATAATGTCTGGCTCACCAGATATCAGCTGCTGATAATTAGCCGCAGCAACTGTCAAATCGAGATTATTATAGAGTGTGGTCTCTTCCGAAAAAACAATATCCGCGTCCTCCCCCACTACTGCTGAAATTTCATACCGCAGGGAGTCGAGCATAAAATTAAGCTCAGGCGTGCGTATGTCGAGCAAAAAGCCAACGTGGTAGGTGGCCTTTGTCTGCGCCTGGAGGAGCACAGGCGACAAAAAGAACAAACAGAGGGTTAAAAGAACTTTCATGGATGATTTGCTCAGCTGAACGATGCCGGGAAAATAGGCATTCTAAACGCAGCATACCATGATGCATTACTAGTAATTCGCGACATAATACTTTTTTATAATACAACCCGATCAATTTGCGCGAATAAACTTTTCCAGGTAATTAAAATCCAAACATCATCTAAACACGATCTTAACATCTTCAAGCTAGCTTAAAATGCAAGGGCGCCTTTTCTGCAGATTCATTAATAGAGAGAGGGCATATGCATTTTACAACCCGTTCTTTTTCCACATCACTCCTGTTGCTTACTTGTTTCTTATTCGCAGCGTGTGAAAGCGGACTTGAACCGGATGATGTTGACGTTCAAACAGATGCCGTCCAGGCTATGTTTAATGGACGCATCGACCTCAATAACCTGGCAAACTACGCAGACCAGAACATTCCGGACTATGTTAATCGGGACAACACAGCCGGCAACACGATCAACAACCGAACAGCAACGCTGGGCCGAGTTTTGTTTTATGACACACGCATGTCAACAGACGGCACAGTGTCTTGTGCAAGTTGTCATCAGCAAAGCAATGCGTTTGGCGACCCGAATACGTTAAGTGAAGGGGTAAACGGTACAACGGGCCGGCAATCCATGCGGCTCATCAACGCACGATTTGGCGATGAACGCAATTTCTTCTGGGATGAACGCGCGCCAACGCTCGAGGCACAAACAACCCTTCCGATCAGGGACCACATCGAAATGGGATTCAGCGGTGAACAGGGAGCGCCTGATTTTGATGCCCTGATAGCCAGACTCGCATCCGAAGGGTACTACAATGAACTATTCACAGCAGCTTTTGGTGATGCAACCGTTACAGAGCAACGCATTCAGAACGCACTGGCACAGTTTGTCCGTAGCATTCAGTCATTTGATAGCAAGTACGACCAGGGGCGGGCACAGGTAAATAACAACGGACAGGATTTCCCAAATTTCACTGCGCAAGAAAACCTTGGCAAAGCCCTGTTCATGAACGACACCGATTTCCAAAACGGAACAGGCAACCGGATCGGTGGCGGACTTGACTGCCACGCGTGCCATCGGGCACCAACGTTTGACATCAACCCAAATTCTGACAACAACGGGTTTATCGAAACAGCATCAGGAAACGGGGTTGATTTGACAATTACGCGCTCTCCTTCACTGCGCGACCTATTCGACCCTGCCGGCAGCTTAAACGCTCCGCTCATGCACACGGGCTCACTTACCACGATAGATCAGGTGCTTGATCACTACAACAGCATCCAGGAAGCCGGCAACAATCAACTTGACCGCAGACTTGCACGTGGGAATGGCGTCCAGCTGAACTTAACAGCAAATGAGCGGGCCGCAGTTATTGCCTTCTTACAAACACTTTCAGGGACAGCGGTTTATGAAGATGAACGATGGAGCGATCCGTTCTAGCGGGTAGCTGACGCCGGCTCCCGTAGTTTCTGTACCTGAGCGATTACGTGGAGACCCATGAGCGTTTTTGCTGAAAGCGGCTTAAACAATCCGTCCATCTCTTCTAGCAACCGCTCACGGGAAAACTCCTGCAGGTGCCACTCGCTCAACCCCTCCTCAATACCTGGTAAAATAAATTTAAAAAGGCCGGTCGAGGCCAGGATTTTTTTAATCACCAGTTTGGGTTTCTCGTAGGGTACGGTAAGAATTACGCGGGTTGCCGGCGTCGCAATTTTATAGATTTGTTGGAGTACGGCGCGGGGGCTCATAACGTGCTCGAGCATTTCAGAACAAATAATGACTGAAAACTCGCCCGGCTCAAAAGGCAAAGGCTCTTCGCCATTCCCCCAGACAAAGGTGGCTTCGCGACCTGCTTCGTCAAATGCGTTTCGCGCAACATCCAATGCTTTTTGCGAGATATCAAACCCAACCGTTCGCCCTGCAGGTGGTAGCGCCAGCAAGAGGTTGCCGGCTTCACATCCTATCTCAAGGACCGAGTCAGCCGGCGAAATATCCGCCAGACGACGGATCGCAGCGATACGCGCCCGCTCCACAATGCCAGCGAGGCCATAATATGGGGTAGGATGTTCTTCAAACATCCGGTCGTTCCATGCTGCGATTTCATCCATGTTTGACTCCTGCGTCTAGAAAAGCTTGTTTCAACTGCTATATTTTCGATACAGCAGCGTGACTTGCCGGATCATCCATTTTCTCCATCACAGCGCAAGTCTGAACTTCGATGTATTTGATCCCAGAAATGATTTTCAGAAACGTTTGCCACCAAACGGAACGTGCCTGTTTTTTGATCCATATTGAATGGAGGCTACCCTTCGTGATTGAGCCCTTCTTTGAGATGCGCAATGCGATCATAGATATCAAAAGGCACAGCCTCGCCTGAGTTCACAAGTGCCTCGTATAGCGCAAGCACCGATTGCATACGTCCAACCAGCACTGTTTGACCAATTGCGTCCTCATCAAACGTAGCCTCAATCAATTCGGCCACAACCAGTGCTTTTTGTGCGTGCAATTGCCCATTTTCTTTGCAAAGCGCAACAACATCAGGGCCAGGAAGATCTGTAATATCTTTCACACCCATTCCGAGTGTATCCTGGAGCGCCGTATCTACAACAGAAAACACGTCCTCCCCTAACCCTTCATGCTTCAGCTTGAGCACACGGGTGAGGACTTGAACAAGCTGCTGGATTTGCCTTAGTACAAAATCACGCTGAATCATTGTGCACTATCGCCTCGCTCACATTGCAGTAACCATCTTCCATATATCAGCATCTACTGGAATGCCCTGCTCAAGGTTCTCGTTACGGCGCAGCAGCGTGCGTTCACCGGGATAATACACGCTTGCGCCTTCTTCAACGTGCACACCATGCAGATGATTTACAATGTCATCGAGCACGGCGTCCCGCAGGGCCGGCTTTGTCACTGGCGACACAGCGAGAAAAAATTGCGATAACCCCGTTTCATAGAGTGGATCTTTCGGGATACTGTGCGTGGCATTACCAGCAGACAATGCAGCAGCGATAGCATCCAATACAATCGATAACGCTGAGCCTTTCCAGAAGCCGATGGGTAATGGGCGCCACGTTTTCTCAATCTCAGCCGGGTCCTTTGTGATATTCCCTTCGCTATCGAACCCACCCGGGACGGGCAGCTCTTTGCCGGCTTTTCGATGGGTCGCAAGCGCTCCATAGGAAAACTGCGACATTGCCATATCCAATACAATGTGACCTTTTTCCCGAGGCACACCAATAACAATCGGGTTATTTCCAACCCCCGCCTCTATCGCCCCCCATGGTGGCAAGTTTGGATTTGTGTTTGTCCAGCAAATACCAACGCACCCCGCATCGGCAGCTTGCCAACCGTACGTGCCCCCTCGCATCCAGTGATTTGTATTTCTGAGCGCAACCGCACCAACACCAAATTCAGCCGCCAATACAAGAGCCCGCTGCATACATGCATATGCGTTAAGATTGCCTGGCCCCGCTTGCCCATCCCATTGCTCCATGCCCGCATGCCCACCAATTTTCACTGGCTCGTTGGCTACGATGAGCGATCCATTTTCGATCGTTGTCAGATAGCGAGGAAATCGATTTAAGCCGTGCGAATAGACGCCATCCCGGCTTGTTTCCGCAAATAGCCGCGCAGACAAGTCAGCACGTAAAGTCGAGAACCCGTGCTTTACCAGTACGGCTGACAATACACGTTTCATTTCATCAAAAGGCACCCGCAGGGTATCGTTCATTCGTCTTCTAATCGATATCTATCATGGCTTTTACTACGCCGGCGTCACGATCAAGCCAACCAGGAAATGCCGAAACCATGTCATGAAACGGAGCCCTGTGCGTAATCCAGGGCGTAAGATTAATACGACCAGCCTCAAGCATGCGAATCACGTACGCGAAATCATCGGCCGTGGCATTCCGACTGCTCATCAGCGTTACTTCTTTTCTGTGGAATTCAGGATTATGGAACGCAATATCACCCAACACCAGTCCCACAAAAACAAGTTTACCACCTGTACCTACCAGCTCAAAAGCCTGATGCATGGATCTGCTATTTCCTGTTGCATCGAATACAATATCTGGCAACGCGCCATCCATCAAATCGCGCAACTGCATCATGGGATGTTCGCCCGGAGCAATACAAGATTCTATACCAGGAAAAGCACGACAAAACGCACGACGTTGCGCGTCTAACTCAAACACAACCGGTTCGGCGCCGGCAAGCTTCACAAATTGGCTAACCGATAATCCGATGGGGCCGGCACCTACCACCAACACGTTATCACCTGCCTGTACCTGGGCTCGCGATACGGCATGTGCACCAATAGATAACATCTCAACAAGCGCTAAATGCTCCAGCGGCAACACGTGAGAGCGATGCAACTTCCTGGCCGGCACATGCATCATCTCAGTCATCCCGCCGTCTTCATGCACGCCAAGTACCACAAGATGTGCACAGCAATTGGTTTTACCCGTCTTACAGGCCCTGCACTTCCCACAATTGATATATGGCTCTACAGCACAAAAATCACCACACTCGAATCCCGTAACATTATCCCCAACCGCCATAACCTCCACGCCGAGTTCATGCCCGAGTACCCTGGGATATTTAAAAAATGGCTGGTCTCCTTTAAACGCGTGCAAATCAGTACCACAAACTCCAATGCGGCGCACTTTGACACGCACGTCATCCGGACCGCAATCATGCAGCGCATCGCGGCGATCATAGATAAACTCACCAGGTTTTTGCAGTACGATGGTGTTCATGTCGCGTTGGCAATGGAATCAGAAAAAACTAGCGAATAACTCTACTACGCACCTATCATTGCGCATCCACATCAGCATTTGCATCTGGCGGCTCACAAAACCAGGCCAGAGCATCATCGATGGACAGATCGCTGGGCAAGTCGGCAGCATGCGGATGGGTTGCGTTAAAATGAGCGAGCATCAATTGCTGCAAAGCAAACAATGTCTCAGCGTGTTCAGGCAAGCCGGCTACATCAATCTGCTCATCGGGATCATCTATCACATGATAGAGCCGGTGCATTACCCCCGACGGCGCAAAGCCGGTTGCATATCCCTGACCCAGGTCGCGCTTTCCACTTGTATAAATATACTTCCAGGTATCCGTGCGAATCATAGCTTTATTATCCGCCAAAAACTCCGCAAACACATAGCCTTTGTGCTCCTGCGTTTCACCCGCTAACACAGATACGAGACTTTTCCCCTGCACCCCATCCATTGCAGGCAATTCCAGCGCGTCAAGGACAGTAGGGACAAGATCAACCAATTCCGTAAGCGCATCACTGCGATGACCGGCTGCGGCGCTACTACCGGCCCGGATAACCAAAGGAGCCTGTATGGCCGGCTCCCACATCATGTGCTTTTCAAATCGCTTGTGATCGTTCAGGAGGTATCCATGATCTCCGAGGTATACAACAAGCGTCTCATCTGCTAAACCGTGTTCATTCAAGGCATCCAAAATGATTCCTGTATTTTTGTCCATGTATTCAACAGACGTATAGTATGCGGCAATAATGCCGCGGCGATCTTCCACAGACAAGTCTCTAAAAATCGCAGGAATCCATCGGTCATCTTCGGCGCTACCTGCCGGCAATGGCATATCCGCCGGGTTGTAGCGATCGACATACTCTACAGGAAAATTGAACGGAGAATGAGGCTCGTGAAATCCGACTGCCAGGAAAAACGGCGTGTCTTTGTGTGCAGCAATGTATTCAGCAGCTTTGGTAGCGTAAAAAGTGCCCACGCTGTGGCGGTCGTATTGCCCACCTGGTAGCACGTCTGCATTTAACCAAATACGCGCGTCATCCCGAAAGGGCCGCCACACCGGTCGCGATGGTATGTCTTCAGGAATTTCCGAGGCCGGCAAGGACTCCAGATAAGTCCGATGATCTGCACGCGTTACACGGTAGGTAAAACCATGAGGGAGATCATTATTGTAGTGCGCTTTGCCTATTTGCGCCGTCTTGAAGCCTTGCGCTAGCAGGTGTTCAGCGAGCGTCGTTTGTTCTTCAGGAAATGGGGTACGGAGCAAGGTAACGCCGGCGGCATGGGGATATTTGCCCGTCATGAGTGATTGACGCGACGCACTGCACATCGGTGCATTGGCATATGCACGCTCAAACAACATCCCTTCCGACGCAAGCCCATCGATATTGGGTGTACGTACAAGCGGATTACCATATGCTCCGGTCACGTGTGCTGCATGATCATCGCTAATGATAAACACCACATTCCGAATCGGAGTTGAGGGACTTTCGCAAGCGCCCAATCCCACGGCTAATCCCGCCAAAAACAAGCCCGTTGCAATCTTGCAAGGTGATGTAAGAACGGCAATCGAATGCATCAAGCGGGAGGCGGACATACGTGTTTACAGCAAATAATTGTGGCGGTGTCAGTTTAGGGTTTTTCTGCTCAAAAAGACAACCAGATACGTTCCTCGATCAAACTTAAACCTGAGAAGAATTTGCAGGAATTAACCCTTAGATTCTCCCTGTTTCCAGTTGCTGACTGCAAGAGCAACCTTCAATATTTTGCTCAATGAACAGCAAGATCATTAAGACCAGATCCGGGCAACACGACCCGAGCAGAAAATAAATTATGCCCTACCTGATAGGACTAGACAGTTCGACAACGGCAACGAAAGCCCTTTTGATGGATGAAAATGGCAACGTTTTGTCAATTGGCGCGGCCGCTTACGATTACAGCACACCCAAGCCACTCTGGACCGAACAAGACCCAACACTCTGGTGGGAAGGCACTATCAAAAGCGTCAAAGAAGCGCTAAGTAAAATCGAAATAGATCCCGCCGAAATAGTCGGCATTGGCGTGACGGGCCAGATGCACGGTTCTGTTTTTCTGGATGACAAACGCGAAGTGCTTCGCCCGGCACTACTGTGGAACGACCAGCGTACGGGCAGTCAGTGTGATGCCATTCGAGAACGACTTGGCAAACAACGACTCATTGCCATCACTGGAAACGACGCACTCACCGGGTTTACCGCACCAAAAATTCTCTGGCTTCAGGAGAATGAACCTGAAGTGTATGCCAAGGTCAGGCATATCCTGCTTCCTAAAGACTATGTGCGCTACCAGCTAACCGGTGAACTGGCAACCGACAAGGCCGGCGCTGCAGGCACGCTCCTATTCGACGTCGCGGCACGTAACTGGTCACCAGAGGTCCTGGACGCGCTCGATATCAAGCCAGCCTTATTACCCGAGACTTTTGAAGGCACTGCAACAACCGGCCATTTAACCGAGGCTGCAGCAACTGCGTTGGGATTACGCGCCGGCATTCCCGTTATGGGCGGCGGTGGCGACCAGGCTGCCCAAGGCGTTGGCGTTGGCGCGGTCAAGGAAGGCATTATTGCGCTCACGCTTGGCACATCTGGCGTCGTATTCGCTTCATCTGACAAGCCGGCCATTGAACCGGAAGGCCGGCTGCATGCCTTTTGCCATGCCGTGCCCGAAAAATGGCACATGATGGGCGTAATGCTATCAGCTGCCGGCAGCCTCCGCTGGCATCGCGACACCATGGCTCCTGAAACACCGTTTGGAGATTTAGTTGCTGCAACCAAAGGCATTGCGCCCGGCAGCGATGGACTCATTTTTCTTCCCTACCTCACGGGTGAGCGCACCCCCTACCCCGACCCGTACGCACGCGGTGCATTTGTTGGCTTAACGGTGCGACACACACCAGCACACATGACGCAGGCAGTACTCGAAGGCGTAGGGTTTGGCTTGCGCGACAGCTTCACGCTCATTGAAGGGTCTGGACTTCCCCAGGCGCATCAAGTCAGAATATCTGGCGGCGGCGCGCGTAGCCAAGAATGGCGTCAGATTCTTGCCAACATCCTGAATGCCGAACTGGTGACGGTGAACACGACGGAAGGCGCAGCCTACGGCACAGCGTTACTCGCAGGCGTGGGCGCCGGCCTCTGGCCGAACACAGAAGCCGCTGCTGACGCCGTCATCAAGGTGACCGGGACGACAAAACCTGACCCAGCGACACGCGAAGTGTATGACGCGCATTACCGGCTTTATCGCGAATTATATCCCGCATTAAAGCCGGCCAACGATGCCCTCGCTGCCCTCTAACCCCCAGTAATTCCTACCGACAAGCCGGCCCAAAACGAGGTAATCGACAGCACCAGCCCTAAATACGCAAACACATAAAGAACCCACAATAGCAACGTGCGTAGCCAGCTTGCATTATACACGTTGTGCAATGAAAAAATGAGATACGGCCCGGTCATTAAACAAAACAAAATTGACCCGATCGTGCCATAAAATGGCAACGATGTGACAAAGGAAATGAGCACAATGATCAAACCTACTAACGTAACGGCGCTGTGGTAGTGTAACGCAAAAATCAAGTGACTTAGATAAAACGGTCGCTGCGCCTTGAAGCCAAGCTTCAGAAGATACGCCCAAACCGGCAGGGCAAGAATCTGCGCCAATGCAATCACCAGCGCGTATTCGCGGGCGATAAACGCCACATCATTTGCGGCACTGGATTCAGTGGTAATTTGACCAGCTTCCGGAATCCGCAATGCAATGCCAAGCAGCAACAGAATGCTGCAGTTGAACGCAAGACGCAGGGGTGGCGCATAGGGTATGCGCTTGCCGGCCAGATAACGGGCTGTTAGCTTGCCGGGCGAAAAAAGCTGCATCACCGTGCGTGGGTAGCGAAAATCAAACGATAGAATATCTGCAACGCCTTCCGACACAAACGCGCGCACTGGCTGGACCGTTTTGGTCGCTTCTTGTCCGCACATGCTACAGTACGGGCCATGCAATACAGCACCACAATTCAGGCATTCAGCAAGTCCGGTAATTCCTTCAGGTGATTCCAAGTCGGTATTCGTCATTCCAGCATTTTGCTAACTCAGGCTGACACCAAGGTACGTCCTGCCGACAACCCCAATCAAGCTATTACATCAGCGATTTGTGCACACTTGTCTAATTTTAGCTAATATTAAGCGGACCCTTTCCCCCAACATTCCACCAGAGATCATGAAGCAAGCCATCCTTCGGTTACCAGCATACGCTACCTTATCAGTTTTAATTATCCTGACAATTTCAATAGCTGGATGCGCGCAACAAACAAAATTGCAGTACAAAACCATGAGCAATGGCGTGATGTCCATGGAAGTGCAGATGCCCCTCACCCCAGAGCAAACCCTTTCACATTTGCAGGTACCAGAAGGATTTTCAGTCAGTGTGTTTGCGGCTGAACCCGACATTGTTAATCCTATTGGCTTCACATGGGACGAGCGCGGCCGACTCTGGGTTGTTGAATCCACCAACTATCCGCACGCCTACATTGGTACAGAAACAGGCAACGACCGCATCACTATTTGTGAAGACACCGACGGTGACGGTCGCGCAGACAAGTTTATTCGGTTTGCCGAAAACCAGCCCCTGACAACTGCCATTGCCCTGGTCAAGGGTGGCGCACTGGTCGGCCAGGCCCCCGACATCGTGTTTATGGAAGATGTAGATGGCGATGGCATTCACGACAAAAAGACCCCCATCATCGACGACACCTTTGGCTCGTTTGACACCCATGCGGTGATGAGCAACTTCAAGTATGGCATCGACAATCATATCTGGAGTGCCGTTGGGTATTCGGGCATGTTTGAACGAGGCAAAGCGCCGGCACCTGGCGAACGCGCCAACCAAGATCAACGCATTCTCGACATGGGGGTCTTCCGTTTCTCACCCGACGGGGTTCACCTCGAACCCGTCGCGCGATTCAACAACAACACCTGGGGAATTGGCATCGGCGAAGATAATACCATCTTTGGCTCAACGGCGAACAACAATCATGCAATTGTGATCGGCATCCCGCTGCGTTATGGTGCTGACATGAACGTTGCTAATGTACAAAGCCACTTCCTAATCAATCATGCCTCAACCCGGCCCCCTCCAGCAAGTAGACTTCCGCGATGGCTATACAGCTGCTGCCGGCGCCTTCCCTTATACTGGTCGGCGATACCCGCAACCCTATTGGGGGCGCACTCATGGTAAATGAACCAACCGGGCACGTTGTCCACACCAACTATATGGAGCCTGCCGGAGCAGTCTTCAAGGAAAAAGACGGCGCTGTCGACAACCTGCTGGCTAGTTCCGATGACTGGGTTGCACCTGTATTTGCAGATCTTGGGCCGGATGAAAATATGTGGGTTGCCGACTGGTACAATCCGGTAATCCAGCACAACCCGGATCGCCGCGGCATGTTCAACCAAATCTGGAATGCAGAGCGCGGTGAAGGCAATGCACACCTTAACCCTTTGCGCGATACTGGACACGGCAGAATATACATCGTGTCGTACGATGGGCGGCAAAGTGACGGAATTCAAAGTCTGTCGCCAGACAATCCAGCCGGCTTAATCGAGGGTTTAAAAAGCACCAACCAATTCTGGCGACTTACAGCGCAGCGGTTGATCGTTGAGCACGGACTCACAGATCTAACACCAGCCCTGGTCGAACTGGTTAATGACAAATCTGTTGATGCCATTGGCCTGAATGCGCCGGCTGTACACGCGTTGTGGACGCTGCATGGACTCGACCAGATTGGCTCCGTTACCGAAGCCGTTACGGTTGCCCTTTCACATCCGTCTGCTGCTGTTCGGAAAGCAGCAAAACGATGTATTGCCAGCGACTCCGGAAGCCGTCCGGCAAATTGCAGATGCCGGTTTGTATCTCGACAAAAACCTGAATACACGGTTGGCTGCAGTTTTGAAGGCAGTAGACCTGGGTGATGCGGCAGACCAAGAGATCAAGGCGGCAGTTCGGGTCGCCAAAGAAGACGGCGATGCCTGGATTGGACGCGGCGACAAATTTACTGGAGCCCAAAGCAGCCGAGGAAATCGTCGAGGCAGCAACGCCCCAGGGGAAATCTGCCAGCAGCAACCATCACCATTAACGCCTCGCCTTTCGAAATGACGTTTCAACAAACCGAGGTGACAGCATATGAAGGCCAGACCATCAACCTGGTACTCAACAACCTGCACCCAGACTTGCACAACATCGTTGTTTTGAAAGCGGGTACAGATGTCGATGCGTTTGGCGAGGCACTAACCAGCTACCTTACAGACCCTGACGCCATCAACACGGCATACGTACCGCCAGCATTACAAGAGCAGGTCATTGCGTCATCAGGTGTTTTGAGCCTCGAGGAGACGGAAACCATCACACTTGCAGGATTGCCGGCTGGACGTTACACGTATCTTTGCACTGTACCCGGGCACTGGGCGCTCATGCAAGGTACCCTGATCATTGAGCCAATAAACCAGTAGGCAGCAGTGCGTTGACAAATCATTAAAAAACAGCATTTACAAAAAAGGGCAGCCAACCATCGTTGGTTGCCCTTTTTTTGTCATAGTACCCTTGGTGTAATAGGCATGACCGGCTACACAGCTACTGCGTAATTATTGCTATAACACTACTTCTGCATCTAAAAAAGCTATAGTGAGCCTTTTCTTTAGCAATACGTGTGTTTGTAATTGAGAATCAAATTCAATTATCAAACCCACACAATACAGTCATGGAACTACCACGCGGAACCCGAGCACGGCCAAGTTTATCAACGATCTCCCCAAGTTCAAACAACATGGTACTGGCACCCGGTGCCGAGCATCCTGAAGAAGTCATCACGGTGACCATTCCCCCGGCCACAGGTGTAAATAAAGCTGACGTGTATTTGCTTGCGGATACCACAGGCAGTATGGGAAGCATCGTTCGCCGCCTGAAAGCTGAAGCAAATACTATCATCGGCGCTCCATTCACCGGGGTCGACATTGCTTTTGGCGTAGGCAACTACCGAGATTTCCCGGACACCAATCCAGCCTTTGTCCACCAGAGCTCACCTACCACCGACAAAAGCCAGGCGATTTCTGAAATTCAGCAATGGGAAGTAGAAGGTGGCGGCGACGCTCCGGAAGGCCAGTTATTTGCCCTGCATGCGCTCGCAGAAGAACCAGAAGGCCCCACAATTGGCTGGCGCAAAGATGCAAAACGGATCATCGTATGGTTTGGTGACGCACCAGGTCACGATCCGATTTGCCGGGCCATTTCAGGCATTGACGTCGACATTACAGAAGAGTCTGTACGCACGCGTCTTGCAGAAGAAGACATTACAGTCATCGCGATCAGTGTAAATGGAAACGGACTCGACGGAGACCCACGAACTGCCGGCAGAGCGTATCATGAATTATGCAGCATCGGCGGCCAGCCCGGCCAGGCCACTCGGATTGCAGAGGCCACAGGCGGCAAACACGTAACGGGTATCCAAACTGATCAGATTGTAGCTACCATCATTGAACTGGTTGAAGCCGCAATCCGCGATGTCGGCGAAGTCAAGCTCGTGCCGTCACCAGCAATTGCACCTTTTGTTGAGGCTATTTCACCGGCCTCTTTCACCGACCTTGCGGGTGAAGAAGAGCACGTACTCCATTTCTCCGTGAAATGTCGCGGCGCCTTGCCTTGTGAAACGGATGACAACATTATTGTTGGTGCCATGGATGCTTTTGCAGATGGTGCAAACATTGCAAGCCAATCGGTGCAAATCACAGTACCAGCTTGTAATCCCCTGCGACTCACACGTTTTGTGCTTGTTGATGCTGAAACCAACGAAGACATCCGCGTACTCGCAGAGAATGACACCCTGGACATGAGCACGCTGCCATCAGCACTTAATGTGCGCGTGGAAGCCGGCGATGCGGTGCAATCTGTACGGTTTGCACTCGCCCCCGAGCATGCGCAACTTCAGGTTGAGGAAAACCTGCGCCCCTACTCACTCTTCGGCGATATCGGCGATGATTACAACCACGGCTCGTTTCCCAATGGTAACCACACCATCACAGCCGTCCCGTTTTCTGAATTCAGAGCAGCAGGTGAGCAAGGTGCTCCACTTTCTGTTTCCATTCAGGTAATCAATGGTTTGAATCCAGCATAACTTTAAAACCGTCACACATCACAAAGGCTTCCGCTGTGTCATCAGCATGACGCAAGGAAGCCTTTTTGCACCTACAGCCCGGCCCGCATTTTATCCATTCCAGCAAGGTTGTAATGATTGATAGTTTGCCAACCGAAATGCTGCAATTGGCGCTACATGAAGAACTCGACCTGCGCAACAAAATAACAAATTCCTGCATAGCCGCACCCATTACGTTCATCCAACTCAAGCGTCCGCAAAGCATGTTGATGAGCAGGATACAACATGTACTGCTTTTGCCACAGACTTCTCGGCATGGACTTGTCAGCATGGACTTCTCGGTAGCGCCTGCGTCAATAGTAACACAAAAGTGGGCCATTTGTAGGGTCACCTATGCGCGAAAAACGTACACGCCTCAATTTCCTTTTCGGTACCAATACGATTAGCACTTCGCATACGCTGCTGCCTCTGGCTTCCATTCCACTGGCCAGGGCATTCTTCTCTTATTGAACGTTTCATATTGTTAAATACCTACATGCAAATTCGTAGCATTGTCTTCGTAATGGCGTGCATTTCGATTTTTTCTGTCGCTATGCCTAACAACCGTGCGGTTGCCCAGTCATCGCATACAACAGATGAAAATGTACTATTTCGCATAAACGTTGGCGGAGCCGCAATTGGAGCCTGGGATGAAGATTCTGAAACCACTGAGTCGCCATGGCTGCTTCCTGGCGCAACCACTATTTATACAAAACACACAATTCTTGACTGTGTCATCTTCGATTCCTGAAGGCCACGCCGGAAGAATTATTCAACACGATGCGCCTTGATGCCACCAAGAAAGACCCACAAATGGAATGGGACTTTCCTTGTGTTGGCTGGCCAACCATTAAACGTGCAGCTCTACTTCATCGAACGGACGCGTTGCTCAGAAGGCGAGCGCTTGTTTGATGTAGAAATAGAAAGGGCATTGTAATGTTCGACGATTTCGACATCTACAATCATTCCGACAACTCCTGCGGCCGGGCCATCATGCGGTCTATTGAGGTGACACCAACCGACAATAACCTCGACCTCAATTTCCCGCTTGTTAACGGAAAGCCCTCTTCGATTGCAGGCATTGAAATACTGGTTGCAGGCAGTGATGATAGCCAAAAGGCAAGCAGGGTCTCCGGGAATGAATCACGCGGTTACAGCGGCGATGGAGGGCCGGCTACACAGGCGCAGATGAACGACCCCAGAGGCCTCGTTCATGACGCTGCTGGCAACCTGTATATTGCCGACAGTGAGAACAATGTAGTTCGCCGCGTGGATAGTGAAACAGGCATTATTACAACTGTTGCCGGCACCGGCATTGCCGGCTTTTCAGGTGATGGTATTGCAGCAACAGATTCAAATCTCAACTGGCCTATTGACCTTAAAATTGGCCCCGATGGCAATCTTTATATAGCTGACGCCTTAAATCAACGCATTCGCTGCCTCGACCTGGATACGGGAATCATAACAACGGTTGCCGGCAAAGGCGAAACAGGGTTCTCAGGAGACAATGGCCCGGCAACTGAAGCCACTTTTTTTAACCCGTTCTCGATTGACTTTGACACAGCAGGCAATCTATACCTCACAGACACCAATAATAACCGGATTCGCAAAGTCGATGCTGTAACAGGCATTATCACCACAATTGCAGGAACGGGCACCACAGGCACGACAGGCGACAATGGCCTGGCGATCAACGCCACGATGACTTCACCCAGCAATATTGCCATAGATGCAAACAATCACCTGTTCTTTACAGATTCACAAGAGCATCGCGTTAGAAGAATCGACGCAAATACAGGCATTATCACAACTGTTGCTGGTACTGGCTCCGCCTCTTCCGGGGGTGATGGCGGGCTTGCAATTAACGCTCAAATCTTTGTCCCCATTGGCCTTACAATCGACTCCGAGGGCGTGCTTTATATTGCAGAGTCAGCCGGCAACACCATCCGTCGCGTTGATCCATTTACAGGGATTATAACAACCATGCAGGACGCCCCGTTGTTTGTTGACAGCCCGGTCAGCATGACTACGGTTGGACAAAACCTTTACTTTTCGAACTTCGTAAACAACGCCGTTTACAAAGTCGACTATGAAGGTCTCGACGGTGAAACAATTCTTGAAGTCTCTACTACAGCGATTGATTTTGGAGAAGTAGCAGAAGGTTTGACTTCTCCCCCTGAAACCATCACGCTTACAAACAATAATACGGCGTCCATTACGGTTACATCCGTAACGCTAAGTGGGCTTGATGCGATTGACTTCACGCACGATTTCTCAACACCACTGACGATAGCCGGCAACACATCAAGCACATTCAGCACCACATTTGCCCCGTATCCTTCTGATCTGCCACCACCGCCGCCAAACTTTTCGACCGGCGAACTGCTTTATCGGGTTAATGCAGGAGGTGGCGCTATTGAGGACTGGGATGAAGACACTGAAGATACTACCTCCCCTTATCTCATTGCCGAAACCGCATCTATAGAAACCACAAACGCGACACCTGTGCTGGACGACTCCGTCCCGGAAGGAACGCCTCTTGAACTGTTTACTTCAAAACGTCGAGACGCCAATCAGCCACTACCGCACATGGAATGGGCTTTCCCTGTGTCGCCAGGAGTCGAATATGAGATCCGCTTATACTTTGCAGAATTATCCAGGTGTTCGGTTGGCAATCGAATTTTCGACGTCGACATTGAAGGCTCGACCGTTTTAGACAATTTGGATGTTTTCCAGGAAGCCGGCGAAGCTTGCGATGTAGGAATCATGCGTTCAGTGCTATTCACGCCGGCAGATGACACGTTAAATATCACGTTCCCGCTGGTTAACCAAAAACCATCTATTGTCTCGGGCATCGAAATTTTTGGACCCGGCGCTTCGACAACAAGTCCTCGCTCAGCCCAACTCTTAATTGAGCACACAGGCAGCAATGGTACATTGGTAATAGCCTTAGCCGGCGAAGCAGTTGCGTCCGGCGGCACCACAAATCAACCGCCACAAGCCGCATTTACCTGGTCCGCAGCAGATCAATCGATTACGTTTACCGATACGAGCACAGATGCTGACGGTACTATCACGTCCTGGTTGTGGGATTTTGGCGACGGCACTACCACAACGGAGCAGAACCCTGCGCATACCTACCTCAACGCTGGCACATACACCGTATCGTTAACCGTTACAGACAACGAGGGCGCCACGCACCTGAGCGTAGCAAGTGTGGAGGTTGGCGCGCAAGATATTGTTGTTAGTATGCCTGATGCCATCATGGATATAGCACTCCCTCAACAATTATTAATCGCTGTGACCGATGTGGCGGCACAGGCCATTACCGCGTACTCGTTCACCCTGTCGTATGACCCGGCTATACTCACAATTACCGGCGTAGATACAACCGGCACCATTACCCCAACCATTCCAGCAGTAAACACGCTGACACCGGGAGAGATAACAGTTGCCTGGGCCTCCATAGAAGATCTGACAGGGAGTGGCCCACTGCTTTACCTGGACGTGGAACTACTCACTGCCGGCACATCCGATCTGACGTTTTCATCATTTGTCTTCAATGAAGGCATCCCCAGTGTGTCAACCGAAGGAGGAAGCATTGAAGTTGTACAAGGTGCTTCTGATGGACCATTCCTGGAAGTTAACGGTCTGGTTTCAATCGAAGCAGAACACGCGCACCAGAACACCTCAGGCAATGAGAATAGCTGGATTGAAGAGGTGGCTTTTGCCGGCTTCAGCGGAACGAGTTACATGGTGACAACTCCAGATACGGGCGTGCAATACAAAAAGGATCAGCTCGACCAATCGCCTGAACTCATGTATGACGTTGAATTTTCGACGCCGGGATCATACTACCTATGGGGACGCGTCTGGTCGCCAAAATCCAAGAGTCACTCATTTCACAACGGCATTAATGGCATTGTCCCCCCTGAAGTAGCTGTAAGCGGACTATCCTCTGACGTTTATGGCTCATGGGCATGGGTTCAGCTCATCCATAAAACTGTTAAACAAGCGTATGAAATAACAACGGCAGGTTCACACACACTACATACATGGATGCGAGAAGACGGTACAGCCATCGATAAGATCGTCCTGACAACTGACCCTGACTTCATACCTGAAGGTGATGGCCCTCCGGAAAGTCCGCGTGGCGTCAATATCACAGAAAATGATAGACTAACTACAGACAACTTAGCGCTCGACAACATACACAACGACAAACCGGTTGCTTTCCAGCTGGCTCAAAACTATCCCAATCCATTTAACCCGACGACGTCCATACGCTTTGATCTTCCTGAACCAACACAAGTACGCCTCGATGTTTATGACATGATGGGTCGACGCGTCACGACCCTTATTGACGGCCAATATGCAGCAGGAAAGCACGAAGCTACATGGGACGCACGCGCAGATTCCGGATCTCCGGTTGCAAGTGGCATCTATCTTTATCGGTTGCGTGCAGGTTCTTTTGAAGCAGTAGGCAGGATGTTATTGATGAAGTAAGATGACCGGGGTTGAACCTGGCAAGCAATTACGTGCTTATCCCAACCGATACGTATCCCGTGCCAGGTCATACGAAAGCGCGCGCATCATCTGCAGGGCATCTTCAGCATCGACTCTGTAGTCAGCAACAAGTTTAGCCAGGTAGTTGGCATCTACACGTCTTGCCAGATCGTGGCGTGCGGGGATTGAGAGGAACGCACGCGTGTCGTCATTAAAACCGGCTGTGTTGTAGATGCCGGCCGTCTCGGTTGTTTGTTCGCGGTACCTGCGCATCCCTTCGAGGCTGTCGTGAAACCACCATGCCGGCCCGAGTCGCATTGCGGGATAATGGCCTGCCAGCGGCGCCAATTCTCTGGCATATGTGGTTTCGTCGAGGGTAAACACAACCAACCGCAGCCTTGGATCTGTGCCGTATGCATTTAGTAACGCCCGAAGATTCTTGGTGTACTCGGTGGGCACAGGAATGTCCGCCCCTTTATCTGGGCCAAACCGGCTTGCAACAGCTTCGTTGTGTCCACGCAAAGAACCTGGATGAATTTGCATGACCAGACCGTCGTCAACGCTCATCCGCGCCATCTCCATAAGCATGTGTGCTTCAAACTGCGCTTGATCTGCTTCCGAGACCTTACCCTGGCGCGCACGTTGAAATAGTGCCTCGGCTTCGCTCTCCGACATACGCGCCGTATAAGGGGCAAGCACAGCGTGATCCGTTGAGGTTGCCCCCATTTCTTGAAAGAAAGCACGCCGGTTTTCAACGGCTTCTAAAAACTTATTGTACGATCCAACCTCATATCCACTAACTGCTTCGAGCTTTTCGATTTCGTCTGCCCATCCCACTTTGGCAATTCGAAACAATGCATCGGGCCGAAAACATGGAACCACGCGTCCATCCCAATCGCTCTCACGAATGGCCTGATGATACTCAAGCGTATCCGTTGCCGCGTCCGTTGTTGTCAGTACCTCGACATTAAATGCATCAAACAATGCACGCGGGCGAAACGCATCTTCCTGCAAGCGATCAAGGATAGCGTCGTAGATGGTTGTAGCTGTGCTTCCTTCAAGCTTGATGCGCACACCAAAGACGAAGTATAGTACGTAATCCATCCATGCGCGTGTTGGGGTACCAAGGAATAAATGGTAATGATCAGCAAACAACTGCCAGATCACACGCGGGTCTTCCTCTACGGCAGTACCATCAATGGTTGGAACGCCGAGGGATTCAAGAGAAACACCCTGCGAATACAACATCCGGAAAATGTAATGATCCGGTGTTATGAGGAGCGAAGTCGGCTCAGGAAAGGGTTTATCTTCCGCCAGCAATTCTGGAGGCACATGGCCATGTGGGCACACGATTGGGAGATCCTTAGCCGATTCATACAGCGCTTGCGCAATAGGCAGCACGGTTGGATGTGGATCGAAGTAGCGATCAGCATGTTGCGATAAGGGGTGCACTGGTTAGATGTTTTGATTATTGAAAAATAGATTTAACGGGAATGCATTAGCCCGCACCTAGAACATGCCGTTTTGATGTGCCATTTGTTCAGGTATGGCTTGCTGTACACGCCACTGTTCAACAATCCGCCCGTCAGTTAGTCGGTGGATTTCATAAATAGCATGCGGCACCTCTCCTGCAACGCCTTCGAGTTGTGCCACAACAAAGTTGCCTTCAGCTATGAGCCGGTGAACCTTCGCTATTTTCACGTGGCTTTCCCCGGCAGTTGCTACGGCTTCCAGTCCATCAGCAAGCAACGGGTTATGCTGGATGACATTCGCATCAACATATGCAGCCAGTCGACCCCAACTGCCCGCTAGCCAAACAGTTTTATAGTAATCTTCAACCAGCGCTTTGTTGGATGCCGTCTTCTCCAGGTCTTTAATGGTGATAGCGCCATCGGTCATGCCACGACCACTGGCAGTAGTATCCGGCTGCACCTGCATTACATCCCAGTGCTCTGCCAATTGCCCATTTTCTACGCGAAAGAGGTCTATGACTGCCTGTTTCCTGCCGGCTATCTCAACGTCTAAATGCAGTACTGCCAGGTCTCCCTCAGCAATGAAACGCACAACCGGACTTTTAGGATTTTCGGGGCGGGGCATTTGTTTCAAGTAGGCAAACGCCTCTTTGAAGCCGGCCCTACCCGTTTTCACCATAGGATTGTGCTGGATATAGTCCTCTGCAATCAACGAGTCAATCATTTCCTCGTTTAACTGCCCGATGACATCGCGATAAAAAGACAACGCCAGCATTGCAGCCTCAGAGGGCTCTACGTGTTTCATAAGCGTAGGGACAGGTTCTTCAGCGCATCCTGTATACGACGCACTTACAATTAGGAGATAAAAAATTAGTGATCGTCTGTATTCCATACTTCTCCGGGGAGCGATTTGCAGCCTTGACACGTTCTGGATTTACACACGGTTGTGTTGCGGCAAGATAAGAATTTGCAAAGTAGCTGTGTTGTTTACTAATAGGAAATAGCATTATTTAATCTCGACTTCTAATCAACCCGTATTGTTCTATTTATGATATCGCGCAGACGCTTCGTTTCTCTTGCCGGCACAGCCAGTCTCTTCACATGTTCGCCCGGTCTTTTTGCCCAAACAGTGCGCACTCCATTCAAAGCTCCGCTGCCGCTCATCATTGACGCAGATACTGCCAATGAAGTAGATGACTTGTTTGCTGTTGCGATAGGCCTGCTTGCACCAGAACTCAACATAGTCGGCGTGACATCCGCACAATGGCACACATCGCCTCAGGCCGTGCCTGACACGGTAGGCGCCAGCCAGGCATTTAATGAGGAGATTTTACAGTTGATGGATAAGCAGTCCGTCCCCCATCTTCTTGGCGCCAATCACCCGATGGTGAAGCCCCATCGCGCCCAGCCTTCCGATGCAGCCCGGTTCATTATCGAGCAGGCCAAAGCTATGTCCGAGGGTGAGAAGCTGCATGTGGCAATCCTTGGGCCGGCAACCAACCTTGCCTCTGCCATTGTGATGGCGCCCGAAATTATTCCCAGGATTGTCGCCAACTACCTGGGCTTCTGGCACAACCCAGAGACCAAAACCTGGAGCAAACGGGAATTTAACACGAACAACGACCCCAATGCTGTAGATGCGTTAATCAACACCCCCGGATTGGATTTCCGGGTGATGACAGCTTCTACCAGTCAGCACCTGGTTTTCCGAAAATCGGTTGTTGATGCACACTTAAAAGGCAAAGGCGGCCTGGGTGACTATCTTGTAAACAGGTGGGAAACGTTTGACCGATACTGGCAAACAGACGACAAGGAGAAAACGAAGTGGATCATGTGGGACATTGCACTCATTCTCGCGCTCGCCTATCCCGACATGGCCACACAGAAGCGCGCCCAAAGCCCGCACGACAATCGTATGCGTCTCATTGACGTGTATACCGAAATCGATGCAGCGCGAATGGAGACACAGTACTGGAAGCTGATGGATGCATTTATCTCACAGCAGGAATAAACGCAAACGCACACAAGTCCGTTAAGCAAAGCAGATCAAGGTCAAGCTTCCATCAAGACGCCCACGCCGGCAACTGGCCAAGTTCGATGCCAAGAATAGGAATGACAAGAGCATACACTGCCGCCGTCACCAACAGCACGAATAACACGTTGAGAAATAATCCGCCGCGTGCCATTTGCTGAATGCTAAATTTCTCGCTGCCATATACAATGGCATTGGGCGGTGTGGCGGCCGGCAACATAAATGCGCAGCTGGCAGCAATAGTAGCCGGCACAGCAAGAAGCAATGGGTTTTCGCCAAGCCCCACAACAGCGACACTCGCGAGGATAGGTAAAAAGGCTGCTGCAGTAGCCGTATTACTCGCTAATTCCGTCATAAATATGATGAGCAGCACAGCCAGCGCGATCAAAACAACCAGCGGCCAGTTGCTGAACGTAGAAAGCAATCCGCCTACCCAGGAAGCCAGTCCTGTTCTACTAATGGCCGCAGCCATACTGAGTCCTCCGCCAAAAAGCAGTAGCACGCCCCATGGCAGCTTCAGTCCCCACTCCCAATTCATGACAAACTTCCCTCTCGCAAGATCGGTTGGAATGGCAAAGAGCAACGTGGCGCCAAATAGTGCAATGCCCGTATCCGACAAGCCCGGTAGCCATGTTTGGATGTAAGGACGAGAAATCCACAACACAGCAGTAAGCACAAACACACAGGCGACAATCAACTCTTCGCGCGAAATACGCCCCATTTTACTGATCTCCTCTTCAATCAACTGCCGGCCACCGGGGAGTTCTTTCATCTGCACCGGAAAGATAACGCGGGTCAACAGAAAAAAAGCAAGCGGCAAAGAAACGATGACAAACGGGATACCAAACGCCAACCATTGCACAAAGCTTATTTCATACCCATACGCATCGTTGAGGTAAGCAACGAGAAATGTATTTGTCGGCGTTCCAATAAGCGTGCCTACGCCACCAATGCTTGCAGCATAAGCAAGGCCTAGCAATAGCGCGGTTGTGAATTTGGCACCTTGTGAACGCCTGTCAGCCAGCTCGCCCTCTTGTGGTACCAATTCAACGACAGATAGTGCTACTGGCAGCATCATCAGGGTTGCTGCCGTGTTGCTAATCCAGCAACTGAGCGCGGCTGAACTCACCATAAAGCCGGCGATAATCGACCGGGGTTGTGTCCCTATCAAACGCACCATTTTCAGCGCTATCCGGCGATGCAAATTCCAACGTTGCATCGCCAGAGCAATCATGAAGCCGCCCATAAAAAGGAAGATCATTGGATGGGCATACGGCGCGGCATTTTCACTTACCGTACCCACGCCCAACAGCGGAAATAGCAATATGGGCAGGAGTGATGTTACGGGAATGGGAATGGGCTCCGTCATCCACCAGATAGACACCAGCAATGTAATGGCAGCGGTGCGCCAGGCTTCGATGGGCAGCGCTTCAGGTGCCGGCATGACGAGCATCACACCAAAAACAAACAAGCCAGCAAAGAAGCCAGCAATTTTTGCAGTCTGCGTAGACCGCACCGGTACAGTATCCAGCATGTACACCTCGGGGAAACCAACCCAAAAGGGACAACCTCGGCACAGCTGTTTGATGGTGGGTTGGGTAACATGTGCAATTAAAAAACAGCCGGCTGCAAATTTCAAACAGAACTTAAGAAAGCACCAATACAATTGTGTATATTGGCAGCCTCTCTGAATAAAGATACATCACCGTGATTAACTATCAAGACGCACCAAGCGCAGCTGCCCTCCTGCCAAAAATCGAAAACATGTGGGCGCATTCTGCTACCAAAATTCGCACCATAGAAGAGAAATTTGACTTCACTCGAGGCGCTCCCGTCTTCACGATCGAAGGCAATTATGTCACCCGCGGTTGGACAGAATGGACCCAAGGTTTTCAGTACGGCTCAGCAATTCTCCAGTTTGATGCGACCCATGAGGAGTCCTTTCTGGAAACGGGTATTGCCCAAACCGTGCAACGTATGGCATCACATATTACACATGTTGGTGTACACGATCACGGCTTCAACAACGTAAGCACGTACGGCAATTTACTGCGCCTGATGAATGAAGGGCGCATCGACGAAAACACCTGGGAGCGCCACTTTTACGAACTCGCCATCAAGTGTAGTGGCGCCGTGCAGGCTGCTCGGTGGACAGACCTGCCTGATACCGGCGGTTATATCTACTCGTTCAACGGCCCCCATTCGCTCTTTTCGGACACTGTCCGCTCGCTGCGCGCCCTCTCGCTCGCCCATAAGCTTGGACACGTACTCATGGGCGAGCACGATGCCAAAATTTCGCTATTACACCGCGCCATCCAACACCTGCACAGTACTGCCAAGTACAACGTGTATTTTGGGGAAGGCCGCGACAGCTACGATGTCTCCGGACGCGTGGTACACGAAAGCATTTTCAACCTCAACGATGGGCGCTATCGCTGCCCGAGCACACAGCAAGGGTACAGTCCGTTCTCAACCTGGACGCGCGGACTGGCCTGGATCTTGACTGGTTTTGCAGAGCAACTCGAGTTTATCGAGACTGTGCCAGCAACGTCGCTGGGGAGTTGGGGGCCCAAAGAAGAATTGACAGCCATGCTGGTGCGAACCGCGCGCGCCACGGCGGACTTCTATATTGAAAACACGCCAACCTGCGGCATTCCCTACTGGGACACCGGCGCCCCAGGCCTCGCACACATGGGCGACTATCTTGACAAGCCGGCCGACCCATACGGTGCCAAAGAACCGGTCGATAGCTCAGCAGCTGCCATTGCTGCACAGGGCTACATCCGACTCGGACGTTATCTGGCGGACAGCGAGCCTCAGGACAGCGACAAATACATCAAGACCGGCTTAAAAATGCTGGACACACTGCTTAGCGCGCCGTATTTGAGCGAAGATCCAGCGCATCAAGGTTTGTTGCTACACGCGATATACCACCAACCCAACGGCTGGGACCATACACCAGCCGGCGCGCCGATCCCGAATGGAGAGTCGTGCATGTGGGGGGACTACCACCTTCGAGAAGCAGCGCTGTATGTTCAACGCCTCGCTAAAGACGAACCCTATTACACCTTTTTCTAATGGGCACGCCCCCCTTAGACCGCCTCTGTCTCCATACCATAACCACCAAGCCTTGGTCGATTGAGCAGGCGTTGCCGGCCTATCGAGACGCGGGTGTCGCCGGTATCTCCGTTTGGCGTGATGCGGTTGCGGGCAAGCCTTTGCAGGAGGTGCGTCGGCAGATTGCTGATCATGGCTTGCAGACGGTTTCTTACGTACGCGGCGGTTTCTTTCCTGCGACATCGAAAGACAAGCGCGAGCAAGCAATCGACGACAACAAGCGCCTGATCGATGAGGCGGCATTGCTTGGCGCCCCGCTGCTTGTGATGGTATGCGGCGCAGACCCTGATCAGTCGCTTGCCACATCGGTTTTGCAAATCGAAGAAGGCATGTCGCAATTGCTTTCACATGCAGCAGCAGCCGGCGTAAAGCTCGGCATTGAACCGCTGCACCCGCAGTATGCAGACACCCGATCAGCGATTGTCAATCTTGATCAGGCCAATACAGTAGCTGAGCGCCTAAACCATGCATACGCCGGCATTGTACTGGACGTATACCATGTCTGGTGGGATCCCAACCTGGATACAGAAATCGAGCGCTGTGTTGCAGCCGAAAATCTCTTTGCGTTTCATGTTTGCGACTGGCGTGTCCCGACACGCGACGCGCTGAATGACCGGGCCTTGATGGGTGCCGGCTGCATCGACATCAAACGAATCAGAAAAAAACTGGACGCACTTGGCTATACAGGCTTTATCGAAGTAGAAATCTTTTCAGATACCTACTGGGCAATGGATCAGGCCGTGTATCTTTCCCAAATTGTAGCTGCCTACAAGCAGCATGTTTAACCCTATTAGTGCTAAATCAGCATGAGTAACGTAAAAATACACCGTGTCGGCGTCATCATGAACGGGGTCACCGGGCGCATGGGCACAAACCAGCATTTGATGCGCTCAATCCACGCCATCCGTCAATCAGGCGGCATTGTACTGGACGATGAAACGGTCATCATGCCCGACCCCGTTTTGGTTGGCAGGAATCCTGTAAAACTGGAAAAACGCGCGGCAATGGCAGGGCTGGACAAATGGACAACCAATCTTGACGATGTGTTATCCGACCCAGACTATACTGTTTACTTCGATGCGCAGTCAACAGATCGCCGGGTCGCAGATGTTACCAAGGCCATCGATGCCGGCAAACACGTGTACTGCGAGAAACCGGTTGCGCTCACAACCGAGGAGGCATTGCAGCTTCACGTGCACGCAGAGAAAGCCGGCATCAAACACGGCGTGGTTCAAGACAAACTTTGGCTCCCAGGTCTTTTAAAGCTCCAGATGCTGCGCGACAGCGGTTTCTTTGGCGACATCCTTTCGGTAAGGGGCGAGTTCGGATACTGGGTATTTGAAGGCGACGTAATACCGGCCCAGCGTCCGTCCTGGAATTATCGCACGGAAGATGGCGGTGGTATCATCTTCGACATGTTGTGCCACTGGCGCTACGTTCTTGACAACTTGTTTGGCGAAGTTAAAGCCGTATCCTGCCTTGCAAAAACGCACATTGCAAAGCGATGGGACGAAAAACAACAACCTTACACGTGCACCGCTGATGACGCCGCTTATGCGACACTGGAGCTTGCCGGCAACATCACAGCACACTTCAACTCATCCTGGTGCGTGCGGCCGCGCAGGGACGACTTGCTGAGCATCCAGGTAGACGGCACCAAAGGCTCAGCCGTTGCTGGTCTGACGTCGTGCTGGACACAAGCATACGGTGCAACCCCGATGCATGTGTGGAATCCTGACGAGCCAAACGCCCACGATTTCTACGCCGGCTGGTCGAAAGTCCCCGAACACACTGCAAACCAGAATGCATTCCGGGCCCAGTGGGAGCTCTTCCTCAAATATGTGGTGGCAGACCACCCCTACCGTTTTGATTTATTGGAAGGCGCTAAAGGAGTCCAGCTCGCCGAGATTTCTCTTGCCTCATCCGCTAAGCGTAGCTGGCTCGACGTGCCGGCACTCATTTAAGCCCCCCTTCCCCAGCCTCCTCCCCTCATGAACAAAACAGCACTCATCACCGGTGGCACACGTGGGATCGGTCTCGGGATCGCCGAATCATTGGCCGCCGAAGGGTATAATCTCATGCTTTGTGGTCGAAGGCCAGCGGCGGCAATTGCCCCGGTCATCACACAACTTACGCGTCCCGGTATCACGGTTAATTATATTCAGGCGGATCTTGGCAATCAGGCAGATCGTGCCAACCTCGTCCAAACCGCACGAAGTTTACACCCGCAATTGGATGTCCTGGTAAACAATGCCGGCATGGCCCCCAGAGCGCGCAATCATGTGCTGGACGCTACAGAAGAGAGCTTCGAGGAAGTGCTTCGCGTAAACCTGCGTGGCCCATACTTTCTTACCCAGCAATGTGCCCGATGGATGATCGAGACGCATACAGACAAAACGGAACCACGGCCGTGTATCATCTTTGTAACCTCGATTTCTTCTACGATTGCGTCCATTAGCCGGGGTGAGTATTGTATTTCAAAAGCAGGATTGAGCATGGCCAATTTACTGTGGGCCAACGCACTCGCGGAATACCACATCGATGTATTCGAAATCCGGCCAGGGTTAATCATGACAGATATGACGGCCGGCGTGAAAGAAAAATACGATAAAATGATCGAAGAGGGATTGCTATTAGAACAGCGCTGGGGCCGCCCCGAAGACATCGGCAAAGCTGTAAGGATGCTGGCAGCAGGCAACCTTCCCTACGCCTCTGGACAAGTACTAACGATAGATGGCGGGCTCTCGATGGGCCGCCTCTAAGCTGGTTACGTTGCGGGTTACAATGCGGGCTACTATGCGAACAAGATTCGACAATGTATCTCCCAGGCTAGATGCCAGGCTTTTTACAGCCTGGAACGTAATACTGGTCATTGTTGCCACCTACACGTCGTTCGCCATTCCCTTTTCGCTCGCCTCCGAGGAATCTCCCCTCCTTTTCCAACGCCGTGAAATTTTCCTCACGGCAATTTACATGCTGGATATTCTTATCAGCGTGTACCGGCTTCAGCAAAAGAAGTCCGTCATTCACCTGGAGTACAGCGCAATGCGTTCGTTTTTTCTTCGGTGGATTTGGCTGGATGTACTGGCGGCACTGCCGCTCACCGCGCTCTTTGGCCTCCCGTGGCTACAAATTGTTCGATTGGCCAAGATGGTCAAGGTCACCTATCTGCTCACGGTCCTGCGCCGTATTCATGCCAATGTTTCAAACCTGGTTTTGATTGGCCAGATGATCTACTGGATTGCCATCGCAACCCACTGGCTCAGTTGCGGCTGGCTGGTCATCAGAGGATTTGATCACGATTTGGATTTAACCACCAACTACATCAATGCGCTGTATTGGACATCCATGACACTCACAACAGTTGGATTTGGCGACATCACTCCCATTACGAATATTGAACGCGTCTATGCCATTTTTACGATGTTTTTTGGCTACTCCTTTTTTGGGTATCTCATCGGTAGCTTTGCCGGCATTCTAACTAAGCAAAACCCCATCAAGGAGAAGTACAAACAAAACATGGAAAAGCTGACAAATGCAGCGCGCTATGCCGGCTTGCCGCTCGATCTACAGCAACAGATCCATGCCTACTACCAATACCAGATGACGCGACGCATCGGATATGACGAAGAGTCGTTTATCAACGAATTACCTGCCAGCCTGCGCGGCGAGGTATCGCTACACTTCCGGAAGGAAGTTATCGAAGGCGTTGCGATTTTTGAGGACGCGCCGCAGGATTTCATCCTTGAAATTGCCCAGCAATTGCGCGAGCGCATTACAGCCCCCAACGAATGTATCTTCAAAGCCGGCGATTTTGGTAAAGAAGTGTTTTTCATCGCGCATGGCACAATCAATATCTGGAACAAAGAAGAGACACAGATCCTCAATACGCTTGGGAAAGGAGACTTTTTCGGTGAAGTTGCGCTCTTCAAGGATCTCCCGCGAACAGCAACGGCGCGCGCCAACACGTATTGCGACCTTTACATCTTAAATCAACACGCTTTTGAAGAAGTATTCACCGGCTATCCAAAAATCGTGGAGAGGATCCAGGCAAAAGCAGAGCAAAGAAGCCGAAGGTGACGTTTATTTCTTGACAACCTCAACAACAACCGGCCCATTTGCTTTGAGAAGGCACGCTAGCCTGTGCTCACCCGGGTTAAGTTTACAGACTTCCTGCAGCGTCCAGCCTTCCTCATCCTCATCCATTTCATTCACATGCTCTTGCCCTGACACGATCCTAACCGGATCATAGCCACACCGTCCACTTTCACATTCATAGTTAATCGGAACGCTTTGTTCACGAGCCAACTGGAGAACCGTTTTCTCGGCGGTCGTTGGAACAGCTTCACCATGGCCTGCAAATGTCACCGAAACGCCGGTATCCACAGCCATGCTTGCGGGAGCAGATTTGCTGCTTGGCGGTTCTGGTGTCCTGGCTGGCAGATCAACCGCAACAACATCAGGCTTGTAAGGCGACGATTTGGCATATTGAAAAACAACCTGCCCAAGTCTAAATACGTCACCATAATGAATAGGATACGCAGACTGAATGCGCAAGTACGTGTGGTTTCTGCTAGAAAGATCCTTTAAATAAAGCCGATCTTCTTTAAACGACACTGCGAGATGTCTGCGAGACAAAATTTTGTCAGACGCATCAAGGGTGAAATCTGGCGATTCACGCCCAAACACTTTTGTACCAGACTCCAAAATATATGTATTCTGATTCACACCATGGTGATCATAGTGCTGGCATGTGACGCGGCCGGGCCCGACACCAAACACAAGAAATTGTCGACCTAATTGAACGAGAGCCCCGTCTGCCACCTCTACTAAATTCCCGGCTGGCAGGCGATAAAAAGAACCCTGTGGGCTCCCATAATCTTCCAGGAAGCACGTTCCATTTTCAAAGTACACGCCGGCATGCTTGTCGCCCAGAGAAGACTCTCCCGCCAATACAACATCAGCGTTTACGCTGCCAATACTCAGCCGTTTTGAATGATCAAGCGTGTACTCCTCAGCTTCAACACCGGCTTTTGTCAGTCGCACAAGTCTTGAATGATTCGCAGTGCTGACACCAGTCTCAACGTCTTGATTGGCCGATACAAGTTCGGATGTATCCTGTCGAATGAACGAGGTGGACAGTTGAACCTGAGCAGAAGATATATCATGACGAACAGTACTGTCTGCATACCCCAAAGCGACTTTGACTTGCGAGACGCCGTCCTTTTTTTGCCGCACAACTTCTGCTACAAACACACCATCGCGTAGTGCTGATTTAATATTCCCCGGGTGCCTGATCTCCCTGTAAGCCTCAGGATTGCCGTCAAAGTTATCTGTTTCAAAATAACGTTGACTCAAAATATCGCCAATTAAATACACATTGGGCTGACTGGTCTCAAGTAATGGAGAAACAAGCATGCGCTGCTTCTTCCCCTGCTTTGCCAATCGGATACCCAGGCCTTCCAGAAAATGAGCAGGAATGTCTTCACCAATACAGGCAATACAACTACTTTTAGGGAATTCGAGATGCGTAGCTTCGATCGAACGCCCCTCAATATGCCGGCGATCTACGCGAATGGAGAGGAATTGTGCCTTGTCTGGCCCGGGCAAAATAGCCACAGGTTCGCTTTTCGGGAAATAGCGGATATTACCATTGCCCAGGTAAGCATTGAAAAAAGCCTCAGAGAGCGCACGAGATACTTTAGGCATTTTATCCCCTCGATACGACCAGTAAACCGGACTCTGGTCGCGAGCCTTTGTTTTGGCGTTCGAGATAGCGAACACAGCTTCAGCGGCCGAAGTGCCTCCGCCTATCACGCAGGCTGGCTGCCCTACATAAAGGTTCGCGTCCTCCAACCGGTAGCTTATGCCATCTGTATTGCCCGGAATATCAAACCTGCGAGGCACACCGCGTCCAATCGAAAGCACAACATGTCGCGCCCGAATGTTCTCTTCTTTCTGTAATCGATGATTCCAGACCTGGACGGCAATAATGTTGTCTGATTCCCTGGTAAATCCTGTTAACTCGAGGCCAATTTTTGCTGGCACATTGAATTTGTGATAGTACGACCTCCAGGCAGTACAAATATCGTCTTTGTCTATGGGATCAAATTGTAAGGCCGCCACCATCTCATTGCCGGCTGGGAATCGCATTTTGTCGCCGCCGCCAAAGTGAGGCAAGATAAGTTTATCCTTAGCATAATCACGGATGCGCTTCATCAGATCATCGAAGTCGATCACCAACGCACTCAATCCCAGCTCTTTGGCCCTAAACGCAGCCGCTGTTCCAGCTGGACCACCCCCAACGATCAGCATATCCAGTATCTCCGGCAACGCAGGAGGATTTGGGAGGTCCAGAAACCCGTCTGGCATCAAATCATCTCTCATAACCATGCAACTAATCTATAATAAGTTAATTTGCTACCACTCAGATTTCTGTTCAGATTTCTGTCAATTTGATTTTGGTTGTAGGTCCAAGTCGAAAGTCCATCCCCGGTTTTAGTTCTGTTTCTCCTGAGAGCTGGTTATCACCAATGAAAGTTCCGTTCGTACTGTTCAGATCTCTTAGAAATACTTTACCCGAAGTCACGTAAATTTCAGCGTGTTGACCAGACAGGTACTCATCGCGGACCTGGATCGAGCAGACTTCCCCTCTTCCAACAACGGAGGTTCCTTCCCTTAGCTCCACTTCTCGATCCGTTTCCTGTAGGTTATTGATTACAATAGCAAACTTTCTTATCGGAACAGATGAAGTTTCACCGCGACCGGCAGAAGCATTAATGCTTCCAACTTCTAGTTCAGAAGGCGTTTTTAGCACGGTGTCATCATGATCAGGAATTTCTGGGAGCGGGGCAAAGCCCTCCCTGTAAGATGTAGCCGACGCATCTGCACGCGAAGGGGTCCTCTGGATTCCACTCAACCCACCCGCAGGAATTGCGAAGTCATCCTGTATATGTGTTTGATGCTTGGGGTCCGATTTTTCATAGCTCCTCTTCCCCTGCGTTGCCGCCTTAATATCAGGAAATACCTGAAAAAGCATGTCTACATTTTGAGCGAAGGTTATTACATGCAGGGAGCCGAGTCTAGTCGGCAGATGTACAATTGATTTGTCGAGATATGTCCCATTGCTGCTGTCCAAGTCTTCTAAAAAGAACGATCTACCGTCTTCTCCGAGATATATCCGTGCATGACGATTGGAAATCGTATGTATGAAGAGGGAGATGTCACAGCTGGCATCTCGGCCGACAACGGCCTCTTGTTCTATAATAAATTCACTACCTGCCAGCGCACCAGTTTTCGAAAACAGCTTTGCTACCATGTAAAGCCCTCAAGCGGTGTTTGCATTCGACTAATCAATATACAGCAGCAGATTGTTGTCCTGCGATTTGTCTGGATGGAAATCATGGCAATCGATGCATGCACTCGCTGCCTGGTTGTCGGCATGGCAAGACTGGCAATTCGCAATGGGTGGCAAGTTATGAATCGATGCGTTGTCGGCTTCAAAACTCGGCAAACTGTCAATAGAAACCAATTCGCGGATCGGAATCTGGTTATGACAGTCCACACACCTGGACTGAATGATGTGAGCACCATGATCAAAATTTGCTCGAATCAACGTTTTTTGGCTGTCTTGAACTCGCTTTATCGTTGCCTCTTCCACATAGTGACAAGTCTGGCAAGGTTGCGTGAGTCCATCGATAAGCTCGTTGTACTGGGCAACCGCTGACGCTGAAAGCGAGGCATTTATATTGCCGGCACCAATGACAAACTGGGATTCATCCACTCCTTGCAGAGGATCACGCAATTGCTGTTCTATTAATTGAATCTCAGCATCAACTTCGGACAATGCTTTTTGAACGGATCGTTGAGGTTGATTTCTCAAGTCCGCTGCGTAGCTTCTTAGCGTTGTCAGGGCCTCCTCATAAAGGATGTTCGCCTCATTCGTTTTCACATCGGCCGAAGTCACGAGTAAATCCGCAAGATTCTCAGTTGGATACAGGATTCTCCTGATTTGACGCAGGTTTTCGAGCACCCAGGGGTCTTCATGGTAAACAGGTCGCTTGCGAATCGTATTCCCCCGCGATTGGAATTCACCCGGATTGACAAAAAATGACCAGCGGGTTCCTGGCAACTGGGTCTGCTGAATTTCCTGCAACGAACGAGCCGCCGGCCCTGCCCTAACTGATGCGTTCACAAATGCAGTCCCGTCGCTACTACTTAGATGACACGAATCGCAATGTTTATCAAAAGACAGGGGTTGAAAGTTCTTTCCGTCAGGCTCTGCATTATGGCAAAGCAAGCAGGCTTTCTCTGTATCAACCAAGCGCTCTTTTCGAACAATCTCCTGTACATGCATTGTGTGTGGAAATTTCAGATTGGCCTCATCTATGAGGGCAGCGGAGACAAACTCAAATTCCGGGTGACCATCCTCAAACGTACCGTATGGGTGGCATGAAGTGCACTGTGCATCCTCTACCAGGGAAAGTGATGCGGATCGTCCTTGGTGCTCCTGGTGACACCCAGCACACCCCACCTCATCGACAGCCGGCACAATACGCTGAAAATCGCCAGACCTGTAAATATAGTGTGCTTCGTAGGAGTGAACCCCGAGGTCATTCCCATATTTTTCGTGACACGTCTCACACTTCGCATCGGCCACACCCTGTCCAGGGGAATGACAACTTGCACAATCCGTCCCAAAGTTTGCATGGTTCGATGAAATGGGACCACTGGCAATTGAATTGCCATCAAGAAACGCTACATCCAGGGCAAAGAGTAGACCCAAGAACAACGCTCCCATTGCACCAACTGCGTACAAAAAGAACCGTGATGTGCGTGCGGGATACTTGCTTGCTATTGGCAGATCAAAGACACTGAACACCCCTTTGCGCGACCTATTTCCTTGGGCTTTGGGCATAGATATACGAATTAATAGTAAATAACGGCAAAGACATGGATGACAACAAGCAGCAGTGTGATCACAGCAAAAGGCACGTGCAATATCAGCCACGCACGCAGCAACGTTTGTAACGTATAATGCGCATCCAACTCGAGCCTTGATTGATATAAGCTCTGGATTTCTTCCCAATGCTGTTTATCGGACAGATCAAGCACCCGCTGCGTATGGCGCATCGCGTTCACTGATCGAGCAATTGATCCTGCGGCGTCAAAGAGATATATCCATCGAAAGACGGGATTAGCACCACCCGAAGCGATGTGTCCGCGATATGCCCGTTGGATTGGCTCACTACTCTTCTTAACGAGCGCTTCCATTCGCGATACGTTATCTTCAACAAGCTCAGGGATGCGACTAAAATGCACTTCGCTTTGCAGCCCCGAGCGCAACACCGTGGGGATCCATTTCTGGAGGATGTTGCCAATCCATCCAGTGACAACAACCCATACGCTTCCCGCCCATAGTAAGCCCGTCAAAACCCCTTCTGGCCAATGAAAATTGGTGTGTAAAAAGATAAGGAGCAAAAACAGGGAGCCGCCATAAACATGAAACTGCAAATAGTGCCAGGCACGTTGCAAAGGAGATGTGCGAATTGTACGACGCCTGAAGGCATAGAAAAAAGCACCCAGAAAAAGGAACGCACCGCTGATACCGTAACCCAGCCCCCAAACGCTACCAGGATCTACAGGGCCAAGCCATACATTGAGCCCATAAACAAAAAAACAAAGCAAAATTGAGCCCCCAAAACTACGTAACCAAAGGGGAGACTGGACCCACTTGTTGTACCAGGCAGCATCACCTGCACGTCGGTTTTGGTATATGGCTACTTTCTTCATGAGGGCTTGTTCGCATTGAGCAAATCCTGAAAATCATCGAGGCTACCAATCCTGAACGCACAGGCGTGAGGGCAGCTATTGACACAAGCAGGGCCAGCCTCGGAAGTATAACACAAATCACATTTGCTGGCTACCTTACGCTGCCTCCCTCGCAACCACTTGGGAAAAGCTGATTCAGGCCAAGAATCCTCTGTTTCATGCATCACAATTGCATCGTAAGGACACTTATTCGAACAGTTACCACACCCGATACATAACTCATCTTCAATCGCCACCACTTCGCCTACGTTTGTGCGCTTAATCGCACCAGTCGGGCATCCAATGAGGCAAACGGGGTCTTCACAATGATAGCATGAACGCGCGATCAGGAAATTCTCATACTTGTCACCTTCGCGCACGAATCTTGGCCGGCCTTCATGGGTATTTGCGCAGCCAGTTACGCAATCGTCACATCGGGTACAAACATCGAGGTCGATAACCAACATGCTGTTCCCTTGAGCGAGCCCTTTGGTTAGACCAAACTCAAGTAATTCCGCTTTTTCTGGATTTGCCCGTGTATGCCCGGTGTTCTTAATAGAAGCAACGGCCATTTCCCACATCTGGTTGATCGCGGTTTGCTCTCCACTGAGCACAGCATTAAAATCTGACCGGTCGATACGGACGAGTTCTACATGCCCAACTGCTTCAGCAGAGTACCTGTTTTCTTCTACACCATCTAAAAGAAGCTCCACCTCTCCCAGTGTCATGCCTTTACTAAGGTAAGAGACTGCGAAACTGTCCCCATCCATTTCATGGAGCAATTTCACGAATCCAGAACGTACCAGATACAAAGCTTTGCACGTATCACCAGCCTTGACAATTTCTTCCCCTGGAGACTTGGAATCAAGCGCAACCCGACTAGCCAACGCATCGATTACACTGGCGTCCAGATGCTTGAACAATGGTGTAGTGGCGAGTTGACTTTGCAACGTCCGCTCCCTGTAAAGCGCGTCCAGTTTTTGCTTAAAAGCGTCAGATTTCTTTCGCATTGCGCGGAGTGCTGCGACGCGAATATGCACCAGGGTTGTTTCTTGCGTCACCCGCGCGGTGACCGATTGAGGCCACCCATTAAGTGATCCGATCTCTCCAAAAATTTCTCCCTTGCCCAACGACATGGCAGCACCATGTGGCAGATCAAAGTCCATTGTCGTCAAAAACGTCATCTGAGGCGAGACATGACGTTTACGCTCATCATTGCGTGCATTCGTTGTGTCGGGCTGCATGAGTTGAGTGGCGCTAAAGATAGGCGAAACGCCACCCTTTTTGAGTTTATCGACGTATACCTCAACTTCACCAGAAACAACGGAGAATGCCAAATCCAGGTAGGCCCCCTCTTCAAAGAGAATTGCGCCTTTCTCCCATGTCGCTATCGAGATATCATGGCTTATTCCCTGGAGAAAGGTTTCGTCGTATGGGGCAAAAAGCGGCAGCTTCTTTAGCTCGGCTGGCTTGGGTTGAGCATGAAAACGCTTTATTCCTGTTGCTTCACCGAATGCAGACCAACGATCAACAAACATTTGCTGCTGTTGCAGCACAGTATTTCCTACCACTTTTCCAGTTTGTTGCTTATCCATTCCGCCCCACTGCTTTATACAATGCTTCCAATCGTTTTTTAATAAACAACAGCCTGTCTTCAATTGAAGCCGAATCTGGGATTACCGGCGCCTGTTCCAACTGCACATCATCTGCAGCGCCAGCGGCAGGCAATCGTCCTACTGGCCGGCTTCTTGGCGGACGAGGCGCAACGCTTCGGAACGTTGGCGTTGCAGCTTGCCTGCCTGTTACGGGAGTGCGAGCTGGTGGAAGACTCGATCCTGGGGCTCCCGATGAAGGTAACGACACCACTTCAACCCGCGGTACAGGACGCTGTCCTTTAATTAGATCGAATGCAGCGTTAACGGCGCTTGCTGTTGGCTCAGCTTTCGGCGGTCGATCTAGATCTGGATCAGGCCAGTGTTTTATGGTTACACCGCCTGCTACAATATCGTAGCCTTGTCCAGATGAGTGACCAGCAGCGAGTAATCGCTCATCAGTGATATGATGGCACGTTGCGCAATTCGAGGCCCTGACGGTCGCATCGTTGAGGTTTTTCAATCCGTATGCTGCCCCATCACCTCGCTTATGGGGTTGAAGGTACCCGGAGCTAGGCCCATGACAGCTTTCACACCCAACACTTTCGAATACAGGCCCACTGCCTGTACCAGTCTCTACCGTTCCGTGGCATTGCATGCAGATCTGGTCTCCCTGCTTCATGGAGGCTGACGTCAATCCGTAAACGCGGGCAATTTGCACCGCGCGCGGCGCACCATTTACGATGGGATCTGCAGAGCGACCATGTGCATCGTCAAAAAGCCAGTCCTCAGCAGCAGCGTGACAATTACAACCAGGCACAATAAAATCAAACTTCTCTGACGGAAACCAATCGGGTCTCGATCTCTTTTGCCCAGGCACCGTAGGCAAGGTATTAGCCACAGACTCGGTAGCCTGAGGAGAGACTCCACCATCCAGCGTTGATGCTTCCGGTACATTGTCAACTTCAACTGGATTTGCTGAAGCTTGCGCTGCGCTAGCCGGCTCAGGTTCAGCTTGGGATCCCCCTTTTAACAATGGATCGACTGCCACCCAGGCGCTCCCATCATAAGACCGAGCAATATCATTACCCAACGATCTGATTTGATCGGCTATGCCCAACAAAGAACGCTCGTTATTTGGAACAAGCTTCACCTGTCCGTGAAGCTTGATGATGGCATTTAATTCCTGAATAGAAACCATGCCGGCAATTCGATCTAACATTCTGAACGCCGACACAACTCGGCGCTCCATTGCTTTGGCATAACTCCCTTGCTCCGTTGCGCGCGCCATACCACGAATGCTGTATTCGTAGTCGAGAATACGACCAACAATGTGAAGCAATCGCATCCGCTCGTCGGATGGGTCTCGATTGGTTTCGTCTCCACTCCATTGTGCAGCCAGGAAATTATGCTGAATCTGCCCCATCCACTCGACCAGTTCAATGCGGCTCCCGCTCGGATGACGCCCTACGTTGATAAGCTCCTCTGAAGGCACGGTGTGGCATTCGAAGCAATTGGCCGCTACTGCATATACGTTATCTGAAGGCCGCAACATACCAGCCTCCAGACTCGCATTTATCCGTTGCTGCTTGTGGGCTTCAGTCTCGCTATCACGATTCGGAGCACCGTAGTCGTTGTGCACATCGAGCCAGTCACGCGCGGCACCATGGCAGGATTCACATGTAACGCCGGCAATCGCTTTAGCTTTCCCCGCTTGCAACGTTGCGGTGTAGTGGCAGGTCAGACACACACTTTCTCTTTTCGCCAGTCTGTAATCCAGTTTTTCCAAAATACTCTGGGCTTGTGCCGAGCGGTGCATGCTATTAAATCCTAGCGCATGCTCCGTTTCCTTCCATGCATCATACTCTAACGTGTGGCATTCCCCACAAGGTACCCGATCGTCGTTTGCAGCAAGCGTAATACGCGCCGGATCGTTACGGAGGTAAGGCGACTCATCTTCTTGAGGCTCAGAAGAGGCCGACAAATAATGCAATAACGGAAACAATGCCAGGATAAAGACCAGGCTAAGGGCTAATAGGCCATATTTCTTAACAATCTTATTGACCATACTCCCTACAACTTGATGACCACTTCGAATCTTCCTGCCACAGTAAATGCTTCAAAGTCGAAGTCATAAATACCAAAACCATCAAAAACGAGCACACCTCTTCGGGCAAGCGCGATTTGATACCGCGCACCACCAGCAAATGCGTCGCTCTGAAACAGACCTTCTTCCTTATAATTGGTACGCCCACCGATTTCCACGATTAGCTGCTGCCTTGTTTCTGCAAAAAAGAATTGATAGCCGGCACTCCCCCCAATGGCGTTGTCGGCTTGATTTCCAAGCGCCGCCCCGAATCGTCCGATCCCAACAGCCGAATACAGAATACCAGTTTGCCCAAGTGGTCCGCCACTGGCTGGGCCGCGCGCAGCAGATCTGAACTCATTGATTCCGAGAAACGCGTTGATATAAATGTGATTATGCGAGTGATGAGGGGTCCAGGAGAACATGTTGGTGATTAGAAAACCGTCGCCGTTGTGCACTGCACCATCATCATTAGCAAGAGATGCCAGTACGCGAAGCGTGTTGCTGTAACGACCAATTCGCCGAGTGCTGCCGAGACCGGCATGCAACCCGCCACCTCGAATCTCATCAGCAAACACAAAAACCAAATCTGCTTCGATAGTTGTCTTGCGGCTGTCCATCTCCGTAAAAATACCCAATAGGTTAGCCGATTTGTCGCCCAAGTTCGATCCGATGATGTTACCGTCTGCGACATTCACACCCACAGGCCGGTCAATGTCGCCCCACGCGAAAAGAGCTGTTGCCCGCATGTTCACCAAATTGCCAACTTTCATATTGGCCTTCGTCAACCCAACCAAGTCGATGGCGTCTTCGTTGATAAGCATGCCATCCTGGAAACTGAGAGGCTGCCGGCCAACAGAAATTCCTATATCCAATCCTTTGCTGTCATTCCAATCCAGCGCAGGAAAAAGTTCACCGATATCTCCCTCAAAAAACAGCGTACGCAACCCAAAGTTGAACTCATTCTCAAAACCGTCATCCGGCAAATTCAAATTGGTATCGAGTGTATAGCGTGTAAACTGCCCTCCTTCATCAAGTGGACGAAAACCAATCAAAATACGCTCGCTTGCGGTGAGGTAAAGATTCCCAAACAAGTCGAATCTGAAGGCTGCTTCTCGCAGGTATAGATTTTCCCCATTTGCCTCTTGACTGATACTTTGCAATGCAGAGCGAAGGGTTCCGTAAGCAAGAAACGCCGGCTGCCACACAGCACCTGTCGGGAGTGTAATACCTTGCTTGAGTGTTCCTGTACCAAGAAAAGGTTCGCCTAATTCTACAATAGGTTTGGGGCGCTCAGGTAAATCCGCCAGTGGGATTGGCTCATCTGAAAATCGACTTTTGCTATGCCCTTCTTCGGCATGCTCCTCTTCATGCTCTTCCTGTGCGTACACCTCAAAGGAGCCGGCCGTCCAGAGTGTGCCCATCAAGAACATTCCTACTACGAGCGACCAGTATGGCTTTCTCATGCCTACGTTGATCAAAATCATTTATTCGCTTTTACTGTCCGAAATCAGCGCGCGCGCTTCGATGATGCCTTCTGAAGCCAATGAAATATTTCGTTCCCAAAGTACCTGCGAGCCTTCGACTACTTTGTCGGCTACTTCGCGAGGCGACATGAAATAATCAAAACCTACGTCCTGGATTTCTGCAATGAGATTCACAGGAACCATCTGGGTGATCAACTTTACGTTCGCTTTATAAGGCGGCTTACTTCCAATAAGGTCAGTTGCAGAGACTTTATAGTCAGCCCAGACACTGCTGAGCGTACCGATAGTTTTACGATGTTTTCGGGCGCCAACAGGCCGGCCAAGCAAAATGGTGGATCGCGTAGAAGGCCGCAAGAAAGGTAGCGGATCTGGTGAGTAATTCACAGCAAGCACCTGTTCACGTTCCCCGCCCCGCACCATGCGCGTCAAAAACTTAGACTGCAAGCTGAACAAATATTTGTCGAGCGGCAGTTCGCCATTATGAACATAGAGTGAGTGCAAGTCTCGCACGTCGCCATTCGGATCCCGGTCGCCCGACTGGAAAACGACCTCATTGTTAGCGTCTGTCACCGTGATCTGCAAAAACACGAGACGCTCGGCATCGAAACCTGTTGGCACATTGTGCCCATCCGTCCCATTCTGGACTTCAATAGCAAATCGTAGTCCGGATGAACTGACTTTTTCGATTTCTATGTCTCCCAACACATAGCCCGCCCGAAGCACAGCCAGGCGTTGTTCATCGAGCATATCGATCAAAGCCTGGTTTTCATTTAGCAGTTCACGGGCGTCGTACCTGTCGTCTGCATATTGCCACCGTTCGGGAAATTCATAGCTATCGGAAACAACATTCTCAAAAGCATCCGTTCCCCAGCCTGCTTCCACGTCAAAAGTGAGCCATTCTCGGATTGTCGCCATCTCTGCTGCCCGATGATTATGCGGAAAAATACCAAGGTGGATAATAGAATAATCTGGACCGGCAAACATGTGATTCGTCCGCTTACGGTCGCGTGTGGGTACGCCACCAACTACAGCGGCCGGTCCTGTGGCGTAGCCATTCGCCTTACCGGGATCAACACCCATGTGGCAATCCTGGCACGTGGTTCCCCGCTTTGACGCCGGCGTTGTTTTGTATTCGCTAAATGCTTCTTCCAGCCTGAACCCATTTACGAGGTTCACATCATGACAGGTACCACAAAAAGCAGACGTCGATATCTGATCCAGTTCTTTGGCTTCAGCGTGGATGTTGCGACCCGTTTTACCCCGCTCAGTGTTCACACGGTAGTCGCTATCCGGGTCAGTAACTTCTTCAAGAATTTCATTTCCCAAAGAACCGAAAACAGGGTCAAAAATATCACCTTCGTTGATCGCAAGCCGGCCGCTCACTTTACCATATGGATTGCCAACACGATGGCAAACGATACACGTAATTCCTTCTCGCGAAGTTGGATGCCGATCCATGTTAGTCATGAATTCAGGTTCACCAAGGTTCATGCCTACGGGCGTGTGGCAACGGATACAAAAGTCTCCATTTGTGCCATTCGTGAGCTTCAAAATTTTCCCGTGCATCGCGTTGAAGACAGGACTCATTTGCGCGTATGCATGGGACGATACAGACCACTCTTTATAGTGATCCGGATGACAAGTCGCACAAGTATTTGCAGAAGGAAAGCGTTCTTCAAGGAAGAGTGCACTGTGTAAAGAATCTTCCTTTGTATACAGAGCAGGATCTTTATCTCCAACGAGATCCGATTGCGCAAAATAGGCACTAAGCTGCTCCAACTGCGCCACAGAGAGGTCTCCATGGCTCCCTGAAGACATGTCCCATCCAAAAGCGCCTTGAACAGCAGAGATCCCGGCGTTCTCATCTGCTGCGGGTTGAATACGAGAGGCTGTCAGGATGAATACCAGGATAACGGAAAGTATACCGCCCGTTACGACGCGTAGTAAATGCATAGTAATGCTAAAGGGTGAAAGGTCTAGAATCAGACCGGTTGCTTCTGACTTGACAGAGAAAACAGTGGCATCCCGGCAACGATTCAGAAAAGTAGTTTTGTGGGCTAACGCATGATAAAGAAGTTAGAGCAGCGATAAAACAACTTACGGCAAAATTTAGTCATTAATAAAATGTAAACAAGTAGAAAAAACGTTCATTTTATCCGAAAGCTACTCTTTGGCATCTATTTTTTATACAGATTTTTATAAAGACAAAAACTATCTTGCGTCGTGACGCATTGCCGGGTTATGTAATTATTACGCAATCCCTTAATGCCTCGACATGTATTTCACTTGAGCAGATTGGATTCATGGTAGGAACATCGATAGAAAATTATCGCATCGATGAAATTTTAGGCCACGGTGGCATGGGTGTGGTTTATAAAGCCATGGATACCTCTATCGATCGGATCGTGGCACTTAAAGTAATGAACCCCAGTGTTGCTGCGAATGATGAGTTCTTGTGGCGGTTCAAATCTGAAGCCAAGGTCTTGGGCAGGCTGATCCACAGCAACATTGTTAATGTTTACGCTTTCCGACACATCCCGCCCCACTTGTTCATCGTAATGGAGCATGTTGATGGCGGCACACTCAGCAATCTCATCGACAACAGGGGCGCACTCACTCCAGAGCAGACGATCCCCATCATCACACAGTGTCTCGACGCGCTCGAAATGGCGCACAATGCTAACATCATCCACCGAGACATCAAACCTCAGAATATTCTCCTCACACAGCAGCACAAAGTTAAGATCAGCGACTTTGGCCTGGCTAAAATCCAGGAGAACACATCTAGCACGGTAACCCGCGTCGGCGTTACCGGAGGCACCATCTATTATATGCCCCCGGAGCAATCGGTCGCACTTAGCGACGTTGACCACCGGGGCGATCTGTACTCCCTCGGGATGACAATGTACCAGATGCTGGCAGGCCGCATGCCCTTCGATGAAGGTAGCTCTACGCTGACCATTTTACGGGCAATCGATGAGCAGCGTATCCCGACACCCAGTTCTTTTAATCCCGGCATTCCAAAATCGCTGGCAGATATTGTCATGCGTGCTATTAAAAAGGAGAAAGAGGAGCGTTTTCAGTCGGCTGCAGAGATGCGCGAGGCGCTTCTTGCATTTAAATCGGATGGGAGCTCGGATGGGAGCATTGCAGCACCTGTGCCGGCCGGCACAAAAATCTACGAAACACCGCTTAAAACCCAGGTATTCTCCCCAAGCCCGGGGCGAAGTCCTAAAAAATCTCCAGCGCCGAGCAAGCAACCAGATCCTGTCGTAAAAGAGCAAAAACTTCGGCCGGCACTGCTTGGCATAGGCCTTATTGCATTGGTCGCACTCGCGATTTGGGGTTTTTCCTTGCTTCAAAATGACCGCCAACCCAGTGCAAACGAAATCAGCGTGTCGGAGGATCTTCAAGAAGCTCCCTCTCTGCCCATCGAATCCATGGCAGTACAGCCCGCAGAGAGCCTCAGCACGGAAACCCGCCCAGTGAACGGTACACCCGGCGAAGAGACAACTGACCCGCCTCAATCACCAGCAGCCAACCCGGTGCCGGCCGTTACAGAAATTCAAGAATCAAACCAGCTAGCCAGCAACGCAACGCAAGCCATCCAGATTACATCGACACCAAGTGGAGCTCAGGTATTTATAGACGGTCGATCTGTGGGTACCACACCCTATACTGCCAACAACCTGAACGCAAAAAACTATCAACTCCGCATTAGCCAAGATGGCTACGAGACCTGGTCTGGGAATTTCAACCCAGCTTCGCGCTCGAGCGTTGACGTCGGATTGGTTACCCAACCGGGCGAAGTCAAAATTGTCGTCCGTCCGTTCGGCAATATTTTAATTAATGGATCGATAGTCGCTGAAAACACGAACGCAGCTTTTACCGCGCCTCTTGTGGCTGGCACCCATACCATCCAGGCTACGCATGCTGTACTGGGCACGTGGCAAAAACAAATTAATGTTAAGCCTGGAGTATCCGAGGAAATATTTTTTAACTTTAATGCGGAATACACCGTTACCGTGATTTCTTCGCCGTTGAATGCAGAAATCATCGTCGATGGTAAATCCACAAACCGATATACGCCCAGTCAGATCAAATTACGGCCCGGCAACCACACGATTTCTGTTCAAAAATCAGGATACACACCCACGGAAGGCCCCAAAGAAATTATTTTGGAATCAGAACCTTCATCCCCGATTTCGTTCGAGCTGCAACAGAATCAATAAACCCAGATTCACCCCACTAATCGCTACATGACAAACGTAAAGACAGGCTTGCGGCTTACATTCGCCGTTTGCCTGATGCTGAGTTGCACAACTTTGCCCGTGATGGCTCAGACCTCCTGTCAGCAAGAACTCAGGCTAGCAGAAGAAGCATACACTCAAGGAAATTTTGATGAAACGATCCGACAGGCAGATGCTTGTCTGAACAAAACAGCTATCGATGCATCGGACCGGCGGCTAGCGTTTCGACTCAAAGGATTGAGCTACATTGGCAAAGGCCTCGAAGCCGACGCGAAAGAAGCTGTCAGCCGCTTAATTGCACTTGTCCCGGATTTCAAAGCCGATCCGATTCAGGATCCGCCTGCGTTTGTGGCGCTCATCGAAGAAGTTAAGCTTACCAACGCAAACGAGAGCGTAGTCGAAGCAACCAATCCTTCTCTGCAACCAGTCACGCGCCCTGCTTCAGAAACCAAAAATCGACTGGAATCCTTTTACACAAACTGGGGCCTGGGCTTTCCTTTCGTCCAATATCCCGACGAACTCAAACAGACAATCGAGCAGGCCGAAGAAGCCGGCTTTAGCAACGCTGCGATTATGCTCGACCTGTTGGGTTTCTATTTCCCTATTGGTGAAAAGATAATCCTGGGCACCGCATTGAATGTGTGGGGAGATCGCTACACGCTAGACGACACGTTCTTCCAGCTTACGTCATACACCATTGGTGCCAGCACCATGGTGTTCTTGCAAGACCGCATCGGCGAAGGCTTTTTTATTCGCGGAGATGTGGGAGGCGCCAGGCTCGTCCTGGACCTCTCTGATGCCGATGACATCACTTCCGACTGGGGCCTTGGCTTCAGGATCGGTGGTGGATACGGCATCCCCGTTTCCAGAGAAACTCGAATCCTGCTACACCTCAATTACAGCCGGCGGAGCTTGGACGACGATATACTCAGTAATTTCAACATCAGCCTTTCCGGCTTGTTTTAGTCGACAGATTCCAAAAAAATGAGACAAGTTAACGTTTACACCAAATTCCTTTCGGCTCTACTGGCCTTCTTCATCTTGCTCAGTCCTTCACAGGCAAATGCCCAGGTACAAAACTGTGATGACACGCTGGTTGAAGCGAATACCCTCTATTCAACGGGTTCTTTCGACGCGACCATTGCCCTCATCGACCAGTGCCTGGCATCGGCCGACATCACTGAATCACAACGCATGAAGGCCTACCGGCTGAAAGGCCTTAGCTTTATAGGCAAGGGACTTGAAACCGACGCCAAGGAAACAATCAAAAGCTTGCTTCAGCTTGTCCCGAGTTACGAAGCAGACCCTGTAATGGACCCGCCGAATTTCGTCAATATGATTTCACAGCTCAGGGAAGAACTAGACGAGGAACTGGCACCGCCAGCCAATGAATCGACCAACGAGGGTCCTGCATTGGAAACGGTAACCCAGCCAGCAGAAGCTCCACTGGAGGAAGTGCAGCAACCTCCTGTCCAAGAAGAGATCAACGATTCGGCGGCTGAATTAGAACAGCCAAAGCCTCAGAATGAGTCACCACAGGCAAGTAAGCGCAAAAAACGTGGGGCCGGCAAATGGATCATCGGTGGCTTAGGCGTAGCAGCTGCCGGTGGATTAGCTTTTCTTCTTCTTCAAGATAGCGGTACTGAGGCAATCGCAAGCCCGCCCGAACTCCCCTAACCCCATCTCACCCTTAGCACTAATCCCAATCCCCGCACAACATGGCAAAGGTTATCTGCAAGCTCCTGCTCAGCTGTTTTCTTCTCGTCACGCTTTCTTTGACGTCGCATGCACAACAGAAGCAAGGTGTACTGAGAGAAATTCGCACTGAGCCTATTTCATCCTCCGTCTACGCTCCGCTCCCACAATCTACGGCTAGCATTGCAACGGACACCCTGCGTAATTTTTTTAAGGGAGATACTGTTTTCCGCTGGCCGGCAGCCGCGCTTTTCCAAGATGCCACAGGCTGGATTCATGGTACAAATTCTTTTGAAGACATATCAAAAGCGACTCGCATCACGCTGCCAGATAACGCAACTGCAGCCATGCTGGAAGAGGTGCATGTTACGTTCATTCACAAAGCCAGTACGGTGACAAGCGAATCTTATTCCATCGAAATTTATAATGTTGACAGTAACAGTGGAGGTCCGGGCACCCTCCTGGGCTCACAGGCATACAGCTATCAATTTGTTGATGCCGATGAAGACCTCGCTACACCAGCTTTTACGACCTTACACATACTGGATACGCCAGTCCCAGTACCCAACCAATTCTTTGTCTCCGTAAACCTCGGACCGTATGACTCCAGTGGCTACTCCAATATTGACATTGCCTCTACGGATGCACTCGGCGTTGCCGTGCCGGAGGACTGGGAGCAGTTGAGTAATGGTAACTGGGTGAACATGTCTGAATCCTGGTTCAGTGCCGGCGATGACGGGTGGCACATGTGGATAGAAGCCGTGGTTGATATACAAGCACCGGTTGGTGGGCCACCTGTGATTACACATAACGCGCCTGCTTCAGCTCCCGAGGGGCAGGCGGTCACAATCAGTGCAGAAATTCAAAGCCCAACAGGTGTTGCAACCGCTGCAATAGCGTATGTAGAAGGCGGGAACAGTATTGAACAGGCAATTTTGCAACTCATGTCGAACGTAGGGGGTAACACCTGGCAAGGCACCATTCCGGCAAGCGCAGTAAACACATCTGGCTTTAGCTATGCCATCGGCGCAGCAGATAACTCGGGCATAAGCAGCAACACACCCGATTTCAGCGTATCCGTCAGCACAGAAGGACTTGTACGCAACCTGGGCTTCAGTGGAGCGGATGCTTCTGACTACCGTCTCTTTTCGATCCCTATCGACTTAATCAATAAAAACGCTGATAACGTCCTGGAAGACGATTTGGGGCCCTATGACCCTGAAGTATGGCGCTTGTTTGGCCTGGGCACAAACCAGACCTATGTAGAGTTTCCTAATACAGATCAAATGCGACCGGGAGTGGGGTTTTGGCTCGCGTCTAGAGAATCGGGCTTCATAAATACAGGTCCCGGCGTATCTACCTCCCTGGCCACGCCCCTCTTGATCCAATTAAACCCTGGATGGACCTTTATCGGGACACCCTTCAATTTCTCCTTGCCGCAGAATCAGTTAGCGCTGGTTTCGGGTGAAACCCTCGACATCCGGACCTTCAACGGATCATGGAGTACCCAAACTGGTCCCCTTGAGCCATTTGCAGGATATGCAATTGCCTCAACGGCGGCCACTCAATTGCTCATCAGCCCTTTCCCACCGACAGCAGGCAAAAATGAAGAACTCGCTTCTGAAGAGGAATACGCGTGGGCTATCCGTATAACAGCAACAGCTAATGAGGCATTGGATGCAGACAACGTGGCGGCAGTTTCAGAAAACGCGGCATACGATTGGGACACGATGGATCGACCAGAACCGCCCGTGATCGGCAAATACATTTCTCTTTACTTCCCACACGATGAATGGGCACTGCCATTCAAACGTTTCAGCACAGATGTGCAACCAATCCACGCACTCGTCAATAGCTGGGACTTTGAAATCAGTAGCAACGTTGAAGAATATATAAACCTCCAATTTGAAGGCATAGAAGAGATTCCTGAGGCACTGGACATTGTCCTGCTCGACAAGTTACTAAACCGCGAGATCGACCTCAGGACTACGGCCTCATATCAAGTCAAGGCTTCAGAAGCACCCTACGACAAGCGATTTAAACTAGTAGTAGGCTCATCTGGAGATCTTGAAGCAATTCGTTTAGAACAGCAGGAGCTACCCACTCAATTGGCTATTGAAAGTTTTCCGAATCCATTCCAGCGGGAAAGCACAATTTTAATAAGCCTGAGGGAGCAAGCCGAATTCTCACTACACGTCTACAACAGCATTGGTCAGCGCGTAGCAGTTTTAGCCCAGGGCGAAACACGTGACGCTGGCGTTCATCCATTTTCGTGGCAAGGCGTTGACGATCATGCGCGACCACTGGCGAGCGGTCTCTATTTCTTTGTCCTCGAAACTACAGATCGCCGTATTACACAACAGACTGTACTGCTTAGGTAGAAGATTCTATTGGTGAATGTCGTAAATTGGAGGATCGATATTCATTCCAGAATAGAAACCACATGCTTGCCTGTCAGAAAGAATTATTCTCGCTCCCGAACGATGTGCACTACTTGAATTGTGCATACATGTCGCCCCTCACAAAAGCAGTCGAGGCAGCAGGTGTAGCAGGTATTCAGGGCAAGCGCGTTCCGACAACGATCAAGCCAGCTCATTTCTTTGACACCGCGCGCGAGACAAAAGCTATATTTGCAGACCTCGTTAATGCACCGCCTGCGTCTATTTCGATCGTTGGATCGGCATCATATGGCATTGCAACCGTAGCCAAAAACATCCCCTTGTCGCCTCACCAAACGATTGTCATTGCCGGCGAACAATTTCCCAGCAACGTGTATGCATGGATGCGCCGGGCAGAAGAAACGGGTGCAAAAATCAAAACCGTTGAGCCGCCAGCCGATTCTGAGAACCGCGGCGCCCGTTGGAATGAAGCCATTTTGGAAGCCATCACCCCCGAAACGGCCGTTGTAGCCATGGCCCATGTCCACTGGGCTGATGGTACACTGTTCGATCTTGTTGCAATCGGAGCCCGCGCCCGAGAGGTGGGCGCGGCATTTATTATCGATGGCACACAATCCGTAGGCGCCTTGCCTTTTGACGTGGCAGAAATTCAGCCAGATGCGTTGATTTGTGCCGGCTACAAATGGCTCCTTGGTCCATATAGCATCGGACTCGCTTATTTTGGGCCGCGCTTCATGGATGGCGTACCGCTCGAAGAGAACTGGATAAACCGGGAAAACAGCGAGAATTTTGGCGGGCTCGTCTCGTACACCCCGAACTATCAGCCGGGTGCAACACGATACGATGTAGGCGAAAAGAGCAACTTCATCCTCCTCCCCATGCTCCATCAGGCCCTGTTACATCTGCAAGAATGGGGTATCCCATCTATACAAACGTATTGTGCAGATCTGACTAAATCGTTCTGTGAGGAAATCAAAACCCTGGGCTTTGCAGTAGAATCGCCCCGCTGGAGAGCACACCACCTTTTTGGTATCCGTGTTCGAGAAGATCTTTCGATGGAACGACTGATGAGCGCGATAAATAGAGCGAACATTAGTGTTTCTACGCGTGGAACGGCCATTCGAATATCTCCGAATGTGTACAATGATGCCGAAGATGTTAACGCGCTTCTCCAGGTACTCAAACAGGAAGCCGGACATGAAGCAGGACAGCACGCCTCGGCAAGCATGCCGTAGCCAGCAAGGAGTTCGGGCATATGATTTGAAATAATTAACAATCATATGACGAACCATCCATTTTTTGCTCGCCAATACGTAATGAGACATTTATTTCATAAAGTATCGTTTATCGCGCTGTTCATCACTGTATGTTTTGCTGGACAGCAGCCCCTCATGGCACAAAGCGAGGACGAGCTCATCGGCCGGCTGCGCGCCAAATACGACCAGGTTGCGTTGCTAAAGGCAGATTTCACGCAAACCATCACATCTCCTTTTGGCGATGTGCTTCCTGAGAACAGCGGTTCTCTTGTACTCGAAGGTGATCGGTATCGGGTTGAAACCGACATACAGACCTTTGTTACTGACGGAGAAACCACCTGGATATATGATGCTACCGAGCGGCAAGTTTTAATCAACGATTTTGTTGACGACGAAACCACCTTCTCGATAAGTAGCTTCCTGGATAATTTTCACACGGACTACGAGGTATTGAGCGCGAGCCTGAATTACCTCAATGGCACCAGGCATCATGAATTGCAACTGCGCGCCGGCTCTGATGAAACGTTTTTCAAAGAAGTCACCCTCTGGATGCGCGACAAAGATCATGTCATCACCCGCTTGCGCGTGCTTGACTTGAACGATGCAATTTTGGAATTCAACCTCGATGACATCGAAATCAATCCAGCCATAGAAGGCAATCCGTTTAATTTTGTACCCCCTGCAGATGCAGAAGTCATTGACCTGCGATTCTGAGATTACATCAGAACGCACGATTTTACTTATAGACTTTTGGGTCGGGCTTTTTTGTCAGACTGCCTCTGCTGGTCCGTACAATGGCGTTTGCTTTGTAAACTGATGAATACGTGACGGGCCAGATCAAGAAGATAGCAGCTTATGCAATTAGTTTTGCGCTAGGGTTTTCCCTGCTTTATCTGGCGTTGCGCGATATAGAGTTAGACGCACTCAAAGACACAATTGCGAGCGCAAATTTCATCTGGGTCTTACCCATTGTTGCAGCTATTCTTATCAGCCACGCATTGCGGGCCTGGCGGTGGCAAATCTTATTAGAGGCACTCCCTGATCGACAACACAGGCGAGAACTTACCAGCATTCCGTTCCGATCAACGTTCCTTGCCCTGCTCATTGGCTATTTTGCCAACTTGCTTATTCCACGGATTGGTGAATTTGTACGCTCCGCGAGTTTATCACGCGAACAGGGCATTCGTTTTAGCGGCATATTCGGCACCGTGGTCGTCGAACGGATTGCCGACATGGTTGTCCTCCTGCTTGGCATTCTGAGCCTGAGCGTGCTTTTCTATGAACAGTTTGAATTTATCCAGGAAAGCCTTTTTGATAGGGTTACCACGCTGGCCGGTCAAATCCCTGTAGCATGGACAGCACTCGGTATTACAGGTGCAGGTGCGCTTGGGTACGTCGCTTTCCGCACGCTCAAAAGTGGACAGTCCGAACGGCTACAGCAATTTCGACGACGACTTGTTTCGATGCTAAATTCTTTCCGAGACGGGTTGATGACCATGTTAAAAGCGCCCAAGCGTGGTGCACTCGTTGTAAGCACAATTTTGATGTGGTTCTCGTATGTTGCCATGGCCTACCTGACATTTATCATGCTGGGTATGCACACTGACTTCGACCTTGGATGGGGAGCGGCCTGGTCCATTATGATTTTTGGCGCCATAGGCTTTGCCGTTCCTGCTCCCGGTGGGACAGGGTCTTTTCACTATATTACCAAAATTACGCTTATCAACCTGTATTTGGTTGATGAAACTATCGCCGTGGCTTATGGCATTCTGTCACATGGCTTGCACGCGATCGTCTATACCGTTGCCGGCTTATTTGCGCTGTACATTCAAGGCACAAGCCTAAAGAAGCTCCGCGACGCCAATATGGACAAAGATATAACACCATGAACAGCGTCTGTAATCCGGGCAAATACACTGCGTATTTGCTATTCGTCTTACTTGTTACTGCCATATACCCAAAGCTGCTTTCCGCCCAGGACCAGCTCGCCGCCGCCGGTACGGCGACCGTTTCCTCAGCCACAGCCAGCTTAACCGATTCCCTCACGCAACACCCAATCTTTCTTGCCCCCATTCACGAACCGGTAGATGCAGCGTTTGACCAGGAGCATGTTCGGCTTGCGTTGCGTTTTGAACCCGAAGCCGGCCGCATTTTTGGAGTCGCCAAACTTCGGATTCGGCCCCGGATCGACTCGCTCAACACGGTACGCTTTGCAGCAGATGGCCTCGAAGTATACGGCGTGCAAGTTGGTGTACTCGATTCGCTCAAAATTGCATCACCGTATGCAGATACGGCAGACGGGATGCTCGACATACAACTTGACTCGCTGCAAGTACGCGGTGTCCCGTTTGAAGTACAAATCACCTATCGAGCCAATCCCAAGGCGGGGATGTATTTCCGGGACGTCAACAAAGCCGACACCTCTCACCAGGTCCATATCTGGACTGACGGCACAAACAAAGGCAACAGCTACTGGATTCCCCTGCTCGACAACCCAACGGATCGCCTGACATCCGAAATCATTGCAACCCTTCCCCCCTCGCTCGACATTTTATCCAACGGACGAATCACAGAGCAGATGGAGACGGAAGATGGCATGTCGCTCTTCCACTACGTCCAGGACCAATCACACAATCCTGCTGACATCGGTCTCTTTATTGGCCGCTTTCAAAAATCCACCCAAACCATCCGCTTAAAAAACGGCTTTTCAGTTGGGATCGACCAGTGGGTATCAGCAGATCAGGCAGCAATTGCCACAGCATCGCTTCAGGAAATCCCGGACATTCTGTTTTTCCTGTCTGACAAACTCGACTTCACCTATCCGTGGCCAGGCTATACACAGCTCATTTTTGAAGATGAGTACATGCCAGACCTGAGTTACACCGGATTCACGGCGTTCAATGATCGCGTCTTACTCGACGAACGCGCACAAATCGATCTCCCGAATACCCTCCAATTGGCGACAAGTCTTGCCAAACAATGGTACGGCCACCTGATAAGTGTGGATCACTGGTCAGATGTTTGGCTCACCGAAAGTCTTGCGTCCTTTATGGGCTTGATGTTCTTGAAATCTACCCAGGGCGATGCTACCTATTATGCACACCTCTACGCGTTGGCCGGCGCGTATTTCGACGAAGCCGATAGCTACCAGCGCCCACTCGTTTGGAATCAATGGTACACGCCTGAAAACCTGCTGGACGCGCATACGCGAGCGAAAGGCGTGTGGTTCTTCCACGCGCTAATGTCGACGATGGGCGAGGACGCCTTCTGGGAATTCCTCCAGTCATTCACCCGTACCCAGGCTTTCCAAACAACAAATACCGACAAGCTCCTCGAATCGCTTACTCAGGCAAGCGGCGAGCCTTTCAATGCTTTTTTTGACCACTGGCTATATAGCGCAGGCCACCCGTCGATCAATCTGAACTACCAGTACGACCTTGTATCTGAGAGCCTGTACGTATCAATCGAGCAATTACAAGAAGGCTACTTGGTGCCTCCGGTATTCAATCTAGATGTGCCACTGGAAACGTATTCGCTCGCTGGCCCCACCCGGACGGGTATCCAGGTCACCGAACGTGATCAACTGTTTTCTTTGCCATTAACCATTCAGCCTCGTTATGTCCAACTGGACCCGGATAACACGCTCCTGTCGAATATTACCGTAGAGCAATCGGCTAACGCGTGGGTATCACAACTGCGCTATGCTTCCCATCCACTGAGCCAACTTACCGCACTTGAGGCACTTGAGGCATATGCCGACGACCCCGCTCTGTTTATAGGTTTGCAGAGCGCGCTGAAGTCGCGCCCGATCCCTGTGGTGCGAGCAGCCATTGTTGCTCTGATTGCCAAGCTGCCGGCTTCAGACGCCACCAAACGCTCACTGCTTGAAACGTACGAAAACGACGATGACGCCCTTGTTAAACGCGCCGTACTTACCGGACTAGAGGCCTTTGAAGACAAAGCAGACCTCACCATTATCGCCATGGAAGCAGCACAGGCAGCACCAAGTTATCTGCTGCAGGCGCAGGCTGTCACCTCATTGATCAAAATCCAGGCCCCCAATGCCAACGATCTTTTGCAGTCGGCCCTCATCACACCCTCCTATGGTGAGTTGATACGACAAGCAGCACTGCGGGCCGTTCAATTTACCGACATGAACACGCGCGATCGCGTACGCCTTGCTGTAGATTTCAGCAAGCCCAATAACGCCGTTGAAGTACGCCTTGCAGCCATGGAGATTCTCGCGTCTCTTGCAGCATTAGAGAATAAACGTTCGCGTACTGCACTTGTTGATTTACTGGATGATCAGCAGGCTGCCATCAGAAAACAAGCTGCGCGCTACCTTGGTAAACTCGGCACGTCAGATGATGCAAAAACCCTTGAAAAACGACTAAACAAAGAGTTTAACCCCTTTGTTATCGACACGCTCAAGGATGCAATTCGAACGCTTTTAATGCGTTCTGATGCAACCGCCTCTATGTAACACTTCTTCTGTGCCTTCACGGCATCTTCTTTTTGCAAAAGCGCTTCGGACTATTCGCGTATAGATAGCAACGGTTCGCCTCCGGTAGTCTACAATTCGGGCGAATTAAGTGGGTTGTTTTTTATGTTTCTGTTACGATTGTAATGCGCTAATCCAGGCGGGGATGCACGCTATCTTTTAATACGTTCCAGTAAAAGATCAAGGTACCCTATGTTCTTCAATGGAGAAACCCAGCTAGAAAACCCCCTTGCAGACCTCATACCCGATGAGGTATACCAGATGCTTGAGCATCATAGTTTGTTGAGTGAGAAAGGTATACGCGATTACCACATTCGCATGAAGTTTAAGAATCTTCGCGCGAAAGAAGTGCCGGCGTGCGATGCCATCGAACAGTTACGTGAAGAGTATCCGTACCTGCAATTTGATACGGTTCGCAAAATTGTTTACAAACTGAACGGCAGAAAATCGTAAAGCTTAGCCCTGATCAAGTGGCTGATGCATTATGCTTGCATTCAGCAGCCCTGAAAACGAGTAACGCTGTAGCAACCGATACATTAAGGGACTCCATCGGCCCATACATCGGAATTGATACCACGGTATCACAAGCGTTCTTCACATCAGGCCTCATGCCTCTTGATTCGCTCCCCATGACAATTACAACGGGTTGATCCCAGTCATACGCGCCAAAAGCCACCTCTCCGTTCGCGTCTGCACCGACAACCCAGTAGCCTCGTTCCTTTAGTTGGACCAGTGTATCTGACAGCTTCTTCACGCGCGCAATAGGCATACGTAAAGCAGCACCAGCGCTGGTTTTTAACGTTGCGTCGTTTAGCTGTGCCATGTGACGCGTTGGAATAATCACGCCGGCTACGCCTGCCGCCAGTGCGCTCCTCAAGATTGCGCCAAAATTGTGTGGATCTTCGATTCCGTCCAGCATCAAGAGCGTAGGTCGCTTTGCCCGTACATCGTCCAAGGTGGGTGCAATACTGCGTAGCAGATCGTCTACATCGTGAAAAGCAACGGGCGCCATGGTTGCAATCACCCCCTGGTGATTTGCACGTGGCGCCATCCTGTTCAGTTTGGCTTCGGGCACAAACTGAAAGGGAATGGTTTGGCCAGCCGCCAATCTGCGAATGGTATCGATCTCTTCCCCCCTCGCAGACTTATTAATGAGCACCTTGTCTATTTGACTATTCGACTCCAGTGCTTCCCGGACGGGTTTACGGCCCAATATGAGCGCCGTCTTTTGGGGCTTCGCTTGTTTGGTCAATCCTTTTCTTACTCGTTTTTATGACCCCGATCAAGCCGACCAGGAAGATCAACGTCGAGATAATTTCAGCCTGCGTAACATTTATCCCAAAAAGATCAAATACGTTGTTAACACGAATCTTCTCTACAAGAAATCGTTCAACGCCGTTGAACATCATGTAAACAAAAAACAGCCATCCACTCACAAAAGGATGTTTACGCAGACTCCAAAGGATAGCAAAAATCAGCAGGCTTGCAAAAAACTCGTAAATGGGCGTCGGGTAAACAGGCGCCGCTGAAAGATCGCGCCCCAAAATATTGGCAGGATAGGTTTCTGCCCAAAGCCAATCGGGCATCCAGGAAGGCTGCGCGGCCAGGTTTGCAGCGATCCCCCAGTCACCATCTCCTGAAAGGTGGCAGCCCATACGCCCAATGCCGTAAGCTATCATTAATCCGGGCGCCAACGAATCAGCAAAGACAGGCACCGACAGGTTGTGTTTGCGCAGATACCAGATCACAGCAGCCGTTCCGGCAAGCAGACCGCCGTAAAATGTAAAGCCTCCTGACGAAAACAACATGCCAGCAGGATCAGCGAAAAACGTATCCAGGTTTTCGAGTGCATGGAACACTTTAGCGCCAATAAACCCTGAAACGAGCGCAATGATGGTAATCTGCCAGACCGCATATGAAGGCGATACGGTGACTAATTTACGACTCGCACGACGCTGGCCGCCTCTTCCTTTACCATTTTTCTTCGGCTCGGCTTTCTGTATATCAGCTGGCATTTTAACGCCGTTGATCATACCAGCGTTGTAATACCGATCAAGCTCTTTTCCCAAAAGCCAGGCCGCCGTCATCGCGCCAAGCGCAACCATGGCACCAAATGAGTAAATATCAAATGGCAGTTCGATGCCCAATAAATCTTTAAAAAGATCACTCAGGTAGGGATACATACGACGAACTCAGAATCAATGGGAGGTATTACGCTTAATGTATTGGCTTACCTGGTCGAGCGCAATTTCTTCTTGCTCACCGGCTTCCATGCTTTTTATGTTAGCTTTACCTGAATCTAACTCATTTTCGCCAACGATCACAACAAAGCGTGCTTGCAGCCGATTAGCATCGCGCATTTGTGCCTTCAACGAGCGGCCTTTCAAATCGAATGCAACACGCAAGCCCGTTTCACGCAGTTGTTGCGCAGCGCCTATAGCCCAGGCAAGAGCTTTTTCACCCAACCCTACCAGGTAGACATCGGGACCAGGCGCAACCGGTAGTTCACAGCCAGCAGCATCGAGTGCAATCAACAACCGTTCGATGCCGGCAGCAAATCCGACTGCTGGTACGCCCTGCTTGCCGCCAATTTCTTTTGCAAGCAAGTCATAGCGTCCACCACCGGCAAGGGCACTCTGTGCACCAAGGTCCGTGCTTTCCAATTCAAACGCTGTACGCGTGTAATAGTCGAGTCCACGCACCAGGAAGGGATCTTCAACATACGCAACACCGAGGCCGTCAAGCAGGGTTTTGACAGTAGTATAGTGCGCCATGCTATCGTCATCAACAAAGTCCATGAGCTTTGGCGCATCCGCGAGTAGCGCACGTTCGTTCTTGTCCTTAGTATCCAAAATGCGAAGCGGATTTTGCGCCAGACGGTTGCGGCTCACTTCGCTCAAGGCGTCTGCATGCGGAGCTAGATAATCCTGCAGGGCTTGTTTGTACTTCGGCCGGCTTTCCTCATCTCCCAGCGTATTAACCCGAAGTTGCATGTTGCCAAGTCCAAAAGCACGATAAATGGCAGCCATCACACCTATAACCTCAGCATCAGCGAGTGCATTGTCTGCACCAATCACTTCACAACCAAACTGGTGAAATTGACGATACCGGCCTTTTTGCGGCCGCTCGGCGCGAAAACAAGGTCCTATGTAGAACAGCTTTTGAACGCCTCCTTGCTGCCCGAGGTGATGCTGCAAATATGCCCGCATAACAGGTGCGGTAACCTCTGGACGCAACACGTAGTTTGTATCTTCCCGCGAGAAGGCAAACATCTCTTTAGAGACAATATCCGTCAATTGTCCAACGCCACGCGCAATCAGTTCCGTGGGCTCCAGAATGGGTGTTTTGACTTCGTGGAAATCGTAACGTGCAAATACAGATCGGATGGTTGAGGTGACAAAATCCCAGGCAGCAATATCATGACTGTGCGCACCATCAGAGCCAGAAGATTTGGGTAGAATATCGAATGTGCCTGTAATGTTCTTCAGTACTTTACTCATGTAAGACTCAACTCTCCTTCTTGAAATATGGTCAGGATTTGACGAGGGCGTTTCGCTTCGAGCAATCGCGCCCGGAACGCATCATCATTCATCAACCGAGACACCCTGCTGAGCAGTTTTATGTGTTGTGATTTTGCGCGCTCTGTGCTGACCATTAAAAACAGCATTTGGACAGGAATACCATCAATAGCGTCGTAATTAATGGGTTGTTCCGTTGTGACAAAGGCAGCAACCATACCATCAACAGCGGATGTTTTGGCATGCGGCAACGCCAACCCTTTGCCAACTCCTGTAGACATCATCGACTCTCGCTTCAAGATTGCAGTCCGCATACCTTCATAATCATTCACATCCGGATGATTCGCGAGTAAATCGATCAACTGTCCAAGCACTTCGTCCTTGGATTCACCTTGCAACTTGACGCGCACGACGCCACGCTGCAACAAGTCGTGAATTCCCAGCATACTGGCTGTAACCATACCACCACCTCTCTTTCAATGCCTGAACCGTTACCTGACCGAAAATCTGTTTCTCAGCCGGCTACGAAATACGAATTACACGCTTTGAAGTTCGGCTATTTGCATGCTACTACGCTAGCTGATTCAGGGAAGATTTGATTAAGGCAGGAATCGATTCACATCTCTTCCTGGAGCAAACCTCAAATCACATCAGCCTCAACCGCACGAAGCCGCTCCTCAACAGCCTGCATATCGTCTGGTAAAGGTGATGTAAAATCGACTTCCTCGCCCGTTCCCGGGTGTTTAAACCCAAGCGTTAAGGCGTGTAGTGCCTGCCGCGGCATCGTCTTGAAGATGTTTGCAAAGAAAGCCCGCCGACGCGCAATCTGTGGACCATAACGCAGCACTTTACCGCCATAGGTCTCGTCTCCGAGAATGGGATGTCCCAGATTCAACGCATGGACCCTGATTTGATGGGTCCTTCCTGTTTCCAGGCGAAAATGAACTTTGGATACATAGCCGTAGCGTTCTACAACCTCATAGTTTGTGATGGCGTGTTTCCCCTTATTTGGCGCCACCACGGCCATCTTCCTTCGGTCACGGGTATCCCGCCCAATATTGGCCTCGATACGTCCTTCCTTGGGGTCGGGTATGCCCCAGACAAAAGACACGTATTGCCGGCGCGTCGTCCGGTTCGCAAATTGTTTGGACAGCGCACCGTGCGTTTCATTGTCTTTTGCGATTACCAGCAAGCCCGAGGTATCTTTATCCAAACGGTGCACAATACCCGGGCGCACATCAATTTGCTCGGCTGACTGTGGCTTTGCGTTGACCGTCGATAATCCAAGACTTTCCGGCTGCGTTATCGTGTCAGGGTCAAACGTATATGCCGCCTGTCCCAGATAATGCAAAAGCGCGTTTACCAGCGTACCTGTACGATTTCCATACGCTGGATGCACCACCATACCGGGTTCTTTATTTACAATGAGGAGATATTCATCTTCATATACAATGTTTACCGGAATGTCCTCAGGCACCGCTTCGATGGGTGGTGGACGCTCCAGTGTACAGGAAATGGAATCGTTCGCAAATACCCGCGTAGATGGCTTCTTGATGATAACATCATTAATCGTAACCCGCCCTTCTTTCATGCCTTTTTGCACTTTGGACCGGGTTACATTGGCGATAAACCGAGTGATGTACTGATCGACCCGCTCATCTTCGGTGTAGCCAGCCGGCACATCGAGTGTGATGATGGTTTCAATTTTGTCCGGTTCCATGTCTCGCCTTCGCTCGGGGTTATCGGTGCACCTTAGACCGGATAGGTCGCAAGAAGTTTTTCTAATGCATCCAGCACTTGCTTAACTTCTGCCGAGGTATTGTAAAAGGTCGGTGCAAAACGCAGCAGGCCATTCCGCACGGCAATGTGAATGCCCTGAGCCTTCAACGCTTCGAACAAGGCATCAGCGTCAGGATGCCTGGCAGCAACAATGCCTGATGCATGTGCTGCGTCTGCCTCACCGTACAACGAAAAGCCCAGATCGAGTAGTCCCTGTTTGACTTCTCGCATACGCGCCAACACACGCGCCTCACACCAGGCCGGCCCTGTTTCCAGGTAAAAATCCAGGGCCGCTCCAAGTGCAGCGATGCCCGTTGCATTCTGCGTGCCTAGCCTGAATTTCTTGGCGTCCTCGTAGAACGATAATTCATAGTCGATCAACCGCTCCCAATCAATTGGTCCGTGTAACCAGCCGGCCATGGGATTAAGTTGCTCCAGTAACCGCTGCGTAGCATAAACCAGCCCGATGCCTTGCATCGCCATCAACCACTTGTGTCCACCTGTCGAAAGAAAATCGATATGGGCTGCGTTCACATCGACTTGCAACGCCCCCAGTCCCTGAATAGCATCCACACAAAACAATACATTGTGCGCTTTGCAAAGCCGGCCCAATTGCTCCACATCAGCTTTGAATCCAGAAAGAAACTGCACCCAACTAACCGACAACAAGCGCGTCTGTGGCGTAATGAGTGCCTCAACATCTTCCACGGTAAAGGTGCCCTCATGATGCGGCACAAATTGCACGCGTACACCACGTGCCTGCAATTGCATAAACGGATACACGTTGGCTGGAAACTCGCACCCCGGGATAAGTATTTCGTCGCCTGGTTGCCAATCCAGCCCCTGTGCCAGTATGTTGAGTCCAGCCGACGTATTTGGCACAAACTCAACCTGTGATGCATTCGTGTGCAACATCCGTGCAGCTTTGGCTTTCACCTCCTCAACAACCGGCAAGAAATCAAAATAGTTTTCGATATTATCGCGATGACGCTCCTCGATAAATGCATGGATTGCCTCGCGGACATGACTTCCTATGGGCGAAACAGCCGCATGGTTCATGTAGACCAAATCATTTGTGTGCGGGAATGCACGTCTGACGTTTTCGATATCCATAGCTTGGGGTTGTTTTGCGCCGCAATGTACGGCAGACACCCTGCCCAACACAAGCTACCGTCTGTAGAATTGCTTTCCAGCCATTTGGCAGACCAACCCTTTAAATTCCAGGTTCAGCAGATATACAAGCGCTGTAGACACGTCAACGCCGGCTTCCATGCACAACGCATCGATGTATTTGGGTGTATGATCTAACAAGTCAAACAGCTTACGCTCAATCCCGGTCAACAACGGCTCTGGCTTCTTTCCTTTGGCTACAGGGGATGCCACGCTTCCCCCCAATTCTTCCAGTATATCTTCAACGTTACTCACAAGCTTGGCCTGTCCTTCAGCAATTAACGCATGGCAGCCGGCTGCTGTCGGACTGAACATATCACCGGGGACTGCAAACACTTCTCTGTTTTGCTCCAGCGCCATGCGTGCTGTGATTAATGCACCTCCCTTTTCAAACGCTTCAACAACAAGTGTCCCCAACGAAAGTCCGCTGATAATGCGGTTGCGCTTGGGAAAATTAGATGCATCAGGGCGAGCGCGTAATGGGAGTTCTGATACCAGCGCTCCTTGTGCAATCAAGTCTCGGGCAATTTCGACGTGTTTACTGGGATAAATACGATCTATCCCAGACCCCAGTACCGCGACGGACAATCCACCGGATGCAAGCGCTGCGGCATGCGCTGCGGCATCGATACCATAAGCCAGCCCGCTTAAGATCGTGAAGCCGTGCGCGACCAGCGCCTCTGCAAAAAAGGCAGCAGCACGCAAGCCATAAGGTGACGGCCGACGTGTCCCAACAATGGCAATGGATGGGGAAGATAAGACGTCTGTTCGGCCGCGCACCCACAAAAAAGCCGGCGGATCGTAAATCGTTTGCAGTAAACGAGGAAAACGGTCATCCCAAAAAGGAAGCAGTGAAGCATGGGAACGCGAAGCCCACACAAATTGCTCGTCGACTTCAGGAAAGCGATCAAACGAAGTGATTTGTTTTGCCACGTTCGGCCCTATCCCTACAACCGATTCTAGAAGCAGGACGCGATGCATCCAACGCTGCCGTAGCACTCCCAAAGTGTGTTACCAGTTGCCTGATTTTGTTGGCACCAATGCCCGGCACCATAGAAAGCGCGAGCAATGCACGATGCTGAACGGCATCCGTTTCCGCCATAACACTACAATGAAAAGCTACCTGGTGGTTCTTTGAACGGAGCAGGCGGCTTGCGTGTTAGCTTGTCATCGCGCCCGCTCTTCCTCTAGACGTTGCCAGAGCTTATTGCGTAACGTATCCAATCCCAATTGTGCTACAGAACTGATCGGTATCATTTCGACTGGTTCATCCATGCCTTCGTTAATGAGTTGGACAAGGACTTCCAGGTCCTCGGGCGGCATAAGATCAATTTTGGACAGCGCTAAAAAACGGGGCTTACTCGCAAGCCGCTCATTAAATTCCTCCAATTCCTTTTTTAGAATCTGGTACGAGCCAACAGGGTCAGGGTCGGTAACGGGAATCACAAACAGCAACACCGCATTACGTTCGATGTGCTTCAGGAATTGAATACCAAGCCCTTTGCCTTTATGTGCACCTTCGATAATCCCCGGAATATCTGCCATCACAAACGATTGATAGTTTGCAACCTGTACAACACCCAGAGCGGGCTCGAGCGTTGTGAAAGGGTAGTCAGCCACCTTGGGTTTTGCAGCTGATATCGCTGAAATGAGTGTCGATTTGCCGGCGTTTGGGAATCCAACAAGCCCTACATCAGCAAGCAGTTTCAACTCGAGGATGATGTTTAATTCCTCATTGTCTTCCCCCGGCTGTGCATACTTGGGCGTTTGTCGCACCGCCGACTTGAAGAAAGCATTCCCTTTACCACCGCGCCCTCCTTTTACAAGTACCAGGCGCTGGCCATGCTCACCAATTTCGCCAATCACTGCTTTGGTCTCTCGATCCTTCGCAATGGTGCCAATGGGCACGCGCAAAACGATGTCTTCCCCATCAGCGCCCGTCATATTCCGTGAGCCACCCGACTTACCCGCGTCTGCAAAATGGTGTCGATTGTAGCGCAGGTCGAGCAACGTGTAAAGTTGTTTATCACCCTCCAAAATCACAGAGCCCCCTTTTCCACCATCGCCGCCATCCGGACCGCCATGGGGGTTGTACTTCTCTCGCCGAAATGAAACAGCACCGCCGCCGCCCTTCCCGCTGCGCACCAATATGGTCACATAATCCACAAACTTCATTTCAATTTTCCTCGAGAGATCCTAGCGATCAGTTAGACGTAGTATGGTGGTCAAATTTGCGCCGGCAGGCAGGCCGGCTTCCCCTGAATGTAAGGATTAAGACTGCTTGTCCCGGCAAAATCCCATGAAGAACGTCATTATTTACACAGATGGTTCCTGTAGCGGCAACCCAGGCCCAGGCGGCTGGGCAGCACTGCTCATTTTTGGCGAGCATAAAAAGGAGTGCATGGGCGCCGAAGCGGAGACAACAAATAACCGGATGGAACTGCGTGCGGCATTAGAGGCATTGCTCTCCCTGAAAGAACCCTGCCGAGTTAAATTACATACAGACAGTGCGTATCTCCACAACGCGTTTACGAAGGGATGGATAAAGAAATGGCAGAAAAACGGGTGGCGTACCGCCAGTAAAAAACCTGTCGAAAACCAGGACCTCTGGCAAAAACTGATCATACAGAACGACCGCCATCACGTAGAGTGGACCAAAGTTAAAGGCCATGCAGATGATGAGTTCAATAACATGGTCGATGGAATGGCTGTGGCGGTAAGGAAAGAAAAGTTTGGCGTTTAGGGTTTAGGGGTTTGAGAAATCGAAAATACGCAATCACGAATACCCGAAAACACGTACATCAAACCTCCACTATCTCACCTCTTCCGCTCAAGTTTTCAATAAAGCTTGCCCTGAAACGCTCAACATCCGACTGCCGCACGGCAACTTCCAGCGTGGTAGCATCCCCATAGGTAGAGCTGACAATTTTTGCATCAACTTGCTCAATTGTATGCATGGCCGGCGACGTATCGCTATAGGCAAACGTGACAAACAAATGATGCCTTATAATACGCGACACTATTGTGCATGCGTCAAGCGCCGCTTCTGCTGCATCACCATACGCTCTCGACAATCCACCCACGCCGAGTTTCGTCCCCCCATAATACCGCGTCACAACAACAAGCAGATTGGTGACAGCTTTTGCATCGATCTGACGTAAAATGGGTGCGCCGGCGCTGCCACTCGGCTCTCCGTCATCACTGTATCGAAACACATCGGCCGACTGACCAAGCCGGTATGCCCAGCAATGGTGCGTGGCGTTGTACTCGCGCTTGCGTATGCCTTGCAATAAAGCTTGCGCCGCCTCCCGGTCTTTTGCGTACAGCACTTCCCCGATGAACCGCGACCCTTTGATCTTTATTTCAACGGTTGCGGCTTTTTCAATTTCGTTAAAGGTATCCGTTGCCATACATGTTGCTACCAAGCCATGCGGCTTACTTCTGCATTTCCACAATCAGCTTCTGCGTAGGGAAGGCGATATCAATGCCGGCTTCTTCGAATACACGCAGCAAATCGAGGTTCACCTGCTCTTGAATATCCATGTATAACGCATAGTCGGGTTTTGCAACGTGGTACACGGCCGTGAACATGAGCGCAGAATCGCCAAAGCTACTAAAATGTACACGATCAACGGCAACGTCTTCGTGCGCCTCCAACGCGCGTCGTATCATTTGCGGGATCTCTTGCAGTTTTTCGCGCGGGGTGCCATACTCAACGCCCACATTGAACACGACGCGCCGGCGATACATACGCTTGAAGTTGCGGATCCGGCTCTTCAACAAATCACCATTCGACACAATGATCTGCTCACCTGACAGGCTTCGAATCCGCGTTGTTTTGAGTCCGATGTGCTCTACATTGCCCATATAGTCCCCCACTTCAAGGAAATCCCCTACTACAAACGGTTTGTCGAGTACAATGGACAGCGACGCAAAAATGTCACCGAGGATATTCTGAACAGCCAGGGCAACCGCGATTCCTCCGATACCGAGACCGGTCACAAGTGCCGTTACATCAACCCCAAAGTTATCCAGTACTGCAAGCAACAAAATAGACCAAAGCCCAATCCGAGCGAGCATCCCAACTGCTGAAATGGTGGTAACCGCAGACGGGTCTTCTTCGAGCTTCTTTTCCCTATAATAAGCAAGCCACCAACCGAATGACGCTTGTCCCCCACACCCCGATCTGAAACAACAGCACCAAAAACACAATGCGGCCAAAGAGTTGGGAAATGTCTCCTGGAAATTCTTTAAATAACGTGGCAGCCCATAATCCAATCGCGAAGAACGAATAGCGGCGCGTGCTTTTCAGCAATACAACGATGACATCGTCAACGACATTGGACGTGCGCGATGCTAGCCGCTCAAATCTGCCGGCAATTGCTGAGCGCAACACCATCAACACAAGAGCTATACCTAGCCCGATCCCGATAGCAATCAGCCAATCCAGCAGGGTAACGCCAAAAAATTCGTAGTTAAGAAAATCCATTTTCTTTTGTGGGTTGATAGAACACGTAGGCAGATGGTACGGACTCCCATCGAAAAGCAAAAATGAAATAAGGGCAAACTATGCCGGCATCACAACCCCAAACTCAACTGACGCGGGGCATCCGGGTAGATCAGGTTTGCTACTCCAACACCTAACAGGCGAATCGGTGGCAAAGGTTCGGTGCGCTTGAGCAGCGTGACAGCGACATCTCCAACCAGCGTCGCATCATCTGTTGGAGACACCAGGGTTGACGCACGGGTCAGGGTGGTGAAGTCGTGGTAGCGCACTTTGATGCGTACCGTCCGCGCAAGCAGCTTCTCGCGCTGGATATCATCACACACCCGCACCGCAAGCTTCCGCAGCATGTCAACAATCTCCGAACGCGACGTAATATCAACCGAAAACGTGCGTTCAGCGCTGCGTGATTTTCGTTTGCGCGAGGTGCGCACCGGTCTATTGTCCTCACCGTTTGCAAGATACCAGAGACGGAGACCATGTTTGCCAAACATTTTGCTTGCATCCTCTCTGCTCAACGCCGCCAATGCCCCTACCGTTACCAACCCTATTTCCTCTAAACGCGCATAGGTTGCTGGCCCCACGCCGGGCATTTTCCGGACCGAAAGGGGGTGCAGGAATTCCTGCAATTTGGCAGGGTGCACAACCGTAAGTCCATCGGGCTTGTTGAAGTCTGATGCTATTTTGGCCACAAACTTGGAAGGCGCCACTCCTGCTGAAGCCGTGAGTCCAAGTTCTTCCCTGATACGTTGCCGAATTTCCTGGGCGACAGCCGTTGCGGTTGCTTTATCTTCTGGCAGGTCCGATACATCCAGATAACACTCGTCCAGGCTAATCGGCTCAATTAATTCTGTATAATCGGCCAAAATAGCGCGCATTTGGCGGGAAATGGTGCGATACTTCTTAAAATCGCCGCGCAGGAAAATGACTTGCGGACATCGCTTGAGCGCCTGACTGGCCGGCATGGCAGAATGGATACCCCACTTCCTTGCCTCATAACTGGCAGCACTCACCACCCCTCTCCCAAACGGATTTCCCCCGACAACAACAGGCTTCCCCTTGAGGCTGGGGTCGTCTCGCTGTTCTACGGAAGCATAGAACGCATCCATGTCGATGTGAATGATTCGCCGGGTCATAAATTAAGGCGACAAAACATTTGGCGCATCCGTTGACGGGGGGTTGCCTACATGCTGTAAGATACTACTTGTACAACTAAATCTCGATCCCAAAAGAAGTGTTAGTAACCTGTTGAAAACCGTAGATAACGCGGTGGATATTGTTAGTAACTAGGGTTAAAAGCTGTGGGTAACTATACATAGATCCCATTTGCAATGTACCAACATTTCGGCGTACTCTACATGTCCTTTTCTGTTAATCTTTTTATCGCTCAGGGGTATGTATGACGGCGAGGGTACAATCAATTTGGAGTAGTTGTCTGGAAAAGATTTCTGATGTTATTCCCAAGTACAGTTACAATACGTGGATTCGACCACTAAGACCCATTGCACTAGACGACCAGGACCCGCAGGTCCTGCGTGTTGAGGTACCCAATGTATTCCACCAGAAATGGGTGGAAGAAAACTATATTGATATTGTTGGCAAAAGCGTTCGCGACATCCTCGGTCCTAAAACAACCCTGAAGCTTTCCCTTCCTCTTGATTTAGACGGCACAGCGAGCAGCAAAGCCGACTATGCGCAGCCTATTGCCCCGCCCCCTATCCAGGTATCTTACTCGCAGCAGGCACAGGCAGCACATGCCGCGCAGCAAGTACAATCGTTTAATGCCGGCCTCGGCGGCACACGCCCGGCCGTACCAAACAATGGTGGACGGCCTGTTATACCTCCTAATCCAGTAGCCTCAGGTGGTTTAGCCTCCAATGCGGGCGTCCCCCAAAACGGTCACCAGCACGCTGTAAATACCCATGCAGCGCCGGCGGCTAAAGCGAATCTATCCAGTAGAAGTATTTCTTCAACGCTGAATTTAAATGAGCACTACACGTTCGAAGAATACGTAGAAGGTGCCGGCAACCGGCTTGCCCGCAGCGCAGCGATGGCCGTTGCAAAAGAACCCGGTGCCACGAGCTTCAATCCGCTGTTTATGTACGGCGATGTAGGACTCGGCAAAACGCACCTTGCGCAGGCCATCTGCAATTATGCGATCGAACACGGAACGGCAAAGAATCCGATCTATGTTACAATCGACAATTTCACCAACCAGTTTATCTCAGCCATTCGTGCAAACCGTGCACACGAGTTCACCAACTTCTATCGCAAGGTAGATCTGCTGGTTGTTGACGACATCCAATTCCTGAGCGGCAAAGAACGTACACAGGAAGAGTTTTTCCATCTATTCAATGCCATCCATCAGTCGAGCGGCCAATTGGTGCTTTGCGCTGACCGTGCACCGGGTGATATCCAGGGCATCCACAATCGCCTCATCTCCCGTTTCCACTGGGGACTCACCACTGACATCTCTGCACCAGATCTCGAAACGCGCGTCGCCATCCTGATGCAGAAGTCGCAGCGCTACAAGCTGTCGCTTAACGAAGAGATTGCTGAAACGATTGCCCAGTCGGTATCGCGCAATGTTCGCGAACTCGAATCGGTACTCACAAAAATACTGGCCCACTGCTCCCTGCACGGGACCGCTGTGACCCAAAATCTCACAGAAAGCATCCTGCAGCACTACGGATCTGTCCGAAATCAGGTAACAATGGATGAAATCATTGAAATTGTTGCAGAATCCTTCGGGACTCCATCTGAGTATATTGTAGGCAAATCCAGAAAACGCGAAATTGTAGTAGCCAGACATGCTGCCATGTACCTGGCGAAAGAGTTTACGCACAGATCCTTAAAATCTATTGGCCTTCATTTTGCCGGCCGCGACCATAGCACGGTAATCCATGCTGTAAAAGCGGTGGATGACAGAATTGCCACGGAAGCATCATTCAGACAAAAGCTGGAGCATGCGCGCGAGGTTGTCAGAAAACGCGTAGAAGGGTCTCGGACAAGCGCCCCGAGAAGTCATTAAATTGCATGAAAGTACTTACTATCTGTAGCCACAAAGGTGGGACCGGCAAAACAACAACTGCTGTCAACCTTTCTTCGGCACTCGGATTAACCGGACACCGCACCCTCCTCATTGACATGGATCCGCAAGGATTCCTCACAAGCATGCTGGGCCTGCAGCAGCGACAAAAGGAAGGATCCTGCCTCATGCTCTTTGAGCAAGGCATCAAACTCACCGACATCCAGATGACAAAAGTAGGGTCGCTGGATGTATTGCCGTCTTCGCACATGATGACGAGCAAAATGCGGCACCTCAACAAAGCGATGGACGTGTTTTACGCTAAAGAAGCGCTCAACAACGCGCCACACGACTACGACATCGTTATTTTTGACACAGCAGCAGCGATTACCGTTTACAGTTTGAACGCCTTGGTTACGTCAAACAATGTTCTCATTCCGGTTACCCCGGAATATCAACCTGTAATGGGCGCTGAGCAAACGGTCGAGACCATTCGACTGGTTGCCAACAAGCTAAATCCGAAGCTCGCTGATCCGTTGTTTGTATTCACCCAGGTAGACGGCAGAAAGCGCACGCACCAGCGATACCGGGATTACATGCGCAACAAGTACACATCACAAGTGCTGGACACGGAAATTCGGACCTGTTCCTCCCTCGCGAATAGCTACAAAAATGGGGCAACGGTATTTGATATCGATCTGCATTCTCGTGGCGCCCATGACTACGCTAAATTGACGGACGCCATCCTCCCTATTATGTTTGCAGAACCAGAAGAAGCGCCTCAGCAGCCGGCGAAGCCGTCATTTGTTGTAAATCCAGTGCAATAAAGCAGGATTATCCTTCAATTTCAGTAACCAGCTGGATTTCGCGCAACACACTCTGCACCCTGAAGCAGTCTTCAAAGCTACCTTCGTAAACACTGGCCTTCCCTTTTAAGTGTGCCTCAAAGGCATAGGCGCGCGCCTGCTCAGACGAACACCCCGTGGCCTTGATGAGCTGCATAATAACCTCATCGAAGGTGTGTATTTCGTCGTTATACAGGATGACGCGCCAGGGCGCATTGAGTCGTTCCTCGACTTCATCTTCGACAACCTCTACCACATCCGGGCTCTCGGTTGCCTCCGGCCACATATTCATATACCAAGCGTCACGTTTCGCCATACGCACAAGAGCCGACTAAGCTGTAACGGCCTCTTTTTCCAGGGTGAAGCTAAAGTCTTCCATCACAGGATTGGACAGCAGTTTCTCACAGGCCTCCGCTACAATAGCTTCTGCAGCCGGCTCAGAATCAGCTTCTACCCAAAGCTCAATAAATTTCCCCATACGGACGCGATTCACACTACCGTAGCCCAATTCTTGCAACGCATGCTGCGTAGCTTTGCCTTGCGGATCAAGAATAGATTGTCTGAGGGTAATATTTATACTAGCTTTATACATTGGTTAATCGTCTTTATTGTTGTCGGTGGCGCCATCAGCGTTTGCGTTTTCTTCAAGCGGCACGCTCATCACTGCTTTGTACACTTTAATAGAGGCGTTTACGAGCCCCATCAGCACATACGCCATGATAGAAATCAGCAGACCAATTTGCTGCAAAAAGATGGTGAGTAATACACCAATAAAACAGGCGGCCGACTTATAGGGATGTTTGCGGATATACGCAGCAGACGGCTTTGGCAGTGCATCAAACGGAATCGTAGAAACCATCAGGCCGGCCAATACGGCTACAAACGGAATCAGCAGCGAAAGCGAACTGATGCTGTACTCGTTAAACCACGTTGCATCATCTACGTTCAATAACAGCGTGATAATTGCCGCAGCCTGCGCTGGAATGGGTAATCCTTTAAAAAACTCTGGCTTGTCCCCCTCTAACTCAACGCTCACATTAAATCGCGCCAACCGTACCGCACCACAAAGAGCCGGCAATGCCGAGACAATGAGCCCAAGCAAGCCGAATTCGTTCAGGCCAAACACATACACAAAAATACCCGGTGCAACACCAAACGAAACGATATCGCTCAGCGAATCGAGCTCAACACCAAACAGACTGGTAGAATTGGTAAGTCGCGCCATCATGCCATCGAGGGCATCAAAAAACGCAGCCAGCAAAATCAGCCAGCCGGCCATGTCAAACTTGCCTTCAAATATCTGTGTGATGGCCCCAAAACCACAGAGCAGGTTCATCAAGGTAAAGAACGACGGTACGGCTACCCGCGGAATCTGACGGCGCGACCGTGGCGACCTTGTGGCACGATAGGCGCTTATTTTCTGGCGCAATTTAGGTTGACGCTGACGCCTCGTTTTACCGCCAGATTTACGTTTTCTTCCGGAAAGTTCAGCCATTTATTCTAGAGAACCAAATACTATGAATACCAGACTCTTGTTTGGGCCCAAGCGGATATTTTGTAGTACCTGTGTAGCACAGGCTATCAAAAAGGGCTACAACGTACATCACACAGTGTACAACGTCGCGATCTATACAGGTTGTGCATGGTGCAGGTTATGAACAAACCTCTCAAATTGTAGTCCAATAGCATCCGAATTAGTGGTAGCAATGGGGACACTCGCTGCCATCAGACGCGTACGCTTCCAGCTTTCACAGCTACGCCTTTTGTTGAACTAGGGGAAAAGATAAGCAAATTGTATATCCCTTGCATTCAAGATTCTGTTAGGTTGTAACATGAACCGGGTTGCATTCTACACGCTGGGCTGCAAATTGAATTTTGCCGAAACGGGCACCATGCGTGACGCATTCATGGCGAAAGACTATGATGTGGTGCCTTTTGGTGAAGCAGCCGATATAGCCGTAATCAACACCTGTACGGTAACAGAAGAGGCTGACCGGAAATGCCGGCAAATTATCCGCCGCGCGCTCCGGGCAAACGCAGACACATTTGTGATCGTGACAGGCTGTTATGCACAGCTTCAGCCAGAAACCATTGCCGGCATCGATGGCGTTGATGCCGTACTTGGTGCGAACGAGAAATTTCAGCTCTTCAACGTGCTTCAAGACTTCGAGAAGCGCGACCAGACGCAAGTGGCTGTCTCTTGCATTGATGACGTAAATACGTTTGGCCCAGCCTTCAGCGCCGGCGAACGCTCGCGGGCCTTCCTTAAGGTTCAAGATGGATGCGACTATTCCTGTGCATTCTGCACCATCCCCCTCGCCCGAGGAAAAAGCAGGTCGCAGTCTATCGAAGCAACCCTTGCCCAGGCGCATGACATTGCGGAGCGTGGGTACAAAGAAGTGGTTCTTAGCGGCGTCAACATTGGGCTATTTGGCGAAGATACGGGAGAGTCGCTCCTGCACCTCTTGCAACAACTGGATACCATAGAAGGGATTGAACGCTATCGCATCTCGTCTATCGAGCCTAATCTGCTCACAAATGAAATTATCGATTTTGTAGCAGACTCTCGCGCCTTCCAGCCGCACTTCCACATCCCATTACAAAGCGGTGACGACTATGTGCTCGGCAAAATGCGTCGGCGCTACCGCCGCAATGTGTACAAGGATCGCGTTGCGCACATCAAAAAACGCATGCCGCACGCAGCGATTGGCGTGGATGTGATTGTTGGCTACCCTGCAGAAACGGAGGAGCGCTTTCAAAACACGTACGACTTCCTGCACGGGCTCCCCATCACGTATTTACACGTGTTCACCTACTCCGAGCGCCCTAACACAGTAGCCGTAGCACAACTCGACCAGGAAGAATGGGTACCCGTCCCAAAAGCAGAACGTACAAATAGAAACCGCAAGCTGCGTATTTTATCGGAGAAAAAGCGATTGGCATTTTACCAGGCTCACGCCGGTAATACACGCCCTGTCTTGTGGGAAGCTGATCGCAAAGGCGAAGTGATGGTTGGCTACACAGACAACTATATCCGCGCCGAACAACCCTTTGATGCCGCAAAAACCAACACTATTGAACCGCTTTGCCTCGACCAGGTACTGCCATCCGGCAACATGGGCACACGAACAGAGACCTTTGTTTCGTTACTTTAATGCCACATCTTAGCTTTTTTGCTGGTTTTGCTGGTGCATTAACAAATTTCTCCCTAAAACGGGAATAACCCGCACATCCCTACTGTCTAAGGCCCGAGATGTATCCACTAATTGCATTAGGTCAAAAGCACGTTGACACCTTCAGCTGCACGAAAGACAACCTCCACGGGTTCAGAAATGAACACGAGGACCGGTGCGCCAATGCCGAGACAATTGAACGCTGACCAGGCTAAATCATCGGTTTCTGAAACGGATGCCGATCTGATCTCCGCTTCCAGCGCCGGCAACCAGGTCGCCTTTCGCAAGCTGGTCGAGCGGTATGAGTCGCGCGTAGCCAGCACGGTTACGGCCATGCTAGGTCATACAGCAGAAGCTGAAGACGTCGGACAAGAAACGTTCATCCGTTTCTACCGGTCGCTCGACTCATTTCGCGGCGACGCAAGCGTTTCCACCTACCTGAACCGTATTGCTATCAACCTTTCGCTCAACGCCCTCAAGCGGAGGAAAAGATGGTTTTCACGTTTTCAGGCCACAGAGGCACTCCATATTGCCGACGAAAGCACAAACCGCAGTTCAGTGGATAACACCGAAAAAGGGCAACTAATTCAGCAGGCAATTTTGCAGTTAAAGCCTGAATTCAGGGCCGTGATCGTCCTGCGCCTGGTAGAAGGCTATTCAACCAGGGAAACTGCAGACTTCCTCAACTTACCCATAGGAACAGTACTTTCCCGGCTTTCACGCGCCCAGGTAAAACTGCGGGAAAAACTTCGTCCTTACTATAGCGATGAAAACAAATAAACAACTGGCTTTACTGCTTCGGTCATTCGATGATGATCTGAGTGAAAAAGAGCAAAAGCTCCTGGACATGCTGCTGGCGTCCTCCGACGAGGCCGTAGAAGCACAACAGGATCTTACAGCGCTCCGCGATGCCATACGGGAAGCAAAACCGAGTGGACAATTTCAATCTGGCTTTGCTGATCGAGTGGTGGCTGCAACAACGCAAGAACAGGAGGCCGGCCCTGCAAAAACAGCACGTATCTACACGTTACATGGCGGCACGATGCTTCGGATGGCTGCCATGTTTATCCTCCTGGTGGGTATAAGCACAGCGCTGTGGTTTCAACCTAAAAGCTATACAGCCCCGCTCGGCCAAACCATCAATAAAATGTTACCCGACGGTTCCTCTGTGCTGCTCAGCGGAGGCTCCACCCTTGCCTACAAGCCCTTTTGGGGAAGGAAGGTCCGCCATGTCTCTCTCGCCGGCGAAGCCTTTTTTGATGTAGAATCCGGCACAAAACCATTTGTTGTAGAGACGTTCAATTCCGAGGTTCGCGTACTCGGCACCCGATTCAACGTCAAAGCCTGGCCCGAGCAAGCCGACGTGTATACTGCTGTAATCCTCGAAGAAGGCAGCGTTTCAGTGACGGACATGCGCACGCCCGACACCGTGCACTATCTCGAACCCGATGAATCCATTGTTGTCGCAATCGACACAACGCTGCCCAAAAGCGCACTCAAGCTCCCCATTGACACAAAACTCGCATGGCGCTCCGGGGGACACACGTTTGAAAATGAATACTTGACAGACGTAGCCGCTGCCCTTGGCCGGCGCTACAACGCAAGACTCACACTTGCGGGCGATGTTGGGTTGAAACGGATCACCTACATCGAACCCCAGCAACAAGCACTGGACGACGTGCTCACAGCGATCACACAGCCCCATGCGCTGGCTTTTCGAAAAACGGCAAACGGCTACGAGGTATTTGCTCCGTAAGCCAGCAATCGAGACCTAACTAGCCAAACGAGATACAAACCGCTTTCTCGCTTCTATTTCCCTACAATCCATCTTATGTATAAGACGACTTATATCAACGTCCTGCTCATCAACTGCATGTGTCTGCTCGCAGCCTGCGATGCCACAAGCCAGGAAAATGATCAGGCGCCCCCTTACCAACCACCGTTTCGCCAGAGCTTGCTCGCCTGGTACAGTCTGACAACGCGTTTGGCATCGACCTATTTGCCACCCTGAGTGCCGAGACACCCGATGAGAATGTATTTATCTCTCCATTAAGTATTTCAATGGCGTTGGGCATGGTGCGTGCCGGTGCTGATGGGACCACGCGCAGCGAAATGAATAAAACGTTGAAAAAAGACGCGCTGGATGAGGCAAGCATCAACGCTTCTTACCGATCTATTCTTGACATCCACAAACAACTGGACCCCAAAGTAGCGGTCAACCTGGCAAACAGCATCTGGTACCGCGACAATCTGGATGTACTGCCGGCATTCCTGGACACCAACGAAACGATTTTCGACGCAGAAATTGCTTCCCTGGACTTTAACAATCCTGCATCACTCGACATTATCAACGATTGGGTTGATGACAAAACAGAAGGCAAAATCGATAAAATCATCGAGCAAATTTCGCCTCAGGATGTCATGTACCTCATCAATGCGATCTACTTCAAAGGTACCTGGACCTATACTTTTGAGGAATCAGAAACGCGAGACGCCCCCTTTCACGGCGTGAACAACACACAAGACATCCCTTTAATGCACCTCTACAACCTGGTGCCCTTTTCTTCCAATGAAGATGTCTCTTTGATTGATCTGCCCTACGGCGACTCGCTCTACAGTATGACCCTCGTGCTACCAGCCGAGGATAAAAATCTCGACGACATTATTGCCGGCATGGACAACAACACGTGGCATGACTGGACCAGCAACATGCAGCCCGTTGAACTCGATATTTACGTCCCTCGCTTTGAACTTACGTATGAGAAGCCGCTCAATCAGATATTGCAGGCAATGGGGATGGAAGAAGCGTTTGACGAGTCAAACGCTAACTTCTCAGGCATTCACCCCGATCTCCCGCTATTCATTTCCCAGGTCATGCACAAATCGCTGATCGAAGTAAACGAAGAAGGTACTGAAGCAGCTGCTGTTACGGCTGTAACAATAGGTGTGACCAGTGTTGGCGAACCTGAGACACCAACCATATTTCGCGTAGATCGCCCCTTTTTGTTTACCATTCGCGAGCATCACACCGGTGCAATTCTATTCATAGGCAAGGTACTCAACCTGTAAGACTGTGAAACGCATTTCGTCTCCACGTTCGTCTCTGCTGCTGCCACTTTTTGTAGCTGCCATTACGCTGACCCTGGGCGCTTTACCCGCCCAGGCACAGTCGTTTACGCGGTATTCTGTGACATTCAGAAGTATTTCGCTGAACACGGCACTGGCTGAATTTGCTCAACTTACGGGCAAAGGTGTATCGTATGATCCGGCCGTTACGGCCAACCGCCGCGCAACGTGTGCCATCCAGGAAGCGCCGGCTGATGATGTGCTCAACTGCATCTTAGCCAGCACCGGGCTTGACTACGTGCAACTCTCTTCCGGGACCTACGTGATCAGCGCGTCCCAGGAGCAAGAAGCCATTTACGGAACCATAGCCGGCGACGTTAGAGACATTAATTCAGGGCATCCGCTGTCGTACGCCCATATCCTGCTGGCAAGCAATGCTGACGAATTCAGTACCGTTTCCAACAGCAATGGCCAGTTTACACTCCCCCCTCTGCTTCCCGGTCGCTATTACCTGAGCACCACACACTTAGGCTATCGCGATGTGATCGACACGCTACTCGTGGTGCCCGGCCGGCATAGCTTCCGGAAAATCACCATGGTAGAGGCCCCGATTGTGTTCAGTCCCGTTATCATCGACGGTATGCAACGCAAGGAAGCGGCTACGGCGCTGGACGAATCGTTCTTGTTAATGTCAGATAGCATGATGGTTGGGCACCTGCATTCTAGCGAATCCGTGGTGTCGCAGGTCAACTCCGTACCAGGCGTACGCATCAACTACTCTACCGCTGACACACACTTGCAGGGTAGCGCGGCGGGCGAGCACCAGTTCAAACTGGATGGTGTACCTATTTTCCTTCCACAACGTGCGCTGGGTATTCTGGGACCATTTAGTCCGTTTGCCCTCGAGTCAATAACAATTCACAAAACAGGGTTTGGTGTATCAGAAGGCAGCTACCTCGCCGGCGTAGTGTCTGCCAATCACAAGCTATCACGGAATCAACAACTCGACCTGCAATTCGACCCGCTTGCGTTCAACGGCAGATATGTAAACAGCTTTGCGCTAAAGAATGCACAGAAACTGGAGGTCATGGGAGCTGTCCGCAGCAGCCTTTGGGATCTGTACCAACACCCCCAATTTCAATCAACCCTGAACCAGTGGAGCCGGCCGGACCCCTTCCTCATTTTTGGCCCTATCCGGCAGTATGAGGACATAGATCCCGGCTTTTTTGAGGATGCGCTGAACATCGCCCCCGTACCAACCACCTCAATTTCATTCTCCGACATTCACATTGCCGGCAAGTTTGAGATTTCACCGTTTTCCGCCCTTCGATTCTCTGGCTTCCGCGGCCAAAACGAGTTAACGGGATATTTACCGGGGCTATTTTCAACAGCAGAAGATAGCCTGATCCTGAACTACGGCGATGATACCGTAGAACAGAATGCGGTACTGACAACAGCCCCCCTTTCGGTATCAGATCAATACCTCTGGAAGAATAATGCTGCCCAGTTAAACTACCATACGCTGCTCGGCAGACACACACTCTTTAACATCCAGGCGCGCGCAAGTAGCTACCAGCTCGGACAAAACTACAAGCTCGTAGACGGCTTAAACGAGATACTCGGATTAGCCGAATCGGCTGATGCTCCAGGCTTTCAACAATCATATCTCTTCCCTATTCGCCAATTGGAAGAACAAAACGAAGTGGCCGAATTTGCCATTGAAAGCAAACTCGAACACGCCTTCCATCGGCATTATGTAACAGGCGGATTCCTTATAGCGAGTACGGGTAGTAAATCAGATATCCTCCTGCCTAGCCTGTTGTCTGAAGATGCGAGCCTGGCACTAGGCGTGGCGGCCCTTGCTGCCGGCGTAGAGCGCATTGCGTACGATACGCGCGTTGCGCGAGGCACCGCATTTGTACACGACAGAATGGATATAGGCACGTCTGCAAGCCTCGACATTGGGTGGCGGATGACGTATTTCTTCAATAGTAGCGAAGCGTTCTTCGAGCCTCGCGTGGCACTGCGGTACGATCATCGACTCAATAATGGCGGCTCTTTCGGGACAAGGACTGCTGCGGGCGTTTATCGCCAGTACTTGCTGCAATTCGACATTAGCACGCTGAATGCCGGCACCCTCTTCCCTTCCAAGCGAATCTGGATTCCCGTTGACAGTAACATCAAGCCACCCCTGGCCTACCACTTTGCACAATCCTTTTTACTGGCACCTTCTCCTGCGCTAACCCTCAAACTGGAAGGATATGCCAAACTCCTGGACCAGACCTACACGGTTAATTACATACCAAGTCCAACGAACAATGCAGAAGTCCGGATACTCCTCCCAAATGAAGATCTCGCACCAGAGGAATTCATTCCGGAAGCGCAAAGTATCAACGTCGGAGGAACGTTCTCCGTTGAGTGGTTTCAGGGTCCACTCTATTCACAACTGACATACGATTTCAGCCACATTAGACGCAAGGCGTCAGAACTCTTCAACAACGAATGGACGAGTGTACCATGGAATGAGCCCCACCGTGTCAACCTGGTCCTTCAGGCAAATGTCTCGCCGGCGTTCATCTTTTCTGGACGGTTCACAGGCGTTTGGGGACGCACATGGGGATTCAGGCAGGCGTATTACGATTACTTTGGCCACAGGACCAGCACACAACTACAGCCACCATTTGATTTTGGCAAACCAGATGATCACGTATTACCCGCTATATATCAAGTTGACCTCGGCCTGGCATACAACGTCGAAGTACGAGACAGTAACTTGCAAATCAAGTTTGACGTATTAAACGCATTTGATCGCAAAAACGTAGCTGACTGGCGCTTATTGTTTGCAGATGGGCAATTGGAGAAAGACAACAGGTATTTATACCCAAGAATTCCAAGCCTGACGTTACGATTGAGCCTGTAGTGGCGGCTAGTGATTGTGAAGGGCGCATCTTATTTTACACGAACCCCAATTGCCATACTGGCAACGACCAACGGTGTGTTGGTCTTTCACTATCCGCGGAGCAAAAAGCAATCGTTCTTCCAGACGTATGGAGCATACGGAGCAAATCGAGCAATTAGCAAAAGAGGCGCTGGTTCGTTATGAACTGGCAGAAGCTGGCTGGACCTTCAGATGGGACCGAGCGAGGAGAAGATTTGGAAGCTGCGACTACGGTCGCAAACAGATTACCCTTTCGATCCACCTGGCCAAGATCAATACCCTTGCCCAGTGTATGGATACCGTGCTGCATGAAATTGCACACGCACTTGCCGGCCAGGCCGCCGGCCACGGGCCGAAGTGGAAAGAAGCGTGCCGGCGCGTCGGTGCCCAACCTGAGCGTTGTTACACGACCGCACAAGTTAAGCAACCTCCAAGCAAGTATATCCGCTACTGCCCCAAATGTGGTCACGCAACGCCGATTTTCCGCAGAAGCAGAAAACTCTATGCCTGCGGGAAATGCTGCAAAAAGTACAACAATGGCAAGTTTTCCAGTAAATTCCTGCTAAAGACAGTAGAGCGATCACAGTATACGCCCGTCACACGCGAGGTATAACGGGCGTACGGTTTTCTAACCAGACTTTTTATCGCGACAGGTACAGATTGCGCATTTCGTAAGGTTGCTGGAAGTGTTTGTCTGTCAACTTATCAACAAAAGCAATCGCTTCCCCTGTGCTCCGCATTTCTGGACCCAATTCTTTGGGCACTTCCGGGAATTTCTCCCAGGAGAACACAGGCTCCTTGATGGCATATCCTGTCAAGGTCGATTCCAGCAAGCCCTCTTTGCGCAGGTCAGCCAGTTTGTCGCCAAGCATTACGCGCGTTGCAATGTTGGATATTGCAATACCCGTGGCCTTTGCAACAAACGGAATGGTGCGCGATGCACGCGGGTTAGCCTCGATCACATACACCACTTCGTCTTTCACAACAAGTTGCACGTTGATCAATCCTATCACGTCGAGACGATTGGCAATCTCCTTGACATAGGTCTCGATTGTTTTGATGACGGTATCCGACAAATCAAACGGTGGGAGTACCGCTGTGGAGTCGCCCGAGTGTACACCAGCCGGCTCGATATGCTGCATGATGCCCGTGATCCAGACTTCATCACCATCACGGAGCGCATCCGCATCAATTTCGACCCCATTTTCTAAAAACAGGTCGAGCAGAATCTGGTTTTCCGGAAGCAGCTTCCAAATACGGCGCACGTATTCGTCAACTTCATCCTTGTTGATTGCAATCCGCATGCCCTGTCCACCAAGCACGTAACTCGGACGCACAAGGATAGGATACCCGATGCGCTCAGCACTTTCGATGGCCTCAGGAATTGTGGTCGCCATACCATACGGCGGGAACGGCATTTCGAGCTCTTTCAGGATTTTCGAGAACCTTGCCGCGATCTTCAGCAAGGTCCATCATCTTGTAATCTGTACCGAGGATGGGGATGCCTTTCTCGTATAGCTTGCCGGCAAGCTTGAGAGCCGTTTGCCCGCCAAACTGCACGATCACGCCTTTCAGCTTATCACCTTCATGCTCGATAATGTCGTAAACGCGTTCCCAGAATACAGGCTCGAAGTACAGCTTGTCCGCGATATCGAAGTCTGTCGACACCGTTTCCGGGTTGCAGTTGATCATGATGGCTTCATAGCCCATTTCTTTGGACCCGAGCACGCCGTGGACGCAGGAATAGTCGAACTCCACTCCTTGCCCAATTCTGTTTGGTCCGCTCCCCAGGATAATCACCTTCTCTCGATCAGAAACCACGCTTTCGTTAAACGTCTCGTAGGTCGAGTAGAAATACGGGGTTTGCGCTGGAAACTCACCGGCACACGTATCGACTACCTGGAAAGACGGAATTACGTCAAGCGACTTCCGATAAGCGCGCACGTCATCCTCCGTGACATCGTCTTTGGCCAAAAATGCAATCTGGATATCTGAAAAGCCATGCTGTTTGATCTCCAGCATAAACTCCCGGTCGATTTCCTTTAGCTCTTTTTCGTTGATCGCATTCTCGATCTGAACGAGGCCATTGATCTGGCTTAAGAACCAGTGATCGATGCTCGTGATATCTGCAACTTCTTCAATGGAAGCTCCGAGCTTGAAGGCATTGCGAATCTGGAGCGTGCAATCCCAATACGGCCGGCGCAGGCGCTCGCGAATCTCTGCTCGATCAACATTTTCACGGTCGCCGCCGAGGCCGG